>NZ_JABEPR010000020.1 GCF_013044515.1 Sphingomonas sp. ID1715
CTGGAACGGTCCCAACTTCGGTAACGGCTGAACCTCTCGCCGGTAGGCCATGTCCGCCTCCGGCGCCCGAACCGCCTTACGCACCACACCACGCGACAGATGCAGGTCGCGCGCTATCGCCTTGATGGCCTTCCCCGACGCGTGCTCGCGTCGGATCCTCAACACCGTCTCCAATACCAACATCCCGATCTCGCCGCCTGACACACCGCCAAGCGTGCAGCCTAGGCCACCGGGATGAGGGGTCTTTTTTCGACGCCGATCACCCCGCTACCGGGGTCCTTTTTCCACGCCGATCCACACTACAAAGGGGCAATCTTCGGAGGGGAGCCACTTTCCGGCCGGCTGAAGGCGCTCACAGACAGCTGGGGCTTCGAAATGTTCGAGACCACGAGTCTGGGTGACGTCGCCGGAGCTACCGAGTGCCGCATGCACGATGGGTTCCACGCCTACGAGGACATCGCGTTCATCGAAGCGATCGACCCCGTTACGCGCCAACCAGTCCCCGACGGCGAGGTCGGGGAACTGGTCGTGACGACGCTTGTCGACCGCATGGCTCCGCTGATCCGCTACGCCACGGGGGATCTGACTACCATAGACCGCAGCCCATGCGGGTGTGGGCGCAATCACGCGCGCTTCAAGGTTCTTGGGCGCGCGAGCGACCAGATCCTCATCGAGGGACGCTCGATCCTTCCGCGAGAGATCATGAGCCTCGTGGAGGTACACACCGAAACCAGGGGAGCGCTCTTCCAGATCGTGCGGACCGATCGCGAGATGGCAACGCTGCGCCTGCGAGTCGGTTACGACGTGTCGCGGTTGACGTCGCCGGAGGCCTCCCTCCGACTTCGTCTGCACGACCAGATCTTTGCAGCTCTGGGCGTGCCGCTCGCCATCGAGCTCCTTGACGAGCAGGAGTTGCTGAAGCTCGGCCCGCCACACAAGATCCCGAGGGTGACAAAGGCATGACCATGGACATCCGCCCCGACGTCGTCGGCTGCTACCATGTGTCGGGCAAGGCCGAGTTCTTTCCCGCGCGCTACGACGAGCTCGAGCGGCAGGCCGTGGGCATGGCTCGCGTCCTGCAGTCTTTCCGATTCGCGCCCGGAAGCGTCATCTTGACCGTGTCGTCCGTCGGCGAAGTCGCCCAGTTCGCCGCCTTCGAGAAGGCGATCCAGATCACCGGGCATTACGGCACGAATGCGGAGGCGAGCATGTTCGATGCCGGCCGCGTGGAAGCCATCTGCCGACAGTTCGCGCCGACGGGAATCTTCGGTGTCGATCGACCTACGCTCGAGGGATTGAGGATGTTCGGCCACGATCCTGCGCGCGTGCTTGGCGGCCGGACCGTGTGGGCCCGCCCCGACGCCATGGATGAACTGTCGAAGATTGAAGGCGTCGATCTTCGGAGACTGATAGTCCTCGGGCCTACGATCGCATTTGAATGTGCCAAGGGTGGGCTGCACTTCCCATCGCGGGACTGGTCGCTCGAGGGCGGCGAAACGCTTTCAATTTCCTCCCGAATGCCGCTGATCACCCCTCTCCAGGGAGTTGATACCGGAGTGCGAGGCGTGACGAGCACGAAACCGTGCCGATGCGGTTCGCGTGACCTCACGATCCAGCTGGAGGACGCGGCATGACCAGGCACGCCTCCTTGGCGCCCTACATGGCGGTCCACCGTTACGGCCTCGGCGACCTCCTGCACGAGCAGGCA
Source organism: Sphingomonas sp. ID1715 (assembly GCF_013044515.1). Classification (GTDB taxonomy): domain Bacteria; phylum Pseudomonadota; class Alphaproteobacteria; order Sphingomonadales; family Sphingomonadaceae; genus Sphingomonas_B. The sequence goes on from NZ_JABEPR010000020.1 coordinate 1,709, forward strand.
CGCAGCCGTCACTCCATGCCCGCGATCGTGGACGGCGATCACGCGCTCACATTTTCAGAGTTGGACGAGCGTGTTAACCGGCTCGCGGGCGTCCTGCGCGCAAAAGGCGTCGTGAAAGGCGACCGAATCCTCTGGCTGGGGCAGAACAGCTTCAGGGTTCTGGAGGCGCTGCTGGCGGCGGCGCGCGTCGGAGCGATCTTCTGTCCGGCCAATTGGAGATGGTCGGTGGACGAGATCTCATTCGCTCTAGAGGACTTCGATCCCAAGGTCGTGTTTTGGCAGGAGGCGGAGGTCGGCACGAACATGCGCGCAGCCAGGGCGGGCTGGCGCAGTCCTAGCGGTAACTGGATCTGCCATGATGGCTGCCCGGGCGAGGACGAATATGAAGCCCTGATGGCGACGGCCGATCCTGCTGCCGACTTCGAGCCCGTGGAAACTTCGACCCCTGTTCTGGCAATCTATACCGCCGGCTTCTCCGGTCGCCCCGGTGCTGCGCTTCTAAGCCACGAGTCACTGATCATCATGGCATGGCAGGGAATGATGGCTCAGGCCATCAGCGAGGACAGCGCCTACCTTGTGTCAGGTCCGATGTTCCACATCGGTGTCATGATGGGCACGCTTGGCACCTTCCTCGCTGGCGGTCGAAACGTCTTCGTTGCGCGCGTGGACGCGAGTGAGCTGTTGGAAAGCATTCAGGCGAATCGCGTGACCCACGCCTTCATCGCTCCGCCTACGATCGCGCAGATGCGGGCGGTTAACGCGGATGGAGCGTACGACGTGTCCTCGTTGTTCGCCGACGCGCAGCTCTCGGACTATCGGATCCCCTTGGTTATGCCCGCGCACGCCCCATCGATGAAGCGGATGGGGGGATACGGTCAGACGGAGATCGGCGGCTTGTCATCCGTCCTTTGGATGGGGGGAACGGGCGCGGGACGTTCGATTCCCTTCGTCCAGTTCAAGATCGCGGACGACGCAGGCACGGAGATTGCGCACGGGGAGACCGGCGAGATCCTAGCTAGGGGGCCACTTGTCATGTGTGGCTATTGGAACCGGCCCGAGGAGAACGAGCGTCGCGTCGTGGATGGTTGGCATCGTACGAACGACCTGGGGCGGCGGGCGCCGGATGGCAGCCTCGTCTTCGTCGGCCCGAAGACCGGCATGATCAAGACGGGCATCGAGAACGTCTACCCGGCCGAGGTGGAGAACTGTCTGCGCACGCACGAGGGCGTCGCTGATGTCTGCGTCATCGGGGTTCCGGATCCCACATGGGACCAGAACGTGAAGGCGGTAATCGTCCGGAAGCCGGGAACCTCGCCCACTGCTGAAGATCTAATCGAGCACTGCCGCGCCCGTCTCGCCAGTTACAAGAAACCGAAAACGGTGGAGTTCGTCGATGCTCTGCCGCGTAACTCGAGCGGCTTCGTCGATCGAGCCGCTGTGGATCTCGCCCATGGCGGCGGCGGGTACCCCAGCGTCGGCTAGGCTCTCAAAGGCATGATCTGCCCGGCCAGGACGAACCAGACGCCATGTAACCAGATGTCGGTGAGGGCCGACACTGGTTGCACGGCCTCTGCTAACGCGTTTTTCGATTTAGCGATACGATGGCTGAACCCCGGATCGATCCGTGACCCGGGATCCGCTCCTTATCGATCGGCTCTGAGATACTTGCGCTGCTCCGCCACGACCTCCCGCATGGCCGCCTTTGCGTCCCGGCAGAAATACGGCATGTTGACATAACCGTGCGGCATGGCCGTGTAAGCCGTGAGCCTTGTCGGCACACCCGCGTCTCGCAGTGCTTCCGCATAGGCCACGCCGTCATCGTAGAGCGGATCGTAGCTCGCGATCTGAACTAGCGCTGGAGGTAGGTTTTCCTTGTCACGCGCCCGCAGCGGCGACAGCCGCCAATCGTTCGTCGGGTCTCCTTTCCCGGCATAGGACTCCTCGAAAGCGTCGAGCGCATTTCCGACGAGCACCGGCCCTTTCATATTCTGGCGTCGGGAGCGCGTCGAGTTCCGCAGATCTGTTGCAGGATATAGAAGCACCTGGTGATCGATGACCGGTCCACCTTGTTCGCGCGCCATCAAGGTTACGGCGGCTGCGAGATTTCCGCCAGCGCTCTCTCCCATGACGCCTAGGCGCTTCGCGCGCGCGCCGAGCATCTCCATGTTACTCGCAGCCCATGCGAGCGCATCGTAGCAATCGTGCAGGCCCGCCGGGAACGGGTGTGTAGGTGAGAGACGATAATCAACGGAGACGACGATAGCGTCCAGGTCGCGCGCGATGGTGCTCGCAATCCAATCGGCCGTGCTGAGATCGCCAACCGCCCATCCACCACCGTGAAATTCCACGACGAGGGGCCGAGGCGCGGTCTCGAGCGCCTCGGGCGTGTATATCCTCACCTTGATCGGGCCGTCGCGTCCTTCGATCGACTTGTCCACGCACGTCACCCCGTCGCGCTTGAAGCCCATGATGGCGCCCTTCAGCGCCCCGCCGGACCTTCCTGCGGACGCCATCTTTCCCGACGCGAGCAGATCGACCGTAATGTCGCCTGCACCGGCCATGATGCGCGCGAGTGCTTTGACGCGCGTCGGGAGGGGCTGCTTGATTATGGGAACTTGCGTGAACGATGCTTGATTGACCGAGCGTGCTTCCGCAGCGTCAAATAGGTTGATCGCGGCTCCTGCGTCACGCTTTCTGCTTGCGACAATCACGGCCGTTGCGGCAAGTCCGAGTCCGACGCCTAATAGCGTAGTCGAAGTTCGGGATCTGTTCACACCGCGCGCTCCTATCTGGTTTATGGACTGCTAAGATCGGCTACGTTCCTCGAAGGTACCCATCACCGCCCCGTCTGTCAATCGGCGTCCAAAAAGGACCCCCTATCGGCGTCCAAAAGAGACCCCCTTCGTCGAGCAGCGTGACAGGTATGACGGGCGCGCCGTTCGCGCTGGTTGCGGCGTAGGGCGGGCGTAGCCCGACCGGAGGCGCAACCAGCGCGAAGCGTTCTCTGCCGGGTGCCTCGGGCGTCAGCTGCGGTGTTTGAAGCGCCAGCTGTCGTTGCCGGTCTCGACGATGTCGCAGTGGTGGGTAATGCGGTCGAGCAGCGCGGTGGTCATCTTGGGGTCGCCGAAGACAGTCGGCCACTCGC
>NZ_JABEPR010000021.1 GCF_013044515.1 Sphingomonas sp. ID1715
GCCCGTTACGACCAGCTGAGGACCTTCGATGCAGCGGCATGACATGATCGAGGCGATGCGCGGGCTTGGGCTCAAGGGCATGGCGGGCGCGTTCGACGATGCGGTCACCACCGGCCTTCAGCGCCAGCGCACCACGATGGAGATACTGACCGACCTTCTGCGCGCGGAAGCAACACATCGCCATGCTGCCTCGATCCGATACCGGATGGCGGCCGCCCGGCTGCCGGTCGTGAAGGATATCGATGCGTTCCGGTTCGAGGGCACGCCGATCAACGAGGGGCTGGTGCGTTCGCTGCACACGCAGGTCGAGGAACGGACCTATGGATCAGCAAAATGCGCGGACCATTGCGCTCGTGATGGACCTGGACCCACGGACGTGATTATCGATACCTTTTCGTTCGGCATCATCAGCGAAGGCGACGTCGAGCGTTCCCATGGCCACGTTATGGCTTGTCCTACTCGTCGTATCTTCCGTGAGGGTGATGTTCACCGATGGAAATAGAGCTTTAAACTGACGCAGCACATCACCAAACAACCCGCCGGTGCGCGATGATGTAACTCCGATGCGGACTTGCCCCGCCTCCCCACTGTCGACAGCAACTGCGTAACGAGCGGCGAGATCTAATTGCTGGGCGCCGGCCATTGCCCGTTCCAAGAAGGCAGCGCCTGCCGTTGTGGGCGAAACACCAATTCGACTTCGCTTGAACAGGGGAACGCCTAATCGGTGCTCAAGATGCTGAATGCGTCGGCTGAGTGACGATTGGGACAATGCCAGCATCTCTCTCGCTCATCGAAACTGCCAGTTTCCGCCGCCGCGATCGCGCAGCGCAGATTTCGCAGATCCAAGATCATATTCGGCAAACATCACTCCCCCATGCCAATATCCGCTTCGGACGGCCGCGTTTTGTGCCGGAGTTTGGCGTTGCCAACACCGTCTCGGTAGTCCCGCGTCCTGAAAACTCCGTCGCCGATAGGGGAACACTGATGACAGCAGCTGCGCACGCTGAGGAAGCACCTAACTCCACCGATGGCGATTGATGTCGGCGGCAGCGCTCCTGATTATGCAACACAGATGCACGTTCGCCGATGCTACCGGATCGTGATCGGCAGTGCCACATGCAGATAAATTTGCGTTCCGGTCCCAGCAATTCCTACGCAACCGCCTCGGTCCGTCGCGCATCGAAAGGAACGACGATGAAAGCGGCTGTCTACGATCATAACGGTCCACCGGAAGTCCTTCGCTACACGGACGTGCCCGACCCCAAAATTCGTTCGCGGGATGTCCTGATCCAGGTCGAGGCGATATCCGTTGAGGGCGGAGACCTGATCAACCGTCGCAGTTCGCCGCCGGGGCACCCCGCATATGTCGTCGGCTATGCCGCAGCGGGCACGGTGGTGGCGATCGGTGACGCGGTCACGGACCGCAAGCCCGGCGACCGAGTTACCTCATGGGGCTTGGATGGATCCCACGCCCAACTCCGCGCAGTTCCGACAGATCAGACTTGGCTGCTGCCCGCAGGCGCAGGCGTAGCAGAAGCCGCGGCGATCCCGATCGGCTTCGGAACTGCCCATCATTGCCTGTTCGCGAGAGGGCGGCTCTCAAGCGGAAGCTCCGTCCTCATCCAAGGTGCAGCGGGGGGTGTCGGGGTCGCGGCAGTACAGCTCGCCCGCCAGGCCGGCGCGACCGTAATCGCCGTCGCTAGCGGTGAGGATCGCGTCCGCAGCGTCATCGAGCTCGGTGCATCGCGTGTAATCGACCATAACGTCGAATCGGTCGTGGACGTGGTCCGTGACCTCACCGGCGGCCGAGGCGTTGACCTCATCGTCGATCCGGTAGGTTCCACCTTGGCGACATCCCTCGCCGCGCTCCGCGACGAAGGAGTCTTGGTGTCCGTGGGCAATGCCGGCGGCGGGGCTCTGACAGTGGATTTTTGGCCAGCGGTGCAGCGAAATCAAACGGTCATCGGCGTATTCATGGGAACCGTCCTGTCACGTGCAGCGGTGCGCCAAACCATCGACATGATGCTCGCCGACGTTGCGAAAGGCAGTCTCACCGTGCCAATCGACAGAAGGTTTCCGCTCGCCGAGGCAGGGGCCGCCCATCGGTATGCCGAGGACAACAAGGTCCTCGGCCGTATCGTGCTGATCCCCTGACGCCGATTTCGCGCCCAACCGCTACCGAGCGCCCGCTGTCAGGCGATCGCGCCCGCGTCGGCGGTCAAGGTGGCGCCTGTAATTACACTCGCCGCGGGACTTGATAGAAACACGACCGCATTCGCGATTTCACTCGGCTTGGCGAAGCGGCCCAGAGACGTCAAACTCCGTTGGAAATCTGCCGCCGGGCCGTCTGCGGGGTTCGCGTCAGTATCCACAGATCCGGGCTGCACGAGGTTCACGGTGATGCCCTGCGGCCCGAGTTCACGTGACAACCCGCGAGTGAAGGACGTAAGCGCGGCCTTGGACATCGCATAGGCCGTTACGCCCGGAAATGGGACGCGTTCGCCGAGCCCCGACCCAATCGAGATTATGCGCCCCCCAGCGGAGAGATGCGGAATGGCGGCCTTCGCGAATAGCACTGGTGCTCGCACGTTGACGTCCATCAGCTTCTGATACTCGGCCACATCGAGGTCGGCGATCAGACCGGAATGGCCGATCGCCGCGCTATTGACGAGAATATCAAGACCACCGAGCGCCGAGACGGCCTCGCTCACGGCGCGCGTGATCGCATCCGGGTCTGCGCTATCGGCCTGTATCGTTCGCGTCTGCCGCCACAGATCAATCTGAGGCCGACACTAATTGAGATGGGGGCTGGCCTCAGAAACCTGACGACTGCGGTCCGCAGGCTCATCGGAGGTCAGCCCTTGTTGTTGCAGTGGCGATGAGTCATGAAAGTCATGCATCAGCGTGTAGGTCCGGTCCCTTGCGGGATCGGCACGGGCACACCGAATTTTCGACTAGTCGAGGCGAATTACATACCCCTATTAACGGCTCCACTCCCACCGTGTCTTGTTGCAACATATTGATTAGTATGCCGATTTTCGAGAACGCCGATAGGTCCACAACCACCGCTTGCTCGCGCTCCACGCCGGGCCTCGGCGGGGGAGGTGCAAACCCGCTTCCGATGCCGCCGCTGTTGGACGCACGGCCTGGCCGCTCATTCGCGCTACGGGTCCAGTCCGGAACGACTTCATTTTATCCAGGCCGGCCGAGTGACACGCTCGGGTATAATGGCAGCTATCTCGGACCGACGATCAGGGTGCGCCGTGGCGACGACGTGGCGGCTGTCGTGACCAACGGGCTCAACGCGGACACGACTGTGCATTGGCACGGGCTTCTGATCCCCGGAGAGCTGGATGGCGGCCCCCATCAGATCATCGCGCCGGGCGCGACCTGGCGGCCCACGCTCCCGATCCGGCAGCCCGCAGCGACCCTCCTTTATCACTCACACGTCCATGGGTTGACGGCCGAGCAAGTCTATTCGGGCCTGGCTGGGGCGTTGCTGGTAACCGACGACGAAGAGCAGGGCCTGGGGCTCCCGTCAGAATATGGCGTGGACGATCTGCCCCTGCTCATCCAGGATCGCCAGTTCGAAAATGGTCGCCTTGTCATGCCAGGCGGCATGATGGTCGCCATGCAGGGCCGGCGCGGCGACACGATCCTTGTGAACGGCGCGGTGAATCCGCTGGCGGCGGTGCCAAATCGGTTGGTTCGCCTGCGGCTCGTCAACGCATCGAACGCGCGGATTTATGAGCTGTCGTTTTCCGATCGGCGGAGCTTTCACTGGATCGGAACCGAAGGGGGGCTGCTCGAACACGCAGTGGCATTGGAAGCCATAACCTTGGCGCCGGGCCAACGTGCCGAGCTTCTCGTGGACTTCACGGACGGTAGGTCCGCCTCGCTGGTGACGGCGGCTGATACCAACAGCTCGATGATGGGCGGCATGGGTATGATGGGGCGTGGCGCCCGAAGGACCGATGCCGCGGCACCAGCGACCGTGCTGCGGTTTGAACCACGGCCGTTGGGACAGGCTCGTGCCAGCGGCGTCGTGCCGACCCTTCTGGCATCACGAACTGGGCCCGACGCCAGCAAGGCGGTGCGCCGTCGCCGTCTGAGCCTCAACATGGCCCAGTCGGCCCCAAGCTGCGATTTTGGCCAAGTCGGAGAACGTTTTGGGAACGTGGCATTCGGTATTGACGATGGAAATCATAGAAGAGGACAGTTCGCTCCATCATAGGGAGTGGGTTGATGGATCGGAGTATTCCGGGCGGGGATTTGATCGGACGATGGAGCCTGAGCTTTGCCGATATTGATTTTGTAAATTCGAAGCCGGCCCTGACGCGCCTTGGCCTCGCCGCGCAGCTGAAATTCTTCGCTTCCCTGGGGTTTTTCGCGATCGATCCCGGCTCAATCCCTACCGATGG
>NZ_JABEPR010000022.1 GCF_013044515.1 Sphingomonas sp. ID1715
TCGTGCCCTCGGCGCCCGCAAAACTGTAGGTCTCCGTCATCCCCGGTTGATCGCGGAAGCGAACGATTTCGGGAAGGCGATCCCATAGCGCCTTTGTCGGCAATCCTCTCTCCATGGCCATATCCTTAGTTATCTAACTATAATTGCGTATTACCGTACTCCAGTCAAGGGAAGGGCTTCCCATGCGAAGGGGCGCGCACTGAGCAACCATCCCCTCCCCTGTTTGCCCAAATAGGTAGCGGTTTTCCGTTGTCCTCGGTCACGATAGGTACGTTTTTAGGGCGGTACAGCCTATAGAGGGTCGTGCGGCTGAGCGGAACAGGAAAGTGTCGTAAGGGGCATTATTTCCTTTCAAAAGTCCCATTCGGAATTAGGTTGGCGTAGCGGTCTGAGGCCGCCGTTTGCGACGGCGTCAGGCACGGAGAAGTCGTAGCGGCCGAGGAAATTGATGTGACGCCAAGATATCGGCGAGAGCCGAGCGATATCGGCGGGCAGCGGCGGCGTCCCGGCCTCGCTGAGTTGGCGCACGGTTTCCTGCATGTAGACAGCGTTCCAGTGGACGATGGAGTTGAGGGCCAGACCGAGGACCCCAAGCTGCTCCTCTTGGCCCTGACGCAGAGGGCTTCTGATTTCGCCCCGATCGCCGTGATGGACGCGCCGACCGAGCTTGTGGCGCAATTCCTGCCGGTTGAGCTGAAACAATATTCGTCGCCGGAACGGCCGGTCATCGATGTATCGCAGGATATGCAGCGTCTTGATGATGCGGCCGAGTTCAGACAGGGCCTTGGCCAGCGTTGTTGGGCGGTCTTTGACCTGCAGCATTCGCATGACGCCTGCGGCCTTGAGGTGGCCGAGCTTGAGCGATCCGGCCAAGCGGATAAGGTCGGACCAGTTTTCCCGGATCAGATTGATTTTAACCCTGCCCCAGGCGGTCTGATCGAACGGCCCATAGCTCGCCTGGCGGTCGATACGCCAGAGTTTGGCGTCGCCGATGTCCGCCAGACGGGGGCTGAACCGGTAGCCCAAGAGCCAGAACAGACCGAAAATGGCGTCGGAATAGGCGGCGGTGTCGGTCATGATCTCCAGAGGATCGAGCTCGGTTTCCTGCTCCAGCAGGAGAGCCAGGACGACCAGGCTGTCGCGCAACGTGCCGGGGATGACCGCTCCGGTCAGACCGCTGAACTGATTGGAAATCATGTTGTACCAAGTGACGCCGCGCTCCTGGCCGTAATATTTGGGGTTGGGCCCGGCGTGTATGGCGCTCGACGGAGCGACAAAACGCATGCCGTCGGCGCTGGCCACCTCGCCTGCGCCCCAATGTTGGACGATATCCAGACGACTGTGAGCGGAAACGATCGCGGCGTTGGCCGCGGCGATGGTCTCGGGCCGAATGAAATTCTGACCGACCCAAGAAAGACGGTCGCGACGCAGAGCCGCAAATTCCGGGCGCACGATCGGCTCAAGACCGATGTTGCAGGCGCCGCCGACCAGGGTCGCGCACAGGCTTATCTCGAAGTGCTCGACGGTGGCCTGACGCTCGCTCAGATGCGTAAAGGACTTGGCAAATCCGGTTCGCGCCATGACTTCAAGAAAGATGTCGGGCATTCCGGCCTTCGGCATGCGCGTTTGGACGGCGGCGCGAAGTGCTCGAAGGCTCTCGGGTTCATCAAGCTTGTCGAGGGGCGTGACCACAATCCCCATCTTGTCGGCGACCGTCTCAAAACGCAGGTCCGGATTGTCGCCGGCGCGCGCAACGACATGTCGATATGCCTCGTCGAGAAGGCGGGAGAGACCGTCAATCTCAATGTCGGCTTCCAGAGATCGGCCCAGGGCGCGTGCTACCATCAACCTGGAATTGTGCCAGGACTCGCCCTCGAGCATCCCGCGCCGGGGATCCCCGTATCGGATGCCGGGCTTGGCGAACACATCGCGACGCTTGATCGCCAGACGCCACGCATCGATGATCGCGAAGACATAGGCCTTCGGGTCGCGCATCCTGCCATCGTCATCCAGGACATGTTGCCTCCACGCCTTCGAGACCGCAGCGATCGGTGCGCCGCGCATCTTGACGAGAGAGGACCAGTCGTCCACGCCCTTGAGGTAGCTGATCGCGGCCTTGACGTTTTTGCCACCTGGGGCAGCGTCGGTCTCGATGCGGGTAGCGATTTCAAAGAACAATCGCCGGGCGCTCCGCCATTTTGTTCGCAGTTGATCATAGGGCTTGGTCTCCGCGGGCTTGGCGATCGCCTCCACCTTGGACATGGCGGCCTCGATGTCGGGACGGGGCAACCGCTCGAAGAGCACATCTCGCCATTCATTGAGGGGCAGGGCGTCGTCGGTCAAAACCAACAGACCCATTGCGTGGAGCAGCATCGCGGCGCCATCGAGATCGCGCAGACTGCGCAGGCGGGCCTGTTTGTCGGCGGCTTCAGCCCCTTTCACCAAGTCGGCGAGCAGAGCCTCGGCCAGCTCGGCGGCGTCGTCCTGGGCCGCCGCTTCGAGCGTATGGAAGAGCGCGGCTACGGTCGCGGTTCGACGAGGCTCCTGAAGGGCGGCGATGGCCGAGGGCTTGCCGACGCGCGCTACCCGCGCGAGCCGCTCAAGGGTTGTGGCGGGAACGCCCCGCGGTGGCGCCGGCCGCAGATTGAACGCCCGGACCGCATCGAGCCGATCAAGGTGTCGGAAGAGTTCGGTCGGCATGCGCTTGGAGGGAACGGTCCGGAGCGCGTCCAGGGCGGCGAACGTGGATGTGTCGCCATCGTCAAACAGCGCGGCGATGCGCACGCGCTGGTCATCGCTCAAGCTGGCGACCAGATGGCGCCAAAGCCTGGTCCGCGCACGATCGCGGATCCTGCCAACCAGGCGCTCGACGACCGTGACGCCCGGCAGCAGCACCTTGTTGGCGATCAGCCAGGCCGCAGCTCGATCAATCAGGGGGCCGGGCCGATCGTCGCCGCTCCAGCAAAGGGCGTAGAGCCATCGGGTCAGCCGGAAACGTGCCACCGCGTTGTCGCCAAAGTCCGTGAAGCCGCAGTGCGTCCGGATGAGCGCGAGGTGCCGGATGCGTCGGCTTCCCGCAAAATAGGCGTCCACGTCCGTGCCGGGTTCAAGAGCGAGTTGTTCGATCACGGCCGCCAGGACCGACGCTGGGATCTCGGCGGGCGAGACTGGAAATGCGCCCAGAAACCGGGCGCTCGTCAGCATCACGGCAAAGCCGAGCCGATTGTGGTCGCCGCGCAGAGTTCCAATGAGGTCGCGATCAGTTTGGTCCAGATGGAAATATCGCGCGAGTTGATCGGCCGACGGTTCGCCATCAAAGCGGGCAAAGCCCTGACGCTGGGCGTCAGTGAGGTGACGGGTGGGCATACCGTGCGAAACTTTCAACTTTTGCGAAGGGGACGGCCCATGCCGATAAACAAGGCGAATTTCTTCGCAAAACATATGTGCGAAACAAAATTGTTTTGCAGTAACTTTCGCACAATATCTGGAGCAGTCGCATGAAGCTCGGCTACGCGCGCGTTTCCACCGAGGATCAGAACTTGGAAATCCAGCGCGGTCGGCTCTCGGAGGCGGGCTGTGAAATGATGTTCGAAGAGAAAATATCGGGGGCCGCTCGTGGCCGGCCCGAGCTTGAAAAGCTGATGGGTCACCTGCGCAAAGACGATGTTCTCGTCGTCGCCCGCCTCGATCGTTTGGCGCGATCCACCATCGAACTCCTGCACATCGCGGAACGCATCAAGGAAAAGCAGGCAGGATTACAATCGCTTGATGAACCTTGGGCCGATACCACGTCCCCGTCTGGCGTGATGATCATGACCGTATTCGCTGGGATCGCCCAGTTCGAGCGGACTCTCATATTGAGCCGAACCGAGGAGGGGCGAAAGGCGGCGATGGCGCGCGGTGTGAGCTTCGGACGCCCAAAGAAAATGCGCCCAGATCAGGCGGAGCTCGCTCGCCAACTCGTTCTCGAGGGTAAGTCCATTAGCGCCGTCGCAAGGACCTTCAACGTTCACCCGGCCACCATCTATCGCTGTATCGAGCCAAACAGTGCCTTATGACACTTTCCTGTTCCGCTCAGCCGCACGACCCTTTAACGAGAGCGAGCATGCGGTGACGGGCACCTGCCTGATCAGCTTCGATCGCAACCGCTACTCGGTTCTCTCGACGGTGGCGCGGCGGACGGTGCAGGTCCGGGCCTATGCCGACCGCATTGTCGTGCGCTGCGGCGAGGAGGTTGTCGCCGAGCATCCCCGCTACTTCGGGCGCAACCGCACGATCTATGACCCCTGGCATTATCTGCCGGTACTGGCCCGCAAGCCCGGAGCGCTGCGGAACGGCGCGCCCTTCCAGGACTGGGATCTGCCGCCGGCGCTGGCGCGCCTGCGCC
>NZ_JABEPR010000023.1 GCF_013044515.1 Sphingomonas sp. ID1715
ACGCCGGGTCGATGCCATATTCGTCCTGCAGGATACCGCGGATCCAGACCGGCGCGGTCATCTGATATTCCGGGACGCCGATGCGCTTGCCGACAAGGTCGGACGGTTTTTCGATGCCGCTCTTGGCCGACACGAAGATGCAGGAATGACGGAAGAAACGTGACGGGAACACCGGGATGGCGATAAAGTCTGGATTGTCCCGGCCCAGAGTCACGCAATACGATGACATCGAAAGCTCGGCGGCATCGAACTCGCGATTGCGCAGCATCCGGAAGAACGTTTCCTCGACGGACAGCACCATCAAGCCGCTATTGTGTAATCGAGACCGATATCGGCAGCCGGTGCGCTCTGCGTAATGCGGCCGACGGAGACGTAAGTAACTCCCGTTTCCGCGATCGCACGGATGGTATCGAGCCGCACGCCACCTGACGCTTCGATCGGCACGCGGCCCGCAACCAGCGCCACACCCTCGCGCAGCATTTCGACCGACATATTGTCGAAGAGCAGCCGATCGGCGCCTGCCTTCAGTGCCGGCTCGATCTGGTCGATTGTGTCGACTTCGACTTGGACCGGGAGTGCTGACTTGCCCGCCTTGGCCGCGCGCACGGCCGCCTCGATCGAGCCGCAGATCGCGACATGATTGTCCTTGATCAGGATGCCGTCGTCGAGCCGCATACGATGATTGTGCGCCCCGCCCATGCGGGCAGCATATTTCTCAATTGCGCGCAGGCCGGGTATGGTCTTGCGGGTGTCGAGCAGGATGCACGACGTGCCCGCGATCATGTTGGCATAGCTTCGAGTAAGGGTGGCAATACCGGTGAGGTGCTGCAGCGTGTTCAGCGCCGAGCGCTCCGCCGACAACATCGGGCGGGCGCGACCCTCCACGCGCATGATCGGGGCACCCGCCTGGAGCTCATCTCCATCCCTGGCAAGCCGCTCGACCCGGACATCGGGATCAAGGGCCTCGAAGAAGACCTGGGCGAGATCGATGCCCGCAACGGCAATCTGCTCGCGAGTCTGGATCGTCGCGATCAGCCGTGCGTCGGCGGGGATGGTGAGGTCGGTGGTGACATCACCACCTAGCCCCAGATCCTCCTTGAGTACGGACTGGACGAAATGACTGACGGCATCCGCGTCGAGCCCGGCAATGGGCGGCAGGGACATCATCAAGCGCGGACGTCCCCGAGAGCGTCGACATCTGTCGATACGGTCCGCATGATATCCGCCTCTTCGTCCGAGACATTGAGCAGCCGCCAGTCGGTGCCCTTAGGCACGATGCCTTCGAACGACATGAGCTTGGCGTTCGGAATGTGCGGCTCGGTCGTGCCGATCGCCGGCTCGCCCTTTTCCACCGCCTGCGCGGCGCGGTACATCTGTGTGCGGAACGTGAAGATCGCCTTGTCGCTCGACCCCAGGCGATCATCGCCACGATCGGCGAGCGTACCCATCGATTCCCACATCGCCATGTCCTGCGCCGGGATGCCGTAGATACCGGTGAAATCGCCGTCCTTCATGGCTACGCGATCCTGGAGATAGTTGTTTCCTGCGTTGCGCATCTTTTTGAAGGTGATCGGCTCGACATCCTTGCCGATCTCGGCACCGCAGAATTTGCGCCATGCGTCGGTCGAAATGCCTTTTTCGGGATGCCAGGCGACCCAGTAGAACATCGTGTTCTCATCATCGATCGGGACCAGCATCTGGCTCAGATGATATTGGTCATTCGATGGAATGTGGACGGTATAGGGCGCCACATAGAGTGTCATGCGGATATAATCAGTGGCATCGGCGTCGACGATCGGCTTGCGGATCGCGACATAGCGGAAGCCAAAGCTGGTCTTCTGGACCTCAAGGCGTGGCGCCTTGTCGGCCGACGGCCGTAGCCAGGCGGTGTCGGTCGCGGTCGATCCGCTGACCTCGGTTGCCGTCGGCATGTTGGACGAGTGCAGGCTCGAACTGTGCGCCGAGTCGATGGAGCCTTCGAGCACCTGTGCCCAGTTGCATGCGCCATGCATCTTCACGATGCTGATCTTGTCGTCCGGTACGGTCGCCCAGTTGGGCTTGTCGAACGGCGTCACCTGATCGGGATTGCCCATCCACACCCAGACGAACCCGCCGGCCTCCTGGACCGGATAGGCCTTGGTCTTCATCGTGCTGCGCAGCTTGGCGTCGACCGGCTCGGACGACATGTCGATGGCGTTGCCGTTCACGTCGAACTTCCAGCCATGATAGAGGCAACGCAGGCCGCATTCCTCGTTGCGGCCAAAGGCCAGCGACGCGCGGCGGTGCGGGCATTGCTCGTCAAGCGCGCCCAGACGACCCTTGCTGTCGCGGAACACCACCATATTCTCGCCGAGGAGGCGGACGCGCAGCGGCGTACAATCCGGTTCGGCCACCTCTTCGGACATGCACGCGGGCATCCAGTGCTGGCGCATCAGCCTGCCCATCGGCGCGCTGCCCTCGACTCGGGCGAGGATGTCATTTTGTTGGGGTGTCATCGCCTATCCTTATCGCAAAGTGGCTGTGCCAAGGCGCCGTGCCACGAAGGTGTTTCATCCACTTCTTGAAAACACTTCTACATAGAAGTATTGTGCGTTTCAAGCGGGCCGCATTTCAAGGACCGACCTGGCAGATCGAGGATAAACATGAAGGCACTTCGGATCGGCATTGTCGGCCTTGGCCGGGGGTTCATGCTGACGCTTCCGGCGTTGCGCGCGCACCCACGGGTCGAGATCGCCGCGGCGTTCGATCTGCGCGCGTCCCCACGTGCTCAATTCACGCGCGAGTTCGGAGCCAAGTCATATGAAAGCCTGGAGGGGTTGCTCGCCGCCGATATTGATGCCGTCTATATCGCGACGCCACACGAACTGCACGCGACGCAGGCAATCGCGGCCCTCGGTGCGGGCAAGCATGTTCTGGTCGAAAAGCCGATGGCGATCTCTGTCGCCGAGTGCGTCGCGATGGAAGCGGCGGCACGCCGGGCCGGCAAACTGCTCCTGGTCGGCCCCAGCCATGGCTTTGATGCCCCGGTCCGCCGAGCCGCCGAGTTGATCGCCAGCGGCGGCTTTGGTGCGGTGCGGCAACTCACGGCGATGAACTTCACCGATTTCATGTATCGGCCGCGTCGCCCCGAAGAGCTGGACAGCGCGCGTGGTGGGGGCGTTGTCTACAGTCAAGCCGCTCACCAAATTGACGTGGCGCGGCGGCTTGTCGGACGCGATGTGACATTCGTGCGCGCGGTTGCGGGCAATTGGGATTCCAGTCGCCCGAGCGAGGGCGCATATGCCGCGATGATGGGATTCGAGGGTGGGGCTGTCGCATCGCTGACGTACAGTGGCTACGCCCATTATGATTCCGACGAACTGGTTAATTGGATATCGGAACTCGGCCGCGAGAAGGATCCGGAGCAATACGGTGACACGCGGCGCGCGCTCAGGAACCTCGAACCAGCGACCGAAAGCGCTGCCAAGATACGCCGAGCGTATGGCGAGGACGGCGCATCGACCAGCGAACCGCCGGCGCCGTATCATGAGCATTTCGGCTTTGTGCTGGTCAGTTGCGAACGCGCCGATCTCAAGCTCTCGCCCCAAGGCATCACGCTCTATGGCGATGAACACCGTGAGTTTCTCGCGATCGATCCGCCAAGCCTGCCGCGGGTCGAGGTCATCGATGAATTCGTTGAAGGCGCACTCGGTCTGGTCCAGCCGATCCATGATGGCCGCTGGGGCGTGAAGACGGTGGCGTGCTGCGCAGCCCTACTCGAATCGAGCCGCACCGGCAGCGAAATCGCACCCACAGCCATGATTATCGACACTTTGGAGGCCGTTTCCGTATGACTAGATTGAACCTCTCGCTCGCCTGTTGGGGCTATGATCGCACCGAGGCGCTGCTGTCGCAGACGGTCCGCCCCGATGGGATCGATCTCAACTTTCAGGTGCTGTCCGTCGAGGAAACGTTCTTCCGGATGCTGCGCAATCGCGAGTTCGATGCCGCCGAGCTTTCGATGTCATCGTATTGCGTGACTCTGGGCCGGGACAATCCAGACTTTATCGCCATCCCGGTGTTCCCGTCACGTTTCTTCCGTCATTCCTGCATCTTCGTGTCGGCCAAGAGCGGCATCGAAAAACCGTCCGACCTTGTCGGCAAGCGCATCGGCGTCCCGGAATATCAGATGACCGCGCCGGTCTGGATCCGCGGTATCCTGCAGGACGAATATGGCATCGACCCGGCGT
>NZ_JABEPR010000024.1 GCF_013044515.1 Sphingomonas sp. ID1715
GGCCCAGTCGGCCCCAAGCTGCGATTTTGGCCAAGTCGGAGAACGTTTTGGGAACGTGGCATTCGGTATTGACGATGGAAATCATAGAAGAGGACAGTTCGCTCCATCATAGGGAGTGGGTTGATGGATCGGAGTATTCCGGGCGGGGATTTGATCGGACGATGGAGCCTGAGCTTTGCCGATATTGATTTTGTAAATTCGAAGCCGGCCCTGACGCGCCTTGGCCTCGCCGCGCAGCTGAAATTCTTCGCTTCCCTGGGGTTTTTCGCGATCGATCCCGGCTCAATCCCTACCGATGGCCTCTCGTATCTGGCCGAGCAACTCGGTGTCGAGGCTGGCGAGATAGCCGGTTATGACTTTTCCAGTCGGACAGCACGACGGCATTGTGCGGAGATCCTGATCCATCTTGGATATCACCGCATGAAGCGGGTGGATCGCGCGCAATTGACGGAATGGATTGCTGGCGAGCTGTGCCCGGGCGGCCAGTCGATCAATGCCATGCTTGAGCATGTTTTCCTGTGGTGCCGGGACCGGCGTATTTATGGGCCGTCGCGCAAGGAGCTTGAACGTGTCGTTCGCTCACAACGGCAAGATTATCTGGACACCTGGCTGATCGGAACCAGTGATCGGCTTTCGTCAGATGCGGTGGCGTTATTGGAAGCCTCGCTTGCCGATCCGGACAGCTCGACCGGATTCAACAGGATGAAGGGTGACGCCGGACAGGCAACGCTCGACAACATTCTCGACGTGACCGAGAAACTCGCCTTTATCCAGAGACTTGATCTTCCCCATGATCTCCTGACGGCTACGGGCAAGCCATGGGTCGATCAGATTGTTCGCCGCGTTGCCGGTGAAAAGGCCTCGGAGATGCGCCGGCATGCGCCGGCGCGACAGCTCGGCCTTTATGCGATTTATCTAATGTCGCGGGAGGCGCAACTCACTGACGCGATGATCGACCTGCTGATCGAAACCGTTCACAAGATCGGAACGCGCTCGAAACGCAAGGTGGTGGGCGATATCGCGAAAGACATCGAGCGGGTCTATGGAAAGGAGCGCCTGCTGGTCGAGATCGCCAGCGCCTCGATCAATGAACCATCGGGGCGCATCTGCGATGTCATTTTCCCGATCGCCGGTAAGGCCAAGCTGGCGGCGATCGTCAAGGAGAGCCATGCGAAGGGCGCTCTGGACCGGCGCATCTACAAGGTGATGCGTGGTTCCTGGGCCAATCATTACCGGCGCATGCTGCCAAGCCTGCTTTCCGTACTTGAGTTCCGGTCGAACAACGCGGTGTGGCGGCCGGTCCTGGCGGCCCTCGACTGGATCAGGAGCAAGGTGGATGGCGGATGCCGCTTCGTGCCATTGCAGGATGTTCCGATCGATGAGGTGATTCCAGCGCGATGGCGCAGTTCCGTCATTGATGACGATGGGCGGGTAAACCGGATCAGCTATGAGCTTTGCGTCCTGACGCAACTGCGCGACCGCATCCGCTCCAAAGAAATCTGGGTGGTCGGGGCGGATCGCTATCGCAATCCCGATGACGATCTTCCCAAGGACTTCGAGATCAGGCGAGATGCGTACTATTCCGGCCTCAGCCTGACGCCAGATGCGCAGGCGTTTTGCGCCTCGATCCGGGAGGAGCTTGAACGGGAACTGTTGCTCCTCAATGCCAATATTCCACAAAACGACAAGGTCCGGCTCCTGTGGCGCGGCGACAACCGGATATCGATTACACCGTTCAAGCCCTTGCCCGAACCGAAGGGTCTCGCTTCGATCAAAAGCGAGATCGGTCAGCGCTGGCCGATGACCGGACTGCTGGACGTGTTGAAAGAGGCTGCTCTGGACACGGGATTGATGGATGCTTTCGAAACGTCGGCCTCGCGGGTTACCCTGTCGAAAGCAGCCTTGGCTCAGCGTCTTTTGCTGTGTCTCTATGGCTTGGGCACGAACGCCGGGCTCAAGCGGGTCGCTGGCGCAACACCCGATGTCAGTTACGAGGAATTGCTGCATGTCCATCGCCGTTTCATCCACGCGCCAGCGCTGAGGGAGGCGTGCGCGCGGGTAGCAAACGCGACACTGGCAATCCGCAATGCCGCAGTATGGGGAGATGCGGGCACGGCATGCGCGTCCGATTCAACGAAGTTCGGCGCGTGGGACCGCAACCTGATGACGGAATGGCACGCCCGCTATGGCGGCCGTGGCGTCATGATCTACTGGCATGTGGAGAAGCGCGCGACCTGCGTTTATTCCCAGCTCAAGCGGTGCTCTTCCTCGGAGGTCGCCTCCATGATCGAAGGCGTGCTACGCCATTGCACCGACATGGAAATCCAGCGCCAGTACGTCGATAGCCACGGCCAGAGCGCAGTCGGCTTTGCGTTCTGCCGACTCCTTGGATTTGAGCTTGCCCCGCGGCTGAAAGCAGTGGCACGCCAGAAACTGGCCCTTCCCCAAGCCGGCATGCGCACGCGGCTTTCCAATTTACTGCCGATCCTCTCCAGCCCGATCGACTGGGACGAGATCGAGCAACAATATGACGAAATGGTCAAATATGCCGCTGCCATGCAATCGCGCACCGCCGATCCGGAAGCGATCCTGCTCCGGTTTGCCAGAGCCGAAGTGATGCACCCGACCTACAAGGCGCTGAGTGAACTCGGCCGCGCGGTCAAAACAATCTTCCTATGCCGGTATTTGCGTCAGGAGGCATTCCGCCGCGAGATCCACGAAGGGCTGAATGTGGTTGAGAACTGGAACGGCGCTAATGGTTTCGTGTTCTTCGGCAAGGGCGGCGAGATCGCCACCAACCGCATCCATGAGCAGGAAATCTCCGTTCTGGCGCTACACCTCCTGCAAGCGTCGCTGGTGTATGTGAACACCCGCATGCTTCAGACCGTACTGGTTGAGCCGAAGTGGGCGGGGCGGATGACGCCGGAAGATTATCGTGGTCTCACGCCGTTGATCTACAGTCATGTGAACCCTTATGGCCGCTTCGACCTCGACCTGAACGACCGGATTGATTTTGGACGGCTTGCAGCGTGAGGCGGCTGATCGGCCTATAACATTTGGGTACACCCCAGAGTGATAGGGCCGAGTGACACCATTCGTCTGTCACAAAAGGGTGGGTTTGCGCTCAATGTGACGATACACTGCAAGAGCCACCCTAATGTGACGGATTTTGCACTTGGCTCGTATCGGATATGCCCGCGTCAGCACCACGGACCAGGATCTGGATATCCAGATTGGCCGCCTCAAGAATGCAGGTTGCGAAATTATCCGTTCCGAGACCGGATCGGGGGCCTCGCGGAGCGGGCGCACGGAACTGGAAACGATCATGCAGTTTATGCACACCGGCGACGAGCTGGTCGTGCTGCGGCTCGACCGGCTCGGCCGCTCCACGCGCGATGTCCTGAACCTGGTGCATGAGCTTGATGAAAAGGGAGCTTCGCTGCGCATCCTTGAGCCAGAGGTGACGACGGCGGGCGACATGGGGCGAATGGTCATCACCATACTCGGCATGGTCGCCGATATGGAGCTGAAGTTCATCAAGGATCGTCAGCGCGCCGGGATCGAAGCGGCGCGCGCCGAAGGCGTTTACAAAGGCCGGAAGAAGAACGTCGATGACGATGAAATCCGCCGTCGCCTTGCCGCCGGCGCCAGCAAGGCCCGCGTTGCCCGCGACCTGAAGGTCTCACGAATGACCGTCTATCGGGCGCTCGACATTATTCCGTCACAGACCAAACTGCCGGAAAAGCCGCCCACTGCCAGCATCGCCCTGCATCTGATTATCGAGAACTTCAACAAGCGTGGAAGAGGTAGAAAACCCGCTCGGGAGCGGATTGAGGCGATGCTGGAACGCGACTACGCCATGGTAAAAAACGGCAATTGTGATTACAAACTGACCGTCGCCTATGACCCCGATCCGGATGGCATTTCCCTTGATGAGGAAATCCAAAGCCTCCTCTCCGAGATGTTCAACATCGCAGAGAGCTACAATTGCTCCATGGAAGCCGATATCTACGAGGTCGGTGGTCAGCAACGGTCCTGGTAGAATCAATCAAGCGTTCAGTGTTCGTTCTTCAACCTGGCCAAAATCGCAGCTTCGGGCCGACTGGGCC
>NZ_JABEPR010000025.1 GCF_013044515.1 Sphingomonas sp. ID1715
GTGAATGGGTTTGTTGATATTGCGGCGGCTTTAAAGCCTGGCGACGCCCTACTCTTCCATCGCTTGAGCGATAGTACCATTGGCGCAGTCTGGTTTCACGTCCGAGTTCGGGATGGGATCGGGTGGGTCACAGACGCTATGGCCACCAAGCTATAGAGCCGCCGCAAAAGGATTTCGGCCAAAGGCTCTCCCGAGCATGTCGAGGGATGGTGCTTTGGCCGAGGATTGGCTTCGCCAAAAGTGGAGGCGAAGTCATTGATCGATGCCCGTGCATACAGGTGCTGAGGTCATATCCACTTCATCAACGCTGTTGTTGATGGTGTGTCCTCTCAAGCGCGAATAGAGCAATTAGTATCGGTTAGCTCCATGGGTTACCCCACTTCCACATCCGATCTATCAACGTCGTGGTCTCCGACGGCTCTATGAAGTCTTATCTTGAGGGAGGCTTCCCGCTTAGATGCTTTCAGCGGTTATCCCGTCCGTACATAGCTACCCTGCTGCGCTCTTGGCAGAACGACAGGTCCACCAGAGGTACGTTCAACCCGGTCCTCTCGTACTAGGGTCAACTCCTCTCAAACTTCGACGCCCACGGCAGATAGGGACCAAACTGTCTCGCGACGTTCTGAACCCAGCTCACGTACCACTTTAATTGGCGAACAGCCAAACCCTTGGGACCTGCTCCAGCCCCAGGATGTGATGAGCCGACATCGAGGTGCCAAACAACCCCGTCGATATGAGCTCTTGGGGGTTATCAGCCTGTTATCCCCGGCGTACCTTTTATCCGTTGAGCGATGGCCCTTCCACGAGGGACCACCGGATCACTATGACCGACTTTCGTCTCTGCTCGACTTGTCAGTCTCGCAGTCAGGCTGGCTTATGCCATTGCACTCTAACAGCCGGTTTCCAACCGGCCTGAGCCAACCTTCGCGCGCCTCCGTTACTCTTTGGGAGGCGACCGCCCCAGTCAAACTACCCGCCACAGAGGGTCCCAGAACCGGCTAACGGTCCGTGGTTAGACAGTAGAAAACAACAGGGTGGTATTTCACATTGTGGCTCCACCAGGGCTGGCGCCCCGGCTTCAAAGCCTCCCACCTATTCTACACAGTTATTTTCCACTGCCACTCTGAAGCTGCAGTAAAGGTGCACGGGGTCTTTCCGTCTAACCGCGGGTACTCCGCATCTTCACGGAGAATTCAATTTCGCTGAGCAGGTGTTGGAGACAGTGGGGAAGTCGTTACGCCATTCGTGCAGGTCGGAACTTACCCGACAAGGAATTTCGCTACCTTAGGACCGTTATAGTTACGGCCGCCGTTTACCGGGGCTTCAATTCAGAGCTTGCACTCCTCCTCTTAACCTTCCGGCACCGGGCAGGCGTCAGACCCTATACGTCGTCTTGAAGCCGACTTAGCAGAGCCCTGTGTTTTTGCTAAACAGTCGCTACCCCCTGGCCTGTGCCCCCTTGAAGTGCTTGCGCATATCAAGGGCCTCCTTCTTCCGAAGGTACGGAGGCAATTTGCCGAGTTCCTTCAACACCCTTCTCTCAAGCGCCTTGGTATACTCTACCTGACCACCTGTGTCGGTTTCGGGTACGGTCTATACGGAGGGGCTATTTCCCGGGACAGCTTCGAAGCACGCTCAATCCGATAAGAGCGTACAACACACACCATCCGTCACACACCTCCAGGTACTGGAATATTAACCAGTTTCCCATCGACTACCCCCTTCGGGCTCGTCTTAGGGGCCGACTCACCCTGCGCGGATTAGCCTTGCGCAGGAACCCTTGGTCTTTCGGCGACAGAGCATCTCACTCTGTTTATCGCTACTCATGTCAGCATTCGCACTTCCGATATCTCCACCGCCCATTACCAGACGGCTTCACAGACCTACGGAACGCTCCGCTACCGCTGCAGTAAACTGCAACCCTAAGCTTCGGTGCGTGTCTTGAGCCCCGTTACATCTTCGCCGCAGGAACCCTTATTTAGACCAGTGAGCTGTTACGCTTTCTTTAAAGGATGGCTGCTTCTAAGCCAACCTCCTGGTTGTTTTGGGATTCCCACATGCTTTCCCACTTAGACACGACTTGGGGACCTTAGCTGTAGGTCAGGGCTGTTTCCCTCTTGACGACGGACCTTAGCACCCGCCGTCTGTCTCCCGGACATCACTCGTTGGTATTCGGAGTTTGGTTAGGTTTGGTAGATCTCGCGACCCCCTAGCCCATCCAGTGCTCTACCCCCAACGGTGTCAATTCCGAGGCACTACCTCAATAGTTTTCGCGGAGAACCAGCTATTTCCCGGCTTGATTGGCCTTTCACCCCTAAACACAACTCATCCGGTACCTTTTCAACGGTAATCGGTTCGGACCTCCAGTGGGTGTTACCCCACCTTCATCCTGGTCATGCCTAGATCGCCGGGTTTCGGGTCTAATACATCTGACTAAAGCGCCCTATTCAGACTCGCTTTCGCTGCGCCTCCACCTATCGGCTTAAGCTTGCCAGATACATTAAGTCACTGACCCATTATGCAAGAGGTACGCGGTCAGGCCATAAAGACCCTCCCACTGCTTGTAGGCATTCGGTTTCAGGTACTGTTTCACTCCCCTCATCGGGGTGCTTTTCACCTTTCCCTCACGGTACTTGTTCGCTATCGGTCATGCACGAGTATTTAGGCTTGGAGGGTGGTCCCCCCATGTTCAGACAGGATTTCACGTGTCCCGCCCTACTCGAGTCCTGACATCTCACTTTCGCATACGGGGCTGTCACCCGCTCCGGCCGATCTTTCCAAATCGTTCTGCTAGTTGAATGTCAGGCACTGGCCTGGTCCGCTTTCGCTCGCCACTACTTACGGAATCTCGGTTGATGTCTTTTCCTCCGGGTACTGAGATGTTTCAGTTCTCCGGGTTCGCTTCACCAAAGCTATGTATTCACTTCAGTGATACCTTCGTTCCCATTTACCCAGCCACTGATCGCTCAGCAGCTGAGTAAATGGTGAAGGTGGGTTTCCCCATTCGGAAATCGTCGGGTCAAAGGTTGCTCACACCTCACCGACGCTTATCGCAGCGTGCCACGTCCTTCATCGCCTGTGCATGCCAAGGCATCCACCAAATGCCCTTACCTCACGCTTGAGAGTCCACACCACCAACAACAACGCTGAG
>NZ_JABEPR010000026.1 GCF_013044515.1 Sphingomonas sp. ID1715
CTAGGCTGCACGCTTGGCGGTGTGTCAGGCGGCGAGATCGGGATGTTGGTATTGGAGACGGTGTTGAGGATCCGACGCGAGCACGCGTCGGGGAAGGCCATCAAGGCGATAGCGCGCGACCTGCATCTGTCGCGTGGTGTGGTGCGTAAGGCGGTTCGGGCGCCGGAGGCGGACATGGCCTACCGGCGAGAGGTTCAGCCGTTACCGAAGTTGGGACCGTTCCAGGCGCGGCTCGACGCGCTGCTGGAGGAAGACGAGGCGCGGTCCCGGCGCGAGAAGCTGCGCATCACGCGTATCCACGATCTGCTGCTGCGCGAGGGATTCGACGGCTCGTACGACGCGG
This sequence comes from Sphingomonas sp. ID1715, assembly GCF_013044515.1. GTDB lineage: Bacteria > Pseudomonadota > Alphaproteobacteria > Sphingomonadales > Sphingomonadaceae > Sphingomonas_B. The sequence continues at coordinate 344 of NZ_JABEPR010000026.1, forward strand.
TGCGGCGCTATGCGGCCCGCTGGCGGCAGGCGCGGCGTCGCGACGTGATGGATGCACCGGCGTTCATCCCGCTGCTGTTCCGGCCGGGCGAGGCCTACCAGTTCGACTGGAGTCACGAGGACGTCGAGATCGCGGGCAAGCCGATGCGGCTGAAGGTCGCCCATGTGCGGCTGTGCGCGTCACGGGCGATGTACGTGCGGGCCTATCCCCGCGAGACGCAGGAGATGCTGTTCGACGCACATGCACGGGCGTTCGCCTTCTTCGGGGGCGTGCCGACGCGTGGCATCTACGACAACATGAAAACGGCCGTGACGAGCGTGTTCACCGGCAAGGAACGGGTCTTCAACCGGCGGTTCCTGGTCATGGCCAACCACTACATGGTCGAGCCGACAGCGTGCTCGCCAGCGTCCGGCTGGGAAAAGGGCCAGGTCGAGAACCAGGTGCAGACGGCACGCGGCCGGTTCTTCCAGCCACGCCTGCGCTTTGCCAGCATCGAGGAGCTGAACGGCTGGCTGGAGGCGGAGTGTCGCCGCTGGGCGGACATGCACCAGCATCCCGAGCAGAAGGAGTTGACGGTGGCCCAGGCATGGGCTGCCGAGCGTGGCGTGCTCCAGCCGGTCGTCGCGCCCTTCGACGGCTTCCACGAGAGCGAGCACGCGGTGAGCGGCACGTGCCTGATAAGCTTCGACCGCAACCGCTACTCCGTCTCCGCCAAAGCGGTGCGCCGGACGGTGCAGGTCCGCGCCTATGCCGACCGCATTGTCGTGCGCTGCGACGGTGAAGTCGTCGCCGACCATCCCCGGTTCTTCGGGCGCGACCGGACCATCTACGACCCGTGGCACTATCTGCCGGTGCTGGTGACCAAGCCGGGCGCCCTGCGCAACGGCGCGCCGTTTCAGGACTGGGAGTTGCCGCCCGCGCTGTCACGACTGCGGCGTAAGCTCGGCGCCGGTGATGATGCCGACCGGCGGTTCGTGCGGGTGTTGGCGACTGTGCTCGACGACGGGCTGGAAGCGGTGGAAGCGGCCGTGCGCGAGGCGCTGCTGGCCGGTGTCACCAGTGACGACGTCATCCTCAACATCCTGGCACGGCGGCGCGAGCCGCCCCGGCCGCTGGTCATCGTCACGCCGGAAGACCTGGCGTTACGCCATCCGCCTCGTGCCGACTGCCACCGCTACGACAGCCTGCGAGGTCTCCATGCAGCGGCATGAGATGATGGCGGCCATGGCCGAGCTCGGGCTCAAGGGCATGGCTGGCGCCTTCGACGAGGCGGTGACCACCGGGCTGCAGCGCAAGCGCACGACGATGGAGATCCTGACCGACCTGCTCCGTGCCGAGGCGACCCACCGCCATGCAGCGTCGGTCCGCTACCGGATGTCGGCCGCCAAACTGCCGGCCGTGAAGGACCTCGATGCCTTCGTCTTCGACGACACCCCCATCAACGAGGGGCTGGTGCGCTCGCTGCACAGCGGCTCGTTCCTCCCCGGTCGGCGCAACGTCGTGCTGGTCGGCGGAACGGGTACCGGCAAGACGCACCTGGCCAGCGCCATTACCGCCAACGTCGTGCGCGCTGGCGCTCGCGGCCGCTACTTCAACACGGTCGACCTGGTGAACCGGCTCGAGGAGGAGACCCGCCTCGGCAAGGCCGGCACGCTTGCGAACCAGCTGTTCCGTCTCGACCTCGTGGTGCTCGACGAGCTCGGCTACCTGCCGTTTGCCCGCTCGGGCGGCCAGCTGCTCTTCCACCTGCTCAGCAAGCTCTACGAGCGCACCTCCGTCATCGTCACGACCAACCTCGCCTTTGGCGAGTGGCCGACTGTCTTCGGCGACCCCAAGATGACCACCGCGCTGCTCGACCGCATTACCCACCACTGCGACATCGTCGAGACCGGCAACGACAGCTGGCGCTTCAAACACCGCAGCTGACGCCCGAGGCACCCGGCAGAGAACGCTTCGCGCTGGTTGCGCCTCCGGTCGGGCTACGCCCGCCCTACGCCGCAACCAGCGCGAACGGCGCGCCCGTCATACCTGTCACGCTGCTCGACGAAGGGGGTCTCTTTTGGACGCCGATAGGGGGTCCTTTTTGGACGCCGATTGACA
>NZ_JABEPR010000028.1 GCF_013044515.1 Sphingomonas sp. ID1715
TGTGGATCGGCGTGCAAAAAGGACCCCGTTAGCGGGGTGATCGGCGTCTAAAAGGGACCCCTCATTTCGATGGTTTAAGCAGCCGGCTGGATTTTCAGGCGGCGAGATCGGGATGTTGATTTTGGAGACAGTGGTTCGGATTCGGCGCGAGTATGCCGGCGGCAAGGCGATCAAGGCGATCGCGCGGGATTTGCATGTGTCGCGGAAGGTGATCCGCAAGGCGATCCGGGCGCCGGAAGGCGCATTCGACTATCAGCGCAAGGTTCAGCCACTGCCTAGGATCGGGCCGTTTCAGGATCGCCTGAACACACTGCTGGAAGAGAACGAGGTGCGCGGCAGGCGCGAGCGACTGCGGATGACGCGGATACATGATCTGCTGGAGCGCGAAGGTTTTGAGGGTTCCTACGATGCCGTTCGGCGCTACGCGGCGCGCTGGAAGGCCGACCGGCGCAAGGATGCCGGCGATGGTGTCACCGCCTTCATCCCGCTGATGTTCAAGCCGGGCGAGGCCTACCAGTTCGACTGGAGCCATGAGGATGTGGAGATCGCCGGCAAGCCGATGCGCGTGAAGGTTGCGCATATGCGGCTGTGTGCATCGCGGGCGGTCTATGTCCGGGCCTATCCGCGCGAGAGTCAGGAGATGCTGTTCGACGCGCATGCGCGCGGCTTTGCTTTCTTCGGCGGCGTGCCGGGCCGCGGCATCTACGATAATATGAAGACGGCGGTGACGAGCGTGTTCACGGGGAAGGAGCGGGTCTTCAACCGGCGGTTCCTGATCATGACCGACCATTATATGGTCGAGCCCACCGCCTGCTCGCCGGCGGCGGGATGGGAGAAGGGCCAGGTCGAGAACCAGGTGCAGACGATCCGGGGCCGCTTCTTCCAACCCCGGTTGCGGTTCGCCAGCCTCGACGAGCTCAATGGCTGGCTGGAGGCCGAGTGCCAGCGCTGGGCGGAACGACAGGCACACCCGGAACAGGGCGAGCTGACCGTGGCGCAGGCGCTGGAGATCGAGCGATCGGCACTGCAGCCGATGCTGGGACCGTTCGACGGCTTTAACGAGAGCGAGCATGCGGTGACGGGCACCTGCCTGATCAGCTTCGATCGCAACCGCTACTCGGTTCTCTCGACGGTGGCGCGGCGGACGGTGCAGGTCCGGGCCTATGCCGACCGCATTGTCGTGCGCTGCGGCGAGGAGGTTGTCGCCGAGCATCCCCGCTACTTCGGGCGCAACCGCACGATCTATGACCCCTGGCATTATCTGCCGGTACTGGCCCGCAAGCCCGGAGCGCTGCGGAACGGCGCGCCCTTCCAGGACTGGGATCTGCCGCCGGCGCTGGCGCGCCTGCGCC
>NZ_JABEPR010000029.1 GCF_013044515.1 Sphingomonas sp. ID1715
GGAATCGCTAGTAATCGTGGATCAGCATGCCACGGTGAATACGTTCCCAGGCCTTGTACACACCGCCCGTCACACCATGGGAGTTGGATTGACCCGAAGACGCTGAGCTAACCCGCAAGGGAGGCAGGCGGCCACGGTCGGTTCAGCGACTGGGGTGAAGTCGTAACAAGGTAGCCGTAGGGGAACCTGCGGCTGGATCACCTCCTTTCTAAGGAACTGGTTGTACTGCGCCGGGCTTGTCCCGGAAGAGCGTCAACCGCTCCAAAGAACATAAGCCGCCGTCCTCATGTCCCTTCATCACTAGAGAAAGCTGCCGCCCGGTAGCGCTCACGCCACGGGCGAAGCCCGTGTCGTCGGTCCTCGTTGCACGAGGCCGGCCGAGCTTGCGCGAGATCGCGCTAACTTGGTTAGCGCGTCCGCGCTGCGCTGGGCCGGTAGCTCAGGTGGTTAGAGCGCACGCCTGATAAGCGTGAGGTCGTAGGTTCAACTCCTACTCGGCCCACCACCGCGCAGCGCGCACGATCGCAACGGGGTTGCGATCGAGACGCGCAAGCGCGGCCGGCGTCTGCTCGGCGAGCTGACGACCGACGGCGCGGGCTTTGCCCGCGACGCGCCATCTGCCAAGATTCACATATTGCACGTGCAGAATGTGCGGAATGTGCAGAATGTGCGGATTGGTTCGGGGCCTTAGCTCAGCTGGGAGAGCACCTGCTTTGCAAGCAGGGGGTCATCGGTTCGATCCCGATAGGCTCCACCATATCTCTAGGGATGAAGACATCAGTTCAGCCTCTTCGAGGCTGTTGCGAGGCGGCTTGGCCGTCTCATCTTTGACATTGTGAATGGGTTTTTTGATCGATGCCGCGAGGCGTCGTGCGGCTTTTTTCAAGCGGCAGGACGATCTCGTAAATACAGGCTGAGATTATATCCGCATTGCCGCGGCAACGTTTTGCCGAGTGGCCTTCAGGGTTTATGCCTTGGGGTGCTCAGCGTTGTTGTTGGTGGTGTGGACTCTCAAGCGTGAGGTAAGGGCATTTGGTGGATGCCTTGGCATGCACAGGCGATGAAGGACGTGGCACGCTGCGATAAGCGTCGGTGAGGTGTGAGCAACCTTTGACCCGACGATTTCCGAATGGGGAAACCCACCTTCACCATTTACTCAGCTGCTGAGCGATCAGTGGCTGGGTAAATGGGAACGAAGGTATCACTGAAGTGAATACATAGCTTTGGTGAAGCGAACCCGGAGAACTGAAACATCTCAGTACCCGGAGGAAAAGACATCAA
>NZ_JABEPR010000003.1 GCF_013044515.1 Sphingomonas sp. ID1715
CGAATGGCCCACCGTGTTCGGCGATCCCAAGATGACCACCGCGCTCCTTGATCGCGTCACCCACCATTGCGACATCGTCGAGACCGGCAATGACAGCTGGCGCTTCAAAAACCGCAGCTGATCGCCCCCACCGACCTCCGATTAAAAGATGCTTTGCGCTGCGCGCGCCTCCGGTCGGGCTCCGCCCTCCCTACGCCGCGCGCAGCGCAAAGGCGCGTGTCCGATCAACCTTGCGCCATCGTGAAAGGGGGTCCCTTTTGCGCGCCGATAGGGGGTCCCGTTTGCACGCCGATTGACAGGTCGCCGCCATATAGCGGCCGTCGAAAAAGCCTTCGAGCGCCATTCCCTCGAGCATCTTCAGCAGCTCGTCATCGACGAAATTCTTGAGGTCGCCGGCGCGGGCGAAATCGACCTGGGCGGTAAAGAAAGTGGCCGAGGCGACCTTCTCGCCCTCCCCTCGTCCGGCGAGCACCGCCAGCGTGGCGGCCAGCGTGGTCCCGGCGACGCAATAGCCGATCGTGTGGGCAGTCTTGACTCCGAGCAGCTCGCGAATGGTATCGATCGCATCGATCTGGGCGGCGACATAATCGTCCCAGACGACATCCTTCATGCCCGCGTCGGCGGATTTCCAGCTCACCATGAACACGGTCAGGCCCTGCTCCACCGCCCAGCGGATAAAGCTTTTCTCCGGCGTCAGGTCGAGGATGTAGAAGCGGTTGATCCAGGGGGGGAAGATCACGATCGGCGTCTCGAATACCTCATCCGTCGTCGGGCTGTACTGGATCAGCTCGTAGAGCGGCGCGCGCTTGACCACCTTGCCGGGCGTGGTGGCAAGGTTCTTGCCGAGCTCGAAGGCCCCTTGCTTCACATGGGTGAGCTGGCCCTGGCGCATGTCGCGCAGCATGTGTTCCAGGCCGCGGAGCAGGTTCTCGCCGCCGGTTTCCAGCGTCTTCTTCATCACCTCGGGATTGGTGAAGATGAAGTTGGACGGGCTCATGGCATCGGCCACCGCGCGCGCGGCGAAGCGCATCTTCTCGCGCTGCGCTTCATCGACCCCCTCCACGAGATCGACGGAGCGCATCAAATGCTCGGCAACCAGCTGATAGCTTTGCCGGATCATGTCGAACATCGGATGCTGCTGCCATTCCGGCGCTGCGAAGCGCTTGTCCTTCGGCTTCTCGGCGGACGTGGTATCGGTGCCGGGCGTCAGGAAGCGCTGCCATAGCTTCAGCCCGTCCGACCAGAAGTCGGTCGCGGCCTTGGTGAGCGCCGTGGTTTCGGCGAGGTTCGGAAAGGCGCTGGGCGGCGGCGTCTCGCTGGCCTTCATCGCCATCTCGACGCCATGCTCCATCATCAGCTGCTGGGCACGGCCGATCACCCAGGTCCAGCGCTGCATCTCGTCGAGCGTGGGCACATGGGCGCCGGGCGTTTCGGTCTGGCTAGCCATCGAATCCTCTCCTTGGGATAGGCTTCTAGCCGGCGCGAAGGGTTGTGCGAAGCGCGGCTGGTCACGATATCCTTACCATGGCCGCCACCTGCCCGCTTTGCGACAAGCCCGCCGATCCTGCCCACCAGCCCTTTTGCAGCCGCGGCTGCAAGGACCGGGATCTGCTGCGCTGGCTGGGTGAGGGCTATCGCGTGCCGGGACCGCCCGCCACCGAGCACAAGCCACTGGACAGCGAGCTTTAGCCGCCGCTATAGGCCGCGCCTCGCTCGACAAGCGTGCCGTGCCCAGGTAGCTCAGTTGGTAGAGCATGCGACTGAAAATCGCAGTGTCGGCGGTTCGATCCCGTCCCTGGGCACCATCTTTCCTCTCGCTGGTTCCGCTATCGTGGCCGACGACAAGACCGAACGCTTCGCCTGGACCGAGGAGGGTCGCTGGCACTGGATCGGCCGGGTCGGCTGGAAGGGGCTGTGCCCCCGCTGCGGCCAGGGGCCATTGTTCCGCGGCTGGCTGAAGGTGCGCGAGGCGTGCCCGGTGTGCGGCCTCGACTTCCGTTTCGCCACGCCCGATGACGGACCCGCCTTCTTCGCGCTTTGCCTGACCGCCTTTCCGCTGATCTTCTTCGTCGTCTGGCTGGAGGTCGCCTATGCGCCACCCTGGTGGGTGCATCTGCTGACGTCGATCCCGCTGATGGGGATCGGCACGCTGGCGAGCCTACGCCCGTTCAAGGGCTGGCTGGTCGCTTCCCAATATGTGAACCGCGCCGAGGAGGCGGGCACGAGCGAGCTGTCCGCGAGGCTGCGGCACAAGGACTGAACCCGGAACGACCCTCGCGTGTTTGAACGGACGAGGAGATCGGGCATGGACATTTCGAATACTCCGCTCGTCGAGCGGATCGCGCGCGTGCTGGCCGGACAGCGGCTGAGTTCCAACGCGGAAGGATCGAACCCCTCGGCCGGTGAAGCGGTCGACCTCGCCTGGCGCGAACATCTGGACGACGCCCGTGCGGTCCTGCGCACGCTGCGCGAGCCGGACGAGACGATGGCGGTCGCGGGCGACGCAGCGATATGGGAGCGGATGGTCCGCGCAGCGATCGACGCCGATGGGGCGGAGAAGCCAAACGCCGACCGTGTCGAGGAAGAGGCGGCAGCCGTCGGTCCTTAGATCATCGCCGTGGAGCGAGCCTTGCTTCTCCACAACAGTTTGACTCGTTTGCGCACCCGTTGGACTCATTGCTGGGGATAAGGAGCGCCGCGCCCCTTCCGCCCGCGTGCGCGCGCGATAAGCTCGGGCCTGGAGGGAGGCTCGTCTTTTGCGCTTCAAGCGGCTCAAGCTGTCCGGCTTCAAGAGCTTCGTCGATCCGGCCGAGCTGCGCATCGAGCCGGGGCTGACCGGCGTCGTCGGCCCCAATGGCTGCGGCAAGTCGAACCTGCTGGAAGCGCTGCGCTGGGTGATGGGCGAAGGCTCGGCCAAGTCCTTGCGCGGCGGCGGCATGGAAGACGTGATCTTCGCCGGCACCGCCACTCGCCCGGCCCGCGACTTCGCCGAAGTCCAGCTGTTCGCCGATGCCGCCGACAATGATGGCGGCGAGATCGAGGTCGTCCGCCGCATCGAGCGCGGCGCGGGATCCGCCTATCGCCTGAACGGCCGCGACGTGCGCGCGAAGGACGTCGCCCTGCTGTTCGCCGATGCCGCGACCGGCGCGCATTCGCCGGCGCTGGTCAGCCAGGGCCGGATCAGCGCCGTTATCGCCGCCAAGCCGGTCGAGCGGCGCGCGATGCTGGAGGAAGCGGCCGGCATCGCCGGCCTGCATGTCCGCCGCAAGGACGCGGAGCAGAAGCTTCGCGCGACCGAAGCCAATCTGACCCGGCTCGGCGAACTGCTCGCCGATATGGAGGCGCGGTCGGGCCAGCTGCGGCGGCAGGCCCGCGCGGCCGAGCGCTATCGAGCCCTCTCGGCCGAGATCAAGCTGGCCGAGGCGCGGCTTACCTTTGCGCGCTGGCGGGACGCGGCTGAGGCGGCGGAGCATGCCAAGAAGGAAGCCGCCGCAGCGGACGAACGAGTGCATCAGCTTGCCGAGGCCCAGCGCGCCGCGGCCGCGTGGAACGCGGAGGCGGTACGCCAGCTCGGCGACGCCCGCGCCGCGGCCCAGTCGGCGCGCGATCGCCTGTCGCAGCTTGGCCATGAACTCGCCACAGCACGCGCGGAGATGGCGGCTGCAGAGCGCCGCCTCGCCGAACTGCACCAGTCGCGCGAACGCCTCGCCAGCGACCGGGATCGCGAAGGCTCGCTCGCCAATGACGCGGCGGAGGCCATCGCCCGGCTGAGCGCCGAAGCCAAGGCGTTGGAGCAGCGCGTCGCCGCGGCCGAGGCGGGGCGCCCCGGTCTGGTCGCCGAGCTCGCCCGCGCCGAGAGCGACGCCCGCGACGCCGAAGTCGCACTCGCTCAGGCGTTGACCGCACAGGCGCGTGAGCAGGCCGATGCGCAGATCGCGCGCTCGGCGGCGGCGGCGGCGCAGGCAAGGCTGCAGCGCGCAACGGGCGAGGCGGCACGGATCGAAGCGGAAATCGCGCAGCTCGGCAGTGGCGAGCAATGGGTCGTCGGACGCGACGAGGCGGTCGCGCGCCGCATCGCGGCCGAGGCAGACGGTGCTGCTGCTGCTCAGGCGATCGAGCGCGGCGAAGCGGACCGGGCGGCTGCGGCCGCCGACCGCGACCAGGCGGAAGCCGGCCTTGCTGCGGCACGCGCGGCTTTGGCTGCGATCGAGAGTGAAGCCGCGGCACTCGACAAGGCGCTCGCCCGCAGCAGCGGCGACCGGCTCATCGACCATGTCCGCGCGGCGCCGGGTTACGAGCGCGCGCTGGCTGCGGCACTGGGCGACGATCTCGAGACACCGCTCGCCGCCTGGTCGACCGCGACCGGTGGCGAGCCGCCGATCGCCGATGCGCTGGCGGGTCACGTGACCGCCCCGGCAGCTTTGCAGCGTCGGCTGCAGCAGGTCGCGGTCACCGAAGCGGACGATGGCCGTCCCCTTGGCGTCGGCCAGCAGATCGTCACCCTTGGCGGCACGATGCGCCGCTGGGACGGCTTCTCGGCCGCCGAGACAGGCGCGGCGGCAGCCGAGCGGCTGATCCGCGTCAACCGTCGCGAGGCGCTGGCAGCGGCTCTGCCCGACGCCCGCGCCTCCGTAGAACGTGCCGAGGCGGCATCGAACGACGCCGCCGAACGGCTCGCCCGTAGCCGTGCGGCGGTGGAGGAGAGTCGGCGTGTGTTGGCGGCGGCGGAGGCTACGGCACGCGCCGCGCGGCGGGACGAGGATGCTGCCGATGCCGCGATCGAACGCTTCACGGCGCGCAGGGCCGAGCTGCAACAGCGTCACCAGCGCGCGAGCGGCGAGCTGGCGGAAGCGCAGGGCGACGCCGATGCGGCCAACGCCCGACTGGCGGCTTTGCCGAACGGGGAAGCGACGGCGCGGCTTGTCGCCACCCTCTCCGCGCAGAGCGAGGTCGCGCGCGCGGCGGTGCTGGACAAGCGCGGCGCCGCCGCGACGCTGGACCGCGCCATCACCGCTGACCGGGATCGGCAAGCGGCAGCGTTGAGCGAGGTGAAGGGCTGGCGGACGCGCGCTGGGGAGGCGGCGAAGCGCATCGACGAAATGGCCCGGCGCGCGCGTGCGGTCGAGACCGAACTCGGATCGTTGGCAGATGCGCCGGACCAGCTGCGCGCCGCGATCGCGACGCTGGAGAGCGAGCAGGACGCCGTCAAAGCGCAGGCCGAAGCGCTGGCCGCCGAGGAGCGTGCCGCCGAAGCGCGGGTACGGGAAGGCGAGGCGACGCTGGCGCAAGTCGGGGAGGCGCTCGCCCAGGCGCGCGAGACGCGTGCCGGCGCGCTGGCGCGGGCCGAGGCCGCCGACCTGCGGCGCGTCGAGATGAACCGGGTCTCGGGCGAGCGATTCGAATGCCCGCCCCCTCTCTTGCCGGAGCGGATCGGTTTCACGGCCGGCGAGGTGCGCGACGCCTCGGACGAGTCGGCGCGCCACGACCGGCTCAACATGGATCGCGAGCGGCTCGGGCCGGTCAACCTGATCGCCGAGCAGGAGCTGCGCGAACTCGAGGGAGAATTGGAACAGTCGCTCGCCGATCGCGAGGAGCTGACCGAAGCGGTCAATCGGCTGCGCGGGTCGATCGGCAGCCTCAACCGGGAAGGCCGCACCCGTCTTCTGGCCGCCTTCGAACAGGTCGACCAGCATTTTCGCCGGCTGTTCGAGCGGCTGTTCGGCGGCGGCGAAGCCTATCTGCAGCTGGTCGATTCGGACGATCCGCTCGAGGCGGGATTGGAAATCATGGCCCAGCCACCCGGCAAGCGGCTGGGGTCGCTCACGCTGCTCTCGGGCGGCGAACAGGCGTTGACGGCGGTCGCGCTGATCTTCGCACTTTTCCTCACCAAGCCATCGCCGATCTGCGTGCTCGACGAAGTGGATGCGCCGCTCGACGATGCCAATGTCGAACGCTTCTGCGACCTGCTGGACACGATGGTGGCGGATACCGAGACGCGCTACCTGATCGTCACCCATAACGCCGTGACGATGAGCCGCATGCATCGCCTGTTCGGCGTCACAATGGTCGAACGCGGCGTCAGCCGGCTGGTGTCGGTCGATCTGGGTGGCGCGGAGGAATTGCTGGCAGCGGAGTAGCATCAACATGCGCTCGTCCCGAGCGAAGTCGAGGGGCGCGGCTCAGAGCCCCCGCAGACGCCCCTCGACTTCGCTCGGGACGGGCGAGATAGTCGGCTTCATGCAAATCTCCTTCCTCCTCTTCCCGCATGTCACCCAGCTGGACCTGACCGGTCCCGCCCAGGTCCTGTCCCGACTGCCGAACGCCAAGGTGGAGCTCGTCGCTAAAACGCTGGAGCCGGTGCCGACCGACGCCGGCTTCCCGCTGCTGCCGAGCGCGACTTTCGACAGCGCGGCTGTCCCGGACATCCTTTGTGTGCCTGGCGGATTTGGCGTCACCGGTGCGATGGAGGATGAAGCGACGCTCGCCTGGCTTCGCCGGGCGACGGCGCAGGCGCAATGGGTGACGAGCGTGTGCACGGGTGCGCTGGTGCTCGGCGCGGCAGGCCTGTTGCAGGGCTATCGCGCCACCACGCACTGGGCGAGCCACGACTGGCTTGCCGCCTTTGGCGCGATTCCAGTCAAGGAGCGCATCGTGTTCGACGGCAACCGTGTGACCGGCGGCGGGGTTACGGCCGGAATCGATTTCGGCCTGGCGCTGGCGGCGGAGATCGCCGGCGACGATCACGCCCGCTTCATCCAGCTCAGCCTGGAATATGATCCGGCGCCGCCGTTCGACGCGGGGTCGCCCGACAAGGCAAGCGCCGCCACGATCGACACCTACAACAAGCTGGTCGCGCGGCTCTCTTCCGACCGCCCGGCCCGCTACCAGGCAGCCGCGCACCGGCTCCATGCGAAAAGCCCCGCCGGTGAGGGCGGGGCTTGACGCTTACTGGATCGGGGAGAGGTTCACCGCGGCGTATTTGCCGCGACGGTCCACTTCCAGCTCGAACTCAAGCTTGTCGCCCTCGTTGAGGGTCGGCATGCCGGCCCGCTCGACGGCTGAGATGTGCACGAACGCATCGGGCTGTCCGTCGTCGCGCTGAATGAAGCCGAAGCCCTTCATCGCGTTGAAGAACTTGACCGTGCCGGTCGCCTTTTCGCCGGTCAGCTGACGCTGCGGACCGCCGGCGCCGCCACGTTCCTCGCGACCGCCGCCACCACCGCCGGTGACCGGAAGCGGCTCGCCTTCGATCTTGAGGTCGGTGGCCGAGATGCGGCCGCCCCGATCCACCAGTGTGAAGCCGAGCGGCTGACCTTCGGCCAGGCCGGCCAGGCCGGCACGCTCGACCGCGGAGATATGCACGAACACATCCTCGCCGCCATCGTCGCGGACGATGAAGCCGAAGCCCTTTTGGCCGTTGAAGAACTTAACGACGCCCGTGCCCTCGCCGATGACCTGCTGCGGCATGCCGCCGCCGCGGCCACCAAAGCCGCCGCCACCGCCGCCGCCGCCGCCGAAACCACCGCCGCCGCCGCCAAAGCCGCCGCCACCGCCGCGGGGGCCGCCGAAGCCGCCGCCACCGCCGCCGAATCCGCCGCCACCAAAGCCGCCGCCGCCGCCGTAGCGGCCGCCGCCGCCGCTTTCATTGTAGCCGCCGTAGCTCTCGTCACCGAAACCGTCGCGCTTGTCCTTGCCGCCGCGCGGACCCCTACGTCCTCTGTCGAAACCCATTACTGCCTTCCGGTCGCCCACATAATCCAGTCAGAACCCTCGCGCCGGGCGCGCGCGTCGGCCCTTTCAGACGGTACCCCATAGTCACGCCCACTCCATTGCATAGCGGAGATTCGCTCGGGCGGCGAACGAAATAATCCACAGGCATGCAAAGCGAAGCTGACGGCGAAAGCGTCGCCGTCGCTAAATCATTGAGGCTTTGGTGCGTCGAGCCTATGCGTCTCAACGACATGGCCGTTCATTTCCACGAAGAAGACTTGCCCGCAGGCGTACTCGCCGAGGGCGCCGTTGCCGTCGACACCGAGACGATGGGCCTCCATTCGCACCGGGACCGGCTCTGCCTCGTGCAGATTTCCGACGGCGGCGGCGACGAGCATCTGGTCCGGTTCGGGCCCGCGAGCCGCTATGACGCGCCGAATCTGAAGGCGGTGCTCGCCGATCCGGCGCGGCTGAAGCTGTATCATTTCGCCCGATTCGATCTGGCCGCGATCGAGCTTTATTTGGGCGTCACCGCCGCCCCCGTCTACTGCACCAAGACGGCGTCGCGCCTCGTGCGCACCTATACCGATCGCCACGGCCTCAAGGATCTGGTGCGCGAGCTGGTCGGCCAGGAAATCTCCAAACAGCAGCAAAGCTCCGATTGGGGCGGGCCTGTCCTGAGCGACGCCCAGAAGGATTATGCCGCCTCGGACGTGCGCTTTCTCCACGCGATGAAGGTCGAGCTCGACAAAAGGCTTGAGCGGGAAGGTCGAACCGCCCTCGCCCAAGCCTGTTTCGATTTCCTGCCGCACCGGGCCAAGCTCGACCTCGCCGGCTGGCCGGACGTCGACATCTTCGCGCATGTCTGAAGCCGCCGAACGCTCGCGCGATTCGCGCCGGCGCTGGGCAGTGCCGGGCAGCAGCCATGACCGCACCATCCGATTGCTGCGCGTGGCGCTGCCGATGGGGATCGGCGCACTGTTCGCCTTCCTGTCGATCGCGCCGCTGACGATCGCCGGCGAGATGAGCTTCATGCTCGACAAGAACAAGGTCGAAGTCGCCAAGGAGCGGCTGCGTGTGACCGAGGCATTGTATCGTGGCGAAGATGCGAAGGGTCAGTCCTTCGCGCTCCGCGCCGGCTCGGCGGTGCAGGCGACGTCGCGTGAGCCGATCGTGCGGCTTCAGGACCTCTCGGCCAGCCTGTCGATGCAGGAAGGACCCGCCCTGCTCCGCGCCGACCGCGCCCGCTACGACATGGACAAGGAAGCTGTCGCGGTCGAGGGGCCGGTCACCTATCAATCGGCCGATGGCTATCGCCTCGTCACGCGCGACGTGAACGTGGACCTGAAGACCAGGCGCCTCGCCAGCCAGGGGCAGGTCGAAGGGCGCATGCCGCTTGGTACCTTCAGCGGTGGCCGCATCTCGGCCGACCTGCCCACCCGGGTCGTGCGGCTGGAAGGCAGGGCGCGCTTGCACATCGTCCAGGGAGCGGCCAGATGAGCCCGATGCGATCCCGGCTGATCATGGCAAGCACTGCAGGCTTTGCACTGGCCCTGTCCGCCCCGGTGCTGGCGCAGGCGCTCGCCAACCACAACACCAATGCGCCGGTCGACGTGGAGGCGGACCGGATCGAAGTGCAGGATCGCGCCGACCGCGCCATATTCTCGGGCAATGTCCGGGTCCGCCAATCCGACCTGACCATGAACGCGGCGCGGCTGACGGTCGCCTATGCCAATCAGCGCGGCAGCGGCGTCGATATCGAGCGGCTCGACGCCGCCGGCGGCGTGACCGTGCGCAGCCCCAGCGAGACGGCACGAGGGCAGTTCGCCATCTATGACCTCAACCGGCGCCAGATCACGATGGTCGGCGGCGTGGTGCTGGAGCAGGGTGCGAATGTGGTGCGCGGCGGCCGGCTGGTGATCGACCTCGACAGCGGCCGCGCCATTGTCGACGGCTCGGCGGCGGGACGCGCGCCCGGCACGGTCAGCAGCGGCACCGGCGGCCGCGTGACCGGCCGCTTCTCGGTGCCGCAGCGAAAGAATCCCTGACCTGATCCAGGCGCTTGCATCATTTCGTCGCACCCGCCGCACGGCCGCATGCACGAAGCTTGCCAAATGCCCCATCTTTACCGATCAGTAACCCCGATCTGACACCAGCCGGAGCCGGCATGAACGACGTCGCCACCCTTGCCGCACCGCTCGCGCCCGGTCCCGATGCGGATGCCGGCGGCCTCGCGGTCGTGTCGATCGCCAAGGCCTATGACAAGCGCGTGGTGCTGTCCGACGTGTCGCTCGCCGTCGGGCGCGGCGAAGTGGTCGGCCTGCTCGGGCCCAACGGCGCTGGCAAGACCACCTGCTTCTATTCGATCATGGGGCTGGTGAAACCGGATTCCGGCCGCATCATGCTCGACGGGCTCGATATCACCGGCCTGCCCATGTACCGGCGCGCCATCCTTGGCCTTGGCTATCTGCCGCAGGAAACGTCCATCTTCCGCGGGCTCTCGGTGGAAAAGAACATCCTTGCCGTGCTGGAGCTGGCCGAACCCGATCGCAACGAGCGGGCGGCGCGGCTCGAGCAATTGCTCGACGAATTCGGTCTCACGCGTTTGCGCAACGCGCCGGCGATGGGTCTGTCGGGCGGCGAGCGGCGGCGCTGCGAGATCGCGCGCGCGCTCGCGGCCAATCCGTCGATCATCCTGATGGACGAGCCGTTCGCGGGCATCGACCCGATCTCGATCGCCGACATTCGCGACCTGGTCTGCCAGCTGAAGAAGCGCGGCATCGGCGTGCTGATCACCGATCATAATGTCCGCGAGACGCTCGACATCGTCGACCGCGCCTGCATCATCTATGATGGCCGGGTGCTGTTCGCCGGCAGCCCGCAGGCGTTGGTCGCCGACGAAAATGTCCGCCGCCTCTACCTAGGCGAGCATTTCGAACTGTAGTCATGGCGTCACTCGCGCCTCGCCTCGACCTGCGCCAGTCGCAATCGCTGGTGATGACGCCGCAGCTGCAGCAGGCGATCAAGCTGCTCGCGCTGTCCAACCTCGAAGTCGAAAGCTTCATCGCCGAAGAGCTGGAGAA
Organism: Sphingomonas sp. ID1715; assembly: GCF_013044515.1. Classification (GTDB taxonomy): domain Bacteria; phylum Pseudomonadota; class Alphaproteobacteria; order Sphingomonadales; family Sphingomonadaceae; genus Sphingomonas_B. Next base: position 10,794 of record NZ_JABEPR010000003.1, read on the forward strand.
GAACCCGCTGCTCGAGACCGGCGGTGAGGAGCGCGCCCCTGCCGAGCCGGCCGACTTCGAAGGCGGCGAGGAGTGGGACGGCGAGAGCGCGCCCGAGCCGGTCACCGCCGATCGCCTCGTCGAACATGGCGACGGCGTCAGCGACTCTCCGCTCGACGTGGATTTCGTCGCCGAGACCTTTCATCATGACGGCCCGTCCGACAGCCACCTGGACGGCTCGCTGGGAATGGGTGGCAGCAGCGGCGGCTTGGGTGGGGAGGAGGCGATCGACTTCGATAGCTTCGGCGCCCCCGCCGAGACACTGCAGGAGCATCTGCTTGCCCAAGCGGGCGAGCGGCTGTCCGGCACCGACCATGCGATCGCCGTCTGGCTGATCGGCCAGATCGACGAAGCCGGCTACCTCGCCGTCGACTTGATCGAGGTCGCGCATCAGGCCGGTGCGCCGCTCCAGCGCGTCGAGCAGATACTCGGTGTCGTCCAGAGCTTCGATCCCACCGGCGTCGGTGCGCGCAACCTCGCCGAGTGCCTGGCGCTGCAGGCGAAGGAAGCGGACCGCTATGATCCGTGCATGGCGCGGCTGATCGCCAATCTCGATCTGGTCGCCGCCGGGAAACTGCCGCAGCTCAAGCGCATCTGCCAAGTCGACGACGAGGACCTGGCCGACATGATCCGCGAACTGCGCGGCTATGATCCCAAACCCGGACTGAGGTTCGGGGCCGCGCGCACCGAGACCGTGGTGCCCGACCTGTTCGTCGCCAAACGGCCGATCGGCTGGGCAATCGAGCTGAACGCCGCGACATTGCCCAAGCTGCTCGTCAACCGCCGCTATTATGCCGAACTCGCCTCGGGCCCGCAGGACAAGTCGTCCAAGGCGTGGCTAACCGAATGCCTGCACAGCGCGAACTGGCTGATCAAGGCGCTCGACCAGCGGCAGCGCACGATCATCAAGGTCGCGACCGAAATCGTGAAGCAGCAGGAAACGTTCTTCCTGAAGGGCGTGGAGCATCTGAAGCCGCTCACCCTGCGCCAGGTCGCCGAAGTGATCGGCATGCATGAATCGACCGTCAGCCGCGTGACGTCGAACAAATATCTGAGCTGCGCGCGGGGGCTGTTCGAGCTCAAATATTTCTTCACCTCGGGCATCCAGTCGGCGGATGGCGGCGATGCGGTGTCGGCCGAGGCGGTCAAGAGCGCGATCAAGGGCTTGATTTCCGCCGAGCAGCCGGACGCGATCCTGTCGGACGACACGCTCGTCGATCTGCTCAAGGCCAAAGGGTTCGATATCGCGCGGCGCACGGTCGCGAAGTATCGGGAAGCAATGGGCATCGGCTCTTCGGTCCAGCGCCGCCGGCAGAAGGCGTTGCGGGCCGCCTGACGCGCTCTTTACCCGCCGGTAACTCCCTACCATTTATCGTTAACGCATCACGGCCCTTTGAGTGGGATGGATTGATGCGTAAGCTTCGGAACTACAGCGCTTTCAGCCTTGGGCTGGTCCTCGCGGCCTGCGGCGGCGGCGGGAGCAGCGTCGGTTCCGCCGGCTCGCCCGCGCCCGTCCCGGCGCCGAGCCCTACGCCCACTCCGACTCCTACGCCAACACCAACTCCGGCTCCGACGCCGACGCCGACGCCGACACCCACTCCGAGTCCCTCGCCGACTCCGACTCCGACGCCAACGCCGGCACCGACACCGACGCCGACGCCCACTCCGAGTCCAGCGCCGACTCCGAGTCCAGCGCCGACTCCGACTCCGACTCCGACTCCGACGCCAACGCCAACGCCAACGCCGGCACCGACACCAACGCCGACGCCGACCCCAGCTCCGACGCCGACGCCAACTCCGACTCCGACTCCGACCCCGACTCCGGCGCCGACGCCCGCACCGACTCCGACGCCGACCCCAACTCCGACTCCGGCGCCGACGCCCACGCCCACGCCCACGCCCACGCCCACGCCGAGCAACTCGACGTTGCCGCTGGTGCACAGCGAAACGTTCCAGGCGCTTGGTGCACGCGTGGGGTCCACGGTGACGCGGGCGGACGGCACCGCATCGGCCGTGAGTTCATCCTCGGCGGACTTTTCCGGTGGGGTCAGCCTGTCCTATGACTCGACGACCGGCGCCTATACGGTGCGGGAAGCGGGCGGCGGCACGGCGACGTTCCTGCCGGCGAGCAAGAATCCAAGCGCCAGCGACGCGACCGTGACGGTATACAACAAGGCATCTGGCAACCGCACCGATCAGCTGGTGCTGTTCAATCCGGGCGCGTCCAATCCGAAAATGGCGCTTAGCTATGTCAGCTACGGCATTTGGCAGCAGGTAACCGACAATGGCGCGACCTTAGGCGTCGCCCAGCAATATCTGCTCTATGGCATTCGCCAGGCGGCCGACCAGCCGAGCACCGGCTCGGCCTCCTACACGACCCTCGTCGACGGCCTCTGGGCCAATCCCGACGGCGTCTATTCGCTGGGCGGGACCAGCAGCTTCACGGCGAATTTCGCTGCCAAGACGGTAGCGACGACGCTCGACCTGGTCGGAAAGCATGTCAGCACCGGCGTTTCGAAGACGCTCGGCCAGTTCAACGGCAGCGGCACGATTGCGACGCTCGGCGGCGGCTTCAGCGGCACGCTGACTCACCAGGGCACCGACATCGACGGCAATATCTACAGCGGCAACTTCGCTGGCGCCTTCTTCGGGCCGCAGGGTCAGGAAATGGGGTACACCTTCAACCTGACCGGCAACGGCGGCGCTGCCGTCGGCGCCGTCGTCGGCAAGTCGAACTAGCCGTTCGCTCATGCGTGCCATGCCGGGCCTCCGGATGCTCTCCGGAGCCATTCTGGTCGCCTGCGCAACGCCCCTGCTCGCGCAGGCGCCGGCGCCCGCCTGCGATCACGAAGCCGGCTGCGCCACCGGCCTGACCGCGCCCGACATCTTCGCGCTCGCGGAGCGCTATGCCGCGGCGAAGCGCCTGCCGGACGCGGAAACACTGCTGCGCGGCCTGATCCGCGATCCCGATCCGGACTATCGCGCCGAAGCCCGCTTCCGCCTGTCGATCCTGCGCGAGGCACAGGGGGATCGGCGCGGCGCCATCGAATGGCTGAAAGCCCTGCTCGACGAAAAGCCCAATGCTGGTCGGCCGCGGCTCGAACTCGCGCGGTTGCTGGCGGCCGAAGGCGACGAGGCCGGCGCGCGGCGCGAGTTGCGGCGGGCAGGCGCCGCCGGACTGCCGGACGAGGTGGCGCGCGTCGTCGATCGCTTTGCAACCGCGCTGCGATCGGTGCGGCCCATCGGCGGCGCCGTCGAGATCGCCATAGCGCCGGACAGCAATATCAACCGTGCGACCACGCAAGAGCGGGTGGACACGGTGGTCGCCCCGCTGACGCTCAGCCGCGATGCGCGTGCGACTTCCGGCATCGGCGTATCGTTGTCGCTGCAAGGCTTCGCCCGCGCCGACCTGACCGACGATATCGCGCTGCTCAGCCGCGCCTCGGCCCGTGCCGACCTCTACGGCAAGTCGCGCTTCAACGACGTGGTGGTGACGCTCGCCAGCGGCCCCGAATTCCGGCTCGGCGGCGCGCGCCTACGCCCGGCCGCCATCGCCCAACGCCGCTGGTTCGGCGGCGATCTCTATTCGGAAAGCTATGGCGGCTCGCTCAATCTGCTGAAGCCGCTCGACCGCGTGAGCCAGTTCGAGGGCGAACTCACGATCCTCGACTCGCACTATAGGAGCGCCTCGGTTCAGGACGGCACACTGGCCGATTTGAACATCGCCTATGACCGCGCTTTCTCGCCGCGGTTCAGCACCCGCGCCGCGATTCGGATCACGCGGCAGGATGCGCGTGCGGGCTTCCTCGCGACTACCAGCGGCGGCATCGACCTGCTCGCCTCACGCGCCTTCGGCAAGCAGCTCGCCTATGTGCAGCTGAGCGGGTCCAGGCTAGGCGCCGACGCGCCCTACCCGCTGTTCGGCGTCACCAGAAGGGACACGCGTTTCGACGTGACTGGCGGCCTGGTCCTGCGCCGGTTCAGCTGGCGCGGCCTGGCGCCGCTCATCCGCGTGACGCACAGCCGCAGCGACTCGACGATCCCGATCTTCGACTTCAAGCGGACGCGCGTCGAGTTCGCCCTCAGCCGCGAATTCTAGGCGACGCGGATCAGGCGCCAGCCGCCTTCAGCTGTGGCTCGAGCTTGTCCCAGGTGCCGGTATTCTCCAGCATCTTGCCGTTGAGGATGAAGGTCGGCGTGCCGACGAAGCCGGGCATCTCGTTCGCGGTCTTCTGCATCGCCACGAGCTGGTCGAGCGCGGCCTTATCGGCGAAGCACTGATCGAGCTTCGACTGCGGCACGCCGCGCTGCTTGGCGAACTGGTCGATCCCGAGCATGGCCGCCAGCGACTTGAATTGCTCGGCAGGCTGCAGGCCCTGCAGCCGCTGCAGCTCCGCCTGCGGCAGGCCCTGGATCTTGGTCATGATCTCCGACTGCTGCTCGAACGCCTGCTCGGTCATCGCAAAATAGGTGGCCGGACCATTGCAGCGGCTGACCAGGGTGGCGGTCATGTCGATCGGATCGCGCACATAATTGCGCACTTCGAGGCTGAGCGTGCCCTTCTTCACATAGTCCTGCAGCTTGGCGTAGCCGGTCTCCGCGAACTCCTTGCAGTGCGGGCAGGTGAGCGAGAGATATTCGACCAGCTTCACCGGCGCGTTCGGATTGCCCATGACGAAGCCGCCATCGGCGGTCTGGCTGACGACCTGCGTCCATTCCTGTCCGGCCGGCGGCGCAACCGTCCCCGCGGCGGCCGAGCCGTTGGCGGGAGCCGTCGCATTGTCCGCACCCTTGTTGCAGCCGGCAAGCGCCAGCGCGGCGGCGCCGAGCGCCAGCAGGTGAGCTTTGGTCATCTAAGTCTCCGTCACTTGGTCTTGAGCCTGGGCTCGAGCGCGGCCCAGCTGGTGGCATCCGGCACATCCGCGCCGTTCACGAGGAAATGCGGCGTGCCGGGGATCGAGCGGGTCTGCCACGCTTCCTGCGTCATCGCCATCACCGGCCGCTGCTGGGCCGTGTTGGCCAGACAGGCATCGACCTGCGTTTGCGAAAGCCGGACGATCGAACCAAGTCCTGCGCCCTTGGCGAGCATCTTCACGCGATCCGGTCCAGGCGCCTTTTCGAGCGCATCCTGATTGGCCTGGGCGTAGCTGACGCCCTTGCCGAACCATTGCTCCTGCGTGGCGAACAGCTTCTCGTGCGCCGCGAAAAAGCGGGTGGGTCCAGTGCAGCGCGCGAGCAGGGTCGCGGCGAGGTCGATCGGATCGCGCACCGCGTGGCGCACTTCCACCGCCGTCGATCCGCTCGCGACGTAACGCGACTTGAGCGGCGCGCTCGCTTCGTTGGTGAAGTGCGCGCAATGGCTGCAGGTATAGCTCACATATTCGACCAGCCGGGTCTTCGCGGCGGGGTTGCCGAGCACGAACGCGCCTTGCGCAGTCTGCGTCACGCGCTTGGTCCAGTCGACCGCGGCCGGTTTGGCGCCCACCAGCACGAACGCCGCGACCAGGACGCCGGCAATCACACCCACTCTCACGCTTTCACTCTCCCGAGCACGGGGATGGTCTCACTGGTCGCGATGCCGCGGGCGAGCGATTCGAGTACCGCCCGCAGCTCGGGATCGCCGACCGACCGCAGCGATTCGCCCAGTTCCTGCGGCACCGGCTCAAGCTTCGGGGGCTGCGGCTTCAGCGCGGGCCTTGCGACGACGCCCTGCCGGATCGCCACGCGCGCCACGGCGGGGTAGCCGAAAAAGCGGTTCACCCGCTCGACGATCTCCGGCAGCACATGCTGCATCATCGGCGCATGAGCGCCGGCAACGGTCAGCGTCAGCGTGCCGTCCGAGCGCTTGCCCTGCGGAAAGCGGATCGATTCGGGGGCAGACACGCCCGCATAGCGCTGGCCGACAATCTCGCCCCAGCGGCTGACGATCGAATGCTGGACGAAGCCGAACTTGCGGAACGAAGCGCGGCCGGCATCGGGCAGCAATTCGGCGACGCTGCGCGCGCGGCCGCCGCGCGCTGCCTCGTCCTTGGTGACCTTCTTGCCGCTCATCGGCCTGTCGTTTGCCACGCTTCCGATGAACCGTCCATGGCGGTAGAGGCGGATCGCGTGATCTCCCGCGATCTTCTCGCCTGGTATGACCTGCACGCCCGCACGCTGCCGTGGCGCAGCCCGCCCAGCGCGCCGCCGCCAGACCCCTATGCGGTCTGGCTGTCCGAGGTGATGCTGCAGCAGACCACCGTCGCGGCGGTGAAACCCTATTACGAAGCCTTCCTCCGTCGCTGGCCGAGCGTCGCCGATCTGGCCGCGGCGGAGGATGCTGAGGTGATGAGCGCCTGGGCCGGCCTGGGCTATTATAGCCGCGCGCGCAACCTGCTCGCCTGCGCCCGAGCGATCGTGCGGGATCATCAAGGCCGCTTCCCTGCCACCGCGGCCGAACTGCGGCGCCTGCCGGGCATCGGCGACTATACGGCGGCAGCGATCGCCGCGATCGCATTCGGCGAGGAGGTGGCCGTGGTCGACGGCAATGTCGAGCGGGTGGTCGCGCGGCTGTTCGCCATCGACACGCCATTGCCCGCGGCGAAGCCCCTGATCCGCGCGCGGGCCGCCGAACTGACGCCCGCCGATCGGCCGGGCGACCATGCGCAGGCGATGATGGACCTGGGCGCGACCATCTGCACGCCGCGCCGGCCCGCCTGCGCGATCTGTCCGGTGCGGAGCGACTGCGCCGCCTTCGCTGCCGGCATTCAGGAAGACCTGCCGGTCAAGGCGTCCAAAGGTGTCAGGCCGCACCGTCGCGGCTTCGCCTTCTGGGTCGAAGCCGAGGGGCACGTGCTGCTGGTAAGGCGACCGGCCAGGGGGTTGCTAGGCGGCATGCGCGCGCTCCCGACCAGCGCCTGGAACGACGCGCCTGAGATGGACGATGCGCCGGTGGCCGCCGATTGGTCCATCGTCGAAAAGCCAGTGCGCCACGTCTTCACGCACTTTTCCCTCGACCTGCAGGTAGCTATCGCCCGGGCAACGCGGGCGAACTTGGCTGAGGGAGAATGGTGGCCGATCGCAACGCTCTCGGAAGCGGGATTGCCGACGGTGTTTGACAAGGCCGCACGACGCGCCATGGAGCATCGCATGTCCTTGACTGCTTCATGCTGATCCCCGGCCTGACCGGCTCGCCGCTCGACCGCGCCGACACCCTCCGCACCAATCCCGAAGCGCTCGGCGCCGCGATGGGCGACTGGCGCTCGCGCCTGTTGCGGCTGGACGGCATCGACCCGGTGCTGGGTGACGATGGGCGGCTTACGTGGGGCAGCCTCGCTGAAGCCGGGGAAGAGGCGGAGCTGCTGCTGCTCGGCCTGCACGAGGGGCGCGCGCATTTCGCCGCGCTCGACTACCGCATGCCGGAAGCAGCGGGTCGGTCGATGGCGATCTTCCGCGCGCTCGAGCTGCTGCCGCCTGAGGAAGCGTCCACCTATGCCGCCGCGCGCAGCCTGATCGACTGGCATTTGCGGCACCGTTTCTGCGCGCGGTGCGGAAGCGGCGACACGGCCATCTATCGCGGTGGCTGGGGCCGGAAGTGCGGCCAGTGCGCGACCGAGCATTTCCCCCGCGTCGATCCCGTAGTGATCATGCTCGCCGAGCATGAGGGCCGCGTGCTGGTCGGCCGGCAGCCACGTTACCCCAAGGGTCGCTATTCGGCGCTCGCCGGCTTTGTCGAGCCCGGCGAATCGGTCGAGGAAGCGGTCGCGCGCGAGCTGTGGGAGGAGGCCGGGCTGAAGGTACGCGATGTGCGCTACATCGTCAGCCAGCCCTGGCCCTTCCCGTCATCGCTGATGATGGCCTGTATGGCCGCGACCGACGATCCCGCGCTCACCATCGACACCACCGAGCTGGAAGACGCCTTCTGGGTCGATCGCGCGGGCGTCGCGGCATCGATCGCGGGTGATGCGGGAGCCCCGTTCCTGCCGCCGCCGCCTTATGCGATCGCGCACACGCTGTTCAGCTGGTGGCTGGACCAGAACTGAGGATCAGCCGCGCTTGCGCGCCTGAGGATAGGTGCCGAGCATCCGCACCGAACGAGCGTGGAAGTTGAGTTCCTCCAGCGCCCGGTCGACCGGCGCATCGCCGGGAGCGCCCTCGATATCCGTGTAGAACTCGGTCGCGGCAAAGCTGGCGCCGCGCTGATAGCTCTCCAGCTTGGTCATGTTGATGCCGTTGGTCGCGAAGCAGCCGAGCGCCTTGTACAGCGCGGCGGGCACGTTGTTCACCTGAAAGATGAAGCTGGTCATCAGCGGACCCCGCTCGGGCCGCCGCGCCTCGCGCGCGAGGATCAGGAAGCGGGTGGTGTTGTCGGCCTCGTCCGCGATCTCATTCGCCAGCACGTCGAGCCCGTAGATTTCGGCCGCAAAGGCCGGAGCGATGGCAGCGATGCCCCAGTCCTGCATCTCCGCGACTGCCGCGACCGCCGCCGCCGTGTCGGCATAGTCGATCGGGCGCATGCCACGCGCGCGCAACCATTTGCGGCTCTGGCCGAGCGCCTGCGGGTGGCTCATCACTTCGCGGATCTCGTGCCCCGCCTTGCCGATCAGCGCCGGCACGATCGGCAGGAAATGCTCGCCGACAATGGCGAGGCCCGACTCCGGCAGCAGGAAGTGGATGTCGGCGACACGGCCGTGCACGGAATTCTCGATCGGGATCATGGCCGTGCTTGCCCGCCCCTCCTTCACTGCCTCCAGCGCATCCTCAAAGCTGAAGCAGGGCAAAGGCAGGCCGTCCGGGAAATGCTCGATCAGCGCGCGGTGCGAGTTGGCACCCGGCGCACCCTGGAACGCGACGGCGCGCGCGGGGTCGGCTTCGGCGGCCGCCCACATCTGCGCGACCAGAGTGCGCGCCGGTTCGGGATAATTCTCCATGACGGGTGCGCCGTTAGGGGCTTTCTCGGCGCCTGCAAAGCCGCGGCGCTTGCGGGCCGCGTGGGCTCTTTCTAAAGGAGGCCGCAAATTTCCTGAGCGCGGCCCTTCCGGGCCTTCAAGAGGACATGGAATGAACGACCGCAACAACACGATCGCCGGCTGGGTTTTGGGTGCCGGCATCGTGGCGCTGGGCGCCGGGATCGTGACCAGCGAACTGTTCCACGCCGAACGCCCGGAGAAGATGGGCTATCCGATCGAGGGCGTCGCGGCCGAAGGCGGCGGCGGCGAGGCCGAACAGCCGATCGAGGCACTGCTCGCCACCGCCGATCCGGCGAACGGGGCGAAGGTGTTCCAGAAATGCGCGGCCTGCCATACGGCGACCAAGGGCGGCGCCAATGGCGTCGGCCCGAACCTTTGGGGCGTGCTCGGCAAGCCGCACGGCCATGTGCCCGGCTTCGCCTATTCCTCGGCGCTGACGGGCAAGCCGGGCAACTGGGACTGGACGAACCTCAGCGAGTGGCTGAAAAGCCCGCGCAAATATGCCGAGGGCACCAAGATGACCTTTGCCGGCCTGTCGAACGGCAAGGACCGGGCGGACGTGATCGCCTATTTGAACCAGCAGAGCGACGGTCCGCTGCCGCTGCCCACCGCCCCCGCCGCCGGCAAGGCTGAAGGCGACGCGCCGGGCGGCGAAGCAGGCAAGTCGGCCGATGTCGGCGCCTCGCCGGTCGATACGCCGGCGACCGGTGCCGTCACCGCCGATCCTGCAGCCAAGCGCCAGTTCGAAACCAAGAGCGACATGCCGGCGGTCGAGAAGAAGTAACGCCCCGTAGCCGCGCTCCTGCGCAGGCAGGAGCCCTGTTCACGCGCTTGCATCTCATCCGACCGGGGCTCCTGCCTGCGCAGGAGCGCGGCCATATGATCGTCTAGTCGGCGAACGGGTCGCGAACCAAGATCGTGTCCTCGCGTTCCGGGCTCGTCGACACGAGCGCGACGGGGCAACGGATCAGCTCCTCGATACGACGGATATATTTGATCGCCTGCGCGGGCAGTTGTGCCCAGCTGCGCGCGCCGCCGGTCGTTTCGCTCCAGCCCTCGATCTCCTCATAGATCGGCTCCACCGAGGCCTGGTCGGCGGCATGGGAGGGAAAGTGATCGAGCGTGCGGTCGCCCAGCCGGTAACCGGTGCAGATGCGGATCGTCTCCAGCCCGTCGAGCACGTCGAGCTTGGTCAGCGCGACGCCGGTGACGCCGGACACCGCCGCCGACTGCCGCACCAACACCGCGTCAAACCAGCCGCAGCGACGCTTGCGGCCAGTCACCGTGCCGAACTCGCGCCCACGCTCGCCGAGCCGCTGACCGATTTCGTCGTCCAGTTCGGTTGGAAACGGACCCGACCCGACCCGCGTCGTATAGGCCTTCACGATCCCCAATACGAAACCGACCGCCCCCGGCCCCAGGCCCGAGCCGCCGGCGGCGGTGCCGGCAATGGTGTTGGACGAGGTGACGAACGGATAGGTGCCGTGATCCACGTCCAGCAGCGTGCCTTGCGCGCCTTCGAACAGGATGCGACGCCCTCGGGCACGCGCCTCGTTCAGGTCCAGCCAGACCGGCTTGGCGAATTGCAGCACGAAGTCGGCGATCCCGCGCAGTTCTGAGACCAGCCGTGCGCGGTCGATCGGCGGCTCGCCGAAGCCCGCGCGCAGGGCGTCGTGATGCGCCGTCAGCCGGTCCAACTGCGGGCCGAGATCGTCGAGATGGGCCAAGTCGCAGACGCGGATCGCGCGCCGGCCGACCTTGTCCTCATAGGCGGGGCCGATGCCGCGCCGCGTCGTGCCGATCTTGCCCGCGCCGCTCGCATCCTCGCGCAGCGCATCGAGATCGCGGTGGAAGGGCAGGATCAGCGCGCAATTGTCTGCGATCGACAGGGTTCGCGGGGTAACTTCCACGCCCTGAGCCTGCAGCTTCTCGACCTCCGCCTTCAGCGCCCAGGGGTCGAGCACCACGCCATTGCCGATCACCGAGGGCGTGCCGCGCACGATGCCCGAGGGCAGCAGCGACAGCTTGTACACCTCGTTGCCGATGACCAGCGTGTGGCCGGCATTGTGCCCGCCCTGGAAGCGCACGACCATGTCCGCCCGCTCAGCAAGCCAGTCGACGATCTTTCCCTTGCCCTCGTCGCCCCATTGCGCGCCGATCACCGTGACGTTGGCCACCGCATTCTCCCTAGTGCGGGGCGTGGCCTAGTCGGGACGGGCGCGCAGGTCTAGGCGGCGCGCAGCTTCCCCGACGGCGCACGCCGGGCGGCCGTGCCGGCGAGGCCGAAGCCGGCGATCATCAGCGCCCAGCTCGCCGGCTCCGGCACGCCGTTCGGCACGACCAGTTGCGCCGACCTGACATCCGCAGCCAGCCAGTAAAGATGGGAAAAGCTGCCGTCGCCCCGCGCCTGATAGTGCCAGAAGGACGCGGTCCCGATCACGTTCTGATTGACGAACGGATCGGTCAGGATGTGGCTGTTCGGTGCGTAGGAGGTCGCGTTGATCGACGCGGCCCAATATTTTTGGTTGCCGAACCCGCCATCGAAGGAGATCGACCAGGCGCCGGCACTCTGGTTGCCGGAGCGCGCGACGGTGTTGTTGTAGAGGTCCGTGTCGAGGCGCACGGCATTGTCCGTTACGCCGTTCACGGTCAGGGACCAGCGGCGGATCGGCCCGATCGCATAGCCGATGCCGCTCAGCTGGCTATAGCCGGGCACCACGGCGAGCGAGCCGATCGCCGTGTCGAAGGTCAGATCATAGACATAGTCGAGCCCCGGCGTGAGCGGACCATTGATGTCCGGGACGCCGAATGGGTCGTTCGAATAATGGACATAGTTGAGCTGGCCGGTGAAGCGGACGGTGACTTCCTCCGCCTGGGCCGGCACCGCCACCCCCGCCAACAGCAAAGCAGCAAGCAAAACGCGCATCGACAAAACTCCCCCTGAACCGAGCGCGGGGGTAAGAGAGAGCAGGCATAGCCAATAGGATGAATTCGACATTGGCGAGTCCCTGTCTCATTCTGCGACAGACGTGGAAGCGGAGGGAGAATGCGAGCAATGCTGGGACTGTCCGCGCTGCTGCTCGCCGCCGCAACGCCCGCGATCGTCGAGCAGACGGGGCCGCACATACTCGTCGCGGGACCGATCGTCGTGCAGAGCCTGACTTATGGGCCGGAGCCGCGCCAGGGCCTTGAGCTCTTCACCCGGGAACGCGCCGGCCGCGGGCCGCTGATCGTCTATCTGCATGGCGGTGGCTGGAGCGCGGGTTCGCCCAGGGACGGCGCGCGCGGAGCGCAGGCGGAGCATTGGACCAGCCTCGGCTATGCCTATGCGACGGTCGCTTATCGTTACGTGCCGATCGTCACCGCCGAGGAGCAGTTGCGCGACATCGCCAAGGCGATCGCCTTTCTGCGCCGCCAGCGGGGTGTGGATGGCCGTCGCATCATCCTGATCGGCCACAGCTCGGGCGCGACGATGGCAGCGCAGCTCGGCACCGACCCGCAGTGGCTCGAAGGCGCCAGGGTGCCGTTCGCCGATCTGAAGGCGGTGGTGCTGCTCGATCCTTCGGTGCTCGACATCGCGCCGCTGATGGCCGCGGCGGAGGCGCCCGCTGTCGAACGCTATTTCCGTCCGGCTTTCGGCGACGACCCGGTGCGTTGGTCGCAGCTGTCACCGATCAAGCAGGTCGGCGCGCGTGATGCGCCCGCTTGGGCGATCCTTACCGATGCCAACAACGTGTTCGCGGCGGCCCAAGGAGGCGACTTCGCCGCCGCGCTAATCGGCGCCGGCGCGAAGGAAGCGCGGGTGACGCCGATTCCGGACACCAGCCACATGCAGCTCAACAACCAGATCGGCCAGACTGACGATCGCGCCACGGCCGCGATCGACGCGTTTCTCGCCCGTGCCTTGCCCGAGATGCAGCGGCCCCGATTCAGGTGAGCGAAACCGGCTCCCTGCCCTGAAGCATATGGCTGCAGCCCTGCGCCGTGCATGAATCGCCTAGCGCCGCGACGGTGATCCACCCCTGTTGGCGCAGGCTGGCGGCCGCATCCGCATCGTGGCCGAGCGGCAGGAACAGGCGGCGCACCGGAGCTTCCGAGGTGACCCGATCCAGCAGCGGATCGGGATAGATGGAGAAGCCGACGGCCGGCTCCTCGCGGCCATCCTCGTGCAGGATGGTATAGCTTCCGCCACGCCCGATCTCACCCGCCAGCCCTTCGGCGAAGAGCGAGAAGCCGAGCCAGCTCTGATATTCGAAGCCGTGCCTCTCCGTCGGATCGAGCGTAACGTTCGCCACTCCCTGCAGGCGGGCGGCGATCTGCTGGAGCGCGTCGAGCCGTCCGCCGAGCTTCGCCGAATAAGGCCGCAGCCGGGCGACCGACGCCTCGAACGATCCCGCGGCAGCGACCAGCGGCAGATAGGCCTCGGCGCCGAGCGCCGTCAGGCCCCCCGCATCCTTGGCATCGAGCAGCGCGCGGACCTTGGCCGTGGTCGGGGCGTCGAGCGGCAGCGGACCCGCCGCGAGCGTCTCCACCAGATCTGGCAAAGTCAGATCGACGGTGATACCGCGCGCGCCCGCCGCCTTCAGCGCCTCAACGGCGAGGGCGACGATCTCGGCCGCCGCTGCGGCGCTGTCGCGACCGATCAGCTCGGCGCCGATCTGGGTCATCTCGCGTTCCGGCCGCAGTTGCGACGCGCGCAGCTTCACCACCGGCCCGCCATAGGAGAGGCGCAGCGGTCGCGGCCGGCCGGCCAGCCGAGTCGCCGCGATGCGGCCGACCTGCGTGGTGATGTCAGGACGCAAGGCGAGCGTCCGCTGAGACAGCGGATCGACGACGCGCAACAGGTCGCGCGCCGTGCCCGCCTTCAACCGGCCGACCAGCGACTCCTCATATTCGGCGAGCGGCGGCGCGACCCGTTCATAGCCATGCGCCCGAATGGCATCGAGCGCGGCCCGCAGCATCGCGGCGCCCGCCTCCGCCTGGGGCGGCAAGCGGTCGCGCAAGCCCTCGGGCAGCAGGGCCGTCACGAAAACAGCAGCGGCTTCACGCGCTTGACGCCCGGAAGGCGGCAGAGCGTGTCGAGCACCGGCTCGGGCACGGGGGAGTCGACCGACAGCAGCAGCACCGCTTCACCGCCCGCGGCGCGGCGGCCGAGATGGAAGGTACCGATGTTGACGCCCGCATCGCCCAGCGTGGTGCCGATGCGGCCGATAAAGCCGGGCGAATCCTCGTTCACCACATAGAGCATCGGCCCGGCAAGATCGGCCTCGACCTTGATCCCGAACAGCTCGACGAGACGCGGATTCTGGTCGCCGAACAGGGTGCCGGCGACCGAGCGCTCGCCTTCAGAGGTGGCGACCGAAACGCGCAGCAGAGTGTGATAATCGCCCTCGCGGTCGTGACGGACTTCGCGCACGTCGAGCCCGCGCTCCTTCGCCATGAACGGTGCGTTCACCATGTTCACCGTGTCCGAAAAGACGCGCATCAGCCCGGCCAGCACGGCGCCGGTGATCGGCTTCTGATTGAGTTCGGCGGCAGCGCCTTCCACCTCGATATTGATGGAGGTCAGGCCGCCATGCGAAAGCTGCCCGACGAGCGAGCCGAGCTTTTCCGCCAGTGCCATATAGGGGCGCAGGCGCGGCGCATCCTCGGCCGACACGGACGGCGTGTTGAGCGCGTTGACGATCGCACCCGTCAGCAGAAAATCGGACATCTGCTCCGCCACCTGAATGGCGACATTGACCTGCGCTTCGTCGGTCGAGGCGCCGAGGTGCGGCGTCGAGATGAAGCCAGGCGTGCCGAACAGGGGCGACTCCTTGGCGGGCTCCTCAACGAACACGTCCAGGGCGGCGCCTGCGACATGACCGCTGTCGAGCGCATCCTTCAGCGCGGCCTCGTCGATCAGCCCGCCACGCGCGCAGTTGACGATCCGCACGCCCTTCCGGGTCTTGGCCAGATTTTCGCGGCTGAGGATGTTGCGGGTCTGGTCGGTCAGCGGCGTGTGCAGCGTGATGAAGTCGGCGCGGGCGAGCAGTTCGTCCAGCGTCACCTTCTCCACGCCCAGGTCGCGCGCGCGCTCAGCCGAGAGAAAGGGATCATAGGCGACCACCTTCATCTTGAGGCCGATCGCCCGGTCGGCAACGATCGAGCCGATGTTGCCGGCGCCGATCAGGCCGAGCGTCTTGCCGGAGACTTCGACGCCCATGAAGCGGTTCTTTTCCCACTTGCCGGCCTGGGTGGAGCGGTCGGCCTCCGGAATGTCCCGGGCGAGCGCGAACATCAGCGCGATCGCATGTTCGGCCGTGGTGATTGAGTTGCCGAACGGCGTGTTCATGACGACCACGCCCTTTGCCGACGCCGCCGGGATATCGACATTGTCGACGCCGATGCCGGCACGACCGACGACCTTGAGCCTGGTCGCGGCATTCAGCACGTCGCGTCCGACCTTGGTGGCGGAGCGGATGGCGAGGCCGTCATAATCGCCGATGATCGCGATCAGCTCATCCTTGGTGAGGCCGGGCTTCTCGTCGACCTCGACGCCCCGCTCGCGAAAGATGGCGGCGGCGCGGGGGTCCATTTTGTCGGAAATGAGGACTTTGGGCATGGGGTGTTCCTAACGGCGCGTTCCCCGGCGCAGGCCGGGGTCCATTGCGCATGAAGATGGGCCCCGGCTTTCGCCGGGGAACCGGTTAATTGCGGATCGAATGCCACGCCCAGTCGAGCCAGGGGCCGAGCTTCTCGACGTCCTCGGCATCGACGGTGGCGCCGCACCAGATGCGCAGACCGGCCGGCGCATCGCGGTGGCCGGCGATGTCATAGGCGACATCCTCCGCCTCCAGCACCGAGGCGAGCTTCTTGACGAGCGCCAGGCGTCCAGCCTCGTCCATCCCGGCGACCACGTGATCGGCGAACTTCAGGCAGACGCTGGTGGTGGAGCGGGTCGCCGGCTCGGCGACAAGATGATCGAGCCAGGCGAGATCCGCGACCACCGCATCGAGCGCGGCGGCATTGGCCTGCGAGCGGGCGACCAGCCCGGCGAGACCGCCGACCTCCTTCGCCCATTCCAGCGCGAAGATATAATCCTCGATCACCAGCATCGAGGGCGTGTTGATCGTCTCGCCCTGGAAGATGCCTTCGATCAGCTTGCCGCCTTTGGTCATGCGGAAGATCTTCGGCAGCGGCCAGGCGGGCGTGTAGCTTTCCAGCCGCTCGACGGCGCGTGGCCCCAGGATCAGCACGCCGTGCGCGGCCTCGCCGCCCAGCACCTTCTGGAAGCTGAAAGTGGTCACGTCGAGCTTGTCGAACGGCAGCGGCATGGCGAAAGCCGCGCTGGTCGCGTCGGCAAAGGTCAGGCCATCGCGGTCCGCGGGGATCCAGTCGCCGTCCGGCACCCGCACGCCCGAGGTCGTCCCGTTCCAGGTGAAGATGACGTCATGGCTAAAGTCGACAGCGCCCAGATCCGGCAGCGCGCCATAGGGCGCCTTCAGCACGGTCGGATCGAGCTTCAGCTGCTTGACCGCATCGGTGACCCAACCTTCACCGAAGCTTTCCCAAGCGAGCAGAGTCACCGGCCGGGCGCCGAGCATCGACCACATCGCCATTTCGACGGCGCCGGTGTCCGACGCGGGGACGATGCCGATACGGTGCGTGTCCGGCACCTGCAGCACTTCGCGGGTGAGGTCGATCGCATGCTGGAGCCGGCTCTTGCCGAGCTTGGAACGGTGCGAGCGCCCGAGCGAGCCGTGCGGCAGCCGCTCCAGCGCCCAGCCGGGGGGCTTGGCGCAGGGACCAGATGAAAAATAGGGGCGCGCCGGTTTGTCGGCAGGACGGTCCAGGCGCAGTTCAGCCGTGGGGTCGGCAATCGATCCAGTCATGTATCTCTCCTCGCAGAGAGCGCGCGCCGCGTTGGGACGGCGTGGCCCGAGGCGCGGGATAAGGACGATGTCGGATTTGTCAAACGCCGATTGCAACGGTCGCCTGCCCCTCCAGGCCAAACAAAATGGTTAAACTTGGGCCGATCTGTGGTATCAACATCCGATAAACATAACGGCCGGGCGCGACTCACAAGCCGATCAAGTCAGACTTAAATGGGGGATTTCATGAAAAGACTTATTCTCGCCAGCGCGATAGGCATGGCTGCGTTTGCCGCAGCGCCGTCGCAGGCGGCCGACATCGTGACCGATTGCGTCCTGTTGGGCATCGACGATATCGTCCCGAATGCCGAGAAGTGCGTCGGCTATTATGACAAGAATGTGCTGAAGGCTTCGGCGGGCGATTTCGCCAAGCAGGAAGAGGTCGACGCGCTGAAGCTGCTGGGCCTTGGCGACGGCACTCTTGGCGTGATCAAGGTCCTGGAGAAGCTCGACAACTCGGGCAACTTCGTGCGCCCGCTGAACGGCCTCACCTATATCGGCGTTCACTATGGAGCCGGCAACGGCCCGGTCGCCAATAACGGCGGCGTGACCGCATTCTACCGTTTCAATGCGGGTGCCAATCTGGATGCGATCAGCTTCCAGAACGGCTCCGTGTCGGGCGTGGCCCTTTATGCGACCGGCGCGGCCGTTCCCGAGCCGGCCGCCTGGGCGCTGATGCTCGGCGGCTTCGGCCTGCTCGGTGCGTCGATGCGCCGTCGTCAGCGCACGACGGTGACCTTCGCCTGAACGTCACTGCCAAGCTGATCGAAAGGGGCGCCACCAGGCGCCCCTTTTTTTGCGCCCAATCGCCAAAGCCAACACAGATTGGGTCAATTTATTGCGCCGGAACGGAACCGGACCAAACGCCGGGCCTTGTGAGTTTCTGCAAAGGTTAACGCCATGTTGACCGGCAGGACAGTCCAAGGGGTGTATCATGAGAGCAGGTCTGGTTGCGATATCGACAGCCGCGTTGGCGTTCGGTGCGCCGGCGAGTGCTGCCGTGCTGATCGACTTCAACAACGTTTCCACGAACGAGAATGTGCTGTTCGGCAGTTCGACGAACGTGCCGAGCACGAGCATCGTGGCCGCTACCAACCAATCGAACACGGCCGTTACCTTCACCAACGCTCTGGGCCTGCTCGCCAATGCAAGCGGCCAGTCGTCGACCGCGCTCGCCTCCGGCGTTCTGACGGGCACCACCAGCGTCCTGATCGCGAACGGCTTCACCTTCGACGCGGCCTCGTTCAACCTGCAGGGCATTCCCGGCAATTCGTTGCCGGAAGCAACGAGCGTGTTCGTGGAAGCGCTGAATGGCAGCAACGTGATCGGCTCGACCACTCTCGCCCTTGGCGGGTCGGGCGAGAACCGTATCCGAATCGTCGGCAATGCCGGGGAGGTCTTCACCGGCTTCCGCATCACGCTCAACCCGACAGGCGGCGGCGTGGACTCGCTCAGTCAGGTCCGGCTCGGCGGCGTGTCGGCGCTCGCGGTGGTGCCGGAACCGGCCAGCTGGGCGATGATGCTCGGTGGTTTCGGTCTGCTCGGCGCCTCCATGCGCCGGCGGCAGCGGACGCGCGTCACTTACGCCTGATCGCGTCTGGCGACGATCGAAAAAGGGAGCGCCTTTTGGCGCTCCCTTTTTCGTCTCAGGCGACCGCGCGGGTCGGCGCGTAGGCGACCGGCTTGATGCCGGTCAGCGCTTCCAGGCGCTGTTTCACGTTGGCGCTCATCAGATTGACATAGACGCGCGCGGTTTCGTTCAGCTGCTTGGCCTGCTCGGCCAGCGCCCGCTCCTCGGCTGAGAGCGGATTGTCGTTGCGGGCCGCCAGCGCGCCGATACGGCCTTCCTTTTCGGCGGTCGCTGCGGCGAGTGCATCGATGTCGAAGCTCTTAAGCGCCGCGAGTTCGGCCTCGAGCGAGGCAATCACCGCCTTCAGCGCATCCATCCGCGTCATTTCTTTTCGACCCATTTCAGTTGCGCCGCGATCATGCGGTCGGCGATCTTGGCGGGCACGATCGGGTAGCGCCCTTCCTGCAGCGCCCGCTTGATCATCTGTACGCGCTCCGCATCGACCGGGGGCTTGGCCGCGAACGCCTTGGCCGTTTCGCGCACGCTGGTTTCGGCGATCGCCGCCGGTTGCGGCGCGCGAGCGGCTTCGATGGACACGACCCGGCTGGTGTTACCGGCTTCTGCACGGCCGCCCTGGACCTGGGCTGGCGTAATGCCGATCGGATCAATCATGCCCCCGTCCTTTCCTGGCTGGAGTGGGTTTCAGGCATTGAAACGACCGCTTGCGCAGAAGCTTTAGAAAAAGTTGCTCACCATCCAGGCAGCGTCGCCTTGCCGGTTTCAAGCGCGATGGCCTGGACCGGCGCTTTCGCGCCCTCGACCTTGATCTGCAGACGCGCGCCGGGCGCCGCATCGGCCATTGCCGTGCCGTCGGCCGACACCGAAAAGCCGCTCTGTCCGGCAACCAGCGTTACGGGATCGCCGCGACGGATCACCGGCTCGACCTTGACCGGAGCGGCGCCCGCGAGCACCGGCGACGCCTGCACGGCGACAAAGATGCGCCAGCCCTTGGGATCCGGGCAGCGGATGACGATCGCGTCGCGCGTTTCCGCGCGCCAGCTGAACTCCGGGCTGGTGCTGCAGCTCGACAGGCGCAGCCGGCGATCGATCGGCGCAACCGGACCGCCGGGCTGCCCAAGGCGTGCCCCGGCGAAGATCTCCGCGGCGCGGTCGAGCAACGCCAGATCGAAAGCGGCGGGCGCGGCCGCCATCATGAGAAGCGAGAACATGATCGGCTCCTGGTCATGGATCGAAGGAAATGGTGAGAGTCACGCGCCGCATGCCGGGGATCACGACGGCGGCGGTGCGGATGCGATCGGCCGAGACGGCGCCGGTCATCGCGGCAGCGACCCGGTCGGCGCGCAACCCGGCCAGGGCGAGGCCACTGCCGTCAAGACGGTCCGCCGCGCTCGCATCGGCATAGCCGGTGACGATCAGGCGCGTGCGCGGGTCGCGCGTGGCTTCGCTCGCCCAAGCGGCAATGGCGGCAATGCCGGGCGGCAGATCCGCGCCGCCGGCGGCAAAGCCGGTCACCGCATTGGCATCGACCGGCAGGGGGTCGGCGGGGTGGCCGCCAAAGGCCTGCCTGATGCCGGCGCCGATCGCCGCCTGCTGCGCGGCATTCTTGTGCGATGTCGCCTGCATGAAGACGAAGAAGCCGACCAGCAGCAGGGACAGGTCGGCGAGCGTGATCAGCCAGAGCGGCCGTCCGCGCGCGGGGATCGCCAGCCGCATCAGGCGGCCAGTCCGGTCCGGCGCGGCGCGACTCTCGCGGCGAAGGTGCGGAACGGAGTCACCAGCTTGCGCCGCTCGAGCTCCTCGGCGCGGGACAGGCGCCGCAGGCGCGCAGCGATCGGCGCGGCCACCAGATTGGCAAAGAGCGCCCCGTAAAGGGTGGCGAGCAGCGCCACGGCCATGGCGCTGCCGATGGTCGCAGGATCATCCATCGACCCGAACATGCGCACCAGCCCGATCAGCGTGCCGACCATGCCCATGGCCGGCGCGGTCTCGGCAGCGGCGGCCCAGAATTCCTGCACGACGAGGTGCCGCTCGCACCGCGCGGCGCACAGGCTGTCGAGCAGGGCTGCGACTTGATCGGGCGTGGCATTGTCGGCCACGGCCTCGACCCCGAGCCTTACGTCCTGGTCGCGGAGGGGAAGCGATTCCGTGGCGAGCAGGTCACGCACGGCGACCCGTTCGGCCTTCGCCAGTTCGGCGCGCGCCGGCCCGACCTCGAACGGTGAGCGCACCAGCACCGCCAGCGCGCGCAGCGCCGCAACGGTGTCGCCAAGCGGGCCACGCGCAGCAGTCGCGAGCAGCGTGCCGCCGCCGACGATGGCGAGCGCGAGCGGGTCGAAGAACACGGACAGGTCGATCATCGCCGCCCGATCAGCAAGAGCCGGGCCAGTTTGATCCAGCCGGCATGGCAAAGCGCCACCGGCAATGCGCGTTGCCGGGTCGCGGCAAAAGCTTGCCGGTTCGGTGCCGCCACGCTGGGTAAGGATGGATTTGAAGCGCTCGGAAATGGACTGGCACACCCCTTGCACAGTCGCTCGCATCAATTCGCGAGGAGCGTATGGCAGACGATCTGTTCGGGGTGCACGGAAGGGCGCTGACGCTGCGGTCGCAGCGGCTGGGCCTGCTTGCGTCCAACATCGCCAATGCCTCGACGCCGGGTTTCAAGGCGAAGGACATCGACTTCGCCGCGGCGCTGAGCGCGGCGGAGGCGCCGGGCGGTTCGACCAGCGCCGCCATCCAGAGCGCGACCAAGTTCCGCGTGCCGCTCCAGGCTTCGCTCGACGGCAACACCGTCGAGCTGAACACCGAGCAGACCAAGTTCGCCGAGAACGCGATCGCCTATCAGACGACGCTCTCATTCCTCAACGGCCGCATCGAGACGCTCAAGCGAGCGCTGAAAGGCGAGTGATGGACAAGCCGCTCACCATCTTCGACGTCGCGGGGCGCGCCATGTCGGCGCAGCTCGTGCGGATGAACACCACCGCGTCCAACCTCGCCAATGCGGGCGGCGTCGCCGGCAGCGAAGCCGATGCTTATCGCTCGATGAAGCCGGTCTTCAAGACCAGCTACGACCAGGCCACCGGCCTTGCGACCGTGGACGTAAAGCAAGTCGTGACCGCGGGGCCGGCCCCCACCAAGCGCCACGATCCCAACCACCCGATGGCGAACAAGGACGGCTACGTCTTCGAAGCCGCCGTCGACGAGACCCGGGAGATGGTCGACATGATGGAGACCGCACGCAGTTATAAGAACAATGTCGAGGTGCTGCAGACGGCCAAGAGCCTGATCCTCGACACGCTGAGGCTCGGCAAATGAGCGCGGTCTCGTCCTTCGACGACACGCTGTCGAAACTGGGCATCGGGCGGCAAGGCATTGCCGGCACGCCGAAGCTGCAGACCGCGACGGAAGCCAATATGCTCGGCCAGGAAGCGTTCCTGAAGCTGATGACCGAGCAGCTGAAAAACCAGGATCCGTTCGAGCCGGTCAAGAACGAGAATATGGTCGCCCAGATGGCGCAATTCTCGAGCGTCACCGGCATTTCGGAGATGAGCAAGACGCTGAAAAGCGTCGCGGACCAGCTGGGCGGCGCCAATGCGTCGCAGGCCGTGTCCTATGTCGGCCGCGCCGTGCTGGTCGATGGGGACACCGCTTATGCCGCTCAAGACGGCTCGCTCTCCGCCGTCCTGCCGCTCGCGGAGGGCGCCGACGAGGTGACCGTCCAGATCTCGGACCAGGCCGGCAACCTGCTGCGCACGATCAACATGGGCGCGCAGCCCAAGGGCGATCTTGAGATCAGCTGGGACGGGAAAACCGACAACGGCGGCGCCGCACCGGCCGGTCCGTACAAGATCACCGCGAGCGCCCTTCGAAATGGCACGCGAGTTGCTTCTCCGGTTGCCGTGTGGGCGCCGGTCACGTCGGTCAGCCTGGGTTCGAACGGCGAAGCGCCGATGCTGAACCTGGCCGGTCTCGGTTCCAAGCCCCTTACCGCCGTCCGCCAGGTCGGCTGAGTTTCGTAGGAGTAACCCGAATGTCGTTCTACACTTCCTTGTCCGGCCTGCAGGGCGCCCAGACCGAGCTTTCCACGATCTCGCACAACCTGGCGAACGCCGGCACCAACGGCTTCAAGCGCTCCAAGGTCGAGTTCGGCGACGTGATCGCCTCGACGGCGACCAAGAGCCCCAACCAGCTGATCGGCTCCGGCTCCTATGTGAAGAGCATCCGCCAGCAATATTCGCAGGGTGGCTTGCAGCAGTCGCAGTCGTCGCTCGACCTCGCCATTTCGGGCGAAGGCTTCTTCGTCGTGAAGCCGAACCCGAACACCAGCGAGATTGCGTTCACCCGCAACGGCTCCTTCTCGGTCTCCGCCGACCGCTTCGTGGTCGATAGCCAGGGCTCGACCGTCCAGGTCTATCCGGTGGACGGCAGCGGCACCGTGGTCGCGACCGGCATCGACGAGACCGTCGCGCTGCGGCTGCCGCAGACCAGCGGCACGCCCAAGGCGACCACCGAAGCCAAGGTCTCGGTCAACCTGTCGGCCAACGCGCCGATCCCGGCCAACGACCCGCAATGGACGGCGGCCAGCCCCTATGCGTTCAGCCGCTTCGACCCGGAGACGTACAATTTCGCCTCCTCGACCGTGATCTATGATTCGGTCGGCAACCCCGCGACGCTCACGAACTACTATGTGCGTCAGACTTCGCCGGGCGGCACGAACACCAACAGCGACTGGCTGGTCTATACCTTTGTCGGCGGGCAGCAGCTTTCGGCCGACCCGACCCAGCCGACGCCGCCGGTGCCGCTGACGCTCACCTTTGACGCGAACGGCGTGCTGCAGACGCCCGGTGGGCCGACCACCTTCGCGACCTTCACCCCGCCGAACGCGGCGCCGCAGGACATGACGATCAACTTCGCGATCGCCACCACCCAGCGCCCGTCGGCCTTCACCATCATTGCGCAGAGCCAGAATGGCGAGCCGATCGGCCAGCTGCAGGGCGTGACCGTCGATGCGAACGGCCTCGTCAAGGCGAGCTTCTCCAACGGCACCAACCAGGCGCTGGGCAAGGTCGTGCTGGCGCAGTTCGCGAACAACGAAGGCCTGCGCCAGATCGGCAACAGCTATTGGTCGGCCTCGGGTCTGTCGGGCGCGGCAACGCTGGGCCAGGCCGGCGAAGGCGGCTTCGGCAACATCATGGCTGGCGCGATCGAGCGGTCGAACGTCGACATGACCGAGGAACTGGTCGGCCTGATCGCCGCGCAGCGCAACTTCCAGGCCAATGCCAAGGCGATTGATACCGCCAACCAGCTTGGCCAGACGATCATTAACATCCGCAGCTAAGCGTAACGGGAGCCTAGGGGCGATCGATGGATAGACTGGTCTACACCGCCTATTCGGGCCTGCGCAGCCGCATGGCAGCGCAGGCCGCGATCGCCAACAACATGGCGAATGCGTCCACCGTCGGCTTCCGTGCCGATCAGATCGGCTTCGAGCAGCTGGCGCTGAAAGGCGGCGCGTTCGAAGCGCGTGCGCTGACCGCCGGCGAAGTGATCGACGCCGACCGCAAGAATGGCGCGGTCATCGGCACCGGCCGCGATCTCGACATCGCGATCGAAGGCAATGACTGGCTGGCGGTCCAGGCCGCTGACGGCGAGGAAGCCTATACCCGCCGCGGCGACCTCAGCATCGCGCCTTCCGGGGTATTGCAGACCGGCGACGGCATGCCCGTGATCGGCGGCAGCGGTCCCATCACCATCCCGCCCGCTGCCAAGGTGACGATCGGGCCCGACGGGTCGGTGCTGGTCGTGCCGCCCGGTGGCGAACTCGACAAGCCGCAAGTCGTCGACAAGCTGAAGCTGGTCGACCCCAAGGGTAGCGAGACGGTCAAGGGCACCGACAACCTGCTGCGCGTGAAAGGCGGCGGCACGCTGCCCGAAAATCTCGACGCCAAGGTGCTGAGCGGCTCGCTCGAACAGTCGAACGTGAACATCACCGACACGCTGGTGCAGATGATCGAGAACCAGCGCTCCTACGAAGTGCAGGCGAAGTTGCTCTCCAGCGCCAAGGACATGGACGATGGCGGCGCATCAATCATGCGGCTGCCGTAACAAGGACCGATGAAATGACCACTGCCGCGATGCACATCGCCCGCACGGGCCTCGACGCTCAAAACGAGCGGATGCGCGTGATCTCGAACAACCTGGCCAACGTCAACACGACCGGGTTCAAGCGCGACCGCGCCGCGTTCGAGACGCTCGCATACCAGACGGTCACCGCCAATGGCGCGCCGAGCACGTCCGAGACGAAATACGCGACCGGCACCAACCTGGGCACCGGCGTGCGCATCCAGGGGACGGCGCGGATCGACACGCAAGGGTCGCTGCAGACGACCGGCAACTCGCTCGACCTCGCGCTGGACGGCAATGGCTATTTCCAGATCCAGCTGCCCGGCGGCCAGCTCGGCTATACCCGCGCCGGTAACTTCACCCGCTCGCCGGAAGGCCTGATGGTCACCAGCGAAGGTTATCAGGTGCAGCCGGGCATCACGATTCCCGAGGGTACGACGCAGATCACTGTCGGCGTCGACGGCACCGTCTCCGCGCAGGTGCAAGGCCAGACCGCGCCGACGGAAGTCGGCCAGCTGCAGGTCGCCACGTTCCAGAATCCCGCCGGACTGCAGCCGATGGGCAGCAACTTCCTGATCGAGACGGCCGCCAGCGGCGCCGCCAACCTCGGCACCGCCGGCGTCGAAGGCCGCGGCAATATCCGCCAGGGGATGCTCGAAGGTTCGAACGTCAATGTCGTCGAAGAGCTGGTCGACATGATCGAGACCCAGCGCGCCTATGAGGTCAACTCCAAGATGATCTCGGCCACCGACCAGATGCTGCAATATGCCAACCAGAACCTGTAAGATGCGGGCCAAGGCTTCTCTGTGCTCCGGCGCAGGCCGGAGCGCTGCTCGCAAGGCTCCGGCCTTCGCCGGAGCACTGCTGGTGCTTTTCGCCTCCCCGGCACTGGCGAAGAAGGAGCCGAAGATCGACTATGCGCCGATGCCGCCGGTCTATGTGCCGCCGCCGCCGGCCAATGGGTCCATCTTCCAGGCGAGCCAGGGCTATGCCGCCCTCGTCGAAGGACCGCGCGCGCGTCGCGTCGGCGATCCGCTGACCATCGTGCTGACCGAACGTACGGTCGCGCAGAAGGACGTCTCGTCCAAATCCGGTCGCGACGGCAATATTGGCCTGACGCCGCCCAGCATGGGCCCCCTGTCGCTGTTCGATCCGGCCGAAGCGGCGGCGAGCGGCACGCAGAAGTTCAACGGCAACGGCACCGCGACGCAGTCGAACAGCCTGTCGGGCGAAGTCAGCGTGACCGTGGCGGAAGTGTTTCCCAACGGCACGATGATGGTCCGCGGCCAGAAAAGGCTGACCCTCAATCGCGGGGACGAATGGGTGCAGATCTCCGGCATCGTTCGCATCGCCGATATCGACTTCAACAACCGCGTGCTCTCCACGCGCGTCGCAGACGCCCGGATCACCTATACCGGCCGCGGCGACATCCAGCGGCAGAGCCGTCCGGGCTGGCTGCAGCGCTTCTTCTCGCTCGTGAGTCCCTTCTGATGATCCGCTTCTTCATCGCCTTCCTGGCCCTGATCGCCGCGCCGGTTTCCGCCGAGCGCATCAAGGATCTCGGCGCCTTCGCCGGCGTGCGGCCGAACCAGCTGGTCGGCTATGGCATCGTCGTCGGCCTCGCTGGCACCGGCGACGACAATCTCGAATATACCGTCCAGTCGATGAAGGGCGTGACCTCGCGCTTCGGCATCAACCTGCCCGCGGGCATCAACCCCGGCCTGAAGAACGCCGCGGCGGTGATGGTCACCGCCGAACTGCCCGCCTTCGCCAAGCCCGGCCAGCGGATCGATGTCACCGTGTCGGCGATCGGCAAGGCCAAGTCGTTGCGCGGCGGCAGCCTGCTGCTCGTGCCGCTGCAGGGTGCGGACGGCAACATCTATGCAATGGCGCAGGGCTCGCTCGCCGTCGGCGGCCTGGGCGTCGAAGGCGCGGACGGGTCGAAGCTGACGGTCAACGTGCCCTCCTCCGGCCGCATCCCCGATGGCGCGACGGTCGAACGTGCGGTCGAGACTGGCTTCGCGACGGCCGAGGACTTGCGCTTCAATCTCGCCAAGGCCGATTTCACCACGGCCGAGAATGTCTCCGAAGCGATCAACAAGCGGTTCGGCGCCGGCACCGCGCGGCCGCTCGACGCAGTATCGATCGCGATCAAGGCGCCGCAGGGCGCCGAAGTGCGTACCGCGCTGATGAGCGAAGTGCAGAATCTCGCCGTGGTCGCCGCCGAGCCCGCCGCCAAGGTGATCGTCAATGCTCGCACCGGCACGGTCGTGATCAACTCGGCCGTGCGTGTCGGTCCGGCTGCCGTGACGCATGGCCGGTTGACCGTGCGTATCGACGAAGCGCCGCGCGTCTCCCAGCCCGCGCCCTTCTCGAACGGCCAGACCGCCGTCGAGCAGCGCAGCAACGTGCAGGTGGAAGAGCAGGCGAACCCGATGTTCATGCTCGACCCCGGCCCGAAGCTCGCCGACATCGTCAAGGCGGTGAACGGCATCGGCGCGAGCCCCGCCGACCTGGTCGCGATCCTCGAGGCGCTGAAGGAAGCGGGCGCGCTGAAGGCGGAGCTGATCGTCCTGTGAACCCCGTCTCCGCCTCCAAACCGCCGGTCGCCGGCAGCCCCAGCGTCTCCGCCGACACCAGCCGGCTGGCGACCAAGGAGAACCTGGCCAAGGCGGCGCAGCAGTTCGAGGCTTTGTTCATCCACCAGATGCTGAAGTCGGCACGAGCCGCCAAGCTGGACGACGGATTGTTCGACAGCGAGGCCCTTAACCAATTTCAGGACATGCAGGACGCTAAGCTTTCGGAAACCATGGCCGTCCATACGCCCATGGGCATTGGCAAGGCTTTGACCGAGTTCCTGGCGCGCAACCGCCCGGACCTGAAGGGCGGAGACAAGTAAATGAGCGATCTGCTCTCGATCGGGTCTACGGGCGTACGGGCATATCAGCTCGCGATGAACGTGGTCGGCGAGAACATCGCCAATGCGACGACCAAGGGCTATGCCCGGCGCAGCCCGGCGCTGACCGAGCTGTCGGCCGGCGCCGGCTCCTACATCCTGCTCAACAATCTGAACATCGGCCAGGGCGTGGTCGCGGGCGGCGTGGCGCGGCAATGGGACGAGTTCCGCGCGGCCGACGTGCGCACCGGCACCTCCGAAGCGAGCCGCACCGGATCGACGATGGTCTGGCTCGACCGCATGGAAAAGCTGTTGAGCGGCACGAACATCTCGGGCTCGCTTACCCGCTTCTTCAACGCCGCCGATGGGATTGCCGCCGACCCGACCGGTATCGCACCGCGTACGGCGATGCTCGACGCGGCCGGCGGCGTCGCGGCCGCCTTTACCGCCACTGCTGAAGGCCTTGCCACGATCGACAAGGATTTGCGCGCTTCGGCGCTGCAGGCGGTGGATCAGCTGAGCGGTTTTGCCGCCGGCCTTGCGGAAGCCAATGTCGGCCTCGCCCGCGTGCGTCCGGGCAGCAACGAACAGGCGCAGCTGCTGGATCAGCGCGACCGCATGATCGACGAGATCAGCGCGCTCGGCTCGGTTCATGTCTCGTTCGACGAAAAGGGCGTCGCGACCGTCCGCATCAACGACAGCTCCGGCCCGGTGCTCGTCCAGGGTGCGAACACGCGCAAGATCGGCGCCGAGTTCAATGCGTCCGGCACGCTCGGCATGGTGTTCGACCCGATCTATGCACCGGAAGCCTTCTCGTTCCGGAGCGGCGCGATCGCCGGCTTTGCCGAGGCGAATGCGCGGTTGACCGACATGCGCACGCAGATCGCCGATCTGGCGACGGCGGTCGCCGACGGCGTCAATCAGGTCCAGGCGGCCGGCGTCGATCTGAACGGCGCGCCGGGTGCGGCGCTGTTCGATGCGAGCGCGGGCGGCGGGATCCTCTCGGTCACCACCGCCGGCGCCCGCCAGATCGCGGCGGCCCGACCCTGGACCGTCAGCGGTGCGGCCGGAAATGGCGGCAGCGCCGCTCTCCAGGCGGCGACGGCGCCCAGCGGCACTCCGCTCGCTTCCACCCGGCTCACGGTCAGCGGCGGCGTGCTGACCGCGCTCGACCCGGTGACCAACAGCGTGATCGGCACCGCACCCTATACGCCCGGAACGCCGGTGACGCTCGCCGGACTGTCGCTGACCGTCTCGGGCACGGCCGTCGATGGCGACAGCTTCACCGTCGCCGCGACCCGGCCCGGCAGCCGCGACAATGGCAATCTCGCCGGCTTTGCGGCGCTGCGCTCTGGCGCGCGCTACGAAGGCCAGGCGAATGATCTGGTGAACGCCAACGCGTCGGCGCTGGCGGCGAAGAAGCAGGTTGCCGAAGCGCAGAACGTCATCCTTGAAGGCGCTCTCGCCGCGCGCGACGCGGTTTCCGGGGTCAACCTCGACAATGAGGCGGTCGAACTGATGCGCTTCCAGCAGGCTTATTCGGCGTCGAGCCGCATCATTCAGGTCGCGCGCGACACATTCGACTCGCTCCTCCAGGCGGTGAGCTAAGACCATGCAGATCGGCACCGGCTACTTTTTCGACTCGCGCAATCGGCAGATGAGTGCGCTGAACCTCAATGCCGCCCGGCTGCAGGAGCAGATCGCGACCGGCAAGCGCCTGTCCGCGCCGTCGGACGACCCGGTCACGTCCGGCCGGCTCGCCCGGCTCGGCATCACCCAGGCCGATCAGGGGCAATATGCGTCGAACGTGAAGCTGGCCCAGTCGCTGCTCGCCCAGTCCGACAATGCACTGGAGAGCATCGCCAACAATCTGCAGCGGGCGCAGGAACTGGCCGTTCGTGCGAACAACGACACGCTGAACGACAGCAATCGCGCCGCGATCGGCAAGGAACTGGAGGCGATCCTTGAGGATCTCTACAGCCTCGCGAACTCGACCGACTTGCGTGGCGAGCCCCTGTTCGGCGGCAGCACGAGCGGCCAAGCCTATGTGCGCGCGCCTGACGGCAGCATCGCCTTTGCCGGTTCCGGTGAAGCGCCCGGCGTGCCCATCGGCACCGGCGTGTCGATCCAGGCGACCGACAGCGGCCCCCGCCTGTTCGAAGGCTTGACTGTCGGCGGTGCGGCCACCGACATGTTCAAGATCGTGGGTGATCTCGCCAAGGCGCTGGCGCCCGGTGGCAGCCCCGACAAGGCCGCGCTCAAGCAGGCGCTCGCCGCCGGCACCGAAGGGCTGAGCAAGGCTGCCGACAAGGTCTATGCCGGCCGAGCCTCGATCGGCGCGCGCGCTGCGCGGCTCGATATCGAGGCCGAGCGTCTCGCCCAGGCGAAAACGGATACCGAACTGGAACGTGCCGGACTGGAGGGCACCGATATCCAGGCCAACGTCATTGAGCTGCAGAAGACGATGCTCGCCCTTGAAGCCAGCCAGGCGAGCTTTTCCAAGCTGAGCCAGCTGAGCCTGTTCGACTATATCCGCTGATCCCGCGCGCTTACGCATGAGGGGGCCAAGCCGGGAATCCGCAGATTACCGCCACTTTAACCACAGTTATTCCTCAAGATTGCACGGCTAATGCCGTCTTAGGGATCAGGCGCGGGCGGGTCCGCGGCGGCGTAAAGGTGGAGGCGGCGAGAGCCCGATGTTTCCTGTAATCGGTCTGGTCGTCCTCATCGCAATGGTGTTCGGCGGATTCGCGATCACCGGCGGCGCGCTTGGACCCGTGCTGCACGCCCTGCCGCACGAGATGCTGATCATCGGCGGTGCCGCCGTCGGCGCGCTGATCATCGGCAATTCGGGCAAGCAGCTGAAGGCGCTGGGCGGCGGCCTGGGCAAGGCGTTCAAGGGTCCGACCTACAAAAAGCAGGATTTCCTCGACGTCATCTTCCTCGTCTCGCGGCTGATGAAGATGCTGCGTGTCGAAGGACCGATCGCGCTCGAGCCCCATGTCGAGGATCCGAAATCGAGCGCGGTGTTCGCCGAATATCCCAAGCTGCTGAAGGACTCGGCGCTCATTCATCTGATCGCCGACACGCTGCGGCTGGTCGTCGTCTCGTCCGGCACGCTCGACGTGCACGCGGTCGAGGAGGTCGTCGACAACTCGATCAAGACGCATCACCACGAGACCATGGGCCCCGCTCACCAGCTGCAGACGCTGGCGGATGCGCTGCCCGCGCTCGGCATCGTCGCGGCGGTGCTGGGCGTCGTGAAGACAATGGGCTCGATCGACAAACCACCGGCGATCCTGGGCGGCATGATCGGCTCGGCGCTGGTCGGCACCTTCCTGGGCGTGCTGCTCGCCTATGGCATTGTCGCGCCGCTCGCCGCGCGCCTGAAGCATGTGATGGAAGAGGATGCAGCCATCTACCAGACCGTCAAGCAGATCATCATCGCGTCGCTGCACGGTCATCCGCAGCCGCTGGTGATCGAAGCCGCGCGGTCCGGCATCGCCCATGCGATGCAGCCGAGCTTCGCCGAAGTGTTCGACGGCCTGCGCGGCAAGTAAGATGGCGAAGCGCGCGACCATCCCGGCGCGGCCCGGATCCAACGAGCCGCCCAAGATCATCGTCAAGAAGATCGTCGAAGGCGAGCACGGCCATCATGGCGGCGCCTGGAAGGTCGCCTATGCCGATTTCGTGACGGCGATGATGGCGTTTTTCCTGCTGATGTGGCTACTCGGCGCCACCACCGAAAAGCAGCGCAAGTCGATCGCCGACTATTTCTCGCCGACCCTGGTCGAAACCAAGCGCGAAAGCGCGGGCAGCAACGGTCTGCTCGGCGGATCGTCGCTCACCGACCGGGACGCCTATCCCCACAAGGCGTCGCAGACGGGCACCCGCGCGCTCACGGTCCCGCTCGACGCCCAGGGTGGACCGGATTCCGGTGGCGGCAGCCAGTTGCGTCGCGAGGACATTCAGCGTTTCAACCATGTGCGGCAGCGGCTGACGTCCCAGCTGGACACGGTGAAGTTCAAGAAGCTGCGCAACCATGTCCGTTTCGTGCCGACTCGGGACGGGCTGCGCATCGACCTGATCGACAATGCAGACTATTCGATGTTCGCGCTCGGCACGACGACGCTGAACGGTGAAGCGGCCGAGCTGATCGGCACGGTCGCCGAAGCGGTCAAGGGCATGCCGAACCAGCTCTCCATCCGGGGCCATACCGACAGCCTGCCTTATGGCGACCCGCGCGCGATGAACAACTGGATGCTGTCGAGCGGCCGTGCCGAGGCCACGCGGCGCAAGCTGGCCATGGGCGGAATCGTCGAACGCCGTTTCGAACGGATCGAGGGTGTTGCCGACCGCGACCCGTTCATCGAGAAGGATCCGGCCGACCCGCGCAACCGTCGTGTGTCGATCACCCTGCTCTACCGCGGCGTCTCCGGCCGATAAGCAAAAGGCCGGAGCGTTTCCGCTCCGGCCTCCGTCTCCCCGTTACGCCACCGGGGGAGAAACTGGTCAGCAGCGATTGCCGCTGCGTTCGATGGCGCGGCCGGCAAGGGCACCGGCGCCTGCGCCCACGATCGCTCCGGCCGTATCGTCGCCGCGACGACCCACGGCCGCGTCACCCAGCAGACCGCCGACAATGGCACCCAGGATGGTGCCGGTCGTGCCGTTGCTGCGGCAGCGGTAGCCGGACCCATTGCGGCCGTAATAATTGCGGCCGTCGCGGTAATAGCCGCGGTCACGGTAGGTCTGACCGTAATAGCGATCGGCCCGGCCGTAACGGTCGCCATAATAGCGGTCGGCGGCATAGCCGCGGCCATATTGGCCGCCGCCATAATATTGCGCCTGCGCCGGAACTGCCGTGACGGCAGTGGCTAGTGCGGCGCCGATGATTCCGATGGTCTTCAGCATGACAGTGTCTCCTTTTGCCCCGTAAGAGCTTGGAGACGCTTTTGGCTGAACGGCCGTGATCCGGTGCTGAACGTGCGGGTTAGCTCCCGTTCAGGTTCGGTGTCCGTTCATGCCGCGATCACTTGCTCTTACGGGCAATCACCCGGAGTTCGGTGATCCCCCGATCGGGAATGAGGCGCACGATCTCGATAGCCGTCCAGGCGATGGCAGGCGGCTTCACAAACAGCTTCTTGACCGCGACGATCGCCGGCATTTGGCTCTGCAGGTCCGTGTGGAAGCTGGTCAGTTCCAGCACATCGTCCCAGCTCGCCCCGGCGCGTGCCAGTATTCCCGTGATTCGCTCGAAGGCGCGGGTGTAACTCGCCTCCAGCGTTTCGCCCTCGCGCTGCCCGGCAACGACACCCGAAAGATAGACCATGTCGCCGGAGACGACCGCATCGGCATAGCCCCAGTCTTCCTGGTTCTGCCGGCCCTGCGGATGCTCGGTCATGATGACCTGCGCCTGCTGGCGCGTGCCGGCGGTCGCGGCAGATGACAATGCGGCGGCGGCGAGAAGCAGCGCACGAATCGACATGAGAGGCCCTCCCGAACGACGAAAACCGGCCGGAACTGGGCTCCGGCCGGCTTTGGCGTCTAGCAGAGAAGAAGCTGGCGCTTAAGCGGCCTGCTGCTGCTTGGCGAGCTCGCGCTTTAGCTTGCGGGCGGTGGGCCCGAGCTTGTCTTCGCTCGTCTTGAGCAGCCAATTGTCGAGGCCGCCGACATACTCGACCGAGCGCAGCCCGTGCGTCGACACGCGCAGCTTCACGCTCTTGCCCAGCCGGTCGCTGATCAGCGTGACGTTCTGCAGGTTCGGCAGGAACGTGCGCTTCGTCTTGTTGTTGGCGTGGGAAACATTGTGGCCCACCTGCCGGCCCTTGCCGGTCAGCTCGCAAATGCGCGACATCGTCGATTCTCTCTTAAGTTCGGGATTGCCCGGAAAGGCAGCGCGCATAGCGGCAGGCGGCGCCCGCGTCAACGTGAGTCGGTGACGATGCAACCGTTCCGCACGCGACACGTTGTCGAGCCCAACATGGGTCAAGGGAGAAAATGAAATGCGTCCATTGCTGACTATCGTTGCCGTCGTCGTCCTGCTGCTGATCGTCGGCGTCGCCACGGGCTTTATCAACCTCAGCAGCCGTGGCGGCGACCTGCCGGAAGTGAAGGTCGAAGGCGGCGCGCTGCCCAAGGTCGACGCGGATGTGGGCGATGTCGATGTCGGCACCAAGAACGAGACGGTGAACGTCAAGGTCCCGACCATCGACGTCGACACCGCCAAGCAGGACGCGAGCGAAGACAAGGACAAGTGAAACGTCCGGTGAACCCTGGGGCGGTGGCCGGCGCAATGCTGCTGCCGCCCCTGGGTGTGTTTCTCGACCGAGGGATGGGCCGCGATTTCTGGATCGCGGCCGGCCTTACCTGCCTCGCCTGGCTGCCGGGGGTCGCATTCGCCTTGTGGACGGTGCTGGCGCGCTGACCTAAGCGCCGTTCATGAGCTTCCCATTGCCGGAACCGATGAAGCAGGCGCTTTCGCTTGCTCGTGCCGCAGCCGAAAAGGGGGAAGTACCGGTCGGCGCCGTGATCGTGCGCGACGGCGCCATCGTGGCCGAGGCGGCCAATGCGCCGCGACGCCTCAACGATCCGACAGCCCATGCCGAGCTGCTCGCGATCCGGGCTGCCGCCGCGGCCCTGGGCGAAGATCGGCTTCAGGATTGCGAGCTCTGGGTCACGCTCGAGCCTTGCGCGATGTGCGCCGGCGCCATCGCCCTCGCCCGCATTCCCCGGCTCTACTACGGTGCCTCCGATCCGAAGGGCGGGGCGGTCGAGCATGGCCCCCGCTTCTTTACGCAATCGACGTGTCATCACCGCCCGGAAGTATTCAGCGGCATCGGAGAGGCGCAGGCCGCGGCGCTGCTACGGAGCTTCTTTGAGGAGCGGCGCTGAGGCTCCGGTCGTCGCATTTGCGGCAACTACGGTATTGCTCGCTCAAAGGCGCCGCCGCATGGGCCCCGTCCCGCCTCCGGTCCCCCTGGGCGGCGGGCGTCCCGTCGGCCGCAAGGCTGACGGGACGATATTCTCCGGCGGCCTACGTTCAAGCCATTGAGGTGGCTGGACGAAACTGATCCATCTCAACGATCTGGGTGAGCGCGAATCGCTCGCCCCTTATGGCAAGAGCTTCCCTGTCAGCAGGGGAATTCCATGACCGATCCCGATCAGATCAATTATCACTCCACCCGCGCAGCGGCCGAACTGGACCGCGGGCTGACGACCCAGGTCCTTCCCGCCGCCCGCGCGCATCTGCGCCTCGCCTCGCTGCACTTTGAGCGCGTCCGCCAGTTGGCGCGCGATGCCGGCGAGCCAATCACATCGCCCTTGCGGATGTAAGCCAGCCTCCCCGCTCTCGACATCCGCAATGTGCCCGCTCATTTCAGGGGGGGAGCGGGCACTTTTTTGCGTGCTGCAGTCCCGCCGGTGGCGCTGCCGACATCCTTCCTCTCGACGAGGCTCGGTGCCAGCGTCTAGGTGGGCGCAGGAGACCTGCCATGACCGCGCAACCGCTTGCCACGCTTCGCTGGGATGACCCGCTGCTGCTGGAAGACCAGCTGACCGAGGAAGAGCGGGCAATTCGCGACGTCGCGCACGGCTATGCGCAGGAGCGGCTGTTGCCGCGCGTGATCGACGCGTTTCGCGAAGAAAAGACCGATCGCGCCATCTTCAACGAAATGGGCGAACTCGGCCTGCTCGGCGTGACCCTGCCCGAGGATTATGGCTGCGCGGGTGCATCCTATGTCGCCTACGGCCTGGTCGCGCGCGAAGTGGAGCGCGTCGATAGCGGCTATCGATCGATGATGAGCGTGCAGAGCTCGCTCGTCATGTATCCGATCTACGCCTATGGCTCCGAAGAGCAGCGCCGGCGCTATCTGCCGAAGCTCGCCAGCGGCGAATGGGTCGGCTGCTTCGGCCTGACCGAGCCGGATGCGGGCTCCGATCCGGGCGGCATGCGCACGCGGGCCGAGAAGGTTGACGGCGGCTATCGCATCTCCGGCTCCAAGACCTGGATCTCCAACGCACCCTTCGCCGACGTGTTCGTCATCTGGGCCAAGTCCGACGAACATGGCGGAGCGATCCGCGGCTTCGTCATCGAAAAGGGCGCCAACGGCCTCGATGCGCCGAAGATCGAGGGCAAACTGAGTCTGCGCGCGTCCACCACCGGCATGGTGATGATGGACGGCGTCGAAGTCGGCGAAGACGCGCTGCTGCCGAATGTGCGGGGGCTGAAGGGACCATTCGGCTGCCTCAATCGCGCCCGCTACGGCATCAGCTGGGGCGCCATGGGCGCGGCGGAGGATTGCTGGCACCGCGCCCGCGCCTACACGCTCGAACGCAAGCAATTCGGCCGACCCCTTGCGCAGACTCAGCTCGTCCAGAAGAAACTGGCCGACATGCAGACCGAGATCACGCTGGGCCTGCACGCCTCGCTGCGTGTGGGCCGGCTGATGGACGAAGGCCGCTTCGCACCGGAGATGGTGAGCCTCGTCAAACGCAACAATTGCGGCAAGGCGCTGGAGATCGCGCGCACCGCCCGCGATATGCACGGCGGCAACGGCATCTCCGAGGAATATCACGTGATGCGCCACCTGATGAACCTCGAGACCGTCAACACCTATGAAGGCGCGCACGACGTGCACGCCCTGATCCTGGGCCGCGCACAGACGGGGCTGAATGCGTTTTTCTGAGCATCAGATCCTCCCCTGCCTTGCAGGGGAGGGGGACCGCGCGCCGCAGGCGCGCGGTGGAGGGGCGCGAAGCGGAGCGGAGCGGCAGACGTCCTCGCTTCGCTGCGGCCCCTCCACCATGCTGCGCATGGTCCCCCTCCCCTCGGCAGAGCCGAGGGGAGGAATGTTATGAAGCCGCTCGCCGGGCTCAAGGTCCTCGAACTGGCGCGCATCCTGGCCGGACCCTGGGCCGGACAGCTGCTGGCCGATCTCGGTGCGGATGTGATCAAGATCGAGCGGCGCGGTGCCGGCGACGACACGCGCGGCTGGGGCCCGCCCTTCGTCCAGGGTGCGGATGGGGAGCCGCTCTCCGCCGCCTATTACCACAGCTGCAATCGCGGCAAGCGGTCGGTCACCGCCGATTTCGAGAATGACGCGGACATGGCGCGTGTGCGGGAACTCGCCGCGGAAGCCGATATCGTCATCGAGAACTTCAAGACCGGCGGGCTAAAACGCTACGGTCTCGACTATGACAGCCTGAAGGAGCTCAACCCCCGGCTGATCTATTGCTCGATCACCGGCTTCGGCCAGACCGGCCCCTATGCTGCGCGCGCCGGCTATGATTATCTGATCCAGGCGATGGCCGGCATGATGAGTATCACGGGCATCGACGAGCCGACCCGCGCCGGCGTCGCCGTCGCGGACCTGTTCACCGGCGTCTATTCGGCCGCCGCGATCCTCGCCGCCGTCAATCACCGGCACGAGACCGGCCAAGGCGCGTGGATCGACATGGCGCTGCTCGACGTGCAGACCTCCGTGCTGGCCAATCAGGCGATGAATTATCTGGTGTCGGGTACCGCGCCGGGCCTGACCGGAAACACCCACCCCAATGTCGTGCCCTATCAGCCGTTCGAGACCAGCGACGGGCGTGTGATCGTCGCGGTCGGCAATGACGGGCAATTCGCGCGCTTCGTCGCCATTCTGGGCGTGCCGCAATTGGCCGAAGACGCGGACTTCAGGACCAACGCCGCACGCATTGCCAATCGCGAGCGCCTGATCCCGCTGCTGACCGAACGCACGCGGCAGATGACGCGCGCGGAGCTGCTCGCCGCACTGGAGCGCGAGGGCGTGCCGGGTGGGCCGATCAACGACATCGCCGACGCGTTTGCCGACCCCCAGGTGCAGGCGCGCGGATTGCAGGTGCAGCTGCAGGCGCCGCATGTCGCCGGCGGCACCCTGCCTCAGGTGCGATCGCCGGTGGTCATCGACGGCGAGCCCATGGTCGCCGGCCGCGCGCCCCCCGCTCTCGGTGCCGACGACGGGGATTGGGGCTGGCGCTAGTTCCCTGTCTGTTCGCATGACGCTACACTGGCCGGGTGAGTCCCGTCCGCAAGATCATCCATGTCGACATGGACGCCTTCTTCGCGTCGGTGGAACAGCATGACGATCCGTCGCTGAAGGGGAAGCCGGTCGCGGTGGGTTCGCCCAGCCCGCGCGGGGTGGTGGCGGCGGCCAGCTATGAGGCGCGCAAGTTCGGCGTGCGTTCGGCCATGCCGTCGGTGACCGCGCTGAGGAAATGCCCGAATCTGATCTTCGTGCGCGGTCATTTCGACCGGTATCGCGAGGTGTCGCGGCAGATCCATGCGATCTTCGCCGACTATACGGACCTGATCCAGCCGCTGTCGCTCGACGAAGCCTATCTGGACGTCACTGCCAATAAGCGGGGCCTGCCGACCGCCTGGGCGACAGCCAAGGAAATTCGCGCCCGGATCCTCGAGGAAACCGGCCTCACCGCTTCGGCCGGCATTTCGTACAACAAGTTCCTGGCGAAGCTCGCCTCCGATCACCGCAAACCCAATGGCCAGTTCGCGGTGACGCCGGACATGGGCGCCGCCTGGGTCGAGACGCTGCCAGTCAGCCGCTTCCATGGCGTGGGGCCGGTCACGGCGAAGAAGATGCAGCGGCTGGGGATCGAGACCGGCGCGGACCTGCGCGCCTGCTCGCTCACCTTCCTCCAGCAGCATTTCGGCAGTTCGGCGGAATGGTATCACGCGATCGCGCGCGGCGAGGATCACCGCGAGGTGAACCCGTACCGCGAGCGCAAGTCATCGGGATCGGAGACGACCTTCAACGAGGATCTGACCGATCCGGCGGCGATCGAGGCGGGCGTGATCGGCCAGGCCGACGAGGTTTGGGCCTGGTGCGAAAAGGCGCAGTCCTATGGCCGCACCGTCACGGTGAAGGTCAAATATGGCGACTTCCAGATCATCACCCGCAGCCGCACCCAGCCGGCGCCGGTGCGCAGCCGCGCGGCGCTGCACGAGGCGAGCCTGGCGCTGATCCGCGCGGTACTGCCGCCGGAAAAAGGGATTCGGCTGGTCGGCGTCACGCTCTCGAACTTCGTTAATGACGAGATTGAGCAACCTGAACTGCTGCCCCTGTTCGGCAGCTAGAACAGGCCCGGCACCTCGCGCTGCGCGGTATTCGGCGCAGCGGGGCTCAAGAGCAGCCGCCGCCCGGCCAGGCTCTGCCCGCTCTGACCCACCGCAATCGGCGTGCAGGTCCGCCCGGCAAGGAAGTCGAGCGCGCGCGCGACCGACGCCTCGCGCGGATCGCCAAGCGGGAAGTTAATATCGTCCGCCGCCGTGCAGCTGTTCGGCACCGTGGCGGCAAGGCCGTTGAAATAGGCGTCCGAGTCCGCCGCGTTGCGGGTCGAGAAGGCGACGACGCGCAGCCGGTCGTCGCAGGCGGAGCGGTCGATGGCAATCTGCCCGACCGGCTTGCCATAGGTGTTGCCGCCGATCAGCGCCATGTTCGGGCCGAGATACGGGATCTGCGCGTTGATCACGAGCTCGCTGGCCGAGGCGGTCGAGCCGGTGCCGATGAATGCGATCTTCATCGGCGCAATCGACTGGGCCTGCGGCTTGAAGAAGCGCGTCTCGTTCCGCGACGCCTTCTCGGGCCGGTAAGTGACGCGGCTGAGCACTTCGGACGAGAAGCGGGCCCGGCCGAGCAGGTCCCCGATCAGCTCCGCCGTCGAGACCAGACCACCGCCATTGTAGCGCAGGTCGATGATCAGTTCGGTGACACCCGCCCCGCGGAATTGGTCGAAGGCGGTGCGCAACTGCGAGTCGGCGGTGCTGATGAAGGTGCGCAGATTGAGATAGCCGATCTTCCGCCCGCCATCGTCGATGATCCGGGCACCATAGCGGCTGGAGACCGGCTGCAGCGTATAATCCGCCTTCGTCATCGTGACGTCGCGCGTGCCCGAAGGGCCGCTCAGCCGCACGGTGCGTGTGACGCCGGCCGTACTGGGGCCGAGCGCCGCCGAGACGCCGCCGGTGCCCTCCGCGGCAATGATGTCGGCAACCGAGCGCAGCCCGCCGGGCGAGTCGCCGACCGCCAGTATCTCATCGCCGCGGTCGAGCCCTGCGGCAAAGGCCGGCGCACCTTCGAAGCTTTCCGCGACAAACGCCCGCTTCTGGGCGGCATCGGTCGACAGGCGGAAGCCGAAGCCGGCGGTGGTGCCGCTGTCGTAATAGGCATCCTCTTCGCGGATCGAGGTCAGATAGGTGAAGAACCGGTCCCGGCCCTGCGAACGGGCCGTGGCCGTCAGTCCGTCGATATAGGCCTGAACGGTCGCATAGCCGCTGCCATCCAGGTTCGCGGGCAGCGTCTCGGGGAAGAGATACCATTCCTGCAGCACGCCCTGCGCCCAGTTCTGCCGCGCCTGCAGCGTGCACGCAGAGCTCGAGCCGCTGGAGGTCGGCGCCGGCGCGGACGAACCCGCACCGCCGCCGGAGGACCCGCCACCACCGCCGCAAGATGTGAGAATCGCTGCCAAACTCAGCAGCGCGCCAAAGCCACGCCAGCGCTTCACGTACAAAACTCCCCGCAAAACCAGCGGGTTATACCAGAGGCTCAGACGCTCCGCCAGCGCGCCCAGATGGCGGTGGGCAGCAGCAGGCCGCGCGCCTCCTCGCGCACGGCGAGCTCGCCCATCTCGACGCGGCCCGGCAGATCGCCGAACAGCTGCTCAACCAATTGCCCGATCGCGAGCGCGGACATGCGCACGGCGTAGACGGTCAGAAACAGAAACCGCGATTCGGTATCAAGCAGCTGCCGGCAGTCGGCGAGCAGCGGTGCGAGCTTTTCCTCCAGCCGCCAGACCTCACCTTCTGGGCCGCGGCCGAATTTGGGCGGATCGAGGATGATGCCATCATAGCGGCGGCCTCGACGCACCTCGCGGGCGGTGAACTTCGCCGCGTCGTCGACGATCCAGCGGATCGGGCGATCCGCCATTCCGGCAAGCACCGCATTGCCGCGCCCCGCCTCGACGGACTTTTTCGATGCATCGACATGCACGACTTCGGCGCCGGCGTCCGCCAGCGCGAGCGTGCCGACCCCGGTATAGCCGAACAGGTTGAGCGCGGACCTTGGCTGCAGCCCCCGCATCCACTGCCAGACCGGCGCCATGTCGGGGAAGAAACCGAGGTGGCGGAAGGGGGTGCATTGCGCGGTGAAACGCACCTCCTCCCAGCGCATCGGCCAGCCCTCGCGCGGCACCGGGCGGTCGAAACGCCAGCGGCCGCCGCCTTCCTCGTCGGAGCCGGGCACGAACTCCGCATCCGCGTCCCAGTCGGCGTGCGCCGGTGCCCACATGGCCTGCGGCTCGGGCCGGATGAAGCGGAAGCGGCCATAGCGCTCCAGCTTGCGGCCATGCCCCGAATCGAGCAGCCCGTAATCCGCCCAGGGTTCGGCGATCAGCGTCTGCAGCTCAGGCACGGGCGGGCGTCGCGCGCTCCGCGATATAGGCGGTGACGGGGCCGAGCGCCGCGGGCAGCACGTCATAGCGCTCGTCCCGCTCGAACAGCGAGCCGACCCGCGACGGCAGCGACGGGCGGATTCCAGTCGCCCGTTCGACCGCATCGCGGAACTTGGCGGGGTGAGCCGTGGCGAGCGTCACCACCGGCACATCGGCCGGCAGACCGGCGGAGCACGCGGCGGCGAGGCCAATCGCGGTATGCGGATCGAGCACCTGACCGGATCCTTCACACGCCCAGCGCATCGCCATGGCCATGCCGTCTGGATCGATTCGCGCGCTGCCAAACAGCGTAGACGCGCCGTGCCGCTGCGCATCCGTCAGATGCATCGCCCGATCCTGCGCGAACGCGGTCATCTGACCCGGAACCGCAGCGGGATCGAGGTCGAACAACAGCCGCTCGAAATTCGAGCTGACCTGAATGTCCATCGACGGTGCAGCCGTGGGCGTCACCTCCCCGGCCGAATAGTCGCCGGAGGACAGGGCGCGATGCAGGATGTCGTTGACGTTGGTGGCGACGATCAGCCGCGCGACCGGCAGGCCCATCTGCGCCGCCGCATAGCCTGCGAACACGTCCCCGAAATTGCCCGTCGGCACGGAAAAGGCGACCGGCCGATCGGGCGCGCCAAGGCGGACGGCGGCGTAGAAATAATAGACGATCTGGGCCATCAGCCGCGCCCAGTTGATCGAGTTGACGGCGGACAGGGTGAACCGCCCGGCAAAGTCGCGGTCGGCGAACATTGCCTTCACCAGCGCCTGTGCGTCGTCGAAATTGCCCTCGACCGCGATGTTGTGAACATTGGGCGCCTTGACCGTCGTCATCTGTCGCCGCTGCACGTCCGACACCCGGCCATGCGGGTGCAGCATGAAGATATCGACCTTGGCGCGACCGGCGAGTGCGTCGATCGCCGCCGATCCGGTATCACCTGACGTCGCGCCGATCACCGTCAGATGTGCGTCGCTGTCCTGCAGGAACCGTTCGAAGAGCAGCCCCAGCAGCTGCAGCGCCACATCCTTGAAGGCGAGCGTCGGTCCATGGAACAGCTCCAGCAGCCAATGCTGAGCATCCAACTGGACGAGCGGGGTGACCGCCCTGTGCGCGAACCGGCCATAGGCAAGCGTGCAGAGCGAGCGCAGTTCTTCCTCGCCGAGCGCATCGCCGACAAAAGGGCGCATCACCCTCACTGCGGTCTCGACATAGGAAAGGCCGTTCAGCGCCGCGATCTCGTCCCGCGAGAAATGCGGCCAGGCCGCCGGCACGTACAGTCCGCCGTCGCTCGCCAGCCCCGCCAGCGTCACGCCGCGAAAGTCGAGCCGCGGCGCCGCCCCCCTGGTGCTCACATAGTCCATCGCCGCGCGACTTACCGGGCGCGGCGGCGCAGGGCCAGAAAGTAAATGACGAGGGCTGTGAAGGCGAAGAAGAACCACTGGATCGCGTAGGACAGGTGGTTGTTCGGCACGTCCTCCAGCGAGGGCGGCCGCGCTGGCAGAAGCCCGGCAGGCGCCTGGCCGGCGATCAGGCGGATGGTGCGGCTTCGATCGGGACCAATCACGCCGGCGACTTGCCCGCCGCGCCAGTTCGGGCGATCCGGCCGGCTCGACCAGCCCACCACCACATTGGCGCTGCCCTCAACGGTGCGGCACTCGGCGATGTGCACCCAGCCCGCCTCACCGCGCAGGTTGCGGCCGCTTTCCTCGCGCCAGCCGGCAACCGCGTGGCAATCGAGACCGGAGCGGCGGAACAGCGGCGGATCGCGCGGATCGACTTGTTCAGGCCATGGGATTGGCGCTTGACCTTGGGCGGCGGCATAGCGCGCCAGCGCCGCCTCCTTCTGCGCACGGCGATCGAGTTGCCACAGGCCGAGCCAGATCATCACGGCGACGGCGGCAGCGACGATAAGCGTGGGGATGAGAGGCAGCCGGATCATCGGCAGGGCTCAGCCGCACCAGCGCCTAGGCGCGGCCGACGCACCAGGGGTCGGGCTGCATATCGACCGGCAGGCCGGTCTGGTCCGGACTCGGGAAGCGCGCCTTGAAGGTGAAGGCGTCGCGCGTCGGGCCGAAGCGATCCAGGCGCCAGAGCCGCGCCAGCCCGTCTTCGACCGAGGGGATGGTGCCGGCCGGCAACCACCACAGCGCCTGATAGGCGCCGTCGAAGCGGTCGAACCAGTCGCGGCGCTGCGCCATCACTGGGGTATGCGCGCTGCGATAGACGAAGGCGAACAGCGCATCCGCGTCGGTCCAGACCGACATGTTAAGGATGAAGCGCGGATCATCCGTGACCTGGATGTCGGTGGCGTTGCCGCTGTCGCTCTGCAGCCGCCACACGAACCCGGGGCTCGCATCGGCCAGCGCGTTGATCCGGTCGAGCTCGGCGAAGAAGCCGGAGACCTGCGGATCGCCGGACGGCCGTACCAGCCGCCCGACATTGATCTGCGCGAGGTGCCAGCCCCGGGCGTTCATCTAGTGGGCCGCACCCCAGCTGCCCCAGACATAGACGACGATGAAGAGGAACAGCCATACGACGTCGACGAAGTGCCAGTACCAGGCAGCCGCTTCGAAGCCGAAATGCTGGCGTGGGGTGAAGTCGCCGCGATAGGCGCGCACCAGGCACACGATCAGGAAGATCGTGCCGATCAGCACATGGAAGCCGTGAAAGCCGGTCGCCATGTAGAAGGCAGCGCCGTAGTTCAGTCCCTTGAATGGGATTTCGGCGTGGATGTACTCAAACGCCTGGATGCTGGTGAAGATCATGCCGAGGATGATCGTCAGCCACAGCCCCTTCTTCAGCCCGTCACGATCGCCATGGATCAGCGAATGGTGGGCCCAAGTGACCGTGGTGCCGGAGCAGAGCAGGATCAGTGTGTTCAGGAGCGGAAAGGCGAAGGGGTCGATGACTTCGAGTCCCTTTGGCGGCCACACCGCCGCGGCCGTCTCGCTGAGCGTCGCGCTGCCTTCCGAGAACGTCATCGGGACCGGGAAGAGCGAGAAATCGAACCAGGCCCAGAACCAGCCGACGAAGAACATCACTTCGGACGCGATGAACAGGATCATGCCGTAGCGCAGGTGCAGCGACACGACCGGCGTGTGATCGCCGGCATGCGCTTCCTTGATCACGTCGGACCACCAGCTGTACATGGTGAACAGCACGCCGGCGAGGCCGAGGAAGAACACCCAGCCGCCGAACGCCGCCTGATGCATCCACATGATGCCACCCGCCGCCATCGCCAGTGCGGCGAATGCGCCGATCAGCGGCCAGGGGCTGGGCGGAAGGATATGATAATCGTGGTTCTTGGCGCCGGCCATGAGCTTTCCCTGATACAGTCTTTGCCTTGCCTCTAGCGAGGCTTTGCGGGCGAATCCACTGGGTAGAAGGTGTAGCTGAGCGTGATCTGCTGCACGTCCTTGGCGTCCGCGTCCTTCAGCATCGCCGGATCGACGAAGTAGATGACCGGCATGCGGACGCGTTCGCCCGGCTGCAACGTCTGCTCGGTAAAGCAGAAGCACTGGATCTTCTTGAAATAGGCGCCCGCCTGATCGGGCGAGACATTATAGGTCGCACGGCCGGTGATCGGCCGCTTGCTCAAGTTTTCGGCGATGTAGAAGGCCATCAGCCGCTCGCCGACGCGCACCTGCTCGACCGACTTTTCGGGGCGGAAGTGCCACGGCATACCGGGGCTCATATTCGCGTCGAAGCGGACCATCACCGTGCCGGCCGCCGGCTTCCACGGCACATCGGCGTCGGTGGCCCGGCCGGTGGTGCCGGCGAAGCCGGTTACCTGGCAGAAGATGCGATAGAGCGGCACCGCGGCAAAGCCGAGCGCCACCATGAACAGCGCCATCAGCGCAGCGAAGGCCGCCGATCGCTTGTTGCGGGCCGCGAGGTCGGTCATGCGCCGCCCATGCTCCTGATCTTGGCGATGGTGATGAAGAAGAACAGGATGGCGAGCGCACCCAGGATGAGCGCCGTCACCACCGCGCGCGAGCGCTGACGCGCCC
This sequence comes from Sphingomonas sp. ID1715, assembly GCF_013044515.1. Classification (GTDB taxonomy): domain Bacteria; phylum Pseudomonadota; class Alphaproteobacteria; order Sphingomonadales; family Sphingomonadaceae; genus Sphingomonas_B. The sequence goes on from NZ_JABEPR010000003.1 coordinate 55,785, forward strand.
GGATCTCGTTCTGCCGGTCGCGGTCGCTCATGCGAGCAGCAACCGATCCGCGACCAGCGCCGCGAACAGAATGAAAAGGTAGAGGATCGAGAAGCCGAACAGCTTCTTCTCCGGCTGCATCTGGGCGGCGTCGGTGGCGGTGTTGCGCCAGACGCGCCACGCCAGCGCGAAGAAGATCGCGTTGAGCGCCACGGCAGCGGCGCCGTAGATGATGCCCGTCAGACCAAGCACCCAAGGCGCGACAGCAGAAGCGGCGAGCGCGACGCTGTAGAGCATGATCTGCGCCCGCGTGGCCCTGGCGCCGGCGGTGACCGGCAGCATCGGCACGCCGGCGGCCGCGTAATCGGTCTTCACGAACAGCGCGAGAGCCCAGAAATGCGGTGGCGTCCACAGGAAGATGATCATGAACAGCAGCGCCGGCAGCAGCGTCACGTCTCCGGTCGCGGCCGCCCAGCCGAGCAGCGGCGGAAAGGCGCCGGCCGCGCCACCGATGACGATGTTCTGCGGCGTGTTGGGCTTCAGCCAGACCGTGTAGACGACGGCGTAGAAGAAGATCGAGAAGGCGAGGATCGCCGCCGCCAGCCAGTTGGTCGCGAGGCCGAGCAGCACGACCGAAAAGCCGGCCAGACCGACGCCAAAATGCAGGGCGGTGGTACGATCCATGCGGCCGTCCGGCAACGGCCGCTTGGCCGTCCGCTTCATCTTGGCGTCGAGATCGGCCTCATACCATTGGTTGAGCGCGCCCGACGCGCCGGCGCCCAGCGCGATGCAGAGGATGGCGGTGAACCCGAGCACCGGGTCGATCGGAGCACGGGAGGCGAGCAGGCCGCACAGCGCCGTGAACACGACGAGCGACATCACGCGCGGCTTGGTCAGCGCGAAAATGTCCCGCCAGTCGGCCGGCAGCGGCGTCGAGGATTCGGCAGCGATCATGAGATGGCCGCCATATAGGCGCGGCTTCGCCCAAGGGAAAGCCGCTTTGCCCCTGCCGTCAGGCGGCGGCGTTCGCCTGCTCCAAACGGGATTTGAGCTGTCGCTGGATCAGCGAGCCGGACAGGTGCGCGTCGACGGAATCGAGCTGCTCCCTCTTCAGCTGAATGCGGATGTCGGCGACCGTTCGGCAGGAGCCGGACGCAGCCAGCGCAAACGCCCGCTCGAGGGTGCTTAGTCGCTGCATGTTGGGCTCCTTTGAAAACGTCGGGCGCGGCAATCCCACACCAGGAGCAAATGCTCCGCTTGTGTAACGATGCGGACCGACTTTGGTTGCGGGCGGACGGCCCGAACAGCGACGGATCAACCCAGGTTAGAAACAAAAAAGAGGCGGAGCCGAAGCCCCGCCTCTCTTCTGCTTGGCCTTGCGGCGAAGGGGTTAGTGGTGGCTGCCGCCGTCGATCACCGGCAGCGTCTCGAACTGGTGGAACGGCGGCGGCGAGGAGAGCGTCCACTCCAGCGTCGTCGCGCCTTCGCCCCAGGGATTGTCCTCCGCCTTGCGGCCCGCGAACAGCGACCAGAACAGGTTGACGAAGAAGATCGCCATGCCCGCCGCCATCACCGCATAGCCGATCGAGGCCATTTGATTGTAATAGGCATAGGCGTCCGGATAGTCCGGATAGCGCCGCGGCATGCCCTGCATGCCCAGGAAGTGCATCGGGAAGAACAGCAGGTTCACGCCGACGAAGAACACCCAGAAATGCAGCTGGCCCAGGAACTCGTTATAGTGCCGGCCGCTCATCTTGGCGAACCAGTAGTAGAAGCCCGCGAACAGCGCGAACACGGCGCCCAGCGACAGCACATAGTGGAAGTGGGCGACGACATAATAGGTGTCGTGCAGCACGTCGTCGACGCCGCCATTGGCGAGCACGACGCCGGTCACGCCGCCGACCGTGAACAGGAAGATGAAGCCCAGCGCCCAGAGCATCGGCGTCTTGAAGCTCAGCGAGCCGCCCCACATGGTGGCGATCCAGCTGAAGATCTTGATGCCGGTCGGCACCGCGATCACCATCGTGGCCGCCGTGAAGTACATCTTCACGTTCACGCTCATGCCGGTCGTGAACATGTGGTGCGCCCAGACGACGAAGCCGATCACGCCGATCGCGACCATCGCATAGGCCATGCCGAGATAGCCGAAGACCGGCTTGCGACTGAAGGTCGCGATGATCTGGCTGACGATGCCGAAGCCCGGCAGGATCATGATGTACACTTCGGGGTGGCCGAAGAACCAGAACAGGTGCTGGTAAAGCACCGGATCGCCGCCGCCGGACGGATCGTAGAAGGTCGTCCCGAAGTTGCGGTCGGTCAGCAGCATGGTGATCGCAGCGGCAAGCACCGGCAGCGCCAGCAGCAGCAGAAAGGCGGTGACGAGCACGGACCAGACGAACAGCGGCATCTTGTGCAGCGTCATGCCCGGCGCGCGCATGTTGAAGATGGTGGTGATGAAGTTGATCGCACCCAGGATCGAGCTAGCGCCCGCCAGGTGGAGCGACAGGATCGCCATGTCGACGGCGGGACCTTGGCTGCCGGTGGTCGACAGCGTCGGATAGACGGTCCAGCCGGTGCCTGCGCCATTGCCGGTGCCGCCGGGTACGAAGGTCGAGCCCAGGAGGAGGATGAAGGCGGGGACGAGCAGCCAGAACGAAATGTTGTTCATGCGCGGGAACGCCATGTCCGGCGCACCGATCATGATCGGCACGAACCAGTTGCCGAAGCCGCCGATCATCGCCGGCATGACCATGAAGAACACCATGATCAGGCCGTGCGCCGTGATCAGCACGTTCCACAGGTGATAGGCCTGATCCATCGTCGCATTGGTTTCGCCCATCATCTGGGCCCAGCCCTGCAGATACTGGACGCCCGGAGCCGCCAGCTCGGCGCGCATCAGGCCGGAGATACCGCCGCCGATGATGCCCGCGATGATCGCGAAGATCAGGTAGAGCGTACCGATGTCCTTGTGGTTCGTCGACATGAACCAGCGGGCGAAAAAGCCCGGCTTATGGTCGGCATCATGCGCGTGGTGATGCGCGTGATCGGCGTGAAACTCCGCCGGCGAGGCTGCGATATCGGTCATTACTGGTTACCCGTCGTGTTGGGCTGGCCGCCCTGGCTGGTTGCGGGAGGAGTGGCGGTGCCGGGCGTCGGCGTGTCGGTGGCGCTGATCGGCTCGGGGCCCGCGGTCACGGCATCGGCCGCCTTGGGCGCGACCAGCGGCGGCGACTTCGCCCCGCCCATCGTGCCGCCCTTCGACGCGACCCAGGCGGCGAATCGCGCCGGCGACACCACCTCGACCGAAATCGGCATGAAGGCATGGCGCGCACCGCACAGTTCGGAGCACTGGCCGAAATAGACCCCTTCCTTTTCGGCCTTGAACGTCATTTCGTTGATGCGGCCGGGCACGGCGTCGAGCTTGAACCAGAAGGCCGGGACCGCCCAGCTGTGGATCACGTCGTTCGACGTGGTCTGCAGCCGGATCTCGCGGCCGACCGGAATGACGAGGCGGTTGTCGACCGCCAGCAGGCGCGGGCCATCGGCATATTGCCGCGCCTTGCCGCCGGGAGCCGGCTTGTCCTGCAGCATGTTCGAGACGATCTCGAACCCGCCATTGTCCGGATATTGGTAGGTCCAATACCATTGGTTGCCGACCGCCTTGATGGTCAGCGCGTCCTTGCCGGCCGGCTTGAACTGGGCGGCGAGCAGGCTGATCGACGGAATGGCGATCGCGACCAGCACCAGCACCGGCACGAGCGTCCAGATCACCTCGACTAGCGTGTTGTGCGAGGTGCGCGACGGCACCGGATTGGCCGCGCGGCGGAAGCGCACGATCACATAGAGCAGCAGCAGCAGCACCAGCGCGGAGATGCCGATCATCATCGGCACCAGCACATAGTCGTGCATCCACAGCGCCTTGCGGCCATTGGGGCTGACCTGTTCCTGCAGCGTGATCCGCTGATCGACCGGCATGCCGATGCCCGCGATCGGTGCGACCGAGGGAATATTCACCGCGGCCGCGGTGTGCGCCACGTCCGGCTGTGCCGCGCTTTCCTTGGTCTCCGCCGGCGTGGCGACGAGCGTCCCCGCATCCTGCGTCGCGTTCTGCGCCATGGCACCCGCCGGCGCGAGCGCCAGTCCAAGGGCAAGCAGGAGGGTCTTGGCGAGCTTCATAGGCTTCCTGTTCTATACCGTGGTTGCGCGGGACGACGCTCGGCAACGGACGTGCGAAACGTGATTTGGCGCGGCTTATAGGCACGGTTTTCCGCTCTCTCAAGCGGTTCGGCGCGCCTTTCGGGCGGATTGCCTGCACGGGATCACGCGCCTATGCCGCAGCGCCATGACCGAAGACGAGGTTCTGGCGGAATTCCGCGCGGCCGAGGCGCTGCTGGAAGGGCATTTCATCCTCTCCTCCGGGCTGCGCAGCCCGCGCTATCTGCAATGCGCGCGGGTGCTGATGAACCCGGCACGTGGCGCTCGGCTGGCCGAGGCGCTGGCCGCCAAGCTGCCGGCGGAGGTGCGGACCGGCATCGAAGCAGTGGTGTCCCCGGCCATGGGCGGCGTGATCGCCGGCCAGGAAGTGGCGCGCGCTCTGGGCGTCGACGCTATGTTCCTGGAGCGCCCGACCGGCACTTTCGAGCTGCGCCGCGGCTTTCGCCTCTCGCCTGGGCAGAAGGTGCTGATGATGGAGGACGTGGTCACCACCGGCCTCTCGTCGCGCGAAGCGATCGCCGCGATTCGCGCCGCGGGCGGGGAGGTGATCGCCGCCGCCGCCCTGGTCGATCGATCGAACGGCACGGCCGATCTGGGCGTGCCCTTCTTTCCGCTGATCCGACTCGACGTGCCCAGCTATGAGGCGGACAAGCTTCCGGCCGAACTAGCGGCCATTCCTGCGGTGAAGCCGGGGAGCCGCGCGGCGTGACCCTGCGCCTCGGCGTCAACATCGATCACGTCGCCACCATTCGCAACGCGCGCGGCGGTGAGCATCCCGAGCCGATGCGGGCGGTGAGAGTGGTCGAGCAGGCCGGCGGCGACGGCATCACCGTGCATCTGCGGGAGGACCGGCGCCACATCCGCGACCTCGATCTCGACGCGCTGATGAGCGAAACGCGCCTGCCGGTGAACCTGGAAATGGCCGCCACCGACGAGATGCTGGCGATCGCGCTGCGCCACAGGCCGCACGCCGCCTGCATCGTGCCCGAGAAGCGGGAGGAGCGCACCACCGAGGGCGGGCTCGACGCCCGCGGCCAGCACAACCACCTCGCCCCGATCGTCTCCCGCTTGCTGGACGCCGGCATCCGCGTCAGCCTGTTCATCGAACCGGAACCCGCGCAGATCGAAGCGGCATTGCGCCTCCACGCGCCCGTCGTCGAGCTGCACACCGGCCGCTATGCCCATCTCGCCGAAACTGACCGTGCAGTGGAACTGAAGCGTCTTGCCGACGCCGCCGCGCTCGCCGCCAAGAACGGCATCGAGCCGCATGCGGGCCATGGCCTTACCTTCGACAATGTCGTGCCGGTCGCCGCCATCCCCCAGCTCGCCGAGCTAAACATCGGTCATTTCCTGGTCGGCGAGGCAATCTTCATCGGGCTGGAAGAGAGTGTCCGCCGGATGAAGGCCCTGATGGAGAGCGCGCGGTGAGTGAAATCCTCCCCGGGACGGGGAGGGGGACCATGCGCAGCATGGTGGAGGGGGCCCTCCGCCTGCGCAGGTCCCCGGGCCCCCTCCACCACGCCGCTGCGCGGCGCGGTCCCCCTCCCCGTTCCGGGGAGGATCTGGAGTGATAATTGGTCTGGGTTCCGACCTGTGCAACATCGAGCGGATCCAGGCCTCGCTCGACCGGTTCGGCGAGCGCTTCGAGAAGCGGGTGTTCACGGACAAGGAACGCGCCAAGGCGGCGCGCCGGCCGTTCACCCGCGCCGGCACCTATGCCAAGCGCTTTGCCGCCAAGGAGGCCTTCTCCAAGGCGGTCGGTACCGGCTTTCGTCGCGGCGTGTTCATGAAGGATATCGGCGTGGTCAACGCGCCGTCGGGGGCGCCGACGCTCGCGCTTGAAGGCGGGGCGCGAGCCGCGCTCGACGCGCTTGTTCCGCCCGGGCACAAGGCCCAGATACATTTGACATTGACCGACGATCATCCCTGGGCACAGGCGTTCGTCATCATCGAGGCGGTGCCGCTGTGAAGGGATTGGAAGTGAACGAAGGCGACAAGGTCGAGGCCGCCACGCCGGCGACGACGCCGAAGAAGGGCACCGACTGGGCGAGCGAAGCGAAGGGCATTTTCTGGCTGATCCTGGCCGTGCTCGGCTTTCACAGCTTCATCGCAAAGCCCTTCTATATTCCGTCCGAATCGATGATGCCGGGGCTGCTGGTCGGCGACCGGCTCGTGGTCACCAAATATCCCTATGGCTGGTCGTTCGTGTCGCCGACCTTTCACCTGCTGCCCTATATGCCGGGCCGGCTGTTCGGCAGCCTGCCCAAGCGCGGTGATGTGGTGATCGTGTCCCCGCCGGGCGCGCGCCAGGACTATATCAAGCGCGTGATCGGCCTGCCGGGCGATCGGCTCGAGATGCGCAATGGCGCCGTGCTGATCAACGGCGTGCCGATCAAGCGCAGCCTGCCCGTGCCGCGCCTGCTGCCGGTGGACGAGAACGCACCGTGCAGCGACATCCAGTTTCCCGGCCGGCTCGTCACCGGCCCGGACAGCAAGCCCTATTGCGAACTGCCGATCGTGCGCGAGACGCTGCCCAACGGCCGCAGCTATGACACGATCGAGCTCGGCGCGAGCCGCACCGACGATTTCGCGCCGATGACGATTCCCGCCAATCACGTTTTTCTGATGGGCGACAATCGCGACCGCTCGGCCGACAGCCGCGTGTCGCTGGCCGAGGGCGGGCTGGGCGGGCCGGTGCCGTGGGAGAATATCGGCGGCCGCGCCGAGTTCATCACCTTCTCGCTCGACGGCACCGCCGAATGGTACAATCCGATCAGCTGGCTCGAGGCGCTGCGGCCCGGCCGCGCCGGCTCCTCGCTCCACCCGCAGGAAGCCGACGCCCGGTGAGCGAGGAACTCGCCCCCGTCACCACCGCAGCTCCTGCCGAAATGCGCGATCCGCTCGTCCGGGCGGAGATGAAGCGCGCCGGCGTCTGGTTCGGCATCGCCGCCGCGCTCGCCCTTGCCGTGCTGCTGGTCCAGCCCCTGCTGCTGATCTTCGCCGGCCTGGTCTTCGCATCGATGCTCGATGGAGGGGCGCGTCTGCTCGGGCGCGTACTCCCGATCGGCCGCAGCTGGCGGATCACGATCGTGCTGCTCGCCGCGCTCGCCTTTATCGCGGGCGTTTTCTACTGGACTGGGGTCGAGATCGCGAACCAAGCAGAACAGCTCTGGGTGACACTGCAGGCGCAGGGCACCCGCTTCATCGCCTGGCTGTCGGGCATGGGCATCGTGCCGGCGCAGAAGGACCTGATGGACTTCGGCCGCCAGGCGCTCGGCTCGATCGGACGCATCACCGGCTATGTCGGCACGGTCTTCGGCGCGCTGACCAGCGCGTTCCTGGTCATCGTCATCGGCCTGTTCATCGCGCTTGAGCCACGGCTCTACGAACGCGGCCTCGCCTGGCTGATCCCGACCCGCCAACGCCCGCACACGCGGGTTACCATCGATCGCATGGCGCACACGATGCGCCGACTGATGGCCGGGCGCCTGCTCGGCATGGTCGTCGAAGGCATATTGACCTGGATCGCGCTCAGCATCGGCGGCGTGCCGATCGCGCTGCTGCTCGGCATCCTGACCGGTCTGCTCGCTTTCATTCCCAACGTCGGCGCCTTCATTTCGGGCGTGATCATGGTCGCGGTCGGCTTCTCGGCCGGCGTCGACACGGGTCTATGGGCGATCGGCACCTATTTCGTCGTGCAGACCTTCGACGGCTATGTGCTGCTGCCGATCGTCGCGCGAAAGACGGTCGACCTGCCGCCCGCCCTCACGCTCGGCACGCAGATCCTGCTCGGCACCTTGCTCGGCTTCATGGGCCTGCTCCTCGCCGATCCGATCACCGCGATGATCAAAGTTTGGCTGGAGCGTGGCTCGGAGCGGGAAGAAGAAAAGGCGGCAACCTCCTAGTTCCCCTGCGCAAGCAGGGGTCCAGGATCGCGCGTTCCTTTCCGCCCTTCTGGGCTCCTGCCTTCGCAGGAGAACCGATGATGCTTAGCGCTGCCCGGGCATGCCGCCCGGAGCGCCACCCATTTGCTGTTGCATCTGCATCTGCTGCAGCACCGCCATCGGCAGGAACTCGATCAGTTCGACATCGAACACGAGCAGCGAGTTGGCCGGGATCGGACCGGCTGCCCGCTCGCCATAGCCGAGCTCCGGCTTGATCCAGAGGCGATACTTGCCGCCCTTCTGCATCAGCTTCAGACCCTCGGAAAAGCCGGGAACGACCTGAGCCACGGGCAGCGGGGAGCGCTCATTCTGGTCGAAGACGGTGCCGTCGCGCAACGTTCCCTTGTAGCTGATCAGCGCCACATCGGCATCGGTCGGCTTGGCGCCTTCGCCCGCTTGCAGCACCTTGTACTGCAGGCCTGACGCGGTCGTCTGCACACCGGCCTGACGCGCGTTCCAGGCGAGGAACTGATCCGTCGTACCCGTCTGGGCTACCGCTTGCGACGTACCGGCCCAAGCCAGCCACAGAGCCGCCAGCAGTGCCAGGGCAAGCCCGCCCCACAGCATCGCCAGCACGCGGCGCGGAGTGGGGGCAATGGGAACGGCAGTCACGGACATGAGAGGGCTCCGGTTCGAATGTCGGCGATTCCTTGCCACCGCAAAAGAAGACCGTCCATCCCGGGTAGGACGGACGGCTTCCAATGTTCCGCCGGGAAAAGGTCGGAAGTGCTTATTTCACCCCGTCGCGCTCGGCGCGCTTGCGCTCGAGCTTGCGCGCGCGGCGGATCGCGGCGGCGCGCTCGCGGGCGCGCTTTTCCGACGGCTTTTCATAGTGACGGCGGAGCTTCATCTCGCGATAGACGCCCTCGCGCTGCAGCTTCTTCTTGAGGGCGCGCAGCGCCTGGTCGACATTGTTGTCGCGGACGAGGATTTGCATAAGGCCGTCAGTCTCCGTTTCTTCACAGCGGTCCGGTGGCCGCTCACTCGGCCCGCCAAACGCCAAACATAGCAAGTGGTTCGTCGCACCCCAAGGCGCGCCGCGAAAGGCGCCCTCTACACATCCGCACCTGAGTCGACAAGCAAAAAGCCCCACCGTCGCCGGCGGGGCTCTTCGCATCACCTCGGGAGGCGATTAATACTTCTGCTGGCGCTCGTAGAGCGACTTATAGTGCTGGATGCGGGTGACGCGCAGGCCGGGCATGCCGGAGCGGTCGACGGCGCGCTGCCAGGCGGCGAACTCTTCCACGGTCAGATCATAGCGTTCGCAAACCTCGTCCACTGTCAGCAGGCCGCCATTGACGGCAGCCACCACCTCAGCCTTGCGGCGCACCACCCAGCGGCTGGTGCCCGGTGCCGGCAGCGTCTCCAGCGTGAGCGGCTCGCCGAGCGGGCCGATGACCTGAGCGGGACGGATTTTCTGGTTTTCGAACATCATGACCTCAAAGCAACTGCGGCTCGTTTCAGGAGCCAAACGCGAACGCGGCATCGGTTTAGCCGACCGGGGTTCAGGAACGTTGAAATGCGAGGGTAAACATCGGCGTCACGTTCCTTTCGGCGGCGTTAGCAAAGAGGCGACGCCGGTGTTGAAGCTGGCTCCCGACACTGCGCCGCGGCGGCGACGAGCGGCGAATAATTCGATCAGCGATACCGGGCTCACCTGACCGGCCTCGGACGAAGCGATCACCTGGGCGGTCGGGCTCGCCGCCTGCCGCGCCACCGCCATCGCGACGATCGTCGCGAAGTCTGGTTTGGCCGGCTGCGCGGTCAGCTTCCATTCCGATATGCCCTTATGCTGCTTCATCCATCCCCCGTTCTCGCAGGTCGGTGTAGCGGAGAGGATTGAAGCCCAAGTAAAAGCGATTGCGGGAAATCCGCCACAGTGCGGCAGCTTTTTGCCGCTCGGGTGACGGCGCGCGGCGGCGCGCCTATATGCCCGGCGACATGTTCGCGGATTTCCAGCTCGGCGCCGATCTGACCGGCAAGCGCATCGTCGTGGCGATGTCGGGCGGCGTCGATTCGTCGGTCGTGGCGGCGCTCGCCGCCAGGTCGGGCGCGGAGACGATCGGTGTTACGCTGCAGCTCTACGATCATGGCGCCGCGGTCGGGCGGACCGGCAGCTGCTGCGCCGGCCAAGACATTCGCGATGCCCGCGCGGTGTGCGACCGGCTCGGCATCGCGCACTATGTGTTCGATCACGAGAGCGCGTTCCGCAGTTCGGTGATCAACCAGTTCGCCGACGAATATCTCGCCGGCCGCACGCCCATCCCCTGCGTCCGCTGCAACATGGGCGTGAAGTTCACCGACCTGTTCCGCCTGGCCCGCGACCTCGGCGCCGACTGCCTGGCGACCGGCCATTATGTCCGCCGGGTCGAGGGAGCGGACGGGCCGGAGCTGCACCGCGCCGCCGACCCGGCGCGCGACCAGAGCTATTTCCTGTTCGCGACGACCGCCGCCCAGCTCGACTTTCTGCGCTTCCCGCTCGGCGGGATGCCGAAGCCCGAGGTGCGCGCGATCGCCGCCGAACTCGGCCTCGGCGTCGCGGCCAAGCCGGACAGCCAGGACATCTGCTTCGTGCCCGATGGCGACTATGCCGGGCTGGTCAGGAAGCTGCGGCCCGAGGCGGAGACCGCGGGCGAGATCGTCGACCTCTCAGGTCGGGTGATCGGCCGGCACAAGGGGCTGATCCACTTCACCGTCGGCCAACGCAAGGGGCTCGAGATCGGCGGCCAGCCCGAGCCGCTTTATGTCGTGCGGCTGGAGGCGGAGCAGCGGCGCGTCGTCGTCGGCCCGAAGCGGGCGCTGGCGGTCGGCGCGGCACGGCTGAGCGACATCAACTGGCTCGGCGGCGGCTATCAGGGGCCGATGACCGCCAAGGTCCGCTCGCTTGCCAAGCCGGTGCCGGCGGTGCTGGACGGCGACACCATCCGCTTCCTGCAGCCCGAATATGGCGTGAGCCCCGGCCAGGCGGCAGTGCTTTATGCCGGCGACCGGGTGCTCGGCGGCGGCTGGATCGAGGCGACCGAGCCCGCCGCACTGGCCGAAGCCGCCTAGGCTGCGCCGCTCGCCAGGTTCTGCGCGACCGCAGCGCGGATCAACGTGGCGAAGGCCTGTTCGTCGAGCGCATCGCCCTCCCTCAGGTCGATCGCGCGGCGCGTGCCCGCGTCGAGACTGGCATTGAACAGCCCGGCCGGGTCGGGCAGTGCCGCGCCCTGCGCGAAGGTCAGCTTCACCTTGTCCTTATAGGTTTCGCCGGTGCACAGGATGCCGCCGCGTTCCCAGACCGGCACGCCGGCGGGGTTGGACGGCTTCTTCCACTTAACCGTCTCGACCACTGCCGGGTCGGCGGCGCGGATCAGCTGCCGCACCCGCTCGATCACTGCGTCCCGCCAATCGGCTTCGCTCATCCCGACCTCCGCTATTTCACTGCCGCGTGGCTGTAGCTGAACACGCGGGCGAGCCGCCAGCCGTCGGGCGTGAGCCGCCAGAGATTGGCGAAGCGCGCCCGGCCCGCCAGCTTCTCCGGCCCCTCCCCGCGCCGTTCGTAGAAGACATGCTCGCCGGCCTCGATCGCGCCATAGCCGGGGACCGGATCGACGGTCAGGGAGCCGGGCACCAATTCGCGCCGTGAGCGCCAGGCATTGGGCTGCGACCGCTCCGCGCAGATGCGCATGAAGGTGTCGACCATATCCTTGCCGCCGAACGCCGCGCCATCCTTGTCATGATAGAATTCCAGGTCGTCCGTCACGAGCTCCGCCATCCGCTGGGGCCGGCAGTCGAGCCCGAACAGCACGGCGAAGAGCCGCGCGTCCCGCGCCTCGATCTGGGTCCGCAACGCGGCGGGCGGCGGCAGCGTGACGGTCGCCGGCGCAGCGGTGGCGGCGGCGGTGGCGGCGGCGGCGGCGGCGGCGGCGGCGGCGGCGGCGAAGAGGATCGGCATCGGCATGGTTGGTCTCCCTGTGTATTGCCAAGACAATACACCAGCGCAGCGACGCCGGCAGCGGCCGTCGACGAACCTGCCGCTGCCGGCGACCAGCCGATCGGCGGCACCGCGGCAAACGGCCCGCGCGGCTTCCCGCACATTCCGCACGATGTGCACATTCCGCACATTCTGCACGTGCAACATGAGAATTTCGGGCCTGATCGACGGGTGCGACACAGGGGAGAGGCTAACAGGCGGGCGCGCGTGTAGGACAGCGAAATCAGGCGGGACGATAGGCCAGGCGGAGCACGTCGCCGTCCATCCGGTCGTGCGCGACGAGGCGGAGCGGCGGGCGGGCGCCGGCGAAATAGGGCGTGCCGCCGCCCAACACCACCGGGTGGAGGTACATGCGATATTCGTCGATCAGGCCGAGCTCGGTCAGCCGCCCGGCGAGCATCGGCCCGGCGACCTCGATCTCGCCGTCATGGGCGGCCTTCAGCCGCGCGACCTCGCCCGCCAGATCGCCGGCGTCGAGCAGCCGCGCATTGGGCCCGACCTCGACAAGCGTGCGCGACACGACCCATTTACGCTGCCGCCGCCACGCCGCCGCAAAGGCGCGATGATCCGCGCCCCATTCCGCCTGGTCCTCGTCCCAATAGCGCATCAGCTCATAAAGCCGCCGCCCATAGACGCTGCCCACCTGCCCCTCGGCCTCCGCGACGAAGTGCCGGAACAACCCCGGCGCCGGCGCAAACCGGTCATGATCGACATAGCCGTCAAGGGAGACGTTCATCCCGAAGACGAGGGTGGCCATGGTTCTCCTTCCGACGCGACCCGCCGGCAGATCCCGGCTGCTGACGGAACCCAACGCCGCATAGCCGGTTGCTTGGCTGAACGACGGAACCGTGCCCGTGCCTCGAGGATTCAAGCGCCATACAACCAAGAAGTCCAGCCATGGCTGCGAAGCACGAACTGATCGATACCGGCACCGACAAACGCTATGTCCGCCGCGACGAGAGCGGCCAGTTCAGGCATGTCGTCGACCAAGGCAAATCCCTCTCTGCCGACGCGCGGCATGACGCCAAGACGAAGGTGAAGCCGGGGCAGGGAGATAAAGGCGACCGGTGAGCCCCGAGAGTAAGGAGCGATCGCAATGGCGATCCAGCGACTTACGGGAAGTTAGACGAACCGCGGACGGCCTGGTCCTAAGCCCGCCTAAGGACGAAGACCGACAGCGCAAGATTCACTCCCGCGCCTCAGGCAAGTCCGTCGCTATCGGCGGCTCCGACTATAGCCCATTTGGGCCTCAACGCCTGTCATTCGGAGGCGCCACAGACAAAGCTCAGAACTGATGCCAAACTGCTGGCAAATTTGGGCTGGGGTTCGTCCTGCTTTGCGAGCTGCCAACAGCGCCTCCCGGGGAGCCAAAAGAGCTCCGGCAAGCCAGTTAGCCTCTTCTTCCTGTTCTTGGCTGAAATCGCTCACCAAAAGAATGCCGTCCTCGGAGACGTCAACGCGATTACCCACGTGCTTCAGGCGCACGTGTGAGACCTCATGCATCAGCGTATTGCGTTGGCGAGATTTTGGGTGGGCTGGATTCACTATCACCGCGATCAAGCCAGAACTGCGGATGGTCAACCCGGACCAACTATCCGGGTCCTTTACCGTTAACTGTTCGAGGTCGTTAGCCGCTAGAGGTAGCTCTGCCGGTGATAGAACTATCAGGCCGAGGTGGTCGCAGAGCTCCCACGGGCATAATGGCGATAGTTGGTCGAGGCCCATTTCATCGCGGATTTCTGCCGCAATCCTTTCGGCACGGGCCTTAAAACCTCGCTGCAACTGCTTACTCCGTAAGTGCAGCCCGCGCCCGGAGGGCCTGCTCCGCAACGACGATAAGGTTGGCTAACGCGGCTGCCGTCTCAGGTCGAGTAGCTCTATCTTTTTTGAAATGAACAGCCGCTGCAGAGAGCGGCTCCTGTTTAACGGGTGTGCCAAGAAACTCACTTGGATTTACTTTCAACCAAGCGCACACTTTCGCAAACGACTCCAAATCGGGCATGTGGCCATTCTCGATTCTCGAGAATGTCGCTGAGCTTATTCCGACTTCTGCGGCTGCGGCTCGCACACCCACACTGCCCCGCTTCTCACGCATGAGGCGGGCGAGTTCGCTCAGGCGAAGACTCATTGATCCTCCGAAAATTGATTCCTGATGGCTTGACGGCAGACGAGCGCCGACATACGTCTCTCCCATGAGACATGGTCGTCCCAGATACGAGACAGTCTCATGTGTGAGACATAGATTCAGAGAACGAAGCGCGAGTCAAGCCAATCCACCGAATGCAGGTGTTCAGACGCCCGGAAAGGAACACGAGATGAGTTTCCAGAGCACAGGCCTAGACGCGAAGTCGAACCCCGGCCCGAAGTACATGCTGAACATAGAAGGGGTCGGTCTCGTACCTTGGGAAGAAGACACGATCACAACCGAGCAGATTATCGCTCTCGGCAAGTGGGATTCTGCTCAAGGCGTGATCGAGGTCGACGCCGATAACAACGAGCGGACCCTCGCCCCGCAGGAAGTGATCAAGCTTAAGCCGGGACTTGGGTTCAGCAAGAAAGTTCGTTGGAAGCGCGGCTGATGCGTAGCCGCATCCAACAAGAAGTTGAGTATCTACAAGAGTCGTGGCCCGCTATCGAGCATGCGGAGCATTCGGGCCACGACTGGTTTCGAATCGCTGGTTACCCCTTTCCTCCCGGATGGAAACGAAATGGGGAACCGGTAGAAACCGCTCCAATACTATTCTGCGCCGGACCAGCCTACCCGACGAGCGACCCATACGCATTTTGGGGACCGTCCGACCTTACGTTCGGGGACACGACTCCCAACAACGTCACCCACGTGGAGAATCCGGCTTTCGGTGGAAGCTGGCTTCAATTCTCATGGTGCCCAGATGCAACATGGTTGGCCACCGGCGACGTCAAGTCGGGTTCCAATCTTCGTCAATGGGCTGCGAGCTTTTACCTAAGGTTGAAGGAAGGATTATGAGGACGCTGCTTCGGCTGCCGGACGGCGGCTTCGACCGCATTGTACGCCACGTTCTTCCTCCAAATTCGCTGGTCGAACACGCCGCTTTTCTGCATCTCAAGCAGACGCCGATGGCTGAAGGGAGTACAGCCTTTGACGTAATCGACGAGGATTTGCTGCAAGAGCATGAGTTTGAGACGCAGGAAAGTGACTATTTAGAGCTCAAGGCGGAAACGCGAGCGCGGCTCATCAAACGTGCTCACGACCTCGGAGCATCGCTCGCAGAGATCCACTCGCATCCGGGACCTTGGCCTGCGCAGTTCTCTGAGGCTGACCGACAGGGCTTGCTGGAAACAGTTCCCCATATGCAGTGGAGATTGAGCGGGCGTCCCTACATAGCCATTGTCGTGGCCCCTAGCGGATTTGATGCTTTGGTTTGGGGACAAGGCGAACGCCAACCTGCGCCGCTCACGGCGGTTCTCGCCGGCCAAGAGCTTCTGCGTCCGACCAATTTGTCGCTCGGAGGCTGGTCGTGATTGAGATACGTGAAAGAGATCAGCGTAATGTCGAGCTGTTCGGAGCCAAAGGGCAATTGCGGCTTAAGCAGGCCAACGCTCTGATTGTCGGAGCTGGAGGCCTTGGGAGCCCGCTTGCTCAGCATTTGGCACTGTTAGGTGTAGGCAATATTGCTGCTGCCGACGACGAAGAATTGAGCGAGACAAATCGAAACCGCTTCGTAGGGGCTTTTCACTCTGACTCGGTTCCAGGCACGCTCAAGGTCGATATAATCGGTCGGCTGATTCACGCGATTGATCCCTCAATCGCATACCAAGGTATACCCCATTCATTACTGAGTGCCGAGGTATTCCAGGCGGTACGTCAGGCAGATTGGGTGTTCGGCTGCTTCGATGAAGATGGCCCAAGAATGATTTTGAGTGAACTCAGCATCGCATATGACAAGCCATACTTCGACTTGGCTTCGGATGTCCCGATGAACGGAGTTTACGGGGGCCGGGTGACACTATCCCAGCGGGGAACCGGATGTCTCAAATGCCTTGGGCTGCTTGATCAAGCCGACATTCGAGCCTTCTTTGCAACTGACGATGCGAATGAGGCGCGGGATCGCATCTACGGCATAGACCGGTCGTTGCTGGATGAGCGTGGACCGTCCGTGTCCCCGATAAACGGTGTTGTGGCAGCACTTGCTGCCACAGAGTTCATGGTGGCCGTAACTCAGATGCGTCCACCCACGCCAAATCTCGAATATCGCGGTCACCAATCGAAGGTAGTCGTGTCGGTTGACTCTCCTCAACCCGACTGTCCGATCTGTGCGATGAGGGGCCGAGGGTCTGAGGCGCAAGTAGAACGATATTTAAGCTTGGATTACTTGCGGGAGCGTCGGGCGAGAAAAACTTTGTCAGCATCAGGGACCAGATAACCGAGCAAAGCCCGCGTTGTCGGTCGCGCTTGTGGCGTGCCGGCCGGTGACGCCGCTCAGCTTGGTTTAACTCGGCGATTGCTTCGCCATCCCTTCCTTAGCTTCAGCCCTCATCCCCCATTCTCAGCGCCGCAATAAACGCCTCCTGCGGAATCTGCACCGAGCCATATTCCCGCATCCGCTTCTTGCCCTCTTTCTGCTTCTCCAGCAGCTTGCGTTTGCGGGTGATGTCGCCGCCATAGCATTTGGCGGTCACGTCCTTCCGCAGCGCGGCGATGGTTTCGCGGGCGATGACCTTGCCGCCGATCGCGGCCTGGATCGGGATCTTGAACAGGTGGCGGGGGATCAGGTCCTTCAGCCGCTCGCACATGCCGCGGCCGCGCGTTTCCGCAGTGGAGCGGTGGACGATCATCGACAGGGCGTCGACCGGCTCGTTATTGACCAGGATGCTCATCTTGACGAGGTCGCCCTCGCGATAGCCGATCTGGTGATAGTCGAAGCTGGCATAGCCGCGGCTGATCGATTTCAGCCGGTCGTAGAAATCGAACACGACTTCGTTCAACGGCAGCTCGTAGGTGAGCTGGGCGCGGCCGCCGACATAGGTGAGGTTCTTCTGGATGCCGCGGCGATCCTGGCAGAGCTTCAGGATCGCGCCCAGATATTCGTCGGGCACATAGATGGTCGCCTCGATCCACGGCTCCTCGATCATGTCGATCTTGTTGGGATCGGGCATGTCGGCGGGGTTGTGGAGCTCGACCGTCTGCGCCTCCGCCTCGCCGGCGCTGCGATTGAGGAGCAGGCGGTAGACGACGCTGGGCGCCGTCGTGATCAGGTCGAGATCATATTCGCGGGTCAGCCGCTCCTGGATGATCTCCAGGTGGAGGAGGCCGAGGAAACCGCAGCGAAAGCCGAAGCCGAGCGCGGCCGAGGTTTCCATCTCGAAGCTGAAGCTCGCATCGTTGAGGCGCAGCTTGGAAATGCTTTCGCGGAGCTTTTCAAAGTCGTTGGCGTCGGTCGGGAACAGGCCGCAGAAGACGACGGGCTGCACTTCCTTGAAGCCGGGCAGCGCGGCTTCGGCCGGGCGTTTGGCGTCGGTCAGCGTGTCGCCGACGCGCGCCTGCGCCACGTCCTTGATCTGGGCGGTGATGAAGCCGATTTCGCCGGGGCCGAGTTCGGGCAGATTCTCGATCTTGGGGCGGAACACGCCGACGCGGTCGATCAGGTGGGTGGTGCCCGCCTGCATGAACTTGATCTGCTGGCCCTTCTTCAGCGTGCCGTCGATCACGCGGACGAGGATGACGACGCCGAGATAGGGGTCGTACCAGCTGTCGACGAGCATGGCCTTGAGCGGCGCCTCCGGGTCGCCCTTGGGCGGCGGGATCTTGGTGACGATCGCGTCCAGCACTTCGTCGATGCCGATGCCGGACTTGGCGGAGGCGAGCACCGCTTCCGACGCGTCGAGGCCGATCACTTCCTCGATCTCGGCGCGGACCTTTTCGGGTTCGGCGGCGGGCAGGTCGATCTTGTTGATGACGGGCACGATCTCATGGTCGTGCTCGATCGACTGATAGACATTAGCGAGCGTCTGCGCCTCGACGCCCTGCGCCGCGTCAACGACCAGCAGCGCGCCTTCGCAGGCGGCAAGCGAGCGGCTGACTTCATAGGCGAAGTCGACATGGCCGGGCGTGTCCATGAGATTCAGGACATAGCCGTTCCAGTCGAGGCGCACCGTCTGCGCCTTGATGGTGATGCCGCGCTCCTTCTCAATGTCCATATTGTCGAGCACCTGGCTCGACATCTCGCGCTCGGTCAGGCCGCCGGTGCGCTGGATCAGCCGGTCGGCGAGCGTCGACTTGCCATGATCGATATGCGCGATGATGGAGAAATTGCGGATCTTGGAAAGTTCGGTGGCCATGTCGCCGCGCGCGTTAGCAGGGGCGGGAGGAACGGGAAAGCTTGGGCGCACTCAGGATCGGCACGGCGGGCTGGGCGATCCCGCGCCAGGCGGCGGAGCTGTTTCCGGCCGAGGGCTCGACGCTCAAGCGCTATGCGGGGCGGTTCGGATGCGCCGAGATCAACTCGACCTTCCACCGGCCGCACCGGGCATCGACGTTCGAGAGGTGGGCGGAGGCGGTGCCGGCGGATTTCCGCTTCTCGGTGAAGGTCCCCAAGACGATCACGCACCAGGCGAAGCTGGTCGATTGCGCGGAAGGTGTAGCGGCGTTCCTGGAGCAGATCGCGCCGCTGGGCGAGAAGCGCGGGCCGCTGCTGGTGCAGCTGCCGCCGAGCCTTGCCTTCGACGCGGCGGTGGCGGACGCCTTCTTCGCGCTGCTGCCTGGCGCCGTGGTGTGCGAGCCGCGCCATCCGAGCTGGTTCACCGACGCGGCGGACGCGCTGCTGGCGGAGCATGGCGTGGCGCGGGTCGCGGCCGATCCGGCGCCGGTGCCGGCGGCCGCCGCGCCGGGCGGGTGGCGCGGGCTCAGCTACTTCCGCCTTCACGGCAGTCCGCGCACCTATTGGTCCAGCTATGAAGCGGGTGCGCTGGATCATTGGGCCGCGCGGCTGAGCGAGGCGCTGCGCATCAGCGATGATTGCTGGGTGATCTTCGACAACACCGCAGGCGGCGCGGCGGCGGGGAATGCGCTCGATCTGGCGGCGCTGCTCGGCGCTTAACCAGTCGCCAAGGCGCGCGCTTTACATTATCGTCGCTGAAAAGGGGTCGCACATCGCAATGGCTGTGACTTGGGTCACGGAACGGCGCTTCGGCGCCGGGTAAGGCGTGCTCGCAAACGGGGGCAACACGCCTTGCTTCAAGGGTTTAGGGAGACAGATTGTGCGCAAGTTGATGTCAATTTTGGCCGCGGGGGCGGCAGTCATCGGGTCCATGTCGCCGGCGGTGGCGCAGACCAACATGTCTTCGGACGGCCGGACCTACAAGGACGGCACCACCAAGGGCGCATCGTCGGCGCGCCGCAGCCAGGAGCGGGCGGAGCGGAACATCCCGACCTGCACCCGCAAGCTCGGCTCGGTCGCGATCGTCGAGCCAGACACGCAATGGTGGCGGGAATATAATCTCGGCAGCCCCGAGGCGATCCTGAAGGTGTTCATCCAGCAGTCCGGCTGCTTCACCATCGTCAATCGCGGCCGCTCGCTCGCCAGCCGCAACATGGAACGCGCGATGGCCGATTCCGGCGAACTCCAGGCCGGATCGAACCTCGGCAAGGGCCAGGTGAAGACCGCCGACTATTATCTGCAGCCGGACATCGTCACCGCCAACCGCAATTCGGGCGGCGGCGGCATCGGCGCGGCGGCGGGTGCGCTGGGCGGCCTGTTCGGCGGCTTCGGCCGTGCGGTCGGCGGCATCGCCGGCGGCATCAACATGAAGAAGGGCGAGGCGACCGTCACGCTCTCGGTCGTCAACGCCCGCACCACCGAGGAAGAGGCGCTGACCCAGGGCTATGCCCGCAAGACCGACGTCAGCTTCGGCGCCGGCGGCGGCTATGGCTGGATGGGCGGCTTCGCGGCAGCGGGCGGTGCGGGTTACCAGGACACCGAAATCGGCCAGGTGATCGTGCTCGCCTATCTCGACGCCTATACCAAGCTGGTGTCGCAGCTCGGCGGCCTGCCGGCGAACGCGGCTGCGGCAGCTCCGCAGGCTCGGTAAAAAAGAACCCTCCCCCAGCTCGCTGGGGGAGGGGGACCATGCGGAGCATGGTGGAGGGGCGCGCGAAGCGCGGAACGAGGCCCGTTGATGATCAAAGGCGCCGGACGCGCATATCGCCGAGCCAAGGCGCTTCGCCGGCAGTTAAGTCTTCCCGGACGGCTGCTCTGGCGGCACCTTCGAAACGAGCAAACAGGCTTTCACTGGCGGAAGCAGCACCCTGCGGGAGACTATGATCTCGACTTCTACTGCGACCGCGCAAAGCTGTGCGTGGAAGTGGACGGCGAAGCGCATGAAAGAGGCGAGCAGCCGCGCAAAGATGCTCGCCGAGATGAGTGGTTAAGAGCGCGAGGGATTCACACGCTTCGCATTCCGGCCTTCGAAGTTCTGAGCAACCTGGGGGGTGTTGTCACCTTGATCTGCGCCGCCGCGCGCGAGCGCGCGCCCCTCCACCGTCCTGCGGACGGTCCCCCTCCCCCAGACAAGCTGGGGGAGGATTTCCAAGGTTAGCCGCCACCCACTACGCAGCGTGCGCCAGATGGCCGGCGCGGGTGGCGTCCTGGATGGCCTTCATCGCATTCGCGAACCGCTCCTCGCCGTGTCCGACGATCATTGCATATGGCAGGCCGCGACGCTCCAGCTCGGCCCGGGAGAGTTCGAAGAAGCGGCGCCGCAGTTCCTCAGTGCCGAACATGCGCGTGCCGTCCGGAACCCAGGGCAGGTCGATATCGAACATCAGGTAGAAGTCGGCCGTTTCCTGAAAACGGTCGAACCAGGGGTCTCGCTCACCGAAGAGCATATCGGCCCAGACGGCGGTCATCAGCGGATCGGTGTCGAGGATGACATAGGGTGGCCGCCGATTGAGCGCATCGCGCGTCGCCGCCATATGGCCTTTGGCGATCGCGACCAGGTCGGTCATGGTGAAACCCAGACCCTTCGCCTCGGACCAGGTGCGTCCGAATTCCTCGACATAGATGCCGCCCAGAGCCTCGGCCAAACGCGGGCCGAGCGTCGACTTGCCCGTGCTTTCGGGCCCGTGCAGGCAGATGGTCGCGGTCACAGCGCGGCCACGCGCGTCCGCTCCGCCCGGCGCCAACTGGCGAGCCCGACGGCCGACAAGATCAGGAACAGAAGGTAGAGCAACGCGAGCAACATCAATCCTTTAGCCGCATAAACGCCGATCGCCACCGCATCGACCGCGATCCACAAAATCCAATTCTCCAGATAGCGCCGCGCCATCAGCAGCTGCGCCGCGACGCTCGCCATCGCGATGAAGGCATCCCACCAAGGCAGGGCTGCCGACGTGAAATGGTGCATTAGGGCGCCCCAGCCAAGCGTCGATACCGCAATCGCCGCAAGCACCGCCGCGCGCTGACCCGGCGCCAGCGTCTCGACGACAATCTCGCCGGCTTCCGCCTGCGCGCGCGCCCAGTGCCACCAGCCGTAAATCTGCACGACGAAAAAGAAGAGCTGGAGCAGTGCGTCGCTGTACAGCCGCACGTCCGGCTGGACGAACAGCCAGGCCGAAATGCACACCATCGCGATGCCGAAAGGGTAATTCCACACGCTCCGCCGCACGATCAGGACGATGTTGATGACGCCAAGCGACGCGGCCAGCACTTCCCACGGGTTCACCGGCGTGACTTAGCAGCGAAGGCCCACCTGTCCATACAGGCGCGACCAATCAGGCGTTTGCGACGACCGATGGCTTGCGCGGCAACGCCGATGCGCGGCGGACTTGCGCTTGCAGCATGCCCCGCTAGCATCGGGTGCAAAGAGCGGGAGAGCGGGATTGCGGCACGTCGCGGTGATCGGATCCGGACCGGCGGGCTTCTACACCGCCGAAGCCGCACTGAAGGCGTTCGGGGACCAGGTGTGCGTCGACCTGATCGACCGGCTGCCGGTTCCCTATGGCCTGATTCGCTTCGGCGTGGCGCCCGACCATCAATCGATCAAGGCAGTGTCGCGCCGCTATGAGCAGGTCGCGCTGTCGCCCAATGTCCGGTTCGTCGGCAATGTCTGTGTCGGCCGCGACGTGTCGATCGAGGAGCTTCACGCGCTCTACGATGCGGTCGTGCTGGCGACCGGCGCCCCCGCCGACCGGCCGCTGGACATTCCCGGCAGCGACCTGCCCGGCGTCGTCGGATCGGCGGCGTTCGTCGGCTGGTATAACGGCCATCCCGATTTCGCCGAACTGGACCCGCCGCTCGGCGGTCCGGGCGCGGTGGTGATCGGCAACGGCAATGTCGCCTTGGACGTCGCCCGCATCCTGTCCAAGACCCGCGCGGAATTCGCCGGATCCGACATCGCCGGCCATGCGCTCGAGGCGCTCCAGGACTCGGGCGTCGTGCGCGTGACCCTGCTCGGCCGCCGCGGGCCGCACCAGATCGCGATGACGCCCAAGGAACTGGGTGAACTCGGCCATCTCGAGCGGGCGCAGCCGCTGGTCGATGCCGCCGACCTGCCCGATCCAGGCGCCGATGCGTTGCTGGAACCCGGCATGCGCAAGTCGGTCGGCCACTTACGCGAGTTCGCCGCCACGCCCACCGCCGGCAAGCCGGTCACGATCGAGTTCGACTTCTTCGCCATGCCGGTCGCGATCGAAGGCGACGGCAAGGCGGAGCGCGTGATCGTCGAGCGCACGACGCTGGATGGCGAACTCCGCTCGGTGGCGACCGGCGAGACCTATGTCGTGCCGGCGTCGCTGGTGGTCAGTTGCATCGGCTACAAGACGCCGCCGATCGAAGGCGTCCCCTATGAACATGGCCGCGGCCGCTTTGCCAACAGCGACGGGCGCATCCTGCCCGGCCTATATTGCGTCGGCTGGGCGCGGCGCGGACCGACGGGCACGATCGGCACCAACCGGCCGGACGGCTATGCGGTGGTCGAGCTGATCGGCGCCGATATCGGCGAGGGTGCGAACAAGGCGGGACCGGCGGGGCTGGACCGGCTGCTCCGCGAGCGCGATGCGCGGGTCGTCACCTTCACCGACTGGCAGAAGATCGAAGCCGCCGAAGCCGCACGGGCGAGGAGCGGCGCCCCGCGTGAGAAATTCGTGTCCATCGACGAGATGATCGCCGCCGGTCTCGGCTAGCGAGCCCTTGAGCCAGCGGGGCCGGCTGGTGCCGACCCCGCAAACTCACCGAAGTGAATGTCCCAGTGCTCAGCGCAAGGCCGCCAGAACGGCCTCGGCCAATGGCATGCTGGAGGCCGGGTTCTGACCGGTCAGCAGATTGCCGTCGCGCACGACGTTTGCGCCCCAATTCGGTCCCTTTTCGTAACGCGCGCCCTGCTTGCGCAGGGTGTCGGCGAGCAGCCAGGGTGCATTGTCGGCGGTGCCGAGCTCGACCTCTTCCTCGTCGCTGAACGACGTCATCGCTCGGTTGGCGAACAGCCATTTGCCTTCGGCATCGCGCGCCGCGAGCAGGGCGGCCTGGCCATGGCAGACGGGTGCGATCAGAATGCCTGCGCGGTCCGCCTCGGCCAGGATGCGACCGACATCGGCGTCCTTGTAAAGGTCCTCGACCGGCCCATGGCCGCCGGGGATCACGACGGCGTCATAGTGGCGGCCGTCGACATCGGCGAGCGCCAGCGGGTGGGCGAGGCGATCGGCGATCGAGTCCAGATAGCGGCGGAAATGATCGACATTCTCCTGACCGACCACGGCAGGGTTCATGCTGTGCGGGTCGATGGTCGGCACCACCCCGCCGGGCGTGGCGAGGTCCACGGTGCAGCCTTCGGCCACGAACTTCTCGTCCATGACGACGAATTCCTCGGCCCAGATGCCGCTCTCATATTTGGAACCATCGGCCCGCGTCCAGGTGTCGGCTGCCGACAGGATCATCAGAATCTTGGTCATTGCTGGTCTCCTTCCAAATGAGGTTTCGCTTTGCAAAGAGACCGCCGCCCACCGATGATCATCGCGTGATCCGGACGCGCGCCTGCCTTTGCGGAAGGCACGATTCCACAGCCGCCAATGCTTCATCTGCTGGACCCTGCCATAGCTTCAAGGCAGGTTTGCTTTCTCTCGACACCCTCGAAATACGCAGTGAGTGAGCCAAGGACAAAGACTTTGCATCTTCGTCTCCCATGCCTAGAAGGCATGGATCATGGAGCTCCGCCACCTTCGCTACTTCGTCGCCGTGGCCGAAACGGGCAGCCTGACCGAGGCCGCGCAACGGCGGCTTTACACGTCCCAGCCCTCGCTCAGCCGGCAGCTTCGCGATCTGGAACTCGAAGTGGGCGCGGAACTGTTCGTCCGGGGGGCGCGGGGCGTCACCCTGACGCCTGCGGGCTACGTGTTTCTGGATCATGCGCGGCTGGCTCTTCACCAGGCCGGCGAAGCCGTCGCTGCCGCGCGGCGTGCGGCCCGTCCGCAGAAGGCGACCTTCGCGGTGGGTTTTCTGACCGGCCAGGAGGTCGAGTGGCTGCGGCATGTCACCCACCTGCTCCGCGACGAATTGCAGTCGATCGACTTTCGGGTGACCAGCGACTTTTCGCCGGCGATCGGTGCGGCCGTGCAGCGCGGCGAGATCGACCTCGGCTTCTCGCGCGTCGAACCGCAGCCGGACGTCAACTACAAGATCATCGCCCATGAGCCGATCGTGGTCATCCTGCCGCGGGAACATCCATTGGCCGAGCGGCGCGCGATCGACCCACGAGAGATCGAGCCGGAATCGTTCATCGGCTATACCGAAACGCCGCACGTGTTGCGCGGCATCGTCGAACGCTATTTCCGCGAACGCGACCTGGTGATGGCCCCGACCCGCTTCCTCGATGGCTATGCGACAGGCATTTCCCTGGTCGCCTCCACCAAGGGAGTCACGCTGCTGCCCGCCTATGTGAAGGCGCTGCTGCCAGCCTCACTGGTCAGCCGGCCGCTCGCGGACAAGGGACCGGTGATCGAGATCGCCGCCGGGTACCGGGCCGACAATCCGTCGCCGGTGCTCGCCGTCTTCCTGCGCAACATCGCGCGCCTGGTGGCGGCGCGCGCCGCCGAGGCCGACGACGGCTAATCCTGACCCGGATGAGAAGCGAATAACTGTCTGGTGCGGTCGAGAAGACTCGAACTTCCACGTCCTTTCGGACACAACGACCTCAACGTTGCGCGTCTACCAGTTCCGCCACGACCGCACTCGAGACAACTCGCCGGACCCGTCGACTGGCGCGGGGCTGGCGCTGGCAAGGCCGCTGCCCCTAGCAGAGCATATTGGGGCTCGCAACAGCCGTTTGGAGCGACTTCTAGGAGCGGCTGCCGACGAAGCTGAGCTTCAGCTCGCGGGCGCCTTTCGGCACGTCGACTTCGGCGGCGTTGAACTCGGCCGCGGCGCCGGGCGCCAGCGTGCGGGTAGGCGGCGTGATGATCCAGTTGTAGACGACGCGGCCCTGCGCATCCTGCAGTTCGGCCTGGATGTCGGGCACGCTCTGCCGCTCTCGCGTGGGGTTCACGACACGGCCGGTGAGCGCGAACAGCTCGTTGCCGCTGGCGAGCGTCCGGCGCTCGGGCTTGCGCGGCACTTCGAGCAGCAGCGACACGGCGGGACCGCCGGCGATGCCGCCGAAACGCTGGCGGAGCTGGTCGGGGCCGATCGCGAACAGGGCGGCGGCCCCGGCGAGCAGCAGCACGCCGATCAGCGCGGCAATGATCGCCCAGCGCCGGCTGGGCCGCGGCGCCGGCTCTTCGTAAGCCGGCTCGGATGTGCCGAAGTCCGCCACGGGCTCTGCCATGGGCTCCGGGTCCGGAGCGACGGTGACTTCGGGCTCCGGCGCCTTGGCGAGCTCCACAATGGGCTCGGGTCCGGGCGCCGCGCGCGGCTCTTCGCGCCAGCTCTGCCCGCATTTGGCGCAGCGCACGGTGCGGCCGTTCGGCCCGATGGCGTCGTCCGGAACCGAATAGCGTGCCTGGCACGCCGGGCATTCAAGGATCATGCGCGGCCCCTTCCCTGAACGCTTTCTAGCCTTGCCGCGACTCGTCCTGCAAGCACGGTGCTTTACGCGGGCGCGGCGGGCATGCGATGGGCTTCAACCAACGGGGCGAGCAGCGAGGGTGGTGTCAGCGCGGTGAGCAGCATCGTGCAGTTCGAACATGTGGGTCTGCGCTATGGCATGGGCGCGGAAACCCTGTCGGACATCAGCTTCACGCTGGCGAGCGGCGGCTTCTACTTCCTCACCGGCGCGTCGGGCGCGGGCAAGACCTCGCTGCTGAAATTGCTCTATCTGGCGCAGCGGCCGAGCCGCGGATCGATCCGGCTGTTCGGCGAGGATGTGGTGGCGATGAAGCGGAGCGAGCTGCCCGCGCTCCGCCGCCGCATCGGCGTGGTGTTCCAGGATTTCCGGCTGATCCCGCATCTGTCGGTCTACGAAAATGTCGCGCTGCCGCTGCGCGTGGCGGGGGTGGCGGAGAGCGAGGTCTCGTCGCGCGTGGGCGAGATGGTGCAATGGGTGGGCCTGTCGGGACGTTCCACCGCGCGGCCGCCGACGCTCTCGGGCGGCGAGCAGCAGCGCGTCGCCATCGCCCGCGCAGTCATCGCGCAGCCGGAATTGCTCGTCGCCGACGAACCGACCGGCAATGTCGATCCCGACATGGCGGCGCGGCTGCTGGGGCTGTTCGAGGCATTGAACCGCTTCGGCACGACGGTCGTCGTCGCGACCCACGACATGCAGCTGATCGGCAGCGTGCCCAAGGCGCGGCTGATGCGGCTGGATCGGGGTCAGCTTGACGATCCGACCGGCGCGCTCCGCTACCCGCCCCGGGTGCCGGCATGATCGGACGTTCGGAGGCCGGCTTGGCCGAGCGGCGACTGCTCGCGGAGCGGCGGCGCATCGGCGCCATGCCCTGGGTGCTCGCGATCATGGTGTTCCTGACCGTGCTTGCCGCCGCTGCCGGCCTGGCGCTCGCCTCCTCTGCGGGGGCGCTGAGCGGGCGCATGGACCAGCGGGTCACGATCCAGATCGTCGAGGCGGATCCGGCGTTGCGCAACGCGCAAGCCGAGGCTGTGGTGAAGGCAGCGCGGCAGGTGAGCGGGGTCGCCACCGTCAGGCGCGTGCCGGATGAAGAGCTTGCCCGGTTGGTCGAGCCCTGGTTGGGGCCCGCCGAACAGGCACTGCCCCGACCGGCCCTGATCGATGTCGATCTCGCCCGGCCCGACGCACTCACACCGCTCCGGCACAAGGTCCGCGCGGCGGCGCCCGCGGCCCGAGTGGATGCGCAGGGCCGCTGGCTTGCTCCGCTCGGCACGCTGATCCGGACGCTGCGAGCGCTGGCGCTCGGCATCGTGCTGTTGACCGCGGGCGCGACCGCAGCCTGCGTTGTCCTCGCCGCACGCGCGGCGCTCGACACGCATGGCGAGACGATCGGCGTACTGCACCTGCTGGGCGCGACGGATCGGCAGATCGCCCTGCTCTTCCAGCGGCGGATCGCCGGCGACGCGCTGATCGGTGCGGCGATCGGCTTTGCGGGCGGCATGTCGGTGCTGCTGCTGCTCGGAGCGCGAATGCAGGCGCTGGGATCGGAACTGATCGGCTCGGTCGCGCTCAGCGGCACGGCGGCCGCGGCGCTACTGCTGGTGCCGGTCGGCGCAGCGCTGCTGGCGACGGCCGTGGCCCGACTGACGATCGAGCGCGCGCTGGGGCGCATCCTGTGATCCGGCGCCTGATCTCAGCCCTGGTGCTCGCCTGGCTGATCGGCTTCGTGCTGTTCGTCGGGCTGTTGCCGCGCCCGGCGGACGACCGCGCGACCGACGGCATCATCGTGCTGACCGGGGGACCGAACCGGATCGAGCGCGGACTGTCGCTGCTGAAGGAGCGCAGGGCCAGGCGCATGCTCGTATCGGGCGTCAATCTGGTCGTGCACCGGCGCGATTTCCTGGCCATGTTCGGCGCGCCGGTGCAGCTGTTCGACTGCTGCATCGACCTCGGCCATGAAGCGGTCGACACGCGGTCCAACGGGGCCGAGGCGGCCGACTGGGTGAAGCGCCACCGGTACAAGAGCGTGCGGCTGGTGACGACCGACTGGCATATGCGCCGCGCGCGGTTCGAGCTCGACCAGGAACTGCCGCCCGACGTGCGCATCGTCACCGACGCGGTGCGCAGCGAGCCGGACCTGAACATCCTCCTCCGGGAATATCACAAATATATTCTGCGCCGGCTGGCAGTGCTGTTCGGCCTGTGAGCTGGCTGCGCACCCCTATCTTCAAGCTCGTCTTTTATGTCGGGAGCTCGGTGTTCGTGCTGCCGACGCCACTCGCAGCCGCCTTGGGGCGCCGCCCGCTGACGCGGCTGGTCTATGGCTGGGCGCATTTCCATGACTGGTGCACGCGGGTGTTGCTCGGCGTGCGGTGGCGCGTCGAGGGCACGCTGCCGCGTGAGCCCGTGCTGGTCGCGATGAAGCATGAGGCGATGTACGAGACGATCCAGGCGCTGCTGCTGCTCGATCGTCCGGCCCCGGTGCTGAAGCGTGAACTGCTCGACATTCCGCTCTGGGGCCGCGCCTGCCAGCGCTATGGCGGGATCGTCGTCGACCGCGACGCCGGCGCGAAAGCGCTGCGCGCGATGCTGACCGAGGCGAAGGAGATCATCGGCGAAGGCCGGCCCATCCTGCTCTTCCCCGAAGGCACGCGCGTGCCGCACGGCGAAGCGCCGGAACTCAAGTCCGGACTGTCGGGCCTTTATCGGCTGCTCGGACTGCCGGTGGTGCCGATCGCCTGCGACAGCGGGCGCCTGCTGCCCAAAAAGGGCGTCAAGCACGCGGGCATTGTGACTTTCCGCGTCGGCGAGACCATTCCCCCTGGCCTGCCGCGGGAAGAGGTTGAGGCGCGGGTCCACGCCGCCATCAATGCCCTGAACGGCTGAAGTCGCGCGTTGGTCGAGGGCGCGTTGCCCCGGCAGCGCAACGGGTGCAGGATGCCGGTTGTGGTTCGGGAGAGTATCGGCAAGCTGGTTTCATGGGGCATCGCCGGCGCGGCGGTCGCGCTGCTGGCGACAGGCTCCGGAGCCATGGCCAAGTCGCGCAAGAAGCCGCTCGATCCCGCG
Source organism: Sphingomonas sp. ID1715 (assembly GCF_013044515.1). Taxonomy (GTDB): domain Bacteria; phylum Pseudomonadota; class Alphaproteobacteria; order Sphingomonadales; family Sphingomonadaceae; genus Sphingomonas_B. Next base: position 84,993 of record NZ_JABEPR010000003.1, read on the forward strand.
GCCAAGATGGCGCCGCTGCCACCCGCGGTGATCGACGAGACGCTGGCCATTGGCGGCCAGGACATCGATGCGCGCAAGGTGCGCACGCGGATGACGGTCGCGGTGCAGGTCAATGGCAAGGGTCCTTATCAGTTCGTGGTCGATAGCGGTGCCGACACGTCGGTGATCGGCCAGCGAGTCGCGAACACGCTGCAGCTGCCGCGCGGCACGCCGGTGCTGCTCAACGGCATGACCGACAGCAGCCGGGTCGACCGCGTGCTGGTCGAGACGCTGCAGCTGGGCCAGGGCAACTTCAGCGACCTGCAGCTGCCGGTGCTGCTCGACCGCGATCTGGGCGGCGAAGGCATGATCGGCATCGACGCGCTGGTCGAACAGCGACTGATGCTCGATTTCGAAAAGCGCGTGATCAAGGTCGAGGACGCCGCGCTGCCCACGCCGCGACTGGATGGCGAGATCGTCGTGGTCGCGCGGCGCCGGCGCGGTCAGCTGATCCTGACCCAGGTGACGGCGAACCGGACGCCGGTCGAAGCGGTGATCGACACCGGCTCTGAGATCACGATCGGCAACACCAAGCTGCGCGACCAGCTGATCAAGAAATATGCCGACAAGTTCACGACCATCGGCGTGACCGGCGTCACCGGCGTGCAGATGGACCTGCAGCTGGCGCGGGTGCCGGAGCTGCGCATCGGCTCCATCACGCTGCGCGACGTGCCAATCGCCTTTGCCGACCTGCCGCCCTTCGCCGTGTTCGAAATGGACGACCGTCCGGCGCTGCTGCTCGGCACCGATCTGCTCGAAAGCTTCCGCCGCGTGTCGCTCGATTTCCGCGCGCGCAAGGTCCGGTTCCAGCTGCGCCGGTGCGGCACGCAGGGCATCGTGCTGCGCACATCGTTCAGTTCGTCGCTGACGCGGCTGACCGGCAACCGCGAAGAGACCTGCAAGCGCTAGAGTGGCTAGTGGCTGCGGCCGAAATCGGGCGCGGCATCGTCCTGGCCCTGTTCGATGATCGAGCGGCGGACGGCGCGGGTGCGGGTGAACAGATCGAACAGCGCGTCGCCATCGCCCCAGCGGATCGCGCGTTGCAGGGCCGTCAGATCCTCGGTGAAGCGCTGCAGCATCTCCAGCACCGCTTCCTTGTTCGCCAGGAACACGTCGCGCCACATGGTCGGGTCTGAGGCGGCGATGCGGGTGAAGTCGCGAAAGCCGCCGGCCGAATATTTGATCACTTCGGAGCGGGTCACTTCCTCGAGGTCCGAGGCCGTGCCGACGATCGTATAGGCGATCAAATGCGGCAAATGGCTGGTGACGGCGAGCACCAGGTCGTGATGCTCGGGCGTCATCTCCTCGACCTGGGCGCCGAGCATTTCCCAAAAGGCGCGAACGCGAGGCGCGGCCGAACCGCTGTCTTCGAGCGGGGTCAGGATGCACCAGCGGCCGTGGAACAGGCTCCCAAAGCCGGCCTCGGGGCCGCTATTCTCGGTGCCGGCCACCGGGTGAGCCGGAACGATCGGGCGGCCGGGCAGCGCCGCGCGCAAGGCGGTCGCGACGCCAGCCTTTGACGAGCCGACATCGGAGACCACGGCATCGGCGGGCAGATCGTCCGCGATCTCGCGCGCCACGCCTTCCATCGCGCCGACGGGGACGCACAGGATGACCAATTCGGCGTCCGTCACCGCGGCGCCGGCGCTGTCGGCGATGTCGTCGCACAGCTGCAGCCGGTCGGCCGTGGCGCGCACCTGAGGATCGGCGTCGTGCCCGGTCAGCCGCACCGTCGGCATGTGCTGCCGCACCGCGCGCGCGATCGACGAGCCGATCAGGCCCAGCCCGATGATCGACACGCGCGCGAAGGGCAGCATCAGCGCGCCTCGGCCACCAGGCCGCGCAGCGCCTCGGTCATGCCCAGCATCTCCTCCTCGGTGCCGATCGAAATGCGCAGCCCGTGGCCGAGCTTTTGCCCCGGCAGCCAGCGGGTGATGTAACCGGCGTCCATCAGCCCCTTATAGGCGCGCTCGGCGGTCAGCGCGCCTTCGAACAGGACGAGGAGGAAGTTGGCCTTGCTCGGCACCGCGCGCACGCCGGCATTGCCGAGGCTGGCGACCTGCTCGGCGAACCAGGCGCGCCATTTCGCATTGTGCGCCTTCGAGTGCGCGACAAAGGCTTCGTCGTGCAGCGCCGCCACCGCCGCCTGCTGGCCCGCAATGGTAATGTTGAACGGCAGGCGGATACGATGCAGCGCATGCACGATCTCGGCCGAGGCATAGCCCCAGCCGATCCGCTCCGCCGCCAGGCCGTAGATCTTCGAGAAGGTGCGGGTGACGAGCACGTTGGGCGCGGCGCTGGCCAGCACCAGGGCGCCGTCATCCTCGTCGGCGTCGAGATATTCGGCATAGGCCCCATCGAGGACGAGCAGCACGTTGCCCGGCAGGCCCGCATGCAGCCGCGCAATCTCTTCACGCGAGGCGAAGGTGCCGGTCGGGTTATTGGGATTGGCGATATAAACGATCCGCGTGCGATCGGTGACGAGCGACAGGATCGCGTCGACATCGGTCGCATAATCCTTGTCCGGCGCGACGACCGGCACCGCGCCCACGCGCCGCGCCGCGATCTCATAGACCGCAAAGCCGTAGCGCACGAAGATCACTTCATCGCCGGCACCTGCAAAGGCGCCCGCCGCCAGGTGCAGGATCTCGTCCGAGCCATTGCCATAGATGACGCGGGCGGGATCGAGCCCGTATTTGGCCGCGATCGCCTCGCGCACGATCGCGCCGCTCGCGTCCGGATAGCGTTCGAGGCTGTCGGCGGCGGAGCGGAATGCCTCTCGCGCGGCGGGGCTGGTGCCGAGCGGGTTTTCGTTCGACGAGAGCTTGGCGACCTTGCGGCCATCATCGGTGGTTGCGCGCCCCGGCACATAGGGGGCGATGTCCATGATCCACTGCTTGGGCTGAGGGGCGAGCATGGGCGGGCGTGTAGATGAGATTGCGCGGGACGCAAGCTGGCCGCAAAGAGCCGCCGTGCCTCTCGTTCACTCCATACCCTTCGACCTGGCCGGTGCCGCGTGACGCTCGACGGGCGTTTCGGCCTGGACCGGCGGGTCCGCGTGCCGCGGGAGCTGCCGCTGGATGGCGGCGGTTCGCTGCCGGACGTCGAGATCGCCTATGAGACCTACGGCGCGCTGAACGGCGATGCCTCCAACGCGATCCTGATCTGCCACGCGCTGACCGGCGACCAGCATGCCGCGTCGCCGCATCCCCGCACGGGCAAGCCCGGCTGGTGGACGCGGGTGGTCGGGCCGGGCAAGCCGATCGACCCGGCCAGGAACATGATCATCTGCGCCAATGTGCTCGGCTCATGCATGGGGTCGAGCGGGCCGGCGAGCCGGGCGCCGGACGGCGCGCCCTATGCGATGCGCTTTCCCGTCATCACCATTCGCGACATGGTGCGGGCACAGGCGGCGCTGCTCGATCATCTTGGCATCCAGCGGCTGAAGGCGGTCGTCGGCGGATCGATGGGCGGGATGCAGGCGCTACAATGGGCGGCGACATATCCGGAGCGGGTCGAGGCGGCGCTGGTGATCGCCTCGTCGGCCCGGCATTCGGCGCAGAACATCGCGTTCCACGAGGTCGGGCGGCAGGCGATCATGGCCGATCCGAACTGGCGGGCGGGCGATTATTACGATGCCGAGCCGCCGGCCGCGGGCCTCGCGGTGGCGCGCATGGCGGCGCACATCACCTATTTGTCGGAAGCGGGGCTGACCGAGAAATTCGGGCGGCGGCTGCAGGGACGCGGCGCGAAGAGCTTCGGCTTCGACGCGGATTTTCAGGTCGAAAGCTATCTGCGCCACCAGGGCATCAGCTTTACCGACCGGTTCGACGCCAATTCCTATCTCTATATCACCCGCGCGATGGACTATCTCGACATCGCCGAGGAACATGGCGGCAGCCTCGCCAACGCGTTTCGCGGCAGGTCGACGCGCTTCTGCCTGATCAGCTTCGACAGCGACTGGCTCTACCCGACGACGGAAAGCCGCGCGATCGTGCACGCACTCAACGCCGCCGGCGCGCCGGTCAGCTTCGTCGAGCTGTCGAGCCCCTTCGGCCATGACAGCTTCCTGCTCGACAATGCCGAGATGAACCGGATCATCGCCGGCTTTCTGGGGGCGGCATGACGCTGCGGCCCGACCTCGCGATCATCGCGGCGAACGTCGCGCCGGGCAGCCGCGTGCTCGATGTGGGCTGTGGCGACGGCGCGCTGATGGCGGCGCTGCGCGACGAGCGCGGCGTCGATGCACGCGGCGTGGAGCTCGACCGCGCGAACGTGTCGGCGGCGGTCGCGCGCGGTCTGTCGGTGATCCAGGGCGATGCCGATACGGATCTAGCCGATTATCCGGCCGATGCGTTCGACTATGCGATCCTCAGCCAGACGCTGCAGACCACTCACCGGCCCGACCAGGTACTCGACCAGCTATTGCGGATTGGACGGCGGGCGTTCGTGTCGTTCCCGAACTTCGCGCACTGGCGCGTGCGGCTGTCGCTGCTCTGGGGCGGGCGGATGCCGGTGACGCGATTATTGCCGCTGGAGTGGTTTGAGACGCCCAACATCCACCATGTGACGGTCGACGATTTTCGCGCCTTCGTGGCCGCGCGCGGGCTGACGGTCGAGAGCGCCTGGTTCCTGTCGGGCGACCGGCTGACGAGCGCCGCAGCCGCCAATTTCCGTGCCGAGCACGCGGTGTTCCTGCTGAAGCGCTAGGGACGCAGCCCGTCCGAGATCAGGCTGTCGACTGCAGCCGCCAGCTGTTCCGGACTGCGGTCCTTCGTCCAGACGCCGAAGCGGAGGCCGAGAAACACGTTCATCCCCATCAGCGCCCAGGCGGTGACTTCGGCGTCGCAGTCCCGGACTTCACCGCGCGCGATCGCCGCCTCGAGGCGGGTGCGGATATGGTCGGCGTTGCTGCTATAGTGGCGCCGGTAATCCTCGGGATCGACGAACTCGGCTTCGTCGATGATCCGGTAGATTTCCTTATGCTCGGTGACGAACTCGAAGAACGCCTGCCGGCCGGTCCGCTCCGCCTCGAAATAGCGATCCGACTTGAGCAGTTGGGGACCGACCCGATCGCGGACCTGCGTCGACAGGTCGCGGACCAGCGCCCGGAACACTTCCTCCTTCGAATCGAAATAGGTGTAGAAGGTGCCGAGCGCGACGCCCGCCCGCTGGGTGATGTGGGTGATCCCCGTGTCGTGAAAGCCGCGCTCCCCGAACTCGGCGGCGGCGGCGTCGAGGATGGCGCGCAAGGTGCGCCGGCCGCGTTCGGTGCGCGGCTCCTTCGGTCCCAGTGTTGCAGAGGCGCTACGGTCCGGCATTTCTTTTACTCTCCCCCGCGACCAAGTTGAAACCCGGTTCAGGTTTCAGTATAGCCGCTGTCAGATCGGGCACAAGCCACAGGGAGGGCTGCCCGCTTTGGGGAGGATTTGATGACGAGACTGTCCGCACGCGCGCTGTTCAACCTGGGCGTCGCCACCGCTGCGCTCACTGCCATCCCGGCCTGGGCGCAGGATCAGGCGCCGGCCGAGCAGGCGGCGGAATCGAGCGCCGGCGACCTCGACATTGTCGTCACCGCGCGGCGCCGCGAAGAGAATCTGCTGGACGTGCCGGTCGCCATCACCGCCTATTCGGGCGATGCGCTGGAGCGGCAGGGCGCAATCGACATCACCGAGATTTCGGACACGACCCCGAACATCACGGTCGAGACCAGCCGCGGCACCAACTCGACGCTGACCGCGTTCATTCGCGGCGTCGGCCAGCAGGACCCCGTCGCCGGCTTCGAATCGGGCGTCGGCCTGTATCTGGACGACGTCTATCTGAACCGTCCTCAGGCGGCGGTGCTCGACATTTACGATGTGCAACGGATCGAGGTGCTGCGCGGGCCGCAGGGCACGCTCTATGGCCGCAACACGATCGGCGGCGCGATCAAATATGTGACGCGCGAGCTCAACCCCACCGATGCCGAGCTGAGCGTCCGCGCCAATCTCGGCGAATATGATCAGGCCGACCTGGTCGTCTCCGGCAGCGCGCCGCTGACCCCCGACTTCCGCCTCGGCGCGTCGCTGGCGCGCCTGAGCCGCGGCGGCTTCGGCAAGAACCTGACCACGGGACAGGAGAACTATAACAAGGATGTGTGGGCCTTCCGCGCCACGGCGGAAGCCGGCAGCCGCGACAGCTTCTTCTTCCGTCTGTCGGGCGACTATACCCATGACCGCTCGAACACGCGCGGTGGCCATCGCCTGATCCCGAGCCTGTTGACGGCGGCTCCGGTGCTGGCCGACGAGTTCGACTCCCGCGGGGGGCTGGTCACGCCCAAGCAGGACATCAAGGCCTGGGGCATCGCCAACCGGCTCGAATGGGCGGCGACCGACAACATCACGCTCAAGAACATCCTCGCCTATCGCAAGGATCGCAGCGCCACCCCCATCGACTTCGACGCGCTGCCTGCCGCGGATGTCGACGTGCCCGCCATCTACCGCAACCGTCAGTTTTCGGAAGAATTCCAGGTCGTCTATGAAAGCGACAAGCTGAACGGCATCGTTGGCGCCTATTATCTGAACGCCCGCGCGCGGAACATTTTCGACGTGGTGCTGGCGACGACCGGGGCGCTGATCGGCGCGCCCGGCTTCACCGCGTCCACGGCCGGCGACGTCCGCACCAAGACCTGGGCGGTATTCGGCGATATCACCTATGACCTGACCGATCAGTTCCAGGTCTCGCTGGGCGGCCGCTACACCTCGGACAAGCGCAACGCGGTCGTGATCCGCAAGAACCTTGTCGGCGGCGCGTCGCCCGAGCTGGGCGGGGCGGGCGTGCAGCTGGGCGCGCTGACGTCCAACTTCGCCGGCGAGAAGACCTTCAAGGAATTCACGCCGCGCGCTTCGGTCACCTTCAAGCCGACCGAAGATCACACGCTCTACGCCAGCTATTCCAAGGGCTTCAAAGGTGGCGGCTTCGATCCGCGCGGCCTGTCGACCGCAGCGCCGGACATCAACGGCAACGGCGTGCGCGAGGCCTCGGAAATTTTCGATTACTTCCTGTTCGATCCGGAAAAGGTCGACAGCTACGAAATCGGCTGGAAGGCATCGCTGTTCGACAACCGCCTCCGCTTCGCCCTCGCCGGCTTCTATGCCGACTATAAGGACGTGCAGGTGCCGGGTTCCGTCGGCGCGATCGTGAATGGCATTCCGACGTTCGTCGGCGTCACCACCAATGCCGGCAAGGCGACCTTCAAGGGCGTGGAGTTCGAGGGACAGGCCGTGCTGGCGCGCGACTTTGCCGGCGCGGGGTCACGCCTCAACCTGTCGGGCACGCTCGGCTATATCGACGCGCAGTATGACCGGTTCGAGACCCAGGTCGCGAACTTCAACCCGGACGGCACGCCGGCTGCGGGCCGTCCCGGCCAGCCGGTCGACGTCGCCAAATTCCGGCGCATCCAGAACACGCCGAAATGGACGGCCTCCGGCACGCTCGACTTCGGCGTTCCGGTCGGGCCGGGCCGGGTCGATGCGAGCACGACCCTGTCCTATCGCAGCAAGACCTTCCAGTTCGAGACGCCGAGCCCCTATCTGGACCAGCCCGGCTATGCGCTCTGGGATGCCTCGCTCGTCTGGACCAGCGAGGACGATCGCTACACGATCGGGCTCCACGCCAAGAACATCACCGACAAGCGCTACATCGTCTCGGGCTATCAGTTCCTGAACGTGAACCCGGTGACTGGCCAGCCGGTCCTCGGCGTCAACCCGGCGGTGCCGGCCACCTTTGCAGTGCCCGGCGTGGCGCCGTCGCTGGGCCGGGAAGGCGTGGTCACCGCCTTCTACGGCAATCCCCGCCAGCTGTTCGTCTCGTTCGGCCTGAAGTTCTGACCGAATGCCCTCTCCCGCCCCCCTGCGGGAGGGGGCGGGGTGGGCTCCTTGTCCAGACTCCCCTTCAGCTCTGAAGGGGGCTCACCCCAACTTCCTCAGCGGCTGCGGATGAAGGCGCGAATGTCGGAGGAAAGCTTCCTCCGGTCTTCGTCGCGGACGTACATCATGTGGCCCGCTTCATAATATTTCCAGACGATCCGATCCTGCGGGAAGCCGGTGCGGCTGAGCGCATATTCGGCGCCGAAGAACGGCGTGGCGAAGTCGTAATAGCCCTGGCCGACGAACACGCGCAGGCCTGAATTCTCGCGCAGCGCCTTGCCGATATAGGGCGCGACCGACTTGTAATAGGTGCCCTCGCCCCGGCCCAGATCCCAGTCCCACGGCTGGACATTGCCGATGGTGACGTAGGACCGTTCCGACTTGAAGCCCATCGTGTCGCGCAGATAGGCGTTGATCGCCGCCGTATAGCCCGCATCGATGCCGTAGAAGCTTGGATCATTGTCCATTTCCTCGCCGGCGCTGTCGCGGTCGCGGCCGGTGTAGCGGCTGTCGAGGCGGCCTACGGTGAGCCCCCGATCGCGCAGCAGCTCCTTCCAGAAGCGACCCGGCGAAGGGCGCAGGTCGGTGCGCTCAAGGAACGCCTCCGACAGGCCCGAATAGCGGGCGAGCTGGGTGCGGACCTGATCGCGCTCCGCGCCCTGCAGCGCCTGGCCCTTCATCAGCGCAGACGCATAGGGGCCGATCGCGAACGCCCTGGCTTCGGCGACGAACTGCTCGACCGTCCCGGGCTTGTTCGGCACCTTGTTGTGGTACCAGGCAACCGCCGCATAGCTGGGCAGCGAGATGATATAGGGCATGTCGTTGCCCTCCACCTCGGCCTGGGCGCCGAAGTCGAGGATGGTCGAGATCAGGATGATGCCGTTCAGCCCGACATCATTGTAGCTGCCCTCCAGCTCGTTCGCGACCGCGGCGGAGCGGGTGGTGCCATAGCTTTCGCCGCCGAGGAATTTGGGGCTGTTCCAGCGGCCATTTTCGTTCAGCCACAGCCGGATCACCTTGGCGACCGACTGGGCATCCTTGGTGACGCCCCAATAATCCTTGGTCTCGCCCTTGCCGACGACATGGCTGAAGCCGGTGCCGACCGGATCGATGAAGACGATGTCGGTAGCGTCGAGCAGCGAGTCCGGATTGTCGACGATCGGATAAGGCGGCGCCCCATCGTCGCGCGCATCGGAGGGGATCGCCACCCGCTTCGGCCCGAACGCGCCCATGTGCAGCCACACCGAACCCGAGCCGGGGCCGCCGTTGAACAGGAAGGTGACCGGCCGGTTCGGGTCGCGCGGTTCCTTGACGTAGCTGTAGTAATTGATGACCGCGCGCGGCGCGCCGTCATCGCCCTTCAACTGGATCTCGCCGGCGGTCGCGACATAGTCGACCCGCTGCCCGCCGAAGGTGCCGCTCATCCGCTTGGTGACGATCTGCGGCGGGGGAATGTCGGCCGTCTTTTCGGCCTTGGGCTCTTCCTTCCTATCCTGAGCCAGCAATGGAGACGCGAGCAATGCCGCGCCGAGAAGCAGGATTGAGCGCAAATTTTCCTCCGTCCGGGCCGAGCCCTTCGCAGCCCATTTTTCTGCCGTGGTGGTAGGAAGAAGGGAGGCCTTCGACAAGCTCAGGCCAATCCGGCTTGGGGGTTTGTCGATGAACGACTAGATGGAGACCATGAAGGTCACACATCTTGGTCAGTCGACCAGTCTCCCGACCAGCCCAGAGGCCGCAACTCTCGATTACGTGCCCAATCCGCGGCCCGGTCGGCCCTATCTCGTGCGCTTCACCGCGCCGGAGTTCACCTCGCTTTGCCCGGTGACCGGCCAGCCGGATTTCGCGCACCTGGTCATCGACTATGCGCCGGCAGAGACGATCGTCGAATCCAAGTCGCTGAAGCTGTTCCTGGGCGCGTTCCGCAACCATGCGGCGTTCCACGAGGATTGCACCGTCGGCATCGCCGAACGGCTGTTCGTGGAGATGAAGCCGCTCTGGCTGCGCATCGGCGGCTATTGGTATCCGCGCGGCGGCATTCCGATCGACGTGTTCTGGCAGTCCGGCGAACCGCCGGCCGGACTGTGGCTGCCGGCGCAGGACGTGCCCGGCTATCGGGGGCGCGGCTGATGTCGGACCTGTTCACGCTGACCATCACACCCAGCACGCACGATCTCGGCGGCTTCAAGGTGCGGCGCACGCTGCCGTCCAAGCCGCGGACGATGGTCGGGCCGTTCATCTTCGTCGATCAGTTCGGCCCGGCGCAGCTCGACCCCGGCCAGGGCATGGACGTGCGCCCGCACCCGCACATCAACCTCGCCACCGTGACCTATCTGTTCGGCGGCGCCATCGACCATCGCGACTCGCTTGGCACCTTCGCGACGATCGAGCCGGGCGCGGTCAACCTGATGACGGCGGGCCGCGGCATCGTCCATTCCGAACGCTCGCCCGCATCCGAGCGGACCGGCGGCGCGATCATGTCGGGCATGCAGACCTGGCTCGCTTTGCCCGACGGCAAGGAAGAGATCGATCCGGCCTTCGAGCATGTCGCGGCCGCGGACCTGCCGATCATCGATGACGGCCAAGTAAACGCTCGCGTGATCATGGGTTCGCTCTGGGGACGCACCGCGCCGACCACCTGCCATGCCGACACCATCTATGCCGACATCCAGCTGCAGCCGGGCGCCGCGCTGCCGATCGACGCCGGCGCCGACGAGCGTGCCGTGGTCGTGGCGCTCGGCGATGCGAGCCTCGATGGCGAGCCGCTGGACCTCTACGCGCTCTATCTGCTCAAGCCGGGCGTACCCATGACCCTGCGCTCGTCGGCGGGCGCGCGGGTGATGCTGCTCGGCGGCGAGGCCTTCCGCACGCCGCGTCATGTCTGGTGGAATTTCGTTTCGTCGAGCCGGGACCGGATCAACCAGGCCAAGCATGACTGGAAGGACGGCCGCTTCCCGCACGTGCCGGGCGAAGCCGGCGAGTTCATCCCGCTGCCCGAGGTGCCGCTGACCGTGAGCTATCCATAGTGCCGTCATCCCGAACTTGTTTCGGGACAAGGGTGGTGCTGCTCAAGGGCTTGGCGGGGAACGCCCAACGCTACGCTGCCCAAGCCTTGTGCCGAAACAAGTTCGGCATGACGAAGTGAGGCGTTACCCCACCCGTGCGGCGAGGGCCTTTTTCAGCCGGTCGTGGGCGCTCTTCTTGATCTGGCAGACGCGGGCGGCGCCGACGCCGAGGACCAGCCCGATCTCCTCGAGATTGAGGTCCTCGACATAATAGAGCTGGATCACCTGCGCCTCGCGCTCGGAAAGGCGGCCGATCGCTTCGATCAGCGCCTGGCGGGCATCCTCCTGTTCGAGCAATTCGAACGGGTTGGGGTCATCGCTCATGAACCACGGATTGTCGTCGGTATAGACGCCGTCGATCGGCTCGAAGCGGACCGGCTGCGCGGCGTCGCGCTCCTGGCGCAGGCGCTCGGTCGGCACGCCGAGCTGGAAGGCGAGTTCCTCGTCGCTCGGCGCGCGGCCGAGCTTCACCGACAGGTTCGACTCGGCGTCGGCGATCTCGCGGCGGCGGCGCATCGCGCCCCGGGTGATCGTCGCCTGGCGGCGCAACTCGTCGATCATCGAGCCGCGGATGCGCGTGGACAGATATTGGGCGAAGGTCACCTGCCCGCGATCCTCGAACGAAGCGGCGGCCTCGACGAGGGCGACCAGGCCGGTCTGGATCAGATCCTCCACCTCGACCGAGCTGGAGACGGAGCCATGAACGTGCCAGGCGATGCGGCGGACCAGGGGCATATGGTCGCGGATCAGGGCTTCGTGCGCCTGCGCTCCGGTCGTGCCGGTGCGGCTATAGGTGACGGGCATCAGCGGTTCGGTGGCCATATCCGGTCTCATGCGGCGAGCTGTTGCGGGGCGCCGATGACGGCGACGACTTCGACCGCCTTGTCTTCGGGCACTTCGAGGAAGCTCATCACCGGCGTGTCGGGCAAGGACGCGCGGACGAGCTTGCGGACGGCGAGGCGGACGGTCGGCTGGACGACCAGCGCGAACGGCTTGCCTTCGGCGATCAGCGGACGCGCGGCCTGCTGCAGCGCATCGACGATGCGGCGGCCAAGGTCCGGCTCGATCATGTGGCGGTTGGACGGATCGGAACGGACCGCCTGGCCGAGGATCGCCTCGAGCCCGCCCTCCAGCGTCATCACGCGCAGCGGCTCGCGCGGCGTGCACAGGCGCTGGATGATCAGCGGCCCGAGATCGGGGCGGATCGCTTCGACCAGTTCTTCGGGATCGAGCGTCTTCTGCGCCGCGACCGCGATCGAAGCGGCGATCCGGCGGAATTCCTTCAGCGGAATGCCTTCGGACAGCAGCGCGCGCAGCACCTGAGTCAGCGCGGTCAGCGGCACGGGATTGGGCGACAAGGAGGCGACCAGCTGCGCGGCCGAGTCCTTCAGCCGGTCGAGCAGGCTCTGCACTTCGTCCGGACCCAACAGTTCGGCGGCATGGGCACCGAGCAGGTGGTTGAGCTGGGTCGCGATGACGGTACCGCTGTCGACGACCATATAGCCGGCCGCCGTCGCCGCATCGGCGTCGTTCGGCGAAATCCACACCGCGTCGAGGCCGAAGGTCGGGTCCTTGGCGGTGCGGCCCTGCAGCCGCCCGACCGCCTGGCCGGTGTCGAGCGCCAGCATCTCGTCGGGCGAGGCGACATCTTCGCCGACCACGACGCCGTTAATGACGATGCGGTAATTATACGGCGGGATCGAGATGTTGTCGCGGACGCGGACCTGCGGGACGACAAAGCCGAGTTCCTTCGACAGCTGGCGACGCACGCCGGTGATCCGCGTCATCAGCGGGGCGCCCTGGCGCTCGTCGACCAACGGCACCAAGCCATAGCCGATCTCGAGATTGACCTGCATCGCGTCCGAGACTTCCGACCAGTCGATCTTGCTGAGATCGGCGGGCGTGTCGTCATTGGCCGGGACCGGCAGGGCGTCGGCGGCGGCCTTGGCCTTGCTGAGCTTCCAGGCGACGAAACCAGCCAAGGCGGCGAGCGGCAGCATGACGAGGTGCGGCATGCCCGGCAGCACGCCGAGAATGCCGAGGATTGCGGCCACCGGCGCCCAGGTTCGCGCGCTGGCGAACTGGCTGCCGATCTGGCCGGCAAGGTCGTGGCTGGAGGCGACGCGGGTGACGATCGCGGCCGCCGCGATCGACAGCAACAGCGACGGGATCTGCGCGACGAGCGCGTCGCCGACCGCCAGCATCACATAGGTCTTGGCCGCTTCGGCGATGCCGAGGCCGTGGCTGGCGACGCCGATGATCAGGCCGCCGATCACGTTGACGCCGAGGATCAGCAGCGCCGCGGTGGCGTCGCCCTTCACGAACTTCGACGAACCGTCCATCGAGCCGTAGAAATCGGCCTCGACGCCAGTCTCCACGCGACGTGCCTTGGCCTCCTCCGGCGTGATCAGGCCGGCATTGAGGTCGGCGTCGATCGCCATCTGCTTGCCGGGCAAAGCGTCGAGGGTGAAGCGGGCCGACACTTCGGACACGCGGCCCGCGCCCTTGGTGATCACGATCATGTTGATGATGACGAGGATCGCGAAGACGAGCAGGCCGACGACATAATTGCCGCCGATCAGGAAGGCGCCGAACGCCTCGATGACATGGCCGGCGGCGGCCTTTCCTTCATGGCCGTGGACCAGCACGACGCGGGTCGAGGCGACGTTCAGCGCCAGCCGGAACAGGGTCGCGAGCAGCAGCACGGTCGGAAAGCTGGAAAAGTCGAGCGGCTTTTCCGCATTCAGCGCCACCATCAGCACCGCGACCGAGACCATGATGTTCAGGATGAAGAACAGGTCGAGCAGGCCGGCCGGGATCGGCACGACCATCAGCAGCACGAGGATCAGGATGCCGGCGGGTAGGGCGGCGAGGCGCCCCATCTTCATCGTCGCGGCGGGTGTGAGAGCGATCGAGGCCACCCGTTACGCCCCCATGCTCGCGAGCAGCATATAGGCGAGCTTCGCGCTGTCCGGCGTTGGGCGGAGCAGGTTGGGGCGGTCGGCCGAGGCGAGCAGCTGGTCGAGCGTCGCGGTCTCGGGCCGGTCCTGCTGCTCGATCACCGCGAGCTGGAAGGCCGCATCGGGTCTGCCGGGTGCGGCAACGGGCGGCAACGACTTGCCGCCGGCGGCAATCTCGACGCCCCGTTGCAGCTTGGTCGCAAAGCGATCGTAGATTTCGGAGACGGAGCGCATCCGCCCGCCTTCGCCGAAGAAGATGCCGCGATTGGAGGCGGCCGCAGCCGGGAAGAGCTGTGCTGCCGCGGTCTCGGGATTGCGCTGCAGCGTGGAGAGGAACTTCTTGGCGCCCCCGATACCCAGGAAATGCGCCATATAGAGGTCGGTGCCGCCTGCTTCGCGGCCCAGGGTCGCCTCCAACTCCGCCTTGTTGTCCGCGGCATGCTCGGCCGCCATCAGCGAAGCGACTTCGGGATTGTTGCGCAGCTTCAGCACATAATCGCGGGTCGCGAGGTCGGAGATGTAATAGCGGCCGCTTGGTCCCTGGGTGATCTTGTCGGCAGCCCAGCCCAGGCCGTGTTCGGCGCCGTGCTTCTTGACCGTGCCCAGCCAGCTTTGCTCGACAAACTGATAGAGGCCCGATGCGCTGCTGGTCGGCGCCTTGGCGTCCACACGCAGGCTCGATTCCACCTGCGCCTGGCCGAGCAGATAGGAGAAATCGACTCCGGTCTTATGGCTCGCCCGCTGGATGGCGGACTGCACGCCTCCGGTCGAAAGCAGCGATTGCAGCGTGGCAACGGTCATTCAGACGCCCCGATTGATGTCACGGCGCTTTCAGCAAGGAATGTGCCATTTCGGCGCAGTCCCGCGATGGCACGCTGCCACTCCAATCGATGCTGGGAGTCAGAAAAGGAGATTGGTAACAAGCCGGCGGTAAGAGAACGGGCCATTCCCGGGGTCTTTGTTTGTGGGGGTTTCTTATGCGTAAACTGATGCTCGGCGTTGCCGCCGTGACCTGCCTTGCCGGCGCCGTTCCGGCCCAAGCCAAGAACAACAGCCCCGCGCCCGCATCGGGTCCGATCGCCTGTTCGTTGAGCGACCTCAATGTGACGACCCTGGACTGCAGCGGCTTCTATAGCGGCAATCTGCTCAGCAACGCCACGCGCGACGAGCAGTTCGCCGGCCTCAAGGATGTCGGCTTCACCTGGGACAAGAACTTCACCGGGCTCGAGGCTGCAGGTCTGAAGTACAACCTGACGGATTCGAAGACGGTCGGCCTGCATCAGACGCTCACCGGCATCACCTTTCTGGGCATCCATTTCGGTGGTGGCGGCCCGAACGGCGTCGGCAACGGCACCGGCTTTTACAAGATCGATGCGGGATCGAGCCTGACCAGCTTCCTCGTGAAGTTCCAAGGCATCTCCAACATCGCGATCTATTCGACCGGCAATGTCGCGCCGCCGCCCCCGCCCGCCGCAGTTCCCGAGCCGGCTATGTGGGCGTTGCTGATCAGCGGCTTCGGCCTGATCGGCGCAGCGGCCCGCCGCCGCAAGCGCACCGCCGCCTTCGCTTGATCCGCCGGACTCGTCCGCGGCACGGCTGACCGCCGTGCCGATTCTCAATAGACGAAGAGTGCGGCATGGTTTTCCGATGGGGAGGAACCTTGCCGTTGTTGCTGGTGTCGCGCTGCTGCTGGCCGCGTGCACCGGCCGCGACGAGCAGCGCGCCCAGCCCCGGCCCAGCCCACCCAACCGCCTGACGATCGACTCGCCGCAGGTGCGCGTCTGCCTTGCCAATCTCGGCCAGCTCGCCCGCTTTTCGGCACTACCCGATCGGGATTATGGCGGCGGCTGCTACAGCTTTGCGAGCGTCAAGCTGCTCGACGCCGGCGTGCCGGTGTCTAACTTGGGCGCTATGAACTGCAGCCTGGCGGCGACCTTCAGTGCATGGGTGCGGAATGGCGTGATGCCGGCGGCCCGGCTGTATCTGCGCAGCGAGATCGCCAAGGTCGAGACCTTCGGCACTTATTCCTGCCGCAACGTCAACGGCGCCCTCGCCGGGCGCCTGTCCGAGCATGCCACCGCCAATGCGGTCGATGTCAGCGGCTTCCTGCTCGCCGACGGGCGGCAGATCACGCTCAAGAAGGACTGGAACTCGCCCGATGCCGATGTGCGCAGCTTCCTGCTCGTGATCCGCACCTCGGCATGCCGTCGCTTCAAGACCGTGCTGAGCCCCGATTATAACAGCCTGCACGCCGATCACTTCCACCTGGACATGGGGCGCGGCCCTTTCTGCAGGTGATTGCCGCGGCGGCGCACTCCGCCTAAGCCCGCCCGCTTATGACCGATACCCGCGTACCTTCCCGCGTCTTTCCCAATGCCCATGAAGAGGCAAAGGCGACGCAAAACCTCACCCAGACTCCGCAGACCATGCATCCGGCCTACCGGCTGGCGTTCCAGGACGACGAGTTCCTGCTGCGCGAGGATCTGCGCCCCGTCCGGTTCCAGCTGGAGCTGCTGAAGCCGGAATTGCTGCTCGACGAGGCGAAGATCGGTTCCACCTTCGTCTTCTACGGGTCCGCACGCATTCCCGAACCGGCCAAAGCCGAAGTCCTGCGCGAGGTCGCGACCGACGATTACGCGAAGAAGGTCGCCGAGCGGCTGATCGCCAAGGCCAAATATTACGACGTCGCGCGCGAACTCGCCCAGCTGGCCAGCCATGCGGCGCGCGACATGGAAGGTCGGCGCCACTTCGTCGTCTGCTCGGGCGGCGGCCCGTCGATCATGGAAGCGGCGAATCGGGGCGCGCAGGACGTCGGCGCCGAGTCGGTCGGCCTCAACATCGTGCTGCCGCACGAACAGACACCCAACCCCTATGTCACGCCGGGCCTGAGCTTCCAGTTCCACTATTTCGCGCTGCGCAAGATGCACTTTCTGTTGCGCGCCCGTGCCGTGGCCGTCTTCCCCGGCGGCTTCGGCACGTTCGACGAGACGTTCGAGCTGCTGACGCTCATCCAGACCGGCAAGGTCTCGCCGATCCCGGTGCTGATGTATGGCCGGGAATTCTGGGAGCGCGTCGTCGATTTCGAAGCGCTTGCCGAAGAAGGCGTGATCGCGCGCAAGGACCTGGAGCTGTTCCATTTCGTCGAAACGGCGCAGGAAGGCTGGGACTATGTGCGCAAGTGGTGGCGCGACCGGCCGCTCGCCGAATAGGGAACATGGGCATGATCGGAGCGTCTGACCGGCGCCGATGACCAGCAAATACGCCACCAAGCTGCTGCCGCGCGCGCACGCCGACGCTTCCGATCCATCCCTGGTGGATCGCGCGGCGGTGCTGACGTTCGGCGCGATCGGCTGGCCGTGGCTGCTGCGGAGCCTGTCGGGCGGCAGCAAGCGCGACAAGGCGCGGCTGCTTGAGCGGCTTCAGCTGCCGGCCGACGCGCTGCCGAACCTCGGCAGCTGGAAGGCCGACACCGCGTTGCTCCACCGCATTGTCGACACGATCGAAAAGCTGCGACCGCGGCAGGTGGTCGAGCTGGGCGCGGGGGCGTCGACGCTGGTTGCGGCGCGCGCGATGGCGCTGAGCGGCGGCGGCAGACTCACCAGCTTCGACCAACATGCGGACTTCGTCGCGGCGACCGGTGCCTGGCTGGTGGAGCATGGCCTGTCTGCCAATCTGCACACGGCCGCCCTGGTGCCAGCGCCGGCCGGCTGGCCGCGCCTCTGGTACGACGTGCATCATCTGCCCGATCGCATCGACCTGCTGATCATCGACGGCCCGCCCTGGACGGTCCATCCGCTGGTGCGCGGCGCGGCCGAGACGCTGTTCGATCGCATTCCGGTCGGCGGCACCGTGCTGCTCGACGACGCCGCCCGCCCCGGCGAACGCCTCGTGGCCCGCCGCTGGCGCAAGGCCTGGCCGAACTTCAGTTTCACGCTCGACCGCAGCGGCACCAAGGGCACGCTGGTCGGGGTCAGGATCCGCTAGCTCAGCCGCACTGGGCGCGGTGCAGCAGCTTCTGGTCGGCGAGGACCAGCGCCATCATCGCTTCGACCACGGGGACGCCACGGATGCCGACACAGGGATCGTGCCGGCCCTTGGTCATGATCTCCGTCGCTTCGCCGGCGCGGGTGATCGTTTCCACCGGCGTCAGGATCGAGCTGGTCGGCTTGAAGGCGACGCGCAAGCGGACCGGCTGACCCGTCGAGATGCCGCCGGCAATGCCGCCGGCGTGATTGCTGGCAAAGCTGGGACCGCGCTCGCCCGGTCGCATCGGATCGGCATTCTCTTCGCCGCGCAGCCGCGAAGCCGCGAAGCCGTCGCCGATCTCGACTCCTTTCACCGCGTTGATCGACATGGCGGCCGCGGCGAGCTCGCTGTCGAGCTTGGCATAGAGCGGCGCGCCCCAGCCGGCGGGCACCCCTGACGCTTCGCACTCCACCACAGCCCCGAGCGAAGAGCCGGACTTGCGGGCATCGTCGATCAGCCGCTCCCACCGGGCGGCGGCGGCCGCGTCCGGGCAGAAGAAGGGGTTGGCATCGATCTGCTCGGCATCGAAGCTCGCGATCGCGTCGCCGCCGACTTCGCTCACCCAGGCCCGGATGGTCACTTCGGGGATGACGAGGCGCGCCACGGCGCCCGCGGCGACACGCGACGCGGTTTCGCGCGCCGAGGAACGCCCGCCGCCGCGATAGTCGCGTAAGCCGTATTTCGCGTCATAAGCATAGTCGGCATGGCCCGGCCGATAAGCCTGCGCGACCTCGGAATAGTCCTTCGAGCGCTGGTCGACATTGTCGATGAGCAGGCTGATCGGCGTGCCCGTCGTCTTGCCCTCGAACACCCCGGAGAGGATGCGGACTTGATCCGGCTCCTGCCGCTGCGTGGTGAAGCGCGACTGGCCGGGCCGCCGGCGATCGAGCCAGGGCTGGATGTCCTGCTCGCTGAGGCTCAAGCCGGGCGGACAGCCATCCACCACCGCCCCGATGGCCGGTCCGTGACTTTCCCCCCAGGTCGTGAACCGGAAGACGCGACCGAAGCTGTTGAAGCTCACGCCGCCTGACGAGATCCGCTCAGCTGTTCGCGCCAGCCGAACAGCAATCCCTCGATCGAGACATCTTCATCGAGCGCCTCCCAGTGAATGCCGCTGGGGGAGATGAAAAAATCCTGACGCGCCTCCGACGTGCCGTTCAGGAGGCGAGGATACCAGACCAGCGGAACACCCAGGGTGCGGCCATCGCTCAGGGACACCCACATCGAGTCGGCGTCGAAGCGAACGTCAGTCGCTTCCGGCAAAGAAGGCGTTCCATGCATCGATCAGTTCCTGACGGCGCTTTCTGACAGTTTCCTGGGCCTGCCGCAACTCGCGCGCGGTCAGCCCCTTGTTGCGGGCGAGGCGCACTTCGGGGTCGAGCCAGAATTTGGCGTCCCCTCCTGGACGAGCGACATGGACGTGGACAGGCTCGCGAGGCAGGCCTTCATGGGCGAAGAAGTGGATGCGCAGCCCAGCTTCCCTGAATACAACCGGCATCAGGCCAGCGCAATGTCGGGTGCGTCCTTCTGCTTCATGCCGACGACGTGGTAGCCGGCGTCGACATGGTGGGTTTCGCCGGTCACGCCTGCCGCCAGATCGCTGAGCAGATAGAGCGCGGCGCCGCCGACATCCTCGATCGAAACGTTGCGGCGCATCGGGCTGTTCAGTTCGTTCCACTTCAGGATGTAGCGGAAATCGCCGATGCCGGAGGCGGCGAGCGTCTTGATTGGGCCGGCCGAGATCGCGTTGACGCGAATGCCGTCGGGGCCGAGATCGTTCGCCAGATATTTGACGCTCGTTTCGAGCGCGGACTTGGCCACGCCCATGACGTTGTAATGCGGCACCACCTTTTCGGCGCCGTAATAGGAGAGGGTGAGCAGCGATCCGCCTTCGCGCATCATCGCGGCGGCGCGCTGGGCGACCGCGGTGAAGCTGTAGACGCTGATGTTCATCGTCAGCAGGAAATCATCGAGGCCGATGTCGCAATAGCGGCCGCGCAGCGTTTCCTTGTTGGTGTAGCCGATCGCATGCACGACGAAGTCGATGGCAGGCCAACGCTCCTTCAGTTCGGCGAAGGTTCGATCGAGGGCCGCCATGTCGGACACGTCGCAGTCGAGGAGGAAGTCGGAGCCGAGCTCTTCGGCGAGCGGCCGCACGCGCTTCTCCAGCGCCTCGCCCTGATAGCTGAAGGCGAGTTCGGCGCCGGCTTCGTGCAGCTTTTTCGAAATACCCCAGGCGAGAGAGCGTTCATTGGCCAGGCCCATGATCAGCCCGCGCTTGCCCTTCATCAGATCCGTCACTTGGCGAGCACCTCTGTCTTCGTATCGGCGCCCTTTAGCGCGCTCTGCGGCACTTCGGCCAGTGCCGCGTTCAGGTGCGCTCCGAAGACGACGCCCAGGCCCAGCGTGAAGAAATAGACGAGCGCGATCATGACGCCGGCCAGGCTGCCATAGGTCAGGTCGTAGCCGCCGATGAGCGTCAGCGCCCACGGCAGCAGCGAGGTGACGAGCAGCCACCAGACCGCGACGAACAGCGGCCCCGGCCATTTGCGGCAGCCGCGGCCGCGATACCGCTTCGGGGTCATCACATAAAAGAGCAGGTAGAAGGCCCCGAAGATGAACAGGCCGGGAATCAGCCGCGAGGCGCTGAGCAGCAAGGTCAGCGAGCTGTCGGCGACCGGAAACAGGCGCAGCACGAACTGCTCCAGTCCGGCCAGCACCGCCTGCAGCAGGAACGAGACCAGCACCAGCAGCACCGACCCCACCGTGATCGCCGTGTAGCGGAGCCGGGCCATCCAGAAGGTGGAGGCGGAGCGCACGCCGTAGGCGCGGTACAGAATGTCCTTCAGCGTCGCGATGAAGCCGCCGGTGCTCCACAGGCCGCCGAGCGCGCCGAGCCAGAGCAGATTGCCCGAGCGGGCGGTCAGCACGTCGCTGATCGGCTTTTCGAGCACATCCGCCACATCCCGCGGCACCTGGGCCAGGAACTGGCGGAGCGCGTCGAGCGTGGCGGCGTCGCGGCCCAGCGCCTGGGCGATCGCCGCGACGACGATGAAGAAGGGAAAGAGCGTCAGCAGCGTCAGATAGGCGAGATTGCCGGCGTGGATGAAGCCGTCGTTCCACAGCCCCTCGAACGCGCGACCGAGCACCACGCGGACTCGTGAACCCGGCCCAAGCTTCTTGAACGTGTCGTCGACGCGCTGGCGCGTGCGGAGCAGCCGCCGGCGTCGCGCCTCAGGAGTCTGCGGTGCCGGGCCGTCCGGCAGGTCGATTTCATGCGCTTCGTCGACAAGGTCCACGAACGGCTAGACGCCCAGAGCGGTGCGCGGGTTGCGCTCGCCTCCGCCCCAGCCGTCGACAAAGGCGGCGAGTTCCGCATCGTCCGACGGCACATCGACCATCAGCGTGATCAGCTGGTCGCCGCGATCCCCGCCCTTCTTGTGAAAGCCCTTGCCCTTGAGCCGCAGCACGCGGCCGGAGGTGGAGCCGGCCGGCACATTGACCATCACGGCGCCGTCGACCGTGGGCGCCTTGACCTTGCCGCCTTGCACCGCCTCCCTGAGCGTGATCGGCAGGTCGAGCAGCACATTGTCGCCGTCCCGCTTGTAGAAGCGGTGCGGCTGGATCTCGACGGTGACGATCGCATCGCCGGGTCCGCCGGGGCCCTGCTCACCCTTGCCGCCGAGCCGCATCTGCGTGCCGCTCTCGACGCCGGGCGAAAGCTTCAGGTCGATCGTCTTGCCATCCGCAAGCGTGATCCGCTGCGGCTTCAGCGCCGCCGCCTCTTCGAACGGCACGCGCAGGCGATAGGCCATGTCCGCGCCGCGGGGTGGCGGTGCGGAGCGGCGGCCGAAGCCTGAGGTGAAGCCGCCGGCGCCGCCGCCACGGCCGAACAGCCCTTCGAAGATGTCACCGAAATCCGAAGCATCGGTGCCGAAGTCGAACCCCGACGTGCCCGCCGAGCGATAGCCGCCGGCCGCGCCCCGACCGCCGCCGAAGCCGAACGGCGCAGTCGGGTTGCCGTCCGCGTCGATCTCGCCGCGATCGAACTTGGCGCGCTTGTCCTTGTCGTTCAGCAGGTCATAGGCGGCGGTGACCTGCGAGAAGCGCTCCGCCGCCTTGGGATTGTCCTTGTTGCGATCGGGATGCAGCTCTTTCGCAAGCTTGCGATAGGCCTTCTTGATGTCGTCCTCGCCGGCACCGCGCGCGACGCCCAGCACGGAGTAGGGATCGGTGGCCATTCGTCGTCCTGCTGCTCGGTTCGTCTTCAATAACCCGCTGTTGCAAATCAGCAACAGTCATTTGGTGGCAAGACGAGGTTCAGGCAAGAGGTTCCGCTTCGCACGCCCAGGCAGAGGGTGTAGGCTGGTCCTTTGAGTGGAGACGGAAATGGAGCGGCGTCATGCAATCTTTCTCACTGCTGCGGCGCTCGGGATGAGCGGCGCGGCCGATGCATCGGCGCTGGAGGGGCAATGGGGCGGGCCCGATGCGATGCTGACCATCGATGCCCAAGGCGGCGAGCTGCGCCAGTCCTGTGCTGGCGGGCGGCTCACCGCCTTCCGGATCAAGAAGGATGGCAGCTTCACGGCCAAGGGTGATTTCGAGGCTTATGGCGCCGGTCCGCAGGTTGCCGACGGCGCGGCCGCCAAGCCCGCCCGCTATGCCGGACGACTTGCCGGCGAGACGATGCTGCTGACCGTCACCGCGCAAGGCAGCACCCAAAAGCTGGAGCTAACCAAGGGCCGGCGCGTCAAGCTGATCCGCTGCTACTGAAAAAAAAACGGGCGGAGCCGAAGCCCCGCCCGCATCCCTTTGGCGGCTGAGTCGATCAGCCGAAGCTAACCGTCACGCTGCGTGCGCGGCGCATGCCGGCACCGACAAAGCCGAAGCCGATCAGCATCATCGCCCAGGTCGCCGGTTCCGGCACCGCACCGGCGCGGATGTTGGCGATCCAGGTGCTCCAGCGCGTGCCGCCGGTCCCGCCCGGATGGCCGTTCGCCGCGTTGTTCGGCTCACGGGCAAACTGGCCGATGACCCAGAAGCCGTCATATTGCGTCGGATCGACCGAGACCTGGCTGTAATCGCCCCAGCGCTGACGGCCGGCGGCCGGCTGCCCGTCAACTGAGCCATTGTGATAGTCGTTGGTCAGGCTTTCCTTGAGCAGGGTTTCGGCCATTGTCTCCACGAGAGTGCCGTCGGCGAGCGTCTTGTACGCACGGGCGTAGAAGCCGATCTTGCCGGTCGCGGGATCGAGACCCGACCGGTTATAGCCGATGACGACCTGGCCGGCGGCGTTCACCGCAATCGAGCCCTGGTAATAGTCGTAACCCGTCTCGCCGACATCGAACTCGTCGAGGATGTTGTTGGTCGCCGAGTCGAGCACGACGACGCGAACCCGCGCCTCGTCCTGCGGATCGAGCAGCGAGTTGACCGTGTGCAGCATGTAGATGCGGCCGTTCACCTCATAGACACTGCTGCTGATGCGTTCATCCAGCGTATCGATGATGCGCCGGTTGGCGGCGATCGGCGATGGCTGCCGTCCCGGTCCAGGGCTGACGAACCCGGCTTCGCCGAGATAGTCGATCGCACCCAGCGACGCACCGGTCGCGTCGGACGAGCTCAGCCCGTTGACCGAATAAGCCATTGAGTCGAAGTTGAACAGCGAGGCGGTCACGACCTTGCCGGAGGAGCCGGCGCTGGTGCTGTTGACACCCTGGAGCGCAAAGCCGCGATCTTCGACCTGCCCGGCGCCCGGATTATAGGGCGTCACGAACTGCTTCATGTTGGTGAGCGTGGGCGCTACCGCATTGAACAGGCTGTCGATCGGGATGACGTTCATCGTCGTCCCGCAGAAAGCATTGGCCGAAGGATTGGCGGCGCTGCAGCCCACCTTGAAGTTGTTGGTGCCGATATAGACGGCGTTCTTGTCGAGCGCGAGCGTCGGATAGTCGGCGGTGTTGCCGTTGAAGCCCTCGAACTTCAGCGACTTCCAGGAACCAAGCGCGTTGTCGGTGTCCGACACCGCGATCTGAAGGTCCTTGGTGTTCGCGCCGAAGCCGACCACGATCCAGCGGCTCGCATCCGCATTGTACATCACGCGGTTGTCGCCATTGGCACCGACCTGGCCCTTGCCGCCCCACCAGTCGATGTCCGACTGGAGCAAAGTGCGGGTGCCGGTCGCCTTGTCGAACACCGCGAAGGCGCCGTTCGAGGATTCGAGATATTGGGTACGGCCGACGGCGCCGTTGGTGTCGGGCGGAATGAAGTTCCGCGCGAACGCCGCATTGTCGTACTGGCTGATGCCTTCGAAGCCGATCACGACATTGCCGGCGTTGAACACCGTGGCAGGCTTGTTGTTGTTGTCGTTCGAAATGTCGCCCGGCAGGATGATGGTTGGGCCGGCAAGGCCCTTTTGCGACCAATAGGTCTTGACCGTCTGCGCGGACGCCGCGCTGGCGCCGATCGCCAACAGTCCGGACGCCGCAAGAGCAGCTGCACGCAATCTCAACATGATGTCCCCTTCCCCTTTCGCCGCGCGCGGAACAGGACCAGCCCCGTCACCCCCTACGCAACGGCAGACAGACTCACAGCGGAGTCATTCGGGGAATGCATACCTTTTGCGGCAATGAGTCAACGGGGCGGTAACCACGGCGGAAGATCGGACAGGACGGGCAGGAGCTCGCCCAACTTCAAAGGCTTGCGTGCCGTTGTAATCGCCCAGTCCCGATACGGGACGGGCTGGCGGCAAAAAAAGAGCGGGGAAGCACGCTTCCCCGCTCCGATTTCACGCCAAAGCTAAGATCAGGCGTAGCTGACCTTGACGCTGCGCGCCCGGCGCATGCCGGCGCCGACGAAGCCGAAGCCCATCAGCATCATCGCCCAGGTCGCCGGCTCAGGCACCGCACCGGCCCGGACGTTGGCGATCCAGGTGCCCCAGCGGGTGCCGCCGGTGCCGCCCGGATGGCCGTTCGCGGCATTGTTCGGCTCGCGCGCGAACTCGCCGATGACCCAGAAGCCATCATATTGCGTCGGGTCGACCGAGACCTGGCTGTAGTCACCCCAGCGCTGACGTCCCACCGCGGCCTGCCCGTCGAGGCTGCCATTGTGATAGTCGTTGGTCAGGCTTTCCTTGAGCAGCGTCTCACCCAGCGTTTCGACGAGCGTGCCGTCGGCCAGCGTCTTGTACGCACGCGCGTAGAAGCCGATCTTGCCGGTCGCCGGATCGAGGCCCGAGCGGTTATAGCCGACCATGACCTGACCCGCCTGGTTCACGGCGAGCGAGCCCATGTAATAGTCGTAACCGGCGGCGCCGATTTCGGTCGTGCTCAGGATGTTGCCCGAAGCGGAGTCGATCACGACGATGCGGGTACGCGCCTCGTCCTGAGCGTCCAGCAGCGAGTTGACGGTGTGCAGCATGTAGATCTTGCCGTTCACCTCGTAGACGCTGCTGCTGATGCGCTCGTCATTGGTGTCGATGATGCGCTGGTTGGCGGCGATCGGCGACGGCTGACGGCCCGGACCCGCCGTGACGAAGCCGGCTTCGCCGAGGTAGTCGACCGCACCGCGGGTCGCGCCCGTTGCCGAGCTCGTCGACAGACCGTTCACCGTGTAGGTGATCGAGTCATATTCGAACAGCGAGGCGGACACGACACGGCCGGTGGTGCCGGCAGTGCTGCTGTTGACACCCTGGATCGCGAAGCCACGGTCTTCGACTTGGCCCGCACCCGGGTTATACGGCGTCACGAACTGCTTGATGCCCGCGATGGTCGGAGCGCCAGCGTTGAACAGGCTGTCCAGCGGAATGACGTTCAGCGTCGTGCCGCGGAAGCTGTTGGAGCCGCCAGCCGAAGCCGGAGCGAAGTTGTTCGTGCCGATGTACACCGCGTTCTTGTCGAGCGCGAGCGTCGGATAATCGGCCGTCGCGCCGAAGCCGAGCCCGGCATAGCCTTCGAACACAGTGGTCTTCCAGCCACCGAGCGCATTGTCCGTGTCGGAGACGGCGATCTGCAGGTCCTTGGCGTTGGCGCCGAACGCAACCATCACCCAGCGGGATGCGTCCGCATTGTACATGACGCGCGTGTCGCCGCCGGTCGCCTGGCCGCCATGCGCCGTCCACCACGCATTGTCCTGCGACAGCATCGTGCGGGTGCCGGTCGCCTTGTCGAACACGGCATAGGCGCCGTTGGTCGTCGACATATACTGGGTGCGGCCCGCCGCGCCGTTGGTGTCGGGCGGAATGAAGTTACGGCCGAACGCGGCGGCGTCATACTGGCTGATGCCTTCGAAGCCGATCACGACCTGACCGGCATTGAAGACCGGCGCGCTCTTGCCATTCTGGTCGAGCGAGATGTCGCCGGGCACCTGGACCGTCGGTCCGAGCACGCCCTTGGTCTCCCACCAAGCGTGCTTGATCTGCTGCGCCGAGGCTGCCGTGCTGCCGAGCGCAAGCATCGTCGCGGCGAGTGCCGCGATGCGTACATGCTTCATTGAGTACTTTCCCCTTCCCAAAGCCGGGGAGGGGTTTCCACCGACGACTCGAAGCCGTCCCCCTGGTCGCCCCCCGCGGCTCTCATGATCCGACATGGATCATGTGTGACTGCTCAGCCGGTTTGTAACCTTCTGTCAATCATTTGATTTTAGGTCATTTCGCCCCCGTCCCAGAACGGGACCTGACACGCGGCCGTTAGCCATTCATGGTAGAGCGGCCCGCCCTGTTCCCCGGGCCGCTATCGTCTCAGGCCGCCTTAGCCTCCGGTGCGCGGTCGAACAGGGCGACGAGCCAATCCCGGAACATCCGTACCGCCCGGGTTTCCAGCGCCTTCGGGCGGCAGGCGAACCAATAGCTATAGGGGCTTTCCACCTCGATATCGAACAGCCGCACCAGCCGCTCATCCTGAGCATTGCGCAAATGGCTTTCCAGCATGAAGGCGACGCCAAGCCCTTGGGCGGCCGCGTCCAGCATCAGTTGCCCCGAATCGAAGTGATCGATGGCGAGCGGCTCCAGCGCCTCCATCCCCAGTGCCTGGCAGAAGGCGTCGAGTGTTTCGGGCATGTCGCGGTGCAGGAAGACGGTGGCCCGCGTCAGGTCCTCAGGCCGGCGGATCGCCCCCGGTCCCTCCGTCAGGCTGCGCGCCGCGATCGGGAAGATGCGATTGCGGTCGAGCCGGTGGGAATAGAGTGCCGGATCGACCTCGCGCGCCAGCACGATCGCGGCGTCGAGCCCATCGCCGAGCCGGGCGATCGCATGCGCGCCCGTATCGACGTCTAGGTGAAGCTCGGGATGAGCAGCACGAAGCTCGGGCAGATGCGGAAACAGCTGCTGCGATGCAAAAAGCGGCAGCACCCCTAGTCGCAGCCGCACGATATTCCCCTCGGATGTCAGCGACTCGATCGCGTCCTCCAGCCCGGCCAGGTGCGGCGAGACCGTCTCGAGCAACCGTTCGCCATCGGTATTGAGCCGCATGGCGCCGGGCACCCGATCAAACAGAGGGCGGCCGAGAAACCGTTCAAGAGCCTGGACGCGCCGGCTAAGCGCTGGAGAAGACAGTGCAAGTTCCTCGGCCGCCGCCTTGATTGAGCCGAGCCGTGCGACCTGGACAAATGCCTCGACCGCAGTCAACGGGGGTAAGCGACGCAATCCTCAACCTCCTCATGGTGCATCGCAGCAGCATTTTTGGGCCGCTTTCGTTTCGCACCGTTCTCGCATTTTCTTAGAGCAGGCCTGTTGCAATTTGTGCAACCGCTTTTTTGCTTTTCGCACTTGCAACATAAACCGCTGCACTGCACATAGAGCAGGCCTTTCAGGCATCCTCTCCTAAAACTTTCAAAGGCCGGTCCTTCGGGGCTGGCCTCTTTTTTTGTGCTCAGCCTCGCAACGTTCCGGGCCGGCCCCTAGTTAAGCTGCCTGACCGGAGATGATGAATGGCGGATAGCGAGATCGAGACGCGGCGCGTGCAGGTCGCCAATGCACGGCCCGAAGACAGCGGCCGCGGGCTCGCCCGCATCCCGCGCGCGATCATGACAGCGTTGGGTCTGCAGGAAGGGGACGTCGTCGAACTGGCGGGCAAGCGCGCCACGCCGGCGCGGGCCGTGCTCCCCTATCCGGAAGACGAAGGGCTGGACATCATCCGCCTGGATGGCCTGCAGCGTGCCAATGCGGGCGTCGGCTCCGGCGATCAGATCGAGGTACGTAAGGTCGAATCGCGGCCTGCGACCCGCGTCGTGTTCGCACCGGCGCAACAGAATCTCCGCCTGCAGGGCACCGGCGCCGCATTGAAGCGCAGCTTCTATGGCCGGCCTCTCACCGCCGGCGACGTGGTCGCGACGGCCGGGCAGCAGCGCGTGCAGAATGACGGCATGCCCCCGCAGCTCCGCCAGATGCTCGCGGCGCCGGCCTATGCGCTGCAGGAAATCCGGCTTGTCGTGGTCTCCTCGACCCCCAAGGGCGTCGTCCATATCGACGAGAACACCGAGGTCGAGCTGCGGCCCGAATATGAGGAGCCGCAGAACCGCCGTGCCGACGTCACCTATGACGATATCGGCGGACTGGCCGGCGCGATCGACCAGCTGCGCGAGATGGTCGAGCTGCCCTTGCGCTATCCGGAGCTCTTCCAGCGCCTCGGCGTCGATCCGCCCAAGGGCGTGCTGCTGCACGGCCCGCCCGGCACCGGCAAGACCCGCCTCGCCCGCGCGGTCGCCAATGAAAGCGATGCCGAGTTCTTCCTGATCAACGGGCCCGAGATCATGGGCTCCGCCTATGGCGAGAGCGAGAAGGCGCTGCGCGAAGTGTTCGAGAACGCGACGCAGAACGCGCCGTCGATCATCTTCATCGACGAGATCGACTCGATCGCGCCCAAGCGCGGCCAGGTGTCTGGCGAGGCGGAAAAGCGGCTCGTCGCCCAGCTGCTGACGCTGATGGACGGGCTGGAGCCGCGCGCGAATCTCGTCGTCATCGCCGCCACCAACCGCCCCGAAGCCATCGACGAGGCGCTGCGCCGTCCGGGCCGCTTCGACCGCGAGATCGTGATCGGCGTGCCGGACGAGCGCGGGCGGCGCGAGATCCTCGGTATCCATACCCGCGGCATGCCGCTGGACGGCGGCGTCGACCTGGATGAGCTGGCGCGCACCACCTACGGCTTCGTCGGCGCCGATCTGGGCGCGCTTGCCCGCGAAGCCGCTATCGAGGCGGTGCGGCGGATCATGCCGCGCCTGAATCTCGAGGAGCGCACGGTGCCGCCCGAGGTGCTCGATACGCTCTCGGTCATTCGCGACGACTTCGTCAACGCGCTGAAGCGCGTCCAGCCCTCGGCGATGCGCGAAGTGATGGTGCAGAAGCCCGATGTGCGCTGGGACGATGTCGGCGGGCTGGACGACGCGCGCGAACGCCTGCGCGAAGGCGTCGAGCTGCCGCTCAAAAACCCAGACGCCTTTCGCCGCCTCGGCATCCGGCCGGCCAAAGGCTTCCTGCTCTATGGCCCGCCGGGCACCGGCAAGACGTTGCTCGCCAAGGCGGTCGCGCGCGAAGCCGAGGCGAACTTCATCGCCACCAAATCGTCCGACCTGCTCAGCAAATGGTATGGCGAGAGCGAGCAGCAGATCGCCCGCCTGTTCGCCCGCGCGCGGCAGGTGGCGCCGACCGTCATCTTCATCGACGAACTGGACAGCCTGGTGCCCGCGCGCGGCGGTGGGCTCGGCGAGCCGCAGGTGACGGAGCGGGTGGTCAACACCATCCTGGCCGAAATGGACGGGCTGGAAGAGCTGCAGTCCGTTGTCGTGATCGGCGCGACCAACCGGCCCAACCTGATCGACCCGGCGCTGCTGCGGCCAGGCAGGTTCGACGAATTGGTCTATGTGTCCGTGCCCGACGAGGCCGGGCGCCAGCGCATCCTCGAGGTCCACACGGCCAAGATGCCGCTCGCCGACGATGTCGACCTGGCGAGCCTGGCCCGCCGCACCGATCGCTTCACTGGCGCCGACCTGGAAGACCTGGTGCGCCGCGCCGGCCTCTCCGCGCTGCGCGAGTCACTCGGCAATGAGCGCGTCGCGATGGCGCATTTCGAAAAGGCGCTGCAGGATACCCGTGCTTCGGTGACTCCGGAGATGGAGCGGGAGTACGAACAGATCGCCGCCAACATCAAGCAGGAGGCGATGTCGATGCACTCGATCGGCTTCGTCGCGCCCGGCCAACTGACGCCGCGCGCGCCGAAGGAGGTGGATTAGCTCGTCTGCTCCCCGGCGAAGGCCGGGGCCCATCGGCAGGGCGCAAGCACTGGACCCCGGCCTGCGCCGGGGAACAGGTCCTTACCGCCCGGTCCAGTTCCCCGGCCGCTTGTCGACGAAGGCGGCCATGCCTTCCTTCTGGTCCTCGGTCCCGAACAGGCCATGGAACAGGCGGCGTTCGAACAGGATGCCTTGCGCGAGGCCGGTTTCGAAGGCCGCGTTGACCATCTCCTTGTTCGCGATCGTCGCGAGCGGGGGCATGGCCGCGATCGCGGCGGCGGTCTTCAGTGCCTCTTCGACCAGGCTGTCGGCGGGCACGACGCGCGCCACCAGGCCGGACCGCTCCGCCTCGGCCGCGTCCATCATCCGCCCGGTCAGGCACATCTCCATCGCCTTGGCCTTGCCGATGGCGCGGGTCAGCCGCTGCGAGCCGCCCATGCCGGGCGAGACGCCGAGCTTGATCTCCGGCTGGCCGAACTTGGCGGTGTCGGCAGCGATGATGAAGTCGGCCATCATCGCCACTTCGCAGCCGCCGCCCAGCGCATAGCCGGCCACCGCTGCGATCCAGGGCTTGCGCGTCGCCGTTACCTTTTCCCAGCCGGCGAAGAAGTTCGAGCCGTACATGTCGGCAAAGCCCTGACCGGACATCTCCTTGATGTCGGCGCCAGCCGCGAAAGCCTTTTCCGAGCCGGTGAGGACCAGGCAGCGCTGCGCCGGATCCGCGTCATAGGCGGCGAACGCATCGATCAGCTCCTTGAGCACCGTCGAGTTGAGCGCGTTCAGCGCCTGCGGCCGGTTCAGACGGACGAGCGTCACGGCATCGTGGCGCTCGATCAGGATGGTCTCGTACTGGCTCATGCGGTCTCCTTTTCCATCATCGATAGGGCGTCCACGCCTCGTCCTCCGGCAGGGGCGCGAAGATCGTGTCGAGCATATGCTCGGTCACGCCCTCAGGCGTCGCCGGGTCCCATTTGGGCGCATTGTCCTTGTCGACGATCACCGCCCGCACGCCCTCGATGAAGTCGTGGCGCTGCACGACATGGGCGCCGACCGCATATTCCTGCCGCATCTCGTCGGCGAAGCTGTGCATGTGCGCGCCTTCCTTGAGCAGGCGGAGCGCGACTTTCATCGTCTGGGGCGATTTCGACCTGAGCGTCGCCAGTTCCTTCCGCGCCCAGGCGGACCCGTCCGTCTCCAGCGCGGCATAGATGTCCTCGAGCGTGTCGGAAGCGAACAGCCGGTCGATGGCTTCCAGATTTTCCTCGATGCGCGCAGGCGGCGGCTCTTCCGAGAAGGCGTCCAATATCGCTTCGATCGCCGTCGGATCGGCCGCGATCTTGGCCTTCACTTCGTCGAGCGCAGCGGCGGGGAGATAATGCGTCGCGAGCCCCAGAAAGAGGCACTCGGCGCCGTCGATCCGCGCGCCGGTCAGCGCCAGGAACTGTCCCGTCCGGCCGGGGAGCCGCGACAGGTACCAGCCGCCGCCCACGTCCGGAAACAGGCCGATGCCCGTCTCCGGCATGGCGAAGCGGGTGTTCTCGGTCGCGACGCGATATTTGCACGGCAGCGCAATGCCGACGCCGCCGCCCATGGTGATCCCATCCATGAAGGCGACGGTCGGCTTCACATAGGTGAACAGCCGCTCGTTCAACCGATATTCCGTGTGGAAGAAGGCGCGCGCCTCCGCCCCGTCCTTCGCGCCGGACTCGGCCAGCATGCGGATGTCGCCGCCCGCGCAAAAGCCGCGGCCTTCCGCGTGATCGAACAGCACCGCCCGCACCGCTTCATCGCCGCGCCACACTTCGATCTGCTCCAGGATCGCCGTGCACATGACGGTGGTCAGCGCGTGAATGGCCTTGGGCCGGTTCAGCCTGATGCGGCCGACATGGCCTTCGGTGAAGCTGATGATGTCTTCGGTCATAAGTCCTTCGAGACGGGCCTTAGCCAAGCTCAGTCCCTCCTCAGGATGAGCGGAAAATACAAGAGCGCTCATCCTGAGGAGCCGTTGAGCTTGGCGAAACGGCGTCTCGAAGGATCATTGCCGCGTAAGCTCTCGGCCGACGATCAGGCGCATCACCTGGTTGGTGCCTTCCAGGATCGAATGCACCCGCAGGTCACGCCAGAAGCGCTCGATCGGATAGTCCTTCAGATAGCCATAGCCGCCGTGCAGCTGCAGGGCGCGATCGACGATGGATGAGCCGCTATCCGTGGCCAGCCGCTTGGCCATGGCCGAGAAGCGCGACTTGTCCGGCGCATTGGCCGACACCTTGGCGGCCGCCATGTAGAGCAGGGCGCGCGCGGCCTCGAGATCCGTTGCCATGTCGGCGAGCATGAACTGCGTGTTCTGGAAGTCGGCCACGGGCTGGCCGAATTGCTGCCGTTCCTTGGTGTAGCTGACAGCTTCGTCGAGGCAGCGCTGAGCGCCGCCAAGCGAGCATGCGCCGATGTTCAGGCGTCCGCCATCAAGACCCGCCATGGCGATGCGGAAGCCTTCCCCTTCCGCTCCGACCAGATTGGCGACCGGCACGCGGCAATCCTCGAAGATCACCTGCGCGGTCGGGCTGGCGTTCCAGCCGAGCTTCTTTTCCGGCGCGCCGAAGGACAGACCTGGCGTGTCCTTTTCGACGACGATCGCGCTGATCCCCTTCGACTTTTCCTCGCCGGTGCGGACCATGCAGACATAGATGTCGTTATAGCCCGCGCCCGAGATGAACTGCTTGGTGCCATTGAGCACGAAATGGTCGCCGTCCCGCCGCGCGCTCGTCTTGAGCGCGGCCGCGTCGGAGCCGGAGCCGGGCTCGGTCAGGCAATAGCTGGCGATCATTTCCATCGTGACCAGCTGGGGCAGAAAGCGCGCCTTGATCTCCGCACCCCCGAAGCGATCGATCATCCACGTCGCCATATTGTGGATCGAGATGTACGCGCTGGTCGCGGGGCAGCCATAGGCCATGGCTTCCATGATCAGCGCCGCCTCCAGCCGGCCCAGCCCGATGCCGCCCGATTCCTCGGCGACATAGATGGCGCCGAAGCCCAGTTCGCCCGCGGCCTTCCATACCTCGACCGGATAATGGCTCTTTTCGTCCCACTCGCCCGCGAACGGCGTGATCGCGTCGGCGGTGAATTTCTGTGCCATCTCCTGGATCTGGCGCTGATCGTCGGTGAGGTCGAACTGGTTGGTCATGCGCGTCCGGTTAGCAAAGGGTGGATCAGGCGCAACGCCTGTAGGTGAAGCGGGAGCCGTCTTCCTCGCGGGTAAGGCTGTCGCCCTGCCGGGTGAGCGTCACCTTCGCCTTCCAGCTCTGGCCCTCACCGCTGAAGGAGAAGTCGCCGGAGAAGCGGTCGGGGTCGGCGCTCGCGACCTTCTCCAGCGTGGCGCGGGATTCGTAGAAAGCGAGCCTGTCGGCCGATACCGTCATCAGGCCCTTATTGTCGGCGCGCGCCGGGTCGCAATCGGCCGGCACCATGCCCCAGCGGCCCTGCAGGCTTTCCGGGATCTTGGTGCTGGCGGGGACGGTCGCGGTCGCGCCATTGTCGGTCGAGACAATGGCGGTCTCGTCGGGGGGTAGCGTCTCGACATCCTTCACCGGAGCGTCGAGCCGATTCTGCTCCTCGGCTGCCGAGGCATCGTTGGTGCTCGGCCGCTGACAGGCGAGCAGCACCATAGGCAGGAGCAGGGCCAGTCCGGTCTTCATGTCAGCAACGCCTCCGCCTCGATCTCGACCCGCCATTCGGGCCTGAGCAGCGCGGAAACGACGAGCATGGTCGCCGCCGGGCGCACATCGGCGAAGCGCCGGCCATGCGCGCGGCCGATCGCGTCGGCATCGGCCGGATCGGTGATGAACATGCGCGTGCGCACGATGTCGGTGCGTTGGCCGCCCAGCTGCCGGACCGCGCCGATGATGATGTCGAGGCAACGCTCGGTCTGCGCCTCCGCGTCACCCGGCGTACTGGAGCCGTCCGCCTCGACCGGCGCCGTGCCGGAGACGAGGATGCGGTCGCCGACGCGGATCGCCCGCGAGAAGCCGATCGACTCCTCGAAAGGTGAAGCGGATTGAGTGTGCTGGCATTCGGTCATCGGTGAGGAACTCACTGCAGCGCGTGCTGGTCGAGCCAGGCACGCGCTTCCTCCATGTCGAGGAAAACGCGCAAATTGGGCGACTGAAGGGCACGTTCGGCCTGCAGCTTGTTCATCATGCTGCCGACGACGATGGCCGTCGGCCCCCGCCGCACCGACTGAATCATTCTGTTGAGATGGCCGAGCGCTTGGGCGACCTCGGCCGACTGGACCGGGAAGTCGCGCGAATCGCACAACCCCCTCATCTGCGGCGTGGGGTCTCCGAGCGGCTCGACGGCGGCACGCATCGCAAGCGCAAAGGCCGTCACGTCTTCCGGATTCCAGAAGCCCGCCATCCGCCAGTGCAAGGTTCGTGACCCTGCATCATATCGGACGGTGAACTTCTGGGTCGTGTCGCTCAAAAACGTTCACCCCATCGTCGGAATGACGAACGCGTCCTGAATGCGGCTGGGGCCGCCATCCTCACTGCCCTTGGGCAGCGCGGATCCGTCGGGCCAGCGCTGCGTGACCGTCTTGGTCTTGGTCCAGAAGCGCACGCCTTCCATGCCGTGCTGGTTGATATCGCCGAACGCGGAACGCTTCCAGCCGCCAAAGCTGTGATAGGCGACCGGCACCGGGATCGGCACGTTGATGCCAACCATGCCGACATTCACCCGGCTCGCAAACTCGCGCGCGGCATGGCCGTTGCGCGTGAAGATGGCGACGCCATTGCCGTACTGATGCTCTGAGGGCAGCCGCAGCGCGGTTTCGAAATCGGGCGCGCGGACGATCTGCAGGACGGGACCGAAGATTTCCTCCTGATATGACTTCATCGTCGGCTTGACGTGATCGAACAGCGACGGGCCGATGAAGAAGCCCTGCTCATGTCCCTGCAGGGAGAAGCCGCGGCCATCGACGACCAGCTCCGCGCCCTCATCGACGCCGGTCTGGATCCAATTCTCGACCCGCTGCTTGTGCGCGGCGTTCACGACCGGCCCGTAATGCGCCTCATCGTCGGTCGAGACGCCGACGCGGAGCGAAGCGATCGCGGGCAGCAGCGCCTCGCGCAGCTCGTTCGCGGTCTTGTCGGTCACCGGCACGACCACAGGCAGTGCCATGCAGCGCTCGCCCGCCGAGCCGAAGGCGGCGCCGGACAGATCCTTCACCACCTGGTCGATATCGGCGTCGGGCATGACGATGCCGTGGTTCTTGGCGCCGCCCATCGCCTGCACGCGCTTGCCGGCCTCGACGCCGCGCCGATAGACATAATGTGCGATGTCGGACGAGCCGACGAAGCTGACCGCGCTGATCGCCGGATGGTCGAGGATCGCGTCCACCATCTCCTTGTCGCCGTGCACGACCTGGAGAATGCCTTCCGGCGCGCCGGCTTCCAGCATCAGCTCGGCGAGGCGCACCGGCACGGTCGGATCGCGTTCGGACGGCTTCAGGATGAAGGCGTTGCCTGTCGCGATGGCGACGCCGAACATCCACATCGGGATCATGGCCGGGAAGTTGAACGGCGTGATGCCGGCGCCGATGCCCAGCGGCTGGCGCATCGAATAGACGTCGATGCCGGGCCCGGCGCCTTGGGTATATTCGCCCTTCAGCACATGCGGGATGCCGCAGCAGAACTCGATGACTTCAAGGCCGCGCTGGATGTCGCCCTTGGCGTCGGCGATCACCTTGCCATGTTCGGACGAAAGCGTGTGGGCGAGGCTGTCCATATTCGCCTCGACCAGCGCCTTGAAGGCGAACATCACGCGCGCGCGCCGCTGCGGGTTGGTCGCGGCCCAGCCCGGCTGCGCCTTTTGCGCGGCGGCGATGGCGCGCTCCAGCGTGTCGGCCGTGCCCAGCGGCACCCGGGCCTGAACGGCGCCGGAGTTGGGATCGAACACATCGCCGAAGCGGGTCGCCGCTGCGCCGGGGCCGCCGACGATGAAATGGTCGATGTCGCGCATTCGTCCTCTCCGCCAATCTGTCGCGCGCTCCATGCGCCTTCGCATTTTCGCAGACAAGCGGGCAAAACCACATGGACGCCCTGCAATATTGCAGGCAGGGCGCGCGGGTGAACTGGGACGATCTCCGCATCTTCCTCGCCGTTGCGCGCACCGGTACGCTGAGCGCTGCCGGGCGGCGGCTGGCGCTCGACGCGACCACCGTGGCCAGGCGGCTGGGGCGGCTGGAGGCGGAAGTCGGCCGCAGCCTGTTCGAAGTCACCACCGCCGGCCACATATTGACCGCGCGAGGGCAGGAGCTGCTGACCCATGTGCAGGCGATGGAGAGCGCGGCGATCGCCTGTGCGGAAGGTGCGCAGGCGGGCTCGGTCGGCGGCACGATCCGGGTCAGCGTGGCCGAGGGGTTCGGCACCAACGTCATCGCGCCCCATTTGGGCGAGTTCGCGGATGCGCATCCGGGGATCGGGGTGGAGCTCGTCACATCCTCGGGCTTTCTGAACCTCTCACGGCGCGAAGCGGATCTGGCCGTGATGCTCGCGCGACCGCGCCAGGGGCCGCTCGTCGCGCGCAAGCTGACCGACTACCATCTGGGCCTCTATGCCCAGGCCGGCACGGTCCCGCCGGCGACGCTCGAAGAGCTGACTGCCGAACGGCTGGTCGGCTATGTCCCCGACCTGATCTACGCGCCCGAGCTCCATTATCTGGAGGAAGTGGCGCCAGGGCTTACGCCTGCCCTGTCCAGCACGAGCGTCAATGCCCAGGCGGCGATGATCCGCAGCGGCGCCGGGATCGGCATCCTCCACTGCTTCGTCGGCGACGCGGACCAGGGCTTCCAGCGCGTGTTTCCCGACCGGATCGACATCCGCCGCGCCTATTGGCTGGTCATGCACCGCGATCTGCGCGGCGTCGCGCGAGTGAAGGCATTTGTCGACTGGCTGGACCGGCTGATCGTCCGCATGCGACCCCTGCTGGTGGGGCGGCCATGACCCCGCCGGCCGAACGCCGCCTGCTCGCCATCGCCATGCGACTCGTCGCCGCCGTGACGCTGACGCTGATGTTCGCGGTCGTGAAGCTCGCCGATGGGCGTGGGGTCAATCTTTTCGAGAGCCTCTTCTACCGTCAGGCGCTCGCCCTGCCGCTGGTGCTGGGCTGGATCGCGGCTGGTCCCGGCCTCCCCTCCGTGAGAACACACCGGCCCGGCGCGCATCTGTGGCGCACGATCGTCGGCATGGCGGGGATGGCGCTCAACTTCACCACCTTCATCCTGCTTCCGCTCGCCGAGGCAACGGTGCTGCTGTTCACCGTGCCGATCTTCGCGACCATATTGTCGGCGGTGTTGCTGAAGGAGCCGGTGGGTCTCCACCGTTGGGCGGCCGTGCTGATCGGCTTCGCCGGCGTGCTGGTGGTGGTGCTGCCGGGAGGAGCCGGCATGTCGACCAAGGGCGTGGCGGTCGGCCTCGTCGCGGCGCTGGTCGTCTCCGGCGTCAGCATCACCTTGCGCCAGATCGGGCGAACGGAAAGCGCGACCACCACCGTCTTCTGGTTCACGGTAATCTCGACGGTGGCGATGGGATTGCTGATGCCGGTGTTCGGCAGGATGCACGACACTGAGACGTTCGGCCTGCTGCTCGCGCTCGGCCTGCTGGGAGGCGCCGCGCAACTCGCCCTGACCGCCTCGCTGCGGCTGGCGCCGGTCTCGGTCGTGCTGCCGATGGACTATTCGAACCTGGTCTGGTCCGCGCTGATCGGATGGCTGATCTTCTCGACGTTGCCGAGCCACACGCTCTGGCTCGGTGCGCCGCTGATCATCGCCAGCGGTCTCTACATCGTCTATCGCGAACATCGCCTGCACCGCGAGAAGACCGCCGCTGCGGGTGCTATCGATTAGGGCAGGTGTGAATATCCAAGCGGACCCACCGGCGGAATGTCTGGAGAGGTCAGCACGATTTCAAGCCAGCGCCTCAGCTGGCGGTGGGCACGCCACCTCATGATTGCGAACATCAGCCACCACAAAACAACAGCGGTAGGCAAGTAGCCGAGTTCTCCCGAATCGGCCGCAGCGAGCGCCCCTCCGCAAGCGAACACGGCGGTGAAGATCACAAAGGGTCCGAACATGTGGCCACGATAGGCGACCCTCACTTCCGTTGCCTGCTCCGTCACGCAGAAGGCGCCACTCGTGAAATAAGCGAAGATCCAATTTACCGGCTGTGGCTTAGGCGCCGACACTCGAGCAAGTCTGGGGCGGAACTTCACTTCTCGCTCACTTGACTCGACTAGTTCGGCAGTTTGGCTCTTCAGCGCCTTGCACAAGCGGGTCAGAGGCGGCTCCCCCATTCTGATTGCTCGACGATCAATCGTAAGCAGTCCGGTGATGTCGATGAAGCGCACCTCATTCCTGTACTGAGAAATGGCGAAGGAAGGCTTACCCCTAAAGGAACAGCGCCGCCGCCGCCTGCACCACGGCATCGGGATCGAGCCGGTACTCGCGATAGAGGTCCGGCAGGTCGCCGGTCTGGCCGAAGCGATCGATGCCGAGCGGCACGACGCGCTGTCCGCGCACGCCGCCCAGCCAGGATAGGGACGCGGGGGCGCCGTCGAGCATGGTCACCAGCCCGGCGCTTTCCGGCAGCGCGGACAGGAGCGTTTCGACATGGCTCGGCGCGGCGCCGCCATGCCAGCGCCCGGCTTCGCGCGCGCTCCAGCCACGGTGGAGCAGGTCCGGCGACGTGACTGCGAGCAGGCCGAGCCCCGGCATATCCTCGGACAAGATGGTCCAAGCCTGCAGCGCTTCCGGTGCGATGGCGCCGGAATAGACGATGGCCGCCGGCGCGTCGGCCGCAGGACGCTTCAGCCAATAGCCGCCCGCCACGGCACCGGTACGCCAGTCCTCATCGTCGCGCGGCACCTGATCGATCTCGCGGGTGGTCAGGCGGAAATAGACGCTCTCGCCGTCCGGCTGCTGCATCAGTTCGAAGCCATGCTGCATCAGCAAGGCGAGTTCGTCGGCAAAGGCGGGCTCGTAATGGCGAAGCTTGGGCTGGCCGAGCGCGATCAACGGCGGGTTGATCGACTGGTGGGCGCCGCCTTCCGGACCAAGAGTGATGCCGCTGGGCGTCGCCACCAGCATGAAGCGCGCATCCTGATAGCAGGCGTAGTTGAGCGCATCGAGACCGCGCGCAATGAACGGATCATAGACGGTGCCGATCGGCAGCAGCCGCTCGCCGAACAGGTCGCCCGACAGCCCCAGCGCGCCGAGCATCAGGAACAGGTTATGCTCGGCGATCCCGAGCTCGATATGTTGCCCGGCCGTTGATGCGGCCCATTTCTGCGCCGACGGAATCCGCGCCTTGTGGAACACGTCGGCGACGTCCTGACGGCGGAACAGCGCGCGCTGGTTCACCCAGGCGCCGAGATTGGTCGAGACCGTCACATCGGGTGA
The DNA here is from genome assembly GCF_013044515.1 of Sphingomonas sp. ID1715. GTDB lineage: Bacteria > Pseudomonadota > Alphaproteobacteria > Sphingomonadales > Sphingomonadaceae > Sphingomonas_B. The sequence continues at coordinate 124,654 of NZ_JABEPR010000003.1, forward strand.
GGTGGTCACGATTCGGTTCGCCAGCGGATGACCGGATTTGGCGAGATCGAGCAGGATGCGCCCGAACGCCGCCTGGGTGGACTGGCGCTCGCCCGCAGGCGTAGGAAGGGCGGGCACCGGCACGACCTCCGCCCGGCCCCGCTTGTCACGTGCGATCGGCGTGCTTTCGACCAGCTGTTGAACGGCCGCACGGGCATTGTCGCCAAGGCCGGCCCAAGGTTCCCATTCCTCGCCCTCACCGATCCCCATCTCGGCACGCAGCTGGGCGATCTGGGTCGGGTTCATCAGCCCGGCGTGATTGTCCTTGTGGCCGGCAAAGGGCAGGCCATAGCCTTTGATCGTATAGGCGATGAACAGCGTCGGCACGTCATCGTGGCAGGCGGCGAAGGCTTTGGTGAGCGTCTCGACGCAGTGGCCGCCGAGGTTGGTCATCAGCGTGGCCAGCTGCGCATCGTCGCGCCGATCCAGGATCGGTCGCGCTTCGGGGATGTCCTGCAGCAGCCGCTCGCGCCATGCCGCGCCGCCCTGATAGGTGAGCGCGGCGAACTCGGCATTGGGCGTGCTGTCGATCCAGTCGCGCAAGGCGTCGCCGCCCGGTTCCTGAAAGGCCGCGCGCTGCAGCCGCCCATGCTTCAGCGTCACGGTGCGCCAGCCGCAGGTCTCGAAAATGTCGTCGAAGCGGCGGAACATCCGGTCCGCCGTCGTCGCATCCAGCGACTGGCGATTATAGTCGACGACCCACCACAGGTTGCGGACGGCGTGCTTATAGCCCTCGATCAGCGCCTCGTAGATATTGCCTTCGTCGAGCTCCGCGTCGCCCATCAGTGCGATCATGCGCCCCGCCTCGCTCTCCGGTAGCGCGTCATGAGCGATCAGATAGTCCTGCACCAGGCTGGCGAAGAGCGTGACCGCGACGCCAAGTCCGACCGAGCCCGTGGAGAAATCTACCGGAATCCTGTCCTTGGTCCGGCTCGGATAGCTCTGGGCGCCGCCAAAGCCGCGGAACCGCTCGAGTTGCTCGCGGCTCTGGTTGCCGAGCAAATAGTGGATCGCATGGAGCAGCGGACCGCCATGCGGCTTCACCGCCACCTTGTCCCTAGCCCGGAGCGCGGTGAAGTAGAGCGCGGTCATGATCGTCGACATCGACGCGCAGCTTGCCTGATGCCCGCCGACCTTCAGCCCGTCACGGCTGTCGCGCAGATGATTGGCGTTGTGGATCGTCCATGACGACAGCCAGCGCAGGCGGGCGTCGATCAGGTCGAGAGTGGCGATGTCGGCAGGACTCATGCCCTGCCGTTAGTATCAGATGTGACGAAGCGCCATCACTCTGCCACGTAGCGCCACGGGTCGCCCGCCCTGGGCCGCGCCCAGACGGTGAAGAAGGGAATGGTCGCGGGACGACCCGCTTCGGGCTTGTTCAGGTGCAACAAGCCGTAGCTCAGACCCATGTCGCCCGAGCCTGCGACAAGCGCTTCGTCGGCCGCCCAGGTGACTGAACTGGTCGGCTCAGGCCCGCCGACGCCATTGCCGATCGCTTCCGAGCCTATGGCAACCGCCTCTTCGGCGCCGATGTTGATCGAGTCGGGGCGGCCCCATTTCTTGAACGCAGCGCGCAGGCCGATCTGTTGAGCCTCGTCGGAGAACGCCTTTTCCGATTGCTTGAGGGTCGCGATCGCATCGTCGCGGTGGCGGCTGGTGCCGATGATCGCGGGCGCCACCCGAAGCTCGCCGGCCGCCTGGCGGCCGACCCGCTTATAGGCAAAGACGCGCCAGCCCGCGGGCCGCTTGACCCAGTACGCCAGATATTTCTGGAGCAGCGGCGCGCCCTCTTTCGGCCGCACCGTCAGCGCGCCATAGGTAAAGCCCTGGGTGCCGTCCGTTGAGATGCCGCCGCCGACCGGCTGCCATTCGACCGTCGACGTGGCATTCTCCGGGCGCGCGGCGAGCCTGGCGCGGATCGCCGCCGGACCGCGAGCGAGCTCGGGCGAGCCGCCACCGACCAGCACCCCATACTCGTCGAACATCGCCGAGAGGCCATCGACCAGATTACGGCCCTGTGCCGCCCTGGACCAGGCGCGATCCGCCTCCAGCAAGGGCGTCAGCCGCGCGGGTGTCGCTGCCTGCAGCGCCGCGGGTGCGACGACCGCCGCCACCGCGAAAGCGTGGGAAATGTGCATGAGTCCTCCTGTTGCAGGCCGCTTGGCCGCTCGGGAGGCAGGGGAACAAGCCTGGCTCTATCGACCGCGCGTCTGTTTCGACAAGCGGCGGGCGGCAGGCTCGCGCAGGGCCAGCCAGCAGAGCAGGCCAAGCGGCCCGGCCATGAAGGTGGCGAACAGCACCGGCGCCTGAACGAGCCGGCCGATCCCCTTCGCGCCGCCATCGCGGGCGATCCAGAGGCCGGTGAACAGGTCGAGGGCGAGGTAATGCGTCCAGCCGACGACGATACCGCCGTCGCTCATGAAGAAGGCGCGCAGGCCCTTGACGCTATAGTCGAACGCGGGCGCCGCGCCGTCGCGTACCGGATCGATCCAGCCGGCGAGCAGCGACACGAACAGCGCGGTGTAGATCAGGCAAAGCAGGCCGACCCCGGCATAGAGCACAAGGGTCAGCGGCAAGGGCCGGCGCGGCGCCAGGATCAGCACCGCCCAGGCGATCAGCGCAATGCCGTTGGTTAAGCCGAAGAGGGACTGCCACATGGCCGTCCCTCAACGACGCAAGCGATCGGGCCGGCTCACCCGTTCTTGATGCGCAGGCCGATGTAGCGGGCGGGATTATTGCCCCGCTGCACCAGCAGCAGCACGCTCGAACGCCCGGCGCGCGTCGCTTCGGCAACGGCGGCGCGCAGTTCCTCGGCAGTGGCGACCGGGCGGCCATTGGCGGCGGTGATCACGTCGCCGCGCTGCAGCCCCTTGGTGGCCGCGTCGCTCGACGGATCTACGCCGCCGATCACGATTCCGCGGGTCCCCGCCGGCACGCCGACCTGGCGCGCGATGCCTGGAGTCAGCGGCTGCACGGCGAGACCGAGCGAGCCGGTCGCCGCCTGACGCTGGCTGGTGCCATCGTCATCGTCGGCGAAATTGTCATTGTCGCCGCCGAGGCGCTGGGCGAGCTGCTCTTCCGGGGGACGCTCGCCGACCGTGACGGTGACCGTCTGGCGACGGCCGTCGCGGATCAGCTCGAGCGGAATGCGCGAGCCGATCGGCGAGTTGGAGACGAGGTAGGACAAAGTCTGATCCGGTGTCACCGGCTGGCCGCCGACCGAGACGACCACGTCGCCCTGGCGAATGCCTGCGCGGGCGGCAGCCTGGTCCGGCTCGACGCTGGCGATCAGCTCGCCGCGATTCTTTTCGAGGCCCAGGGATTCGGCGATGTCGGGCGTGATCTGCTGAATCTGCACGCCGAGATAGCCGCGCTTCACCCGACCGCCGCGCATCAGCGCCTCGACGACGGGACGCGCCTGCTCGGCAGGAATGGCGAAGCCGATGCCGACATTGCCGCCAGACGGCGAGAAGATCGCGGTGTTGATGCCGATGACGTTGCCGTTCAGGTCGAACATCGGGCCGCCGGAATTGCCCATGTTGATGGACGCGTCCGTCTGGATATAGCGGTCATAGGCGCCGCCCTGGCCGGTGTTGCGGTGCAGGGCCGAGACGATGCCGGCGGTGACGGTGCCGCCCAGGCCGAACGGATTGCCGATCGCCATCACCCAGTCGCCGACGCGGGTGCGAGTCGAGTCGCCAAAGCGGACGAACGGCAGGTTCTGCGCCTCGATCTTCAGCACCGCGAGGTCGGACGCCAGATCGCGGCCGACCAGCCGCGCCTTGTATTCGCGGCGATCCGGCAAGGTGACGGTGATCGATTCGACGACCGCGCCCTGGCGGCCGGGTGCCACGACGTGATTGTTGGTGACGACATAGCCATCGGCCGAGATCACGAAGCCGGAGCCGAGCGACTGCGCCTGTCGCGTCACCGGGCGGCCATTGCCGCCCTGCGCATCGCCGCCGCCGAACAGATCCGCGAAAGGCGTGCCGGCAAAGGGATTGGTGCCCTGGCTGACCTGCACTCGCTGCGTCGTCGAAATATTGACGACCGCCGGCTGCAGCCGCGCGGCGAGGTCGGCAAAGCTCATCGGCGCGCCGCGCGGGGCGGCGGCGGCCATGGCGGGCTCGGAGTTTTGCGGAGTCTGCGCGCCCAAGGGCTGCTGCAGGGTGAGCGAGCCGGCGACGCCGCCCAGAAGAAGAGCCGAAGTCAAAGCATAGGCGTAGCGCACGTGGACATTATCCTCTCGATTCGACGCGGTCGCCGGAGGCGGCACGCACCTGAACGGTTGCGAAATGGATGCTGAACGGGATTTGAATGACAGCTGTCATCGACCCCGACCGGTGAACTCCCGAAGATAGGCGCTGTTCGGCGACATGATCACGCTCGTTCCGGTATTTCCCGCCAGGAAGGTCTGCCGGTACGACTGCATCGCGCGGTAGAACTCATAAAAGTCCGGGTCTTTCCCGAAGCTCGCAGCATAAGTCTTAGCGGCATCCGCGTCCGCTTGGGCGCGGATAATCTGCGCCTGCTTGCGGCCTTGCGCGTCGATGGTCAGCGCCTCCTGCTCGCGCGCCGAGCGCATCCGCTCGAACGCCGATTCGAGCGGGGTGCCATCGGGCAGGTCGGCGCGCTTGATCCGCACATCGACGATCTCCGCGCCATATTGGCGCGCGACCCGGTTCAGCCCTTCCTGGATCGCGTCCATGATCTGGCCGCGTTCAGGCGACAGCAGCCGCGCGAACGGCACCTTGCCGAGTTCGTTGCGCAGCGCCGAGCCGAGGATCGGCCGCAGCTGATCAGCGACTCGCTGCTCGTTGCCGGCGGTGATGTAGGTGCGCAGGGGGTCGACGATCCGGAAACGGGCATAGGCATCGACGTTCAGCCGCAGTTGGTCGGTCGACAGCACCTGCTGCCGGTCCATCTCCACGTCCATCACGCGCTTGTCGAGCCACACGACCTGATCGAAGAAGGGCACGCGGGCGATCAGGCCGGCGCCCGAGCTGCCATATTGCTGGCCGGGCACATAGCGGTTCACGATCGACACCGGCTTGCCGAAGCGGACGATCACGGCCTGCCGGGTCTCCGGCACGACCGCGAGCGTGCTCGCCAGCAGGACCAGCAGCGCCACGGCCAGCACCGCCAGCACGACCGGGTTGCGAAGGCTGAGCGCGGTCATTGCTGCACCTCCTCGGCCGGACGGGGCCGCTGCACGCGATCCAGCGGCAGATAGGGGGTGACGCCGTTCGGCTCGACGATGGTCTTGTCGACCTTCGACAGCACTTCCTCCATCGTCTCGTAATACATGCGGCGCCGGGTCACGTCGGGCGAGAGCTTGTACTGCTCATAGACCTTGTCGAACGCCGCCGCTTCGCCCTGGGCGCGCGCGGTGATCTGCTGGGCATAGGCCCGCGCGCCGTTCAGATAGCTGATCGCCTGCTGCTGCGCGGCCGAAACCTTCTTGAAGCTTTCGGTCACCGCCTGCGGTGGATCGGCCTGCTTGATCGCCACGCCCTGGATGCGCACACCGGCCCGATAGTCGTTCAGCAGCTCCTGCATCCGCTGCGCGACCTGCGTCTCGATCGCGGTCCGGCCCGAGCCGATCGCGTCGTTGAGGCTGACCGTGCCGATCACGGCCCGCATGGCGCTTTCGCCGACTTCGCGGATCGTCTCCTCCGGCTCGGCGAGTTGGAAGAGAAAGAGTGCCGGGTCGCTGATGTTCCAACGCACCGAATAAGCGAGGTCGACGATGTTCTGGTCGCCGGTCAGCATCAGGTTTTCCGATTCGGCGGTCGGCGAACCGATATCGACCGTGCGGATCGCTTCGATGTCCTGCTTGACCACCCGATCGATCGGCGAAGGGAAGCTGACGCCGATGCCCGGCGACATAGTGCCGGCATAGGAGCCGAAGCGCATGATCACGCCGCGCTCCTGCGGGCCGATCCGGTGGAAGCTGGTCAGCAGGATCCAGAGCAGCAGGAATACGCCGAGCCCATAGAGCCAGATCGGTCGGCCGCCGAAGTCCGGCAGGCCGCCACCGCCGCCCAGCCGCTGCCGTCCGCGGCGGAGCAGTTCGTCCAGTGCCGCCGGGGTCGGCCGGTTGCCGCGCGGACGGCCGCCGCTCGGGCCCGGACTCCACGGATTGCGCGGACCGTCGCCGTCACCGCCGCCGCCATTGCCTTGTCCGCCGCCGCGATTGCCCCAAGGGCCACCGCCTTCGTTCAACATCGCACCTTGCGGCCACAGCCACGCCGTCAGCTTGTTCATGTTCGCCTTTATAGGGACGCTCTGTCAGAAAAACAGTGTTCCGCTGGCGTTACCATGCTCCTAAGCGGCGGCGATGACCGAACCGGATCGCCTCCACGCCGCCATATCGAAGATCGTCGGCAGCCGCGCCGCGCCGCCGCGCCTTGCGGACGGCCGCGCGTCGCTGATCCTCGACGTGACCGGCCTGGACCAGAAGACGCGCGACGCGATGGCCGATGCGGCGAAACAGGCGCTGCTCGCCCTTCCGGAGGTGAACGAAGTACGCATCGCGATGACGAGCGAGAAGCGGGAACGGCGGATCATCGCCGTAGGCTCCGGCAAGGGGGGTGTGGGCAAGTCGACGCTTGCCGCCAATCTGGCCGTGGCGCTCGCCGGGCTGGGGCGAAAGGTCGGCCTGGTCGATGCCGACATTTACGGCCCCTCGGTACCGCGCCTGATGGACGCCGAGGGCACGCGGCCGGTCGCCGAGGACCAGAAGCTGTTGCCCGTCGACACGCGCTTCGGCGTGCCGATACTGTCGATGGGACAGCTGGTGAAGCCGGGCCAGGCGATCGCCTGGCGCGGGCCGATGGCGGGCAATGCGCTCGGCCAATTGCTCGACGCGGCCTGGGGCGAGACCGACACGCTGATCGTCGACCTGCCGCCGGGCACGGGCGACGTGCAGCTGTCGATGATCAGCAAGTACAAGCCCGCCGGCGCGGTGATCGTCTCCACGCCGCAGGACCTGGCGCTGATCGACGCGGCGCGCGCGGTCGACCTGTTCACCCAGGCCAATGTGCCGATCGTCGGCCTGGTCGAGAATATGGCCGGCTATGCCTGCCCGCACTGCGGGCAGCTCAGCGACCCATTCGGCGCCGGCGGCGCGCAGGCCGCGGCGAGCGCGATGGGGCTCGACTTTCTGGGCCGCGTGCCGCTCGAGATCGCCATCCGTCAGGCGAGCGATGCGGGCGATCCGCCGGCGGCGCATGAGGGCTTTGCCGGCGAGCCGTTCCGCGCCATTGCCGCGAAACTCGCGGCCTGGCTGGACCGACCCGCCGGCTGACGTTCAGGCGAGGGCCGCGCGACGGCGCGTACGCGACGCGGCACCGGCAAGGCCGAAGCCGGCAATCATCAGCGCCCAGCTTGCCGGCTCTGGCACGGCCGCGCCGCCGCGCACCGCGTCGAAGGTGAAGTTGTCGGCGGCGCCCAGGCGGTTCAGGCCGAAGCCGACCGTCGAGCTGCCCGGCGCATAGCCATAATCGGCGCTGAAGGTCTGCTCGCCGCCATTCGCGAACACCTTCAGCGTCGCGACCGTGCCGGTCACGTCGACGCGGATGGTGCCGCTCTGAAACGGGTTCAGATTGGCGAAGACGCCGTTCAGATCGTTGTTGCCGGTGTCGAAGCCATAGCGGTCGAAGAAGCCGTCGCCGTCATTGTCCTGCACCTTGATGAAATAGGAGTTGGCGCTGTCGAAACCGAACGACAGGGCGACATAGCTGCCCGCGTCGATGCCCCGCAGCGCCACGTCGATCGACGCCGAATCGGAGATGGAGTTGTCGTATGTCGCGAGCGACACGAAGTTGGTCGTGATTGCGCGGTTGTTCTGAATGCGCAGATTGCCGTTCTGCACCGTGTAGTTCGTACCGAGCGTCAGCGCGTCGGCGCGGTTGAAGTGGTCGGTGACATCGGCCTGCGCCGCGCTCGTGCCGAGCATGGCGGCGGCCAGCGTGATCAGTTTCTTCTGCATGAGTAACACCCCTGTTCTGTGTGCCCGGCGCCCTTAGCGAGCCGGTCCGCCGGAGTGATGTGACCGGCGACACGCATGCACCGCGCTGCGACGAAGCCGTTCATCGACGGGGATGCTAGTTTCGCAGATAGCAGAAGTACCAGACTTCATGGCCCTTGCGTCGCGCCTTGGCTTCATAGCGGGTCTCCGGCCAGTTGGCGGGACGAGTCAGGAAATCCGCCGCGCTATGCGCCTGCCAGGCGAAGTCGCGGCGCTGGTTCATCACCATGCAGGACCAGCGGCAATAGGTCGGGTCGTCGGTGCCGAGCCGGAACTCGCCACCCGGCTTCAGCTTGGCGGCGATCAGGTCGAGCGGACCATGGTTCATCATCCGCCTTTTGGCATGCCGCGCCTTGGGCCAGGGATCGGGGTGCAGGAGGTAGAGCCGCTCCAACGATGCATCGGGGAGCCGCTCGAGCACATCGAGAGCGTCGCCCATGTGCAGCCGAACGTTGTCGAGCTCGCGATCGTCGATCTTGGCGAGCGCGCCGACGACGCCGTTGAGGAATGGCTCGCAGCCGATAATGCCATGCTCCGGCCGGGCCTCGGCCTGCGCCGCCAGATGCTCGCCCGCGCCAAAGCCGATCTCGAACTCCAGCGGGCGGTCGTTGCCGAACAGGGTGCGTGCATCCAGCGGCCCGTCCGGTACCGACACGCGCGGCAGCAGGTCGGCGAGCAGCTCTTCCTGGCCGGCGCGCAATTTGTGTCCCTTGGCGCGGCCGTAAAGCCTTCTGATGCTGAGTGGATCGTTCATGGTGCCGCCTTCGTTCAGCCGCCATGGGCAAGAAGCGGAAGGCGATCAAGCAGGTCGAGCAGGCGGACGTCGAAGTCAGCCGCTCGATCGCCGACTGGAAGGACTCCGGCGCCGTGCGCGCGCTCGGCTGGTTCGGCAAGCTGACCGACCAGCCGCCGCTCTATGCCTTTATCGGCGGCGTGGCGGCCGCCGCGCTGGTCCGCCGCGACGGGCGCCTGCTGCGCACCGCCGGACGGATGCTGGTCGCCCATTGGGTCGGCATTCGCGGCAAGGATGCAGTGAAGAAGGCCGTCGATCGCACCCGCCCGCAGATGCTGATCGACGAAGGCCGGTACGAGTCGGGCAAGGGCCAGCGGGACGAAAAGCCGTTCAACTCCTTCCCGTCTGGCCACACGGTCGGAGCGGTCGCGGTCGCGCGGGCACTCGCCCGGGACTATCCGGAATATACCGTGCCCGCTTACGGGCTCGCCGGGCTGGCCGCAGTCGCGCGCATCGCCAAATGCGATCACTTCGTCAGCGATACCGCGGCCGGTGCCCTGATCGGCATCGCATCCGAGGCGGTGAGCGTTTATCGCGCCGGCCGGCAGGGCTTTCCTTCATATTCGAAGCGCTGATTGACATAGGCGCGGCCGTTCCAGCGTTGGACGGGGAAGCAGAAGCCGGGGCCACCGATCGACAGGTCGGGATAGCCGGCCACGCCCTTGGTCTTGAGCGGCTCGACAATGCCGGGGCCGCTCGCCAGCTTGCGCCAACTGCCGTCCGCCTGTTTGCTGAGGAAAGCGAAGCCTGCCTCGCTCTGCCCATAGCAGAAGGTGCCGCCTTCGGAGAGGATCGCCTCCGGCCGGCCATCGCCGTTAAGATCGCCATAGTGATCGACGCTCAGCCCCTCAGCCCGCGGCTGATCCGCACATAGCACCCATTTGCCGCCGACACGCGCCGCACCCGCTGCCTTGTAAATTGCCGCCTGTTCGGTCTGGGGAATCACCGCCCCGGCCAGTAGGGCCGCAATAAGTATCATGAAGGCGCTCCCTTCAGCTCGGCGCCGCGACGCCATTGCAGGATGACTTCCGTCATCAGAACGGGTGCGATCCAGGTCAGCCAGATCATGTCATTCGTGCCGCCCTGCAGATCGCTCGGCATCGCGCGCGTGTAAAAACGGCAGAAGACGAAGGTCCAGGCGACCACGTAACTGCGGATCATCCATTCGCGATGCTGTTCGACGCGACGATTCCTGATCGCGCGCCAGGCCATGGCGGTGAAGGCGAGCCACGTCAGCGCGAGCGTGCCGGTCGAAAGCCCCGGCGTATGCTGTGTGTCGAAGGACCGGATCAGCGCCGAGATCGAGGCGAGCGTCCCGCCGACAAGATAGGTGAAGCCTACCCGCCGATGCCAGCCAAAGCCCTGCCGCGTCAGGCCAATCCGTAGTCCCGCTGCACCCGCAAGCAGCATTACCGTCCCGCCGCCGATGTGGAGGTAAAGGATCGCGAGGTGCCCAGCATGACGTACCGCACCGGCCGGGGCCAGCGCAGGACCTGCGATCAATGCTATAAAGAATGCGGAGGATAACGCGGCCGCGGCGATCACCCAGTCTTTCCGGGTCCATCGCCACGCCGTTGTGCGGCTCGTGACTGCGTCCATGCCGAACCTCCCGTGTGGGCCGGCCAGAGCATGGCGCAGTTAGCGTTTCAAGGGAAGCTCAGGCGAGCGCGGCCTTCAGCGCGTCGACGAGGTCGGTCTTCTCCCAAGGGAAGAAGTCACCTTCCGGCTTACGACCGAAATGGCCATAGGCCGCGGTTTTCGCATAGATCGGCTTGTTGAGGCCGAGATGCGTGCGGATGCCGCGCGGGGTCAGGCCGCCCAGCTTCTCGATCTTGCCGATCGCCTGTTCCAGCTTGTCGTCGCCCACCGTGCCGGTGCCGTGCGTGTCCACATAAAGCGACAGCGGCTGGGACACGCCGATGGCATAGGCCAGCTGGATCGTGCAGCGTTGCGCCAGGCCCGCGGCGACGATGTTCTTCGCCAGATAGCGGGTGATGTAGGCGGCCGAACGATCGACCTTGGTCGGGTCCTTGCCGCTGAATGCGCCACCGCCATGCGGGGCGGCGCCGCCATAGGTGTCGACGATGATCTTGCGGCCGGTGAGGCCGGCGTCGCCGTCCGGGCCGCCGATTTCGAAACTGCCGGTCGGGTTGATGTGATAGACGGTGGCGTCGCTCAGCAGGTGCGCCGGGATCACCTGGGCGATCACGTCCTTCACATAGGCGTGAAGTTCGGCTTCCTTGTCGCCCTGATCATAGTCCTTGCCATGCTGGGTCGAGACGACGACTGCCGTGCAGGCGACCGGCACGCTGCCTTCGTAGCGAAGCGTCACCTGGCTCTTGGCATCGGGCTCGAGAAACGGCGCCTTGCCGCTGTGGCGGTCGGCCGCCATCTGCTCGAGAATCTTGTGGCTGTAATACAGCGTCGCCGGCATCAGGTCGGGCGTGTCGTTGGCCGCATAGCCGAACATGATGCCCTGATCGCCCGCGCCTTCGTCCTTGTTGCCGGCCGCGTCCACGCCCTGCGCGATGTGCGCGGATTGCGGGTGCAGGTTATTCTCGAACCGGAGCGTTTCCCAATGAAAGCCGTCCTGCTCGTAACCGATGCGCTTGACGGTATCGCGCACGGTCTTTTCGACTTCTTCCTGCACGCCCGGCGCCCAGTTGCCGGCTTCGTCCATGATCCCCTTGCCGCGGATTTCGCCGGCCAGCACGACCAACTGGGTCGTGGTCAGCGTTTCGCAGGCGATGCGAGCTTCCGGATCCTTGGACAGGAACAGGTCGACGATCGCGTCGGAAATCTGATCGGCGACCTTGTCGGGATGGCCCTCGGACACCGATTCGGACGTAAAGAGATAGTTGGAGCGCATCGTCGATCCTGTCGCTGAACGGGCCTAAGCCCACATATAAAGATATGTTTATGTGTGAGCGCCTCTAGCGAGCGCGACGCGCAATGACAACGGCCAAAGCAGCCAGGAACAGCGCCACCAGCCCGGAAAGAAGGTTACCGAAGCGCGCGAACAGGGTGGGGCGGCCAGCCTGGGGCAATCGCGCGTCGAGCACGGCCGCCTTACCCATCCCGATCTTGCCGACGACGCTGCCGTCGGGGGCGATCACGGCCGACACGCCGGTCGGCGTCGCGCGCACGATCGTCATTCCTTCCTCGGTCGCGCGGAGCCTTGCCTGGGCGAGATGCTGGGGCGGACCCCAACTGCCGAACCAGGCGTCGTTCGACGGATTGAACAGGAAGCGCGGGCGCCGGGCGGGATCGACGACGCGGCCCGAGAAGATGATCTCGTAGCAGATCTGGAAGCCGACCGGGCCGATTCCGGGTATGTCGAACGTCTTCGGACCCGGGCCCGGCCAGAAGTCGAGATCGCCGGGCACCAGCCGCGACAGGCCGAGCGGTGTCAGGACGCTCCGCATCGGCAGATACTCGCCATAGGGGACGAGATGGGCCTTGTCGTAGCGGGCGTGTATGCGCGCGTCCGGTCCCATGGCGAACACGCTGTTGCGCCCGCCGACCGCGCGTCCGGCGCGGTCATATTCGAGCGCGACGCCGCCGGTCAGCAGCATGTCGCCCCGGCCGAGCGCCTTCACGAGATAGCGCCGCAGGCCCGGCTCTTCCTCCAGCAGGAAGCCATTGTCGATCGCCGCCTCGGGCCACATCAGGATGCGCGGGCGGCGATCGTCAGGCGCGCCCGACATCTTCACCAGCCGCTTCAGGTTCGCCACCTGCGCGCCGGGATCGTGCTTTTCGTCCTGGCTGACATTGGGCTGGACGATGCGGATGTTGGTGGAGGTCAGCTTCACGCTACCGGACGGCAGGAGCAGACCGATGAGCAGCGGAGCGACCAGCGCCACTCCCCACATCGCCTTGCGAACGAGCAGCGCCAGCCCACCGGCGCCGAGAACGGTCAGGCCGGATAGCCCATAGGTGCCGATCCATTTGCTCAGCTGCGCCACGGGAAGCGCGGGCACCCAGATGGCCGCGAGCGGGTTCCAGGCGAAACCCGTGAACACAGTCGCGCGCAGCCACTCGGTCAGTATCCAGGTGGCGGCGAAGAGTAGCACGGACCCAAGCTCGCTCGTCCCGAGCGTAGTCGAGGGGCGCTTCTCGGACTCCTCATCAGCGCCCCTCGACTTCGCTCGGGAGGAGCGGGATAATGCGTATGCGCCGGTTGCACCCACCGCCGGAAACACCGCCAGATACAGCGACAGCGCGACCACCGCGCCATAGCCGAACCAGTGCGGCATCGTGTCCTGATAGGTAAAGGCGTGGGCGATCCAGTTGAGGCCGACCGTGAAATGCCCCAGCCCGAACAGCCAGGCGCGCGCAAAGCTGCTCCGCCAGCCAGGCGCGTCGAACAGCAACCGGATCAGCACGGCGAAGCAGGCGAGCGTGACCGGCCACAGCTCCAGCGGCGCAAAGCCGGTCGCCGACAGGGCGCCTGCCGCCAGCGCAAGGAGCTTGGAATAGCGGAACACGCGCGGCGCTATCGCGTGGTGGGACGGAAAACTCAACGTTCCGCGGCGGAGGCCGGGGCCCAGATCGGCTCGGGGCTGGACCCCGGCCTGCGCCGGGGTACATGAGAGGCCATGTTCCTCTTCGCTTCTCTCGCGCTCGCCGTCGCGCCCCCCGCCTTGACCGCGCCTCAACAGCAGCAGCTCCGCTGCGTGGCGCTGCTTGCCATCGTGGCAGGCGAGCAGGAACGCCGCACCGCGGCGGCGCTCGCGCTTCCGCCGCTCGGGCGCCAGGGTGCACGCTTCGCGCAGGTGACAGGCGACGCGCTGATCAAGGAGACCGGCCGTTCGCAGGAACAGGTGCGCGAGCTGATCCTTCAGCAGGTCGCCGCGATTCAGAAGGCTGCCGGCGCAGAGGCGAAACTGCCGATCGACGAAGCGCGCCAGTGCGTCGCGATCATGAACCAGGTCGCACCGCCGCCACCTCCGCCGAGCGCGGTACAGTGCGCCGGGCTGATGAAGCTCGTCGCCGACCAGTCTCGCCGCCGCGAGGGCATGAGCAAGGCGACGATGGACCTGGTCACTCTTGCCTCCGTGCTCGAAAACCGCGCCCGCGCCGAACTCGGCAGCGCGGGCAAAAGCAGCGCCGAAAGCGACCGTGAGCTGACGCTCGCCCGCGAAGCGATCGCCGCGGCACCGCAAACGGCTCCGGAGACGGACGATTGCCTGGAGCTCGCCAAGCCATGAGGCCGTTCCACCTCGCCTTCCCCGTCCACGACCTCGCCGCCGCCCGAGCATTCTACGGGGGACTGATGGGGTGCCGCGAGGGGCGCAGCTCCGATCACTGGATCGACTTCGACCTTTACGGGCATCAGATCGTCGCGCATCGGAGCGAAGACGCGCGCCCGGCCGGCGTCACCAATCCGGTCGACGGCCACGACGTGCCGGTCCCGCATTTCGGCGTGGTGCTGACCATGGCCGACTGGGCGGCGCTGGCCGACCGGCTGACGGCGGCGGGCGTGGCGTTCGGCATCGCGCCGCATATCCGCTTCAAGGGGCAAGTCGGCGAGCAGGCGACGATGTTCTTTCGCGATCCGAGCGGCAACGCTCTCGAGTTCAAGGCGTTTGCCGATGACGCCATGATCTTCGCCACATGACCCAGCCGATCGAAATCGACCTGCCCCACAAGCTCGGCCGCGCCGGCGCCCGCGCGCGGATCGAGGCGGGCACGACCAAGCTCGCCAGCTACATCCCCGGCGGCACGGTGAGCGAGCATCGCTGGGAGGGCGACACGCTGACATTCACCGTCGAAGCCATGGGCCAACGCGTCGCTAGCCGCCTGACGGTGCATGACGACAAGGTCCACTGCCTCTTCGACCTGCCGCCGTTCCTGGCGCTGTTCGCGGACAAGATCAGGGCAAAGCTGGCGAAGGATGGGCCGAAGCTGCTGGAGTAGTCGGCTGTCGAACGGGCCAGAGGCGATTTGTGAACACTCACTCCCTTCGTCATTCCCGCGAAAGCGGGAACCCAGGATCCGCAGGAAGAAGGACCTGGGTCCCCGCTTTCGCCGGGATGACGCTAGAGAGAGAACGTCAGCGGCTGACCCGCCAGATGCGGTTGCCGGTGTCGTCGGCGACCAGCAGTGCGCCGGTGCGGTCGAGCGCAAGCCCCGCCGGCCGTCCGCGGGCGCGCTGGTTCTGGTCGAGGAAGCCGGTAAGCAGGTCGACCGGCTTTGCGTCCTTCACCGGATAGCCGTTCGCGCCGAAGGGGATGTAGATGACCTTGTAGCCGGTCAGCGGCCGGCGGTTCCACGATCCGTGCAGCGCCACGAAGGCGCCGTTGCTGAACGGCGCGCCCAGGTTCGCGCCCTTGGCGAATTGCAGGCCCAAGGGGGCGTTATGCGCGCCGAGCGCATAGTCCGGCCGCCGCGTATATTCCTGCAGGTCGGGACGCGCCTCGACGCGCGTGTCGGGATAGCCGCCCCAATAGCTGTACGGCCAGCCATAGAAGGCGCCAAAATCCACGAGGGTGAGGTAATCGGGCGGGCCGTCGCCGCCGAGCATGTCGCGCTCATTCACGGTGGTCCACAACTCGCCCTTGGTCGGCTCATAGGCGAGGCCGTTCGGGTTGCGCAGGCCGGCGGCGTAGATGCGGTAGGTCTTCTTCTCCGGGAATACTTCCCAGATCGCAGCGCGCCGCTCCTCACGGTCCATGCCGCGCTCGCCGATGTTGCTGGCCGAGCCGACGGTCACATAGAGGAAGCGCCCGTCCGGGCTCGCGATCAGGTTGCGCGCCCAGTGATTGCCGCCGCCGGGCAGCGCGACGATCTTTTCGGGCCGGGCGGTGATACGCGTGTCGCCAGCCTTGTACGGGAAGGCGACGACCGCATCGGTGTTCGCGACGTAGAGCCGGTCGCCCACCAGCGCCATGCCGGTGGGCGAGTTGAGGCCGGTCAGCAGCACCGAGCGATATTCCGCCACGCCGTCGCCATTGGCATCGCGCAAGAGGGTGACGCGGTTGGCGGAGGGCACAGCCGCGCCCGCCCAGCCGAGGATCACGCCCATGATGCGGTCGGTCAGCCCCTCGACCTTGCGCGGCGGCGAGTTCGCTTCGGCGACGAGCACGTCGCCATTGGGCAGCGTGTAGAGCCAGCGCGGGTGGGACAGGCCGGTCGCGAACGGCTGCACCTTCAGCCCTGCGGCGGCGGTCGGACGCGCATCGCCCCATGCGACCGGCCTCGCAATCGCGATCGTTGGAATGCGCTCCGTACTCGGCGCCATGATCCTGGGCTTGGGTCCGAAGGCGGCGAGCGGATCGGCCTCGACATTGTCGCGGCGGGTCAGCAGCACGATCGCGGCGAGCGCGAGCAGGGCCAGGACGACGAGGAAGATGAGCGGGCGGACGAGTTTGCGCATGATGCTCCGGGGGCGCGGAAGTAGGCTGCCTATCTAGGGCCGAACCGCGGAGCAAAAAAGTGCCGCCGGCCAGGGGGTGAAGAACCGGCGGCACAGCGGAAGCAAATAAGCGCTTCCTATGACCCGAAGAGCCTTTCGGCACCTCCGCTCGCGCACCACGCCTGGCGGCGGACGATGCGCCAATCCACTAATGCGTCCCATAACTAGACAATTTCGGACGCGACACAATCGCTTTGGGGCGAGGCGACTCGGATTTGCGGCGGAACGGTGACACTCACCGCCTTATCCCCAGCCTTGTTCCCGAAAAGATCAGTCCTCCAGCACCGGCTCGGGCGCATGCAGCCGGACGCGAGTCACGTGGCGGGCATCGCCTTGCGTGACTTCGATGCGCCAGCCGCTCGCATGCTCCACGATCTCGCCTGGCGTCGGCACATGGCCGGCGAGCACGAAGGCGAGGCCGCCGAGCGTGTCGACATCCTCCTCGACCTCCGCCAGCCGCGGATCGAGCTCGGCGGCAACATCCTCGAGTTCGGCGCGGGCATCGGCGTCCCACATGCCGTCGCCCAAATCGATCAACGTCGCTTCCGGCGCCTCGTCATGCTCGTCCTCGATATCGCCGACGATTTCCTCGACCAAATCTTCGATCGTGACCAGGCCTTCGGTGCCCGAATATTCGTCGAGCACGATCGCCAGGTGGGTGCGCGTGGCCCGCATCTCTGCCAGCAGGTCGAGCACGCCCATCGACGTCGGCACATAGCGCGGCTCGCGGATCAGGTCGGCGATGCTGGCCGGCGGCGGCGCGCCCTTCGCCAGGATCTCGAACACGTCCTTGATGTGAATCATGCCGGTGATCTGATCCAGGCTCTCGCGATACACCGGCAGGCGGCTGTGCCCGGCGTCCGAGAAATGCGCGACGAGCTCGGCGAAGGAAACGCTTTCCGGGACCGCGATGATGTCGGCACGCGGCACTGCGATGTCGGCCACCGTCCGCTCGCCGAAATGCAGCAGGTTGCGGAGCATCTGCCGCTCGATCGGGGAAAGGTCGCCCGCTTCCGCCGGCTCGCCCTCATGCTCCTCGATCGCTTCCTCGATCTGGTCGCGCAGCGTGGGCTCGCTTTCGGCCCCGAACAGCATGTCGCGCAGACCCCGCCAAAATCGGCCACCCCCGTCCGAGGCGTGGCCGTTCCTACTCGAATCCTCTGGCATCGAACTCCGGTTCGTCCCTGTGATAGGGGTCGTGAAGGCCCAAGCGGGCCAGGATGTCGCGCTCCAGCGACTCCATATGCTCGGCCTCGGCCGACCCCTGATGGTCGTAACCTAGCAGATGCAAGGTGCCATGAACAATCAGGTGGGTGGCATGAGCATCCAGGCTCACGCCCTTCTCCGCCGCCTCGCCCGCGCAGACGCCGTGCGCGAGCACGATGTCGCCGAGCAAAAGCTCGCCATCGTCGCTGTTCTGGCTGACCGTTTCGAGCAGGTCCGCCTGCACCATCGGGAAGGACAGGACATTGGTGGGCTTGTCCTTACCCCGATACTGAAGGTTCAGCTGATGCACTTCCGCGTCCGACGTCAAGCGCACCGAGATTTCGACCAGCGCGGATGAGGCGGCGAGTTCGGCATGTGGCGTGGAAAGAACGGCCGCTTCGCACGCCGTTTTAGCCAGTTCCTCCCAATCACCCTGCCAAGGAGCTTCGGCCTGAACGGCCACGTCGATCACTGGCTCTCGCCCTCATAGGCGTCGACGATCTTCCCGACGAGCGGATGGCGGACGACATCGGCGGAGCCGAAGCGGACCATCGAAATGCCGCGCACATCGTCCAGGCGGGCAACGGCGTCGGCGAGCCCGGACTTGCCGATGTCGGGCAAGTCCACCTGGCGCGGGTCGCCGCAGACGACCATGCGGCTATTCTCACCGAAGCGCGTCAGAAACATCTTCATCTGCATCGGCGTGGTGTTCTGCGCCTCGTCGAGGATGATGAAGGCGTTGGAGAGGGTGCGGCCGCGCATGAAGGCGATCGGCGCGATCTCGATTTCGCCCGACGCCATGCGGCGTTCGACCTGTTCGGCCGGCAGCATGTCGTAGAGCGCGTCATAGAGCGGGCGGAGATAGGGATCGACCTTCTCCTTCATGTCGCCGGGCAGGAAGCCGAGCTTCTCGCCCGCCTCCACCGCCGGCCGCGACAGGATCAGCCGCTCGACCGAGCCCTGAATCAGCTGCTGCACGGCCTGTGCGACCGCGACATAGGTCTTGCCGGTGCCGGCCGGACCGAGCGCGAAGATGATCTCATCGCGGGCGAGCGCCTCCATGTAGCGGATCTGCGTCGCCGAGCGCGGCACGATCGTCTTCTTGCGGGTCCGGATCATCACCGGCGGCGGCTGGCTGACATCGGTGCGGATGATGCCGTCGAGCGTCGGCTCGTTCGACATGGCGATCACCGCCTCGACGGTGCCGGAGTCGATCTCCTGACCCTGCACGATGCGATTATAGAGGCCGGTCAGCACGTCCCGCGCCCGCGCCGCGGCTTCGGCTTCCCCCTCGATCTGCAGCTTGTTGCCGCGCGCCGCGATATAGACGCCGAGCCGGTTCTCGATCGCGACCAGATTCTGGTCGTAATGGCCGAAAACCTGGCCGAGCAACTGGGGCCGGTCGAAGACCACTTCGAGGCGGCTGCGATCTCCCGGCTGGGCGGGAACGGGCTTACGCGACATAGTCCTCCACAAGGAACTCCGTTCGTGTCGAGCGAAGTCGAGACACCCTCGTCGCGGCGCCGCGTTTCTCGACTACGCTCGAAACGAACGGGGTAGAGGAACGGGTCAGGCGGCGAGCCTGTCGGACATAACGCCTGTCAGACTATTCGGTCCCGCCGCGACGATGTCCACCTCGATCAGTTCGCCGACCGCACCGCCATCCACAACTATCGACTGCAGCCAGGGCGATTTCCCGATCAGCTGGCCGGGATATTTGCCCGGCCGTTCCAGCAGTACCTCGGTGCGCCGGCCGACGAGCCGCTGGTTGAAGGCGATCTGCTGTTCTACGATGAGCGCCTGCAGGCGCTGCAGACGCTCGTCCATGACCTCGGGCGCGATCTGCTCGGCCATGGTCGCGGCGGGCGTGCCGGGTCGCGGCGAATATTTGAAGCTGAAGGCCATCGAGTGGCCGATGCGGCGGACGATCTCCAGCGTGGCCTCGAAATCCGCGTCCGTTTCGCCCGGAAAGCCGACGATATAGTCGCCGGAGATCGCGATGTCTGGCCGCGCGTCCCGCACCCGGTCGAGGATCGCGAGATAGCTGGCGGAGGTGTGGCTGCGGTTCATCGCCTTGAGGATGCGGTCGCTGCCCGATTGCACCGGCAGATGCAGGAAGGGCATCAGCTTGGGAATGTCCCGATGCGCCGCAATCAGCCCGTCGCGCATGTCGTTCGGATGGCTGGTCGTGTAGCGGATGCGGGCGAGGCCGGGCAGCTTCGCCAATTCCTCGATCAGATCATGAAGATGGCGGCCGTCATAGGACCAGGCGTTGACGTTCTGACCGAGCAGGGTGATCTCGCGCGCGCCCGCATCGACCAGTGCCTTGGCCTCGTCCATAATGGCGTTCCAAGAACGCGAGACCTCGGCGCCGCGCGTATACGGCACCACGCAATAGGTGCAGAATTTGTCGCAGCCTTCCTGCACCGTCAGAAAGGCGCTGGCCCGAACCTGCCTCGCGCGCGCGGGCAGCGCGTCGAACTTGGAGACCGGCGGCATGTCCGTGTCGAGCGGGCGGCTGCCGCGGGCGGCCGCATCGACCAGCTCGGGTAGGCGATGGTAGGCTTGCGGGCCGACGACGATGTCCACGTCCCTGGTGCGGCGGTAGATCTCGGCGCCTTCGGCCTGCGCGACGCAGCCGGCAACCGCCACGAGCGGGCGGGTGCCGTCCTCCCGGCGCAAGCGGCCGATGTCCGAATAGACCTTCTCCGCCGCCTTTTCCCGGATATGGCAGGTGTTGAGCACGACCAGATCGGCGTCCTCGCCTTCCGCCGGTGCCAGGCCCTGCGCGCTCAGCAGCTCGGCCATGCGCTCGCCGTCATAGACGTTCATCTGGCAGCCGAAGGATTTGACGCGATAGGTTTGGGGAGAGCGATTCACCGGCGCGCCTATACGCTTCCCGGCGTCCACGCGGAACCCGCGACGATCCGCGCGCGCGCATCGGCGGCGATCGCCTTGCGATCCCCGGCCGCGGCCGGGTCGAACGGCTCCAGCGCCTCCAGCAGCACGCGGAAGCGCCGATGGGTCAGCACGCGCCAGATATTCGCAAGCGCGGGCTCGTCGCCGATCCAGGCGAGCTCCGGCGCACCAAATGTCAGGCGCAGCGGCTGAACGCGGATTGCGCGCGGCGGCGGCGACACGACTTCGAGCAACGATGGCTTGAACGGCAGCAGCTCGCGCGCCGTCGTGCCTTCCGGGAAGATCGCGACTGGCTGATGCCGCTCAAGCGCGGCGCGCACGGCCCCGACCTGCCCATGCACGCCGGCGCGGTCGGCCCGGTCGACATAGACGGTGTTGTTGAACCCGGCGAGCCAGCCGACCACCGGCCAGTCACGCACGCCGGAGTTCGCGACGAAGGCGGTTCCCGTCGCGCCGGCGATGATCGGGATGTCCAGCCAGCTCTGGTGATTGGAGACGAACAGCACGTCCTTCGCGAGGTGCTCGCCCTTCACCTCGAGGTCGGCGCCGCAGATGTGGGCGACTCGGGCAAGAAAGCGGCGGGGCCAGTGCGACTGGCGACCGGCGGCGCGGGTGATCAGGTGTGCGGGAACGTGGAAAAGCAGCGCCACGACGAGCGCCAGGACACGCAAGCTTCCGCGGATTGCGGGCAGCAGATCAGCCCTTCCGGTCCAGTTTGACGCCGTAGAGTTCCATCCGGTGGTCGACGAGCCGGAAGCCGAGCTTCTCTGCGATCTGGCGTTGCAGAAGTTCGAGTTCCGGATCGACGAACTCGATGACGCGGCCGGTCTCGACGTCGATCAGATGGTCGTGATGGGCTTCCGGCGCGGCTTCGTAGCGGGCGCGGCCATCGCCGAAATCGTGACGCTCGAGAATGCCCGCTTCCTCGAACAGGCGGACGGTCCGATAGACGGTCGCGATCGAAATGCCGGGATCGATGGCGGAGGCCCGGGCATGCACCTTTTCGACGTCCGGATGGTCTTCGGACTCGGACAGGACCCGCGCGATCACCTTGCGCTGGTCGGTGATCCTCAGCCCCTTCTCGGCGCACAGCGCCTCGACGTCGATCTTGCGATGCATCGGGCCGATCTAGTGACTTTGTTGCCCGCCTGCCACCGTCAAAGCGGCAGGCGGGCGCAAGCTCAGCGGCTGCGGCGACGCTTGGTGCCCAGGCCGATCTTCTTGGCCAGCGAACGGCGCTGCTCTGCGTAGTTCGGCGCGACCATCGGGTAATCGGCCGGAAGATTCCACTTCTGGCGATATTGCTCGGGGGTCATCTGATAATGAGTCATCAGATGCCGCTTCAGCATCTTCAGCTTTTTGCCGTCTTCGAGGCAGACGATATAGTCGGGCTTGATCGACGCACGCACCGAGACCTTGGGCTCCTGCTTGACTTCGGGCTGCGGAGCCGGGCCGCCGAGGCCGGTCAAGGCGGTGTGCACGTTCGAGATCAGCGTCGGAAGATCGTTCACCGCCACGCTGTTGTTGCTCACATGCGCAGCGACAATGTCGGCGGTAAGCGTGATCAGCGTTTCTTTCATCTCGGACTGTTCGGACATGGACTTGCAACTCTCGTTCTGAACCGATCATCGGGAAGCGATGGTCTTCGAGGCCCATGTCTTCTGGCGAAACACAGATCAAGGTGAAAATAGATGCACGGCCTTTAGTTGACGCCAAGATGCCGTTTGAAGGTCGAAGCATCGTACACCTTGCCCGTTCGGCCACGGTAATAACCGCGACGGCTGCCGACCTGAACAAAGCCGGCCTCACGATACAGCAGCACCGCCGGATTGCCGTCCCGCACCTCGAGATGGAGCGTCTCGACGCCGCTGGCACCAGCATCCGCTATTGCCTGGTTCAGCAGCGTGCGGCCCACGCCCTGGCGGCGGAAACGGTCGCGCACCGCGATCAGCAGCAGTTCGGCCTCGCCGGCCACCTTGCGGAGCAGTGCGAATCCCGCCGGCTCGTCCCCCGCCCGGGCGACCAGCAGCCAGCTTCCGACCATGCCGAGCACGCCGGCGCACTGCGCCTCGGTCCAGGCCTCCCCATATTGCGGGTCGAACGCGTCTTCCATCGCGATCATCACGTCGGCCAGATCGGCCATGCCGGCCGGCTCGATCCGGAAGTCGAGGTCGGCTGCCACCGTCACGCGGGCAGGCGCGCGTCGGGCGCGCGGCCGTAGATCGGAGAAGGCGGAAGAGCGGCGAGCCCGGCGGGAAGCAAGCTGGTTGCGCGGGCATCGGTCTCAACGGCGAGCAGTTCGCCCGTCGCCCCGGCCGCGCGCAGTGCCGCGCCGCCGCTCCCCGCGATCACGTCGCCCGCACAGGCACGCGCGGCGTCTTCGGGTTTCAAGGACGTCAGCGGGGTGATCGGCTGCACTCCCTGCCTTGCGAAACGTTGCACGAAATACTCACCATGACCGCCGATCACGGCAACGGCAAGGGTGTCCGGTGCGCGCTCGCTCGCAAAGGCCGTCGCTGCGATCAGCGTCATCGACGAATAGCCGCTGACACTGGCGCGCCAGGCGAGGCCGAACGCGCGCGCCGCAGCGAGGCCGACACGAACGCCGGTGAAGCTGCCTGGGCCGCAATCGACCAGCAAGGCCGCCGCGCGCCCGCGCTCCGGCAGCTCGGCGATCATGGGGATAAGCCGCTCCGCATGGCCGCGACCGACCCGCTCATGCCGGTGGTCGAGCAACCGGTCGTCCTCGAACAAGGCAACCGAGCAGGTCTCGGCTGCCGTTTCGATCGCCAGCAGCCTCAACGGATCTGGTTGAACCGTTCGAACTCCGGGCGCGGCAGGCGACCGAAGATGGTGGACGGATCCCCATAGCCGAGCGTCGAGATGAAGTTGGACTTCACGTTCGTGCCGGCGAAGAACAACTCGTCGACCTTCGCATTGTCGAAGCCCGACATGGGGCCGGTGTCGAGCCCAAGCGCCCGTGCGGCCATGATGAAATAGCCGCCCTGCAACGAGGAGTTGCGCAGGGCATGCACCTGCCGCCCGTCAGGATCGGGGAACCAGTGCCTGGCGGTCTGGTCGTGGGGGAACAGCTCCGGAAGCTGCTCGTGGAAGTCCAGGTCCATGCCGATGATCGCGGTCACCGGCGCCGCGAGGATCTTGATCGCGTTCTTTTCCATCGCGCAGGAGGCGATTTGGGCTTTCGCCTCACCGCTCACGCACCAGACGATCCGCGCGGGCAGCATGTTGGCGGAGGTCGGACCCATCTTCATCAGGTCCCAGATGGCGCGAAGCTGGTCCTCGCCGACGGGCCGATCCAGATAGCCGTTATAGCTCCGCGCCGTGCGGAACAGCTGGTCGAGCGCGGTATCGGGAAGAGCGGGCATCAGACCGCCCGCACTTCGGTGACTTCGGGCACGTAATATTTCAGCAGCTGCTCGATGCCCTGCTTCAGCGTCGCGGTAGATGACGGGCAGCCGGAGCAGGCGCCCTGCATCTTCAGATAGACGGTGCCCTGCTGAAAGCCGCGATAGACGATGTCGCCGCCGTCATTGGCGACGGCCGGACGCACCCGCGTGTCGATCAGCTCCTTGATCTGCGACACGATGTCGGCATCCTCAGGATCGTCCGCGATCGCATCGTCGATCGCAATCCCCGCCGCAGAGCCGGGCCGGAACAACGGCATGTCGCCGGAGAAATGGTCGAGCAGCAGCGCAAGCACGTTCGGCTTCAGGTCACGCCACTCGGCTCCCGGCGCTGCGGTCACTGACACGAAATCCGAGCCGAAGAACACGCCTTCGACATCGCCCAGCCCGAACAGCGCGTCGGCGAGCGGCGACACCTCCGCCTCCTCCGGGGTCGCGAAGTCGCGCGTGCCGCCGGTCATGACCGGGCGGCCGGGAAGGAATTTGAGCGTCGCCGGGTTGGGCGTCGTTTCGGTTTCGATCAGCATGGGCGTTCATGTGGGCCGAACGCCCATGCCGATCAAGGCCGCTTAGAAGAGCGATCCGCCCCGCCCCAGCAGCGCCGGGACCAGCAACGAGCCCAGTCCCTCTCCCGTGTAGCTGGCGGGCAGCAATCCGCTGGACAGGGAGTCACCATAGCCGATCTGCTGGAGCGGCAGGGCGTAGGGATCGGCGCCGGTCAGCTCGGACAGTGCGGTGTAGCCACCGTAATCGGTGAAGTTCCCGTAATCGCCGTAACTGGCGTAGCCGTCATAGGCACCATAGTTCGCCGCGCTATAGTCGGAATAACCGGCCCCGCTAAGGCCGCCCAGGCCTGCGAGGCCCGTCGCTCCGGCCCAACCGCCGAGCCCGGTCCCGAGGTCGCCGCCGAGCACGCCCGAAAGCACGATCGGTAGCAATGTCGAAAGCAGATTATTGCCGCCGCCAAAAAGCCCGGTGCCGGAACTATATGCCGGATAATAGCCTGAATAAGGGTCGGCATAGCCATAGCTCGGCGCATAAGCAGCCGGATAGTAAGGCTGCGCATAGGTGCGCACATAGACGGGCTGCGCATAGCGGATGACTGGCTCGGCATACCGCACAGGCGCGTAGATGGGCCGCTCATAATAGACCGGCTGCGGCGCGACGCGGGTCCAGCGGTCCGGCCGCCTGAATTCGTCGCGGGAGACGGCGCGGGCGAACTTGCGTTCCTCCTTCAGCTCGCGCTTCCACGCCTTGCGCGCCTGTTTGTCGTCGACCCTCACGACACGAATCGGCCGCGAGAAGCTGTCGGCGCCATACCATCGCATTGGCGGAGCGCGCCGGTGCTGCGCCCCGCGGTCGGCGAACGCCGGCGCGCGGCTCCAGCCTTGCTGGGCATGCCTGCCGCCGCCATGGCCCTTGAAGTCCGCCTGGGCGTGCTTGCCGCCACCATGACCATTGCCATGGCCGCCACCCTTGCCGCCCTTGTCCGCAAGGGCCGGCGCCGCAGCCGTCGCCGCGAGCAGCAGCCCCATCATCATTTTACGCATGCGACTCCTCCGTCTCATGCCCCGAAGCTCTCAACGTCGCCGATTAGGAGAGGATGCGTGAGCCCGCCCTGAACTGCCCGTTCAGCGGAGGTTTAGTGCGCAAGAAAAAGGGCGGTGATCGCTCACCGCCCCCTCTGTTGGTGCGCGTTTCGAGCTGCGTCAGAAGCGCGTGCGCAGCGTCAGGCCGTAGGTCCGCGGCTCGGCCAGGAAGGCCGAGAAGAGCTGCCGGTTGCCGGGAAAGGCGGGGTCGACGAACGGCGCGCTGGTCGCACCCGCCTGGAACGGCGAGTTGAACGCGACCTGCGCATAGTTGGTGTTGAACACGTTCTGCGCCCAGAACTCGACCGCCCAGATCTCGCGGGGGCCACGCAGGCCAACGCGGGCGTTGACGACGGTATAGCCCTCTTCCGCCTTTTGCGGGAACAGGTCCGAGCCGGTGTTGTAATCGCCGGTCAGGCGGGCATCGACATAGACGAGACCGCGCAGGCCCGAGCTGCCGATCTCCGGCGTCCAGCTCGCCGAACCGGTGACCACCACTTCCGGTGCGTTCGACAGGTTGTTGCCGGGCAACACGCGGAGCGCGGGATCGAGCGGCACGCCACGGTCGTTGCCGACCAGATCCCCGCGATATTTGGTGTTCGCATAGGTAAAGCCCAAGCTGACGTTCACGTCGCGCGCCGGGCGCAAGGCCGCTTCGATTTCGACGCCCGTCGAGGACACGCCATAGGTCACGTTCTTGGCAGCGCAGGAACCGGTTGCCGCGCTGAGATCGCGGTCCGCCCCGGCGAGGTCGGTGCTGCAACCATTGATGTTCTGGACCAGGAAGACGGTGCCGTTGAACGTGTTCAGCTGGAAGCTGTCGAACTGCTGGCGGAACAGAGCGACGTTCAAGCTGAGCGGACCAGACGAATATTTGCCGCCCAGTTCGATCGCGTTGTTGATCTCCGGATCGAACTGGAGATTGCCGACCAAGCCCTGCGCACCGCCTGGGGTCGCCGCGAACGGCAGGGTCGGCGCCTTCAGTGCCGAACGGTCGAGGTTGAACCCGCCCGCCTTATAACCGCGCGAATAGCTGGCGTAGAACAGCAGGTCGTCGTTCGGCTTGTAGGACAGCACGCCGGTGCCGGTCCACTCGTCTTCGCTCCGGCGATCGCGGATCGTCACGCCGTTCAGCTCGGACGTTGAGTTGCCTTGGCAGGAAAGACCGATCAGGCCACCCGCCACCGCGGCGAGCGCCGGGTTGGTCAGGAAGGGCACCAGCGCCTGCTGGTTGGCGACGCAGGCGGTGTTGTCGTTGCCGAAGGTCGCGCGGAAGCGCTTGCGCTCGTTCGTGTAGCGAAGGCCGACGGTCAGATCGAGATTGCTGGTCAGGTGGAAGATATTGTGCGTGAAGAACGCGTAATTCCGACTGTTCTGGAAATAGCGATCGAGCGTGCTGCCGCGATCGTTGATCGAGTCGAGGCGGTCGAACGCGGCATAGACGGCCGGGGACGCCGCGCCGAAAGCCGCTGGGCGCGCGGCAAGGCAGCCCGGCGACGTCGGCGAATAGAGCGCGGAAAGCGCACCTCCCGACACGATCCGGCAAGTGGCAAAGCGGCCATATTGGTTGCCGAAGCGCAGGTTATCGTTCACGTGCAGATCTTCATCGGCGTAGAAGGCGCCAACCAGCCAGTCGAGCTTGTCGTCGAAGGCGGAACCCTGCAGCCGGAGTTCCTGGCTGAAGGTGCGGAAGGCGCGGCCGGTTACGCCCGGCGCGCGGTAGAGGATGTCGACCGAGCTGTAGTCGGTGTCGGACGCCTGGCCCGACTTGTAATCGCGATAGCCCGTGATCGAGGTGAGCGTCGCCGGCCCCAGATTCCAGTTGGCCTCGAGCGAGACGCCCCAATCCTTGGTGTCGCCGGCAAAGCTGCGGCCCGGCGAGACCGAGATGACGCGGCTATAGGCGTTCTGGAAACGGCTGAGCGGCTGGCCGAGATCGTTCAGCACATCGACGATGTTGTTGTTGTTGCCGACTGCGGGCAGCGGCCCGCCCGTGCCCGGCGTTACCGGCGTGTTCAGGTTACCGATCGTGTTGACGACATCATTGCCGAGATAGACCGCCGCGCAGCACTTCTCGTCGCGCTTGGTATAGTCGCCGATCAGGCGGAAGCTCAGATCATCGCTCGGCTCGAACAGCAGTTGGCCGCGGACGAAATAGCGGTCGCGATCGTTCACGCGGGTGTTGTTGGCCGGGTCGCGGTAGAAGCCGTCACGCTTGACGTACACACCCTCGAGCCGGGCGGCGAGCTGTTCCGTCAGCGGGCCGGTCACGGCGCCCTGCGCGCGGATGAAATCGTAGTTGCCGTACGAGATTTCACCCATGCCCCCGAACTCGAAGCTCGGCTTTTTGGAGATGATGTGGATGAGGCCGGCCGACGCGTTGCGGCCGAACAGCGTGCCCTGCGGCCCGCGCAGCACCTCGACCCGGTCGATCTCGCCGAGTTCGTTGAGGCCGATGCCCGAACGCGAGCGATAGACGCCGTCGATGAACACCGCGACCGAGCTTTCGAGGCCGGGATTGTCGCCGACCGTGCCGATGCCGCGGATACGGGCCGAGCCGTTGGCTTCGGAGCCGGTCGAGGAGACGAGCAGCGAGGGGGCGAGCTGGTTGAGTTGCCGAATGTCATTCGCGCCGGAGTTCTGCAGCGACTCGGCGGTCACGGCCGAGACGGCGATCGGCACGTCCGACAGAGCTTCGGCACGGCGGGTTGCCGTGACGATGATGTCGCCCGAATTCGTGGTTTCCTCACCCGGCGCGGACGCCGATTCCGTAACGGACGTGGCGCTCTGCGTATCCTGGGCAAAGCCCGGCGTCGCGATGGAAATCAGCGCTGCAGAGAGCAGCCAACCAGTCTTGCGCATGTCATCCTCCCACCAAATGACCTTTTCGGCCTTGTTGCGGTGTTTACGATTGCCCCGTCCGAACATCCACGCCGAATGGCGGAAATCCGCGCTTTTTCGTGAGAGTAGCGGCGTTTTTGCAACAGTTTGCGGACGCTGTGACATTGACGCTACGGCAAGCGCGGCTTGTTCTTGAGCAAGCGAAGCGGGGTGGAGCGAACGCGCCGCGCACGGTAAGGCGATCGCGCCATGGACACCGATTTTTACCGCATCAAGCGGCTGCCGCCCTATGTCATCGCCGAAGTCAACGCGATGCGTGCGGCAGCACGCGCGGGCGGTGAGGACATCATCGATCTCGGCATGGGCAATCCCGACCTGCCGCCGCCGCCGCATGTGATCGAAAAGCTGTGCGAAGTGGCGCGCAAGCCCGATGCCCATGGCTATTCACAGTCGAAGGGCATTCCCGGTCTGCGGCGCGCCCAGGCCAATTACTATGGCCGGCGGTTCGGCGTGGATGTCGATCCCGAGAGCGAAGTGGTCGTCACCATGGGGTCGAAGGAAGGCCTGGCGAGCCTCGCCACCGCGATCACCGCGCCCGGCGATGTGGTGCTGGCACCCAACCCCTCCTATCCGATCCACACTTTCGGCTTCATCCTGGCCGGCGCCACCATCCGTGCGGTGCCGACTACGCCTGACGAAGCCTATTTCGACAGCCTCGAGCGCGCGATTGCCTTCACCGTTCCCCGGCCGAGCGTGCTGGTCGTCAACTACCCGTCCAACCCGACTGCTGAGACGGTGGACATTGGCTTTTATGAGCGGCTGGTCGCCTGGGCGCGCGAGAACAAGGTCTGGGTGATCTCCGACCTCGCCTATTCGGAGCTGTATTTCGACGGCAAGCCGACCGTGTCGATCCTGCAGGTCAACGGCGCCAAGGACGTGGCGGTCGAGTTCACATCGCTCTCCAAAACCTATTCGATGGCCGGCTGGCGGATCGGCTTTGCCGTCGGCAACAAGCAGCTGATCGCGGCCATGACGCGGGTGAAATCCTATCTGGATTACGGCGCCTTCACGCCGGTCCAGGCCGCCGCCTGTGCGGCGCTCAACGGCCCGCAGGACATCGTCGAGAAGAACCGCGAACTCTATCACAAGCGCCGCGACGTGCTGGTCGAGAGCTTCGGCCGCGCCGGCTGGGACATCCCCGCACCGCCGGCATCGATGTTCGCCTGGGCGCCCCTGCCGCCCGCGCTCGCCCATCTCGGCAGCCTTGAATTCTCGAAACAATTGCTCACCCATGCCAAGGTCGCTGTGGCGCCGGGCGTCGGCTATGGCGAGAATGGCGAAGGCTTCGTCCGCATCGCCATGGTCGAGAACGAACAGCGCCTGCGCCAGGCGGCACGCCAGGTGAAGCGCTATCTGCAAAGCATGGGCGTCAACACGCCGGGCGCGAGCCAGCGCGGATGAGCGAGGCGTTCCGGTACCGCTTTCCCATTCGCGTCCGCTATGCCGAAGTCGATCCGCAATCGGTCGTCTTCAACTCGCGCTATCTGGAATATGCCGACATTGCGGTGACCGAATATTGGCGGGCGATGGGATGCCGGCCCGGCACTTCGGACACGCCGGAATGTCATGTCGGCACGGCCACGGTCCGCTACGTAAAGCCGATCCGGCTGGACGAGCTGATCGAGACGCGGACGCGGATCGAGCGGTTCGGCACCGCGAGCATGACCTGGTCGGTCGAGCTGCATGGGGAGGGCGAGGGCGACGATCTGCGCGCGGCGATCGAGCTCGTCTATGTCGGCGTCGATCTCGCCACCGGCCGCTCGCAGCCGCTGCCCGAGGCATTCAAGGCGCAGGTGCGCGGCTTCCAGGGCGAGTGATGCACGACCTGCCGGCCATCTCGACGATCGCGCAGACCATCCAGCTGGCGATCGCGCCGGTGTTCCTGCTGGCCGGCATCGGCTCGATCCTGAACGTACTCGCAGGGCGGCTGGCGCGGGTGGTCGACCGCTCGCGGGTGCTCGAGCAACTCCATGCTGAGAGCACGGGCGAGGAGCATCGCCGTTACGTATTGGAACTGCGCGTGGTCGACCGGCGCATGCGGCTGGCCAACGCTGCCATTGCGCTGATCGTCGCGAGCGCGATCGTGGTCTGCCTGCTGGTCGCCTTGCTGTTCATCACCCAGCTCGCCGGCCTTGCCTTCCGCGTCGCGGTGGCGATCGCCTTCGTGCTCGGCATGGCCCTCCTGATCGCGGGGCTCGCGCTCTTCCTGATCGAGATCAACCTTGCGCTCCGCGGGCTGCGGGTGCGCGAAGAATTGCTGGAGCGCGAGGAGCGCGGCTCGCGTCCAAAATGAAAAAGGTTGCCGGATCCGCAGACCCGGCAACCCCTTACATGGTCAGCGGCCGGAAGGCCGCCCGGAAGCCTTAAGGCTGCAGCCCGTTAGGCGCGCAGCTCCCGAACGGACAGAACCGACCTCTCTGCTGAACCATGAGACATCGGATCACCTCCTTTCGCTTGTTGAAGCCAATGTGGATCGGCTGATCCACGACTCGAATGTGAATCGCCAGGACTCCACGATCAAGTCTTGCGCAAAATATTTTTTCGAACGATTCTGGTCGGGTTGCGCCGCGCTTTAGCGGCAGTCTTCCACCACCCGCGCAACTTCGGGCCAGGCCGGCAGGATCAGCTCTCGCCCGCCCGCCGACAGCATGAACCGGCCGCGGCTATAGGCGATCTGGTCGAGCAGCGGATCGCTCGCCGGCAGCTCGACGCGATAGCCGTTCGATCCCGCGACCCCTGTGCGCGACGTATCGCCATAGCTGGTGCGGACGATCAGCGGTCCCGCCGCCGCGCCCGGCAGCTCGATGGCGACGCGGCGGCCGGCCAGCTCGCACCGGATCAGCGCGAGCGCGCCGAACCGCGCTTCGCGTGCCGCATAGCTCCAGTCGCCGGGGCTATAGGCGCGGTCCTGCCAATCGACGGGCGGCGGTAGTGGGGATGGCGCGGGAGTCGGCGCAGGCGTCGGCGCGGCGGGTGGCGGCGGCGCTTCGCTGGGGCGCACACAGGCGCCCAGCGCCAGCAAAGCCGCCGCCGTCCCGAACCGTGCCTTCACTTACTGCACCGTCACGGTGACGGCGCGGCGGTTGCGCGCCCAGCTCTGCTCGTCTGAGCCGGTCGCTTCCGGCCGTTCCTTGCCATAGCTGATCGTGCTGATGCGGCCCGCGTCGATGCCGAGTGAGGCGAGATAGTTCTTCGCGGCATTGGCCCGGCGCTCGCCCAGCGCGAGATTATATTCGCGGGTGCCCCGTTCGTCGGCATGGCCTTCGATCGTGACGCGCACCTGCGGATATTGCTTCAGATAAGTGGCCTGGCTCTGCAGCGTCGCCTGGTCCTCGGCATCGACCTCCGACTGATCGGTATCGAAGAAGATGCGATCCGAGCTGACATTGGCGACGAAATGCGCCTGGCTGCCGGGCTGCGGCGCGCCGGCATTCGGGTCCGTGGGCGCCACTTCGGCAGCAGGCGTCTCCACTGGCGCCGGCGGCAGTTCCTTCGGCGGCTTCTTCGCGCAGCCAGCAACGGCGACCAGCGCAGTGGCGATCATCAGGCTGTGGCCTAGTCTCATTTCAAACCTCCTTCGTTTCAGGGAAGCAACGGTCCCCAGGTCGGATCCGATCCATCGACCGGCGTCGGAATCTTGCGGGTGTTGCGGCCGGTCAGGTCGACCTGCCACACGCTGGCGGTGCCGCTGCGACCCGGCGTGCTGCGAAAGAACTGGATGACGCGACCGTTCGGCGACCAGGTCGGGCTTTCGTCCTGCCAGCCATTGGTCAGCAGCCGCTCGCCCCCTCCTGACGGCGACATCACGCCGACCCGGAAGCTGCCGACACGCGTAAATGCGATCAGGTCGCCGCGCGGGCTCCATTCGGGCGTGGCGAAGGCGCCGCCGCCAAAGCTGATGCGCTGCTGGTTCGAGCCATCGGCGTTCATCACGTAAAGCTGCTGCGATCCCGACCGGTCGCTTTCGAACACGATCCGCTGCCCATCGGGCGAGAAGCTGCCGCCCACATCGATGCCCGGCGAGTTGGTGAGACGGGTCGGCTCGCCCCCGGTGGCCGGCATCTTGTAGATGTCGGTATTGCCGCCCTGGCTCATCGAGAAGAGCAGCCAGCGTCCGTCGGGCGAGAAGCGGGGCGCGATCACCTGCGCGCCGCTGTTAAGCACCAGCCGCTGCCTGCCCGTCCCGATGTCATAGACGAACACATGCGGCCGCCGCTGCTGGTAGCTCACATAGACGATCGACTTGTAGTCGGGCGAAAAGCGCGGCGTCAGAACGAGGTTTTGGCCGTTGGTCAGGAAGCGGTGATTGGCGCCGTCCGAATCCATGATCGCGAGCCGCTTGACCCGCTTATCCTTGGGTCCCGTCTCGGCGATATAGGCGATGCGGCTGTCGAAGAACGGGCTTTCGCCCGACAGGCGCGCATAGATCATGTCCGCGCATTTGTGCGCCGCTCGCCGCCAGTCGCGCGGGGCGACGACGAAGCCGGTGCGCTTGAGCTCCGACTTCAGGTTCACGTCGTAAAGATAGCAGCCGACCGTCAGCTGTCCGTCGCTGCCCGCCCGCACGAAGCCGCTGACCAGCGCCTCCGCCCCGGTCTGCGGCCACACCCCGAAGTTCGGGGCATTGGCCTCGGCGAAGCTGACGTTGGGAATGCCACCGGGTCCGATCGGGCGGAACAGGCCGCTGCCGCGCAGATCCGATGCGATCACGTCAGCGATCTGGCGGCCCAAGGCATCGGTCCCGCCCGCGGCGGTCTGCCGCACCTGATCCGTGGCGAGGACCGGCACCGCGATCTTCAGGTCGTCGCCAGCAGACGCGGTGACGTCGACGCTGAGTCCGCCCTGCGGCTCGGTCGAAAGACCCTGCTCCTGGGCCATGGCGGCCCCCGAACTCAGCAGGAGCGCGAACGCGAGATACTTCATCTACAGCCCCTCATAGAGTTGCGGCCGGATCGTCTTCCACGCCGCGTAATATTGCTTCGGAAAATCATAAGGCGCCGCCCGCCGCACCGCGGCCAGCGCACGCTCGACGAACAGATCGGCCTGCGCTCGATTGCTCGGCGTCACGCCCGTCGGTCCGACGACGCGAGGCTCGCCGTCGATGGAGCCGTCCTCGCGCAGATTGGCAACGATCGTGACGCGCAGCTGGTCGACATCGGCGCCACTCGGCGGTCGCCAATGGGGTTTCAGCTGGCGCTTGAGCTCAGCCGCCAGCGACGCCTGTTCGCGGGGGCCGATCGTCGGCGCTGATGCCTGGGCGGTGCGGCTGACGCTCGCCGTCTCCGTCAGACCCTTCAGGAAATCGGGGCCCAACCGCGCGCCCTTCGGCGTGACCTTGGCGGGTGGCGCGGGCTTTGCCGGAGCGGCCTTTGCCTGTTCCCGACGCACGGGCGGCTTTGCCGGCTGGGGCTTGGGGGCGGGGATCGGTGCTGGTGCAGGCTCGGCAGGCGCTGGCGCCGGCTCGGGCAAGGATTGCGACGGCGTGGGCGGCGCGGGCTCGGGTTCGCCGAGTTCCGGCGCGACGCTGGTCGCCGGCGGCTGCTGCGACGCGCGCGGTGCGGTCGCCTCCAGTCCGACATCCTCGGCGAACGTCACCTCAACCGGATTGCGCTCTATCTTCAACGGGTTGGGCGTGGCGAGAAAGCCGACCGAGAGCAGGCCGAACAGGACGATATGTCCCGCGGTCGCTGCGCCAAGGCCGAGTTTCTCCGCGCGGTCCACTACGCCACCTTCGTCATCCCCGCGAAAGCGGAGACCCAGTAGGGGAAGAAGTGCTGGGTTCCCGCTTTCGCGGGAATGACGAGTGAAGGCGTCATCTTTCGTCGCCGACGCTGACCAGCGCCACCTTGTTCAACCCGGCACGGTTCAGCTCGCCGAGCACCGACATGACGGCACCGTAATCGAGCGACCGGTCCGCGCGCAGGAATATCTGGCTCGGGTCCTCTGCCGCGATGCTGCGCAGCCGCTCACCCAGCTGCTCGGGCGCGATCTGCTCCTCGCCGAGATAGACCTCGCCCGTCTTTTCGATCGAGAGCGTCACCGGCTCCTTGTCCTGTTTCAGCGCACCGGCCTTGGACTGGGGCAGGTTCACCGGCACGCCGGCGGTCAGCAGCGGCGCCGTCACCATGAAGATGATCAGCAGCACCAGCATGACGTCGACGAGCGGCGTGACATTGATCTCGGCCATCGGCGCGCGCGAGCGCCCGCGGCTGGCGGAGGGGAGCTTGACCGCCATCAGGCCTCCCCGTCCAATTCGCGCGACAGCGTCGCGTGGAACTTGTCGGCAAAGCGCAGCAACCGCGCCTCCAGCCGGTTCAGGCCGTGGCTGAAGCGGTTATAGGCGATCACCGCCGGAATCGCGGCGAACAGGCCGATCGCGGTCGCGAACAGCGCCTCGGCAATGCCCGGCGCCACCACCGCCAGCGAGGAATTCTGCTCCGCCGCGATGGCCGTGAAGCTGCGCATGATGCCCCAGACCGTGCCGAACAGGCCGACAAAGGGCGCCACGCTGCCTACCGTCGCCAGCACATTCAGCCGGCCGGACAATTGGTCGATCTCGGCCGCGCTCGCGCTCGCCATCAGCGTCGCCAGACGGGAGCGCACGCCCTCGGCATCGACCTTCTTGGCCGCGGTCGAGCGCCGCCATTCCTTGAGCCCGGCATCGAGAATGCGCGCGATCGGCACATCGTCCTGGCCATTGCGCTCATAGAAGCGGTCGACGTCGGTCGCTTTCCAGAAGTCATGCTCATACTGGTCGGATTGCGCGACGATCCGCCGCAGCCGCATGCCGAAGCCGATGATGATCGCCCAAGTCCAGATGCTGGCAAACAGCAGCCCCAGCATCACGAGCTTCACGACCCAGTCGGCCTGCAGGAACAGGCCGATGGGCGACAGCGTCGCGGCGTCGGCATTCACGAAAAGCTGATCCACTATTCCTCCAACAGGCCTTCGAAGATGGTCAGCCAGTGCCGCGGCTGGCGCTTGGGCCGGCCGCCACCCGCCTCCACGAACGCCGCAAGTACCGTCGCGTCGGTCAGGATTTCCCCGTCCAACATGACTCGCTGATGAATAGTGACGCTCGCGGCACCGATCCTCTTAAGGGTGGTGACGACGATCAGCGCGTCATCCAGGCGGGCGGAACGCAGGTAGCGGATCGAAAGGTCCGCGACGACATACACGCCTTCCCCGCTCTCCCAGCTGCCGCGCTGGTCGATGCCCGCGACGGCCAGCATGTCGGACCGCGCGCGCTCCATGTAGCGGAGATAATTGGCGTGATAGACGACGCCCGACAGGTCGGTGTCCTCGAAGAACACTCGGACGGGAAAACGATGTTCGCGGCCGACGATGCGGCCCCGGCGCGGAAGATCTTCCGGCTCCATGGCGCGGCCTTAACTGAACGGGACTCAGGGTCCAACCCCGGTTCGCCGTCTCAGAGTAACGGCTTGTCCGAACGTTCCTTCGAGACGCCGTTTCGAAGGATCTAGTCGAACAATCCGTCCTGCCCGTTGGCCGGCGGGTTCAGGCCAAGGTGCTTCCAGCCCGGCCCGTTCAGGCAGCGCCCGCGTGCGGTGCGAGCGATCAGGCCAAGCTGGATTAGATAGGGCTCGATCACTTCCTCGATCGTGTCGCGCGGTTCCGAAAGGCCGGCCGCGAGCGTCTCGACGCCGACCGGGCCTCCTCGGTAGATGTCGGCGATCATATGGAGGTAGCGCCGGTCCATCGCGTCGAGGCCGAGCTGGTCAATCTCCAGCCGGTTGAGCGCCTTGTCGGCCACTTCGGCATGGACGACGCCTTCGCCCGCGACATTGGCGAAGTCGCGCACGCGGCGCAGCAGGCGACCGGCGATACGCGGCGTGCCGCGCGAGCGCCGCGCGATCTCGCGGGCGCCATCCTCGGCAATGTCGAGGTTGAGCAGCCCGGCGGCGCGGCGCACCACCTGTTCGAGCTCTTCGACGCTGTAAAATTGCAGCCTCAAGGGAATGCCGAAGCGGTCGCGCAAGGGCGTGGTCAGCAGCCCCTGCCGCGTCGTTGCGCCGACCAGGGTGAAGCGCGGCAGGTCGATCCGCACCGAGCGCGCCGACGGCCCCTCGCCGATCATCAGGTCGAGGGCGCGGTCCTCCATCGCGGGATAAAGCACCTCCTCGACCGCTGGCGCGAGCCGGTGAATCTCGTCGATGAAAAGGACGTCGCCGTCTTCCAGGTTGGTCAGCAGTGCCGCGAGGTCGCCCGACTTGACGATCACCGGCCCGGACGTAGCCCGGAACCCGACGCCCATTTCCCGCGCGACGATCTGCGCCAGCGTCGTCTTGCCGAGCCCCGGCGGCCCGAAGAACAGCACATGGTCGAGCGCATCGCCCCGCACCCGCGCCGCCTCGATGAATACGCGCAGATTCTCCCGCGCCGCCTTCTGCCCGACGAACTCGTCGAGCCGCTTGGGTCGCAGCGCGGCGTCGATGTCCTCCGGCTTGCGCGCAGCGGTCAGGATGCGATCGGCATCTGTCATCGCGCCGCCTTCTTCAGCGCCAGTCGTACCAGCGCGTCGAGGCTGGCGCCGTCGCCAAGCTCATCGTTCGCAGCAGCGACCGCGGCGCTGGCCTCCGCAGGGCGGAAGCCGAGATTGGTGAGGGCGGAAACGGCATCGCTGGCGGCGCCGGTGGTCGGGGCGCTGGCGAGCGCGGCTGGGCCGAGCACGAGGCCGCCGACCTTGTCCTTCAGCTCGCGGACGATGCGTTCGGCAAGCTTGGGACCCACCCCGTTGGCGCGCGACACCATCGTCTTGTCGCCGGCGGCCACCGCCTTGCGCAACTCGTCCGCGGACAGCACCGACAGGATGGCGAGGGCGACACGTCCGCCGACGCCCTGCACCCCGGTCAAGAGACGGAACCAGTCCCGCTCGGCCGCCGAACCGAAGCCGAACAGCGTCATCGAGTCCTCGCGGACCTGCATTTCAGTGAAGATCATCACGGAGCCGCCCACCGGGCCGATCGCCGACAGGGTGCGGGATGAAGCCTGGACGAGATAGCCGACGCCGCCGACATCGATCACGGCGTGATCTGCCGCCACTTCTGCCAGTGCCCCGCTCAACCGTGCAATCATGCGACCGCCTTATGCGCTCGTCCCGAGCGAAGTCGAGGGGCGCTGCTCCCAGTTCGTACAAGCGCCCCTCGACTGCGCTCGGGACGAGCGGAACTCATATTTTTCGCGCAGTGGACAGATGATGCGCGTGGCAGATCGCGACCGCCAGCGCGTCCCCTGCATCGGCTCCGGCGATCTCGATCCCGGGCAGCAGTCGCGAGACCATCGCGTGCACCTGCGCCTTTTCCGCGCTGCCGGTGCCGACCACCGCCTTCTTGACCAAGCTCGGCGAATATTCGCCGACCGCGATCCCCGCCCTCGCCGCCGCCAGCAGCACGACCCCGCGCGCCTGGCCGAGCTTCAGCGTGGATTGGGGGTTCTTGTTAACGAACACCTCCTCGACCGCCGCGGCACCAGGCTGGAACTCCGCCAGCAGGCGGGCGAGCGCCGCGTCCAGTTCGACGAGGCGTCGCCCAAGCTCCTGCTTTGCATCGGTGACGATCCGGCCATTGGCGACATGGCTCAACCGGCTGCCTTGCGTCCGGATCACGCCCCAGCCGGTCGTGCCAAGGCCCGGATCGAGCCCGAGGACGATCAGCCGAGCCGCTCCATCACGTCCTCGGGCACGTCGTAATTGCCCCAGACGGTCTGCACGTCGTCATCGTCGTCGAGCGTGTCGATCATCTTGAACAGCAGCCTGGCATCATCCTCGGCGACGCCCACCTGCATATGCGGCCGCCAGGCCAGCTTGGCGCCTTCCGGCTCGCCAAGCGTGCCGGTCAGGCCCTTCGCCACCTCGTGGAGCGAATCCATCGCCGTCCAGATGCGGTGTTCGTCCTCATCCGATTCGACATCCTCGGCGCCCGCTTCCAGAGCCGCCTCGAACACCTTCTCGGCATCGCCGACGCTTGCCGGATAGGTGATCAGCCCCAGCCGGTCGAAGCCGTGCGACACGGTCGCCATGTTGCCGCCGTTCTTGGTGACGGCGGTGCGAACGTTCGTCGCGGTGCGGTTGCGATTATCGGTCAGTGCCTCGATGATCAGCGACGTGCCGCCGGGCCCGAACGCCTCGTAGCGCACTTCCTCATAGCTCTCCGCATCGCCCCGGCTCGCCTTGTCGATCGAGCGCTGGATATTGTCCTTCGGCATCGACGCCGCCTTGGCCGCGTTGACGGCCGCGCGCAGGCGGGGGTTCATGTCCGGATCGGGCGCACCCATCTTCGCCGCCACCGTGATTTCGCGGCTGAGCTTGGAAAAGGCGGCGGAGCGCTTCTTATCCTGCGCGCCCTTCCGGTGCATGATGTTCTTGAATTTGGAATGGCCGGCCATGGCCCCGCTCCTTATTCCAGACCCAGCGCCGCGCGATAGGTTTCGAGCAGCGCGTCGGCTTCCTGCCGGGCGTTCTTCTCCATCTTGCGCAGCCGGACGATGGCCCGCATCGTCTTGACGTCATAGCCATTGGCCTTCGCCTCCAGATAGACGTCCTTGACGTCGTCGGCGATGCCCTTCTTCTCTTCTTCCAGCCGTTCGATGCGCTCGATGAACAGGCGCAACTGGTCGGCCGCGACAGTGTCACTCATTGAAACTTGGTCCCCACTCAGGTGAAGGCGCGGCTCTAGGCGAACCGCGCCCGCCCCTCAATGCTATTCGGCCGGGAAAGACCGTCGCTGGCCCTGAAGCTTGTGGATACGCCCGTCCTTCATCACGAACTCGACACGCTCCAGCCGCTTCACATCCTCGGTCGGATTGCCGGTGACCGCGATAATGTCCGCTTCCTTGCCTGGCTCAATGGTGCCGATCCGGTCGGCCTGACCGAGCAGGGTCGCGGCATCGACGGTTGCAGTGCGGATCGCGCGGGCCGGCGGCATGCCGACCTGCGTCATATAGGTGAACTCGAGCGCGTTGGTGCCGTGCGGGCCGACACCCGAGTCGGTCCCGAACGCGACCTTGATGCCGCTCGCAAAGGCGCGGCGGTGCGCATCCTTCACGACCTTCGCCACCTGTTCCGCCTTCGCGGCGGATGCGGGCGGGCGCTCGCCGGCGCGGCCCTGCCGGATTACGCTTTCGAACGCATGCATCGTCGGCACCAGATAGGCGCCGGTCTGCTTGAACAGGCGGAAGGTCTCTTCATCCAGATAGCTGCCATGCTCGATCGAATCGACGCCGGCCTTCAGCGCCAGGTCGATGCCCGACTTGCCATGCGCATGCGCCGTCACCTTGCGGCCGAAGCTGTGCGCGGTGTCGACGATCGCCTTCATCTCGTCGGACGTCATCTGCGCCTCGAGCCCGCCGGCGATGTTGGAGCCGACGCCGCCCGAGGCCGCGAACTTGATCACCTCGGCGCCCATGAAGATCTGGTCGCGGGTCGCGCGGCGGCAATCGTCGGCGCCGTTGCAGAGTGCGGTCGAGTGCATGCGCTCGGCATGGGCATAGTCTTCGCGCAGGCCGTTCGCGTCGCCATGACCGGCGCTGACCGAGATCATCTCGCCGGCATTGACGATGGTCGGGCCGGCAATCTCACCGCGCGCGATCGCGTCGCGCAACGCCCGGATGCCGCGTGGATACTCGGCGCCGAGATCACGCACGGTCGTGAAGCCCGCATCGAGGGTCCGCCGCGCATTGCCGACCGCATCGACAAAGGCGTCTTCCCGATCCCGACTCGTTGCGTTCATCCGCGCCTGAAGGGGGTAGCCAGTCGAATAGAAGTGGACGTGCATGTCGATCAGGCCCGGCAGGACGAACTGGTTGCGGAGATCGACCAGAGCCGCGCCGGCTTCGGGATCGACGAAGCCGTTGCGCACCTCCGCAATCTTGCCGTCGCGAACGATGATGGTGCTGTTGCCGAGCGGCGGCTCACCGGGCTTGGCGAGGAGCGCACCGGCCTGGATGTAGGTGACTTTCGGGGCTGGTTGCGGTGTTTGGGCAGTGGCCGCGGATGCGAGCAGGGCAGCAGCAACGACTATAAATCTCAAGACTATCCTCCCATCTGGGCTGAGCTTGGCACCCTGGCCGAAGCCCTCCCTTTCGTTTCAGCGCCCTAGGAAGAAGGGAGGCCTTCCACAAGCTCAGGCCAAGCCGTGTTGAGGACTAAAGTCCCAGTTCCCGGTTGCGCGCGACGCTCGCTTCCATCCTCGCGAGCTGCTCCGGCGTGGCGGTGCCCTGATGACTGGCCTTCCACTCGCCATCGGGCATGCCGTACACCGCCTCGCGCGCCTGGTCCTTGGTCAGGGCACCGTCGCTCGCTTCGGCAAGCCAGTCACCCAGACAGTTGCGGCAGAAGCCGGCCAGGCCCATCAGGTCGACATTCTGCGCGTCGGTGCGCTGCTGCAGATGATGGACCAGCCGACGGAAGACGGCAGCGGCCGCCGCGTCGCTATATTCGACCATCGGGTGTTCCTTCACGGTTGATCGTGTGGTCGTAGCGGCTAGAGCCGCCCTGTCCAACCGCACGAGTGACCATGGCGAGCTTCGTCGAACCCAGATCCCGCAAGGTCCGCATCCTCGCTACTTTGGGGCCTGCAAGCCGCACGCCCGAGATGATCGAACGGCTGTTCCGGGCCGGCGCCGACGCCTTCCGCGTCAATATGAGCCATGGCGCACAAGCGGGGCATGCCGAGACGATCGCGCACATTCGCGCACTCGAAAAGACGCTCGGCCGGCCGACGACCATATTGGTCGACCTGCAAGGCCCGAAATTGCGGGTGGGCGCTTTCGCGGACGGCCGGGCCGAGCTGAAAACCGGTCAGGCCTTCATCCTCGATCGGGATACGAGCCCCGGCAACGCGACCCGGGTCTGCCTGCCGCACCGCGAGATCTTCGTGGCGCTCGAAGAAGGCTCGCGGCTGCTGCTCGACGACGGCAAATTGGTGCTGCGCGTGACCGAAGCCTCGCACGACCGCATCGCGACGCGGGTCGAGGTCGGCGGGATGCTCAGCAACAACAAGGGGCTGAACGTTCCGGATGTGGTGGTCCCGCTCGCCGCGTTGACCGAAAAGGATCGTTCCGATCTGGCCTTTGCGCTGGATCAGGGTGTCGACTGGGTGGCGCTGAGCTTCGTGCAGCGACCGGAGGACGTCGCCGAAGCGCGCCGGTTGATCCAAGGGCGCGCTGCCCTGCTCGCGAAGATCGAGAAGCCGGCCGCGATCGAGCGACTCGAATCGATTCTCGAGATTTGCGACGCGGTGATGGTCGCGCGCGGCGATCTCGGCGTCGAACTGCCGCCGCAGGACGTGCCGCCGGCCCAAAAGCGGATCGTCGAGTGCGCGCGCCGCATGGGCCGGCCGGTGGTGGTCGCGACCCAGATGCTCGAATCGATGATCAAGGCGCCGACGCCCACCCGCGCCGAGGTCTCGGACGTGGCGACCGCCATCTACGACGGCGCGGACGCGGTGATGCTGTCGGCCGAAAGCGCCGCGGGTGACTGGCCCGAAGAATCGGTCGCGATGATGAACTCGATCGCCAACGCGGTCGAACGCGATCCGGGCTATTCGGCGCGCGTCCACTTCACCGAGACGCGACCCGACCCGACGACGGCTGACGCTCTCGCCGAGGCGGCGGGCGAGATCACCAACACCGTCTCCGCCGCCGCGATCATATGCTTCACCTCCTCCGGATCGACGGCCCGCCGCATCGCGCGCGAACGTCCCTCGGTGCCGCTGCTGGTACTGACCCCAAAGCTGGAGACGGCCCGCCGCCTGGGCCTGCTCTGGGGCGTACATGCGGTCCGCACCAAGGATGTCGGCTCGTTCGAAGAAATGATCGCGAAATCCAAGCGCATGGCGCTCCGCCACGGCATCGCCAAGGCCGGGGATCGGGTCATCGTCATGGCCGGGGTGCCGTTCGGGACGCCGGGCTCGACGAACGTGCTCCACGTCGCGCGCATCATCGGCGACGAGCTGAAGCGGCATTCTGCCGAATAGCTAACGCCGATGCGCAGCCGCCAAAGCTGCCACGCAGCTAGCGCGGTCGATGTCGCGGCCGTCGGGCTGGCGCGCGTCGACATAGGTGACGACCGCCTCGCGGCCGCCTTTGGAATAAAGATAGGCATCGAGCACACAGATCGGACCGGCGAACTGCAGCTTGCGCGCGGCCTCTTCCCGCACATCGAGTTCGGGTTGGCCGAACAGCCCGATCAGGCTCCTGGCATCGTGCCCGAGCACGCGCTCGAGCCCGGACGCGGAGGCGACCGGCGGCGTCTGCGGCAGATCGCCCGTGACCGGCGCAGTGGCGCAGCCGGCGGCGATCAACGGCAGAGCGGTGGCAAGTCTCTTCATGCGCCTGGCATGACCATGGCCGGCGCGCATGAGCAAGACCGGGCGCGCTCAGGCGGTTTGACGCGCGGCCAATCCGCTCTATGGGGCCGCTTCCGCCTGCCAGGAGAGCCATGTGACTGCCCCGACCTATGACGTCGTCGCCATCGGCAACGCGATCGTCGAC
Organism: Sphingomonas sp. ID1715; assembly: GCF_013044515.1. Taxonomy (GTDB): domain Bacteria; phylum Pseudomonadota; class Alphaproteobacteria; order Sphingomonadales; family Sphingomonadaceae; genus Sphingomonas_B. Next base: position 167,486 of record NZ_JABEPR010000003.1, read on the forward strand.
GTGATCGCCCGCGCCGACGACGCCTTCATTGCCGCGAACAATCTGCGCAAGGGCTCGATGCAGCTGCTCTTCTCGACCGATGAGGCCGAGGCGTTGTACGAGCGCATGGGTCCCGGCATCGAAACCAGCGGCGGGTCGGCGGCGAACACGCTCGCGGGGCTGGCGGCGCTCGGGCTCAACTGCGGCTTTATCGGCCAGGTCGCCGACGACATGCTGGGCAAGGTGTTCAGCCACGACATGCGCGCGCAGGGCGTCCGCTTCGACACGCCGGCGCGCGAAGGCGAGCCGCCGACCGCCCGGTGCCTGATCGTCGTGACGCCGGACGGGCAGCGGACGATGAACACCTTTCTCGGCGCCTCGCAGTTCTTGCCCGCCTCGGCCCTCAGCCTCGACCTGATCGCGGATGCGGGCATCCTTTATCTCGAAGGCTATCTCTGGGATCCCGAGGAACCGCGCGCGGCGATGCGGCGGGCGATCGAGGCGGCGAAGCAGGCCGGCCGCCGCGTCGCCTTCACCCTGTCCGATGTGTTCTGCATCGAACGTCACCGCGCCGACTTCCTCAAGCTGATCGCCGACGGCTCGATCGACATCCTGTTCGCCAACGAGAATGAGCTGCTCTCGCTCGAGCAGGGTGAGGAATTCGAGGCGGCCGTCGCATCCCTCTCCGCCCGCGTGCCGCTGCTGGTCGTCACCCGCGGCGAGCATGGCGCGATCGCAATCAAGGATGGCGAGCGCGCCGAGGTCTCGGCCGAGCCGATCGACCATGTCGTCGACACGACCGGTGCGGGCGATCTCTTCGCCGCGGGATTCCTGGCCGGTCAGGCCCGCGGGCGTTCGCTGAAGGACAGCCTGACTGCGGGTGCGGTCTGCGCAGCCGAGGTGATCAGCCATGTCGGTCCGCGGCCGCAGGCGGACGTCAAGGCGCTGGTCGAGGCGCGGCTGCGCGGCTGAGCCGCTTGCGCCAAGGCACTGCGCTTCCGATATGGGTGTGGCCGGCCTGCATCGCAGCGCCGGACAAAATCGGCGGTTCAAGCGTTTCCCCTGTTCGGCAGCGCGCTCAGCCGCTATGAGGCTGCCGCCATTTTCGACTGAAACTGCCAAGGAGCAACTCTTATACGTCCTCCCATGATGCGGCGCCCGTTGGCGCCCCCCGCGCTCTCCGGTCCGCGCTTCAACGAGTTCATCCAGAGCCAGAAGGTGCGGGTGATCGACCATGAAGGCGAGAATCTCGGCGTGATGTACACGCGCGAAGCGATCGAGCAGGCGCGCGAAGTCGGGCTCGACCTGGTCGAAGTGTCCCCCAATGCGGACCCACCGGTCGCCAAGTTCCTCGACGTCGGCAAATTCAAGTACGAGGCGCAGAAAAAGGCCAACCTCGCCCGCAAGTCGCAGAAGACGCAGGAGATCAAGGAGATCAAGATGCGTCCGAACATCGACGACCACGACTATGACACCAAAATGAAGAAGGTCGTCGAGTTCATCGAGGAAGGCGACAAGGTGAAGGTCACCATGCGCTTCCGCGGCCGCGAGCTGAGCCATGGTCAGCTCGGGATGGCGGTGCTGCAGCGCGTCGCCGAACAGACTGCCGAGATCGCCAAGGTCGAAGCGCATCCGCGCATGGAAGGCCGCCAGATGCTGATGGTGCTGGCGCCGAAGTGAGTCCTGACCGCTCCAGCCGCTCATACTGAGGAGCCGTTGAGCCTGGCGAAACGGCGTCTCGAAGTACGGGCCGTAAGATCCTTCGAGACGGGCCTTCGGCAAGCTCAGTCCCTCCTCAGGATGAGCGGACTGAGATTTGCTTCAGAACTAAAGGGCAGGGACGATCTCGATCGGGCGTCCTCGCCTTCTTCTCAACTCTTCGATCCAGTCGAAACGTTCGGCGATCAGCCGAGCGACTGGGGCAGGCGCGCCAGCCTGGTCGGGGCCGGGCAGCGGCTCGCGTTCGAGGCGGCGGAGCAGGGCGAGCGCCTGCGCCGTCACTGGATCCGACTGGATCAGTTCCGGCAGCGACGGCCTCACACGTTTCCGCACGACCTGGAGGAAGCCGAAGCCGTTGACCGCCGTGCGCTCGAAGGGCAGCGGCAGCGTGGCCTCGAGCGCTTCGGCTGCAGCCTGACGCGCCGCCTTGTCGGGCAGGGTGGGCAGGTCGATGCCGATCGACCCGGCCAGCCCGAGACGCCGGATCGCCGACCCCGCGGCCGCCGCACCGCGCCGGGCGAGCTCCCCTGGCGGCAAGTCGCCGTCCACGTCGATCACCGTCATGGCCGAGGTCAGCTCGATCCGGAGCAGGCCACCGGGGAACGGCACAAGGCCGGTCTCCGCCTGATCGAGCAGTTCGGACCAGCCGGCCTGCTCCAGCAGATCGGGTCCGTGCGCACCGAGGAGAGTGCCTTCCACGCCGGGAGCGGAGCGGGCCGGTGCGTCCGCAGGGCGGGCGAGGGGCAGCTTCGGATTGCCGCGCTCGGGGATCGCTTCGCGGACGATCTCGACCAGCAAAGTCGCGCCTTCGGTCACGGGCGGGTTGGCGACCAGCACCAGCGTTCCGTCCGCCAGCTCCGCTTCGGCGCGGCCGGCCCGGCCCGCCTTCGTACGAAGCTTCGCGGGGAGCACCGCGCCATGCCGGGCAAGAACGTCATGCCGATCGATCCGGCCTTCGACGATCTGCCCGTCCTCAACCAGCGCGGCGCGCGTTTCGCCGATGCCGCGTTCGATTAGCCACTCAGCCAAGCGGATAGCCTGCCGAGAGGAGCAGCGCGCGCGTCTCGAACAACGGCAGGCCGACGACTCCGGAATGGTTGCCGGAGAGGAAGCGGACAAAGGCTTCCGCGCGGCCCTGGATGGCGTAGCCGCCGGCCTTGCCCTGCCACTCGGCGCTGGCGAGATAGGCGGCGATCTCTCCCGCGGTCAGGCGCTTGAAGGTGACGATGCTGGTCGAGAGGCGGTGGCGTGCCGTGCCCGTCGCATCGATAAGGGAAACGGCGCTGTGCACGCGGTGGCGGCGGCCGGAGAGCAGCTCGAGACAGCGGCGGGCGGTCGCCTCGTCCTCGGCCTTGGGCAGGATCCGGCGTCCGGCGGCGACCACGGTGTCAGCGGCCAGGGTGAGCGCGCCCGGCTCGGCCACCGCCCGCGCCTTTTCCGCCGCGAGCCGCTGCGCGTGCGGGCCGGGCAACTCGCCCTTCTCGGGTGCCTCGTCGATATCGGCCGGGCGGACCATGTCCGGAACCACACCGATCCGCGCCAGCAGGTCGAGCCGACGGGGGCTGGCGGAAGCGAGGATGAGTTGGGGGCGGGTCACCGTCCGTGACCGGCCGTCACTTGAACCGGTAGGTGATCCGGCCCTTGGTCAGGTCATAGGGCGTGAGCTCGACCAGCACTTCGTCGCCGACGAGCACGCGGATGCGATTCTTGCGCATCTTGCCCGCGGTGTGGCCGAGAATCTCATGGTCGTTCTCAAGGCGCACGCGGAACATGGCATTGGGCAGCAGTTCGACGACCTGCCCCCGCATTTCGAGCAATTCTTCCTTAGCCAAGCAAAAGCCTTCGATTGAGGATCAAAAAAATCGCGCCGCCATAGCGAAGCGGCCGCGAAAAGGGAAGCGAGGCGGCCGACGAGGCGCCCGGATTCGAAATGAGCCTGCGCAGCGCCGTTTCAAGATACGCCGCCAGGTCTTTAGGCGAAAGATCATCGAAAACCGCTCTGGCTGAGAAGGTCGGGCGGAGCAGGATAGCTCTTCCGCCTCGCAATACATGAAAGGCCCGGCTGGCAGAGCCAGCCGGGCCTCCTTCTCCCTCGCTCGCTTCAGGCGGCCAGCGCGACGAGCGTGCGCCGGCGGAGCGCAGCACCTGCGAGCCCGAAGCCGGCGATCATCAGTGCCCAGGACGCGGGTTCCGGCACGGCCGCGTTGACGTCGAGCCGGAGATTGTCGACGACGGGCCCGACATTGTCGCCGCTGTCGGTGCCCAAGGTGAAGCGCAGCGTCCCCGCATTGCCGGCGGTGAAGAAGATTGATTTGGTCGAAAACGGATCGGTCGCATCGATCTGCGTGCTGGTCGTGACGCCGGTGGTGGTCACGTTGGCGAAGGCGATGACGTCGGTGCCGCTGAAGTTGTAGCCGTAGTTGATCATCGTCACGCTGTCGCCGAAACTGAAACCCGCCTTGAACGGGTCGCTGGCCCCGCCGCGCTGGTTGCCGCTGATGTCGAAGGTAAACCGCACCATGTCGCCTGCGTTGAAGCTGAAGCTGGTGCTGGTCAGCAGGGTGCCCGGACCCGAGGTGCCGTCAAGATCGACGCAGCTGCCCGAGCCGCCGGCGCAGACAATGCCGAAATCGCCGCTCTTCACCAGATCGACCTGGCCGTTGACGTTGAAGTTGGCGAAGCCGCTGTAGTTCAGCGCGGTGGCGCCGCCATTCTCGGCGTCGAAATTGTCGGAAAAGACCGTGGTGGCGTATGCCGGAGCCGAACCGATGAGCATCAGCCCGACGGCGAGAACATGTCCCTTCATAACGAAACCCCCTGTTGGCCGCGAGTCGCAGACAACAGAGGGTCTCATTAACCACTTGCGGGGACAAGCCCCGAGGACAATCCCAGAACGGGACAGCCCTCGCTTGCGTGGTCAGCCGCCGGCGGCCTGGCTGGCCAGGGCCGCGAGCAGCAGCAGCGCGACGATGTTGGTGATCTTGATCATCGGGTTCACGGCCGGCCCGGCCGTGTCCTTGTACGGATCGCCGACGGTGTCGCCGGTCACCGCGGCCTTGTGCGCCTCGGAGCCCTTGCCACCGTAATTGCCGTCTTCGATATACTTTTTGGCATTGTCCCAGGCGCCGCCGCCCGAAGTCATCGAGATGGCGACGAACAGGCCGGAGACGATCACGCCGAGCAGCAAGGCGCCAAGCGCGGCGAAGCCGTTCTCGCGTCCCGCCACGGCGCTGATCACGAAATAGACGAGGATCGGCGCGAGCACCGGCAACAGGCTCGGCACGATCATCTCCTTGATCGCGGCGCGGGTGACCAGATCGACCGTGCGGGCATAGTTCGGACGGCTGGTGCCTTCCATGATGCCCTTATTGTCCCGGAATTGGCCACGCACTTCCTCGACCACGGCGCCGGCCGCGCGGCCGACCGCCGTCATGCCCATCGCGCCGAACAGATAGGGGAGCAGCGCCCCCAGCAGCAGGCCGACGATGACATAGGGGTTGGAGAGCGAGAAATTGACGCCTTCAGAACCCAGATTAAGCTGCGCTCCGTAGAACTTCAGATCCTCGGTGAAGGTGCCGAACAACACCAGAGCAGCCAGGCCGGCCGAGCCGATGGCATAGCCCTTGGTCACCGCCTTGGTGGTGTTGCCGACCGCATCGAGCGCATCGGTGCGGTTGCGGACCTCACCTTCTAGCCCCGCCATCTCGGCGATGCCGCCGGCATTGTCGGTGACCGGGCCATAGGCGTCGAGTGCCACGACCATGCCGGCCAGCGCCAGCATCGCGGTCGCCGCAAAGCCGATGCCGATCAGACCGGCCAGCTTGTAGGAGACGATGATGCCGACAACGATCACCAGCGTCGGCATCGCAGTCGATTCAAGGCTGACTGCCAGGCCCTGAATGACGTTGGTGCCGTGACCGGTTTCCGACGCCCGTGCGATCGACTTGACTGGGCGGAAATTGGTGCCCGTGTAATATTCGGTAATCCACACGATCAGGCCGGTGACCGCGAGGCCGACCAGCATGCACAGGAACAGGTCCATGCCCGAAAACGCCGCCGCGGTGCCTTCGAGCGCCGGCAAGGCGCCTGCGGTCTCGTCGGTGAGCGCCAGCGGGTCACCGCCGAACACCCGGTCCATGCCACCCAGCGCATAATTGGTGGCCAGGTAGAGCAGCGGGATCGACAACAGGGCGGTCGTCCAGAAGCCCTTGTAGAGAGCGCCCATGATCGACTGCTTGCCGCTCAGGCGGACGAGATAGGTGCCGATGATCGACGAGATGATGCAAACGCCGCCGGCCAGCAGCGGCAGGCTCATCAGCCGCATCAGGTCGTCGCTGCCCACCTGGGTGAGCGTCACCGCCATCAGCACCATGGTGGCGCCCAGGGTGACAACATAGGTTTCGAACAGGTCGGCCGCCATGCCCGCGCAATCGCCGACATTGTCGCCGACATTGTCCGCGATCACGGCCGGGTTGCGGGGATCATCCTCCGGAATCCCTGCTTCGACCTTGCCGACCAGATCGGCGCCGACGTCCGCCGCCTTGGTGAAGATGCCGCCGCCCAGGCGCGCGAAGATCGAGATCAGCGAAGCGCCGAACGCCAGAGCCACCAGCGCATCGACGACGACGCGGTCCTTCGGGGAATGGCCCTGCACATCGGTCAGGACGTAGAAGAAGCCGGCGATCGCGAGCAAGCCGAGGCCCGCGACGAGCATGCCGGTGATCGCGCCCGAACGGAAAGCGGTGGTGAGGCCGCCCTGCAGGCTGGTCCGCGCCGCCTCGGCCGTGCGCACGTTGGCGCGGACCGAGATGTTCATGCCGATATAGCCGGCCACGCCCGACAGCACCGCGCCGACGACGAAGCCGACCGCGGAAGTGAGACCGAGGAACACGCCGACCAGGATCGCGACGACGACGCCGACGATCGCGATGGTCGTGTACTGACGTCCCAGATAGGCCTTGGCACCTTCCTGAATGGCGCCCGCGATTTCCTGCATGCGCGGATTGCCCGCGGGTTGCGCGAGCACCTGGCGGCTCGTCACGATGCCATAGACCACGGCGAGAAGGCCGCAGAGAATGGCGATGAGCACAATGTTCATGCCTGTCCTTTCCCCTTGAAAGATCGCGGCTCTCTTGTCCCCGGCCGCTCGATAATGGTGCCGGGGTATAGAGGGGGGATTCCTGAACGGGCAAGCACAAAGCCGCGGCGGTCGCGGAGAGCGGCAGCTTCGTCGACGCGGGGTTGCAGGAGCGTGGACCGGGGCGCAGGCCTGATCGATGGTTCGCAGCGCAAAGCCTTGTCGCGACATGCCTTTTCTGCACGCGACCTTCTCGGCCGACAGCTGGATCCAGCATCTGTGTCCGGAACTGCAGGTGGCGCTGCTCGCGATGATGACGGCCGAGCCGCTGCGGGTGGCGGAACTGGGCGAAGAGAATGTGAAGGATCCGGGGCTCGTCGCCATCCTAGACCGCATGCCCTCGGAGCGTGCGCGCGCCGCCGCACGGCGGGCGACGAGCAGCTATCGGCTGAACCATCTGGATGACGGGATCGGCTGCCCCGTTCACCACCAGCGGATCGATTGGACCGCTGCCTGGCTCGAACGGCACCGGAATGACGTGCCCAGTCTGCGCGACCGACTGCGGGCGCTCGTCGGCCGGGTTCACTGACAGATGCACCATATCGACGTGGCGATCGGGATCGTGTTCGGCGCGAGCCTGGTTCTCAATCTGGCGCTGACCGGATGGGCACGGATCGGCATGGCAAAGACGCTGATCCTGGTGCTGATCGGCTGGATCGTCTTCCTCTCGCTGCTCGCCCTCTGGGACGGCAACTTCACGGTCGAACTCGTCACGTTCGAGATGATCTTCGTCGTGGCGGGGTTCGTTCCGGCGATGCCCGCCGTGCTGATCGGCCGCTGGATCGGCCGGCGGCGTCAGGCTGCGACCAGATAGGGTGGCCCGGCGCGGCTGGGCGTGCCCTGCCATTCGTCGGGCCAGAACTCGACAACGTCCGGCCTCAGTACGACGGTGAAGCGGGAGAGCGAGGGAAAGCGCCAAGCCTCTGCGTCGTCCAGCCAGACCCGGTGCTTGCGGCGATCCCGCCTCAAGGCGGTCAGGACATAGCCGCGGTAGCTGTCGAAATCGGGCCAGACGAGCCGGTCATGATCGCCCGGCTCCGCCAGACGATCGCGGAGATCGGCGACGGTCACCCCGGCGTCGAATGTGTAGAGGTGCCGGATTGGACGATCGTCGCTGGCAAGCGCGGCGATCACGCGGCGGCGGGGACCGAAGATCCACCAGCTCAAGCGCGATGTTCCCAGCCGAGCGTCGCGGGGAGCGGGATCTCTGCACCGGCACGCAGGAGCGTGAGCCCAGCGCCAGTGTCGAAGCGGCCGATGCGAGAGGCGGGCACCGGCAGGAGTCGGTCGGAGGGGGCGGCGAAGAGAAGCTCGTAATCGTCCCCCGCGGTGACGGCGGCGAGCGGGTCGCCGACGGTCGGCACCGCGTCGAGGTCGATCGAGAGGGCGAGGCCGCTCGCCTCCGCCATTCGCGCTGCATCGATCAGCAGGCCGTCGGACACGTCCATCATGGCGTGGACCAGAGGCGCGAGGATGCGACCCTCTGCGAGACGCGGTTGCGGGCGGCGATACGCTTCGATCTCCGGTCCGTCGTGGCCGGCCTTCAGAAGCGCAAGGCCGATGCCGGCGCGGCCGATCGTACCGGTGACCCAGAGGGCGTCGCCCGCCCGCGCGCCCGCGCGGGACGGGGGGGTCGCGGTGCGGCCAATGGCCGTCAGGCCGAAGCTGCGTGGCCCGTTCGCCTTGACGGTGTCGCCGCCCAGCAATGGCATGGCAAAAGCCGCGAGCACCTCTTCGAGGCCATGGACGAAAGCGCGATTCCAATCGGACGTGCCGAGCGTGTAGCCGAGCAGGCAGCCGACCGGCTCCGCGCCCTTGGCGGCAAGGTCGGACAGGTTCACCGCGACGAGCTTCCAGGCGACATCCTGCGGCGGATCGTCGTGTAGAAAATGAACGCCCTCCACGATCATGTCGTGCGTGAGGACGAGATCACCGAGCACCGCGGCATCGTCGCACAGACTGCGCGCACCGGGCTCGCGCGCGAGGGTGCGCAGGGCAGCGATGAACTCGGCTTCGGTCATGCCGAGAGGCGCGCAGGCGCCCGCTCAGTCGTCGGACCAGGGCTCGGCGCCGCGGAGCGGGGGATAATGGATCGGCTTGTCCCCGAAGAAGCGCCGCACGATCGGCTCCCGCCGCTCACCCTCATCCTCCGCTTCGTTCCAGCCTTCGCCATAGTCGAACTCCGCTTTGAAGCGTCCGTCCGACACGAACAAGATCATGCCTCGCCACTTCTTGTCGGCAGGCGTGGCATTCCAGAGTTCCATAACGTCTGTAAGCACGTCAGGATCGTCCGAGTCCTCGAACACGATCGCTTCCTCGGTTTGAACAAAGACAGACCCTCCGGCCCAATTGTCGCCCGCCTCGGCATAAAGAAGCACGTCACTTCTCTCACGCTCGCCGATATCCGCGAGCTTCTCCGCCAACGCTTCGATTTGTGGACCCAGATCAATCACGTTTGCCTCCTGGTGCGTTGCCGAAGACCCTCTTTTCGGGGCGGCCTGAGCTGGTCCAGGCAACCAGCAAACGATGAGGCCGGCGACTATCGGCCTGATACTGTACTCGAATGCGAACCCGAACATCTTTGCCCCTCCTCTGTTCGGCCGACCATGTGTCTTCCAGCGCGCGATAAGCTCCGCGGTTGAAGTTCGCATTTTGCGCAAAGTGATTGTACGTCGCCTTCGGCCCGCCGAACCTCACCGCGATGAGATGACCCCCGTCATCATCCTCTCTGCGATCGGGCTGGCCGGCATTGCCCTGCATCCGGGCCGAGCGAGTGCTCGGTTCACGTCTCAGTTCACCGTCGACTCTCCGCGTGCGACCAAGTTCGTCGAGGCTGAAGTAATAGCCATTGTCGGCGAAGGTAACCCAGCCCTGATGTTCTTTCGACTTTGCGGGGATGGTGAGCTGCTGTCCCGCGAGAATATGGTCGGCGTCGACGATGCGATTGCTTTTTTGCAGCTGCTGTGCCGTAATCTTGTACCGCTGTCCGATGCTGGAGAGGCTCTCGCCTTTCATTACGCGGATTATGAACTGTCCGGATGCACGCGGTGTTGGCGGCGCTGGACTTCTTGCAGCTGGCGGGCCGTCCCGGCGGATCGAGGCCGACCTAGCCGTCGGCTTAGGGTCCGGCCACCAGTCGCCGCTCGCACCTCCTCCTCCGAAGCTTCCGCCGCCTCCGCCCGTGAAGCCTCCACCTTGCCATTTCGTACGAGAATTGGATCTCAACGGCCGCGACATCGCCAATTTCGTGTCGGAACCACTGCTCCCAGGTGGGAAGTAGCGCCCTCCGCCGACTTGCGTGAACCGGCCATCATCAGGATCGTGCCAACCATTGAACTTATATTCGACGGGCCCAGCCGGTACGCGCCCGGTGCGCAGCCACGTTCCGAACGACGCCAAGCTCAGTTGCCGCGCTCCATCCATCGTCCACCCCCGCCTGAGTCGCGAGGAACATAGATCAAAAGTCGGAACATATCAAGAACATTCACACGTTCCAGTTCCGATCGGGGGTCAGTCGTCCTCGTCCTCTTAACCGGCGAGGTCGAGCGCGCGGGCCTTGATCTGGCGGGTCATGCACCAGTGGATGAGCGCATCCTCGCGGCCATGGGTGACCCAGACTTCCTTTGGCGCGATTTCCTGGATGGTCTCGGTCAGCTCATGCCAGTCGGCGTGATCGGAGATGATCAGCGGCAGCTCGACATTGCGCTGCACCGCGCGCTGGCGAATCCGCATCCAGCCCGACGCCATCGCCGTGATCGGGTCGGGCAGGCGGCGACTCCAGCGATCGTTGAGCGCGCCCGGCGGGGCCAGCACGACGTGGCCGGCGATCTCCGCCTTGGCGACGCCCGTTGCCGGTCGGAGCTCGCCCAAGGGCACGCCGTGTTCGGCATAAAGGTCGCAGAGGCGCTGCAGCGCGCCATGAATGTAGATCGGGTCGTCATGACCGCGCAGCCGCAGCTCGGTGATCACCCGCTGCGCCTTGCCGAGCGCATAGGCGCCGACCAGCACGCAGCGATCGGGATTGGCGTGGAGCGCCGCGAGCAATTTGTCGATCTCGTCGCCGGTATCCGGGTGGATGAAGACGGGCAGTCCGAAGGTCGCCTCGGTGATGAAGACGTCGCATTTCTGCGGCTCGAACGGCGGGCAGGTCGGATCGGAGCGACGCTTATAGTCGCCGGACACGACGATGCGCTCGCCGGCATGATCGAGCACGATCTGCGCCGAGCCGAGGACATGGCCGGCGGGCACGAAGCTCACCTCGACATCGCCCATGCGGATGCTTTCGCCATAGGCGACGGGGTTCGCCTGCTGGGCGCCATAGCGCGCGTCCATGATGGCGAGCGTCTCCGGCGTCGCCCATACCGCGCCATGGCCGCCACGGGCGTGATCGCTGTGGCCGTGGGTCACCAGCGCACGGGGCTTGGGCGTCGACGGGTCGATCCAGACATCGGCGGCCGGAATGTAGATGCCGTCCGGATAGGGTTCGATCCAGGCGCCGAGCGGCCTCATTCCCTGTCGAGCGACATCGTCTCGGGCGGTGCCTGAGCGCGGCGGCCCGCCAGCCATCCGCCAAGCGTCGCCGCCGCCAGCTTGTCGGCATAGGCGGCGCCCATGATGGAGAAATTCAGCCGCTCCGCATTGCCAACCAGGAGCACGATGGCGAGATCGCAGAGGATGAAGACGAGGCCGGTCAGGGCGCCGGTAACCAACGCCTCACGACCACGGAAGGGGCGCGCGGCAAGCCAGCCGGCGGCCAGCGCCACCAGCCCGCCGACGATCAGGTCGACATTGACCGAGCGCGCGATCGCCTCGCGTTGAAACTCGGCGGCGGCGTCGCGGGAGCTGGGCACGCCGACCAGGATCAGCAGCACGATGGCGCTCAGGACCGCCGAGAGGATCAACGCGAGGATGGCGAAGAGAATTGCGCGGGGCAGCGGTCTGGTCATGGCGTCACCGCTAGCGCAACCCGTTTGGATCGCAAACCGTTCCGCTTCGTTGACGAGTCGACTAGAGCCAAGGAGTGAGTTGTGGGCACCGCATGGATCCTGTTTCTGGGGCTGGGCACCATCGCGCTGGGGCTGATCCTGTTCTTCGCCATGCAGCGCAATCGCAAGCATGAGAGCCCCGCCGAACTGGCCCGCACCGATGCCGGCACGCGCGACATCTATGCGCAGGAAGACGCCGCCGAGCACACGCGGGACGACGGCGTGCAGCGTTGACGCGTTCCCCGGCGCAGGCCGGGGTCGAGAAGGAGCAAGCCGCACAACCTCCGCGCAGCCGGCCTCCGGCCTTCGCCGGAGAGCAGCCGGTGCATGATCTCCCTCCTCCACTGGTCACCTGGTTCGCCGGTAAGGGCTGGACTCCACGTCGGCATCAGCTGGAGATGCTGGAGGTGGCGCGGCGGGGCGAGCATGGGTTGCTCGTGGCCGCGACGGGAGCGGGCAAGACGCTTGCCGGCTTCCTGCCGAGCCTTGTCGAGCTGATCGAGCGGCCGGTCGACACTCTCCACACGCTCTACGTCTCGCCGCTGAAGGCGCTGACTGTGGACGTGCAGCGCAACCTGCTAACGCCGGTCGAGGACATGGGGCTCGACATCCGCATCGAGACGCGGAGCGGCGATACCCCGAGCGACCGCAAGGCGCGGCAACGCGTCAAGCCGCCGCAGATGCTGCTGACGACGCCCGAGTCACTGAGCCTGCTGCTGTCCTACCCCGACAGTTTCACAATGTTCTCCGCGCTGAAGACGATCGTCGTCGACGAGGTCCATGCCTTTGCGACGGGGAAGCGGGGCGACCTGCTCAGTCTCTGCATGGCGCGGCTGCAGCGGATCGCGCCGGGGCTGCGGCGGGTCGCGCTGTCTGCGACGGTCGCGGACCCGGACGAATATCGCGCCTGGCTCGCGCCCGACGGCGACATCAACGCCGTCTCGCTCGTCGAGGGCGAACCAGGCGCCGACCCGAACATCTCGATCCTGCTGCCGGAAGATCCCATTCCCTGGGCGGGCCATTCGGGCCGCTATGCCGCCGCGCAGGTGATGGCCGAGATCGAGACGCACCGCACGACGATCGTGTTCTGCAATACGCGCAGCCTGGCCGAGCTGATCTTCCAGGACCTGTGGAGCGTCAATGAGCTGAAGCTGCCGATCGGCATCCATCACGGCTCCCTTTCCCGCGAGGCGCGGCGCAAGGTCGAGTTGGCGATGGCGGAAGGACGGCTGCGCGCGCTGGTGGCGACCGCTTCGCTCGACCTCGGCGTCGACTGGGGCGATGTCGACTGCGTGATCCAGATGGGCGCGCCGAAGGGTGCGTCGCGACTGCTGCAGCGGACCGGACGCGCCAACCACCGGCTCGACGAACCGTCCGAGGCGATCCTCGTCCCCGGCAACCGCTTCGAGTATCTGGAAGCGCGGGCGGCGCTCGACGCGGTCGAGCAGGGCGAGCTCGATCATGAAGTCTTCCGGCGCGGTGCGCTCGACGTGCTGGCGCAGCACATCATGGCCTGCGCCTGCGCGGCACCGTTCGCCGAAGGTGAGATGTTGGACGAGCTGCGCTCGGCTCTCCCCTATTCTGCGCTGTCTGACGAGCTGTTCGGGCAGGTGCTCGGCTATATCGAGTCCGGCGGCTACGCGCTGAAGGCTTATGACCGGTTCAAGCGGCTGACCCAGGGGCCGGACGGGCTGTGGCGGGTCACCCATCCCAAATTCGTGGCGCAGCACCGGCTCAACGCCGGCATCATCGTCGAGGCGACGATGCTCAACGTCCGCTTCAGGAACGGCCGCAGCGTCGGCAAGGTCGAGGAGGCGTTCGCCGCTACTCTGTCGCCGGGCGACACTTTCTTCTTCGCAGGGCTCGTGCTCGAGGTGGAGCGGCAGGAGGTCGAGGACCTGATCGTCAAGGCGACGTCCAAGCCGGCGCGCATTCCGACCTATGGCGGCGCGCGGATGCCGATCTCGACCAACCTCGCCGACCGGGTGCGCCGCTTCCTCGCCGAGCCGGAGCAATGGCACCGTTTCCCGACCGACGTGCGCGAGTGGCTGGAGATGCAGCAGCGGCGCTCGTCCCTACCCGAACCAGGCCAGCTGCTGATCGAGACCTTCGAACGCGAAAGACGCCACCATATGGTGGTGTACAGCTTCGAGGGCTGGAACGCGCATCAGGCGCTCGGCATGCTGGTCACGAAGCGGATGGAGACATTGGGCCTGAAGCCGCTGGGCTTCGTGGCGTCAGACTATGCGATCGCCACCTACAGCCTGGAGCCGGTCGCGGACCCGCGTCCGCTCTTCTCGCCGGACATATTGGAGCACGAGTTCGTCGACTGGGTGCAGCAATCGAGCTTGCTGAAGCGCGCCTTTCGCGAAGTGGCGGTGATCGGCGGGCTCGTCGAGCGGCAGCACCCCGGCAAGCGCAAGACCGGCAAGCAGGTGAGCTTTTCGACCGACCTGATCTACGACGTACTGCGCCGCTACGAGCCCGACCATCTGCTGCTCCGCGCCGCATGGGACGATGCGCGCGCGCGGATGACCGATGTCGGCCGCCTCGCCCACCTGCTGGAGCGCGCGAACGACACCATCCTGCATGTCGACCTGCCGCGCGTCAGCCCGCTCGCGGTGCCGGTACTGGTGCTGATCGGCCGCGAGCGCGTCAGCCAGGCGAGCGCCGAGGACTCGTTGTTGATCGAAGCGGAAGCGCTCGTCGCCGAAGCGATGGCGACGGATTGAACCCCGCCCCTAAGGAGCGTAGCCTTCGACCAAAGGAGAGCGGACATGTTGAGCCTGATCCTGGCGATGGCGATGACCCCGCCTGCCCCAGCGCCGGACGATGTGTCCGAAGTCGCCCTGGGCGCCGACGGCTCGAAGCGCATGACCGTTCAGGTGAAGGTGCATGGCAGCGCGCCCTTCCCGTTCGTGATCGACACCGGAGCCGAGCGCACGGTGATTTCGCGGCAGCTCGCGGATCGGCTGAGCCTGGCGGCGGGGCCGGTGCGTAACCTCGTCACCGTCACCGGCGCATCCAAGGTCAACACCGTGATCGTGCCCACGCTGGAGCTGTCCGGCACCAAGGTCGGTGAGATCGAGGCACCGGCGCTCGATCACCGGCATCTGGGCGCGCCCGGCATGCTCGGTATCGACAGCCTGCAGTCGCGGCGCGTCACCATCGACTTCAAGAAGAACGAGATGCGGGTCACGCCGTCGCGGCGGCCGGAGGATACCGATCCCGACACGATTGTGGTCGCGGCGCGCAGCAAATTCGGCCAGCTCATCCTCGTCGACGCGCGCTTCCTCGGCGAAAAGGTGCGGGTGATCGTCGACACCGGCGCACAGACCAGCATCGGCAATCTGGCGCTGCTCGACCGGCTGCAGAAGCGGAAGAAGCTGGGCGCGCTGCAGCAGGTAACGTTAAGCGGCGTGACGGGGCAGACGTTAGCGGCGCAATATGCCCAAATCGACCGCATCAAGATCGGCGGCGTCGACATGAACAATGTGCCGGTCGCCTTTACCGATGCCGAGCCGTTCAAGCGCTTCGGCCTCGCGAACCAGCCGGCGCTGCTGCTCGGCATGGACGCGCTGCGACTGTTCGACCGCGTCTCGGTCGATTTCGCGAACAAGCAGGTGCGCTTCCTGCTGCCCGACAGCTCGGCGCTGGGCTCACGAGTGCTGATCGCGTCGCGCTGACGTTCGTCGCGCCACCGCGCCCGTCGACACAATCGATCTTTCCTTTCGCGCGCCGCTGAACGAGAACCCCGGCGTCCGGCCGCCGCCGGGGATGGGGAGATATCGTTGCACAAGAAGAGCCTGATCGGCGCCACCTGCGCCGCCGCCTTGCTGACCCAGCCACTCGCCGCGCAGACGCTGCGTCCCGACCAGGCCAAGTTCCGCGAGCTCTATCAAGAGCTGGTCGAGACGAACACGACGCTGTCGGTCGGCAGCTGCACCGAGGCGGCGGCGAAGATGGGCGCGCGGCTGAAAGCGGCTGGCTTTGCCGACCAGGACATCACCTATTTCGCGACGCCCGAGCATCCGAAGGAGGGTGGGCTGGTCGCCGTACTGAAAGGGACCGACGCCAAGGCCAAGCCGATGCTGCTGCTTGCCCATATCGATGTCGTCGAGGCAAAGCGCGAGGACTGGACGCGCGATCCGTTCAAGCTGATCGAGGAGAACGGGTTTTTCTACGCCCGCGGCTCGGCTGACGACAAGTCGATGGCCGCGATCTGGACCGATGCGCTGATCCGGTTCAAGCAGGCGAATTTCAGGCCAAAGCGCACCATCAAGATGGCGCTGACCTGCGGCGAGGAAACGACCTACGCCTTCAACGGCGCCGAATGGCTGGCCAAGAATCGGCCGGAGCTGATCGCGGCGGAGTTTGCCCTGAACGAAGGCGGCGGCGGACGGCTCGACGCTGATGGCAAGATGCAGTTCCTCGCCACTCAGGTAGGCGAGAAGGCGACCCAGAATTACCGGCTCGAGACCACCAATCCCGGCGGCCACAGCTCGCGGCCGGTGCCGGACAATGCGATCTACGAGCTGGCCGAGGCGATCGGCAAGGTCCGCGCCTATGAGTTCCCGGTGCATCTGAACGAAGTCAGCCGTGCCTTCTTCACCAACACGGCGAAGATGCTGGGCGGCGAGACCGGCGCCGCCATCGCGGCGCTGGTCGCCAACCCGAACGACGCGGCCGCAGACAGGATCGTGTCCCGCGATCCGACCTTCCATTCGATGCTGCGCACCACCTGCGTCGCGACCCTGCTCGACGGCGGCCATGCCAACAATGCGCTGCCGCAGCGCGCCGGGGCCAACATCAACTGCCGCATCGCACCCGGCGAGACGGTGGAAACCACCCAGGCGGCGCTGGCCGCCGCGATCAACGACCCCAAGGTCAAGATCACGCTGGTGCCGCCGGTGCGTCCGCTCGCCATTTCCCCGCCGCTCGATCCCAAGATTCTGGGGCCGGCGACGACGCTCGCCAGGAAATACTTCCCTGGCGTGCCGCTCACGCCGGTGATGTCGACCGGCGCGACGGACGGCATCTTCCTCGAAGCGATCGGCATTCCGGTCTATGGAATTCCGGGGATCTTCGGCGAGGCCGATGGCAATGGCGCCCATGGGCTCAATGAACGGATCCGGGTGAAGTCGTTGTACGAAGGCCGCGACTATCTGTTCGATCTCGTCAAGATCTACGCGAACGCGGCATGATCCTCGCCGCTCTCCTGGCCGCGGCCGTCGTGCCGCCCTCCGTCGCGGCGCTGCACGACCGCATGCTGGTGCTCGACACCCATCTCGATACGCCGGTCAATCTCGGGCGTCCCGGCTGGAACTTCGCGCAGGGACACAGCTTCACCGACGATATCAGCCAGGTCGACCTGCCGCGGATGAAAGCCGGCGGCCTGGATGGCGGCTTCTTCGTCATCTACACCGAACAGGGACCGCTGACGGACGAAGGCTATGCCGCGGCCAAGGCCCATGCGTGGCGGCGCGAGGCCTGGATTCGCGCCATGGTCCGGCAAGTGCCGGACCAGATGGAGCTGGCGTTCACCCCCGCCGACGCACGGCGGATCGCGGCGAAGGGCAAGCGCGTGGTCTTCCAGTCGATCGAGAACAGCTATCCGCTGGGCCCGACCGTCGCGGCGATGAAGGATTTTTACGACGCCGGCGTGCGCTTGGCCGGGCCCGTGCACAATGGGGACAACCAGTTCGCCGATGCCGCCAATCGCGGCAAGCGGAGCTGGGGCGGCCTCAGCCCGTTGGGGCGCGAGTGGGTGAAGGAAGCAAACCGGCTCGGCATTCTGATCGATCTTAGCCATGCATCGGATGAGACGGTCGACCAGGTGCTGGAGCTGTCCACCGCACCGGTGATCCTGTCGCATTCGGGCCCGCGCGCGCTTTTTGATCATCCGCGCAATCTCGACGATGCGCGGATCAGGAAGATCGCGGCGAAGGGAGGCGTGATCCAGGTCAACTCGGTCTTCCTCGCGCCGATGGACGGGCGCCCGGAACGCGACGCAGCCTCCACCCGCTGGGAGAGCCTGGAAGATGCGAGCCCCCGTGAGGCCCGCGAAGCAGGTCAGGCCTGGGCCAAGCTGGAGGCGGACAAGCCGAACAACCCGGTGACCTTCGACCGCTATATGGAAAGCCTCCTTTATCTGCTGAAACTGGTCGGCCCCGACCATGTCGGCATCGGCATGGATTGGGACGGCGGCGGCGGGCTGATCGGCATGCCGGACGTGAGCGGCCTGCCGCGGATCACCGCGGCGCTGAAGGCCGCCGGCTATTCGGACGCGGACATTCAGAAAGTGTGGAGCGGCAATCTGTTGCGGGCATTGGGCGAAGCGCAACGGCTGGCCGCCAAGTAACTCGACAGGCGCGATAACTCTGGTATCGGCCAGCTCATGGTTCCCTTTTCGTTCGCCGGACATGAGCTGGTCGCGCTGAAGGACGGCGCGCTGTTCTGGCCGGTGCGGCGCGCACTGATCGTCGCCGACTTGCATCTGGAGAAAGCGAGCTGGTTCGCAGCGCGCAGCGGGCAGATGCTGCCGCCCTATGATTCGCAGGCGACGCTGACCGAGCTGACTGCCCTCGTCCGCAAGACGCAGGCCACGGAAATCTGGTGCCTGGGCGACAGCTTTCACGACAGCGAGGGGTGCGAGCGGCTGCCGGCAGAGGCGCGGCGGATGCTGACCGACCTGACCGGCGCCACCCGCTTCGTCTGGATCACCGGCAATCATGATTCGGCGTTGGTCGACCATTGCGGCGGTGAGATCATGATTGAGGCGGAGGCGGACGGGCTGATCCTGCGCCACGAAGCCGAAGCGGGCGAGACGCGGCCGGAGCTGTCGGGGCATTTCCATCCCAAGCTGCGCCTCAACCATCGCGGCCGCAACGTCGCGCGGCGCTGTTTCGTGCTGACGGCGACCAAGCTGATCCTGCCCGCCTTCGGCGCGTTGACCGGCGGGCTGGACGCCCATCATCCCGAGATTATCCGCGCCGTCGGGCGAAAGGCCGAGGCGTTGGTGCCGCTCGCCGACCGGCTGCTCCGCTTCCCGCTGGTCGCCTGACCTTTTTTTGCGGCGGTGCAGCGCCTATTAGGAGTTCCTAAGGACAGGCGCGCTAACTGGCGCCGCAAAAGGGCAGCCATTGAAGCGCGTGATCATCAACTTCCATGGGCTCGGCACCATGCCGGATCATGTCGATGCCGGCGAAGCCAATGTCTGGTGCGCCGATCCCGCGCTCTACGCCGATCTGCTCGATGAGACACGCGAGGAAGCGGCCGCGCAGCAGCTGGAACCGCTGATCACCTTCGACGACGGCAATCTGAGCGATATCGAAATCGGCCTGGGTCCGGTGACCGAGCGCGGCATGCGCGCGATCTTCTTTCCCTGTGCCGGTCGGATCGGACAGCGCGGCTACCTCGACGGAAGCGCCCTGCGCGAAGTCGTGTCGGCCGGTGCGGAGGTCGGCAGCCATGGCTGGTCGCACACGGACTGGCGTCGCGCCTCCCCCGAGGTGATGCGGCAGGAAGTGGTGGAGGCCAAGGACCGGATCGAGCAGGCGGCGGGAGCTCCGGTTACGACGGTGGCGATCCCGTTCGGCTCCTATGGTCGCCGCGTGCTGAAGGACGCAGCCGTGTTCCGCACCGTCTATACCAGCGATGCCGCGCTGGCGGATGCCGACGCCTGGCTGCAGCCGCGCTTTTCCTATGTGCGCAGCTGGTCGCGCGGTTCCGTGCGGCGCGTCCTTGCGGACAGCCGGCGCCCGGCCCGGCGGCTGCGGCAGAATCTTGCCATGACTTTCAAACGGCTCCGCTAGGGAGAGAGCGATGTTCCAGTTCGAATCGCTTCGCCCCAAGCGGCCCGACATAGCCGCCGATGCGCTCGACTCGCTGCCCGAGCCGGCTGCGAAGGCGCAGGCGCTGCTCGCTTGGACCGAGCATTGCGTCGAATGCGCCGCGCCGAGCTGCTATGCGACCTGCGATCTCTATGATCCCACGCCGCTTGGCAAATGCCGGCGCTTCGACAACGGCATCCTTGCCATAGCCCGGCCGGGCAAGCCGCCGCTCGCCGAAGTGCGGTTCAAGCGCTGGGGCAAGCTGGAGGCGCAGGGCAACGCGACGCCGCTGCCGGTCGAACGGGCGCGCACCACCGAAAGGCTGATCGGCTGGGCTGCGAAACCGGTGCATCGGCTGGGACTCGCGGTCTCGAAGCTGACCGGCGATACGCGCTGGGCGACGGTCGGCGAGACGCTGCACAAGAAGCTGAACGACCGGCTGCAGCGGCGGGGGAAGGACGGGCCGCTGCCCAATGCCTTCATCGCCGACATCTACAATCCGGCGGCGAAGCCGGTGAAGCTGATCCTGACCGTCAATGTCGACCAGGCGCGGCTGACGCGCGCCATTCCGATCGAGCAGCAGCCGCGGCCGTTCCGCTCGGCGCTGGACGTGCAGCCTGGCCCAAATCGCTTCACCCTGCCAACCAGCGAGTTTCAGGCCATTCTCGGCTCCGGCCTGCCCTTTTTGCTGGGGCTGACCGTCGATGGCGACGAGACGGCGCACCTCGCCTTCGGCCGGCTGGACCTGGTCTGGCTCCCGGAAGCCCCCGTTGCGGCCGCCGAAGCTCCCGCCAAGGCACGGCCGAATGCCAAATGCGTCGTGTTCGACCTCGACAACACCTTGTGGAAAGGCGTGCTGCTCGAAGGCGCGGTCGAGATCCGTCAGGAAGTTGCCGAGCTGTTCCGGCGCCTCGATGAACGGGGCATTCTGATCTCCATCTCGAGCAAGAATGCCGCGGACGACGCCTTTGCGCAGCTGAAGCGCTTCGGACTGGACGATTATCTGCTGCATCCGCAGATCGGCTGGGACGCGAAGTCGGAGGGGCTGCGCAAGATCGCCGCGGCGCTCGACATCGGCATCGACACCTTCATCTTCGTCGACGACAATCCGTTCGAGCGTGCCGAAGTCAGCCAGACGCTGCCGATGGTGGAGGTGCTGCCCGATACCGCCATCTCGACCCTGCTCGACCATCCGCGCCTGCAGGGGGCGGTGACGCCGGAATCGAAGCAGCGGCGGCAGATGTACAAGGAAGCGGCCGCCCGCGAAGTGGCCGCACAGAGTTTCGACGACTTCGCGGCCTTCCTGAAGAGCTGCGACATCCGCGTGACCATCCGGCCCGATCGACCGTCCGACTTCGACCGCATCGCGGAACTCGTCCAGCGCACCAATCAGCTCAATTTTTCCGGCCGCAAATATGGCCGAGACGAGATTGCGGAGATCCTGCGTGACAAGGATCGCGAGCGGTTCGTCGTCGAGGTGAGCGACAAATTCGGCAGTTATGGCACCGTCGGATTCTGCCTTGCTAATTGGTCTGGAGACGCGCTCGTCATCGAGGATTTCATGCTGTCCTGCCGGGTGCAGGGGAAGTTCATCGAACAGGCGCTGTTCTGGTATCTGAGCGAAGGTGCCGGCCACGCGCCGGTCGCGCGGGTGGTGGTGAACTTCAAGCGCACGGACCGCAACGCGGCGGCGCACAAGGTGCTGACCACGCTTGGTTTCGAGCCGGACGGCGACGGTTTCTCCCGCGCAATTGCGCCGGGACAGTTTAAGGTCGATTTCCTCGCCGTGAACGGCGATGCGGGTCAGGATATCGCCGCGTAATGGGCATTGCGAGAATTTCGAAGCGGCTGGTCCGAGGTCTCAAGGCGCAACTGGCGCTGGTGCGCGGTGTCGAGCCTCCACTCAACCTGACCCAGCATCACTTCCCCCAGTTCGAGATCGGGCGCGGCACCTATGGGCACCCGCGCATCTTCAGCTATCCGAATGATGGCGGGCTGAAGATCGGCGCCTTCTGCTCGATCGCTGCCGATGTCGGCATCTTTCTGGGCGGCGAGCATCATCCCGAATGGGTGACGACTTACCCCTTCGGTGCGCTCTGGCACGAGCATGACCACCCCGAGCAGCCGAGAAGCCGGGGCGACGTGGTGATCGGCAACGATGTGTGGATCGGGCGTGAAGCAGTGATCATGTCGGGTGTGACAGTCGGCGACGGAGCCGTGATCGGCGCCGGAGCGCTGGTCGCCAAGAACGTACCCCCTTATGCCATCGTCGGCGGCAATCCGTCGCGCCTGATCCGCATGCGTTTCTCCGAGGACGTGATCGAACGATTGCTGGCGCTGCGCTGGTGGGATTGGCCGGACGAGCGGATCCGCCGTGCCGGCGGCATGTTGCAAAGCCCGGACATCGTCGCGTTCCTCGACGCGGCAGAGGCAGGCCGCATCTAATGCGGCTGACGGTAGCGGTGCCGACCTATCGTCGGCCGGACATGCTGCGCGAATGCCTGGATTCGCTGGTGCCGCAGCTTGTCGGTGGGGTCGAGCTTCTGGTCGTCGACAATGACCCCGCGGCGAGCGCGCGTGAGACGGTCGCCAGCTATGGACGAGCCGATGTCCGCTACGCGCATGAGCCGAAACCGGGTGTGGTGCAGGCGCGCAACCGGGCGGTGGGCGAGTCGGCCGGTGCCTATCTCGGCTTTATCGATGACGACGAAGTGGCGCGTCCCGGCTGGATCGCCGCCCTGCTGCGCCATGCGGAGCGCGGCGTGACCGCAAGCTTCGGCATGGTGGTGCCGCGCTATCTCGGAGACCTGCCGCCCGGCCTCAAGCCGCTGCTCGACGATCTTTACACCCGCGATCTGGAGCGGCCCGCCGACGCCGACATCTCCGACCGGTGGATTCATGTCGGCACCGGCAACTCGCTGTTCTGCAAGGCTGCCTGCTTCGTCGAGGCAGCTCCCTTCTCGGCGGAGCTGAACGGCACCGGCGGCGAGGATGTTTGGCTGGTGCGCTCGCTCGTCGAACGCGGTCTCAAGCTCCACTGGAATCCTGAGGCGGTCGTGGAAGAGCAGATCCCGGCGGATCGCTCGACCCTCGCTTATGTCAGCAGCCGCAAATTCCGTCACGGGCAGCAGCGCATCATCATGATGCGGGGCGCCGGAGGTCCGAAGGGCTGGGCCAAGGCGGCGGCGTGGATGGGGGTCGGCGGGGTGCAATATGCGTTGCACGGCGGCCGTGCAGTAGCGCTGCGTGCGCTCGGCAAGCCAGGCTGGCGCAGCGAGGCGGTGCGCGCGAGCGGCGGCCTTGGCAAGATGCTGTGGTGGAAGCTGTGGGAGCAGACCCCTTATGCGGGGTCGGCCAGCTGACATGAAAAGGGGCGGCCGCAGCCGCCCCGTTCCTTACTTGCCTGCGGCCGGGGCGGGAGCGCCCGTGGCGGCGGATTTCTTCGGCGGCGCGAAGCCCGCCTGATACTTCACTTCGCCCTCGGCCTTCTTCACCTTCGGCTCCAGGTCGCGCTTGATCAGGTCGGCGAACTTGCGCTGCTGCAGCATGCCGGTGGCGAGCTGCTGTGCCTCATTGCCGGTCAGCGGCTGCACCTTGGTGTCGGTGATCTTGTTCGCGACCATCACCTGCCCGGCCGGGATGATGAAGATGTCTTCGCGGTTCATCTTCAGCACCTGGTTGACGAGCTCCGGGTTGGCCCGCGCCACGTCGAGATTGGCCGGTGCGCGGCGATATTGGAGACCATCCTGCTTCAGCATCGCTTCGACCTCATCCATGGTCTTGAGCGGCTGATATTTGCGCAACACGTTCGGGTCGCGCGGTGTCTGGAACTGGATCTGGTCGACGGTGAAGATCTTGCGTTCCGCGAAGATATCCGGGTTCTGCGCCATGAAAGTGGCGACCTCGGTCTGGGTCGGCTGCTTGACCGCCGAGCTCATCTGCCGTTGCAGCATCTGGACGAGAATGCTCTCTTCCGACCGCCGCTCCTGCAGCAAGAACATCGGCGTCTTGTCGAGACCACGTTCGCGGGCAATGTCGGCAAGGATGCGACGATTGACGACCTGCTGCAACGCTTGCTGTTCGACCTGCTTGCGCTGATCGGCACCGAGATTTGCCGGCAGCTGCGCGCCCTGCAGCTCGGCGTTCAGCTCGTGGACGGTGATGTCCTTGCCGTTGACGGTCGCGACGACCTGGCCCTTTTCGATCTCGCCGGCGCCGGACTTGTCGCCGCACCCGCTCACCAGCAGCGCGCTTCCCGCCATCAACGCTGCCGTAAAGATTTTCCGCATAGATCACTCCCCGCCGGGCGCATGCGCCACCGATTTGACTGCGCTCTCTTAGCAGGCAAATGGGCCCGCGGAACCGAAAATAACGTTAAGGCGGCGGCAAGAAGCTGGAGGAATGGTGACGAAGAAGAAGCTCAAGCTCTGCCTTGCCGCGTCTGGCGGAGGCCATGTCCGCCAGTTGCTGGATCTCGAACCGGCGTGGCGCGAGCATGACTATTTCTTCGTCACCGAAGACACGGCGCTCGGCCGCAGCCTGGCCGAGCAGCATCCCGTCCGCTTTGTCGACCATTATGCGATCGGCCAGGCCAAACTCGGCCGGGGCTTGGACATGGTCAAGGGCGCCGCACGCAACGCGGCGCAGTCGGCCGCAATCGTGCTCAAAGAGCGGCCCGACGCGGTCATCACGACCGGAGCCGGTGCCATGTATTGGACGGCGCTCGGGGCACGGGCGCTCGGCGCAAAGCTGGTGCTGATCGAAACCTTCGCCCGCTTCGATGCCCCCTCGAAGTTTGCCCGCGGGCTGAAGCCGTTCGCGACGGAGACCATCGTTCAATCGCCCGCACTCAAGGCGCACTGGCCCGACACCACGTTGTTCGACCCGTTTCGCCACGTCGAGGGCACGCCGTCCGCGAAGCAGCCACTGCTGTTCGCGACGGTCGGCGCCACCCTCGGCTTTCCGCGGCTGGTCGATGCCGTGCTCGACCTGAAGCGCAGCGGCAAGCTGGCCGAGCGCGTGATCCTGCAGGTCGGCGACGTCGAGCTGCCCATGGATGTGCCGGAGGGTGTCGAGGTGCACCGGTCGATCCCGTTCGATCAGGTGCAGGCGATCCTGAAGGATGCCGCCTTCGTGGTCTGCCATGGCGGCACCGGGTCGCTCATCACGGCGCTACGAGCCGGCTGCCGGACGATCGCGATGCCCCGCCGCTTTTCGCTCGGCGAGCATTATGACGATCACCAGGAGGAGATCACTGCCGCCTTTGCCGCGCGTGGGCTGCTGCAAGTCGCGCTCGAAGCCAGCGAGCTGGGCGCATGTATCGAGCGGGCGCGGGCGAAGCCGCCGGTGCTTGCGACGACGGACCTGACGCCCTTATCGGAGCATCTCAGGACGCGACTGAGCGCGTGGGCGGCGTGACGCTGTCCGAATCCAGATTGTCGCGCGCCACCCGCATCCAAAGATAGGTCGGCAGCGGTTCCTCGCGGAAGCGGAAGCGCGCGCCGTCTCCCTCGGCGGCGCGCTCGGTGACGCCCGCCAGCGTCAACTCGTTCAGCTCCTTGATCATGCGGTCCGCAGGAACATTCTCGCACAGGGACAGCGCGTCTTCCGCCGTGAACCAGCCGTCCGGCGTGCTGGCGGCGCGGGCGGCCGCGTGGATCACGGTGCGGTGCTGCGGCGCCAGGAACGGCTCGACCGCCGACAACAGGCGTGGATCGATGCGGCTCGCGGATTCGTCGACCACCTTGTCGAGCGCTGCCCAGACATCGCCGATTTCGATGCGCATCCGCTCGGCGTCGAGCGCGATCATCGACGAATGGTGACTGACCAGCCGCACCAGATAGGGCGAGCCGTTGGACAGCGACTCGATCGCCTGCACCGCATCCTCGTCGAACGACACACCGGCGCTCTTTTCGCCGATGCGGATCAGCGCGCGCACTTCGTCGCTGGACAGGCGCGGCATCGGCAGGCCGATGATGTTCCGCCGGATCGACGGGATGTAGCCGATCAGCTGCTGCAGGTTCGACGCCACGCCGGCGAGCACCAGTTGCACCCGGGCGGCACGATCCGACAGATTCTTGATCAGCTCGGCAACGCTCTGGCGGAACTGGTCGCTTTCGGCACGGTCATATTCGTCGAGGATGATGATCACGCGCGTCCCCGTGACCTGCGACAGCAGCTCGCCGAGCTGGCGGGCATCGAAACCGTCGGTCAGGCGATCGGCGACACTGCCCTGGTTCTCGCCGAGCGCAGTTGGATCGATGTCGCGCAGGTAGAGCTGCGGAATGTCGCGCAGCACGGCGCGGAAAATGTCCTCGAAGCTCGAAAAGGCGCCGCACGAGGCGTAGATCACGACATAGCGCGATTCGCGGGCGATGTCGGCCAGGATGTGCACCAGCGAGGTCTTGCCGATGCCGCGCTCGCCATAGATGACGACATGGCTGCGCTGATCCTCGAGAATTTCGATCAGCCGGGCGAGCACACCCAGGCGGCCGGCGAACTTGCTGCGTTCGGTGACCGGCTGGGCGGGGGTAAAGACGTCGCGCAGCGTCGTACGCGCCTTGGCGAGCCGTCCGGTGTCGCCGCGTGACCCGCCCCGCTCCACGGCCGAGGAACGGAAGGTAGGGAAGTTCGAATCGGCCGAGGTGGGGACGGGTTGCTCATCGGCGTCGGCTGCCTGCGCCTCCATGGCTGCCTGGCGCGCACGGCGCCGCTCAAGCAGTTCGGCGCGATCGGGTCCGCTCTGCTGCGTCGCGCGCGAGCCGCGCCGCAGCCAGCCGAAAATCCTGTTCCAAAACGCCACGCTTCAACCTCGCAAGATCATCTGTTCGGCAACATGCCGGGCCTCAGCTTCTGCCCTGCCCCTGAAACGGCTTGATGACGTAGAAAGTATAGACTAGCACCGCGACAATGCCTGCCGCGCCGAGCAGCTGGTAGATGGTATTGCCATTCTCCAGCCCTTCATTGCCGAAATAATTGGACACCGCACAACCAATGGATGGCGGCAAATAGCTCAGAATCGAGTCCTGCGGCTCGCCGTCGCCGACCGAGCGCTGGAGAAAAATCACGATCAGCCCGGCGAAGATCGCCACGGTGATCCAATCATAAGGAGTCTGCATGCCTGGCCTTCTTCCCCCCGGTCACACCTGCGTGCCCGCTACCACCGAACCGCCGGGATGACAAAGCGGTTGCACCGTCTAGCCTGCCCATTGCTGCCGTATGTTGCTACAAAAGCGTCAACATCGAACTAACCAGTGTCTCTGATTCGCCACAGGCAAAGCATCAATTGGAGCGTTAGCCATAGCCAGTCGTTGCGAGGGAGGCAGCTTGTGGATAGCCGGACCCAGCAATGGAAGACTCCGGCGCTGGCCGAAAAGGGGTACGGGGTTGAAGAATAGAGACATGGCGATCGGTCTGTTGCTGGTCGGATCGGCGAGTGCCGCCCTTGCGCAGACGACTGACACCCGCCCGCCGAGCTTCGGCGCGGCTCCACGCGCACCTTCCGGCCCACCGGCGCGTAGCATCGGCATCCGCGCCGCGGTCGACGTGAGCTATGATTCGAACGCCTTCGGTCTCAGCGACGCGCTGATTCGCCAAGGCCGGCTGGCGGGCCGCTCCAAGGACGACATCAGCATCACGCCATCGCTGCAGCTTGACATCACCCAGCCTTTCGGTCGCCAGGCCGCGTATCTGCGCGGCACCATCGGCTATGACTTCTATCTTCAGAACTCGCAGCTGCAACGCGAACGCATCCAACTGGATGGAGGCGTCAATCTCCAAGTCGGCCATGGTTGTTCGGGGGGAGTGAACGCGGCTTATGGGCGGTTCAAATCCAACTCGGGCGATGTTTTCGTGCTCGGCGATGAGCCGCTGATCCGGGACATCAATACACAGGAAACCTTGGTGTTCGGCGGGCGGGCGCAATGCGGCGGCGCGATCGGGATCACGCCGGCCATAGGCTACCAACACAGCCAGATCCGCAATGACTCGCGCTTCTTCAAGCTGAACGACTCGAACAGCGACAGCTTCGACGGCAGCATCGGCTATTCGCGGCCATCGCTCGGTCGCATCTCGCTCTATGGCACCTACACCACTGCCAAGTACCTCAACCGGACGGTGATCGGCCTGCCCGGGCCCATCCCCGGCATTCCCACTGACGGGGTCGAGAGCTATTCGGCCGGGGTACGGTTCGAGCGGCAGATCGGCACGCGCGTGCAAGGCTCGATCGCCGGCGGCTATTCCTGGGTCAATCCAAAGAACATCTTCTCCAACAAGTTCCGCGGCAGTTCCTATTCCGCCAGCCTGAACATCCGTCCCTTCGACGCGATGTCGCTGGACCTCCTGGCCTCACGCGAGGCGGAGACCACCAACGCGGTCTTCGCATCCTATTCGATCACCGAAATTTACGCGTTGAACGGCACCTATCGGCTGAACCGGAAGATGTCGGCCAACTTCGGCAGTTCCTACCAAAGCCGCGACTATCGCGGCCGCTTCGCGACCGTCGACGGCGCAGCCACATTGGGCGAGGACAAGTTCGTGCGTGCCTATGTCGGGCTCGCTTACGATCTCAATCGACGGTTAAGACTTAACGGTTTAGTAAGCCAACAACGTCGGAAGGCGGATAACCCGCTGTTCAACTATAACAACACGACGGTCAGCCTGGGCGCGAGCTTCGCGCTTAGCCGCTGACCGGGACGAGGTGCTATGACGCTTGTGAAACGATTGACGGGCCTGCTGCTTCTGCTGATTGCGACCCCGGCCATGGCCCAGACCCAACCCGCGCCGTTGCCGGGTACGGTGGTGGCCCAGCCGGCCGGTGCAGTGCCGGTCACAACGCCGCAGCGTCCGCCCGCCCCGCAAACCCGCGAATCGAAGGATCTCAGCGCCGGCTATGTGCTCGGCCCCGACGACACGATCGAGATTTCGGTGCTGGGCCAGCCCGAGTTTACGACCCGGGCGCGGGTGAAGTCGAACGGCGTCATCCAGTTGCCCTTTATCGGCGAACAGAATGTGTCGGGTGAAACGGCGCTCACCCTCGCCCCCAAGATCGCGGAGAAGCTGCGCGCCGGCGGCTATTATGCCAAGCCGGTCGTCAACGTGGAAATCTCCGGCTTTGCCAGCCGCTATGTGACGCTGCTCGGCGCGGTTGGCCAGACCGGGCTGCAGCCGGTCGACCGCGACTATCGCCTGTCTGAGATCATTGCTCGCGCCGGCGGCCTGCGCGGCGATGGCGCCGATTACATCACCCTGACCCGTACGGGTGGCGAGCAAAAAAATTATCCGTTCGAAAAGCTGGCCGCCGGCGGCCCTGAGGATGATCCGATCGTCCGGCCCGGCGACAAGATCTACGTCCCGCTCGCCGACACCTACTATGTCTATGGGCAGATCAATCAGCCGGGTCAGTTTCCGATCCGCGGCGACATGACCGTGCGCAACGTGATCGCGCGGAGTGGCGGCATCTCGCCCACTGGATCGCTCAAGAAGATCAAGCTGTTCCGCGACGGCAAGGAACAGAAGGCCAGTCTCGACATGGCCGTCAAAGCCGGCGACGTGTTCACCATTGGCGAACGTGCCTTCTAAGGGAATTGATCGATGAGTCTCGTCCAGTTCCTGCGCATCCTGGCGGCGCGCAAAGCCATCATTCTCGCGACGCTGCTTGCCTGCTTCCTGGCGGCCACGATCACGGTGCAGCTGCTGCCGGAGCGATATGAGGCGCGCAACCGCGTGCTGATCGACCTGACCAAGCCCGACCTTCTCGGCAGCGGGCCCATGTCGAGCCAGGCGATCTCGTCCTACATCTCGACGCAGATCAAGCTAATCAAGGATGTGCAGACGGCCGGCCTGGTCGTCGATCAGCTCGGCTGGACCGCCGATCCCAGCTATCAGGCGTCGTTCGACGCGGCCGGACGGCCGGGCGGCGACATTCGCGACTGGCTGGCGCAGCGGATCGTCGACAACACCGAGGCAAACTTCGTCGAAGCGAGCAGCATCATCGAAATCAGCTATCGCGGCAACGATCCCGCATCGACCCAGGGCATCGCGCAGGCGATCCGCGAGGCGTTTCTGAAGATGAACCGCGACCAGAAGGTCAGCAACGCGCAGCGCAGCGCCGCCTCGTTTGAGGAGCAGGCCCGTCGCGCGCTGGCCGAAGTTACCAAGGCCGAAGAAGCGCGCACGCAATATGCCAAGGCAAACGGTATCGTTCTCCAGGCGGGGAATATCGACCTTGAAAGCTCGAAGCTCACCGCCCTGTCGAGCGCGTCGGCGGCTCCGAGCGCGCCGCAAGTGATCCCGGGCCGCCAGTCGGACCCGCAGGTCGCGATGCTGCGCCAGCAGATCGAGGCCGCCAAGCAGACGCTTGGACCCAACCATCCGCAGCTGCAGGCCATGCAGCGCCAGTTGACCGCGATGCAGTCGGCCTCAGGCGGCGGCGGATCGGTAATCGGCGGCACCAGCCGGGCGGAAATCGAAGGCGCCTACCAGGCACAGAAAGCCCGGGTCCTCGCCCAGGCCGACAAGATCGACCGGCTGAACCAGATGCAGTCCGACATCGCGGTCAAGCGCGACCAGTATCAGAAGCTCGCCGCGAAGGTCGAAGACGCGAAGGCGTCGGCGATGAGCGAGACGCTGATGGAGCCGATGGGCAACACCAACCTGCCCGATGAGCCGGTCTGGCCCAACAAGCCGCTGGTGATTTTCGGCTCGATCGCGCTGGGCCTGGTACTCGGCGTGCTGCTCGCATTGCTCGTCGAGCTGCTCGCCCGCCGCGTGCGCAGCGAAGACGATCTTGAGTTCGCGACCGGCGCACCGGTGCTGGCCGTGGTCGGACAGAAGAGGGACGACAATTTCCTCGTCGCCTGGGGGCGGCGCATCATCGACCGCGAGGGCGCCAGCCGGCGCCGCGCGCTGGCGGAGGCTTGACCGAATGAGCATGAAGACGGCGCTCCAGGAAATGGAGCAGGAGGCGGTCGTTCCGGCGCGAGCGCTCGACCGGGTCGAACCGGCCATTGCCGTTGCTCCGGCGATCGAATCGGTGATGATCAACGACCCGCAAGGGCTGGAGGCCGAAGCGATCCGCGCGCTACGCACGCGCCTCGCGGCCCAACATTTGCGCGAAGGCCGTCGTTCGCTCGCGGTCTGCGCGGCCGCGGCCGAGGCGGGCTGCACCTATGTCGCGTTGAACCTGGCCGTCGCCATGGCCCAGGCCGGCGTGCGCACCGCGATCGTCGACGCCAATCTGCGCGACCCGATGATCGCCGACCTGTGCAGCCTGCCGCTGTCGATGCCGGGCCTGTCCGAGTATCTGAACAGCGACGGAATCGCGATGGCGGAGATCGTCGATGCCGAACTGATGCCGAACCTGGCGGTGATCGGCGCGGGCGAGACACCGTCCAATCCGCAGGAGCTGCTTTCGGGTGCGCGCTTCCGCGGCCTGGTCGACCAGCTGCTGCGCGAATACGACCTGACCATCTTCGATACGCCGCCGGCCAATATCTGCTCCGACGGCCAGCGCGTGGCGACCATGGCAGGCTTCAGCCTCATCGTGTCGCGCAAGCATAAAAGCTATGTCGAGGACGTTAGAACGCTGGCGAAGCAGCTGCGCGCCGACCGGTCGGTGGTGGTCGGCTCGATCCTGAACGACTTCTGATGGAAATGCCCGCCCGCGCCTTGCGGCCTCAGCCTCAGTTCCTGCAGGTGCTCGCGCGCCATTGGCCGCTGTTGGGCGGTATCGCGCTGCTGCTGGTGCCGACGATCATCGCCATCGCCACCCAGTCCTGGACGGGTGAGGCGGGCGTCCACGGACCGATCGTGCTCGCCACGGGCGTTTGGCTGTTCGCCCGACGGTGGAAGGAACTGCGCGACGTCCAGCGCTCCGGCAAATTTGGTCTCACGCTCGCCGTTCTGATCCCGTCCCTGCTGCTCTATGCGTTCAGCCGCGCCTTCGGCTTTCTCGCGACCGAGGCGATCGGCCTGGGCGGCGTGTTCGTCGCCATTTTCTACGGCTGGTTCGGCGGCGAGGCCGTCAGGCGCATGTGGTTCCCGATGCTCTACATGGCATTCGTGGTCCCGATGCCGGGCTGGGTGGTGTCGACGCTCACCGCGCCGATGAAGGAATATGTCTCCTCGAGCGCGACCTGGCTGCTGTCCAAGGCCGGCTATCCGATCGTCCGCGAAGGCGTGACGCTCTACGTCGCGCAGTATCAGCTACTGGTCGAGGACGCCTGCGCCGGCCTGAACTCGCTGATCAGCCTGACCGCGATCAGCCTGTTCTACATCTATATTCTGCACAACGCCTCCTGGCGCTATGCGCTGTTCCTGATGCTGTGGATCGTACCGGTGGCGCTGCTCGCCAATCTGGTGCGCGTGATCATCCTGGTCCTGATCACCTATCATTTCGGCAATGCGGCGGCGCAGGGCTTTCTTCACTCGACCGCCGGACTGGTGATGTTCGCCACCGCCCTGATCGGCATTTTCGCGGTGGACGGCCTTATGACGCCGGTGCGCAAGCTGCTCACAAGGACTTCAGCATGATCAATCGTCGCGAGCTGATCATCGGCGGCGCGTGTCTGGCCACCGCTGCCGCCGCGGAAACGATGCGTCCGCATAAGCGGGTGGCGTTGCTCGCCGACGGTCAGAAGCTGGAAGACGGCATTCCGCGGTCCTTCGGTCGCTGGCAGATGCGCGACAGCGATGGCGTCGTGGCGCCGCCGAGCGAAGACAGCCTTGCCGCCAAGCTCTACAACCAGACGGTCACGCGCATGTATGCGGGCCCCGACGAAACGCTCGTCATGCTGCTGATCGCCTATGGCAATACCCAGAGCGACACCCTGCAGCTCCACCGGCCGGAGGTCTGCTACCCGGCGTTCGGCTTTACGGTGACGGCCAGCCGTCCGGTGGCCTTGCCCCTGGGACCCGGCGTCACGCTGCCCGGACGCGACCTGGTCGCCAGCTCGCCCGGGCGCGACGAGCGGATCAGCTACTGGACCCGGGTCGGCGAATATCTGCCGGTCGACAATAGCGAGCAGCGCCGGATGCGTTTCCGTACCGCGCTGGCCGGCATCATCCCGGACGGCGTGCTGGTCCGCGTTTCGTCGACCCAAGGCGACGAGGCAGAAGGGTTCGCGACCAACGCCAGCTTCGTCACCGACCTGATCAAGGCGGTGCCGCCGGCCTATCGCCCGGCACTCGTTACGACCGAAAAGGCACGCGAGCTGACGCGGACCGCTTGAGCTTCATCCGTCGGTCCCTTCAGGGCTGGCGGAATAGGGGACCCATGCTGCAACAACCGACGATCACCGCCGCGAACAGCGCCTCGACCGGGACCGCCCGATCGCAGGCGTCGCGTTCGCCGGTGCTCCTCGAAATCGGCATCCTTGGCCTCCGCGCGATCGAAATGCTCGCGGTCGGCGCGACGGCGTGGATCGCTGCCGCCGTCGCGCTGGACCTCATCCCGCGGGGCATGGAAGCAGCCTATGGCAACGCCGCGCTGATCGCCTGCCTGTTCTACGCTGCCCTAGCCGAGGTGACCGGCTGCTACGACATCGACACGCGTTTTTCGGTACGGACCGGCTGGACGCGGGTGCTGACCGCCTGGCTGTCGACCGGCATGTTCCTGATGACCTTGGGCTTTCTGCTCAAGGTGTCGGAAGATTTCTCCCGGGGTTGGGCCTTGGCCTGGTTCTCGTTCGGCGCCGTCGCGCTGCTGGGTACGCGGGCAGCGGGCACGCTGTGGATGCGGCGCCTGAAGCAGCGCGGCGTCTTCAACCACCGCGTCGCCATCTTCGGCGCCGGCTCGCAGGGCGACAGACTGGCCAAGTATATCATCGGCAACGAAAAGCTGACGATCGATCTCGTCGGCTTTTTCGACGACCGGCTGCCGGAGCGGCTGCCGGAGCGCGAAGTGCATCTGCCCCTCTACGGCAATCTGACTGACCTGATCACCCGCATCCGCTTGGGCGAAGTCGACCAAGTTATCGTGGCGTTGCCCTGGTCGGCGGAAAAGCGGCTGCAGGAAGTCGTCGCCGAACTGGCGATCACTCCCGTGCGTATCCGCCTGGCGCCCGATCTCGCCACCTTCGCCTTTTCGCAGCGGCCGGTGGTGCTGCTCGGCGATCTGCCGGTAATGACCCTGTTCGAACGCCCGATCTCGGGCTTCGATCAGATCGTCAAGCGGATTGAGGATGTCGTGGTGACGAGCGTCGGTCTGGTCTTCGTGCTGCCGCTGTTCGCTATCGTCGCGCTGGCGATCAAGCTCGATAGCCCGGGTCCGGTCTTCTTCCGCCAGGATCGCGAAGGCTTCAACAATCAGCGCTTCCGCATCTGGAAGTTCCGCTCGATGCGAGCCGACCGGTGCGAGGCCGATGGGATCACCCAAGCGCGGAAGGACGACGACCGCATCACGCGCGTTGGCCGTTTCCTGCGGCGGACCAGCATCGACGAGCTGCCGCAGCTATTCAACGTGCTTACCGGCGAGATGTCGCTGGTCGGACCACGCCCGCATGCGCCCTCGACCAAGGCCGGCGACCGCGTCTTTTCCGACGTGGTGTCGCACTATGCCGCCCGTCACAAGGTGAAGCCCGGCATGACCGGCTGGGCGCAAGTTCATGGCTGGCGGGGCGAGACCGATACCGAGGAAAAGCTGCTCAAGCGGCTGGAGCACGACCTTTACTACATCGAGAATTGGTCGGTGCTGCTCGACCTCTACATCCTCGCGCGGACCGTCATCACGCTCGCGTTCCAGAAGACGGCCTACTGAGGCTCAGCTGATCAGCCGCCGTAGGGTCTCGACCCTGTCGGCTTCGGCGGCGGGCTTGTCGGTGCGGATGCGAGCGATCCGTGGGAAGCGCATTGCCACCCCGGATTTGTGCCGGCCCGAACTGTGGATCGAGTCGAAGGCGACTTCGAACACCAGGCTTTTTTCGACCTCGCGCACCGGGCCGAAGCGCTGCACCGTATGATTGCGCACCCAGCGGTCGAGCCATTTCAGCTCCTCGTCGGTGACGCCCGAATAGGCCTTGCCGACCGGCAAAAGGTCGCCTTCTTCGGTCCAGCAGCCGAAGGTGAAGTCGGAATAGAAGGAGGAGCGCCGGCCGTTCCCGCGCTGCGCATACATGACGACGCAGTCGGCAGTGAGCGGGTCGCGCTTCCATTTGTACCAAAGTCCGACGCGCCGCCCCGCGACATAGGGACTGTCGCGACGCTTCAGCATCACGCCCTCGATTGCAGCGTCACGGGCGCCCGCGCGGATCCCTTCAAGTGTGGTAAAGTCCGGCGCTTCGATCAGTGCCGACACGTCGAACCGGTTCGGGTCGAGGACCCCGGCGAATTGTTCGAGCCGCCCGCGCCGCTCGGTCCAGCCAAGGTCGCGCACATCCTCGGCGCCGTCGAACAGGATGTCGTAGAGCCGTACGAAGGCCGGATAGTCGGCCAGCATCTTCGCCGTCACTGCCTTGCGGTTCAGCCGCTGCTGCAAGGCGTTGAAGCTGGCCGCCGCGCCGCCATGCTCGTCGGCGCCCTGCGCCTCGCCCTTCACCATCAGCTCGCCGTCGAGCACGCCGGGAGTCCGGAATGCCTCAGCCAGGTCGGGGAAGCCGCGGGTGATGTCGTCGCCGGCGCGGCTGTAGAGTCGGGTCTCGCCGCCCGCATGGACCAGTTGCACGCGGATGCCGTCCCATTTCCATTCGGCGGCATAGTCGGCCATGTCGACCCGCAGATCCTCAAGGCCATGGGCAAGCATGAAGGGGCGGAACACCGGCAGCGCGCTCGCGACCGGTTGCGCGCCTTTGCCTTCGGCCCAAGCAAACAGCGTCGGATAGGGTGGGCCGATGCCGTGCCACACCTCCTCGACCGCGGCGACGTCGAGGCCGAATGCGTCGGCGAGCGCCGTTTTGGCGAGCCGGGCAGTGACGCCGACGCGGAGAGCCCCCGTCGCCATCTTCAGCAGGGCGAAGCGCTCCTCCGGTTCCATGCGATCGAGATAAGCGGCCAGCACGCCGGCCGCTTCGGAGCGGGAGAGCGCACGAAAGCGATCGACGACCGCGCCAAGCGACAGGTCGAAGGGCGGCTCCGGCACTCGTTCGGGACGCGGCCAGATCAGCGACACCGTCTCGGCCGTATCGCCGACATAGTCGCGGCTTAGCCAAAACAAGGTTGGATCGACGCGTTCTTCGACCAATGCCCGGATCAGCGCGGGCTTGATCGCGGGGAGGTCGAGATCGCCGGTCAGCGCGGCAAGCGCCCAGCCGCGGTCCGGGTCTGGCGTGGCGCGCAGATAGTCCCCGATCAGCTTCAGCTTGGCGTTGCGCGAGCGCGTATAGACCAGCCGTTCGAGCAGAGTCGCAAAGGCGCGCATCAGCGGAACAACCTCCGCGCGATCGTTTCAGTTCCGGGACGACTCGAGGAGCGGCAGCGCCTCTGCCAACAATGCAACGTTGGCCGCCGCCACAACCTGGCCGCTCCCCCCGAGGCCGAGCGGCGCGCCGGACCAGTCGGTCATCACGCCACCGGCACCCTCGACCACCGGCACCAGCGCGGCATAGTCGTAAAGCTTGAGCCCCTCCTCGATCACGAGATCGACTTGGCCGGACGCGAGCAACGCGTAATTATAGCAGTCGCCGCCGAGCAGCGTGTCGCCGGTCTTTTGCTGCAAAGTCTCGAACGCCGGGCAGAACCACGGGGCCGTAGTCGCGAAGATGGCCTGGTTCAGGGGTCGGTCCCGGCGAGACCGGACCGGAGCTCCGTTGAGCAGTGTCGATCGGCCGACAGCGCCGATCCAGCGCTCGCCCGAGATTGGCTGATCGATCACCCCCAATATGGGCCGTCCCTGCTCCAGCAAGGCGATCAGGGTTCCGAAGATCGGTCGGCCGGCGATGAAGGAGCGCGTGCCGTCGATCGGATCGAGCACCCAGACCCGCTCGGCATCGGCGCGCTCCTCGCCATATTCCTCCCCAATGATGCCGTCCTGCGGGCGCTCCCGCTCCAACAAGGCGCGGATGGCCGCTTCCGCCTCGCGGTCGGCTTGGGTGACCGGCGAAGCATCGCTCTTCACCTGCTGATCGAAGGCCGCCCGGAAATAGGGGCGGATCGCGCGTCCGCTCGCATCAGCCAGCGCCTGCGCAAGCGCGATGTCTGCTTCGAGCCGGGCCGCC
This sequence comes from Sphingomonas sp. ID1715, assembly GCF_013044515.1. Lineage (GTDB taxonomy): Bacteria > Pseudomonadota > Alphaproteobacteria > Sphingomonadales > Sphingomonadaceae > Sphingomonas_B. The sequence goes on from NZ_JABEPR010000003.1 coordinate 204,285, forward strand.
TGCGCCGCCACTAGCGCGTGGCGTTATATTGCAGCTGATCGGGCGTGAGCTGGAAACCGACAAGCAGTTCGAAGCTGGCCCGCGCGACCGCCGCGCGGACAGCGGGCTCGCTCATCGGGTCGATCGCCGCATCCTCTTCGCCCGCCTTGCGCTTGCGGGTGATCTGCTTGCGGACGTCCTCGGGCAGCGTCGCGGCGGAGCGAGCGATCACGCTCGACCCCTGCGCGGTGGCGGTTGCGCGGTCCTGCCCGGCGGCAAAGCTGATCGCGACACGGCTGATCCGCTTGGCGACAACCACGTTCCCACCGCGCACGACCGTCACGAAATAAGGAAGCACGACTTCACGCGGTGCGGCGGTGTCGCGGCGGCGGGCCTGGACGTCGAAGCTGGTGGTCGCGACCACCTCGGCACCCGTCTCGTCGCAGGTGGTGCGCAGGTTGGTGATGACGGCGGTGACGTCGATCGCGCGCGCGTCGCGGCTCTGCGGCGGGTCGAACAGCGTAATGTCGCCGGTGGAGGCAGGCACGCCGACGGCGGGGCAGGCCGAACGCGCGGCGCGAATGCCGCCGGTCGGATCGAGCTCGCCCTCCCGGCTGGCGCAGGCGCCCAGCGCCAGCATGAGGACGACGGCTGACAGGGTGCGAAGCGACAAAGACATGTCCTTGAGTGGCCGGGGATCATGAAAACCATAGGAAGGCGCTTTGATGCAGGCAAGCAATCGCTTATCTGAGCCCAGGCATGGCCTCCCTTCCCCCTCTGAAGCTGCTGATCGCGGCGCCGCGCGGCTTCTGCGCCGGCGTCGATCGCGCCATCCGTATCGTCGAGCTCGCGATCGAGCGGTTCGGCGCGCCCGTCTATGTGCGGCACGAGATCGTGCACAATCGCTTCGTGGTGGACGCGTTGCGGGCCAGGGGTGCGATCTTCGTCGACGAGCTCGATGAAGTGCCCGACTCAGCGCCGGTGATCTTTTCCGCTCACGGCGTGCCCAAGGCTGTGCCTGCTGCGGCCGAAGCGCGCGGCCTGCAATATCTCGACGCGACCTGCCCGCTCGTCTCCAAGGTCCACAGCCAGGCGGAGAATCTGGTGGCGGCCGGGCGGCACATCCTGTTCGTCGGCCATCGCGACCACCCGGAAGTGATCGGCACGTTCGGCCAGGTTCCCGAAGGGCGCATGACCCTGGTCGAGACGGTCGAGGATGTGGCGTCCCTCCAGCCCGCCGACCCTGACAATCTCGCCTTTCTGACCCAGACCACCTTATCCGTCGACGACACCGCCGAGATCATCGCCGCATTGAAGCAGCGTTTTCCGGCGATTACTGGGCCGCGCGGCGAGGACATTTGCTACGCCACCTCCAACCGCCAGGCGGCAGTAAAGGCGATCGCGCCCTTGTGCGACGCCATGCTGGTGATCGGCGCGCCGAACAGCTCCAACTCGCTGCGCCTGGTCGAAGCGGCCGAACGAGCCGGTGCGCGCGCGAGACTGGTGCAGCGCGGCTATGACGTGGATTTCGGCTGGTTGGAGGGCGTCCGGACGCTCGGCCTCACCGCCGGCGCTTCGGCCCCCGAGCTGCTGGTCCGCGAAGTCGTCGCCCGCTTGGCGGAACGCTACGCGATCGCAGAAGAACAGGTCGAGACGGCGCGGGAAAATATGATCTTCAAGCTTCCGCGCGCCCTGCAGGCCGCATGACACTGTCAAGCGTTCGGGCGAGCGCTTCGACCAACGCGTCCCGGCTATAGGGCTTGCGCACCAGCTCGAAGTCGCGCGCATGGCCCTTCAGCACATCTTCGCTATAGCCGGTGGCAAGCAGCACGGGCAGGCCGGGCCGCTGCGCGCGCAGCCGCCGCGCGAACTCGATCCCGCTCATGCCTGGCATGACGACGTCGCTGAAGACGAGGTCGAGCGGGCCCCTGTCCAGCAGGGGCATGGCCTCCTCTGCCGAAAGGGCCGCTCGAACATTGAAGCCAAGATCTTCAAGCAATTGCTGGGCAAAGTTGCTGACCTGCTCATTGTCTTCGACCAGCAGAATGGAGAGGCCGCGCGGCAGGTGGGGCAGCTCGCGATCGGCTGCCTCGGACGAGAGCGGCCGATGCGTGCGAGGCAGGACGAGCCGGATGGTCGTACCCCTACCTTCCTGGGAGTCGATCTCCGCGCGACCGCCGGTCTGTGCCGCGAAGCCGTGAATCTGCGACAGACCAAGCCCAGTGCCCTTGCCGGTCGGTTTGGTCGTGAAAAACGGCTCAAAGGCGCGGTCGATCACGTCCGACGGCATGCCCCAGCCCGTGTCCGACACGGCGACGCAGACGAAATCCTCGCCCACACCGCCGGGGCGGTTGGCCGTCGACAATGTGATCGTGCCGCCGTCCGGCATTGCATCACGCGCATTGATCGCAGCGTTCAGCAGCGCAGTCTCAAGCTGGGTCGGATCGGCCTCGACCAGCCACAGGCCGGGCTGCAGATCGAGCCGGATCTCGATCGTCGAACCAAGCGTGCGGGCGATCACGTCGGCGAACGCGTCAAGCCGGACGTTCAGGTCGAGAACTTCGGGCTGCAGCGCCTGGCGCCGGCTGAAAGCAAGGAGATGGTTGGTAAGCGTTGCGGCGCGGTCGGCGGTCGAGATGATCGCATCGACATAGCGGGTCCGGCGATCCTCGGTCAGCCCGCAGCGGCCGAGCAACTCGGCCGAGCCGCGGATCACGGTGATCAGATTGTTGAAGTCATGGGCGATGCCGCCGGTCAGCTCGCCGAGCGCCTGCAGCTTTTGCGATTGCGCGAGCGCCGCGCGCGTGACCTCCAGTTCCTCCTCCGCGCGCTTGCGGTCGGTGACGTCGCGCGTGATCTTGCCGAAGCCGATATGGCGGCCTTCATCGTCAAAGATCGGATCGATGACGACGCTGGCCCAGAACAGCGTGCCATCGACGCGCCGTCGCCACGCCTCCGTCTCGTATTTCCCTTCACTGAGCGCGGTGGCGAGCGCCAATTGCGGGATGCCGGCCTCGCGATCCTCATCGGTGTAGAAGATCGAGAAATGGCGGCCGACGATCTGCTCGGCCGTATAGCCCTTGATCACCTCGGCGCCGGAGTTCCAGTTGGTGATGGTGCCGTTGGTGTCCAGCATGTAGATCGCATAGTCGCGCACGCCCTGGACCAGCATGCGAAAGCGCTGTTCGCTTTCGTGCAGCGCCCGCTCGGCTTCCTTGCGCTCCGTGATGTCGCGCGTGATCTTGGCAAATCCGATCACTTCTCCATCGGGGGAGCGCACCGGATCGAGGACGACATGCGCCCAGAAACGCTGGCCGTCCTTTCGAACCCGCCAGCCCTCGGCTTCGAACCGGCCTTCGGTCGCGGCGATCTCCAGCGCCCGCCAGGGGAGCCGAGATTCCAGATCTTCCGGCGTGAAGAAGCGGGAGAAATGCTCGCCGATAATCTCGTCGGCGTCATAGCCCTTGAAGCGGCGCGCGCCAGGGTTCCAGGTCGCGACGTTCCCTTGGCGATCCAGCATGTAGATCGCATAATCGGTGACGGCGTTGACGAGCAGCTGAAAGCGATCGTTCGGAGAAACGGGGAAGACGCCGTTAGTCTCGGCCATGAATGGTCCTGCAGTGCCGAACGCGTCCGGCCGGAGTTGGGCCCCCGCCCGAACACGTTCCTATTGTCATCGCACCTGAAATCAAGCGGGTTCAGCTGGCCCGCTTCACCACACCCTTATGCGCGCCGACACCGCCGCTCCGCCGCCGGAACGGCCGTTTGGGGCGGTCGCCGGCCGGGCGAGCGCGCTGTTCGTCGTGACGGCGCTGCGCGGTGGGCTTCGCCTGGCTGGGCTTCGGCAACGAAGCCTTGAGCTGCTCGAAGCCGTCCGGCAGCGGCACCGGCTGCAGCTGCACGCGGGTCAGTCGCTCGATCTGCTTCAAATAGGCGCGCTCTTCCCCATCGACGAAGCTGATCGCGATGCCGTCACGCCCGGCGCGCGCGGTGCGGCCGATGCGATGGACATATTGTTCCGCCACGTTCGGCAGTTCGAAGTTAAAGACGTGACTGACGCCCGACACGTCGATGCCGCGCGCGGCGATATCGGTCGCGACCAGGATCTTGATCTCTCCCGAGCGGAACGCCTGCAGCGCCTGGGTGCGCTGCGGCTGGCTCTTGTTGCCGTGGATCGCCGCGCAGCCGATACCCGCCGCCTGCAGGTTGCGCACCACCTTGTCCGCGCCGTGCTTGGTGCGGGTGAAGACGAGCGCGCGATCGATCGGCTCGGCCTTAAGCGTCAGCGTGAGCAGCGCCGTCTTTTCCGCCTGATTGACGAAAGTGACGAACTGTTCGATCCGCTCGGCGGTCGAGGCAACCGGAGTCACTGCAACCTTGACCGGATCGGTCAGGAAGCGGTCGCCCAGCTCCGCGATCGTCTTCGGCATGGTGGCCGAGAAGAACAGGCTCTGGCGCTTGGCCGGCAGCAATTTGTCGATCCGCTTCAGCGCATGGATGAAGCCGAGGTCGAGCATCTGGTCGGCTTCGTCGAGTACGAAGATCTCCACGTCGCGCAGGGTGAGCGCGCGCTGGTCGATCAGGTCGAGCAGACGACCGGGCGTGGCGACGAGCACGTCGACGCCGGCCTTCAACTTGTTGATCTGGCGCCCGATCGGCACGCCGCCGAAAACGGTTTCCACCGACACACGCATGAAGCGCGCATAGTCGCGGAAGCTGTCGGCGATCTGCGCCGCCAGCTCGCGCGTCGGTGAAAGGACGAGCATCCGGCAGCCCTGGAGGGGCCGCGGCTTGGGATGACGAGCGAAATAGTCGAGGCTGGGCAGCGCGAACGCCGCCGTCTTGCCGGTGCCGGTCTGGGCGATGCCGCACAGATCATTGCCTTGGAGGAGCGGCGGGATGGCCTGGGCCTGGATCGGCGTCGGCACGGAATAGCCCTTGGCGGCAAGCGCCTTGGTCAGCGGCTCGACAAGGCCGAGGTCGGTGAATTTGGTCATGAAATACTCGCAATATGCGCATGGCGGCGCGCAAGCATGCGCGGCCGCAAGACGCGGGGTTGGTCTGACAACCCGCGTGAAAAGGGAAGCCTGTTGCAGGGAGCGCTCAAGCAGTTTCGGCCGGGCTCTCACTCGAGCTGTTCACGCTGCCGAACCATCGGGGACTTGCCCCGTGCGCATCGGCTATATGGGGGAAAGCCGTTAATAAAGCAAGACAAGCGCTATAGCCGATCCATGCTGAGCCATTTCCGGTCACCCGCCCAAGCCTTTTGGACCCGCGCCTCGGCGTCGGCTGCCGCCTGCGTAGCGCCCAGCGCACGGTCGGCCTGCGCGCGTCCCCAGAGCGCCCACAGATTGTCCGGGCGACGTGCCAGCGCTCGCACAAAGGCCGCACGCGCCTCCCGCGGCTCCCCGGCCTTAAGCAGGGCGGCACCCAGTGCCGCGTCGAGCGGCTGGTGCCAGAGCGGGTCGGCAGCCGGTGCCTGGCGCTCGATCTCGGCTGCGCGTTGGAAGCGCTGGGCGGCACCGCGATAGTTCTTCTGCGCAAACTCCAGCCGGCCCACGGCGACATGCTGGACGATGCGCAGCTGCGGGATGGCGGCGTCGAGCTTGTCGCGTAACGCTTCGAGCCGCATCAGATGCAATTCCTCCTCGCCTTCGTCGGTGCGGCCGGCGCGCGCCATCGCTTCGATCCGCAATCCGCGCCAGATCTGATGCAGCAGCAGCTGGTCGGAGGTCGGCTCCGGCAGCGCGAGGAAGGCAGCGGGCGACAGGAACTGGGAGCGTACCTGCCATACGGCGAGCATCAGGCCTTGCACATAGGCCGGGCCACGCGCCGCCGATGCGCGGGCCAGCACCTCGATCCGCTCGGCAGCGGCGAGCGCGCCCGCGGCGTCGCCCCGCGCTTCGGCCGAAAGCGCGGCGCGCTGCTCGTCCACCAGGACCGCTTCGAGGCGCTTCGAGCCGGCATCGGGCTGAGCGGTGCCGGCGGACGAGATCAGCAATGTGGCCGCGATGATCAGGATGCGCACGACGTTCCCCCTTGTTTCGCAAACACGTAAGTCTGCCGGCAGGGCTTGTCGACATGCGGGCGCTCCTGCAAACCGCGCCGGAACCTGCTTCGGGAGCCTGACTTGAAAACGCTGATCGCGACCCTGTCCCTCGCCGTTTCCGCACCCGCCTTGGCCGCCCTCTCACCGGCGGAGCAGAAGATGGCGACCACCGTCGACGCGGAATATGAGCGGTCGGTGTCGCTGCTGGAGAAGCTGGTCAACCAGAACTCCGGATCGCTCAACATCGAAGGCGTGACGAAAGTCGGCGAGATGATGCGCGCGGAGCTGGCGCCGCTCGGCTTCGAGGTGAAATGGGTACCGATGGCGGAGGCAAAGCGGGCCGGGCACATCGTCGCCACGCACAAGGGCAAGAGCGGCGGAAAGCGGCTGCTGCTGATCGGTCACCTAGACACGGTGTTCGAGAAGGATTCGCCCTTCCAGACCTTCGTTCGCAAGGGCGAGCGGGCAGAAGGCCCGGGCACGGGCGACGACAAGGGCGGCATGGTGGTGATGGTCGCCGCCTTGCGCGCCATGCAGGCGGCCGGCACGCTCAAGGATGCCAATATCGAGATCGTGCTCACCGGCGACGAGGAGGATTCGGGCGATCCGATCGAGATTTCGCGCCGGGATCTGATCGCGGCCGGCAAACGCGCCGACGCCGCGCTCGACTTCGAAGGGCTGGTGGTGATCGATGGCCATGACTGGGGCTCGATCGCGCGCCGCAGCTCGACCAGCTGGACATTGAAGGTGACGGCGAAAAGCGGCCATTCGAGCGGCATCTTCACGCCGGCCGCCGGCGAAGGCGCGATCTACGCGGCCAGCCGCATCCTTGCCGCCTTTCGCGACGAGCTGCGCGAACCGAACCTGACCTATAATGTCGGGCTGATTGCCGGCGGCACCCAGGCCGAACTCGACGCGGGGCAGATCCGCGCCACAGCTGCGGGCAAGTCGAACATCATCCCGGCCACGACCCTCGCGCGCGGCGATATGCGGACGCTGTCCGACGAGCAGACCGCGCGCGTGCAGGCGAAGATGAAGGCGATCGTCGCGCGCGAGTTTCCTGGCGCGAACGCCGAAATCAGCTTCGATCCCGGCTATCCCGCGATGGCACCCACCGACGGAAATCGCGCGCTGCTGAAGCGGCTGAACGCGGTGAATGCCGATCTAGGGCTGAAACCGATGCCCGAACTCGATCCGCTGAAGCGGGGAGCCGGCGACATCGCCTTTGTCGCGAAGGATGTCGACGGGCTCGTCGGACTGGGCCCCGACAGCGAGGGCGATCATGCGCCGGGCGAGACGGTCAATCTCGACAGCATCCGCCGCCAGGCGAAGCGCGCCGCGATCCTGATGACCCGGTTGAGCCGCGAGAATCGCTAGGCAGCGGCGCGCTGCGCGGCTTCGCCTTCCGCAGCCTCGAGCAGGCGCTTTTCGAGCGGCTTGAGGCGGGCCGTCGCGGTGATCTTCTCGCCCAGCAAGTCGGTGACGTAGAAGGTATCGACGGCGCGCTCGCCATAAGTGGCGATGTGCGCGGAGTGGATCGTCACCTTGGACTGGAACAGCGCATAAGCGAGCGCATAGAGGAGCGCCGGCCGGTCGCGCGCATTCACTTCGATGACGGTGAAACGGTTGGACGCGCGATTGTCGATCAGCACGTTGGCGGCGATCGGGAAGGCGTCGGCACGGGGGCGCTGCAGCGGCTTGGCGGACAGCCGCTCGGTCAGGGCGCTGCGATTGACGAGCGCCTCTTCGATGCTGGTCTTGAGCCGCCTGAGGCGAGCGTCGTCGTCGAATGGACCGCCGAACGGGTCCTGGACAAGAAAATTGTCGAGCGCCATGCCGTCCCGCGTGGTGTGGATGCGCGCGTCGATGATGCTGCCGCCGGCAAGGTGGATGGCACCGGCAATGCGGTAGAACAGGCCAGGATGGTCGCTCGCGTAAATAGTGACGAGCGTGGCACCGCGCTCGCGATCGGGTGCGGCGTCGATCCGCAATCCTTCCGACCTCGCCGCGTCGACGGAACGCGCATTGCGTTCCAGCACGTCGACCGGCTCCGCGATCCAATAGGGCTCGGGCAACCGCTTGGCATAACGGGCAAAACGCGCCTCTTCCCATTTCAGCCTGGCGCGCAGCTCCTGCTGCTTTCCCTCGATCCGCTCCTTGCGTCCGGTCTGCTTGTGACCGAGGCGCAGCACTTCCTCTGCGCCGTCGAACAGGTCGCCGAGCAGCTGTCGCTTCCAGCCGTTCCAGACGCCGGGCCCGACCGCCCGGATGTCGACGATGGTGAGGACGAGCAGCAGCTTCAGCCGCTCAGGACTCTGCACCGCTTCGGCAAAGTCGAGGATGGTCTTGAAGTCGGACAGGTCGCGCTTGAAGGCCGTTGCCGACATCAACAGGTGATAGCGTACCAGCCAGGCGACCGTCTCGGTTTCGGCCGGGGAGAGGCCGAGCCGCGGACAGAGCGACTGCGCGACCTCGGCGCCCAGCACACTGTGATCGCCGCCCCGCCCCTTGGCGATGTCATGCAGCAGCACGGCGACGTAGAGCACGCGGCGCGAGACGATCTGGCGGATCACCGCCGTCGCGATCGGATGCTCGTCCTTGAGTGCGCCGCCGTCGATCCGGGCGAGCAGGCCGATCGCGCGGATCGTGTGCTCGTCGACCGTATAATGGTGGTACATGTCGAACTGCGTCTGGGCGACGACGCGGCCAAAGTCCGGCACGAAGCGGCCGAACACGCCTGCCTCGTTCATCCAGCGCAGCACCGTCTCGGGGTCGCGCGGTGACGTCAGGACGTCAAGAAAGAGCGCGTTGGCGCGCGGATTGGATCGCACCTTGGCATCGATCAGCCGCGCATCACGCCGCGCGCTGCGCACTGCGGCCGGGTGGAGTTCGAGGCCGTGCTTGTCGGCCAGCGCGAACATCTCGATCAGCCGCACCGGATCCTGCTCGAGGAAATCCTCGGACGGTAGGGCGAGCCGGCCGCGCACCAGCTTGAAGCCGTTGAGCTTGCGCGGGCGGCGCGGAATGGCGGCGAGGGTGAAGCGGCGGCCGCGGCTGGCGAATTGCTCGTCGAGATGGGCGAGGAACAGGCCGGTCAGGTCGCCGACCGTCTTCGCCTGCAGGAAATAGTAATGCATGAAGCGCTCGACGGCCGATTTGCCGGGCCGGGTCGCATATTGCATGCGTTCGGCGATCTCGCGCTGGTAATCGAAAGTGAGTCGCTCTTCGGCGCGCCCCGCGATCATGTGCAGATGGCAGCGCACGGCCCATAGGAAATTCTCTGCGCGCTGGAACTGGTGCAGTTCCTCGCGGGTCAGGAGGCCTGCATCGACGAGCCCCGCCACCGAATCGACCCGGTGCACATATTTGCCGATCCAGAAGAGCGTGTGCAGGTCGCGAAGTCCGCCTTTGCCCTCTTTGACATTGGGCTCGACCACATAGCGACTGTCGCCCATGCGCCGGTGCCGCTCGTTGCGCTCCTCGAGCTTGGCCGCGACGAAGTCCCGGTCAGTGCCAGCGACGACCTCGCGGCGAAAGCGCTGGGCGGCTTCGTCGTTGAGCGCGGCATCGCCCCAGACGAACCGCGCTTCCAGCAGGGCCGTGCGGATGGTGAGATCGGACTTCGCCATGCGCACCATGTCGTCGAGCGAACGGCTGGAGTGGCCGACCTTCAGCCCCAGGTCCCAGAGCGTGTAGAGCAGCGACTCGATCACCTGCTCCGCCCAGCCGGTCTGCTTCCACGGGGTGAGAAACGCGATGTCGACGTCCGAATGCGGGGCCATCTCGCCGCGACCGTAACCGCCGACGGCCATCAGCGCGATGCGCTCGCCGGCCGTGGGGTTGCTCACGGGATAAAGCCGCTCGGTCGTGAAATCATAGGCGAGGCGGATAATCTGATCGATCAGGAAGGCCTGCGCGCCCGCCGCCTCGAGCCCGCGCGAGGGGTTGAGCAGCAGGCGATCGGCGATCTGGGCGCGGCCCTGATCCAACGCGACCTTCAGCAGGGCGACGAGCTGCTGCCGCAGTGCGACGGGATTGCCCTGCAGCCGGTCGATCTCCTCGGCCACGGCACGGCGGTCGATGATCGCACGGCGATGAGGCACGGAGTCGATGCGGCTGGCCATCGGCCCTACATAGGCGTGGCCAGCCGCAACGTCATCAAGACGCTGATGCTAGGCGAGCGTGCCCCGGATGAAGGCGAGCAGGTCCGGATTGATGATGTCCGGGTGCGTCGTGCACAGGCCGTGGGGAAGGCCCGCATAGGTTTTGAGCGTGCCATTCTTCAGCAGCTTGGCGGAAAGCGGCGCGGAGTCCGCGTAGGGCACGATCTGGTCGTCGTCGCCGTGCATGACGAGCACGGGTAGCTCGATCGACCGCAGGTCTTCGGTAAAGTCGGTCTCCGAAAAGGCCTTGATGCAGTCGAGATGCGCCTTAGCGCCGCCCATCATCCCTTGCCGCCACCAGTTCCAGATCACGCCCTGATCGACCTTCGCCCCCGGACGGTTGTAGCCGTAAAAGGGGCCCGACGGCACATCCAGGAAGAACTGGGCGCGGTTCGCGAGCAACGCCGCGCGGAACGAGTCGAAGACCTCAAGCGGCAAGCCGCCGGGATTTGCTTCGGTCTTCAGCATCAGCGGCGGGACGGCACCGATGATCACGGCCTTGGCGACCCGGCCAGCCTCCGCGCGCGCAACATAGCGGACGACCTCGCCGCCCCCGGTCGAATGGCCGATATGGACAGCGTCACGTAGATCGAGCGCCGACGCCAGTGCCGCGACATCCGCGGCATAGGTGTCCATGTCGTTGCCGGTCCAGCTCTGGCTCGAACGGCCGTGACCGCGGCGGTCGTGCGCGATCACGCGGAACCCTTCGGCGAGGAAGAACAGCATCTGATTGTCCCAGTCGTCGGCGCTGAGCGGCCAGCCATGGTGAAACACCAGAGGCTGGGCATCCTTCGGGCCCCAATCTTTGAACCAGATGCTCGTGCCGTCCGCGGTCGTGATGGTTTCCATTGCCGAACCTCTCGTGAGTCGTTGCTGCACCGAAACCCTATCAGTCGAAGCAGGTCATGACAGCGCCATGTTGCAGCGCGGTGGCGCCGCCGCCTAGACTTCAAGAATGGACGACACGCTTCTCGACCGGCCCGTGTGGCATGCGCTGACCAGCCGCCAAGCCGGGCTCGCTGTCAGCGACGGGCAGGCACGGCGCTATCGGCCCGACATCAACGTGTTTGCAGCGGGCGCGGAGTATGACGCCGCAACGCTCGCCAGCCTGGGCACACTGGCGCAGATGGGCGAGACGATGGTGATCATCGAGGGGGACGCCGCGCCGCCGGTCCCGGGAACGCGCGTGGATCGCGTGCGACTGGTGAACCAGATGGTATGGGACGGCAGGGCTTCACCTCCCTCAGACTTTGCGCATCAGCCGCTTGGCGATGCCGATGCAGGCGAGATGCTGGCACTGGCCACGCTGACCGCTCCGGGTCCGTTCAGCGCCGCCACCCATCTCATGGGCGACTTCATCGGCGTGCGGGATGGAGGGCAGCTGGCCGCGATGGCCGGCCAACGCTTCCGGCTCCCCGGCTATGCCGAAGTGAGCGCCGTCTGCACGCATCCGGACCATCGCGGCAAAGGCCATGCGGGCAAGCTGATGCAGGTCCTGATCGCCCGCATCCTGGCCGAGGGCGACACGCCGTTTCTGCACACTTACCCGGATAATGCAGGCGCAATTCGCCTCTATGAAACGCTCGGCTTCCGCTTCCGCCGGGCGCTTACCGCAACGTTCCTGTCGGCTGATTCTCCATCGCGAGAGATTTGAGACGGTAAAGAGTCTCCAGCGCCTCTCTGGGGGTAAGCGAGTCGACGTCCAGCGCTTCGACTTCGGCGCGGATCGCGTCACATTGCGCTTCCTCCGCCTGCGCGGTGGCGGCGAACAGTGGCAGGTCGTCAAGCCCTGCGGCAATGCCGCCGGTCTTCTCGCGCCCCGATTCCAGCCGCTTCAGCACCTCGCGCGCGCGGGCAAGGACGGGCTGCGGCAAGCCGGCAAGCTTGGCCACGGCCAGGCCATAGCTACGATCGGCGGCGCCGTCCGCCAGCTCATGCAGCAGCACGAGATCGCCCTTCCATTCGCGCGCGCGCACGTGATGGAGCGATAGCGCATCGAGCTTGCCGGCCAGCCGCGTCAGCTCGTGATAATGGGTCGCGAATAGGCAGCGGCAACGATTGCCTTCATGCACCGCCTCGACCACCGCCCAGGCGATGGCGAGCCCGTCATAGGTCGAAGTGCCGCGGCCGACTTCGTCGAGGATCACGAAGCTGTTCGGCGTCGCCTGGGCAAGGATGGCGGCGGTCTCGACCATTTCGACCATGAAGGTCGACCTGCCCCGCGCGAGATTGTCCGATGCACCGACGCGGCTGAACAGCCGGTCCACCAGGCCGAGGGTGGCGCTCGCCGCCGGGACATAGCTGCCGGCCTGGGCGAGCACGCAGATCAGCGCGTTCTGACGGAGGAAGGTCGATTTGCCGCCCATGTTCGGGCCAGTGACGAGCCACAGGCGGGACTCTTCCGACAGGCGGCAATCATTGGCGACGAACCGCCCGCCGCCCTTCGCGACCGCAGCTTCGACGACGGGATGGCGACCGGCGTCGATCTCGAGACAGGGATAGTCGACCAGAGCTGGACGACACCAGCCGCCTTCGATCGCGCGTTCGGCCGACCCTGCCGCCACGTCGAGGCGCGCGATGGCATCGGCGGCGGCAGCAATCGCATCGCGCCGGGCGAGCGCCTGTGCCGTCAGGTTCTCGAGATGCGCGGCTTCGGCAGCAAGTGCGTGCGCGCCGGCTTGCGTGACCCGGAGCGCCTGTTCGTGCAGTTCCGGCGCGTTGAAGCGGATGACACCGGCGAGGCTCTGGCGATGGGTGAAACCGGAGTCCGGCGCCATCAGTCTGTCGGCACTGCGCGCCGGCACTTCGACATGGTAGCCGAGCACGCCATTGTGGCGGATCTTGAGCGTCGCGATGCCGGTCTGCTCGCGATAACGGGCCTCGAGCGCGGCGATTGCCCGCCGTCCCTCGCCGCCCAGGCTGCGCAGCTCGTCAAGCGCCGCGTCATAGCCTTCGGCGATATAGCCGCCCTGGCTCGCATCCAGCGGTGGGCTCGGGACCAGTGCACGGCTTAGCAGATCGACCAGCTCGGCATGACCCTGCAGCGCCGGGAGCAGTTCGGCTAGGAGCGTCGGCGGCTGATCGATGCGGGCGAGCCGGTCATGCAGGCTGCGCGCCTCCGTAAGTCCGTCGCGCAGCTGGGCCAGATCGCGCGGTCCCCCGCGGCCGGCGACCAGCCGTCCCAGTGCGCGGCCGATGTCTGGCATCGCGCGGAGCGCAGCGCGTGTCGCATGGCGCAGGCCTTCGTCATGGAAGAGGTCGACCAAGTCGAGCCGCGCCTGGATCGCCGCGCGCCCGGTCAGCGGCGCACCAAGATCGGCCCCGAGGAGGCGCGCGCCGGCGCCAGTGACGGTACGGTCGATGCAGTCGAGCAGGCTGCCGGCCCGGCCCCCGCCCTGCGCCTGGGTGAGTTCGAGGCTTTCGCGCGTCGCCGCGTCGATCAACATGTGCGCGGCGGGTGATCGCTGCTGCGGGCGCCGCAGGAAGGGGAGCGCGCCCTTGCCGACATGCTCCAGATACGCGACCAGCCCACCGGCAGCGGCGACACCCGCCCGCCCGAAGCCGCCGAGTCCATCGAGCGTCGCCACCTCGAACAGCTCGCAGATACGCCGTTCCGCTGCGCCGCTGTCGAAGCTCGTGCGGGAACGCTCGACACAGTCGCAGCGGCTCCACCCCTCGGGCGCGATCACCTCCGCCGCGGCATAATGGGCGAGTTCGGCGTCCAGCAGCTCCGGCGCCACCTCCGCAATCTCGAAGCGGCCGGTCGAAATGTCGGCTGCGGCAAGACCGAGCGTGCCGCCGACTTCCGCCAGCGCGACCAGCCAATTGGAGCGGCGCGCGTCGAGCAGCGTCTCTTCGGTCAGCGTGCCGGCCGTGACGAAACGTACGATCGCACGGTCAACCAGCCCCTTGGATCCGCGCGCCTTCGCCTCCGCAGGAGACTCGGTCTGCTCGGCGATTGCGACTCGGTGCCCGGCCTTGATCAGGCGGGCGAGGTAGCTTTCTGCGGCGTGGATCGGCACGCCGCACATTGGAATGGGGGCGCCGTCGTGCTCCCCGCGAGCGGTCAGCGCGATGTCGAGCGTCGCCGCGGCCGCCTTCGCATCGTCGAAGAACAGCTCGAAAAAGTCACCCATGCGATAAAAGAGCAGGCAATCGCCGGCTTCCGCCTTGAGGCGCAGATATTGCGCCATCATCGGCGTGGGAGCGCTGGACATGGCCGCAGTTAACCCGGCTGGGGCCGTGTAGCCAACGGGTGCGTTGTGCGGCAGAGTCGCTATCCACAACAAAGAGAGTCGCGTGGCCCAGGCCTATCTCAACGCCATCGGCACCGCGGTGCCCGAGCAGGACATCCACCAGCCCTTTCTGGACTGGGCGCTCGCCCGCATCGCCGAGCCGCGCGAACGTCGTCTGTTCGAACGGATGGTCGGCCGCAGCGGCCTCGAACATCGCTGGTCGGTGCTGCCGCCAGCACCGGGCGGCGGCTCCCCGGCCGAGCCCGGCGGCTTCTACGGCCGGGAGACACTGCCCGGCACCGCCGAACGCATGCGGCTCTACGGCGAAGTCGCGCCGGCGCTGGCGCTGCGGGCGATCGGCGAGCTGCCGGCCGACCTTCATGACGTCACGCATCTGGTGGTCGCGAGCTGCACCGGCTTCGTCGCGCCCGGCGTGGACCAGATCATCGCGCGGCGGCTGGGACTTTCACCCTCGGTCGAGCGGCTGCTGGTCGGCTATATGGGCTGCTATGCGGCGGTGGTGGCGCTGCGATCAGCGCGGCACATCATCCGGTCCGAGCCGCGTGCGCGGGTGCTGGTGGTGACCGTCGAGATCTGCTCGCTGCACCTGCACGAGATGGACCAGATCGAGTCGATGCTGGCGGGGCTGCAGTTCGGCGACGGTGCGGCGGCGGCACTGGTCACGGCGGAAAGTGAGGGATTGGAACTCGGCCAGCTCTTCTCGACAACGCTGCCGGAGTCCGATTCGCTGATCCGCTGGGACATCACCGACCAGGGGTTCGCCATGCATTTGTCGGGCGAAGTGCCGGGGCGCATCGGCGCTGCGCTGGCCGACCCAAAAATGCGCGAGACGATCGTCAATGGTGGCGTCGACCAGTGGGCGGTGCATGCAGGCGGACGGTCGATCCTCGATGCTGTGGAGAATGCGCTGCAACTCCCGCCCGGTGCGCTCGACGACTCGCGCGACGTGCTGCGCCGGTATGGCAACATGTCCTCTTCGACGCTGATGTTCGTGCTGCAGCGGCAGCTCGAGCGCGAGATCGAGCATGGCGTCGCCATTGCCTTCGGACCCGGGCTGGCGGCCGAGGGGTTCCGGTTCCAGAGCGCATGAGCCTCGCCGTCCGCAGCCAGATGCAAGAGCAGATGGATGCGGACGATCTGTCGCCCGAAATCTACGCCGCCGTGATCGGCGACCTTGCCAGGGTGAACCGACTGACGCTGGCCGCGCGACCGACGCTGTCGTTCATCCGCCGCGCGACGAACGGCCAAGCCTTTCGCCTGCTCGACGTCGGCTTCGGCCATGGCGACATGCTGCGCACCATCGCCCGCTGGGCGCGGAAGCGAGGCCGTGAGTGCGAGCTGGTCGGGGTCGACCTCAACCCGCGCAGCGAGCCCGCCGCGCGCGACGCGACACCGCCGACGCTACCCATCCGCTATGTCACCGGCGACTATGCCGATCTGGCGCATGAGCCATGGGACCTGATCGTCTCCAGCCTAGTCGCCCACCATATGAGCCATGCGGAGCTGATCGCCTTCACCCGCTTCATGGACGCGCATGCGCGGATGGGTTGGCTGGTCAACGACCTGCATCGTCACCGCCTGGCGCATGCCGGCTTTCCGGTCCTCGCCACGCTGATGCGCTGGCACCCGATGGTGAAGGCGGACGGCACGCTTTCCATCGCCCGCTCCTATCGCCCCGGCGAATGGGACCCGATCCTGGCCGAGGCCGGCATCACGGCCCGCGTCTACCGCGCCTTCCCCTTTCGCCTGTGCGTCGAACGGATACGCTGATCCTGGGCGGCGGCCCGGCGGGCTCGGCCGCGGCGATCACCCTTGCGAGCGCAGGCGCCCGCCCGCTGGTGATCGAAAGGCAGCGCGAAACCGGCGATGCGATTTGCGGTGGCTTTCTCAGCTGGCAAAGCCTGGCGGCGCTGGAACGGCTCGGCATCGAGCTCAGCGGGGCGCCGGCGACCGAGGTGCGGCTCTTTGCGCGCGAAAGCTGGGCGAGAGCGCCTCTGCCGAAGCCGGCACTTGGCGTGTCGCGTCGGCAGCTCGACAGCATCATGCTTGCCCGTGCGGCAGCGACAGGCGCAGCGGTCGAGCGCGGCATTCTGGCGAAAGAGGCGGAAGGCCAGCAGATCCGTGTGGACGGAGATGTCGTCGCCCCCGAACGGCTGTTGCTGGCAACAGGCAAGCATGATCTGCGCGGCCTCGCCCGGCCTAAGCCCGCGGACGATCCGGCGCTGGGCTTGCGCGTACGGCTCGGCCCGGCGCCAGCCCTGGCCCGACTGGTCGAAGGTGCGATCGAACTGCATCTGTTCGATCGCGGCTATGCGGGCCTTGTGCTGCAGGAGGACGGGACCGGCAATCTGTGCCTTGCGGTGCGGAAGTCGCGGCTGGCCGAACTGGGCAGCCCGGTAGCGTTGCTGCGTGCGATCGGTGACGAAGTGCCCGCGCTTGGCGAACGCCTCGCTTTTCTCGATGGCGCGGCAACGATCGACGCGATTGCCGCCGTGCCTTATGGCTGGCGCACGGCGGAGACGCTGCCGGGCATCTACCGGCTGGGCGATCAGGCGGGTGTCATCCCGTCGCTCGCGGGGGAAGGCATGGGTATCGCCATTGCGAGCGGCGTGCTCGCGGCCCGCGCCGTTTTGCGCGGCGGCAGGGCAGAGGATTATCAGCGCCTGCTCGCGGCCCGCACGCGGCGCCCCATCGCCATTGCGTCGGCCATCCTGTCAGCCGCCGAACGGCCCCTGGGAGCAGCTTCGCTGGTTCGGCTGATGAAGCTTGCGCCTGGACTGGCTTCGCTGCTCGCCCGGGTGACGCGCGTGGAGCATTGAAGCGCCGCGCCGGGTCGCCCACATTCCACCCATGGACAAGCTCAACCTCCCCGAGTCGGAATGGCGCCAGCGGTTGACGCCCCAGCAATATCACGTGCTGCGCGAGGCGGGCACGGAGCGGGCGTTCACCGGTGCACTCTACGACAACAAGGCCGAAGGCACTTATCGCTGCGCGGCATGTGGCGCCGACCTGTTCCAGAGCGACACCAAATATGACTCCGGATCGGGTTGGCCCAGCTTCACGCATCCGTTCGCGCCGGGCGCGGTCACCGAGCATGAAGATGCGAGCCATGGCATGCGCCGCGTCGAAGTGCGCTGCGCCCGCTGCGACAGCCATTTGGGCCATGTCTTTCCCGACGGCCCCGGACCTGAAGGCCTGCGTTATTGCATCAACAGCGTGTCGCTCGATTTCGCTCCGAAAGACTGAGGGAGAGCGTTCGCGTTCATCCTTGTGACAACAAGGGTTAGTCATTAGACCGCCATCATCCCGATGGCCTCACCGCGACCCAGCAAAGCTCCGCAGCGCAAGGCCCCGCCTTCGAAAGCCGCCACCATCTTCAGGAAACTGCTGATCGTCGGCGGCGCTGGCGCGCTCGTGACCTTGGTAGCGCTGGTGGTTGCGGTCTATCTACAGGTCTCGACACTGCCGACCTATTCGGAGCTGCGCTCCTCGCCCAACGGGCAGATGATCCGCGTTCATGCCGCGGACGGCACCGTGCTCGTCTCGCTCGGGCCCAGCTATGGCGAATGGCTGAGCTATGACGAGATCCCGCAGGTCATGAAGGACGCAATGGTGTCGGTGGAAGACAAGCGCTTCCGCTCGCATCTGGGCGTCGATCCGATTGGCATTGCCCGTTCGGTCAAGGTGCGCCTGCAGCGCGGCCATTGGGCGCAGGGCGGTTCCACCATCACCCAGCAGCTGGCCCGCAACGTCTTCCTGACCAACACCCGCACCTTCGGCCGCAAGGCGAGGGAATGGCTGCTCGCGCTCGCCATGGAGCGCAAGTTCAGCAAGGACCAGATCCTCGAGCTCTATCTGAACAAGGTCTATTTCGGCGGCGGCTCCTACGGCATCGACGCAGCCTCGCGGCGCTTCTTCGGCCATGGCGGCGACAAACTGAGCCTTGCCGAAGCAGCGGTGATCGCCGGTCTGGTTAAGGCACCATCCCGTTATTCGCCGACCGCGGACGCGGAGGCTGCGATCGGACGCTCGACGGTCGTGCTGAACTCGATGGTCGAAAACGGCGTCATCACCATGGCCGAGGCGACCAATGCCGAGAAGGTGAAGGTGCGGCTGAACGAAGACGCTAACGAGAACAGCGTCCGCTACTTCACCGACTGGGCTCTGCCGCAGCTCGAAACGCTGATCGACGAAACGGTTGAGCCGCTGGACGTGTGGACCACGCTGGATCCCGGCATGCAAAAGGCGGCGCAGGCGGCGGTCCGTGCCAATGCTCCCGGCAATGCGCAGGGCGCGCTGGTCTCGCTCGACCGCGACGGTGCCGTGCGGGCGATGATCGGCGGCAAAGATTATGTCACGTCGATCTACAACCGGGCGACGCAGGCGACGCGGCAGCCGGGTTCGGCGTTCAAGCTGTTCGTCTATCTGTCGGCGCTGGAGGCCGGCTACAAACCCGACGACATGGTCACGGACGAGCCGGTCAATGTCGGCGGCTGGAGCCCGCGCAACAGCAACGGACGCTATACCGGCTCCATCAACCTGCGCACGGCTTTCACTTATTCGGTGAACACGATCGCCGCGAAGATCGGCCAGGATGTCGGCACGACGACGATCGCCGACATGGCGCGCCGGTTCGGCATCACCACGCCGATCAACACGCATCCCTCGATGGTGCTCGGCACGTCGGACGTGCGGCTGATCGACATGACGCGTGCTTTCGCATCGGTTGCGTCCAAGGGCATTGCGGTCGTCCCCTATGGCATCACCAAGGTGACGAGCACCGGTGGCCGCGTGCTCTACCGCCATGAAAGTGATACCTCACGGGTGCTGGTGGCGCCCTGGGTGGCTGCGGAGATGACCGATCTGATGCAAAGCGCGGTCTCGGCCGGCACGGGTCGCGCGGCGAATATCGGGCGGCCGGTCGCAGGCAAGACGGGGACGACCAGCAGCAACAAGGATGGCTGGTTCATCGGCTTTTCGAGTGGGCTAACCACCGGCGTGTGGATGGGCCGCGACGATTCCCGGCCGGTGCCGGGGTTGCAGGGCGGCACCGCGCCCGCCCGCGCCTTTGCTGCCTTCATGCGGGTGGCGACGGCCAAGCGGCCCGTCGAGCAGTTCGAGACCAAGGTCACCTTGCCCGAATGGCAGCTCGAACCCGATGCGGAAGCCTATTACGGCCAGGCGGAAACGCCGCAGCTGGTCGACGAAGCCGGCAACCCGGTCGGCCCTGAGGAGCGGCCGTTCGACGAGCCGCAACCGGGCGAGGGCGAAGAGCAACTGGATGAGCAATTCTACGATCGTGCGCTCGGCCGCGGACAGCCGCCGCGCGATCCGCGAGAGGAAGAGCCGGAGCCGCGCGACCGCGGCCGCGAGCCGCCACCTCAGGAGCGGCCGTATCCGTGAAGCCTGACGCCGTTCGCGCGCAGCCAGGCGCGGGCGGCTGACGGACTTTCGCCGAGCAACATTCGTTCGAGCGCCTTGAAGGCAGGACCGTGGTTCATGTGCACGCGGTGCGCCACTTCGTGCGCGACCGTCGACCGTCGCACGAAGTCGGGCGCCAGGATCAGCCGCCAGCTATAGCGGATGTCGCCACTGGCGGAGCAGCTGCCCCAGCGCGAGCGCGTGTCGCCCACGGAGACACGGGCAACCGACACGCCTGCCTTTTCGGCCAAGAGGCGGGTCTCGACCTCCAGAACGCGCTTGGCTTCCGCCTTCAGCCAGCGAACGGCGCGCGCCTCGAACAGGTCGGCGTCGCCAGGAATCAGAAGCCGATCGCCGTCCTGCCTCACGATGCGGCGGCCCGGTTCAGCCGCAGCCAGTGTCAGCGCCTTGCCGGCCACTTCCAATGTCATGCCCGGAGTGAGCCGTGTCCCGGCATCCCGCCGGGCGAGTTGGTCCTCGACCCAGGCGCGCTGCTCCTCCACCCAGGCAAAGGCATGGCGCAGGGAAGCCCGCCGGGGGAG
Source organism: Sphingomonas sp. ID1715 (assembly GCF_013044515.1). GTDB lineage: Bacteria > Pseudomonadota > Alphaproteobacteria > Sphingomonadales > Sphingomonadaceae > Sphingomonas_B. The sequence continues at coordinate 224,695 of NZ_JABEPR010000003.1, forward strand.
GGTCAGCCGCACGCTGCCGTCGCGGGGATCGACGCGCAGGCGCATGCGCCGCGCGCTCCCGTGGCGGACAACGGTCAGCGGCTTGCCGGCGAAGCGCGGCTCAGGCGTCGAGAATATGATCCTCAAGCTCGCCCGCTTCCAACTCGGAGATGGTCCAGCCGCGCACCGACATTCCCGCCGCATGCACCGATTCCGGATCGCCGCTGTTGAGCGGATGCCAGTCGGGCAGCGGCTTGCCCTCGGCCCGCAGCTTGTAGGCGCAGGTGCCGGGCAACCATTCCAGGGTCGCCGCGAGCTTTGGCGTCAACCTGACACATTCCGGTACATAGGCGCGGCGGTGCCGGTAATCGGAACAGCGGCCGCTGCGCCGGTCGAGCAGCTTGCAGGCGACATTGGTGGGAAAAAGCTCGCCCGTCACTTCGTCTTCGAGCTTGTGGACGCAGCATTTGCCGCAGCCATCGCACAGGGCCTCCCACTGCGCGCGGTCCAGTGCCTCAAGCGGCGTGTCTTCCCAGAAGCGGTTGCTCACCGCACCCATCGCTTCAGTTCGGCCGCTATGGCGTCTGGCTTCGCATCATGGGGGATGATGGCGATCGGCTTGCCGTCCGGGCCGAACAGATAGGCGATCCGGCTGTGGTTCATCAGATAGCCGGTCATGCCGGGCCGCTCTTCTTTCGAGTAGATGACCGCGAAGGTCTTGGCCGTGGCGGCGATCTGATCAGGCGACCCGGTCAGGCCGATCAGCTTCGGGTGAAAGGCCGAAACATATTGCTTCAGCACCGGCGGTTTGTCGCGCTGGGGATCGACGCTGATGAAGATCGGCGCGATGCGGGCGGCGACCTGCGGATCCGACTTTTCGAGGCTGGCATAGCCCGCCATCAGCTTCTGAAGATCGACCGGGCAGACATCGGGACAATAGGTGTAGCCGAAATACATGAGCCGATAGCGGCCGACATAGGTGCGATCGGTGACTGCGCGCCCGTCCTGGTCGACGAGCGCGAACGGACCGCCGATCCGAGCGCCGGCGAGCGGCGGCTCGGTCTGGGCCGAGGGACCACACGCGCCGAGGGCGAGCGCGAGACCGAGCAGAAATGGGCGGAAGTTCATCGCACGAGCAGAAATGCTGTGCTAACCGGCCAGGATCAAGTGCAGGTGGATGAACCCGTGACGTTTCGACGTGCTTTTCTCGCCCTTGCGCTGCTGGCGGTCGCCGCGCCGGCGGCCGCGCAATTCTCCGACAGCTATAATTTCCTGAAGGCGGTCAAGGATCGCAACGGGGCGAAGGCGATCGAATTGCTGAACAAGGGCGGTCCGACCCTGATCGACACGCCCGATGGCGCGACCGGCGAGCGCGCGATCCATATGGCGGTCAAGGATCGCGACCTCGCCTGGGTCGGCTTCCTGATGCAGAAGGGCGCGCGCGTCGATCTCAAGGACAATGACGGGAACACGCCGTTGATGGTGGCCGCACGGGTCAGCAATCTAGACGCGGCGCGCCTGCTGCTGGCGAAGGGCGCTCAGATCAACGCTACCAACCGTCTGGGCGAGACGCCGCTGATCATCGCCGTGCAGAAGCGGGACGTCGCGATGACGCGGCTGCTGCTGACCGAAGGCGCCGATCCCGCCAAGCGCGACCTGGCGAGCGGCATGTCGGCGCGCGACTATGCGGTGCGGGACGGTCGCTCCGAGATGATCGTGAAGCTGATCGACGAGACGAAGCCGGTGGCGAAGCGCGGGATCGCCGGGCCGAAATAGCCTAGGGTCCGTACTCGATCACCAGGTCGGCGTGACGGGTCGAGCTTTGGCCTGTGGGTAGGAACGAGGAGGGAGCGATGTTCCACATCGTGACCGATCGAGCGACGCCCTCCACAGGCCAAAAGACGCCCCGCCCCGGAGGGGTCGCCCGGAGAGGCAATCACGCTTGATCTGGTGATCGAGTACGGAACCTAGCCCAGCAGCTCACAGTCCGGGTCGAGGTGACCGAGCAGGCGCCGGGCGGCGCGGCGGCCGAAGTCGAGCGTCGCCGACTTGCGGCGCGGCGCTGGCACCAACCGCTCCGCCGCTTCACGCGCGATGGCGGCGTCATAGCGATCGGCGACGATTAAGCCGGCAAGATCGGGTGAAAAGGCTTCGTTTTCGAAGAGATCGAGCCCGAACCCTTGCGGGACCGCCCAGAAAAAGCGGTCGCAGAAATCGAGATAGTCGCGCCACTTGCCGTCGCCGAGCAGGTCGGCGCGCGAGACCTTGATCTCGACGATCAGGATGCGCCCTTTCGGATCGACGGCCATCAGGTCGGCGCGGCGGCCATTCGCGAGCGGCACTTCGCACAAGGCCACATAATCGTGGCGCAGCAGCAGCCGCGAGACGCCGCGCGCCACGTCGGCGGCGGTCATCGCAGACGGCAAAAGGGCGGGATGGCTTGCCACCCCGCCCTTCTAGAACATGACAGGAACGCTGCCTAGCGGCTCAGCGATAGAAAACGTGATTGCCGAGCTGGGCGACGCGCACCTTGTTCCAGCCCGGCGAGACGCGGCTGGCATGGAAGAACAGCGCCTTGGACGCGCGGCTGTCCCACTGGTCGGCAAGCGCGATCTGGGCGATGGCCACCGCCTCGCGCCAGGCATAGCCATTGCGCGCGATCGGGGGAAAACCGTTGCCGCGAACGAAGGAGAACTGGCCCTTCTGGAACACGACGCCGCAGATCGACGACGCGAAACGGCCGGACTTGGCGCGATTGATGATCACTTCGGCGACCGCGAGCTGGCCTTCCAGCGGCTCGGTCTTGGATTCGAAATAGACGGATGCGGCCAAGCATTCGGTCTCGCGATCGAGCTTGTCCGGCATGGTCTGCAGGTCGACCAGGTGATTGAGGCTGGCGGGCTTGGGCGCCGCACGGACCGGAGCGGGAGCAGGGCTGGCTTCGGGAGCGCTCTCGAGGTTCGGAGCGGTGGGAAGCGGCTCGACCGACGGAACCGGCGGGAGAATCTGTTCGTTGGTAACGCTGGAAACGGCGTCGTTGACGGTCTCAGCGAAGGACGGGGCGGCAGCGGCGACCCCAAAGGCAGTGCAGAAAGTCACAGCCGCGAGGCTCGCGGCGCGGTAGATGGCGACCATATTTCATTCGTACAGGGCGGTGAGTCGATCGACCTCAGGTGCGCAAAACGACCGCGCTTCCTGCTGATCTTCCCCCCGACTGCGCTATCGCTCGTGCCGGTGACCCCGACCGACGGCGATCTGGCGCGTTGGTGTTGACACCCCCTTCAGCAGCAAACGTTAATGCGTCAACGTTACGCAGCCGATTCAGCGGCGAACCGTTCAGCCTGCGGGATGTCCAGTTCAATCAGCCACAAATCTGGGTCCCGGTCGCGCCGCCGCTGTATGTAGGATTGGCGTTCCGATTCGGACTCAACATCTTGAGGTCCGCAGGGCGTCCAGCGGTACGTGCCATCGATAGCAGCCGTCCGTTCCAGCAACGATCTGAACACGCCGCGCTCGAGGCAACGGAGCAGGATCGCCCCCGCCATTTCATCGCCGCGCGCCAGCACCGCGGCGAAGCCCCCCGCGGCCTGCACGCGCCGGAACAGCGCATCGATGGTCATCCGGGAAGTGAGGCGCGGAGTCATCGCTCCGGCGCCGAATAGCCCTTCAGCGACGAGAGCGGAATGCGCGAGCGCATGAAGGTGCCGGTGCCGCGCGCCGCCTCCTCGCCGTCCGGACCGATCAGCCGCGCCTCAGCGACGAACACGCGGCGTTGGCCACTGACCCAGCGCCCCTCCGCCACCACGGGCCCGGTGACCATCGGCCGGGTGAAGAGCAGGTTGAACCCCGTCGTCAGCAGAAAGCGATCGGTGACCTTGCTGTTCGCGGCGTAGAAGGCGGCATCGTCCAGCATCTTGAAATAGCTGGTCCCATGCACCGCTCCCGCAGCATGGTGAAAGGGTTCGCCGACGTCGAAGGTGATCCGGGCCACGCCCTCTTCGGGTATCTCCAGTCGGGACGGGAAGATCTGGTTGATCGGCGCGGCAGCGTAAAGCGACTCGAGCGCGCGGAAATGAGCCTGGGCGCCCGACTCAGGCGGCATCGCGCGTTTCGGCGCTCGCGAACAGCGCGAAGAGGGCATCGGGCGAACCGGCGCCCCGTAGCTTCGCGACGAACCCACGGTCACGCAGCCGGCGGCTGACCTGCGCCAGCGCCTTCAGATGCTCGGCCCCGGATTCCTCAGGTGAGAGCATCATGAAGACGAGATCGACCGGCAGATCGTCGATCGCGCCATAATCGATCGGCTTTTCCAGGCGCACGAACGCGGCGCGGATACGATCGAGGCCGGGGAGGCGCCCATGCGGAATCGCGACGCCGCCGCCAAAGCCGGTGGTGCCGAGCCGCTCGCGCTCGTTCAACCGCTCGAGCACCTCGCGCGCCGGCAGGCCCATCACGCGTTCCGCATGCTGGGCAAGCGCCTGAAACAGCGCCTTCTTATTGGCGGTGGACAGGTCCGCGAGCACCGCGTCCCCGTCCAGAAACTGAGTGAAGTCCATGCGAAAAGGAGGTCCGATGTGGCGCGCGCCCCTTAACGCGCGCGCCGTGCTTGTAAAGGCCCAGCCTCAGGCGCGCTGAGGTTCGACCCATCCGATCGTGCCGTCGCCGCGTCGGTAGACCATGTTGAAATTGCCGGTCGCGCTGTTCTTGAACAGCAGCGCGTTGGTGTTGCGCAGATCGAGCATCATCACCGCGTCCGACACGCTAGCATCCGGCACGTCGACGCGCGTCTCGGCGATGATGGGCGGATTATCCGGAAGATCCTCTTCCTCGTCCGCTTCCGGCAGGCTGAAGACGGTGTAGCCCGCAGCGTCGAACGCCGCTTCCTGCGCCGCGCCCTGACCGTGCCGGTCGCGAAGCCTGCGCATGTATCGGCGCATCTGCTTCTCGATCTTCGCAAGCGCGTCTTCGAACGCAGGCTGCGCTTCCAGTGCCCGGCTGCTGCCCTTCAGGACGACGCCGTTCGGCACATAGATGATGATCTCGCAGTCGAAGCGGTGATCGTGCGGACCCTTGCCCAGGGTTACGGTCGATGAAACGGCGCGCGCATCATATTTGTCGGACAGTGCCTGCACCCGGGTGGAGGCATGCTCCCGCAGCGCCTCGCCGACATCCACCTGATGACCCGATACGCGCACGTCCATGTGAAGCCTCCTCCGTTTGCTCGAACAGACAAACCTCAGGCAGCCTTGGCCGTTCCCAAGTCCCAGACCGGATCGGTCAGCTGTGCCAGGAATCGCGCGTGCCGCTCCAGCTCGGCGGCAGATGCCGCATGCGGGCGCGGGGCTCGCACCGGGCGAGTGATATCGTATGCGATCGCGTCCTGCCGGACGGCTTCGGCGGCGCTCGGCGCCTCGTGCAACGACAGGCCGATCTGCCGCCCGCCGGTCAGCTCGACATAGCATTGGGCGAGCAGCTGCGCATCGAGCAGCGCGCCGTGCTTCACCCTGTGGCTGCGATCGACGCCATAGCGGACGCACAACGCATCGAGACTGTGTTTTGCCCCCGGATGCTTGGTGCGGGAGAGCGCCAGCGTGTCGATCATCCGCGAACGTGGGATGTGCAGCCGCCCGCACTCACCAAGCTCGAAGTTCAGGAAAGCGAAATCGAACGCCGCATTGTGCGCGACGAGCGGACTGTCCTCGATGAAATCGAGCAGCTCCTCGCACACATCGCGGAACAGCGGCTGGGCGGACAGGAAAGTCTCGGAGAGGCCATGCACCGCCTGCGCCTCCGGCGGCATCGAGCGCTCCGGGTTGAAATAGGCATGGAACACCCGGCCGGTCTCGACGCGGTTGACCATCTCCACACAGCCGATTTCGACCATGCGATGACCTTCGGAGACCTGGATGCCAGTGGTTTCAGTGTCGAAAACGATTTCGCGCATTGCCCTTACGGCTATCGCTCTTTGCGGTCCAACAGACAAGCGATCAGTTGCCGCACCTGCACCCGCGTCTCCTCGTGCGACACGCCGGTGTCGATGACGTGATCGGCACGCTGGCGCTTTTCCGCGTCGGGCATCTGCAGGCCGAGGATGTACGCGAATTTTTCCGGCGTCATGCCGGGACGGGCCAGCACCCGTGCCCGCTGGACTTCGGCCGGAGCCGATACCACCGCCACGGCGTCGAGTCCGCCGGCGCCGCCCTTTTCGAACAGCAGCGGGATGTCGAACACGATCAGCGGCGCATCCTTATGCTGTTCGAGAAACGCCTTCCGCATTTCGGCAACCGCCGGGTGGACGATCGCCTCGAGCCGGGCGAGCGCCGCCTTGTCGCCAAGTACCCGCTGGCCGAGCTGGCCGCGGTCCACGCCAGCCGCACCGGTGGTGCCGGGAAACTCCGCCTCGATCCGCTCGACCAGCGCTCCGCCCGGCCCCTGCAGCGCGTGCACCGCCGCGTCCGCGTCGAACACGGGGACGCCGGCTTCCTCGAACATCCCGGCAACCGTCGACTTGCCCATGCCAATGGAGCCGGTGAGGCCAAGGATCTTCATCGGGCCAGCAGCTCGCGAAGTTCGTCGTCATGCTGGCGTGGCGGCTCGGCGTCGAAGAAGAGTTCAAAGGCGAGCGCCGCCTGACCGATCAGCATCTCTAGTCCATCGATGGTATCGAGCCCGCGTGCGTCGGCGTCCTGCAGCAACCCGGTCTGCAGCGGCGAATAGACAATATCGTAGACGATCGCGTCGTCGGGCAGCGGACCCAAATCGAGGTGAAGCGGTGGCTGGCCCGTCATGCCGAGCGTGCTGGCATTGACGAGCAAAGCGGCCGGCGGCAGCGGCCCGTCCAGCGGTAGCACCTTGCCCTTGAGGCCGAACCCGGCGAGCAGCCCGGCGCCTTTCAGCGGCGTGCGGTTCAGGATTGTCACTTCGCCGACGCCGACCCGGGCGAGCGCGAACAGCACGGCGCGTGCGGCACCTCCGGCGCCGACCACGGCGACCGGCTTGTCCCTGAGATCGAGGGCGGAAATCGGTGACCAGAAGCCCGCTGCATCCGTATTGGTCCCGGCAAGCTCTCCCGTCTCATCCCGGAACACGGTATTGATTGCGCCGATCGTCTGCCGGATGCCGCCCGGATCAGGAACGTGCATGAGCGCCGCCTCCTTGTGCGGCACAGTGATATTGCAACCGCGCCAGTCGCGATCGCGGCGGCGCTCGTCGAAATAGACGCCGAGGGCATCCGCCGCGACATGAGTAGCGCGATAATCGGCCTCGATCTTCAGCCTATCGAGCCAGAAGCGATGGATGAGCGGCGATTTGGAGTGGGCGATCGGGTCGCCGATCACTTCGGCATAGGGGCGGCTCATGACGTCAGGACTTCACGGGTGCGGAGATAATCGAGCAGGGGCAGCAGGGGCAGGCCGATCACCGTGAAGTGGCTGCCCTCGATCCGATTGAAGAGCTGCGCGCCGGGACCCTCTACCCGATAGACGCCGACACACCAGCGCGCCTGCTCCCATTCGCGATCCAGATACGCAGCGATGAACGCGTCGGAGAGAGGGCGGACATGCATCGTCGCCCGATCGACAAAGCGCCAGATAGGCCGCCCGGCCTCGGCGATCACAGCCGCGCTGTAGAGATAATGGCGGCGCCCGGAGAGTTGGCGCAGATGCTCCGCCGCTTCTTCCCGCGCTCCCGCCTTGTCGAGCATCCGCCCGTCCTGCAGCTCTACGACCGAGTCGCAGCCGAGCACCAGGGCGCCCGGGTGTTTGGCGGAAAGCTTCAGAGCCTTGAGTTCGGCAAGCGCGTCGGCGAGTTCCCGTGCCTTCAGCCCCTCGCCGCGCAAGCTTGCCTTGGCGGCTTCTTCATCGACGCCGGGCGATACTGCTTCGAACGGCACACCGGCAGCACGGAGCATCTCGCTGCGGCCGGTCGATTGGGAAGCGAGGATCAGGCGCATTGGCGCCGTTCGTTGCACAGGTTGATGATCGCCGCCGCCGTCTCCTCGATCGATCGGCGCGTGACGTCGATCACGGGCCATCCATTGTCGGCGAACATCCGGCGCGCAAAGGCCACCTCTCGCGTGACTGCTTCCTGATCGACATAGTCGGTCTCGGGTGCCTGATTGAGCGACAGCAGCCGATTGCGCCGCACCTGCACCAGCCGGTCGACGCTGGTGGTCAATCCGACGACGAGCGGATGCTTGAGACTGAATAGGCTTTTGGGCGGCGGGGATTCGATCACCAGCGGAATATTCGCGACCTTGTAGCCGCGATTGGCGAGATAGATGGACGTCGGCGTTTTCGAAGTGCGGGAAATGCCGGCGAGCACAATGTCCGCTTCTTCCCAATTTTCCCAGCCAATGCCGTCGTCATGGGCGATGGTGAATTGGATCGCCTCGACTCGATCGAAATAGGCCGCATCCAGTGCATGCTGACGACCGGGCTTAGCCAGTGCCGTTTGCCCAAGCATGTTCGACAGAGCATTGGTGACCGGATCCATTGGCGCAACGATGGGCAAGCCAAGCGCGTGACACCGCTGTTCCAGCGTCCTCCGCGTGTCGGCGTTGACGAGGGTGAAGAGCACCAGGCCTGGATTCTGCGCGATTTCTTCGAGAATCCGCTCAAGATTGGCGCCGGAGCGGATCATCGGCCAGAAATGCTTGATCGTCTCGACGCCTTCGAATTGTGCGATCGCTGCCTTGGCGATCATTTCGAGCGTCTCGCCGGTCGAGTCCGACAGAAGATGAAGATGCAGCCGTGTCGTCACGCGAACATCCCTGTGGAAAAGCGCCCGGACAGGCAAGCGGAAGCTCGCCGGACGACAAACCGCGCCCGCACCCGATTTCTCGCCCCACATGACCGTCCACAGCAGGAAAAAACCATGAACCTCCTGTGGATAGCGGGGAGTTCGTGCGCGACTCGGGAACCTTTCGCGATTCCTGCAGAGTCAAATTGTTGGCGGCTGGCGCGGAAATCCCTAAGTCCCCGCCTCCGGCACGCCTACTATCTCCATCATCCTTTTTGAATCTAAGAGAAATGAAGAGATGAATCGTCCCTTGCTGAGCGTGCTTCGCGGTGAACGGCGCGATCCGACGCCTGTTTGGCTCATGCGCCAGGCTGGCCGCTACCTGCCCGAATATCGCGCGTTGCGGGCGGAGAAGGGCGGCTTTCTCGAGCTGGTGAACGACAGCGCGGCCGCTGCGGACGTTACGCTACAGCCGATCCGCCGCTTCGGTTTCGACGGCGCGATCCTGTTTTCCGACATTCTCGTCATTCCCCACGCGCTTGGTCAGAAGCTTGAGTTTTTGGCGGGCGAAGGCCCCAGATTGTCGCCCGCGCTGGTCGACGCGGCGCTGGACGGTCTGCAGGCCGCGCCAGAGCGGCTGGGGCCGGTCTATGGAACGGTCCGCCGCGTGGCTGCCGAACTGCCGCCGGAGACGACTTTTCTGGGCTTTGCCGGCAGTCCCTGGACCGTCGCCACCTATATGGCGGCCGGTGAGGGCAGCCGCGAGCAGGCAGAAGCGCGTCGCTACGCCTATCGTGATCCGTCAGCCTTTGGAGCTATCATCGCTGCGATCGAGTCGGCGACGTTCGATTATCTCTCGAAGCAGATCGAAGCGGGCGTCCACGCCGTGCAATTGTTCGACAGCTGGGCGGGCAGCCTGTCGCCCGCGCAATATGAGCAATGGGTGATCGCGCCCACCGCCCGTCTGGCGGCAGCCCTGAAGCAGCGCCACCCCGACACGCCGATTATCGGCTTCCCGAAAGGCTCGGGCGGCAAGCTGCCCGCCTATGCGCGCGAGACGGGAGTCAACGCCATCGGTCTTGACGAGACGGTCGATCCCGAATGGGCGCATGCCTCGCTGCCGGCACACATCCCGGTCCAGGGCAATCTCGACCCGCTGGCGCTGATCGCGGGTGGCACCGCGCTCGACCAGGCGGCGGACCGGATTCTTGACGCGTTCCGGGAGAGGCCGCACATCTTCAATCTCGGACACGGCATCCTGCCCGATACGCCCATCGCGCATGTCGAGCAGCTGCTGCAACGGGTGCGGAGCGCGGGCTGATGGCGGGAATGCTGGGCGTCGCCTATGACTGGATCAAGGCCGCGCACATCGTCTTCGTGATCTTCTGGATGGCGGGGCTGTTTATCTTCCCGCGCTATCTCGTCCACCATCAGGGGGCGCTCGCCCGCCCGGCCGAGGCGAAGGAATGGGTCGAGCGCGAGGCCAAGCTCCGCAAGATGATCCTGACGCCCTCGATCGGCGTCACCTGGGTCCTGGGCCTGCTGCTCGCCAGCTCCGGCGACTGGTGGTCCTTCGAATGGCTGCACGTGAAATTGCTGTTCGTGCTGTTCCTGTCGGGCTTTCACGGCTGGGCGGTGGCCTATTCAAAGCGGCTGGCGCTGGGCGAGGCGCGCTGGACCTCGCGGCAGCTGCGCATGCTGAACGAAGTGCCGGCGCTCGCCATCGTGATCATCGTGTTTCTGGTGGTGCTGAAGCCTTTCTGACCGGCTTGACTTGAGATAAGTCGCTCCCTAACTCGCGAGCAATCGCGCGGCGCAGTCCTTGTCCGGGCGTTTCCCCTACAGATCGCCGTTCCGTACCGGTCTCCTCACCCGAAAACCGATCCAAGGCCCCCCATGCATCTCAAAGACCTGAAAAAGAACACGCCTGCCGAGCTGGTCGAAAAGGCCGAGCAGCTGGGCGTGGAGGGCGCCTCGACGCTCCGCAAGCAGGATCTGATGTTTGCGATCCTCAAGGCCGAGGCGGAGAATGGCGAGCAGATCATGGGCGAAGGCACGATCGAAGTGCTGCCCGACGGCTTCGGCTTCCTGCGCAGCCCGGAAGCAAATTATCTGGCCGGCCCCGACGACATCTATGTCTCGCCCAATCAGGTGCGGAAGTTCGGCCTGCGCACCGGCGACACGGTCGAGGGTGAGGTGCGTGCTCCCAAGGACGGCGAGCGCTACTTTGCGCTGACCCGGCTTACTCAGGTCAATTTTGATGATCCGGAGGCGGTGCGCCACCGCGTCAATTTCGACAATCTGACGCCGCTCTATCCGGAGCAGAAGCTCGATCTCGATCCCAAGGACCCGACGATCAAGGACAAGTCGGCGCGGGTGATCGACATCATCTCGCCGCAGGGCAAGGGCCAGCGCGCGCTGATCGTGGCGCCGCCGCGGGTCGGCAAGACCGTGCTGCTGCAGAACATCGCGCGCTCGATCACCGCCAACCATCCCGAAGTCTTCCTGATCGTGCTGCTGATCGACGAGCGGCCCGAGGAAGTCACCGACATGCAGCGTTCGGTGAAGGGCGAAGTGATTTCCTCGACCTTCGACGAGCCTGCGCAGCGCCACGTCCAGGTCGCCGAGATGGTGATCGAGAAGGCCAAGCGCCTGGTCGAGCACAAGAAGGACGTTGTGATCCTGCTCGACTCGATCACGCGCCTTGGCCGCGCCTACAACACGGTCGTGCCGAGCTCCGGCAAGGTGCTGACCGGCGGCGTCGATGCGAATGCGCTGCAGCGGCCGAAGCGCTTCTTCGGTGCGGCGCGCAACATTGAAGAGGGTGGCTCGCTCTCGATCATTGCGACCGCGCTGATCGACACCGGCAGCCGCATGGACGAGGTCATTTTCGAAGAGTTCAAGGGCACCGGCAACTCGGAAATCGTGCTCGACCGCAAGGTGGCGGACAAGCGTATCTTCCCGGCGATGGACGTCGGCAAGTCCGGTACTCGCAAGGAAGAGCTGCTGGTCGACAAGGGCACGCTCTCGAAGATGTGGGTCCTGCGCCGCATCCTGATGCAGATGGGCACCATCGACGCGATGGAGTTCCTGCTCGACAAGATGAAGGACTCGAAGACCAACTCGGACTTCTTCGACTCGATGAATCAATAATGCGCCGAGCGGCCGTGGCTGAGTAAGCCATGGACTTGCTCAAGCGCGGCCGGCGGGGCGTAGCCCCGACCGACTGCGCGGATTCACTCCGCGCCTTTTGCTTGTCGGACCCTCTTTCCGCGCCTAGCGTTCGCGCGACATGACACCGCAGATCGCGCAAGAAGCCATGTCGCTGTCCTGGCTGTGGAGCCACATCGTCAGCGACTTTTCCAATCTTGGCAGCTGGTCGGCCTTGCAGGCCTTCATGACCGTCGTGCTGCTCGACATCGCTCTCGCCGGCGACAACGCGATCATCGTCGGAGCGCTCGCGGCCGGTCTCCCGACCGATCAGCGCAAGAAGGTGATCGCGATCGGCATTCTGGCGGCGCTGCTGCTGCGCATCGTCTTTGCGGTGCTGGTGCTCTACGGGCTCGAGCGCTTCAAGGAATATGGCCTGGTCCTGGCCGGCGGCCTGCTGCTGCTTTGGGTCGCGTGGAAAATGTATCGCGAGATCCGCCACACCGGCGAATCGCCCGGTTCCGCAGAGATCGAAGGCGACGAGCATAGCGGCGTGCGGCCCGCCAAGAGCTTTGCCTCGGCCGCCTGGGCCGTCGCCGTCGCCGACGTGTCGATGAGCCTCGATAATGTGCTCGCCGTCGCCGGCGCGGCGCGCGAGCATCCCGGTATCATGGTGATCGGCCTTATTCTCGCCGTCGCCCTGATGGGCGTCGCCGCGAACATCATCGCGCGCTACATCGAGCGCTATCGCTGGATTGCCTGGGTCGGTCTCGTCATCATCCTCTATGTCGCCGGCAAGATGATCTACGAAGGCTGGCACGACCTCCAGCCGACGCTGACCGCAATGGCGTAGCGCGCCCTAGCCGAGGTGCTCGGCGAAGAAGGCCTCGGTCCGGCCGTCGGCGAGACGTGCGGCTTCGTCGTTGCGGCGCTGGCCCATCTCGGCGGCAAAGCCGTGGTCCAGCCCTTCATAGTCGTAGAGCGTGACCTTGGGGTGATCGTCCAACCCCTCGTGCATCGCCTTCTGCACATCGGCGCCGACGAAATGATCGGCGGTCGGGATGTGGAGCAGCAACGGGCGTGAGATAGCGTGCTTTTCACGCAAGAGATTGTCGATGCCGACGCCATAATAGCCGACGCTCGCATCCACATCGGTGCGGGCTGACGTCATAAAGGCGAGCCGCCCCCCGAGGCAGTAGCCGACACAGCCGACCTTGCCACCGCCGATCCGCTCACGCGCGGCGCGGATCGTGGCTTCGATGTCGCTGATGCCCCGATCCTGGTCGAAACGGCCCATCAGCCCCAGCGCCTGCTGGAACTGCTCGGGCACGTCGGCATCGAGCTCGACGCCGGGCTGCAGGCGCCAGAACAGGTCGGGCGCGAGCGCGAGATAGCCGAGCTGTGCCCAGTGATCGCACTTGCGCCTTATGCCTTCATTGACCCCGAAAATTTCCTGGATGACGATCACCGCGGCCTTGGGCGTTCCCAAAGGCTCCGCCGCATAGGCGCTGAAGCGGTCGTCATGCGCCAGCGTTTCGATCTCGATCATCATATCAGCCAACCTTCCGCATTTTCGTGTTTGAGCAGCCAGACCTTGGTCGCCGGACCATCGCCGGCCGAGTAATGGCCGAGCGCGCCGCCGGCCGAGAGCACGCGATGGCAGGGCACCAGGATCGGGAAGCTGTTGCTGGCGCAGGCCTGGCCGATTGCCCGTGCGCTCGCTCCGGTGCGTTCGGCGAGCGCGCCATAGGTCGCCGTCTCTCCATAGCCGATCGCGCAGATTGCGGCGCGCAGGGCCGGGCCGCGGTCGCTCTCCGGTTCGGCGAGCGGCAGGTCGAAATGCGTGAGCTCGCCCGCGAAATAGGCGGAAAGCTGGGCCGCCGCTTCGTTGAGCAGCGCGTCTCGGCTGGCTACGGGGCCGGTGCCGCCGATGCGGATGCCGGTGAGGACGCGGCCGTCGCCGTCGATCCGCACGGTGCCGATAGGCGTTGCGATCATCATCTGGCCGGGCGCATAAGCCATGGCTCGGGTTAGCAGCGGGGGGAAGAGAGACGCAATGAAGATCAATGTCGAAGTCGATTGCACGCCTGAGGAAGCGCGTCGCTTCATGGGCTTGCCGGATCTGTCGCCGGTGCACGAAGCCTATGTCGCTCAGCTGGTCGACACGGTGAAGAACGGGGTGAGCTCGGACGCCATGGAGTCCATGATGAAGAGCTGGGGTCCGATGAGCGACGCCGGGTTCAAGATGTGGCAGCAGGTGATCGAGGGGATGACTGGCCGGAAATCGTGACGGATACGATCTTCGCGCTGTCGAGCGGCGTACCACCGGCTGCCATCGCAGTCGTGAGGATCAGTGGTCCAGGCACCCTCGACCTGGTGGAGCGAATGGCCGGACCATTGCCCGAGCCCCGCCGTATGTCGTTGAGAACGCTCCGGCATCCAGAGAGCCAGGAGGAATTGGACCGGTGTCTGGTCGTCTGCTTCCCGGCCAGGACATCGGTAACCGGCGAGCCGCTGGTCGAGCTGCATCTGCATGGCGGACGTGCCACGGTCGATGCAGTCGAAGAGGCGCTCGCTTGTGAGGCCGGCGCGCGGCCGGCACGCGCGGGGGAGTTTACCTGGCGGGCCTTCGAGAACGGCCGGCTGGACCTGGTGCAGGCGGAAGCCCTTTCCGAGCTGCTGCGTGCGGAAACCGAAGCACAGCGGCGAGCGGCTCTCGCGGGTGAGGGACTGAGCGCGGATGTGGAGCGCTGGCGCCGTGACCTGCTGATGCTCTCCGCCATGGTTGAAGCGGCGTTGGATCAGTCGGACGAGGACGACGTGCCGGCAGACCGCGCTCGCATCGACGCGCTCGCATCGGCTCTCAGCGGCGAAATGCATGCCTTGCTGGCGCGGCCGGGATCGGAGCGGCTGTTCGACGGAGTCCGGGTCGTCGTCGCGGGCCCGCCCAATGCCGGAAAGTCGACCTTGATCAACGCCTTAGCAGGTCGTGAAGTGGCGATCACCTCGCCGCTGGCAGGCACGACGCGCGACGTGATCGAAGTACCGGTGCGGCTGGAGGGTGTCGCCTTCCTTTTCACCGACACCGCGGGTCTGCGCGCTGATACTGCCGACCCGATCGAGCAGGAGGGGATTGCCCGCGCCAATCGACGGATCGCCGACGCCGACATTCTTATCTGGCTTGGAGACGGCGAGGCGCCAGACGCAGGTGTTGCCACCGTGATTCCCGTCTATGCGCGGTCGGATGCGCCGGATCGGCTGGGTGTGCAGACCGAGCGGTTGCGGGTGTCTGCACATTCCGGTGATGGAATCCAGGCATTGGTCAGGCAGTTGCTCGACTGCGCGCGTGGGCTGCTGCCGAGAGAAGGTGACGTGGCGCTTGGACGCCGGCAGCGCGTGCATGTGGCCACTGCGTATCATGCCCTTGCGGCGTTCTCCGCGGAAGCTGACGAGTTGATTGCGGCTGAGCATCTGCGAACGTGCCGCGCAGCCTTTGATGCACTTACCGGCCGGGCGGGAACGGAAGAAATGCTCGACGCGCTCTTCGGCACCTTCTGCATCGGAAAGTAAGCTGTTCCACGTGGAACAGTTTGACAGGCGGGTGCTCCTGAGGTTTGAGGCCGCGCCATGTATGACGTGATCGTGATCGGCGGCGGCCATGCGGGCTGCGAAGCGGCCGCGGCCGCGGCGCGGATCGGTGCACGGACGGCTTTGGTAACCTTCGATGCAGCGACGCTCGGGGCGATGTCGTGCAATCCGGCATTTGGCGGCCTGGGCAAAGGACACTTGGTCCGGGAAGTTGACGCGCTGGACGGGCTGGTCGGTCGCGCGGCGGATGAAGCGGCCATTCACCATCGCATGCTCAACGCGTCCAAGGGCTCGGCGGTGCGCGGCCCGCGGGCCCAGGCGGATCGGAAGCTCTATCGTGCTGCGATCCAGCGCATGCTGCGTGAGCAACCTCATCTGGAAGTCGTCGAAGGTGAAGCGGCCTCGCTGATCACCGCGCGCACAGGCGAAGTCCAAGGCGTGCGGCTTGCGGATGGACGCGAGCTTCGCGCGCGCGCCGTCGTGCTTGCGACGGGGACTTTTCTGAATGGGCGCCTGTTCCGCGGGCGCAGCACGGATCAAGGCGGGCGCGTCGGCGAGGCGGCAGCCCTGCCTTTGGGAGAGCAACTTCGGTCACTGGGCTTGCCGATGGGGAGGCTGAAGACCGGCACGCCGCCTCGTCTGGACGGGCGCAGCATCGATTGGAGCGGTCTCGAACGTCAGCCGTCCGACGATGCGGGCTGGACCATGTCGCCGCTGACGAACCGACGCCTGCGGCCGCAGCTCGCCTGTTTCATCACGCGGACGACGCCTGGAACGCATGACGTCATTCGGGGTGCGCTTGACCAGTCGCCGCTTCACTCGGGCGCGATTGAGGGGCAGGGGCCGCGCTATTGTCCATCGATTGAGGATAAGGTGCTGCGCTTCGGTGATCGCGATGGGCACCAGATCTTCCTGGAGCCGGAGGGGCTCGACGATCCGCTGATCTACCCGAACGGCATCTCGACTTCGCTGCCGCTCGACGCGCAACAGGCAATGATCCGCACCATTGCCGGGCTCGAGCGGGCTGTGATCGTGCAGCCGGGCTATGCCGTCGAATATGATTATATCGACCCCAGAGCGCTTGATCCTTCGCTCGAACTGCGGGCGGTGCGCGGCCTGTTCTTCGCGGGCCAGATCAATGGCACGACCGGCTATGAAGAGGCCGCCGCACAAGGTCTTGTGGCGGGGATTAACGCGGCGCGTCTTGCTGCCGACCAGGACTGCGTCACGTTCGATCGCGCCGACAGCTACATCGGCGTGATGATCGATGACCTCACGCTGCAGGGCGTGACCGAGCCTTACCGGATGCTCACCGCGCGTGCGGAGTATCGCCTGAAGTTGCGCGCGGACAATGCCACCGAGCGTCTCACGCCGATCGGGGAGCAGGTCGGCTGTCTCGGCGCAACGCGTCGGTCCTATGCCTCTGGTCGTGTGGCGAAGCTGAACGATATCAAAGCGATGCTCGGCACGGTAGTGCGCGCGCGGGAAGTGACGGCGCAGCTGCGGGATGATGGCCGTGCCCGCAGTCTCGCCGACTGGCTCCGCTTCGACGGGGTGGGCCGGGAGCAGCTGCTCGGTGTGGTGCCCGGGCTGGGGGCCGTCGACGCCGATCTTCTCGACCTCGCCATCGATGATGCTCGCTATGCTCCCTATCTGGAACGCCAGGAAACGGAGGTCCGCGCGCTTCGAGCAGCCGGTCGCACGGCCATCCCTGAGACGATCGATTACCGCGTGATCCCCGGCCTCTCCAACGAAATGCGGGAACGGCTGGAAGCAGCACGCCCGGCCGACCTGGAGAGCGCCAGCCGCATCCGCGGCATCACACCGGCTGCTCTTGCGATCATCCTCGCCCATAGTCAGAAGCGCGCGGCGTGACGGAGTCGGAGGCTCGCTCCTGGATGGCGGAGCGATATGGCCAGGATCGGCTCGCCCGCCTGGAGCAATTCGTCGCGCTGCTTATTGCCGAGAACGCGCACCAGAATCTGATCAGCCAGGCGAGCTTGGCGGGAGTTTGGGTGCGCCACATTCTCGATTCGGCGCAGCTTCATCGCCTGGCTGGAGGCGCCAACCGGTGGCTGGACGTGGGTTCTGGACCAGGTCTCCCGGGAATGGTGCTGGCCTGTCTCAGCGACACTCCGATCCTCATGGTCGAGCCTCGCCGGCGCCGCGTGGAGTTCTTGGAGCGGGCCATCAGCGAACTTCGGCTCGCACACGCCGAGGTTCGGCAGGCCAACGTAGAGCGTCTCAGTGACCAGCGCTTTGACGCAGTGACCGCTCGTGCCTATGCGCCTCTGACCGAAATATTTCGGTCCACGGTTCAACTCACAACTTCGTCCACCATTTGGGTGCTGCCCAAGGGACGGAGCGCCGAACGGGAACTGGATGAAGCCCGGCAGACATGGCAAGGTGTGTTCCACGTGGAACAGAGCCTGACCGACCCTGATGCTCGCATCATCGTCGCGCGGGACGTGAGTCCGAGGTGAAAAGATGATCTGCGTGGGCGTCGCCAACCAGAAGGGCGGGGTGGGGAAGACCACCACCGCCATCAATGTCGCCACGGCTCTCGCTGCAATTGGCTGGCGGGTGTTGCTGGTCGACCTCGACCCGCAGGGCAATGCGTCGACGGGCTTGGGCATCGCCCAGTCGGCGCGGGGAGCGAGCAGCTACGACCTGCTCACCGGTCAGGCGGCGCTAACCGATTGTGTTGTGCCGACCCGCATTCCCCGTTTGGACGTCGTTCCCGCCACCGTAGACCTGTCCGGCGCCGAGATCGAGCTGATCGATCTGGATCAGCGAACGCATCGCCTGCGTGCCGCCTTGAGCGGCGGGGCTGCAGCGGCCCGCTGGGACATTTGCCTGATTGATTGCCCGCCTTCATTGGGTTTGTTGACGGTCAATGCGATGGTCGCCGCCGACTCGCTGCTGGTGCCGCTCCAGTGCGAGTTCTTTGCGCTAGAAGGACTTAGCCAGCTTCTTCAAACGATCGAACGCATTCGCGCGGGCTTCAACCCCAATCTCGAGATACTCGGCGTCGCGCTGACCATGTATGATCGTCGCAACAATCTTACCGAGCAGGTGGCGCAGGATGTGCGTACCTGTCTGGGCGACAAGGTGTTCGCAACGGTGATCCCGCGAAACGTGCGCCTGTCGGAAGCGCCGAGTCATGGCATGCCGGCCCTCATCTACGATCATCGTTGTTCCGGTTCCGAAGCCTATATGGCGCTCGCTCGGGAACTGCTCGACCGTCTTCCTCAGCTGAAGAAAGCCGCATGACCGAAGCTGCCCGCCAAAAGCGTCCCACCGGCCTTGGCCGCGGCCTTTCCGCCCTGCTGGGAGAGGCGGTGCGAGAAGAGCCGGTGTCCGGTGGCACCGACCGCGGTCCGGGCGTGCGCAGCTTGCCGGTCTCGGAGCTGGAGCCGCACCCCGAGCAACCGCGCCGCTTCTTTGACGACGCGGCACTGGATGAGCTCGCGCGGTCGATCGAGTCGCGTGGTCTGATCCAGCCCATCGTCGTCCGGCCCTGGAACGGGCGCTACCAGATCGTTGCCGGCGAGCGGCGCTGGCGCGCAGCCCAGCGCGCGCGGTTACACGAGGTGCCGGTAATCGTCCGCGAGTTCGACGAGGCGGAGACGCTCGAACTGGCGCTCGTCGAGAATATCCAGCGCGAGGATCTGAACGCGATCGAGGAAGCGGAGGCCTATGCCAAGCTGATCTCACGCTTCGGCCACAGCCAGGAGGCGCTCGGCCGCATCGTTCACAAGTCGCGCAGCCATATCGCCAACCTGTTGAGACTGCTGGATCTTCCGCTCGCCGTTCGGGCAATGGTGGCGGACGGCCGATTGTCGATGGGCCATGCGCGCGCGCTGATCACCGCACCCGACCCGGAGTCGCTCGCTCGTCAGGTTGTCGAAGGCGGTCTTTCGGTGCGCGAAACGGAGCGGCTGGCGCAATCCGCTCGTCCAGCTGGCAACCGGCCTGCCCGGGCGCCCCGCGAGAGCGATGCCGATATCGCCGCACTGGAGCGTCAGCTGGGCGACCTTCTCGGCCTCAAGGTCAAGATCAGCTATGGCAGTGGGGCAGGGGCTGTCACGCTCGGCTTCTCGAGCCTGGATCAACTCGATCTGATCTGCCAGCGGCTGACCGGCGAGCGGATCTAGCTCCGCCGCTGCGCCTGCCGTGCGACGGTGAGCAGCTCCTGCGAGAACAGAACCGACCCCGCATTGCCCGACGCCAACAGCTGCGCTTGTGCAGATGTCATGCGGTCGACGAGAGTGGCGAGTTCCGCCGAGGTCCACCGGCGCAACTCGCTTTCGACGACCGGCTTGTCCTTCCAGAACAGCGACTTGCCGGCGCCGTCCATCGCCGCAGCGAGGCTCGTCCGATCGGCCTCCGAGCGGAGCGCCGCCAGCTGCAACAGTCTGCGGAGCGTCGCGCGGAGGAGGGCGACGCCATCCTCGCCGGCCGAACTCAGCTGCACCAGCTCTTCGGTCGCCTGCCGGATGGCGCCGGTCAGCACCGCGTCGATCAGGGCGGCCGTGCTGCTTTCCCCCTCGCCGGCGCCGACTGCTTCCAAGGCAGCGGCATCGAGTGGTTTGGGTGCTGCCTCGGCCGCGTCGAGGAAGAGCGCCAGCTTCTCGAGCTCCCGTCCGATTACGGCCCGATCGCCTGCACAGGCATCGAAGATCCGACGGGCGATGTCCGGCGCCACCTTTAATCCCAGCGGCTGCGCCATGCCGATGACGAGCGGCACCGCATCGCGCGCTTCCGGCAGATAGCTGGCAAAGGCGAGCGCATCGGGAGAGGCGAGCGCCAGTTTCAGCAGCTTCGATGCCGGCTTGAGCGCCCCAGCGATGATGGCGACCGGGTTGCCGGCTTGCGGCGCCTCCAGCAACGCTTCGACGGCGTCGGTGATCTCGTCGCCATTGGCGCGCACGCGGATGTAGCGCGCGCCTCCGAACAGGGAGCTGGATGCCGCCTCATCGGCCAGCAAGGCCGGGTCCTTGGCAAGCGTGCTGCCGTCCAGGTCGATGCGCTCGGCCTCGGAGCCCATCGTCGTGGCGAGCCGGTCGGCGAGGGCACGGGACCCAGCCTCATCAGGGCCGTAGAGGAGAAAGCAGCGCGCTTGCGGCTTGGCGAGGGCGCGCTCGATCGTGCCCTTGTCGGCCTTCACTGCGCCCGCTTGGCGTAGAGCGCGATGCGGGCGAGGATCTGGTCCGCGACTTCCTGCGCCAGTCGTTCCAATGCGGTGTTCTCGGCTGCAATCGTTGCATATTCCGAGCGGACCACGTCGATGCCGACGTCGGACCCTGCGGTTGCATCCAGCAGCACCGCGCCACTGCCCGCTTCGGTCAGGCGATAGCGCGCGCGCAAGGTGCGGCGCTCGCGCGTGATCGCATCATCGCGCCGCACGCCGAACCCTTCGATATTGTCGTCGAGTTCGACCACCAGCCGGTAAAGCGGTGCGCCGTCGCGTACGGCGGTGACCCGATCCTTCAATGCGTTCTGCACCAGCCAGCCGCCCCGGCCTGGAATTGGCGCGACTTCGACGCCGGCCAGCGCCTGCGCGACCGTGCCGCCGGCGCCGCCCGAATAGAGCGGCTGCAGCCCGCAACCGGCGAGCAGCAGCGCTGCGGCAAAGGCGACAGCGATCCTCACGCGACCAGGTTCACCAGGCGGTCGGGCACGACGATCACTTTCTTCGGCGCGGCTCCGTTGAGCAAGCGCACGACGTTCGGCGCCGCCAGCGCCTTGGCCTCGAGCGTGTCGCGGGCCTCGCCGCGCGGGACCGTCAGGGTATCGCGCAGCTTGCCATTGACCTGGACCGCGATCGTCACCTCATCCTCGACCAGCATCGCCGGATCGTAGTCGGGCCAGGGCGCGTCCGCGACCAGGCCGGATTGGCCGAGGCTCATCCATGCCTCTTCGGCGAGATGCGGGATCATCGGCGCGACCAGGCGGACCAGGGTGCGGATCGCCTCGGACCGATCCGCCGACGGCTTCGCCTTCTCGACGGCTCCCACCAGCTCGTACAGCTTGGCGACGGCCTTATTGAAGGCAAGCGCTTCAATGTCCTCGGCAACGCCGGCGACAGTCTTGTGGCGCTTGCGGGCGAGCGCGGGGTCGGCGCCCTCAGCGGCATCGACGCTCTGCACCAGCCGCCACACCCGATTGACGAAGCGCCACGCGCCTTCGATGCCCGACACCGACCAGGCGAGATCGCGTTCCGGCGGCGAGTCCGATAGCATGAACCAGCGCACCGCATCGGCGCCATAGCTGTCGAGAATGGGGGCGGGATCGACCACATTCTTCTTGGACTTGGACATTTTTTCGACGCGGCCGAGCGTCACCGGCTCGCCTGTGTCCGTGACCAGCTTGCCGTCGCGCTGCTCGACCTCCTCGGGGCTCAGCCAACGGCCGTCGGGCGCCTGATAGGTCTCGTGCGTGACCATGCCCTGCGTGAACAGGCCCGTGAACGGCTCCTTGATGTCAAGCTGGCCCATCCGATTGAGCGCGCGCGTCCAGAAGCGTGCGTACAGGAGATGCAGGATCGCATGCTCGACGCCGCCAATATATTGGCCGACGGGCAGCCAGCTTTCCGCCACCGCCTTGTCGAACGGTTTGTCATCGGGCTGGCTGGCGAAACGGACGAAATACCAGCTCGAATCGGCGAAAGTGTCGAGCGTGTCGGTCTCGCGCCGTGCAGGCCCGCCACAGCTTGGGCAGTCAACATGCCTCCAGCTGGGATGACGGTCGAGCGGATTGCCGGGCGTGGCAAAGTCGACATCCTCCGGCAGGACGATCGGCAAGCTATCGCGCGGCGCCGCGACCACGCCGCAGGCCTCGCAATGGATGATCGGGATCGGCGTGCCCCAATAACGCTGGCGCGACACGCCCCAGTCGCGCAGCCGCCACACGGTCGTGCCATGGCCCCAGCCTTCGGCTTCGGCGCGCGCGATGACGGCCCGCTTGCCGGCCTCGACATCCAGCCCATCGAGGAAGCGCGAGTTCACCAGCGCGCCGGGGCCGGTATAGGCCTCATCGCCTTCGAAGACGGGATCGGTCTTATCGGCGTCCGCAACGACGCGCGTGACGGCCAGGCCGTATTTCCGCGCGAAGTCGAGATCGCGCTGATCGTGCGCCGGCACGCCGAACACCGCGCCCGTGCCATAATCCATCAGCACGAAGTTCGCGATGTAGACGGGCAGCTGCCATCCGGAGTCGAACGGATGGGCAGCGGTCAGGCCGGTGTCGAAGCCCTTCTTCTCCGCCGTTTCGATCTCGGCGGCCGTCGTGCCGCCGGCCCGGCACTCCTCGATGAATGCGGCGGCGGCGGGGTTCGTTTCGGCCACCTGAGCGGCGAGCGGGTGGTCCGCCGCGACCGCGACGAAGCTCGAGCCGAAGATAGTGTCCGGCCGGGTCGTGAAGACTTCGACCTCGCCGCCGTCCGAAAGCTTGAACCGGAACTGCAGGCCCTGGCTCTTGCCGATCCAGTTCTCCTGCATCAGCCGCACCTTGTCGGGCCAATGATCGAGGCTGTGCAGCCCCTCCAGCAACTCGTCGGCAAAGTCGGTGATCTTCAGGAACCATTGGCTGAGCTTGCGCTTCTCGACGAGCGCGCCGGACCGCCAGCCCCGGCCGTCGATAACCTGCTCATTGGCGAGCACGGTCATGTCGACAGGATCCCAATTGACCGCCGATTCCTTGCGGTAAACGAGGCCAGCCTCGAACAGGTCGAGGAACAGCGCCTGCTCATGGCCGTAATAATCGGGCTCGCAGGTGGCGAGCTCGCGGCTCCAGTCGAGCGCGAAGCCTAGCGACTTCAGCTGGTCGCGCATCGTCGCGATGTTGGCGCGGGTCCAGTCGCCCGGGTGCACGCCCTTTTCCATCGCCGCATTCTCGGCGGGCATGCCGAACGCGTCCCATCCCATCGGATGGAGCACTTCCATGCCCTTCATCCGCCGATAGCGGGCGAGCACGTCCCCCATCGTATAGTTGCGGACATGCCCCATATGGATGCGCCCCGATGGATAGGGGAACATCTCGAGCACGTAGCTCTTGGGCTTGGGGCTGTCGTCGCGCGCATGGAAGGTGCCGCGCTCGGCCCAGACCTTCTGCCAGCGCGCGTCGGCAGTTTTCGGGTTGAAACGGTCCGCCACGGATTACTCCAGGCCGGACGCGGCACGCCTCAGGTCACGAGCCTTGTTGAGGATGATGTCTTCCAGCTTCTGCACGGTGGCGGCAGCCACCGGAGCGTCCACCCACAGGCCGTTCTGCGTGATCTGGCGCGAAGCCGCGACCCGCAGCGCGTCGGCGCGCAAATCCTGGTCGAGGATCGATACGGTCAGCTTCATCCGTTCGCCCGGCGAGCTGGGGTTCACATACCAGTCGGTGACGATCACGCCGCCATTCGAATCCGCCTGCACCAGCGGCATGAAGGAGACGGTGTCGAGCGCTGCCCGCCACAGATAGGCGTTGACGCCGATCGAGGTCACCTTGGACGCGGCGAGGTCCGCCTGCTCGCTGCGATCCTTGTTGCTCTTGCCGCCGCCGCCGAGCCCCTTGGACAGGTCCTCCTTCACCCATGCACAGGCGGACAGGGCCAGCACGGACGAAATCAGCAGGGCGAAACGAGGCGAGCGCAACATGGGCAATCCTTCGGACACGGCCGGTTAATCGGGCGCCGTTATAGGGGCTGAAGGCGGGCTCGCAAGCAGCGCTGTGGATGTTGTGCAACAGGTGCAAAGGATTCGACTCCGGCAAGGTGGCGACTCCGGAATGGAATCGCTAACTGGGTCGTTGAAGAGTGGGGTGAAGACGAGTCGAGATGCGTATGCGTCGCAATTGGGTGGCATTGGCGGGCGCGGCTTTGGCCGTGATCGCTGTTGCTATGCCTGCGATCGGTGCCTCGTCCGACGTTACCCGCAAGATCCTGAAACGCCCGGTTTCGTTGAGCGCGCGCGGCGGCATCGGTTCCTTCACGCCGGCCGCGGCCGATCCGCGCGTTGCCGCGATCTACGCCCGCGCAGGCCTCGCCAATAGCGGCTTCCGTTTCACTCCTGCTTCATCGTCCAAGCCGGGGGCTCAGTCGGTCATGGTGGCCGTGCGTGCGGCAGCGTCGGTGCCGAAGCCAACCGGCACCCGCGTCACGGCGGCACCGCAGGTGATCAGCATCGCGCCGATTGCCTATAATCTTGGCATGGCCGTGGGCTGGAGGCGTTTCGCACTCTCCGGCGACATGGCGCGGGTCGACATGGCCGGCCTGCCCGGCAGCCGCGAGAAGGTGGATGTCGGCGTCAGCTACAACGCCCCGAAGTGGAGTGCACGGATCCAGGCGGGCCAGGACCGCCCGACCGACGGCGTTTCGGCCAATCTGACCGGCGGGCGCAGCTACAATTTCGATGTCGGCGGCTCCTATTCGATCGCGCGCAACCTCGATCTGACTGCCGGCGTGCGCTACCGGGCCGAGCAGCGCGACCGGCTGCAGATCGTCGACGATGGCCGCCGCGACAGCCAGGCCGTCTATATCGGAACTGCGATCAAGTTCTGATCCAGGCGTCGATTGCCGCCCATCCCTGAGCGCCCAGGGGCCGCAAACGCCTCCACCGACGCTCGTTCATCCCTCCCAGTGCAATGATCGGTCTGGTGGTTCGCCGCGCAAGCAGGCCGAACCGTACCGGCCCGAGCGCTCGCGAGCCTTGGTGCGATCGCGTGGCGAAGGCCGGCGAGAGCAGCAGCAGCGCCGCATTCGCGCGCTCGGCCCGGAGGATCTCGGCGCCGTCATGCACCGGGAAGAGGCGGGGCAGGCGGCTTGGTCTCCTCGCCGCGCCATAAACGCCGTCAGCGCCGGCGCGTCGGGCCTCGGCCTCGCTGCCTGCGAAGACCGTGAACCGCCCCGTCCGCGACAGGCGTTTCGCGAGCGCGATCCGCTCCCGGAGCGGAAGGGAATAATGGCGGACCACCACCCCCACATCACGCGGCAACCGGGCGACAAGCGCTTCGGGCGCCTCGCCATGGCGCTCGTCGGTCAGCATCCAGACGCGCGGCAATGCGAGGTGGCGGCGGTTCATCGCGCTTCCTATAGCAGCGCCATGCCTGAAGCCGAACGTCTCGCCGCCGTCCGCGACCGCATCGCACGCGCGGCCCGGACCGCGCGCCGGTCGCCCGAGGAGGTGACCCTGATCGCCGTATCGAAGACCCATGCCGCGGAGGCGATCGAGCCGCTGATCGCGGCGGGACAGCGCAGCTTCGGTGAGAATCGGGTGCAGGAAGCCGAAGAAAAATGGCCTGCCTTGCGGGACCGCCATGCGGGCATCGATCTTCATCTGGTCGGACAGCTGCAATCCAACAAGGCCGAAGCGGCGGTGCAGCTGTTCGACGCCATTCACTCCGTCGACCGGCCCTCGCTCGTCACGGCGCTGGCGAAGGCGATCGATCGGAGCGGCCGCGCGCCCCTCCTCTTCGCGCAGGTCAATATCGGCGATGAGGCGCAAAAGGGCGGCTGCCCGGTCGCCGAGCTCCCGAAGCTGCTGAGGGAGGCGCGCACCGCCGGGCTCGCGCTGGCCGGCCTGATGTGCGTGCCGCCTGTGGGCGTCGAGGCCGCGCCATACTTCGCGCTGCTCGCCAAGCTCGCCCGCGACCATGGGCTGGCGCTCACCAGCATGGGCATGTCCGGCGATTTCGAGACGGCGGTGATGCTGGGCGCCACCCATGTCCGCGTCGGCTCCGCCCTGTTCGGCGCGCGCGGGTGAAGTTCGACGGGATCATCTTCGATTTCGACGGCGTGCTGCTCGAAAGCGAATGGGAGGGCAATCGCCACCTGGCGGGGCTGCTGACCGAACTCGGCTTCGCGCATTCGGTCGAGGATACGCTCACCCACTATGTTGGGCTGAGCGGGCCTGCCTTTATCGGCGCGATCGAGGAACGCATCGGCGAGCCGCTACCGCCCGAGTTTCACAGCCGCCGCGCCGCCGAAGACGCGCGGGCGCTCGCCGAAGGCATGGCGGAGGTCGCCGGCGCGGTGGCGTTCGTCCGTTCGCTCCCGCCCGACTGGCCCAAGGCGGTGGCGTCTTCGAGCAGCGGCCATTGGGTCCGCGCGCACCTGGCCCATCTCGGCCTCACCAACGCGTTCGGCGACAAGGTGTTCAGCGGCAAGGAACATGTCGCGCGGGGCAAGCCAGCCCCCGATCTCTATTGGCACGCCGCGGAAGCGCTCGGCATCGATATCGCGCGCACCGCAATCCTCGAGGACTCGCCCGTGGGTGTCCGGGGCGCGGTCGCGTCCGGCGCCACCGTCATCGGCCTCGCTGCCGCCTCCCACTGCCTGCCCGGCCATGCCGACCGGCTGCGTGCGTTGGGGGTGCACCAGATCGCCCACAGCTTCGAGGAGGTGAGGGCGATGCTGTCCTGACCCGCGGCCTTCGCGAACTTCATGACCTTCAAACGAAACACATAAATTTCGTTGCGTGTTCGGTGCCGGCGGCACGGATAGGCTGACGGTTCCTTTCCGCACATTCCGCACATTCCGCACATATTGCACGTGCAACATGTAAATCTCTGTCGATCTGAACTGTTCAAAGAGCGGCCGCCGGCAGAAACCGGGCGGGCACCGAGCCTATCAAACCGAGCGACCAATAGGACAGCCCTTTCGCTTGTCCCTCCACGTAGTTCGGAAATGTCCGCGATGGGTGGTTTGGGGACATCTGCAGTATGTGAAGTCACCTGCTCAACGCTCCGGGACGATGACTTCAGCGGGGTCCAACTTGGATGAGGGGATTGCCGCTGTCATCACAATGATCGACGCTGCGGTCAGATCGAGCGGACACTCCTCGGCGATTTTCTTGGCCGCCGCCGCGATGACGAACGGCCACCGATCAGGTTCGATTCCTCGGGCATCTAGAAACGCAGATGTGGAGCGCCAGCTTTGATGGAGCGCTTTGACGAGGCCGTCGGCATAGTACTCGAAAGTGTCAGAGCCGATCTCTGAGGTCACGGTCTTAAAGACGGGAAGCAACGGAGTAACGGGTGCGTTACTGCTGACAATGGACCAAATAGAAGGCGAACCCTCCGCGAGCGGCCCATTTAGCGCATCACCGAAGTAGTAAAGCCTGTCGCGGGTAGTAGCGATTTCGACCAATCCCGATGCACGATGCTCTGCTTCCGCCCGCATGCGAACTCCAACTTGACAGGAAAAGCCTGCTAGGCAGCCTGCCAGTGACAGCGCATTCGTCCAATCAGACTCTTCTTCAACCTTCGGAAGCAGGACTTGAGCGATGGCGTTTGCGGCGTCAGCCTCAAGATCGAACAAAGTTGGGATCGCCTCTGTTCCCGCTTCCAAAATCGCGAGCCGAGAGCCTGCTCGCTTTGCCCACAATGTGAAGCCAAAGAAGAATGCGGAACCCGTTACCGCCGCTGAAATCAACAGCCAAAAAAGGGTGTTAGCTCCAGCATAATTGCGCACCAGAATAGTGCTCAGGAGTAGCGCGACAAACGAGAAGGCAAGGAATCCGAAGGCCCGCAGGTCACGACGCAGTTGGATCGCCTGTTCGGGATCGGCGACGATATACGCTCTGCCGTACACTCCGAATGGCATAAAGAGCGTACGCCCGTCTCGCGTGCTGCCAAATGCGCTCTCCACAAAAGAGAAGGTCGCCCGCTGGAACATACGACAATACCTTTCGCGAGGTTCGATAACGGGAAAAAGGTTTCGATATTCTGTTTGCGATTGTGCTCGGTAGCGGCGGAGCAATCCTGCAAGACGTAACGGAATTGTTACGGTACAAGAGTAACCGAAAGCTCTCCATCGGGTGGTTAGCTGCCCTTAGATCACGCCGCTGTTCCGCCTCCGGATCACGCTACCGGCGATGAACCCGATCGTTGCCAAAGTCATCGACCCCGGCAGCCCAAACACAACCAGATAGGCGATACCCTGCCAGAGGCCGATCTCTAACCCGGTGGGGCTCGGCTCTCGGTTCAGCAGCAGCCAACCGACGACAAACAAGGGCGCGAAGGCAGAGGCAATATAGATCATCGAGCCTGCCTGACGGTTGGAAATCCGTCCTCCAACGTAGCCACTTCCAACAGTGGGCAGAAAGAAGCATGCAATCAGCAGGGCAAATCCGGCAAACTCAAACATAGCGGAAACTGACTGACATTCTCGATGTCTGCGCCGGGTGGATCACGGTCATCTGAGGGCAGCCTCAGTGCGCCTTGACCTTAAGTCGGCAGGTCGCCCCATCCATGCTGAGGCGCCGCCGATCACACTTAGTGCAGAGATGAAACATGCCCCCCAGACTCCGAGGAGTAACCCGAATGCCAGCGCGAGGGGACTAGATACAATCGGCCCACCAATCATCCAGGCAGGCAGACCGCTCAGCACGGGCCATTCCCTCGCCAGCCCGGTCATTACAAGCACAAAGATCAGCGATACTGGTAGAGCGATAACGGCGAAGGCGACAGTCAAACCCGGAACCCAACTCAGCAGACTCAAGCCGAAGTCGCCCCAGAACTTTTGGTTCGTCATGGCAATCAAAACGCCATAGCCGGCGAGTAGAGGCACCAGTGCGCCGAAGAGGATTGACGGGACTCGGAACGGCTTAAGCTCCTCGCGCTGATCATCATCAAGATAGCTCAATCGACGCCCCCTATGGTTGATCCGCGTCCCTACTCATATCCCTTTAGCGATTGCCTAATGCAGCCGGAAAGCGCCCTTTCGCGGCAGTTGCTCACGTCCGATTTGGGTCGTTCCCGGATATTGAACCAACCACTCGGCAGTCTGCTTCTCAAAGCTGGTGGCCGGTACGATCTCGCTTCGTCGCCAGGTATTTTTCGTTGTACGGGTTTGCCGCCATCTTGTGCGGGACGCGTTCGACGACCTCGATGCCGGCGCGCTCGAGTTCGGCGACTTTCGCCGGATTGTTGGTCAGGAGGCGTACCTGGCGTTGGCCGAGCAGCTCCAGCATACGGGCGGCGACGCGGAAGTCGCGGGTGTCGACGCGGAAGCCGAGACGGGTGTTCGCGTCGACGGTGTCGAAGCCCTGATCCTGCAGGGCATAGGCGCGGAGCTTGTTGATCAGGCCGATGCCGCGCCCCTCCTGCCGGAGATAGAGGAGGATGCCCCAGCCGGCGCCGGCGATCTCCTTCAGCGCGCCGTGCAGCTGCGGCCCGCAATCGCACTTGAGCGAGCCGAGCACGTCGCCCGTCAGGCACTCGCTGTGGAGGCGTACCACCGGTGGCTGGCCGTTCGGCTGGCCGAGGATCAGCGCGACGTGCATGTCGCCGCCATCGCTGCTGCGAAAGGCGACGATCTCCGCCCCTTCGTCCGCTTCGACCGGCAGCCTGGCGCGCGTGGCGATCCGCAGCCTTGCCGGATCGGCAAAGTCGGCGACATCGCTCAGCAGCACCGGCGCGCTTCCGCCGTCGAGCACGAAGAAGGCGGGGAGCAGCCCGGCCATGCGCGCCAGGTCCAGCGCACAATCGGCGACCTGCTGGGCGCCGACCTCGATCGCGCGGAACGGACCCTTGAGCGGGGTCGCGAGATCGAGCGCGGGGTCGGCCAAGGCCGTCGCCGTGTCGAACTCGAGCCAAGGCGCCCGCTCGACCCGGACAGCATGGCCGGGATCGGCCGCTTCGCGCTGGTTGGCGAGCTTCAGCGTCTCGGCACGGCTGGCTGAGATCAGGACATCGGCGCGGCCTTCGGGGTCGAAGGTGGCAAGCTGCCCGGCGTCCGCGCTTTCGATGGGCAGCAGGGACATGGCCCGATCGCCGTCGCCGAGCGCGATCGGCCAGCCGCGCCGAAGCGCGTCGATCGCGCGGGCGACGCGGCCCTCGGTCAAAAGGCGAACTCCGTCACCAGCGGCACATGGTCGGACGGCTTCAGCCAGCTGCGGCAGGGCTCGTGGACATGGTGCGCGACGGCGTTGCCGGTGAGTTCGGGGCTGCACCACATATGGTCGAGCCTGCGCCCGCGATCGGATGCGGCCCAATCCTTCGCGCGATAGCTCCACCAGGTGAAGCAGCGCTCCGGCGCCGGCACGAAGCGGCGGCCGAGATCGACCCAATCATGTGACGCTTGCAGCCTGCCCAGCGTCTCCACTTCGATCGGCGTGTGGCTGACCACGTCCAGCAGCTGCTTGTGGCTCCACACATCGCATTCGAGCGGCGCGATGTTGAAGTCGCCCACCATGATCGTGGGCACGCGGACGTCTTCGGACCATGACGTCATGCGGGCGAGGAAATCGAGCTTTTGCCCGAACTTCGGATTCTGCTCACGATCGGGAATGTCGCCGCCGGCCGGCACATAGACATTTTCCAGGCGGACGCCGTTCGGCAGCCGCACGCCGACGTGCCGCGCTTCGCCATTGGCCTGCCAGTCGTAGCGCTCTTCCTCGATCAGCGGCAATTTGCTGATGATGGCGACGCCGTGGTGCATGCGTTGGCCGTGCAGCAGCACATGGTCATAGCCGAGCGCGTGAAATGCCGCGTGGGGGAAGCTGCCGTCCTCGACCTTGGTTTCCTGCAGGCAGAGGATGTCCGGCTGTTCCTGCTGCAGGAACTGCTCGACGATGCCGATGCGAAAGCGGACGGAGTTGATGTTCCAGGAGGCGATCTTCACGGGCTTGGACTTAGGCACCCGCCCCGGACAAGGAAAGACCCCCGCTCCGGGGGCTTGGAGCGGGGGCCGACCGAGCGTTCGTCACGCTGGAGGGAAAGGGCTCTCCGGGCGGGCAACAGGGGGAAATCCCGCCAAAAGCCCTCTCCGCAGCCCCTCCCCTAGCGCTCCGATTCTTGCACCAACATGAACGGATCAGCCGCCGCGCTTCTTCGGCCGCGGGTCGTCCCACGCAAAGGCCGTGTCGGCGACGGGGACGTTCAGCCGCTGATTGGTCAGGCGTACGGTGGTGCGGTTGTTCTGCGCATCGAGCGCCACCCAGCCTTCGAGCATCAGCCCGCCGGGCGCTCCGCCGCGCTCGGTGAACGCCAGGGTGATGGAGCCGAATTGCGGCCGCCGCGGATCGCGCGCGAGGATCGTGATCACGCCGGGAGCAGCTGACGGCACCACCTTGGCGATCATCGACAGGTCGCGCTTGGGGTTGAGCAGCACATCGAGTGGCGAACCGCCGATCGGATAGCGCGACACCTGTTTCACCTGATAGTCGATGAAGGTCAGCGCCTTACCATCGCTGACGATCAGCACCGGCACACCCTGTTCATATTGGAACCGCGCCTTGCCCGGCTGCTTGATGGTGAGCCTACCCTCCAGCCGCTTGCCGGCGCGGTCGGTCTGCACGAAGTCCGCCGTCATCGTCTGCACGCCGCGCAGATGCTCCTGCACCCGCTTGATCACCGACGGCTGAGCGACGGCAGGCGCGGCAATGGCGCAGGCAGCGGTTGCGACGATGAGCGAGCGAGCGAACATTCTCTTCTCCGGCTGAGCAGCGTCGGCGCTAGGTCAGGCGCCTTGAACGGTCACTGAACTCGTCCGGGCCGCGCTTGCTCCGTCTGCCCCCTCAAACCGGTTCGCCGCTGGTGTCGATCAACACCTCGCGGCGACCGACATGGTCGGGGCGGCTGACCTTGCCTTCCTGTTCCATGCGCTCGATCAGCCGTGCCGCGCTGTTATAGCCGACGCGGAGCTGGCGCTGGACATAGCTGGTCGAGGCCTTCTGACTCTCCGCCACGATCTGGACGGCCTTGCGATAAAGCGCGTCTTCGGGGCTGTCGTCGCCCTTCGGTGCCCCGTCGAACTCGAACTGGCCGTCCTCCGGCTCTTCGGTGACGGCCTGGATGTAATCGGGCTTGCCCTGGCCGCGCCAATGATCGGCTACCGCACGCACTTCGTCGTCGGACACGAAGGGGCCGTGCACACGCACGATCTGCTTGCCGCCGGGCATGTAGAGCATGTCGCCCTTGCCGAGCAGCTGCTCCGCACCCTGTTCGCCGAGGATGGTGCGGCTGTCGATCTTGGAGGTGACCTGGAAGGAGATGCGGGTCGGCAGGTTGGCCTTGATGACACCGGTGATGACGTCGACCGAGGGGCGCTGCGTGGCCATGATCAGGTGGATGCCGGCGGCGCGGGCCTTTTGCGCCAGGCGCTGGATCAGGAATTCGACTTCCTTGCCGGCCGTCATCATCAAGTCGGCCAGCTCGTCGACGATGACGACGATCTGCGGCAGCGGCTCGTAGCTGAGCTGCTCTTCCTCGTAGATGGGCTGACCGGTCTCCGCGTCATAGCCGGTCTGCACGCGGCGGCCGAGCGGCTGGCCCTTGGCCTTGGCGACCCGCACCTTGTCGTTGAAGCTGGCGAGCGAGCGGACGCCGACCGACGCCATCATCCGATAGCGTTCCTCCATCTGCTCGACCGCCCAGCGCAAGGCGCGGATCGCCTTGGGCGGATCGGTGACGACCGGCGAGAGCAAATGGGGGATGTCGTCATAGATGCTGAGTTCCAGCATCTTCGGATCGATCATGATCATCCGGCACTGATCGGGCGTCAGCCGATAGAGCAGCGACAGGATCATGGCGTTCAGGCCGACCGACTTGCCGGAGCCGGTGGTGCCGGCGACGAGCAGATGCGGCATCGGGGCGAGATCGGCGATGACCGGATCGCCGGCAATGTTCTTGCCGAGGATGATCGGCAGCGCGCCGCCCTGCTCCTCGAACGCGCCAGACCCGACCAGTTCGTGCAGCACCACGGCTTCGCGCTTCTGGTTGGGCAGCTCGATGCCGATCACGGTGCGGCCGGGGATGGTCGCGACGCGGGCGGAGAGCGCCGACATGTTGCGCGCGATGTCGTCGGCGAGCTGGATCACGCGGCTCGCCTTGATGCCGGCAGCGGGCTCCAGTTCGTACATGGTGACGACCGGACCCGGCCGGACTTCGACGATCGAGCCCTTGACGTGGAAGTCGTCGAGCACGCTTTCGAGCAGGCGGGCGTTGCGCTCCAGCGCGGCCTTGTCAAGCGGTCCACCAGTGGACGGCGGCGCCGGCTTCAGCAGGTCGAGCGGCGGCAGGGTGAAGCGGTCGCGCAGGTCGAAGCTGGTCTGGACCGGAGCAGCTGCGGCCTTCTTCTCGGGCGCGACGCCTTTCCGGTCGGGCACGGAGATGACCGGCGGCGGGCGATCGTCCTGTTCGACCGGCCGGCGCTTCTCGGCTGCCACCTTGGCGGGCTTCGGCGCGCGCACCGGCGCCCGCGCGTCCTCATCGGCAAAGACTTCGCGCCGGCGGAACAGCCAGTCGCGCTCAATCTCATCCAGCTCGAGGCTGATCGCCCAGACGATGAGGCCGGCAAGGCCGATCACCGCCAGCACGCCGATCTGCGCCCACCAGCGCAGTGCCGGATCGCCGATCAGCGAGAGGGCCGAGGCCACCAGCTCCGCGGCAAGATAGCCGAGCGCGCCGCCAAGGCCGCCAGGGAGCCCGATCACGGCGGCGTCGCGGTAGAGCGCGAGCGCCGTGCCGACCAGGGTCACGCCCAACAGAGCGAGCGGAAGAGACCGGCGCCATCTTCCGACGAAGCGGTCATGCCACAGTCGCAGGGCCATGATGAGCAGCAGCGGCACGAACAGGCCGATCGCGGGACCGAACAGGGTGAGCAGCAGGTCGGATGTCCAGGCTCCGGCGCCGCCCACCCAGTTCTGCGGCGCGCCGCCGGCCGCCGTGTTGATGGCCGAGTCGCTCGGGTGATAGCTGACGAGCGCCAGAGCCAGGAGGAAGGCGCCCGCGGCAAGCGCGATAGCGCCGGCCAGCGCACCGCTGCGCGCGAAACCGCGCCCGATGGCCTCGCGCCAGCCCGGCGCTTCCTGATCTGCGACCCGCGTTGCCACCGGCTCCCCCGCTTTGTGCGCGAAATGTTCTGCGGCTAATTCGCCGATGGCGGACTCCCCGTCAAGCGAGCTTCCAATAACCGGCCATGATCTCCCGCGCCCAATCGGGTTCGCGCACCTCCTCGCGCGGGAGGAAGCCGGACAGCACCGGCTTGATGTCCAGCACCGGCGTGCCGTCGATGGCATCCAGCCCCACCACCTCCAGGCGCAGGCCCGACACGGCGGCGATCCGGCACATGGTGACGCCGATCCGGTTGGGCCGGTTCTTGCCGCGCTGAGCGAAGATGCCGATGCGTGGCCAGTCTGCACGTCCGCGGGGATGGCGGGCGCCCGACACGATCTGCTCCGGCCTCACGCGATCGAACAGATAGACGATTTCGGCATGGCTGAACTGGTCGAGGCCCATCAGCGCCTCGAGGTCGAAGCGCTCCGCATCCAGCTCGATCGCGGCGCGGCTCTCGCCCCAGTCATCGTCCACGGCCTCGCTGCGCCCGCCGCGCACCCAGCCGACCGGTTCAACCTCGAAGATCATCGCCATCCTCCCGCCATGGACCCTAGGCCGCTCATCGGCGGAGGGCTATGGGACCTCTATGCAGAGCGATGTCATCATCCTTGGCGGCGGCCTGGTCGGGCTGACACTTGGCCTTGCCCTCGACGCCCATGGCCTGTCGGCGACCGTGATCGACCCGGCCGATCCCGAAGCGGTGCTTGCGCCGGGGTTCGACGGCCGCGCCTCGGCCATTGCGAGCGCCAGCTGGGCGATGCTGCAGGCGATCGGGCTTGGCGAACGCCTGGCGGGCAAGGGCTGCCCGATCCGCGCGATCCGGGTGAGTGACGGGTTGAAGCCCGGCGCGCTCGACTTCCAACCCGCGGCGGACGGGGACGCGCTCGGCATCATGTTCGAGAATCGGCAGCTGCGGCAGACGCTCCACGCCGCCGCTGCCGAGGCGAAGCATTTGCAGCTGCTGATGCCCGCCCGCGCCGCGACGACCCATCGGGATGGGCACCGGGTCACGGTGGCGCTGGAGGATGGCCGGTCCCTCGAAGCCCCGCTGTTGATTGCGGCGGAAGGGCGAAACTCACCGACACGGGAGGCTGCGGGCATCACCGTGGCGCGCTGGCAATATGATCATGTCGGCATCATCGCGGCCATCGAGCACCAACGCCCGCATGACAATGTCGCCTATGAGATCTTCTATCCGGACGGCCCCTTCGCGATCCTGCCGATGCTGCCGGGCAATCGCTCCGGCCTCGTCTGGTCGGTCTCTCGCGCCGACGCGCCCGGTTATCTGAAGCTCGGCGAGCGCGGCTTTCTGGCCGAGCTGGAGCGGAACATGGGCGGGCTGCTGGGCAAGATGAAACTGCTCGCGCCGCTCTCCGCCTATCCGCTTGGCTTTCACCATGCCGAACGCATTACCGACCAGAGGCTGGCGCTGGTCGGCGACGCGGCCCATGGCATCCACCCGATCGCCGGTCAGGGCCTGAACCTCGGTCTGCGCGACGTCGCCGCGCTGACGGAAGTGCTGGTCGAGGGTGCGCGGCTGGGCCTCGATCTCGGTGATGCGCAACTGATGAAGCGCTATGAACGCTGGCGGAGCCTGGATACGTTCCTAGTCGCTTCCTCGACGGATAGCTTGGCGCGCCTGTTCGGCATCAGGGGTGAAGCGGCGAGCGCCGTACGCCGCTTCGGCCTGTCCGCCGTGCAGCGCGTCAAACCGCTCAAGGACTTCTTCATGGCCGAAGCGCGCGGCGAGTTCGGCGACAAGCCCAAATTGCTGAGCGGGCTTAGCGTCTGATCGCGTCGAAGCGGTCGAACTCATAGGCGATCGAGGCCTCGACCAGCCGGTCATAAAGTTCGGCGACGATTTCGGGGGGAAAGCCCACTTGCGCGGCGACTTGGCGGGCATGCGCGATCACCGCTGCCTTGCGCTCCTCGTCGCGGACGTGGCCGCGCTCCGCCTTGATCCGCGCTGCCGCGTCCATGAAACGCATGCGCGTGCCGAGCAGGGTCACGATCTGCTCGTCGAGTGCATCGACGCCCGCGCGTACTTCCGCCATCGTCCGGCAGTCTTCCGGTGCGATCACGTCCGCTCCTCGTCGGTGAGCGGCCGCGCCTCGTCGACCAGCATCACCGGCACGCCGTCGCGGATCGGATAGGCGAGCCCCGCCGCCGCTGAGACCAGCTCCTGCCGCGCTTCGTCGTAACTCAGCGGCGTGCGGGTGACCGGGCAGACCAGGATTTCCAGCAGGCGAGGATCGATCATTGCAGGGTCACCGGATCGTCGCGGTCGCCGCCATGACGGCTGAAGAACTGCATCAGCTGCACGATCATCTCGGTGCGCTCTTCCAGGCTATCCGCTTCGAGCAATGCCTGCTTCGCCGCGACGTCGAAGGGGGCGATCTGCGCGATGCCGTTGACCAGCGACTCGTCGTCGAGGCGCGACACCGCGTTCCAGTCGACAGCATAGCCCTGCGCATCGGCGAAACGCCGCGATTCGGCCTCGAGGGAAGCGCGTTGCGCCAGAGCGAGCGGCGCCGCGGGCGCGTCTTCCTCCAGCTCCGCCTCCACCTGCCGGAATGGCGTGGTCACGTTCAGCTCCGTGACGATGCGGAAGCGGTTCAGACCTTCGAGCACGATATTGTAGCGGCCATCGTCCAGCGCTTCGACGTGCGCGATCTTGCCGACGCAGCCGACCTCGAACAGCGGCGGCGGTTCGCCGCCGCCGCGCGGCTGCACCATGCCGATCCGCCGGTCGCGCGCCATCGCATCGCTGACCAGCGCCCGATAGCGCGGCTCGAAGATGTGCAGCGGCAGCTGCATGCGCGGGAACAGCAAGGCGCCCGGCAGCGGGAAGATCGAAAGGCGGGTGGTTTCTCCCATCAGGTGAACAGCAGGGCGGAAAGGCGCCGCCGCGTCGCCGATGTCCAGGGGTCCTCCAGCCCGACCACTTCCATCAGCTTCAACAGGCGCGAGCGTGCGGCCCCTTCGTTCCAGCCCCTATCGGCCTGGATGATCGCCAGCAGCTGATCGGCGGCGCCGTCGCGGTCGCCCGCTGCCATCAGGCCGCCGGCGAGTTCGTAGCGCGTCTCGAGATCGTCGGGGTTCGCATCGACCTGCCGCTGCAGGGCGGTGAGGTCGTCGACCGGCTGGGCTTCGCGGGCCAGCGCGATGGCGCTTTCCGCGCGCGTGATCGCCGGGTCCTTGCGCGCCTCTTCCGGCAAAGCCTCGATCAGGCCGGCGGCGTCGTCGACCTGGCCGGTGCCGATCAGCGCCCGCGCCATGCCGGAGACCACTTCGGGATGATCGGGCGCCATCTCCAGCAACTGCGCGAAGATGCCCGCCGCCCGCTCCGAATCGCCGCCCGCGAGCACCTCCTCGCCCATCGCGATCAGCGGCTCCAGCTCCGCTTCCTTGGCCTGAGCCTCGCCCTGCACCGGCAGCTGCTTTAGTATTTGATCGAGATATTGGGCCAGCTGGCGCTCGGTGCGGGCCGGCGTCAGGTCGGCGACCAGCTGGCCCTGGAACAGGGCATAGACGGTCGGGATCGACTGGACGCGGAATTGCGCGGCGATCAGCTTGTTCTCGTCGACGTTGATCTTCTTCAGGATCACGCCCTTGTCGGCATAATCGGCGGCGACCTTTTCCAGCACGGGGGTCAGCGCCTTGCAGGGCCCACACCATTCCGCCCAGAAATCGAGGATGACGAGGTTCGTCATCGAGGGTTCGACCACCTCGCGCTTGAACGTGTCGATCGCGTCGCGCTCGGCTGCGCTCATTCCCAGACTGGCCATGCTTACTCCGTTCCTTCGCGCCCCTATGTGGGTGAAAGCGCCCTGCTGCCAAGGGGGTTGCACAAGCCTGCGGCCCCCGCTATTGGCCGCCGCCTCACCCGCCCCGGTCTTCGGGGCAGACGCCAGAGCGGGCGTAGCTCAGGGGTAGAGCACGACCTTGCCAAGGTCGGGGTCGAGGGTTCGAATCCCTTCGCCCGCTCCAGCGCGATGCCGCAAATAGCGGCGCTATTTGCGAACAGCAGCGCGCTCGGCCGGCCTCGTGCCACGAGGACCGACGACGTGGGCTTCGCCCGCGGCGCCTCTGTAAGGCTGGGCTCCGGCCTTCGCCGGGGAACGGGGAGCCTAAGAGACGAGCTTCAACCCCGCGATGCACGCGACCACGCCGAAGATCAGCGCGATTCGCGTCGCCGCCGCCGCCTCACCGAAGAACAGGATGCCGACGATCACCGTACCGATCGCCCCGATCCCGCCCCAAACGGCATAGGCGGTTCCCATCGGGATGGAGCGGGAGGCAACCTCCAGCAGGCCCATCGAAAGACCCACCGAAGCCAGGAATCCCGCCGTCCAGGGCAGGTTGCGGAAGCCGTCGACGAAGCGCAGGCAGGTGGTGAAGCCGACCTCGAACAGCCCGCCGAGGATCAGCAGCGCCCAAGCCATTACTCCGCCGCCATCTGGTCGAGCGCCTCGCCGTGTAGCCGCCAGGGCTGCCAGCCGACCTGCCGGCGGCCGCCGAGCCGCTCGTAAAAGGCCATCGCGTCGATATTCCAGTCGAGCACGGCCCAATCGATGCGCGCGCAGTTCCGCGCCTTCGCCTCTTGCGCCAATCGCCGGAACAGCGCCTTCGCCACGCCGCGGCCGCGCACAGCGTCGTCCACGAACAGGTCTTCCAGATACAGGCTGGGGCGGCCCGTCCAGGTCGAG
Organism: Sphingomonas sp. ID1715; assembly: GCF_013044515.1. Lineage (GTDB taxonomy): Bacteria > Pseudomonadota > Alphaproteobacteria > Sphingomonadales > Sphingomonadaceae > Sphingomonas_B. The sequence continues at coordinate 263,685 of NZ_JABEPR010000003.1, forward strand.
AAGGTGAGGAACCAGAGCGCGAGGCCGACCTGGCGCCCGCCCAGCTCGGCCAGAAAGGCGAATACCTGGGCGTCTTTGTCGAACAGCTCGGTTCGGATGGACTCGAGTGTCGCCTGCACCGCGTCGGGCTCGCGCTCATAGGCCGCCAGGTCCTTGATCATGCGCAGGATGTCGGCTTCGTCGCCTGGTCGCGCGAGGCGGATGCTAAGGGTCACAGATTGGCTTCCAAGGTCATCTCCTGCGGCCGGCGGGGCGGCCGGATGGCGATGTAGCAGCCGAACACGATCAGTGCCGTCCCGGCAAGCACCCACCAGCCGATCGCTTCGGAGAAGAACAGCCAGCCGTACAGCGCACCCCAGCCGAAGCCGGTATATTCGACCACCACCAGCGACTGCGCCTCTGCCCGCGCATAGGCCCAGGACAGGAGCATCAGCGATAACAGGGCGAGCGCTGCGCTGCCCATAATTTGCGGCGCGTGCGACGAGTCCGGCAGGACCGCGAAGACCGGTGCGGCGAGCAGCAGGAAGAGCGCGGTGGTCAGGTTCTGGAAGAAGCCGACCTCGATCGGCGACGCGATCTGAGCCTGCTTGCGCATCAGCACCAGGTTGCCGGCGTAGAGCACAGCCGAAGCGAGCACCGCTCCCATCCCGGCTAGCACTTCGCTGTCGTAGCGACCGGTCGCGCGGGTGATCAGCATCAGCGCGACCCCGGCCAAGCCGAGCACGGACCCGATCAGCGCCTGCGGCCGCACCTTTTCATGCAGGAAGAAGCTGGCGAGGTAGATGGCGATCAGCGGCGCGATGAAGGACAGCGCGATGGCTTCGGCAAGCGGCACGCGCGCGATCGCCCAGAACCAGAGCACGGCCATGACCGAGACGATGCCGCCGCGCAGCAGGTGCAGGCGCATCGTGCTCATCGCCGGACAGGGATGGCGCCGCACGAGGAAGATCGCACCGCCGAGCAGCGTTCCGGCCAGCGTCCGCCACAAGGTCGCGTTATAGGCTCCGATCGACAGCGAGAGTCCCTTCATCAGCGCGTCCATCAACGTGAAGCTGGCAATGCCGACACAGGCGACCGTGAACGGGATCCCGATGGACTTGGGCGCGCCGGTCACTTGAGGTTCCGTACGGCGGGCGAGTCCAGGCAGGACAGGCCCAGCGACGTTGCCGGCGGCTGCGGGGAGAGGGGCGGCACTTCGACCGTCTGACCGATGCCCACGGGTGCGAAGAGGCGCGGATCATGCCCCGCACAGCGCATCGCCTCGGCGAGCAGCCTGGGTGGCGTATGATAGGCTTCATAGCTCAGCCGGAACGTGCCCCAATGAATGGGAATGGCTCGGGCGGCGTTCAGGCCATCGAACACCTTCACCGCGTCGATCGGACCGATGTGACTGCCGGTGCCCATCTGCCCCGGTACGAACCGGAAGGCGCCGATCGGGATCAGCGCTAAACGGATCGGGCCAAGCGCGGCCGCTTCGGCAGGCCACTTACCGTCGCCTATGCCGGTATCACCTGCGAAGAAAATGTTGCCGCCCGGCAGCTTGACGGTGAAGCTGGACCATAGCGCCCGATTGCGATCGGCGAACCAGCGACTTCCCCAGTGGTGATTGCGGGTGACGTAAACCATAGCGCCGTTCAGCAGTTTGCCTTGTCGCGTCGCCTGTTCGAAGTTCGGCCCATAGATGGGGCTGGCTCCGCCGCCCCAATCCCACGCGTCGACACCTCGGCAGTCCGGGCAGTCAGTAACGCGATTGCGGTCCGGTATGCCGACCGCCCTGATCAGGGCATCGTTGCCCAAGCTCGTTACAATAACCGGCTTGTCACGCTCCCAAAGTCGCTTCAGCGTGGTCAGGTCCATATGGTCGTAATGATTGTGGCTGACGAGCACGAGGTCGATCTTGGGCAGATCCTCGAAGCGCACGCCCGGCTCCGCGACGCGGCGGGGGCCAAAGCCGAATGGGCCTGAGGTCTCGCTCCAGATCGGGTCGGTGAGGATGTTGAGGCCGGCCGTCTGCACCAGCACCGTCGCATGGCCGATCCAGGTGACGAGCATCCGCTCGCCCTCCACCCTCGCCGGCGGCCTGGTGGGTGTGACCGGCACCGACTCCGGCCAGGGCGGGCGGCCGTCGCTGCCCGTCAGGAAGCGCGCGAAAAAGCCCAGGCGGCTGCCGCCGGTCGGAGGCGCCGCGGTGTCCTCGCCGTCCGGGTTGAAGAAGCGCTCGCCATCGAAATGGGCGCTCACCGGGCCGCGGTAATAGACCCGGTCCAGGAAGGGCGGCACCAGCACGATCGCGAGCAGCAGCGCGACGATCAGGAACAGCAGAACTCGACCGATTGCGCGCGCCATGTCCTGCCGTCATCCTCCGCTTCGATGACGCGCATAAGGCTCCTGATCCTCGCCGCAACCGCTTTCCTGTCGGCTTGTGCCCCCTTGCCTCGCCCGAACCCGCACAGCGTGGCGGTGCGCGTGACCTTCGATCGCGATCGGATCACGTCGGTGCAGGCGCGCGGTGCCGGAGCCGACGATCCCGTGCGTGTCGCGTCGATCTCGAAGCTCATCACTGACATCGGGGCGATGCGCCTGGTCGAAGCGGGCATTTTGGACCTGGATGCCGACGTCTCGAGCGTGCTCGGCTGGCCGTTGCGCAACCCGCACTTTCCGGATCGGCCGATCACGCTGAGACTCCTCCTGTCGCACCGGTCCGGCCTCAAGGACGATGTCGATTACGCCATACCGCTCGGGCAGACCCTGCAGACGACGCTGTCCGACCCGAAGGCCTGGGATGCGGAGCACGCGCCCGGCACCTTCTTCCGCTACGGCAACATCAATTTTCCGGTGGTCGCGTCGATCATGGAGAAAGCGACGGGCGAGCGGTTCGATACGCTGATGGCCCGGCTCGTCTTCAAGCCGCTGCGGATCGACGCCTGCTTTAATTGGACGACGTGCAGCGACGCCGCGGTCGCCCGAGCCGTGACCCTCAAGAGCGAAGCAGGCGCCGTTCGCAGGGATGATCTGCGGGGCCGGCGGCCGGACTGCCCCGTTCTTTCGCCGGGCCCCGGGTGCGACCTGTCCGGCTATGTGCCCGGCACCAACGGCGCGCTGTTCAGCCCTCAGGGGGGCGCGCGGATTTCGGCAGCTGGTCTCGCGCGGATCGGGCAATTCCTGCTGCGCCAGGGCGAAGGGCTGCTCGCGCCGGGCATCATCGCGGCGATGATTGGGCCCGAATGGGTGTTCAACGGCGGCAATGGCGACACCGAGAAGGGCTTCTGGTGCGCCTATGGCCTTGCCGTGCAGACGCTCGCCGCCTCGCAGGCGTGCCGCAACGATCCGTTCGGTGACGGCGTACGTCGGCTCGGCCATTCCGGCGAAGCCTATGGCCTGCGCTCTGGCCTGTGGGTCGACCCGGTTCGCGGCCGGGGCGTCGCCTATTTCGTCACCGCAGTGCCAGACGATGCGCCGAAGGGACGATCCGGCTTCACCCGCACGGAAGAGCAGATGGTGCGATAGCGGCTTGCGTCGGTGCTGTTCCCCCGACAAGTTCGTTTCAGGGGGAAAACGGCATGGACGGGGCAGTCTGGGCGTGGAGCCAAGCGACGCACGAACTCGCCTTGTTTGCCGCCTTGGGCCTGGCGATTGGCGGCCTCGATGATCTGCTCGTCGACCTGATCTGGATAGTACGGACGCTGTGGCGTCGCGCGACGGTTTACTCCCGCTTCGAACGCGCCGACGCGATCGGCCTCGCCGCACAGGCGAAGGGGGCTGTCGCCGTGTTCGTGCCGGCCTGGCACGAAGATCGCGTTGTCGGCGCGATGGCAGCGACCGCGCTCCGGCGCTGGGCCGGGCGCGACGTGCGCCTTTATGTCGGCTGCTATCCGAACGATCCGGCGACGATCGCCGCGGTGGAGGCTGTGGGTGCAGACCCTCGCCTGCGACTCGTCATAAACACGAGGGAGGGACCGACCACCAAGGCTGACAATCTCAACGCGATGTGGCGTGCGATGCTGGCCGATGAGGCCGCGGACGGGCGGCGCTTCGTGGCCGTGGCGCTGCATGATGCCGAGGACGTCGTGCATTCGGCCGAGATCGACATTTATGCGGCGCTGTGTGGTCGGTTCGATCTTGTGCAGCTGCCCGTACAGGCGCTGATCGAACGCGACAGCGGCATCTGGCGGCGTTTCGTCAGCGCCCACTATGCCGACGAGTTTGCGGAGAGCCATGGCAAGGGTCTGATGGTGCGGGAGGCGCTCGGCGCGAGCGTGCCGTCGGCCGGGGTAGGGTGCGGCCTTTCGCGCGACCTGTTGCAGCGGATTGCCGACCGGCACGGCACTCCGTTCGACGAGGGCACGGTCACCGAAGACTATGAGCTCGGGCTTCGCGTGCGCGAAATGGGCGGTCGCGGTGTCTTCGTCCGCGTTCCGGCCGACAAAACCGGCAATCTCGTCGCGGTCCGGGCGCACTTTCCAGACACGATCGCTGCGGCCGTTCGGCAGAAGGCGCGCTGGCAAGCCGGGATTGCACTTTCCGGCTGGACCCGGCTCGGTTGGCGGGGCGGCTGGGCGGAGCATTGGATGCGCTTCCGCGACCGGCGGGCAATCCTTTCGGCACTGGTGCTGCTCTGTGGCTATCTGGCCGCCGCGATGCTTCTCTTGCTGGAGCCCTTGGGCCACGCCCCTCGCTTCAGTGGCTTCGAACTCTCCCTGTTCGCCCTTTGCACCGCTCTGATGGTCTGGCGGCTGGCGATGCGGGCGCTGTTCGTCGGTCGGGTCTATGGCTGGGCGGAAGCGCTGGCATCACTGCCCCGCGTGCTGCTCGGCAATTTCATCGCCATGGCTTCGGCCCGACGCGCGCTCATCTCCTATTTTCGCCTCGCCCGCGGCGCGCCTTTGGTGTGGGACAAGACCGAGCACCAGTTTCCGAGGACCATGCCGGCGGAATGAGGCTCGGCCCGATCGGCTTCCTGTTCCTGGTGGCAGGCGGATGGGTGACGGCGCGAGCGATCCTGCTGTGGCCAACGCCTGAGGAGGAAACGCGTCGCCCGATCATTTGGGCGCGGGCGCTGCCGCCACGAGCGCCCGGGATTTCCGCTACAGTAGGTTCGTTCGTTTCGAGCGTAGTCGAGAAGCGGGCGCTCAAGGCTCAGTCCGCTTCTCGACTTCGCTCGAAGCGAACAGGGGAAGGGTTTGGATCGCTTCAGACGGTTGTCCAAGCCGAACGATCTCCCGCTCGGTTGGCTTCGGTCCCTGCCGCTGTTTCGGCACCATTCGCGGTCATGCCAGCCACACCGGCCGCACGACCGAGCCGCCTCAGCGTCTCCGCCTGGGCGCTGATCCGCGGCGATGTGGCGCCGGGGCTAGCGACGGCGGGACAGCTTGGCGGCAGCCAGGTCGGACTGCGCGCGCGCTACCTTCTGCGGGACGGCGTGCATCTGGCGGCCCGCGTCTCGGGGCCGATGCGGAGCAGCCAGGGCAAGGAGGCTGCCATCGCATTGGATGTGACGCCGATCAGGTCCATCCCGATCACCGTCACCTTCGAGCGTCGGGTCGCGCTCGATGCCGGCGGCCGTAACGCGTTTGGCGTGGGAGCCTTTGGCGGCATCGACCGGCAGATCGCGCCCAGCGTGCGACTGGACGGCTATGGTCAGGCAGGAATGGTCGGCCTGCACGCGCGCGACCTTTATGTGGACGGCGCGCTCCGAGCCGAGCGTGACCTGGTAGCGTTGGGCGAGACGCGGATCGGCGCTGGCGCAGGGCTATGGGGTGGCGCGCAGCCGCGCGTCTCCCGCCTGGACACGGGTCCTCAGATCGTGGTCCACGCGCCGCTGGGCGCCGTGTCCGCCAGAATCGGCGCTGAGTGGCGGCAGCGCATCGCCGGCAATGCCCGACCGGGTTCCGGACCAGTGCTGTCGCTTGGGGCCGATTTCTGATCCCGCTTCCGCTTGCCCGCCGCGCCGGATAGGCAGGGAGCGATGGATCTCTATCTGCCGATCGCCAACCTGTCGGTGAACGCGCTCGTGATCGTGGCGCTGGGCCTGGGCGTCGGCGTACTGTCGGGCCTGTTCGGCGTCGGCGGCGGTTTCCTGACCACGCCGCTCCTGATCTTCTACGGTATTCCGCCGACCGTCGCCGCCGCATCGGCAGCCAGCCAGGTAACCGGGGCGAGCGTGTCGGGCGTGTTCGCGCATTTTCGCCGGGGCGGGGTCGACGTGCCGATGGGGCTCGTGCTGGTCGCGGGCGGCATGGCCGGTTCGATCGTCGGCGCGATCGTCTTTCGGCTGCTGCAGGCGACCGGGCAGATCGATACCGTCATCAACCTGCTCTACGTGCTCCTGCTCGGCAGCATCGGCGGCCTGATGATGCGCGATGCGATCCGCGCCTTGCGCGTCGCACGGGGCGCAGCTGCCCCGCCGGCGCCGACACGCCGCCATCACCCGCTGGTCGCCGCGCTGCCGCTGCGCTGGCGCTTCTACGCGTCCGGTCTCTACATTTCGCCGCTCGCGCCGCTGCTGCTCGGCTTTGCCACGGGCATCCTGACCGTGCTGCTCGGCGTCGGCGGCGGCTTCATCATGGTGCCGGCGATGATCTATCTGCTCGGCATGGGGACGCGCGTCGTGGTCGGCACGTCCTTGTTCCAGATCCTGTTCGTCACCGCTGCCGCGACGCTGATGCATGCGCTCACCACCAAGGCCGTGGACATCGTCCTCGCCGCTCTCCTGCTGCTCGGCAGTGTCGTCGGCGCGCAGCTCGGCGCGCGGCTCGCCCAGCGGCTCAAGCCCGATTATCTGCGCCTGCTGCTCGCGGCGATGGTGCTGATCGTGGCGCTGCGCCTGGCGATCGGCCTCGGCTGGCGTCCGGACGAGATCTACACGGTGCAGGCCGGATGATCCGGCGCCTGCTGGTCTTACTGCTCGTCCCGCTGCTGATCGGCGCGTCCAAGCCGGTGCTGGTCCCCGACGTGTCGCAGCGCGATATCGAGATCATCTACAGCTTCACCGGTGCCGAGCTGCTGCTGTTCGGCGCGATCATCTATCCCGGCGGCCGCGCGCCCGACCGGCCGGCCGATATCGCCGTCGTCATCAAGGGACCGGTCGAGCCCATTGTGCTCAGGGAAAAGCAGAAAGTGGCCGGCATTTGGGTCAATGCCGACAGCGCCCGCTTCCGTTCGGCACCCTCCTTCTACGCCGTGGCCAGCTCGCGCCCGCTCGATCAGATCGTCGACGAGCGGACCGCCGCCATTTACGAGCTGGGTCTGCGCAACCTGCAGCTCTCGCCGGCCGACGCCGACACTCCCGACGAAGCGAACCGCTTCGAAGCGGGTCTCGTGGATCTGCGCCAGCGCAACAACCTTTATGCCGAACAGCCGGGCGCGGTGCTGATCACGGACAATGTTCTTTATCGCGCCCGCATCCGGATTCCCGCACGCGTGCCGGTCGGCACCTATACGGCGGAGACCTTCCTGATCCAGGACGGCCGGGTGATCGCCGCGGCGGTCCGCGACATCACGATTCGCAAGGGCGGGTTCGAGCAATTCGTCGCGACCGCCGCCGAGGATCACAGCGTCATCTATGGCGTGATCGCGGTCGGCCTATCGGTTGCGCTCGGCTGGGCGGCAGGCGCGCTGTTCCGTCGCTTCTGACTTTCTTTACCGGTGGTGGCCTAGACCGGCGCAGCTTTGCGCCAAGGAAGGGCCCCATGGATTTCTCTCCCCGCTCCGCACCAATCCTCGATGAGGGACAGGAGGTCGGCGCGCCGAATGCCGTGCCGCTTGCGATCGGGTCGGTGCTGGAAATCGCCGGGTCCAATTCGCTGATCCTGCTCAAGCAGAGCATGCTCGATCAGCTCGCCGCCCATCCCGATCCGAGCGTGGCGATGAGCGGCCAAGTGGGATCCCAGATCAAGATCAAGATTGGATCCACCTGGCTGGTGTCGAGCGTCCGTTCGCTGCGGCTCGACTCCGCGAGCGGATCGATCGTCGCCCAGATCGATTTTCTCGGTGAGGGGGATGAGGAGCGGCTGACCGGCCGCCTCTTCAACTTCCGGCGCGGCGTGACCCGCTATCCGGTGCCCGGCGCGGAAGTGTTTCCGGTTTCAAACCGCGACATGAAGGAAATCTACGCCGCCGCCGACCGCCCGCACGTCGAGGTCGGCACGGTGTTTCCGACCAAGGACATTCGCGGCGCGCTGTTCATCGATGCGCTGCTCGGCAAGCATTTCGCGCTGCTGGGCTCGACCGGCACCGGCAAGTCGACCAGCGCGGCGCTGATCCTCCACCGCATCTGCGACATGGCGCCCGAAGGTCATATCGTGATGATCGACCCGCACGGCGAATATTCGGCGGCGTTCGAGGGCAATGGCGCGATCTACGACGTCTCCAATCTCGCCATGCCCTATTGGCTGATGAACTTCGAAGAACATTGCGAAGTGTTCGTCACCTCGTCGGGCTCGAACCGGCAGATGGACGCCGACATCCTCGCCAAGTGCCTGCTCGCCGCCAAGGCGAAGAACCGCGCGGCCGAGGGCGTATCGAAGCTGACCGTCGATTCGCCGATTCCCTATCTGCTCAGCGACCTGACCAGCCTCATCCAGGCGGAGATGGGGAAGCTCGACAAGGCGGGCGACAGCGCACCCTATCTGCGGCTCAAGACCAAGATCGACGAGATCAAGGCCGATCCGCGCTACAGCTTCATGTTCTCAGGGATGCTCGTCGCCGATACCATGGCCGACTTCATCGCCCGCGTGTTCCGTCTGCCCGGACAGGGCAAGCCGATTTCGATCATCGACGTGTCCGGCGTGCCGTCCGAGATCACGTCGGTCGTGGTCTCGGTGCTGAGCCGCATGGTGTTCGACCACGCGATCTGGTCGCGCGGCGAGCATCAGCGGCCGGTGTTGCTCGTGTGCGAGGAAGCGCACCGCTATGTGCCGAATGAGCGCAATGCCGACAGCTCATCGGTCGGCCGCATCCTCAGCCGCATCGCCAAGGAAGGCCGCAAATACGGCGTGTCGCTGGGGCTGGTCACGCAGCGGCCGTCCGACCTTGCGGAAGGCGTGCTGTCGCAGCTCGGCACGATCATCGCGATGCGCCTCAACAACGAACGCGACCAGGCTTTCGTGAAGGCCGCGATGCCAGAAGGCGCGCGCGGCTTTCTCGACTCGATCCCGGCGCTGCGCAATCGTGAGGCGATCATCTGCGGCGAAGGCGTTTCGATCCCGATCCGCGTCGCGCTCGACACGCTTGAAGAACATAAGCGTCCGGCGTCCAGCGATCCGCTCTTCTCCGAACTGTGGAAATGCACCGGCGGCGAAGAGGACAGCCTGGCCCGGACGATCAAGCGCTGGCGTTCGCAGGGCCGCTGAGGCGGCACCGTTCCCGCCAACATGCGTTAAGCGCCCGTAACGACCGGACGGGCGTAATGATGGACCGTTTCTTCACGCGCTTGGCGACCCGGATCGCCACCATTTCGGGTCAGCCGCAGACATTCGTGCTGTGCATGTTCCTGATCCTGGTGTGGGCGGTGACCGGGCCCTATTTCAACTTTTCCGACACCTGGCAGCTGCTGGTGAACACGATCACGACGATCGTCACCTTCCTGATGGTGTTCCTGATCCAAAACAGCCAGAACCGCGACGCCGGCGCGATGCAGGCAAAGCTCGACGAACTGATCCGCTCGATCGACAGCGCGCGCGAACAGTTCATCGGCATCGAGCATCTGACCGACAACGAGATCGCCCAAATCCGTGACGCGCTGGAGCGTGAAGTCTCCGACGCCAGCGACAAGCAGGCGACCGCCGACGACAGCGTCGACAGGCTGCTCCGCCGCCACTATCTCCGCCGCCTGCTCAACTCGCGGAGCTGATATGCCGATCGACGCGCGTGCGCCCTATGATGACAGTAATGTCTTTGCCCGGATCCTGCGGGGCGAGATCCCGTGTCGGAAGGTCTATGAGGATGCGCATGCGCTGGCCTTTCACGACATCAACCCGCAGGCGCCGGATCACATCCTGGTGATTCCGAAGGGCGCCTATGTGTCGTGGGACGATTTCTCGGAGCGCGGCAGCGAGGCGGAGATGGCCGGCTTCGTGCGTGCGGTCGGACAGGTCGCACGCGACGCCGGGCTGGTCGAGCCCGGTTACCGGCTGCTCGCCAATGTGGGCGTCAATGGCCATCAGGAAGTGCCGCATCTGCACGTCCATATTTTCGGCGGCCGTCCCTTGGGGCCGATGTTGGCCCGCTAGGGCGTTGCCAATCTGTTCTGCATGCCCCAGATCGGGCATGTGACGCCTCTCCCCTACCCTGCGCTCCACGCCAGCCATGCCGGCATCTGGATCGCCGTGCCCGGTGGAGAGGCGCGCGCGGTCGGGCGGGGCGAAGCGATCGCGCTGGCGTCCGAAACGCCGGTGATCCTGCTCAATGCGCCGCTCGTCGCCGCGCGGCTCGGCTATCCGGAGCTTTCGGGGCTCGACCTGCTGGAGCTGTTCGCGTTCGTGCATCCCGCTCGCTTCGCGGTGCCGACGCCGAAAGGCCTGGCGCGCGTGCTGGGACTGGCACCGCCGGAGGATGACGCAGCCGCGGCGCCGTTCCTGCTGCGTGCCACGGCGACCCTGCTGGCGCGGACGGAGGGAGCGGACTGGCACGAGCGGGAGGGTGCCTGGACGTCGGCCCAGTCGCTCGGGCGCTTGCGCTGGCCGTGGTCGGCAGCGGTCGCCCAGCGCATTGCCCGGCCCGAGCGGCAGGAGCGCTGGCTGTTCGCGCGGCTGCCGGAGTGGGAGGAGAAGCCGCCGCGCGCCGCGCCCCGCACCATCCATGTTCCGCCCGGCGCTGCGGTTGATCGCCTTGCCGAACTGACCGGACACGGTGCCGAGGAGCGCCCCGGCCAGCGCGCCTATGCCGAAGCCGCGGCCGCGGCCTTCGGGCCACGCGCCTCGAAAGACGGGCCGGCCATGCTGCTCGCCGAGGCGGGAACCGGCATCGGCAAGACGCTGGGCTATCTCGCGCCGGCCTCGCTGTGGGCGCGGGAGGCGGACGGCGCCGTCTGGATTTCCACCTACACCAAGGCGCTGCAGCGGCAGCTCGATCGCGAAGGCGAAAAGCTCTTCCCCGATCGCCGCGCCCGCCGCGAGAAGATGGTCGTGCGCAAGGGTCGCGAGAACTATCTCTGCCTGCTGAATCTGGAAGATGCGCTGCAGGGCGGCTTTCAGGGCCGCGCCGCGACCCTGGCGCAGCTGGTGGCGCGCTGGGCGGCCTATTCCAGGGACGGCGACATGATCGGCGGCGATCTGCCGGGCTGGCTGCCGACCCTGTTCCGCCGCAACGGCTCGACCGCGCTCACCGACCGGCGCGGCGAATGCGTGTTCGCCGGCTGCCCGCATTATCGCAAATGCTTCATCGAACGCGCGTCGCGGGCAAGCGCCGATGCCGAACTCGTCGTCGCCAATCACGCGCTCGTGATGGTCAATGCGGCGCGTGGGCGGGAAGTCGCCAATCGCCCGACCCGGATCGTGTTCGACGAGGGTCATCACCTGTTCGAAGCGGCGGATTCGATGTTTTCGGCCGCGCTGACGGGGCAGGAAACGATCGAATTGCGCCGCTGGGTCACCGGACCGGAAGGAAGTTCGCGCGGACGGCGGCGGGGACTCGCGGCGCGACTGTCGGATGTCGCCAGCTATGATGAGGAAGGCGGGCAGGCGATCGCTGCCGCGTCGGTCGCCGCACAGGCGCTGCCTTCGGACGGCTGGCTGCAGCGGATCGGGGAGGGCCAGCCCTTTGGCGCGGTCGAGGCCTTGCTCGCGGCGGTGCGGGGGACGGTCTATGCCCGCGGCCAGGGCGAGGACGCCGGCTACGGCCTGGAGACGGAGCTCGTCGACCCCGACGGCCCGCTGGTCGAAGCCGCCGCGAACGCCGCCGCTGCGCTGGAGGCGCTGCACCGTCCGCTCGTCCAGCTCGGGCGGCGATTGGAAGCGGTGCTGACCGACACGCCCGACTGGCTCGACGGTCAGGCGCGCGCCCGGATCGAAGGCGCGGTGATGAGCCTGGGCTGGCGACTGGACACGATCGCCGCCTGGATCTCGCTGCTGGGCCGCATCGGCGGGCCGGCCGACCCGGACTTTGTCGACTGGCTCGCCGTCGCCCGGGCCGAGGGCAGGGAATATGACGTCGGCCTGCACCGCCATTGGCTCGATCCGACCCGGCCGTTGGCGGAATTGGTGCTGAAGCCGGCGCATGGCGTGATCGTCACGTCGGCGACGCTGGCCAATGGCGACTGGGCCTCCGCCGAGGCGCGATCGGGCGCGCATCACCTGCCGCGATCACCGCTCCGCTTCGAGGCGCCGAGCCCGTTCGACTATCCGTCCCAGGCCGAAGTGCTGATCGTCACCGATGTCAGGAGGGGCGACCTGCCTGGATTGGCGGGGGCCTATGCCAGCCTGATCGCTGCCTCGGGCGGCGGTGCGCTCGGCCTGTTCACGGCGATCCGCCGCCTGCGCGCGGTCCATGCCCGCATCGCCGATCGCCTCGCCCGCGATGGGCTGCCGCTCTACGCCCAGCATGTCGATCCGATCGACACCGGTACTTTGGTGGACATTTTCCGGGACGACCCACACGCGTCGCTGCTCGGCACCGATGCCTTGCGCGATGGCGTCGATGTGCCCGGCCATTCGCTGCGGCTGGTGGTCATGGAAGGCGTCCCCTGGTCCAAGCCCACGGTGCTGCACGCCGCGCGCAAGCTGGCTGGCGGCGGTTCCGGCTATGAGGACCGGCAGGTGCGCGCGCGCCTGGCCCAGGCGTTCGGCCGGCTGATCAGGCGCGAAGGCGACCGCGGCAGCTTCGTGCTGCTGTCGAGCGCCTGCCCGAGCCGCCTGCTCACCGCTTTCCCGGCCGGCACGCCCGTGCATCGGGTGACACTGGCGGAAGCCGTGGAGCGGATACGATCGCGTCTTTCATCCGTCACCAAAACGGGGCATGCGGCGCGTGAGGATGAGCTGACGGGGCGGACATGAGAACACTCACCCTGCTGCGCCACGCGAAATCGAGCTGGGACGATCCGGTCCAGCGCGATTTCGACCGGCCGGTCAATCAGAAGGGCCTGCGCGCCGCCCGCACCATGGGCGAATATTGCCGGCGCGAGGCCCTCGGCTGGGATCACGTCATTGCGTCGCCCGCCGTGCGCTGCGTCGAAACGTTGGACGGATTCTGGGAAGGCTATGGCAAGACGCTACAGCCCGTCTGGGATCGCCGCGTCTACCTCGCTTCTTGCGTGACCCTGCTCGACCTGATCAATGACGCGCCGTCCGAGGCCGAGAATATCCTGCTGGTCGGCCATAATCCCGGGCTCGAAGACCTGGTCCTGTTGCTGGTGCCCGACGAGGGCGAGGAACTCCGCGACGCGCTCGAAGAGAAATTCCCGACCGCCAGCCTTGCCGTCATGGCAATCGAGGAACCGTGGGAAGATCTGGCGGCACGCAAGGCAAAGCTCACACGCTTTGTCCGGCCGCGCGACTTGGACCCGGCGCTGGGGCCCGATCAGGCTTAGGCCGCGTCCTGCTCCAGCGCCTCTGCAAGCAGGTTGCGGATGCGTTTCAGTTCGGCGAGCGGCAGCGCGACCGGGTTTGGTGCCACTTTTTGCTCGTCAGCCGCCTTTTCCGCCAAAAGCTTCTGCACGCCCTTGATGGTATAGCCTTCGTGATTGAGCAGCCGGTCGATGCGCTTCGCCAGTGCGACGTCGTCGGGCCGGTAATAGCGGCGATTGCCGGCGCGCTGCAGCGGACGCAGTTGCGGAAAGCGCGTCTCCCAATAGCGCAATATATGCTGCGGCAGGCCGAGCTCTTCGGCCAATTCTCCGATCGTGCGGAAAGCAGAGCCAGACTTGGTCGCCAAGTCAGCCCGCGGCCACGATCCGGTCGCGCAGCATCTGGCTGGCGCGGAAGGTCAGCACACGACGGGGCGCGATCGGCACTTCGACGCCGGTCTTCGGATTGCGGCCGATGCGCTCGCCCTTGTCGCGCAGCACGAAGCTGCCGAACCCGGAAATCTTGACATTCTCGCCCTTGGCCAGAGCCTCGCACATATGTGCCAGGACGCGCTCGACGATGCTCGCCGACTCGGCGCGCGACAGGCCCACCTGACGGTGCAGCGATTCGGCCAGGTCCGCCCTGGTCAGTGTGCCCGCATCGATGCGGATTTTCGGATCGGCGTCAGCCATATGAGTCCCCCACTCCAGCTTCTCCGGTAACGAACCTTAATTCGGGCGGGAAATCAATGAAGATGCGGCAGATGGATTAATCTAGGTTATATTCAGAAGCGAAGAACCGACGCGCCCCAGGTGAAACCGCCTCCCATCGCTTCCAGAACCACGACATCTCCAGCCTTGATGCGCCCGTCTCGCACGGCCGTGTCCAGCGCGAGCGGCACCGAAGCGGCCGAGGTGTTGGCGTGCTGATCTACGGTCACCACCACCTTCTCCGGCGGCAGGCCGAGCTTCTTGGCGGTGGCGTCGAGAATGCGGGCATTGGCCTGATGCGGCACGACCCAGTCGACCTCCGCCGGGGTCAGCCCGGCGGCGTCGAGCGCCTCGTTCATGACCGCTGCCAGGTTTACCACCGCGTGGCGGAAGACCTCCCGGCCCTTCATCCGCAGCTTGCCGACGGTGCCGGTCGTGGATGGACCGCCATCGACATAAAGCAGCTCATTGTGGCTGCCATCGGCATGAAGGCGCGTGGCCAGCACGCCTCGGTCGCTCTCTTCGGCGCCGAGCACGATCGCTCCGGCGCCGTCGCCGAACAGCACGCAGGTCGCCCGGTCCTCCCAGTCGAGGATGCGGCTGAAGGTTTCCGCGCCGATCACCAGTGCGGTCTCCGCCGAGCGCGCGCGGATCATGCTTTCTGCGACCGATACGGCGTAGAGGAACCCGGAGCAGACCGCCGCGACGTCGAACGCCACGCAATCGGGAATGCCGAGCGCCGCCTGCACCTTGGTCGCACTGGACGGAAAGGTCTGATCGGGGGTGGCGGTGGCGAGCACGATCAGGTCGATATCGCGCGGCTCAAGTCCGGCGGCAGCCAGCGCCACGCGCGCCGCGTCGGTCGCGAGACTGGCCGTCGTCTCGTCCTCGCCGGCGATGTAGCGGAAGCGGATGCCGGTGCGTTCGACGATCCATTCGTCCGAAGTGTCGACTTGTGCCGCCAGCTCGGCATTCGGGACCCGCCGCTTGGGCAGTGCCGAACCGGTGCCCAGAATGGCGGCGCGGCGCGTCACTTGGCAGCGACCGGTGCGGGATGATGGGCGTGGAAGCGGCTCAGATCCTCCGCGATGCGCTGGGTAATGGAGGCTCGGGCGAGCTTTGCCGCCACGCCGATCGCATTTGCCACGCCGCCGGCGTCAGCTCCGCCATGGCTCTTCACGACGATGCCGTTCAGTCCCAGGAAGACGGCGCCATTATGATTATTGGGGTCGAGATGCGTCTTCAGCATGTGAAAGGCCGGGCGCGACAGCACGAACCCGGCCTTTGAGCGCAGCGAGCTGGTGAAGGCGCGGCGCAGCAGGTCGGTGATGAAACGGGCGGTGCCCTCGACCGATTTCAAGGCAATGTTGCCGGTGAACCCGTCCGAGACGATCACGTCGGCCTCGCCGCGGCCGATGCGATCCGCCTCGATATTGCCGTCGAAGGACAGAGGCAGATAGTCGGCCTCGCGCAGCAGCGCGGCGGCCTCCTTCACTTCATCGGTGCCCTTCAGCTCTTCCTCACCGATGTTGAGGAGGCGAACGCGAGGACGCTCGAGCCCCATGACGATCCGGGCATAGGCCGCGCCCATCACGGCGAACTCGACCAGATTATTGGCGTCGCACTCGGTGTTCGCGCCGAGGTCGAGCATGACGAGATCATTGTCGCCGAGGGTGGGGAGCAGGGCGGCGAGCGCCGGCCGGTCGATGCCGGGCAAGGTGCGGAGCGCAAGCTTCGACATGGCCATCAGCGCGCCGGTGTTGCCGGCCGACAGCGCCGCGTCCGCCTTGCCCTTCTTCACCGCCTCGATCGCGATGCCCATGGACGTGGTCTTCGCGCGGCGGATGGCCTGGGTCGGCTTGTCGGTGCCGGCGATCGTCTCCGGCGCATGCAGGATCTCGGACGCGGCGCGCAGCGCCGGTTCCTTCGCCAGCGCGGCGCCGATCCGCACCTCATCGCCGACGAGCAGGAAGTTCAGCTTCGCATCGGCCGCAAGCGCCAAGGCAGCGCCTGCCGCAATGACGGGCACGCCCTCGTCACCGCCCATCGCATCGATGGCGATCCGCGGCGTCGCGTTCATCGGGGCTGGTCCTCCGCGCTTCGTCCGCGCGGTCAGGCGTCGACCGAGACGATCTCGCGGCCGTTATAGTGGCCGCAGGCATTGCACAGATTGTGCGGCTGCTTCAGCTCGCCGCAGTTGGAGCATTCCTGATAGCTCGAGACCTTCAGCGCATCGTGGCTGCGACGCATGTTGCGCTTCGAGGGCGAGGTCTTTCTCTTCGGCACTGCCATGACGGCACCTGTTCCAATCTTCTAGTCTGACAAACGCGGGCCGTCTCATCATTGCGGCATGGAGCCGCCGACCACGGACTGATCGCGAGCGAAGGCGGCGCATATATCGATTTCGCGCGCGGTTGCAAGCACTCGCGCGGCGTGCCAGCCTGACCTTCAGAACCGGGGAGGGGACAATATGATCTTGCCGATTACATTGACGATGGCGGGGGCCGCTGCGCTGATCAACATCTGGCTGGGCTGGCGGGTCGGCCAGAAGCGCATCTCGCAGAAGGTGTCGATCGGCGATGGCGGCGATCCGGCCGTCATCTGCCGCATGCGGGCGCAGGCAAACTTCGTCGAATATACGCCGTTCGTGCTGATCCTGATCGGCCTGATCGAACTGGCGGACGGCACGAGTCTCTGGTTGTGGGCCGTAGGCGCCATCTATCTGCTGGCACGGATCGGTCATGCATTCGGCATGGACGTGCAGCCGCCGGCGCGTAGCGCACTGCGCGGAATCGGCATCCTCGTCACCATGCTCGTGCTGCTCGGGCTCGGCGCCTATGCGATCGCCTTGCCGCAGCTTCATGGTATTCGCACGGAAGCGCCGCAGACTGCCGTCTAGGCGAAGGCCGGCGCTCCCCGGAGCCGCTGATAGGCCGCAATGACGCCCTGCAGCTTGGTCTCGTGTGAACGGTCGCCGCCATTATGGTCGGGATGGTAGCGGCGGACGAGCTCGGTATAGCGCTGGCGCAGCGCCCTGCGGTCGGCATCCGGCTCCAGCCCCAGCGTCGCCAGGTCGCGGCGATTCTCGCCGGAAAGTGGCTTGCCGTCCTCGCGCGGCTTGGGCGCCGCCTGGCGAAAGCGCGCGCCGATCGCGTCGAGCGGATCGGCGAAGTCGCCCCAGCGCGGCGGCCGGTCGGCGCCGGTATGGGCAAAGGCGCGGGTCTCCCGCTCCCAGCCGGCATAGGGTCGCTGCGCCGCTTCGATCTCCTCCGTGCTCATGCCGGAGAAGAAATTATAACCCGAGTTGAACTCGCGGACATGGTCCAGGCACAGCCAGCGCCACTCCGGCGGCCGGTCGCCGCTACGCAGATCGGCGGAAGGCGGCGCGCGGAACTCGCCGGGTTCGGGGCAGCCGGGCACGGCACAGGCTTCGGCCGCGTTCTCGACGCGCCCGTGAAAGCGGGTGTTCGGACGATCCTTGGACGGGCGCATTCTCACTCGGGCAAAGCGGTCTATATGGGGGCATGGACGCAAAGACGAAGGGGCCGGTTGCGGCCGAAATCGAGAAAAGATTGATCGAGGCGCTGCAGCCGCTGCGGCTCGAAGTGGTGGACGACAGCGAAAAGCATCGCGGCCATGCCGGTCATGATTCGCGGGGCGAAAGCCATTTCTCAGTGCTGGTCGTGAGCCAGGCGTTCGAGGGCAAGAGCCGCGTCGCCCGGCAGCGCATGGTCAATGCCGCCCTGGCCGATCTGCTTGCCGAGCGTGTCCACGCGCTGGCCATGGTGACCAAGGCGCCGAGCGAGATTTGATCGTTCATTTCGGCTTCAGCTTCGCTGGCATAGGAATGCGACGTGCGGGCCGGGCCCCTCTGGCGATCAGCTGATCGTGATGTCGGACCGCATCGAGTGCGCTCGATGCAATGGGTCCGGCGGAGCAAACCTCCTCCACCATGAAAAGAGCGCCTCGCAGTCACTGAACTGGAGGAGCTTATGTCACCCTTGAAAGCTTATGGACTTGCCCTGTTGCACCGGCGGCTCGACCGCGCGGTGGACGAAGAAGCACGCCGCCGGTTTCCCGATCAGGCGCGTCTTTCGCGGTTGAAGAAGTTCAGGCTCGCCGCGCGCGACCAACTCGCGCGCCTGGCTAGCAATCCGGTCCGGGCCTGACCGTCACGGGCCGGGCCATGCGCCCGGCTCCGTTTTCAGCTGAAAGCAGAGGAAGCAAGTGTTCGAGGTTCTTGCCCAGGACTGGCTCGGCAAGCCGGCCTGGATGTGGTTGTTCTTCATCGGCCTGGTCGTGGCGCTGCTCGCGCTCGACCTCGGCGTGCTCCACCGTAAGCAGCGCGAGATCGGCGTGGCCGAGAGCTTGGCCATGTCGGGCGTCTATATCGGACTTGGCCTGGCGTTTGGCGGCTGGGTCTGGTGGTCGTTGGGAGAGGCGGCGGGCCTCGCCTATGTGACTGGCTTCGTGATCGAAAAGAGCCTGGCGATGGACAATGTCTTCGTCATCGCGATGATCTTCACGACCCTGGCCGTGCCGCGGCAGTATCAGCATCGCGTGCTATTCTGGGGCATCCTCGGCGTGATCGTGTTGCGCGCCGTGATGATCGGCCTGGGAGCCACGATGGTTCAGCAGTTCGGCTGGGTCCTCTACGTCTTCGCCGCGTTTCTGATCGTCACCGGCGCGAAGATGTGGTTCGCGGCCGACAAGCCGGTGGATATCGGCAACAGCGCCGTGCTGCGTTTCGTCCGCCGCCGCTTCCGCGTGACGGAGGAGCTGCACGGCGACCGATTCTTCGTGCGCCGCGACGGCCTGCTCTACCTGACCCCGCTCCTCCTCGCGCTCATCATGGTCGAGTTCGTCGACCTGGTGTTCGCGGTCGACAGCGTTCCGGCCATTCTCGCGATCACCACCGACCCGTTCATCGTCTACACGTCGAACATCTTCGCCATTCTGGGTCTGAGGGCGCTCTATTTCGCGCTGGCGGCGATGGTGCACCGCTTCCACTATCTCAAATATGCGCTCGCGGTGCTGCTCGTGTTCATCGGCTCGAAGATCTTCGTCGCCGATGCGCTGGGGCTGGCGAAGATCCCTCCGCCGGTCTCGCTGGGTGTGACCTTCGCGATCCTAGCGGCGGGGATTGGCTGGTCGCTGTTCAGGACGCGTGGTCAGCCAGCGCCCGCGTGACGGCCGCGGCGAGGAGTTGCGGCACGCAGTCGCCGTGATGGATGTAGAGATCGGGCTCGATCGCCTCGAGCTCGATCAACGCCAGCTTGCCGTCGAGGCGACGGATCAGGTCGATACGGACGTAGAGCGGCTCGCCCGGAGCAGCGGCGAATGCGGCTTGGGCGACCGCGACGGCTTCATCGTCCGGCTGCCATGGCGTGTTCACGCCGCCGAACTGGGGCTGGATGCGGAAGTCGCTCCCTTGCGCCACCTTGCGGATGGCATGGCTGAAGGTGCCGCCGATATAGAAGAGCGAATATTCGCCCTCGGTCTGGATGGCGGGAAGGAAGGGCTGCACCATCGCGGCGGGCAGCGCCGGCGCAGCGTCGGCGCGGGTGAGCCGGTGCGTCAGATAGCTGCCGGCCGACACTTGCGGCTTCACCACCAGTTCGTCGCAACCGAACCGATCGAAGGCGGTCGAGACCGACCCCTGGTCGGCATCGCCGAACCAGGTGGGCACGGTCGGGACGCCCGCGCGCTCCAGCTCGGCCAGATAGGTCTTGCGCGTGTTCCAGCGCATCAGCGCGGCGGCGTTGAACAGGGGGATTTTGGCGGGCCAGCGATCGAGCAAGGCCAGCCACTCATCGAGCGCGGTGTGATAGCCCCAGGCGAGCAGCGCGGTGGCGGGCCGGTCTCCGGCTTCGGGCCAGGGCCGCGGCCGCAGGTCCAGCCCGGCGGCCGCGAACGCCTCGATATAGGATTTGGCCTGTTCGGCTGCCTCCGGCGCATAGGCATTGCGCGCCGGAGGCGTGAGGATGTCGACGATCATCGGCAACGAAGAAGGCGGATCAGGCGGGCTCGCCGACCACCGACTTCACTTCCATAAAGTCGGTCAGGCCGTATTTGCCGTTCTCACGACCATTGCCCGACTGTTTGTAGCCGCCGAACGGCGCGCCCGGATCGGGCGACCAGCTGTTGATCGTGACCAGGCCGGCGCGCAGCCGCCGCGCGACCTTGGCCGCTTTCGCCGGATCGCCGGAGATCGTTGCCGACAGGCCATAGGCCGTGTCGTTGGCGATGCGGATGCCATCTTCCTCATCCTTGTAGGTCATGATCGTGGCGACCGGGCCGAACACTTCCTCCTGGGCGATGCGCATGTCCGGCGTCACGTCACGGAACAGCGTCGGCCGGATATAGAAGCCGCGATTGACGCCTTCGGGCAGGCCGGTGCCGCCGGTGACGAGGGTCGCGCCTTCGTCGATCGCGCTCTGGATCAGGCCCTGGATCTTCTCCCATTGGGTGCGGTTCACGACCGGGCCGATGTGCTGGCCATCGGCGAGTGGATCGCCGACCGGCGTTGCTTCCATCATCGCCTTGATGAAGCCCGCGGCCTCCTCGACCTGGCTCTGGTGGACGAGCACGCGCGTCGGCGCGATGCAGCTCTGGCCGGTATTGGCGAGCACACCCATGACGGTCGGCGGCAGCACTGCGTTCAGATCGGCGCCTTCCAGCACCAGATTGGGCGCCTTGCCGCCGAGCTCCTGATGCACGCGCTTGACGGTCGGGGCGGCGGCGGCGGCGATGGCGATGCCGGCGCGGGTCGAACCGGTGAAGCTCACCATGTCGACATCGGGATGCGCGGAAAGGGTGGCGCCGACGGTCGGTCCGTCGCCCTGCACCAGATTGAACACGCCCGCCGGCACGCCCGCTTCGTGCAGAATTTCCGCCAGGATCGCGGCATTGGCGGGCGTTTCCTCGGACGGCTTCAGCACCATGGTGTTGCCGGCGGCGAGCGCGGGCGCGACCTTGGCGGCGATCTGGTTGATCGGCCAGTTCCAGGGGGTGATCATCGCGACGACCCCGATCGGCTCGTGCAGCACCTTGGTCGAGCCGATCACTTCCTCGAACTTGAACTCCTTCAGCGCGCGGAGCGTGAACATGAAGTGGCCGAGGCCGGCCGGCGCCTGCGCGCCGATCGACAGGCTCATCGGCGCACCCATCTCGATCGAGATCGCGCGGGCGAGGTCCGGAATGCGCGGCTTGTACGCAGCGATGATCCGCTCGAGCAGGGCGATCCGCTCTTCGACGCTCGTCTGCGAGAAGCTGTCAAAGGCGCGGCGGGCGGCGGCAACAGCCTTGTCTGCATCGGCCTGGCTGCCGAGCGTGATCTCGGTGCAGGGCTCCTCGGTCGCCGGATTGATGACTTGGTGGCGCCTGCCACCGTCGCTGTCGACCCATTTGCCGTCGATATAATGCTGCAGATAGCTCATCATGGCTTCGCTCTCCCGACTCCGGTTTGCCGTCAGATTGCGTTTCTGAACGCAACTGGCAAGCACAGAGTCAGCCGCTCCCTCCGGGACAGTAGCGAGCCTTCTCGTCCGGCGCCCCGCGCAGCCGGGTGTCGATGTAATAAGCGATCATGCCGCGCACCCGCTTCCGGTCGTCCTGCGGAACGAACTCCGCGGCATCACGCAGCCAGCCTTCGACGCAAACCTCCTTCGCGGACGAGCCCGCAGTGCAGTCGAGCAGCCTGTCGAACGCCGCCCGCCATCGGGTGAAGGCCGCGCGATCCATAGGTGCGCCATGGCCAGGGACGAGCGTGCGGAACGGCAATTTGGCGATATTGCCGAGCGCCTTGCGCCAGCCTTCCGGACACGCGGTGTCCATGAAGGGCGCAAACGTCACCACCAGATCACCGATGATCGCGAGTCGCTCTGCACGGTCGTAGAGCCACACGTCGCCCGCCGTGGCCGCATAGGGTTCGAGATGCACATCGAAGCGGCGGCCGGCGATTGTCATCGGTCCGCTTCCACGCACGACCAGCGAGGGACGGAGATTGGCGAGGTCATCCATCGCAGCCATGTCGCGCCTGATCTCGGTGACTTGCTCGGGCGGCGCCTTGCCGCTCGCGAGATAGGCTTCGGCACCGGTGCGGCTGCGCGGGAAGAAGCCTTTCAGCGCCCCTTCGACCGCGGAACTGCCGATGATGGGCACGCCCGGATAGGCGGCACGGACCTCGGCGTTGCCGCCGGTGTGATCGAGATGCCAGTGGGTGTTGACGATCGCGGCGATCGGACGTCCACGCGCCTTGGCGGCGGCGATGATTTCGTCCTGATGTGCGGGGTGACGGCCGGTGTCGACCAGCACCAGGCCCTGCGGAGCGTCGATCAGGATGGAGTTGCCGTCAGGCCCGTTGCCAGCCGGAAAGCTGCCGGGGATCAGCGTCCAGGCAGCAGCAGCGAGCAGGGCGGAGGCAGGCGCCATTCCCGCAGTCTAGCTCGACGGGTGACCACAAGTGAGCGCCCCCGTCGAACGGCGTCAGCCATTCGCCGAAGATCGGCTCAGCGCGAGGCCATCTGCCGCGCGCGCTCGAGCCCTCGCTGCGCAAGATCGTGCGACCAGACCTGGTGATTGCTGCCGGTCAACATCAGCACGTTATCGCCCGCCATCACCTGACGGTAGAGCGCGGCGGCCTGATCGGCGCGGCCGGTCTTGGCATAGACATGGGCCAGGTTGATCAGCACCGACGGTTCATAGGGCTCCTGCGCCCGCTGCGCGACGAGCCGCGCTTCCGCGCCGGCCAGGTCATCGCGCTGAATGGCGTTGAAGCCGTAGCGCTGTTCCTGTGTCTGCGCCGCGCCAGGGGTGGCGGCGAAGCCTGCAACCAGCATGGCGAGCATCATTTTACGCGAGCCGCTCATGGTTCTCTCCTGCACATGACATCCTCGTGGCAGGATCATGACACTGATGTGACAGATGTGAAAAGAAGAGATTTGTTACAGTCTCTAAGCCCTTGATTTGTGACGTATGTTCGCTGGACGACCGCGCCGCTTCATCGGCCGCGTGCGATCGGTTCGGCTGCGCTGCGGACGACTCGTCCCACCCTCCGCCAGTTCGAAGCGCAGCGAGCCGGTGACCGGATTGGCCTCGGCGAGCCGCAGCGTCAGCCGCTGACCCGGCGCGAAACGCGTTTCGGTGTCTTCGCCGGTGAGTGTCTGGCTCGCTTCGTCGTAGCGGAAATATTCGGTGCCGAGCGTCGAGACCGGCACCAGGCCGTCGCCGCCCAATCCCTCCACCGTCGCGAAGAAGCCGAAGGGCTGCACACCGGTGATCCGCGTCTCGACCAGCTCGCCGACGCGCTCCGACAGATAGGCGGCGACATAGCGGTCGACCGTCTCGCGCTCGGCTTCCATGGCCCGGCGCTCCAGGCGGCTGATCGCTTCGCCGATCAGGTCCATCGCCTCGCTCTCGCCGGCGGTCAGCGCCGTCTGCCGCACTTCGGGTTCCAGGCCATAGGCGCCGACCAGCGAGCGATGCACGATCAGGTCGGCATAGCGGCGGATCGGGCTGGTGAAATGGGCGTAGGAGCCGAGCGCCAGCCCGAAATGCCCGGCATTTTCCGGACCGTAATAGGCCTGCGTCTGGGTGCGGAGGATCTGCTCCATCACCTGCGGCCGGAACTCGGCATCGCCCACGCGTTCGATGATGCGATTGAAGGTCCCTGGCTTGATGACCTGGCCCAAGGCGAATTCCAGGTCGAAGGTCTTCAGATAATCCTTTAGCGCGACCAGTTTCTCGCGGCTCGGCGGCTCGTGATCGCGGTACATGACCGGCGCCTTCTTCGCCTCCAGCGCCTTGGCGGCGGCGACATTGGCGGCAATCATGTAATCCTCGATCAGCTTGTGCGCATCGAGCCGCTCGCGTGGCGCCACCGACATGATGCGGCCCTTCTCGTCCAGCACCACGCGGCGCTCGGGCAGGTCGAGCTCCAGCGGCTCCCGCTTCGCCCGCGCCTTGTACATGGCCCGCCAGCACGCCCAGAGGGGGACGAGGGTGGATCGGACGAGCTCCGAACTGAGCCCCTCCCCTTCAGGGGAGGGGTTGGGGTGGGGCAGACTCCTCTGGGCGAGCAGACGCTCGCCCCCACCCCCGTCCCCTCCCCTGAAGGGGAGGGGCTCAAGGTCGTCGATTGCCGCCTGCGCATCCTCATAGGCGATGTTCCTCGCGATCCGCACGACCGCCCGGGTGAAGCGCCAGGTCTTGAGCTGCCCGTCCTTGCCGATCGTCATGTGGCAGGCGAGGGCAGCTCGATCGACACCCTCTTTCAGCGAACAGACATTGGCTGAAAGCGTCTCCGGCAGCATCGGCACGACACGATCGGGGAAATAGACGCTGTTGCCCCGCTTGCGCGCCTCGCGGTCGAGTTGCGAACCGGGGCGCACATAGAAGCTGACGTCCGCGATCGCGACGATGGCGTTCCAGCCCTGCTCCGTCTCTTCGGCCCAGACCGCGTCGTCATGATCGCGCGCATCGACCGGATCGATGGCGACGATCGGCAGGTGCCGCAGATCCTCGCGCTGGCCGAGCGGCAGCTTTGCCATCCGCTCGGCCTCTTCGAGCAGGTCTTCGCGGAACAGGTGCGGGATGCCGTGGCGGTGAATGGCGATGAGCGAGAAGCTGCGCGGCTCGAACGGGTCGCCCAGCCGCTCCACGACACGCGCGGCGATCCGCGGCGGGCGACCGGTTTTCTCCGCCAGCACCAGGTCACCGACCGCTGCATCGCCATGATCCGACACGGGAAAGTCGCGCCGCTCACGCTTCTCCACGCCCTGCAGGAACCAGCGCTCGCCCTCCTTGTGCAGCACGCCGAGCATCAATTCCTCGCCGCGGGCGAGCTTCTTCATCGGATGCGCGATCCAGCCCTTGCCGGCCTCCTCGGTGCGGCTGAGCACGCGGTCGCCGACGCCGAGCGCCGACTGCTTCTTGCGTTCGCGGATGCGGAGCTTAGGCGCTGGCGCGTCCGCCTGCCACTGCTCCGGCACCGCCCAGGCCTGTCCGTCCTCGTCGACATCGACGATGCGCAGCACCGTGACCTTGGGGATGCCGCCCATCTTGTGGAAGGCGCGGCCGGGCGCACTGTCGATCAGCCCTTCATCGGCCATGTCCTTGAGCAGTGCCTTGAGCGCGACCTTGTCCGCGCCGTGCAGGCCGAAGGCGCGCGCGATCTCCCGCTTGCCGGCAGGGGCGTCCGAGGTGGCGATGAAATCGAGGATCTGCTCGCGGGATGGCAGACCAGGCACGCGCTTCGGCTTGGGCATAGGCTCTCCTATGCCTCCAACCGCTGCCCGCGCTACTTGTTTCGGCGGCTAGACCGTGAAGCTCTCGCCGCAGCCGCAGCTGCCCTTCGCGTTCGGGTTCTGGAACACGAAGCCGGCGGTGAAATCATCCTCGACCCAGTCCATCGTCGATCCGATCAGATAGAGGATCGAGCCGCCATCGACGAACAGCGTGCCGCCCGGCGTTTCGATCCGCTCGTCCAGCGGCTTGGCTTCGGTGACATAGTCGACCGAATAGGCGAGGCCCGAGCAGCCGCGGCGCGGCGTCGACAGCTTGACGCCGATCGCATCTTCAGGCGCGCGAGCCATCAGCGCTGCAATACGCGCCTCGGCAGCGGGGGTGAGGTTCAGCGCCTTCGGGCGTTCACGGGTGACAGTTGCCATAATGACCTATCTTCTCCCGTTCGCTTCGAGCGTAGTCGAGAAGCGTATCTCGACTTCGCTCGATACGAACGGAGATATTTATAACATGCCGAGTTCGAGCTTGGCCTCATCGGACATCTTGGCGGGGTCCCAAGGCGGGTCCCAGACGAGGTTCACTTCCGCGTCCCCGATCCCTGGCACGGCGCCGACGCGCAGCTCGACCTCGCCCGGCATCGATTCGGCGACCGGACAGTGCGGCGTGGTCAGGGTCATCGCCACCACGGCATGCCCACCATTGATCTCGACGCCATAGATCAGGCCCAGATCGTAGATGTTCACCGGAATCTCCGGGTCGTAGATTTCTTTCAGCGCCTCGATGACGGCTTCGTAAAGCGCGCCGCCCGGCTCCTCGCCGGACGGCTGTTCGGGCTTCTCGGCAAGAAAGCCCGCGAGATAATCGCGCTTCCGCTCAAAGCTCTCGCGCGATGCATCCTCGACGCGCGCCTTGGGCGGCGGCGCGACGCCGTCGACTTCTTCCACGCTGATCCGGCTCTGTTCGTTCATCCGAAAATCCTCGTCACGCGTTCCACGCCCCGCGCCAGCGCTTCGACATCGGCCGCGCTGTTATAGACGCCGAAGCTCGCGCGGGCCGTCGCAGGAACGCCCAGCACGTCCATCAGCGGCTGCGCACAGTGGTGGCCGGCGCGGATCGCGACCTGCCCCTCGTCCAATATGGTGCCGACGTCGTGCGGATGCACCCCCTCGATGGCGAAGCTGACGATGCCGGCCGAGTCCTCCGGCCCGAACAGCCGCACCGAGTTGATCGCCGACAGCCGATCGCGGGCGAGCTTGACGAGCGCGGTCTCGTGCGCGTGGATCGCCTCCAGTCCGATCGCCTCGACATAGTCGATGGCGGCGTGCAGCCCGAGCGCGCCGGTGATGTGCGGCGTGCCCGGCTCGAACCGCGCGGGCGGCGGCGCATAGGTCGTGCGCTCGAACGTCACCCGATCGATCATCGCGCCACCGCCCATGAACGGCGGCATGACGTCAAGCAGGTCGCCACGCCCCCACAGCACGCCGATTCCCGTTGGCCCGTAGAGCTTGTGGCCGGAGAATACGTAGAAATCGCAGTCGAGCGCCTGCACGTCGACCGGCAGGCGCGGCACCGCCTGGCAACCATCGAGCAGCAATTTTGCGCCGACGCGATGCGCCAGTTCGGCCGCCCGCCTGGCGTCGAGCACCGAGCCGAGCACGTTCGAGACATGGGCGAATGCGACCATCGCGTGGTCGGGGGTCAGTATCGCCTCGGCGGCGTCCAGGTCGATGCGACCATCGGGGGTGAGCGGGCAGACATCGATCTGCCAGCCAGCGAGCTGCCAGGGGACGATGTTGGAATGATGCTCGAGCTGGCTGAGCAGCACGCGCCGCTTGTCTGGCCAGCAATGCGCGACGAGGTTGATGCCCTCCGTTGCCCCCCGCACGAACACGATCTCGTCCGCCTTGGCGCCGATGAACCGCGCGACCCGCTGCCGCGCCGCCTCATAGGCGAGCGTCATATCCGCCGACCGCTGGTACACGCCCCGATGCACGGTGGCGTAGGTGGTGCCATAGGCGCGGGTGATCGCATCGATGACGACCTGCGGCTTCTGCGCTGTGGCGGCGGTGTCGAGATAGGCCCAGCCGGCCGGGATGGCAGGGAAATCGGCGACGAGGTCGAGAGGGCGGATGTCCAATATCGTCGCCATCACCCTTCTCCGTTCGTTTCGAGCGAAGTCGAGAAACGCGTGTCCACCTGCCCCGAGCTGGGCTTCTCGACTGCGCTCGAAGCAAACGGGTTTTGGGTGAGCCACTGGATGGCAAAGCCCAAGAACGCCTCGCGCACCTCCTCCTGCCCGACCCGTGCCAAAGCGTCGGCTACGAAAGCCCGCGTCAACAGCGCCTTCGCCTCGTCCGGCTGCACGCCGCGGCTCTCGAGGTAGAAGAGCGCGTTCCGGTCCAGCTCGCCGACCGTGGCACCGTGCGCGCATTTCACATCGTCGGCGAAGATTTCCAGTTCGGGCTTCAGGTTCACCGTCGCGGCGCGCTTCAGCAGCAGGCCGCGCAGCGACTGCTCCGCATCTGTCTTCTGCGCCCCGCGCGCGACCTCGACCCGCGCGGAGAGGCTGGCCATGGCGGTGTCGTCGGCCACGGCGCGCCAGGTCTGGCGGCTCATGCCATGCTCCGCCTCGTGCCGCACCACCACCGCCGCTTCGTGCCGCTGCTCGCCACGCGTGAGCAGCGCGCCGCCCATCTCCGCGAACGCCGCCTCGCCGGTCAGGCGGAGATGTCCGTCGATCCGGCTGCCGGCGCCGCCTTCGGCAAGCACGGTCGTGACCAGGCTCGCGCCGCGCGCGACTTCGGCTTCGTCGCGCAACGACTGAAAGCCCGATTCTTGCGCCAGCCGCACGGCGCGCATCAGCCGCGCCGACGAGGCGAGGCGGATCGCCGTCAGCCGGTTCGCCCAGCCATCGCCGATAAAGGTTTCGACGATCGTCGCGACCGCATCTTCGCCAAGGTCGATCAGTGCCGGTAGGTGATTGGCGCCGCCGGTCGCGACATGAACGATCTCAATCAGCCCCACCGCTGCGTCCCGGTCGAGCCGCAGCGTCCAGCCGGCGCCATTTGCCAGCCGTGCGAGCGGGTGCTCCGAGCGCGCATCGACCTGGCCGATCTGCACCGGACCAACGTCGCTTCGACCCGCATCCAGCCGCCCGTCGACGAACACCAGCCGTGGGCCATCGCCGAGCGCTGCAGGCAGTTCACCAGCAGCGCCGCTCGATGGCCGCTCGATAAGCGCCGGCAAGGCGGAGAGATCGGCCCAGCGCCATGCTTCGTCACGGCTTGAGGGGAGGGCGAGGGCGCTCACGCCTGTTCTGTGCTCCGGCGAAGGCCGGAGCCCTGTATCGCAACGCTCCGGCCTTCGCCGGAGCACAGAAGATAAGGCTGGATCATCACGCCGCCATCGCTCCGTAACCCTCGCGTTCCAGCTCCAGCGCGAGGTCCGGCCCGCCGCTGCGCACGATGCGGCCGCCGGCCAGCACGTGCACGAAATCCGGCCGCACATAGTCGAGCAGGCGCTGGTAATGGGTGATCAGCAGCACCGCTTTGTCCGGCTTGCGCATGATGCGGTTGATGCCTTCGCCGACCGCCTTCAGCGCGTCGATGTCGAGGCCGGAATCGGTCTCGTCGAGGATGGCGAGCGCTGGGTCGATGATGCCCATCTGCACCATCTCGTTCCGCTTCTTCTCGCCGCCCGAAAAGCCGACATTCACCGGCCGCTTCAGCATCTCCATGTCGAGGCCGAGCGCATCGGCCTGCGCGCGGGCAAGGCGGAGGAAATCGCCCGCCGACAGCTCCGCCTCGCCCCGTGCGCGGCGCTGGGCATTGAGGGCGGTGCGCAGAAACTGCACGTTGGACACGCCAGGGATCTCGACGGGATATTGGAAGCCGAGGAACAGGCCGGCGGCCGCGCGCTCGTGGGGTTCGAGGGCGAGGAGGTCTAGTTTTTCTGTTCCCCGGCGAAAGCCGGGGTCCAGGGTGTCACCCTCGGAGCTGGCGACTCCTGGGCCCCGGCTTTCGCCGGGGAACGCCGGGGTGAAAGAGACCGAACCCTCCGTCACCTCATAGCCTGGCCGCCCGCCGAGCACATAGGCGAGCGTCGACTTGCCCGCCCCGTTCGGCCCCATGATCGCATGCACCTCGCCCGCCCCGATCGAAAGATCGAGCCCGCGCAGGATCGGCTTGTCGTCGACAGTGGCGTGGAGGTTACTGATTTGGAGCATTTGACGGTTCCGTGTCGCCCTGCGATTTCTCCGCCCCGGAGGATTTTTTGGCCTCACCGCCCGCCATGTAGATCACGAGCACTAGGACGTATTGGAGCGGGAATAGCCAAAAGGAATATCCGGATCCCCACCCCAATGCTCGACCAATGAGTACGAGCACCAAAGCTGCTACGGCGGGAGCGGCACCCTTCATGAGCCAGCCAGCGCCATAAAAAGGCAGAAGTGGCAAAACGATGAAAAAGACCAAAAATGTGAATAAAGTCGTCACCCCACGCTCCCCTCTAGGCTGATCCCCAGCAGCTTCTGCGCTTCGACTGCGAACTCCATCGGAAGTTGCTGCAGCACTTCCTTGGCGAAGCCGTTGACGATCAGCGCCACGGCGTCTTCCTGCCCCAGGCCGCGAGACATCGCGTAGAAGAGCTGGTCGTCGCTGATCTTGCTGGTGGTCGCCTCGTGCTCGATCTGGGCGCTGGGGTTCTTCACTTCGATATAGGGCACGGTGTGGGCGCCGCACTGGTCGCCGAGCAGCAGCGAGTCGCATTGGGTGAAGTTGCGCACGCCTTCCGCCGTAGGGCCGACGCGCACCAGGCCGCGATAGGTGTTGTCGGAGCGGCCCGCACTGATCCCCTTCGACACGATCGTCGAGCGGCTGCCCTTGCCGAGGTGGATCATCTTGGTGCCGGTATCCGCCTGCTGGCGGTTGTTGGTGACCGCGACCGAATAGAATTCGCCGACCGAATTCTCGCCCGCCAGCACGCAGCTCGGATATTTCCAGGTGATCGCACTGCCGGTCTCGACCTGCGTCCAGCTGACCTTCGAATTCTTGCCCTGGCACAGCGCGCGCTTGGTCACGAAATTATAGATACCGCCCTTGCCCTCGGCATCGCCCGGGTACCAATTCTGGACGGTCGAATATTTGATCTCGGCATCGTCGAGCGCGACCAGCTCCACCACGGCAGCGTGCAGCTGGTTCTCGTCGCGCATCGGGGCGGTGCAGCCTTCGAGGTACGAGACATACGAGCCCTTGTCGGCGACGATCAGCGTGCGTTCGAACTGGCCGGTATTCTCGGCATTGATGCGGAAATAGGTGCTGAGCTCCATCGGGCAGCGCACCCCCTCCGGAATGTAGACGAAGGTGCCGTCGCTGAAGACCGCGCAGTTGAGCGTCGCGAAATAATTGTCGTGCATCGGCACGACCTTGCCGAGCCACTTGCGCACCAGCTCCGGATATTCACGGATCGCTTCGGAGATGGAGCGGAAGATGACGCCTGCGGCCTCCAGCTCCTTGCGGAAGGTGGTCGCGACCGAGACGCTGTCGAACACCGCGTCGACCGCGACCTTGCGCGCGCCCTCGACGCCGGCGAGCACCTTCTGCTCCTCGATCGGGATGCCGAGCTTTTCGTAGACGCGCAGGATCTCCGGATCGACCTCGTCCAGGCTCTTCAGCTCGGCCTTCTGCTTGGGCGCGGCGTAATAATAGGCGTCCTGATAATCGATCGGCGGCACGTTGAGCTTGGCCCAATCGGGCGGCGTCATCGTCTGCCACAGGCGAAAGGCCTTCAGCCGCCAGTCCAGCATCCATTCCGGCTCGTTCTTCTTGGCCGAGATGAAGCGGACGGTATCCTCGCTCAGCCCCTTGGGCGCGAAGTCCTGCTCGATGTCGGAGGTGAAGCCCCATTCATAGGTGGAGAGGCGGTCGGC
This sequence comes from Sphingomonas sp. ID1715, assembly GCF_013044515.1. GTDB lineage: Bacteria > Pseudomonadota > Alphaproteobacteria > Sphingomonadales > Sphingomonadaceae > Sphingomonas_B. The sequence continues at coordinate 295,064 of NZ_JABEPR010000003.1, forward strand.
AGCCTCTTGGGCTTCGGCGTTTCGCACGTTCATACCCGTATTCCGTTCGTTTCGAGCGAAGTCGAGAAACGCGCCTCCACCCGCTCTGAGACCGGCTTCTCGACTTCGCTCAAAGCGAACGGAGAGGAGAGTTCGGCGAGAGACACCTGAGCTAAGGCTCTCCGGATCGCATTGTTCATCGGCCCCCAATGCGGGCGGACCTGGCACGCGCCTTCAAGCGCGCAGTCGTGCCGGGCTTCATCGACGCATGACGTCATGGCGATCGGCCCCTCGACCGCCTCCACGACATCGGCAAGGCTGATCTCACCCGCCGGGCGGGTCAGCACGAAGCCGCCGCCGCCGCCTCGGGCCGAGCGGAACAGCCCCGCCGCTGCCAGCTTGCCCAGCAGCTTCTGCGTCGTCGGCAGGGGCACGCCCGTCTTCGCCGACAGCAAGGTCGCCGACACGCACGCACCGTCACCTGCCCGCGCGGCGGCGGACATGATCACGACGGCATAGTCGGCAAGGTTGGACAGGCGCATCTTCAGCTTACAATCGGACTGATCTTGTCCGATTGCAAGGGGGCTGGGGAAGGTCAATCCTTGTTCCCCTGCGAAAGCAGGGGTCCACCCCTGGGCTCCTGCTTTCGCAGGAGAACAGCTCTCTCTTACCGCGTCGGCACCGGCTCCGGGCCGGAATAGTCGTAGAAGCCCCGACCTGTCTTCCGGCCCAGCCAGCCGGCCTCGACATATTTGAGCAGCAGTGGCGCGGGCCGGTATTTGGGGTCGCCGGTATCCTCCTGGAACACGCGCAGGATTTCCAGCAGCGTGTCGAGGCCTATCAGGTCGGCCAGGGTAAGCGGGCCCATCGGATGGCCCAGGCCCAGCTTCACGCCCTGATCGATATCCACCACCGAACCGGTGCCGTCGCCCAGCACGAAGAACGCCTCGTTGAGCAGCGGCAGCAGGATGCGGTTGACGACGAAGCCCGGCCGATCCTGCGCGACGACGACGGTCTTGCCGATGCGCTCCGCAAAGGCGCGCGCGGTGGCGATGGTCGGCTCGGCGGTGGCCAGGCCCGGGATCAGCTCCACGAGGGCCATCAGCGGCACGGGGTTGAAGAAGTGGATGCCGATGAAGCGCGCCGGATCGGGGGCGGCCTGGCCGAGCCGGGTGATCGAAATGGATGAGGTGTTGGTGGCCAGCACCGCGTCGGACCTGAGCACTTCGCCGGCCTTGGCGAAGATGGCGCGCTTCACCTCTTCCCGCTCCGTCGCCGCCTCGACGATCAGGCCGGCTTCGGACATCGGCGCATAGTCGGCGACAGGTTCGATCAGGGCGATGGCCGCGTCGCGCGCTTCAGGCGTCAGCTTCTCCTTCGCAACCAGCCGGTCGAGCTGTTTGGCGATGCCGGCCTTGCCCTTCTCGGCCACCTCGCGGGAGATGTCGGCGAGGAATACCTTGTATCCCGCCTGAGCGGAGACCTGCGCGATGCCCGCGCCCATCTGCCCCGCGCCAATTACTCCCACTGCGTTCATTCTCTATCTCCGTCATCCTGAACTTGTTTCAGGACAAGCTTTCCGACCCGCGGCGCTTGTCACGAGCCTTGTCCCGAAACAATCCTGAAACCCGTTCTGGACGGGATGACGACTGTGATCAGGGCGCGGTCCCCGGCGGCTGGGCTTCGGCGAGGATCAGGGCGAATTGGTCGTCCGCATCCGTCCATTCCGCGATCGGCGTCCAGGCGCCGGCACGGAGCAGCAGGCGGGCATCGCGGGGGCCATATTTGTGGCTGTTCTCGGTGTGGATCGTCTCGCCGGCTGCCATCGAGAAGGGCTCGCCCTCGATGGTGAAGGACACGTCCCGGGTCGCCTCCAGATGCATCTCGATCCGCGCATAATTGTCGTTCCAGATGGCGCGGTGGCGAAAGGCGCCGACGGGAATGTCCCCGGCCAGCTCCCGGTTGATGCGGTGCAGCAGGTTGAGATTGAACGCGGCGGTCACACCCTCCGCATCGTCATAGGCGCGGGTGAGCACGTCCACATCCTTCACCCGGTCCATGCCGATCAGCAGCATCGATCCGAGCCCCAGCGTCTCGACCATCGCGCGGAGGAGGTTGACCGCCGTGCGCGCAACCATGTTGCCGATCGTCGAGCCGGGGAAGAAGCCGAGCTTGGGCAGCGCCGCGATTTCCGGCGGGGGCACGATCGGGTGCATGAAATCCGCCTCGACCGGTAGGATCGACAGCTTCGGGAAATCGGAGGCGAGCGCGGCGGCCGATTCCCGCAGGAAGTCGCCGGAGATGTCGATCGGCACATAGGCGGCGGGCTGCACCGCCTCCAGCACGTGCGGCGTCTTGGTCGATGAGCCCGAGCCGAACTCGACCACGGCGCGGCCCGGACCCACGATCCTGGCGACGTCGGCGGCGTGGCGGGCGAGTAGCGCGGTCTCGACGCGCGTGGGATAATATTCGGGCAGCGCGGTGATCCGCTCGAACAGCTCGGAGCCGGTGCGGTCGTAGAACCAGCGGGCCGGGATCGCGCGCGGGCGCAGGCGAAAGCCGGCGAGGACATCGTCGCGGAAGGCGGGATCGACCCGCTGCGGCGCTTCCGCGTTCACAGGTCCCTCGCCAGTCTCAGGCCGGTGAACTGCCAGCGCTGATGGGGGTAGAAGAAATTGCGGTAGGATGCGCGGACATGACCACGCGGCGTGGCGCAGCTGCCGCCCTTCAGCACGAACTGCCCGCTCATGAACTTGCCATTATATTCGCCGACGGCACCCGCCGCAGGCCTGAAGCCGGGATAGGGTCGATAGGCGCTGCCGGTCCATTCCCAGACTGAACCGAACATGCCGTGATCAGACGGGCGAACCGCACCGGCAGTATCGAGGAACTGGCCCTGATTCGCATCGAGGCCTGCCGCCGCATGCTCCCACTCCGCTTCGGTCGGCAGCCGCGCGCCGGCCCAGCTCGCATAGGCGTCCGCCTCGAAGAAGCTCAGGTGCGTGACGGGTGCGTCCGGATCGAGCGGCTGCATTCCGTCCAGGCCGAAGCCTTTGCCTTCTCCAATCCAATAGAGCGGCGCTTCAATCCCGTCGCGCTGCACCCAGGCCCAGCCGTCGGACAGCCACCAGCGCGGATCGCGATAGCCGCCGTCGGCGATGAAGGCCGACCAATCCGCGTTGCTGACCAGCCTCGTCGCGAGTGCGTACGGTTGCAGCAGCACGGAATGGCGCGGTCCCTCGCAGTCGAATGAGAAGCGGGGGGCGGCGTGACCCACCTCGACAACGCCGCCTTCGAACTCGCCCCACTGTGCACCGTTCGTATCGAGCGCAGTCGAGATACGCTTCTCGACTGCGCTCGAAGCGAACGGAGTTGGGGTGAGCCTGAGCGTCGAGCGTGTCCAGACAGCCGGTTTGAGCGGGTTCTGGGCGAACAGGTGCAGGACGTCGGTGAGGAGCAATTCCTGGTGCTGCTGCTCGTGATGACAGCCAAGCTCCACCAGCGCGCGCGCGGCGTCCCCGAGGTACGGCCACGCTTCGCCAACCGCCGCATCGACATGCGCCCGATAGGCGCGCACCTCGTCCAGCGACGGCCGCGTCAGCATGCCCCGCCGCGGACGGGCGTGGCGGGGGCCCTCCGCCTCGTAATAGCTGTTGAAGAGGTAGGCGTAGCGATCGTCGAACACGCGATAATCAGGCACATCGCGCAACACGAAGGTTTCGAAGAACCAGGTCGTGTGCGCGAGATGCCATTTTGCCGGCGAAGCGTCGTCCATCGACTGCACGGTGGCATCGGCGTCGGAGAGGGGCTCGGCGAGGTCGAGTGTGAGCGCGCGGACCCGCTCGAAAAGCTCCGGCGTGTCGCGTTGGAGGTGCGCGGTGGACGTCACAGCCTTAACATAGGACAGCCAGGCGTCCTTGTCGTGACACAATCAGCGGCTGGCGCCCGGCACCCACAGTACGTCGCCCCCGGAGCGGCTGGCGACCAGCCGCGCGGCGACGAAGAGATGGTCGGACAGGCGATTCAGATAGGCGAGCGCCTGCGGGTTGAGCGGCATGCCACCGGCGGCTGCAACCGCACTGCGCTCCGCCCGCCGCACCACCGCGCGGGCGAGATGCAGCGCCGACACCGCGGCCGTCCCCGCGGGCAGGATGAACGACCGGAGCGGCTCCAGCCCCTCGTTCATCGCGTCGATCTCCCGCTCCAGTCGCTCGACCTGAGCGGGCACGATGCGGAGCGTCATCTCGTCGGGATCGAACTCCTCCCCGGGCGTGGCGAAATCGGCGCCGAGATCGAACAGGTCGTTCTGGATACGGGAGAGGTCCGGCACGATGGGGTCGGACCCGAGCGCGGCAATGGCGACGCCGATGGCGGAGTTCGCCTCGTCGACATCGCCGATCAGCGCCATGCGGGCGCTGGACTTCGCTACCCGCGAACCGTCGACCAGGCCGGTCGTGCCGTCATCGCCGGTGCGGGTGTAGATCTTGTTGAGCTTGACCATGCCTTATCGATATCCTTCGAGACAGGCCTTCGCCAAGCTCAGTCCCTCCTCAGGACGAGCGAAAGAGCAAATCCGCTGATCCTGAGGAGCTGTTGAGCCTGGCGAAACAGCGTCTCGAAGGAGGGATCAGCGCGACAGCAGCATCAGCAGGGCGGCGATCAGCACGGCGATCGCCTGGAAGAAGATGCGGCCCATCATCATCTTGTTCTGTTTGAGCCCCGACGCGCTCGGGCCGCCATTGCCCGATTTCAGGTCCGCCTCCGTCGTTTTCAGGAAGGTGACGATGCCGCGCACGAGCATGGTCACGGTCGCGATCATCGCCGCGACCAGGAGGAGGGTGAGGAAGATGCTCATGGTGCTAATCTAGGCGTCTGACAGGCGGAATCCAAGCGGCGCCGCGCCGGCGCGGATCGGCTCGACTATGGCTTGCGGATCAATGCCTTGATCGCGCAGATCGGCGAGGCTGAGGGCGCCATGGCGCTTGGCGAGCCGCTCGCCGTCCGGTCCGATCAGCAGCTTGTGGTGATGGTAGGCGGGCGTCGGCAGGTCCAGCAGCGCCTGGAGCAGCCGGTGGATGTGGGTGGAGAGGAACAGGTCGCGCCCGCGCACCACGTCGGTAATGCCCTGCGCGGCATCGTCGACCGTGACCGCCAGATGATAGCTGGTCGGCGCGTCCTTGCGGGCGAGCACCACATCGCCGAGCAGATCCGGCTGCGCCTCGATCTCCTGACCATGATCCGACCAAATGAGCCTCCCGACCCGCGCCGCAGCCTGTGTCACGTCCAGCCGCCAGGCATGCGGGCGCGACGGATCGGCCTCACTCAACCCGCGGCACGTGCCGGGATAGAGCGGCCCCTCCGGTCCATGCGGCGCGGACACGCTGCGCGCGATGTCGGCGCGCGTGCAGAAGCAGGGATAGACGAGGCCCTCCGCCTTCAGCCGGTCGAGCGCGGCGGCGTAGAGCGGCAGCCGATCTGACTGGCGCACCACGGGACCATCCCAGCTCAGCCCCAGCCAATGCAGGTCCTCGACCATCCCCGCGACATGCTCCTCACGCGACCGGCCGGGATCGATATCCTCGATCCGCAGCAGGAACGCGCCGCCGCGGTCGCCCGCAAAGTCGTGCGCCAGCACCGCGCTCAGCGCGTGGCCGAGATGCAGGCGCCCGGTCGGGCTGGGTGCGAACCGCGTTGTGGATAAGCCTATGGACAAGATCGTGGATCGGGTTGACGGGCGTTATTGCGGAATGTCATTTCCGCGTAATCATCAGCGGGCAGTGCCTGCGGCAGTCAAGTGGGGAGAGGCGTTTGTACCATCCCGATCTGATCCGACATCCGGACAGCTGCCCGGCGCTTGTGCTGAACGCCGATTACACGCCGCTCAGCTATTATCCCTTGAGCCTCTGGCCGTGGCAGACGGCGATCAAGGCGGTGTTTCTCGATCGGGTCGACATTGTCGAATCCTATGAAAAGGAAGTGCGAAGTCCCACCAGCGCGATGAAGCTGCCGAGCGTCATCGCGCTCAAGCAATATGTGAAACCTTCCGCCTACCCCGCCTTCACCCGCTTCAATCTCTTCCTGCGCGACCGCTTCAGCTGCCAATATTGCGGCACCGGACGCGACCTCACCTTCGATCACGTCATCCCGCGCGCTTATGGCGGCCGTACGACGTGGGAGAATGTCTCCACCGCCTGCGCGCCGTGCAACCTGAAAAAGGGTGGCCGCACGCCCGCCGAAGCGCATATGGCCCTGTTCGAGCAGCCCTATCGCCCGACCAGCTGGCAGCTCCAGGATCACGGCCGCGCCTTCCCGCCCAATTACCTGCACGAGACCTGGCGGGACTGGCTCTATTGGGACGTCGAACTGCAGGCCTGATCCACGACAACCTTCGTATCGAGCGCAGTCGAGATACGCTTCTCGACTGCGCTCGAGGCGAACGGGTCAGGGTTGCGGCGTCGGGCTTGGAGAAGGCGTCGGAGCAGGCGCACCCCCCGCACTCGCGCGCGCATCCTGCCCGTCGCCTTCCGGCGCGGCGATGATGTCGCGGGTGACGGAACCCTTGTCGACGGCGTTGGTCTCGGGCGAGCCGACTTCGGAGCGAATCCCGGCGGGTGTGCGGTCGGCGCCGGCGCGGCTCAGCGCCGCTGCTTCCGGCACGCTGCGCGGCGCGGGGCCGCCGAACATCGCCTGCAGCGCCTGGGTCGAGCTGTCCGCTTCCTGCGGGCGCGGCGTGCCGGGGCTCGGCGGGCGCAGCGCGAAGTCGGGCGGCACCACCAAAGGCGCGCGCCGGGCGACGGCGAACTCGTCCGGCCGCGCGCGGTTCAACCCGCCGCCGCCGCATCCCGCGAGCGTCAGGGCCGCCAGGCCCAGCACAACGACATTACGCATTCACATTCTCCGCGGGTTCGCTCTTCTGACGCGCGAACAGGGCACGCAGGAGCAGGATCAGGACGCCGATGGTAATGGCAGCATCGGCGACATTGAAGACCAAAAAGGGCCGGAACTCACCGATGTGCAGGTCGAGAAAATCGACGACATAGCCGAACCGCACGCGATCGAGGATATTGCCGGCCGCCCCGCCCAGCACCAGGCCGAGCGCGATGACGTCATGACGGTTGTGCTCGCGCCACAGCCAGACCAGCACGCCGGTGCCGATCGCCGCCGTGAGCGCGACCAGCGCCCAGCGCGTCGTCTCGCTGTCGGCGGTCAAAAAGCCCATCGACACGCCGTAATTCTGCACCCAGGTCAGGTTAAAGATCGGCAGCAGCACGATCTGCCCGACCTGATCGAGCGCAAGAGGACCGGTGACGAGATATTTGATCGCCTGGTCGAGCAGGAAGACGGCCAGCGCGATCAGCAGGCCGAAGCGGCGGGTGGCATTCATCTGCAGTTCCCCTGCGAACGCAGGGGGCCAGGAGTCATCTCGGCAGGTACTTGGTGCAACTGGACCCCTGCTTTCGCAGGGGAACATGCGGTGCGGAGAGAGGCAATCTTACCCACCAACCACCTCCGTGCACCGCCCGCACAGCGCGCCATCCTCGACCACTTCCGGCAGATGCCGCCAGCAGCGGCCGCATTTCAGTCGCTCGGTGCGTGTCACGGCGATCTCATCGCCCGGCGACACCTTCGCCACGATGAACAGCTCCTCAAGTTCCGGGCCGGCACTGCCCGGTAGCGTCACCTCCGCTTCGAGGCTGGAGCGGATCAGCTTGTCGCGACGATAGGGCTCGATCGCTTCCGTCACGTGCCCGCGCAACGCCCGCAACTCCGCCCAGCGCGCCGCCAGCGCCTCGTCACGCCAGCCGGCGTCCACCTCGGGCCAGGTCAGCAGGTGCACCGAACCCGCATCCGGCGAGCGCGTGGTCCATGCCTCCTCGCTGGTGAAGGTCAACACCGGCGCCAGCCAGCGCACCAGCGCGTGGAACAGCGTGTCGAGCACGGTGCGATACGCCCGCCGCTTCGGCGCGTCCGGCGCGTCGCAATAGAGCGAGTCCTTGCGGATATCGAAGAAGAAGGCGGACAGGTCGTTATTCGCAAAGTCGCTCAGCAGCCGGACATAGCTGTTGAAGTCATAGTCACCGACTGCCTGCTTCAGCTGCGCGTCCAGCTCGGCGAGCAGGTGCAGGACATACCGCTCCAGCTCCGGCATCTCGGACGCGGGCACCCGTTCTGCCTCGTCGAAGCCCTCGAGCGCGCCGAGCAGGTAGCGGAAGGTGTTCCTGAGCTTGCGATAGGCATCGGCGGTGCCGGCGAGGATCTCCTTGCCGATGCGGTGATCCTCGGTGAAGTCGACCGACAGCGCCCATAGCCGCAGGATGTCGGCGCCATATTCGGTCATCAGCTTCAGCGGATCGACCGTGTTGCCGAGCGACTTGGACATTTTCCGCCCGTCGGACGCCATGGTGAAGCCGTGCGTCAGCACCGCGTCGTAAGGCGCCCGTCCGCGCGTGCCGCACGACTCCAGCAGCGACGACTGGAACCAGCCGCGATGCTGGTCCGATCCTTCGAGGTACAGGTCGGCGGGCCAGCGCAGCTCCGGCCAGCGGCCGCTCTCCAGCACGAAGGCGTGGGTCGAGCCGCTGTCGAACCACACGTCGAGAATGTCGGTGACGCGCCCATAGTCGTCGGCGTTGCGGTCCGGCCCCAGCAGTTCGGCGGCGGGCGTGTCGAACCAGCCGTCCACACCCTTCGCGCGAACGGCGGCGACGATGCGGGCGTTGACCTGCGGGTCGTTCAGATACTGGCCCGTCTTGCGATCGACGAAGAGCGTGATCGGCACCCCCCAGGCGCGCTGGCGGCTGATCACCCAATCCGGGCGGCCTTCGACCATCGAGCGGATGCGGTTGCGGCCCTTTTCCGGGACGAACCGGGTGGCTTCGATCGCGGCGAGGGCTTTGGCGCGGAGGGTGCCACGTTTCTCGACTTCGCTCGAAACAAACGGGGTTTGTGGGGCGCTTCCATCCCCTCCGTTCGCTTCGAGCGAAGTCGAGAAGCGCGCTTGGTCCATCGGAATGAACCATTGCGGGGTGGCCCGGAAGATGACCTTGGCTTTGGAGCGCCACGAATGCGGATAGCTGTGGCGATAGTCCGCGCTCGCGGCCAGCAGCGCACTGGCTTCACGCAGGTCCGAACAGATCGGCCCGTCGGGCGCATTGAACTTGGGGTTGATCACGGAGCCCTGGCCGCCCAGCCAGCCCCAATCCTCGCGATATTTGCCTTCGCCGGTCACCGCGAACACGGGTTCGAGCCCATTCGCCTTGCACAGCTCGAAATCGTCCTCGCCATGATCCGGCGCCATATGGACAAGGCCCGTGCCCTGATCGGTCGTGACGAAATCGCCGGGGAGGAACGGCCGCGGCTTGGCGAAGAAGCCCCCTAGATGGTGCATCGGGTGGCGGGCAATCGTGCCGGCCAGTTCGGAGCCCTTCAGCGTTCGCTTGGGCGGCTCGACGGATGCCATTGGAACACGGGCAAGGAAGTCCTTCAACAAGTTGGCTGCGACCAGGAAGAACGTCCTGAAACCGCTTAGCTTGTCGTGATAGCGCTCCTGCGTGCAGGCCTCGAAGAGAAGATATTCCACCTCCGGCCCGTACGCGATCGCCTGGTTGACCGGGATCGTCCACGGCGTCGTCGTCCAGATCACCGCATGTGCGCCGACCAGTTCCGGGATCGGGCTCTCGACGATCTCGAACGCCACGTCGATCTGGGTGGACGTGATGTCCTCATATTCGACCTCGGCTTCGGCGAGCGCGGTCTTTTCGACCGGGGACCACATGACCGGCTTGGCCCCGCGGTAGAGCTGGCCTGACTCCGCGAACTTCAGCAGCTCGCGGACGATGGTCGCCTCGGCTTCGAAGTCCATCGTCAGGTAAGGCCGGTCCCAGTCGCCCAGGATGCCGAGCCGCTTCAACTGCTCGCGCTGGGTGTCGACCCAATGCTGGGCATAGGCGCGGCATTCGGCGCGGAACTCGGCCGCAGGCACCTCGTCCTTGTTGCGCTTCTTGGCGCGATACTGTTCCTCGACCTTCCACTCGATCGGCAGGCCGTGGCAGTCCCAGCCGGGCACGTATGGCGCGTCCTTCCCCAGCAGCGACTGGGTGCGGCAGACCATGTCCTTCAGGATATGGTTCAGCGCATGGCCGATATGCATGTCGCCATTGGCATAAGGCGGGCCATCATGGAGGATGAACTTCTCGCGTCCGGCACGCGCCTCGCGCAGCCGCTGATAGAGACCGATCTCCTGCCAGCGCGCCAGAATGGCCGGCTCCTTCTGCGGCAGCCCGGCCTTCATGGGAAAGTCGGTCTTGGGCAGGAAGACGGTGTCGCGGTAATCGGGCGGGGTAGGAGCGTCGGCCATAAGGGTGCGCCGATTAGCGCCTTAACCCGCTCTCGTCACCTCTAGAGAAGGGTCGTTCTCGCTAAGAACGCCAAGGCCGCGAAGAAGGTGCTAATTTGCGAAGCGCACGAGCCAACTCTTGGCGTTCTTAGCGCTCTTAGCGAGAGCACTTGTTTCTAAGGGACCGGCCCCAACCGCGGGACGGTGCCGCCGGCGGCGCGCTGGCGCAGGATGCGGAGATAGGTGTCGACCAGGCTCTGGTTGACCTGGTCCCAGCCGAAGCGCTGCGCGGTGCGCTCGCCCGCTTCGCCGGCGGCGCGGCGGGCAGCGTGGTCGGTGCAGTAATGCGCTAGCGCATCGGCAAAGCCTTCGATCCAGCCGGGGCGGACGAGGCGACCGGTCACGCCGTCCTTGACCAGGCTCTGGCTACCGGTCGCAATCGCGGCGACCACCGGCAGTGCGCAGGCCATGGCCTCCAGCGTCACATTGCCGAACGTCTCCGTCACCGATGGGTTGAACAGCATGTCGGTGCTGGCGAGCGCGCGGCCGAGGTCGCCGCCGCTCTGCTGGCCAACGAACACCGCGTTGGGCAACCGCCGCTCGAACCAGTCGCGCGCGGGCCCGTCGCCGATCACGAGCACGCGGTGCGGCACGCCCTTGGCGGTTAGGCAGTCGATCGTGTCGGAAAAGACGTCGAGGCCCTTCTCCATCACCAGCCGGCCGAGAAAGCCGATCGCTACTTGATCGTCGGCGATGCCGAGGCCGCGGCGCCAAGCCAGGTCGCGCTTCTCGGGTGCGAAGATCTCGCGGTCGACGCCGCGGGTCCAGATGCCGACGTCATAGCTCATCCGCTGTTCGCGGAGCAGCTGGGCCATCGAGTCGGACGGCGCCACGATGGCGTCGCAGCGGCGATAGAAGCGGCGCAGGATCGCCTCGATCACCGGCTCGAGGAAAGCGAGGCCGTAATAGCGCGGATAGGTCTCGAAGCGCGTGTGCACCGATGCCACCGCCGGCAGGTTGCGGCGGCGCGAGAAGGATAATGCACGATGGCCGAGCACGTCGGGCGCGGACAAATGGAATATGTTCGGCGCGAACGTGTCGAGGTCGCGCTTCAGCCGGCGCGGCAGGCCCGTCGAGAAGCGATATTCCGGACGGCCGGGAAAGGCGAAGGATGGCGCGCCGATCAGGTCGCCGGTCGCGGGGAAGGCCGGATTGTCGATCACCGGCGCATAGACGCGCACCGCCGCACCTTGGCGCAGCAGATAGCCGACCAGGCGATTGAGCGCCTGATTGGCGCCGTCGCGTACATAATTATAGTTGCCGCTGAACAGCGCGATGCGAAGGTCGCTGGCTTGCATCGCGGGGGTGTTAGTCGCCTAATGCGCGGCGCTCAACTTTTGCGGTGCGTGCGATGTTCAGCCTCTTTGCTATGCTGCTCGCCATGAGCACGCCCTTCATTATCGGTCACCGCGGCGCATCCGGAGAGCGGCCGGAGCACACGCTCGCGGCCTATGCGCTGGCCCTGGACCAGGGCGCCGACTTCATCGAGCCTGACATCGTCCCGACGAAGGACGGCGAGCTGGTTGCCCGGCATGAGAATGAGATCAGCGGCACCACCGACGTCGCCGATCACCCCGAATTCGCGGGGCGCCGCACGACCAAGACGATCGAGGGCCAAGCCGTCACCGGCTGGTTTACCGAGGATTTCACCCTCGCCGAGCTGAAGACCCTGCGGGCCAGGGAGCGACTGCCGCAGTTGCGCGCGGCCAACACCGCCTATGCCGACGAGCCGATCGCGACGCTGGACGAGCTGATCGCCCTCGCCAAGGCGCGCGGCAAGGGTGTCGTCGCCGAGGTGAAGCATTCGAGCTATTTCGCGTCGATCGGCCTGCCCATCGAGCGAAAGCTGATCGACAGTTTCGCACGTCATGGCTGGAGCAAAGCGGACGATCCGGTCTGGATCGAGAGCTTCGAGGTGGGCAACCTCAAGGCGCTGCGCCGGATGACGAAGCTGAAGCTGGTGCAGCTCGTCGACGACAAGGGCGCGCCGGTCGATGGCGGCGCCCAAAGCTATGCGACGATGATCACGCCCGCCGGACTCAAGCAGGTCGCGAGCTATGCGGACGCGCTCGGTGCCGCCAAGGCGCTGGTCGTTCCGCGCGACGGCGAGGGACGCTCGCTGCCCGCCACGAGCCTCGTCGCGGATGCGCACGCTGCGGGCCTGAAGGTCATCGTCTGGACCCTGCGGTCGGAAAATTTCTTTCTGCCCGCCGAACTGCGCGATGGCTCCGATCCGCGCGCAAAAGGCCGTGCAGGCGACGAAGTCCGCCTGTTTGCGCGGGCGGGTGTCGACGGCATCTTCACCGATCATCCGGCCGATGCCGTAGCCACTCTTAAATAGAAGAGGGGACGGGACCCCCTGGTACCCGCCCCCTCCAGGCTGCGAGTCGCAGCCAAAGGCTCTCCCCAACAGGAGGAGAGGATTTACGGCATCAGCACCGTGTCGACGACGTGGATCACGCCGTTGGATTGCAGCACGTCGCCCTGGGTCACATGACTCATGCCGCCCTTGGCGTCGGTCAGCATGATCGTGCTGCCCATCATCGCCGCGGTCAGCGGCTCGCCCTGCACGGTGGTGAGCGTCGCCTTGCCGCCGCCGGCCTTGATCTTGGCGGCGATATCCTTGGCGGTCAGCCGCCCGGGCACGACGTGATAGGTCAGGACCGTGGTCAGCGTGCCCTTGTTCTCCGGCTTCACCAGCGACTCCACGGTGCCAGCGGGCAGCTTGGCAAAGGCGGCGTTGGTCGGCGCGAAGACGGTGAACGGGCCGGGGCCCTTCAGCGTGTCGACGAGGCCCGCGGCCTGCACGGCGGCGACCAGCGTGGTATGATCCTTGGAGTTCACCGCATTGTCGACGATCGTCTTCGACGGATACATCGCCGCGCCACCGACCATCACGGTCTTTTCATGATGATCGGCCAGTGCGGCCGACGATACGAGCGCAAGCGACAGCGCCGCGGCGGCGGCCTTCAGCGAATTCTTCATGGGTGTTCGTCCCTCTCAGCTTGATCGGCAGCAGCCGAAGCGCTGCCGGTGCCGGAGTTACGTGGCGATGGTTACAGCGGATGCAGCCGCGTCGCGGCGAAGCTGTATTTTTTCGCGACCGGCGCTCAGACGATCGACATCGTGCCGGTCATTACCACGGGACCAGTCGGCTGGCCGGTCGGCGAGCCGCCCTCCGGTTCCAGCGATACCGCCAGCGTCGCGCCGCCGGACAGGAGCGGGCGGTGGCCGCCGGCGACGATCATCGTGCGGGCATCATGCGCCGCGATGACACCCAAAGAGCGCGGCTTGCCGTCCGCCGGGATCACCCACAGCTCGGGCGTATGGCCATGCGGGTCCATGGCGACGGGCGTGACCGTCATCCGGCCCTCGCGATCGTCATAGGTGATGGTGACGGTGCCCGCGCCTTCCTTCGGCGTCAGCGCCGCCACCATCATGTGAGCGGCGGGTGCCGTGGCGACCTGTGGCGCCGGCGGCGGAACGCCCCCCTCCGGACGCAACACGATCACGCCGAGCAGGGCGGCGGCAACGGTGCTGGCCGCGAAGGTGGCAAAGCGCCACGGTCGCGCCGGATCACCGAGGTCGTTGGCCGGCAGCCGCCGTTCGATGCGCGCCCAGAGCTCGGCGGGCGGCGCGCGCTCCGGCCCAAGCAGCGGATCGAGCCGAGCGCGCCAGGCATCGACCGCCGCCGCGAAAGCTGGGTCGCTCGTCTCACGATCGCTCGCATCCGCGAGGCCGAGCGCGTGTTCGGCGGCGAGGAGATCGTCGTCGTCGGTCATCGGCACAGGCAATCGCGCAACTTGATCAGCGCGCGGCGAATGCGGCTCTTGATCGTGCCCAGCGGCTCGTCGGCGCGGGCCGCCAGTTCGGGATAGCTCGCCCCTTCCAGGAAGGCGGTGCGGACCAGGGCGGCATCGCGATCGGCCAGTTCGGCCAGGCAGCCATGGAGCCGCTCGGCCTCGCCCGCATCCTCCAACAGGGCATCGGCGCTGGGCGCCGGATCGGCAATGTCGGCTGCCTCGTCGATCGGCGCGGTCGTGCGCGTGCCGCGGGCGCGCAACCGGTCGATCGCGGTGTTGCGCGCGATCGCGGCCAGCCAGGTGATGGGGCTCGCGCGCGACGCGTCGAAACGCTCCGCCCGCCGCCACACATTCACATAGGCTTCCTGCAACGCATCCTCCGCATCCTGGCCCTCGCCCAAGATACGGCAGCAGACGCCGTAAAGTTTCGCCGAGGTGCGCCGATACACGTCATGAAAGGCGGTCCGGTCGCCTCGCGCGACCGCCGACAGGGCCAGAGCCAGGCGCTCCCGCGCCTCCTCCGCCGCCACCGGTCCCCGCACAACATCCATGCGCTACGCTACCCCCGAATCGGGGCGGCACCCTAGCGGATCGTTGCGCCGCCGCAATCAGGCGCGAGTGAAACGTGGCGTGAGCATGCCGACCGAAGCGCGGTAGCGCTCATAATCCTCACCGAACAGGTCGAGCAGGTCGCGTTCTTCGAAGCGGATGGCGATCAGCATGTAGACCGACATGCCCGCGGCGAAGAGCAGATGCCCGGCGGTCATCACCGGCGTGGCCCAGAAGGCGAGGAAGAAACCCGCATAGAGCGGATGGCGCACGAACCGATAGAAAAAGGGCTGGCGGAGCACCGGCGTCACCGTCGCCTGGCCGCGCAGATGCATCCACACCTGCTTCAATCCGAACAGCTCGAAATGGCTGATCAGGAATGTGCTGACGAGCACGATCAGCCAGCCCGCGCCGAACAGCATCCAAAGGAGCGCGGCCCCGACTGCGTTGTCGACCCGCCAGACCTCAGCCGGCATCGGCCGCCAGAGCAGGAACAGGACCCACAGCATGGCGCTTGCGAGCAGCACATAGATGCTGCGCTCGATCGGCTCGGGCACGATCTGCTTCCAGGCTCGCTTGAAGCCCTGCCGCGCCATCACCGTGTGCTGCAGCCCGAACAGGGCGACTAGCGCTAGATTGACGAGCATCGCGGTCAGCACTGGTGCCGACTCGCCGCCGGCGCTGACGGTCCTCGGCACTCCGGGCAGGTCGCCGACGAAGGCGATCAGATACAGGAAGGTCGCGAAAAAGAACGCGTAAGCAAACACACCGAATGCCAGATAGAGCGCGCGCATGGCCGCCTCCCCTGCGGGTGGAGGGCGGACTTTAGCATGATCGCGGCGGCAACGGAATCAGGCGGCGAGGCCGGGCACCTGCTGGTGTAGGCGCGCTTCGACCGACAGCGCGTGTCGCTTCAGCCGTTCGCCGAGGAAATCGAGGACGGTCCGGATGCGGGGGCTGTGGCGCTGGCGCTCGTGGGTCAGCAGCCAGATTTCCATGCCGCCGTTGGTCGTCGCGGGCAGGCAGCGCACCAGCTCGGGATCGAGTTCGGCGACCATGCAGGGTAGCGCCGCGCAACCGACGCCGGAGCGGACAGCCGCGATGATGCCGGTCACGCTGCCATGAGTCATCGCGACCGCATGCTCGAGCCCGTTTTCCTTCAGCCACAGGCCGTAATAGCGCCCGACCCGGCCGCCGCCGCCGCCGATCAGCGGATGCTGGGCCAGTTCGCGCCGGTTCCGGGGCACGCCATGCGCCTCGGCATAGCTGCGGCTGCAATAGACGGTCCACAGGTCGGTGCCGATCTTGCGGCCGACCAGTCCGCTGCCGGTCATCTCTTTCGACACGCGAACGGCAATGTCCGCCGCCCCTGCTTCAAGGTCGCGAATCTCCTCGCTGGCATCGAGCTCGATGACGATGTCGGGCCTCAGCTCGTGCAGCTCGCGCAACATTGGGGTCAGCACGCCATTGGCGTAGGATTCTTCGGTCGTCAGCCGCACGGTGCCGCCGGTCTCCCGCTTCTGTGCCGAAGCCGCATCGCCGAGCGCCTCCGCCGCCTCCTGCAGCGCGCGCGCCTCGTGCAACAGCGTTTCGCCGGCTCCGGTCAGCACATAGCCGGCCCGCCGCTTGTCGAAGAGGATGAGGCAGAGCGACTCCTCGAGTGCGGCGATGCGGCGGGCGACGGTCGTCTGGCTGACCCGCAGCATGCGCCCGGCCGCCAGCGTGCTGCCGCTGTCGGCGACTGCCACGAAGAAGCGTGCGTCGTTCCAATCGAACATGCGCGCATTCTGCACTTTTGCAGAACGGTTGCGCAACATCGTTGCTACCGCAGAACGTCCATAAGAGCCTATCTACAGTCTCACGTTGGCGCCGACGGATCCCTCACCGAACTGGATGGAGACCGTCATGAAGACCCTGTTGATCACACTCGCATTCGCCGCTGCGTTCGTGCCGGCCAATCCCGCCGCGGCGCAGCCCGCGACCCGTACCGCCGCGGTCAGCGTCGCAGGCTTGGACCTGACCACCGATCAGGGGCGGCGCGCGCTCGACCTCCGGATCGTGCACGCCGCGGCCGACCTGTGCGGCACGCCGTCCCCCGCCGATGCACGCGGCCGGATCAGGTTCGAAGACTGCCGCGACCAGCTGCGCACCGCCGCAGCCGAGCAGGCCCGCGTGCTCGCCGCACGAGCCGGGAATCTGAAAGTCGCTGCTCGCTGAGCGGCCATCGCTCCGCCTCTCCGGCACCGCAGCTTCAAAGTCCGCACGCTTGGGGACCGGGAATCGGTTCCCAAGCGTTACGGCTTTGACTAAGCACCCGGCAAAAGGAGACGCAGCGATGGACGCCCTGGTATCGACCGATTGGCTGGACAAGGAACTCGGAGCCCCGGACCTGCGCGTCGTCGATGCTACCTGGCTGATGCCGGGCGAAGGCGACGCCGCTGCCGCGTTCGAGCAGGCGCATATTCCCGGCGCCGTGTTCATGGACCTGGCGGAGCTGGCCGATACCAGCACCAGCCTGCCCAACATGCTGCCGCCGGCCGAGAAGTTCGCCAGTCGCATGCAGTCGCTGGGTTTGGGCGACGGCAGCCGTATCGTGGTCTATGATCAGTCCCCCTACAAGACGGCGGCACGCGCCTGGTGGATGCTGCGCACGTTCGGCGCGCATGACGTCGCCATCCTCGATGGCGGACTTGCCAAATGGCGGGCCGAGGCGCGTGCGGTCGAGAGCGGCAAGCCGAGCGTCCGCCACCGCCACTTCACCGCCTGGAACGATGCCAAGGGCGTGCGCACGCTCGACCAGATGAAGGCGAATGTCGGCACCCGCGCCGAGCAGGTGCTGGATGCGCGCGGCGCCTCGCGCTTTGCCGGTCAGGCGATGGAACGCCAGGGCGTGCAGCCAGGCCACATTCCGGGTTCGCGCAACCTGCCCTACGAGCAGCTCTATAACGCCGACGGCACGTTCAAGACGGGCGACGCCCTGCGCCAGGCCTTCACCGACGCCGGCATCGATCTCGACAAGCCGATCGTGACCACCTGCGGCTCAGGCGTCACGGCGGCGGTGCTGCTGTTCGGCCTGCATCTGCTCGGCAAGGATGCCGCCTTGTACGACGGCAGCTGGAGCGAATGGGGTGCGGACCCCTCGACACCGAAGGAACTTGGCGCGGCTGCGTGAGCGACTCGGGCGGTAAGGACAGGAAACCGGCCACCCGCCTCGTCACCGGCGGTCGACGGGCGGAATGGACCGGCGGTGTCGTCAACCCGCCGGTCTGGCGCGCGTCGACCATCCTCTACGACAGCGTCGCCGACCTGAAGGAGCGGCAGCGGGACACGCATCATCGCCTCTATTATGGTCGACGCGGGACGCCGACCCAATGGTCGCTCGCCGAGGCGCTGACCGAACTCGAGCCGGGCGCCGAGGCGACTCTGCTCTACCCGTCGGGCGTCGCGGCGGTGTCGACAGCGCTGCTGAGCGTGCTCCGACCTGGCGACGAACTGTTGATGGTCGACAGCGCCTATGAGCCGACGCGGCTGCTCTGTGACGGGCTGCTGAAGCGATTCGGCGTAACCACCCGCTATTACGATCCGCTGATCGGCGCCGACATTGCCGGGCTCTTCGCCGACTCTACGCGCGCCGTCTTCCTAGAAAGCCCCGGCAGCCTGACCTTCGAGGTGCAGGACGTGCCGGCGATCTGCGCGGCGGCCAAGGCGCGGGGGATTGTCACCATGCTCGACAATACCTGGGCGACGCCGCTCTTCTTCCCGGCAATCTCGAAGGGCGTCGACCTGTCGATCCTGGCCTGCACCAAATATGTGGTCGGTCATTCCGACGTCATGCTGGGATCGGTGACGGCCGCGCCGTCCGCTTGGGCGAAGCTGCGCCAGACCAGCTATCAACTCGGCCAGACCGCGTCGCCCGACGACGCCTGGCTCGGTGCTCGGGGGCTACGGACCATGGGCGTAAGACTCGCCCAGCATCAGGCGAACGGAGTGGAGGTCGCGCGCTGGCTCGCCGAACAGCCGGAAGTCGCGCGGGTCATTCATCCGGCCATCCCGGGCTGCCCCGGACATGAGCTGTGGCAGCGGGACTTTTCCGGCGCCTCAGGGCTGTTCGGGTTCGTCCTGAACGGCGGCGACGATGCCGCGCGTGCGGCCCTGATCGATGGCCTTGACCTGTTCGGCATCGGGTTCAGCTGGGGCGGCTTCGAAAGCCTCGTCATCCCCGCCGATCCGCAGAGCCTGCGCAGCGCGACCAGCTGGTCGGCGGAAGGTCCGCTGGTGCGGCTGCATATCGGCCTGGAAGATCCCGCCGACCTGATTGCCGACCTGAGACTGGGCCTCGACCGTTTTCGAGCGCATAAAAGCTGAACAAGCCGTTCCGCGCCCGTTCAGGACGAATCGGGCATTCGGGCAGGGTGGAACCGGAGCGTGTCGTTCCGCGTCGTTTCCATGTGTTTCGAAGGAGATAGAGGGTGACCAACTTGCATAGGATCACGACTGGCCTGATCGCCGGCGCGACTCTGGTGGTCGCGGCGAGCCCGGCGGAAGCGCAATATCGCTACCGCCATCATCGCAGCGGCGACCGCACCGCGCTCGCCATCGGCGTCGGTGCGCTCGGCTTGGCGGCCGGCGCGGCGCTCGCGTCGAGCTCGCGGAACCGCGGCTATTACGGCAACGGCTATTATGGCGGCCGCGGCTATTATGACGGCTATTACGGCCGGCCTTACGCCTATGGCTATGGCAGCGGCTATTATGGCCGCCCCTATGGCTATGGTTACGGCTATGCCGCGCCGCGTGCGCGCTGCTGGACCGACCGGCAGTGGGATGACTGGCGGGGCCGTTGGCGCCGCGTTCGCGTCTGCGACCGCTACTAGGTCCTGACGATCAGCGGAGGGCGGCGCGAGGGTTTGCGCCGCCCTTCAGCGATGCGAACTGGCTCGCCGGCGACTTGGCGTAGACGAACCCGAAGGTCGGATAGGTGGTCTGGCCGACATCGCCCATCGAGGCGTACCACACCTTGACCCGGCTCCAGTCGCCCGCGTCCGACACGTCCACTACGCGCACGTCACGCTCGACGCCCCCGCGCCGCGACCAGTTGGCGTGAGTCACCTTGATCTCGCGATCCGAGACGATGCCGCTCACCATCGCGACATGGCCGACGCGCATCTTGGCGTGCGGCTTCATCACCATCACGCTGCCGACTTGCGGCGTCTGCCCGCGATCGTAGCGGCCCGCTGCCTGGCCCCACCAGGTGCCGGCATTGCCGTAGATCTCAATGCCCGAAACCATCCGGGCAAAGGGCGCGCACTGCCAGAACTGAGCGCTGGCCGGCGTCGCGCCGAAAAAGGATGCAAGCATCAAAAGCGCGCCGAACATGGCGCTGCGACCGTTTTTCATATTGGAAGAGTGTCCCCGCTCTCGCTGACATGGCTGTAGGGAAGGGTTCGGCCCGGCGTCATCCGCCGTGCGTCGAGTCGAGCCTGTGCCAGGGTGAGCGGGAGGAACTTTTCAGCTCGTCGCGCATGCGGATCGGCTCACCGGCGCTGCTTGGAACCCGCGAGGCGAATCTCTATAGCCCGACCTCATGGAGCGGCTGGAGGGCAGCTCGGCGGTTCCGGCCCAGCTGCGCGGCGGGATCGTCGCGCTTGGCAATTTCGACGGATTTCACCTGGGGCATCAGGCAGTTGTCGGCCGCGCGATCGAGCGCGCGCGGGCCGAAGGCCGGCCGGCGCTGGTTGCCACCTTCGACCCGCATCCGGTCCGCTTCTTCCGCCCCGACGCGGCACCATTCCGCCTGACGACGCTCGAACAGCGGCAGCGCCTGTTCGCCGCCGCCGGCGCCGACGCGATGATCGTGTTCCACTTCGATGCCGCCTTGGCCGCCTTGTCGGCTGAAGCCTTCGTGGCGGAGCGGCTGGTCGGCCTGATCGGGGCCGCAGGCGTGGTGACCGGCGAGGATTTCACCTTTGGACAGGGCCGCAGCGGCAATGCCGAGGTGCTGAGCCGGCTTGCCGGGCAGCAGGGGTTCTCGGCGGAAGCGGTGGCGCCGGTGCGATTGGGCGGTGAGCCCGTTTCCTCCAGCCGCATCCGCGCTGCGCTCCAGGAAGGCGATTGCGCCACCGCCGCGCGGCTGCTGACCCGGCCGTTCCGGATCGAAGGCCCGGTGCAGCATGGGGACAAGGTCGGCCGCACGATCGGCTATCCGACCGCCAACATCGCGCTCGATCGCTATCTGCGGCCGCGCTACGGCATCTATGCGGTGCGCGGATTGCTGCCGGATGGGCGCGTGCTGGACGGTGCGGCCAATGTCGGCATTCGCCCCACCTTCGACCCGCCCAAGGAACTGCTCGAAGCCTATTTCTTCGATTTCGACGAGGATCTGTACGGCCGGACGATCGAGGTCGAGTTCCACGCCTTTCTGCGGCCGGAAGCCATGTTCGACAGCCTCGATGCACTCACCGCGCAGATGAACGCGGATTGTGCCGAGGCGCGGCGCATCCTGTCTACAGTCCCTTAGGCTGCAATCTCTCGGTTGCTGACCGGCACCAGCGCGTCGAGGAACTGTCGCGCGCTCGCTTCCCAGGTGAAGCTTCGGCCATAGCGGCTGCAGTCGGCTCGATCCCGCGTCAAAGCCGCGGCGATCGCCGCGTCCAGATCCTCGCGCATTGCACCGACCTGCTCCGTCAGCACGTCGACCGGTCCGGGAACCGGAAAGGCCGCGACCGGCGTGCCGCAAGCGAGCGCCTCGATCATCACCAGCCCGAAGGTATCGGTTCGGCTCGGGAAGACCAGCACATCGGCGTCTGTATAGGCGCGGGCGAGCGCCGGGCCGGAGCGCGCGCCGATGAAGTGCGCGTCCGGAAAGCGCCGTTCCAGCTCCGCACGTGCGGGGCCATCGCCGACCACGACCTTGCTGCCGGGGTACCGCGTGGCGAGAAATGCTTCGATATTCTTCTCGACAGCGACACGCCCGACATAGAGCTGGATCGGGCGGGCGAGCTCAGCAAACTCCGATTGCGGCGGCGACGTGTGGGAATCGAACATGGTCAGGTCCACGCCGCGTCCCCAATGTTTCACATGGGCAATGCCGTGCGCGGCCATGGCGGTGCGGATCGATGGCGTGGAGACCAGCACTGCCTGTGCGGGCGCATGAAACCAGCGGATATAGCGCCAGAACAGGCCCGCAGGCAGTCCGGTGCGGGCGGCGACATAGTCGGGGAATTGCGTGTGATAGGCGGTGGTGAATGGCCGGCCCTGCTGCAGGCACCAGCGCCGTGCGGCAAGGCACAAGGGTCCTTCGGTCGCCAGGTGGACCGCCTCGGCTCCGAAGGCGGCGATCCGCGCGCCGACCGAGCGGGAACTCGCCAGCGCCAGGCGAATTTCGGGATAGGTCGGGCAGGGCACCGAACCATAGAGGTCGGGCGAGATCACCAGCAGCTCGTGGCCCATCGCCGTCAGCTCGCGCCCGACCGCCTGCAGCGTTCTCACCACGCCGTTCACCTGCGGGCTCCACGCGTCGGTGACGATCGCGATCTTCACGCGGCGATCGCCAGTTCGCGTGACGCCTTCTCGCCGGCCTTGCGCGCGGCGATCTCGTCGGCCCAGTGCAGCACCTCCATGCGGCCGTCGAAATGCTCGACCAGCGCCGTGCAGCCCTCCACCCAATCACCGTCGTTGTAGTAATCGATGCCGCCGATCTTCCGCATCTCGGCGGTGTGGATGTGGCCGCAAACGACGCCGTCGACGCCGCGGATGCCGGCTTCGTGCGCCACCACTTCCTCGAAGCGGCCGATGAACTCGACGGCGTTCTTGACCTTGTGCTTGGCCGTCTTCGACAGCGACCAATAGGGCAGGCCGAAACGCTGGCGGACGAGGTTCACCGCCACGTTGAGCTTCATCAGCAGGTGGTAGGCAGCGTCGCCAACGAAAGCGAGCCAGCGATGGGCGAGCATGATCGCGTCGAACTCGTCGCCGTGCAGCACGAGCAGCTTGCGACCGTCGGCGGTCTCGTGGATCGCCTTGCGCCGGATCGCCACGCCACCGAAGTCGAGGCCGGTGAACTGGCGGAACATCTCGTCGTGGTTGCCGGGGATATAGACCACGCGCGTGCCGCGCTTGGCGCGCTTCATGATGCGCCAGACCACATCGTTGTGGCTGGCCGGCCAGTAGAAGCGCTTCTTCATCCGCCAGCCGTCGATAATGTCGCCGACCAGATAGAGCGTGTCGCTGTCGGTGTGGTCGAGAAAGTCGATCAGCATATCCGCGTTGCAGCCGCGGGTGCCGAGATGGATGTCCGAGATCCAGATGGTCCGGAACCGTTGGCGCGAAACCTGCGCCTCGGGTCGATCCGGCTGGCTCATGGCGAAAAGGTCCGCTTCGAGCGGAATGCGAGTAATGGCGTTCATGGCGCGACCCCTGCTGCTCTCGCTGGGGCGCCTTACTCGCCGAATGTTACGGCCGGACTCGCCGGGCGTTACGAGTTCATGACAATATGCGCCGGCCGGGCCGCTACATCGCCGAGCCAGCGGCGCAGATGCGGATAGGGATCGAGCGCGAACCCGCCCTCTTCCGCGACATGGGTGTAGGCGTAGAGGCAGATGTCGGCGAGGCTGAAGCCATCGCCCGCCAGCCATGGAGTGCGGGCCAGCTGTTCTTCCATCAGCTGCAGCGCGGCTTCGCCGGCCGCTTGTTTGGCGTCGAGCTGGCTGCGCTGGGCATCGCTGAGCCGCTCCTCGCCGACGAAGCAGCGCCAGAAGCGGAGCGTGGCGACGTTCGGCTCGTGATTATATTGTTCCCAGAACATCCAGCGCAGCATGTCGGCGCGCCCGAAGCGATCGGTCGGGATCAGGTGCGACCCGTCGGCGAGCCAGAAGCAGGCGGCATTGCTTTCGGGCAGGAAGCGATTGCCGATCTGCAGCACCGGGATGCGGCCATTGGCGTTGACCGACGCCAGGAACCCCGGCGTCCGGGTCTCGCCGGCCATGATGTCATAGTTGCGGCGGGTCAGCGGCACGTCGAGATGCGCTGCCGTCAGCCTGATCTTGTAGCAATTGCCCGATCGTGCATCCTCGTGAAGCACAAGCTGTCCGTCCATACGGCCCTCCCGTTCAGGCGAGCCATGTCGATGCTGCGCCGCCGGAGCCAACAAGTTTCGACAAAGGGGCGATAAGCTCCGGTTATGGGCCGATCGTCAGGACGATCTTGCCGACATGGTCGCCAGCTTCCATGCGTTCATGTGCCCGGGCGGCTTCGGCGAGCGGGAAGGTCGTGTCGATCACCGGCTTCAGCCTGCCCTCGCGCACGTGCGGCCACACCATGCGGTCCAATTCGTCGGCAACCAGCTGCTTGAAGTCTTTGGAGCGCGGGCGGAGGGTCGACCCGGTCAGGGTCAGGCGCCGCCGCATGATGTCGAAGATCGGGATTTCGGCGGTGGCGCCGCGCTGCACGGCGATCGAGACATGCCGTCCTTCCTCCGCCAGGCATTGCAGGTTGCGCGGCAGATAGTCGCCCCCCACCATGTCGATGACGATCTGCACGCCCCGGCCGCCGGTCGCCGCCTTCGTACGGGCGACGAAATCCTCGGTCTTGTAGTTGATCGCCTCCGTAGCCCCGAGATCCAGAGCGCGCGCGCATTTCTCGTCCGATCCGCAGGTGACGATCATCTTCAGCCCGAACAATTTGCCAAGCGCTATCGCCATGGTGCCGATGCCGCTGGTGCCGCCATGGACCAGCACCGCATCGCCATCGGCTGCAAAGGCGCGCTCGAACAAGTTCACCCAGACGGTGAACAGGGTTTCGGGCATCGCTGCCGCGTCGACCATGGTGAGGCTGTCCGGGACGATCAGGCACGACCCGGCCGGTGCCACCGCATATTCGG
The DNA here is from genome assembly GCF_013044515.1 of Sphingomonas sp. ID1715. Taxonomy (GTDB): domain Bacteria; phylum Pseudomonadota; class Alphaproteobacteria; order Sphingomonadales; family Sphingomonadaceae; genus Sphingomonas_B. Next base: position 319,665 of record NZ_JABEPR010000003.1, read on the forward strand.
CATAGCCGCCGCCGGCGACGAGCGCGCAGACGGGCTGCCCGATCAGCGCTTCCTCGGCCAGGCCGTTGGCGCCGACCACTTCGCCGGCGACTTCGAGCCCCAGGATCGACGGGGCGCCCGGCGGCGGCGGATAGCCGCCCTTGCGCTGCAGTACGTCGGGTCGGTTCACACCGGCGGCCGCCACCTTGATCAGCACTTCGCCTTCGCCCGGCACCGGGACCGGCCGCTCGACTGGCTGGAGCACCTCGGGACCGCCGGGCGCCCCCGGATCGATCGCGACCATCGTCTTCGGCAAATCGATCACACTCATCCCCAGATTGCGGCTCCCCGCTAATTGACTCGTGGCGCGAACGGGTCAACTTTCCCGCCGATGGATCTCGACGATATCCTGCCCAAGCGCCCCGACGACCCGCTGACCATGCTGGTCCGGCAGGATCTCGATCCCATGTCGGTCGAGGAACTGAACGGGCGGATCGCCATCCTCGAAGCCGAAATCGCCCGCGCCAAGGCCCGGATCGAAAAGTCGGTTAACCACCGGGCAAGCGCCGACGCGCTATTCAAGCGATGACGCGAGGCGGGCGGTCTCGATCGTTTCGGCGGCCGGATCTCCCGCGATTCCGCGCTCTTGATGAACTCGATTGCCGCCCCGACATTGTTGTGAAGCGGTGCCCGGCATCCGCCGGGTCCCAGGAGTGACTTGAATGCCTTCTTTTGCCCCCGCGCTCGAGACCACGTTGCACAAGGCGCTGACGCACGCGTCCAGCCGCCGCCACGAATATGCGACGCTCGAGCATCTGCTGCTGGCCCTGACCGACGATGCCGATGCGTCGAAAGTGATGGTGTCGTGCGGCGTCGACCTGTCCGAGCTGAAGGACGCGGTGACGCATTATCTCGATACCGAACTCGAAGCACTGCGCGTCGAGGGCGAGACGGACCCGTCGCCGACCAGCGGCTTCCAGCGTGTCGTGCAACGCGCGATCCTGCACGTCCAGTCGTCGGGCCGCGACGAAGTGACCGGCGCCAACGTGCTCGTCGCGCTTTTCTCCGAGCGCGAAAGCTATGCCGTCTATTTCCTCCAGCAGCAGGACATGAGCCGTCTCGATGCGGTCAGTTTCATCAGCCATGGTGTCGGCAAGGGCAGCACCGCGCCGGAAGCGCGCGAAGTGAAGGGCGCCGAAGAGGAAAAGGCGCAGAAATCCGACGGCAAGCAGAAGGCCGAGAGCGCGCTCAAGCAATTCTGCGTCGATCTCAATGCCAAGGCCAAGGAAGGCAAGGTCGATCCGCTGATCGGCCGCGGCCCCGAAGTCGATCGCACCGTGCAGATCCTCTGCCGCCGCTCCAAGAACAACCCGCTCTATGTGGGCGATCCGGGCGTCGGCAAGACGGCGATTGCCGAAGGCCTGGCGCGCAAGATCGTCGAAGGCGACGTGCCCGACGTGCTGAAGCCGGCGGTCATCTACTCGCTCGATATGGGCGCGCTGCTCGCCGGCACGCGCTATCGCGGCGATTTCGAGGAGCGGCTGAAGCAGGTCGTCAACGAGCTCGAAAAGCTGCCGCACGCGATCCTGTTCATCGACGAGATCCACACGGTGATCGGCGCCGGCGCGACTTCGGGCGGCGCCATGGACGCATCGAACCTGCTGAAGCCCGCCCTGTCGGGGGGTACGATCCGTTGCATCGGCTCGACCACCTATAAGGAGTTCCGCAACCACTTCGAGAAGGACCGGGCGCTGCTCCGGCGTTTTCAGAAGATCGACGTGAACGAGCCGACCGTCGAGGACACGATCAAGATCCTGTCCGGCCTGCGCTCGGCCTTCGAAGGCCATCATTCGGTCAAGTACACGCCCGACGCGATCAAGTCGGCCGTCGAGCTGTCGGCGCGCTACATCAATGACCGCAAGCTGCCGGACAAGGCGATCGACGTGATCGACGAAGTCGGCGCGATGCAGATGCTGGTGGCGCCGAACAAGCGCAAGAAGGTGATCACGCCCAAGGAGATCGAGGCGGTGATCGCGACCATGGCGCGCATTCCGCCGAAGACCGTCTCGTCTGACGACACCAAGAGTCTGGCGAGCCTCGAGACCGACCTGAAGCGGGTGGTGTTCGGCCAGGATCTGGCGATCGAGAAGCTGTCCTCGGCGATCAAGCTCAGCCGGGCGGGTCTTCGCGATCCGGACAAGCCGATCGGCAACTATCTGTTCACCGGCCCCACCGGCGTCGGCAAGACCGAGGTCGCGCGGCAGCTTGCCTCGATCATGGGCATTCCGCTGCAGCGGTTCGACATGTCCGAATATATGGAGCGCCATTCGGTCAGCCGACTGATCGGCGCGCCGCCGGGCTATGTCGGCTACGATCAGGGCGGACTCTTGACCGACGCGGTCGACCAGCAGCCGCATTCGGTGCTGCTGCTCGACGAAATCGAGAAGGCGCATCCGGACCTGTTCAACATCCTGTTGCAGGTGATGGACAACGGCAAGCTGACCGACCACCACGGCAAGACCGTTGATTTCCGGAACATCATCCTGATCATGACGACCAATGCCGGCGCGTCCGACATGGCGCGCGAGGCGGTCGGCTTCGGCAACGTCACCCGTGAGGGCGAGGATGAGGAAGCGGTGAGGCGGATGTTTACGCCGGAATTCCGCAACCGCCTCGATGCGATCGTTCCCTTTGGCTATCTGCCGCCGGAAGTGGTCGCCCGCGTCGTCGACAAGTTCATCCTGCAACTGGAATTGCAGCTGGCCGACCGCGACGTGCATATCCAGCTCGATGACGAGGCGAAGGCGTGGCTGACTGCGCGCGGCTATGACAAGCTCTATGGGGCACGGCCGATGGGCCGGCTCATCCAGGAGAAGGTCAAGCAGCCGCTCGCCGAGGAGCTGCTGTTCGGCAAGCTGGTCCATGGCGGCGAAGTGAAGGTCCATCTGAAGGACGACGCCCTCGCTTTCGAAATGGTCAGCGCTCCGCCCAGAAAGCCGCGGAAGAAAGGCGCCAAGGCGGAAGACGCCAAGGCTTGAGGCGAAGGACGGGCGGTGCTTCGAACGAAGCGCCGCCCGATTTGCGTCCGGGCCGGTGAACGGCCTAGCCTGCACGGATGAAGAAGCGTCTCGTTGCGGCGATTGCCGGCATTCTCCTCACCGGCGCCGCTCATGCCGGTCCCGTCTATGTGATGCGCCACCTCGAGCGCGACGCGGGCAAGGACCCGTCGTTGAACGCCACGGGCGCGAAACATGCCGAAGAGTTGGCGCGGTGGTTTCGGCAGGTGCGGCCCAAGGCGATTTTCGTGACGCCTTTCAAGCGGGCGCAGGAGACTGCGGCTCCGCTCGCCAAACGGCTGCGGATCACGCCCGTCACCTATGATCCGGCTAAGCCGGAGGCGATGCTGGCTCAGGCGAAGGCGACGAAAGGGCCAGTGCTGATCGTCGGACACTCGAACACCGTGCCGAAGATCGTCGAGGCGCTGGGCGGTCCCGCAGGTCCGGACCTCGCCGACACCGATTACGGCCGTATCTGGATTGTCCAGGACGGCAAGGTCACCGTAGCGGAACTCGGCAAGCGGCAACGCCTAGTCTTCAGTTATCCGGCTGTGGTCGCGGGTGTCGCGCATGCGGAGATAGACGATCAGCGAAAGACCGATCATCGCGGTCACATAGGCGTAGAAGCCGCGCTCCCAGCCCATGTCTTTGAGCCATAAAGCCAGTGCCTCGGCGGTGCCGCCGAACAGCGCATTGGCGAGCGCGTAGGGAAAGGCAACGCCGAGCGCGCGGATGTGCGCGGGAAACATCTCCGCCTTTACCACCCCGCTGATCGCGCTGTATCCGGAGTTAATCAGCAACAGGCCGGCCACCACTGCGAAGGCCATCCAGGGGCTTTGCACGGTTTCCAGGAACACGAAGGCCGGCCACGTTGCGGCGACCCCGAACACGCCGAACCCCACGAGGAGCGGCTTGCGGCCGATCCGGTCCGATAGCGCGCCGGCGAGGGGCTGCACGGCCATGAACACGAACAAGGCGGCGGTCATGATCGCGCTCGCCGTCTCGCGGCTGAAGCCGGACGTGTTGGCGAGGAATTTCTGCATGTAGATCGAATAGGCATAGAAGGCGAGCGTGCCGCCGGCGGTCAGCGCCATCACTGTCAGCGCCTCGCGCGGATGCTCGCGGAACAGGACGAGCGCGCCCGATCTCGGCCGCCCTTCGGTTTGCGCGTTGCGGAAGCTCTCGGTCTCGACCAGCCGCCGCCGCAGCCAGAACACCACCACTGCCAGCGCTCCACCGATGGCGAAGGGGATGCGCCAGCCCCAGGCGTCCATCTGCGCTCCGGTCAGCAGCGACTGGAGCAGGACCAGCAGCGCCAATGCGGTGAGTTGGCCGCCGATCAGCGTGACGTACTGAAAGCTCGACCAGAAGCCGCGATGCTTCCGCCCCGCCATTTCCGACATGTAGGTGGCGCTCGCCCCATATTCGCCGCCGAGGCTCAGCCCCTGCGCCATGCGCGCGACCATCAGGATCGCGGGCGCCGCAAGGCCGATCTCCGCATATGTCGGCGTCACCGCGATGGCGATGCTGCCCGCGCACATCAGGGTGACGGACAGCGTCAGCCCCGCCTTGCGGCCGTGCCGGTCCGAATAGACGCCCATCAGCCAGCCGCCGATCGGCCGCACGAGGAAGCCCAGCGCGAACACCAAAGCCGTGTTCAACAGCTCGAGCGTGCGGTTGTCGCTGGGGAAGAAGGCGCTCGCGAAATAGAGGGCGAAGGCCGAATAGGCGTACCAGTCATACCATTCGACGAGGTTGCCGGCCGAACCGCCGATGATCGAACGCAGGCGGTGGGGATGGGCCGACATCGGTCCTGTTTATCGTGCCCTCGCCAAGGAGCAACTTGGCACGCTGGCCCACGTCCGGCAAAGGCGCTCGCCATGACCGATCTCCGCACCGCCGCGATGGCGTCCAAGGCCTGGCCCTATGAGGAAGCGCGCAAGCTGCTGAAGCGCGGCACGCCGGACAAGGGCTATGTGCTGTTCGAGACCGGCTATGGCCCGTCGGGGCTGCCGCATATCGGTACTTTCAACGAGGTGCTGCGCACGACCATGGTGCGCAATGCTTTCCACGCGCTGTCGGAAGTGCCGACCCGGCTGATCGCCTTTTCGGACGATATGGACGGGCTCAGGAAGGTGCCGGACAATGTGCCCAATCAGGACATGCTGCGCGATCATCTCGGCAAGCCGCTGACCCGCATCCCCGACCCGTTCGGCAAGTTCGAGAGCTTCGCGCACCACAATAACGCGATGTTGCGCGAATTTCTCGACCGCTTCGGTTTCGAATATGAATTCGCCAGCTCGACCGAATATTACGCGTCGGGCCGGTTCGACTCGGTCCTGCGCACGGTGCTCGAACGCTACCAGGCCATTCTTGACGTCATGCTGCCAACGCTCCGCGCAGAGCGGCGCGCTACCTACTCGCCGGTGCTGCCGGTCAGCCCCAAGTCGGGCGTGGTGCTGCAGGTGCCCGTCGAGGTGGTGGACCCCGCCGCCGGCCTGATCCGGTTCGAAGACGAAGGCGAGATGGTCGAGCAGTCGGTGTTCGGCGGCCTCGCCAAGCTGCAGTGGAAGGTCGACTGGGCGGCGCGCTGGGTCGCGCTCGACGTCGACTACGAGATGGCGGGCAAGGACCTGATCGACTCCGTTATCCAGTCCGGCAAGATTGCCCGCGTGCTCGGCGGCAAGCCGCCCGAGGGCTTCAACTATGAGATGTTCCTCGACGAAAATGGCGAGAAGATCTCGAAGTCAAAGGGCAATGGTCTCAGCCTCGAGCAATGGCTGACCTATGGCACGCAGGAGAGCCTCGCCTTCTTCGCCTATCGCGAGCCGAAAAAGGCCAAGCAGCTGCACATGGGCGTGATCCCCCGCGCGATCGACGAATATTGGCAGTTCCGCGGGAATTACCTGGCCCAGCCGATCGAGCAGAAGCTCGGCAATCCGGTCCACCATATCCATGACGGCAAGGTACCCGACGCGACGCTGCCGGTGACCTTCGGCCTGCTGCTGAACCTTGTCGGTGTGATGGGCGCGGATGCCACCGAAGCGCAGGTCTGGGGCTATCTCGGCAATTATGTCGAGGACGCTTCGCCCGAACGTTACCCCGACCTCGCCAGGCTGATCGGCCACGCGCTGGCCTATAACCGCGATTTCGTCGCGCCGACGCTCAAGCGCCGCAAGCCCGTCGGCGTCGAGATCCCGGCGCTGCAGCGGCTCGATCGCGAGCTCGCCGCGCGGTCAGCCGACGCCAAGGCCGAGGACATTCAGAACATCGTTTATGCGATCGGCAATGAAGGCGGCTTCGAACAGCTGCGCGACTGGTTCAAGGCGCTCTACGAGACGCTGCTCGGCTCCTCGCAAGGACCGCGCATGGGCAGTTTCATTGCGCTCTACGGCGTCGAGAACACCCGGCGGCTGATCGCGGAAGCGCTCGCCGCCGATTGACAGGGCGCTTGCCCCTGCTGTCTGTTCGCTTGCGGGGAGGCAAGGGATGCGGGCGTCCACTTTGTTCGGCTTCGGCTTGGCAGCAGCATCGGCTGCGGTGCTGCTTGCACTGGCGGTGCACGGAACGGGCGCAGAGGGCTGGCTCTACGCCGCCCGCTGGACGGCACGGCTCTCGGTCCTGATCTTCGCCACCGTGTTCGCGGCGAGCGCCATGTGCCGGCTCGCCGGCCCCGTCGCCCGGACATTGATGACCAACCGGCGCGGGCTCGGGCTGAGCTTCGCGGCCGCCCATCTGGTCCATCTCGGCGCGCTTACGCGCTGGTTCATCGTCTCGGGCGAAGAGCCGGCGCTCATCAGCATCGTAGGCGGCGGCCTCGGTTATGCGCTGATCGTCGCGATGGCGCTGACCTCCACCGATGCCGCGCAGCGGAGGCTCGGCCGCTGGTGGAAGCGGCTGCACCTCATCGGCACCTGGTATGTCTGGCTGATCTTCTTCCAATCTTATCTGGGGCGCCTGCTCGAGGGGACGGAGCGGATGGCGCAGGGCGCCTATGGCGTTACATTGCTGCTGCTGGCCCTGGCGCTGCGGCTCGCGCCCCTGAAGTTGCGACGGCACGCCGCGTCCGGGTCGCTTGGTTAACGGCTCGGATACCTTGTTCGCTTAGGCAGGCTCTCCTGATCCCTGGGAGAGAGTTGATGGCCGACCTGCTGATCCATTCCATGGCGGAGTTCGCGCCGATCATCGCCGGTGCGCTGCAGGTCACCGAAGCCGCCAACATCGTCGAGATCGGCGCAGAGTTCGGCGGCACCACGCCGCTGCTGGCGGCGCAGGCGGCCGAGCGCGGCGGCACGCTGACCAGCATCGATCCGTCCCCCAAGAACGAGTTTATCACCTGGGTCGCAGCCAATCCGCATGTCCGCCACCTGGCTTCTCCCAGCCTCGACGTGATCGCAGGCTGCGAGCAGGTCGATGCCTGGTTCATCGACGGCGACCACAATTGGTATACGGTCTATCACGAGCTCAAGGAAATTGACGAGGTCTGCCGGCGCGACGGCAAGCCGATGCTCGTCTTCCTGCACGACGTGGCATGGCCCTGCGGCCGGCGCGATTCCTACTACGCTCCCGATCGCATTCCGCCTGAGTTCCGCCAGCCCTATGACTATGAAGGGGGCACCGTCCTCGACCGCACCCAGCTGCTGCCCGGCGGCGGCTTTCGTGGCATGGGCCAGTTCGCCTGGGCCACGACCGAGGGCGGACCGCGCAACGGCGTGCTGACCGCCGTCGAGGACTTCATGTCCGAAGCGGGACGCGAAATGGCCTTGGCGCAGGTTCCGGCGGTGTTCGGGCTGGGCATCCTGTTCGACCACGCCGCACCGTGGGCCGAATCGCTCGGCCGCTTCGTGCTGCCCTGGCATCGCAACCCGCTCCTCGCCTCGCTGGAACGCAACCGGCTCGCCAATTATCTGCGCGTGATCGAGTTGCAGGACAGCGCCGCGCTCAAGGTGGCTGCCTGACCGGCGCTTCCCGGACAGGGTCCGGAAGCGCCGAGTCCGACCACGTTCAGCTTTGCTTGGAGCGCATCGCCGCACGAGTTAAGAGGGGCGCCATGGCCAGAGGTGCGCTCGACCAATTGACCGAAGCTCAGCGCGAATGCCTGCGCCTCGTCTACGCGCACCATAACTCCAAGGAGATCGCCGAAATCGTCGGCATCTCGCCATCGGCCGTCGACAAGCGGATCGAGCGCGCCGTCCAGATCCTCGGCGTCACGACGCGCTTCGTCGCCGCCCGGATGCTGGCCGCCGAGGAAGGCGTATCCGCATACGAACAGACCACATCCGAACCAATCGACCTTCCCACCGAGCGTTCCTCCAGTCGAACTGCCGCTGACGAGCCGTGGTGGCTCGTTCGCCGGCTGTTGGGCATTGCCCCTGCGACCGGGGGCGGTGACGAAGCGCGGAACCCGCTCACCAAGGCGCAGCGCCTGGGGGTGATCGTGGCACTGATCTTCCTCATCTCGATGTCGTCGATGGCGTTGCTGAACCTTGGGCAAACCCTGTCCAGCCTCGCCCACGCGCAACGGACCGCTCCCGCCCGGTGACGCCAAGGCGCCCGGCGCCGCGACGAGGGAGTGACGAGCATGCTGAAGCAACGACGCGAGGCGGTCGAACGGGTGGCCGCGGATTTCCGTAAGCTTGAGGCGGCAGCGGATATGGCTGCGTTCTTGGGCGCAGAGTGCCTGCGCACGATGATTGATGCGCGTGCCAAGGCCAATTTGCCGATCAACACCGGACTGTCGGAAATCCAGATGGTGATGGATGCGACGGCCGATCTGGTCCGCGTGCGTCAGAAGCTGATCGAGGCGCATGCGGCCCTGGCCCAGCTGCCGGCGAGCATTGGCGTGCGCAGCTTCGGCGACGAATCGGAATGCCCGCCCATGGCTTCGGCGGAACCGGCGCGTCCGGTGCATCTCAAGGTGGTGGCGTAAGGCAAAGGGGCAGGAGCGCGAGCGTGGAACGGGTTATCATCTTCAACCTCCTGCTCCTGCTCGCCTCCGGCTATGCCGTGTGGCGCGGCGGCGTGCCGGAGCGGATCGTCGGCATCTCGTTGCTGCTGGCGGGGCTGCTGACGCGGCTGGCCTATCAGCCGTTCGCGGAGCGGTTCGTCTCGGTCGACTGGGGTGTACTGGCGATCGACGTCGCGCTGCTGACGGTGTTGATCGCGGTGGCGCTCTACGCGGATCGGTTCTGGCCGCTCTGGCTCGCCGCGTTCCATGTGCTGGGCACCGGTGCGCATCTGGTGCGCGGCATGGACCACGGGATCGAGCCGGTCGCCTATGCGATCCTGCTGGCCGCCTGGAGCTATCCGATGATCGTGCTGCTTGTCCTCGGCACGGCGCGTCACGCGCGCCGCAGGCGCGTCGGGCCAGTCCGCGACTGGAGCGGGAGCCCGCCCTTGTCCTCCTAATCGGGAGATGACGCCATGAAACGGGAGACAAGGGGCTGGTCGGCGGTGGTGCGTCCGGGCGCGGTGCCAAAACTGATCGTTCGGGGCGAGGTATGCACCCATCCCTATGCGCAGGCTTTCCTGAAGGAAGGCCGGTCACGGGCGGGCGAGCCAGACATCCTGTGCCTCACACTGGCGGTTCTCGCAGACACGCCGCGCGCAGAGCTGAAGGAGTGGACGCGGGTGCGCTTCGAAAAGCCGCTGCTGGCGCGCGATTATGGGCAGGTGCGCATCGCCGGCACCGGCGCCTCGTTGCTGATCGACGTCCGGCAGCCGGTGGCGAATGATTGAGCTTCCCCTCACGTCGAGGGGCGGGCGTGGGTAGCGACTGCACTTAATAAGGGGGGCGAAACATCTGGTCCGCAGACGTCCGCTCGCAGCGCTACCCACCCCGATAGGTCAGGCCCGCTTCTTGGCGGCGATCCAGCTGTCGATCTTCTTTTCCAGCACCGCCATCGGCAGCGCCCCGGTCATCAGCACCTGAGCGTGGAACTCGCGCGGGTCGAACTTCGCGCCCAGCTCCTTCTGCGCCTTCGCCTTCAGCCGCGAAATGGTAAGCTGTCCGACCTTGTAGGCGAGCGCCTGGCCGGGGATGGCTATGTAGCGTTCGACCTCGGCGGTCGCTTCCGTGCGGCTCATCGACGAGTTGGCGAGCATATATTCGATCGCCTGATCGCGCGTCCAACCCTTGGCATGGATGCCGCTGTCGACGACCAGCCGCATCGCGCGCAGCATCTCGTCCTGCAGGCCGCCCATCCGCTGATAAGGGTCGGTCTCCATGCCGAGCTCCTTGTAGAGCGACTCGGCATAAAGGCCCCAGCCTTCGGCATAGGCGGTGTTGCCGCCGAAGCGCATGAACGCCGGCAGCTCGGTATTCTCGAAAGCCAACGCGATCTGGAAGTGATGGCCCGGCGCGCCTTCGTGCAGGTAGAGCGTCTCCATGCCGTTCAGTGAGCGCGACGGCAGGTCATAGGCGTTGAAATAGAAAACGCCCGGCCGCTTGCCGTCGGGCGAACCCGGCTCGTAGCTGCCGCCCGCCGAAGTCTTCTCGCGATAGGGCTCGTAATAGCGAATCTCGAGCGGCGTCTTGGGGATGGTCGAGAATTGCTCGCGGATGCGCGCGTCGACCCGCTTGCCGATGTCGTAATAGCCCTGGAGGTAGGACTCGCGGTCCTTCGGCTTGAACTTGGCATCGGTGCGCAGATATTCGAAGAACTGCGGCAGCGCGCCCTGGAAGCCGACCTTCGTCTTGATCGCTTCCATTTCGCCCTTGATCCGCGCGACCTCGGACAGGCCGAGGTTGTGGATCTGGTCGGCGGTCATCGGCAGCGTCGTGTTGCTCTCGATCAGATAGGCATAGAGCCGGTCGCCGCCCTTCATATGAACGAGCCCCTGGCCTTCGCGCGCGACGGGCAGATATTCGTTCTTCAGGAAATCGCGCAGGCGCACATAGGCGGGCAGGATCCCGTCGCGAATGATCGCGGCATATTCGGTCTTCAGCCGCGCCTGGTCGGCGGCTGAGATGGCGTCGGGGAAGTTCTTGGCCGGCAGGTAGAAGGTCGATCCCTCGACGCCTTGATTGATCTGCAGGTTCAGCTGATCGATGACATTGTTCACGATCAGCTTGGGCTGGGTGACGCCACTCGCCATGCCCTCCCGGAAGCGGACGATCGCCTGGTCGATACCGCGGATGTAATCGCGGTGCCGCTTCAGGTTGTTCTCGTAATCGGTGAGCGTCTTGAACGGCGCCGCGCTCTTGCCCGAGGCAAGGCCCGGATAGAAGACGTGGAAGCCGAAGAAATGGTCGATCGGCCGCACCGCGGTCAGCGGCAGGATTTCGGGCGACAGCCCCTTCAGCGTGTCCTTGGTCTGCCACTCGAACACGTCATAGGCGATCTGGTTGGTCGGGGTGAGCTTGGCGCGGTCGATCGCATGCAGCCGCTTCAGGTCGCTTTCGGCTGCGGCGCGTGACTGGTTGTAGTAATTGTCGGTGCCGAACTCGCCGAGCCGATCGGCATAGCGCATGTCGCCGCGGAACAGCGCCGACACGGGGTTCAGCTTCAGCTGGGCTTCGTCACTGTCGTGAAAAAGGGTCTTCAGCGCGACATTGGCGTCGGTTTGAGCGGCAGCCGCGGGTTGGGCGGGAGCGGCGGTCAGAGGCAGGGCAAGGGCAACGGAAGCGAGCAGCAGGGCAAGGCGCATCAGGGACTCCGAAATGAGGCTGTGTTGCACCTATAGGACAGCTTCGCTCCCGCCGAAACAAAATCTTCGTCACCCCCGCGAAAGCGGGGGCCCAGCTTGCCCGGAGAACGACTGGGTTCCCGCTTTCGCGGGAATGACGAAGAGAAAGGGTATCAGTAGAAGAAGTTCGGAATCACCTGCAGCACGCGGCCGTTGCGGGTGTTCACCAGCAATACGTCATTGCCATAGCGCACCCAGCGCTGCACGCCGGCGGCGGCAGGCAGACGATAGCGATACGGATTGGCGATCAGATAGCGCTGCCCGTAAAAGCCGCGGTTCAGCACCACCCCGACCCGGGCCGGGCGATAGGTCAGGCCGCGCGGCGCATAGTAGCGGGGCAGGGTGTAAACCTGGCGATTGTTGCGACGATAGTCGCGCCAATCCTCGCGCGCCTCACGACGGGCGTCGCGCAGGTCTTCACGCTGCTCGCGCACGTCCCGGCGATCGCCGTAACGCTGCGCCTCGCGAAGATCCTGGCGCTCCTGGCGGACACGCTCCTGGCTGCGGCGCGCTTCGCCATAGGTCTGCGCCCCGGCGCCGGCTGCGGGCATGACGGTTGCGGCGATCAGGGCCGACAGAAGAAACTTACGCATATTGTCCTCCTTTGCGATCTGGACGGCGTCGCTCTGACCGATTCGGCCTGAACGGGCCGCGAATCGCTTGGTCAGGCAACAGCAAGGTGCGAAGACGCTTTGCTTGCGCCCCCCGTTCCCTTTTGCTTTGGGAGCGAGCGATGACGGATATCGACCAGATCAAGGCCGAAGCGCTGAGCGCGATCGGGGCCGCGACCACGCTTGAGGCGCTGGATGCAGAGCGCGTGCGCCTGCTCGGCAAGCAGGGGCAGGTCACCGCCCTGCTCAAATCCCTGGGCGGAATGTCGCCGGAACAGCGGCAGAGCGAGGGGCCGCGGATCAACGGCCTGCGGGAAGCGGTCTCCGACGCGATCGCCTCGCGCAAGGCGGCGCTGGAGGGTGCGGCTTTGGAAGCACGGCTTGCGTCGGAGCGGATAGACCTCAGCCTGCCGGCGCCCGAACGGCCGCGCGGCTCCGTTCACCCGGTCAGCCAGGTGATGGACGAGCTGGCCGAGATCTTCGCCGACATGGGCTTCGCCGTCGCGACCGGGCCCGAGATCGAGGACGACTGGCACAATTTCACCGCGCTCAACATTCCGGAGACGCACCCGGCGCGGGCGATGCACGACACCTTTTATTTCCCCGGCCAGATGGACCGTGATGGAAGGCGGATGCTGCTGCGCACGCACACCTCGCCGGTGCAGATCCGCACGATGACCTCACAGCAGCCGCCGATCCGGGTCATCGCGCCGGGCCGCGTCTATCGCTCCGATAGCGATGCGACCCACACGCCGATGTTCCACCAGATCGAAGGGCTGGTCATCGATCGGGGCATTCACCTCGGCCATCTGAAATGGACGCTCGAGACGTTCCTCAAGGCCTTTTTCGAGCGCGACGACGTCGTGCTGCGGCTGCGGCCGAGCTATTTCCCCTTCACCGAGCCCTCGGCCGAAGTCGACGTCGGCTACAGCCTCAAGGACGGCAAGCGCGTGATCGGCGGCTCGGAAGGCTGGATGGAAGTGCTCGGCTCCGGCGTCGTCCACCCGCGCGTGATCCGCGCCTGCGGGCTCGACCCGGACGAATATAGCGGCTTCGCCTTCGGCACCGGCGTCGACCGGCTGGCGATGCTCAAATATGGCATGGACGATCTGCGCGCCTTCTTCGATGGCGACCTGCGCTGGCTCAGACATTACGGCTTCCAGGCGCTGGACGTGCCGACCTTGAGCGGCGGAGTGGGCGCATGAAGTTCACCCTCTCCTGGCTGAAGGACCATCTCGACACGGACGCGAGCCTCGACGAGATCGTCGCCACCCTGACCCGGATCGGGCTGGAGGTCGAGGGCGTCGAGAACCCGGCCGAAAAGCTCGCTGCCTTCCGCATCGCGAAGGTGTTGACCGCCGAGCGGCACCCGCAGGCGGACAAACTGCAGGTGCTCTCGGTCGATGCCGGCGACGGGCCGATGCAGGTCGTCTGCGGCGCCCCGAATGCGCGCGCCGGGCTGGTCGGCGTGTTCGGTGCGCCCGGCGCCTATGTCCCGGGCTCCGGCATCACGCTGAAGGTCGCGGCGATCCGCGGCGTCGAAAGCCGCGGCATGATGTGCTCCGCGCGCGAGCTGGAGCTCGGCGAGGATCATGACGGCATCATCGAACTTGCCGCCGACGCGCCGGTCGGCGCGAGTTTCGCCGCCTGGTCGGGCTTCGATGATCCCGTCATCGACATCGCCGTCACGCCCAATCGGCAGGATTGCATGGGCGTTCGCGGCATCGCGCGCGACCTGGCCGCGGCCGGGCTGGGCACGCTCAAGCCGCTCCGGGTGCCGGACGTCGACGGCGGCTTCGCTCCTCCTATCGAGGTGCGCACCGACGATCCCGAAGGCTGCCCCGCCTTCTACGGTCGCGTGATCCGAGGCGTGCGCAACGGGGCATCGCCCGACTGGCTGCAGCGGCGGCTCAAGACCGTCGGGCAACGGCCGATCTCGGCCATTGTCGACGTGACCAATTATGTGATGCTCGACCATGGCCGGCCGAGCCACGCTTATGATCTGGCGAAGCTGACCGGCGCCGTGGTGGCGCGGCGCGCCATGGCCGGCGAAACCGTGACCGCGCTCAACGGCAAGGACTATGCGCTGACGCCCGAAATGACCGTGATCGCGGACGATGCCGGCGTGCACGACATTGGCGGAATCATGGGCGGCGAGCATTCGGGTGTGGCGGACGACACCACCGACATTCTGCTCGAAGTCGCCTATTTCAGGCCGGAACGGATCGCGCGCACGGGCCAGGCGCTGGCGCTCACCTCGGACGCGCGCGCCCGTTTCGAACGCGGCGTCGATCCCGCTTTCCTCGACGATGCGGTCGCGATCCTGACCGGATATATTCTCGACATCTGCGGCGGCGAAGCGTCGGAAGTCGTGCGCGCGGGGAGCCCGCCGGCCGAGCCGAAGCTGCTGCGCTACGACCCGGCGTTGTGCGTTGCGCTCGGCGGGTTGAACGTGCCGGCCGAGGAGCAGCGCGCGATCCTCGAGCGGCTGGGCTTCGTCGTCTCGCCCGACTGGGACGTGACCGTGCCGACGTGGCGGCGCGATGTGGACGGCCCGGCCGATCTCGTCGAGGAAGTGGTTCGGATCGTCGGCATCGATCTGGTGCCCTCTACCCCGCTGCCGCGTGCCGATGGCGTCGCCAAGCCGACCGCCACGCCCCAGCAGCTGACCGAACGCCGCGTGCGGCGCACCGCTGCCGCGCGCGGGCTGAACGAGGCGATTACCTGGAGCTTCGTGTCCGAGCGACAGGCCGCGGCGCTGGGCGGCGGCGCCTGGACGCTGGACAATCCGATCAGCGAGGACATGAAGGTCATGCGCCCGTCGCTGCTGATCGGCCTGCTTAGTGCGGCGCAGCGCAATCTCGATCGCGGCGCCAAATCGGTGCGGCTGTTCGAGGTCGGTCGCCGCTACCTGGCCGATGCCGAGCGGCCCACGGTCGGCTTCGTTCTGGCCGGTGAACGCGGCGCCCGCGGCTGGCAGACGGGCAAGGCGCAAGCGTTCGACGCCTTTGACGGCAAGGCCGAAGTGATGGCGCTGCTGGACGCCGCCGGCGCGCCGGTCGACAATTTGCAGGTGATGGGCGACGCCTCGTCCGCCTATCACCCGGGCCAATCGGCGACCCTGCGGCTTGGTCCGAAGACCGTGCTGGCGGAGTTCGGCACCCTCCACCCCACGCTCGCGCGCGCCTTCGATCTAGAGGGCAGCGTCGTTGCCGGCGAGATTTTCCTCGACGCCATTCCGGCCAGGCGGGGTGCCGGGCGGATGCGGACACCCTATACGCCGCCGGCGCTGCAGCCGGTCACTCGGGACTATGCCTTTCTGGTGCCGGCAGAGCTGGCGGCCGGTGATCTGGTTCGCGCCATTCGGGGTGCGGACAAGGCGACCATCACGGCCGCACGGCTGTTCGATCTCTTCACCGGATCCGGCGTGCCAGAGGGGCAGAAGTCGCTCGCCGTCGAGGTGACGCTGCAGCCGGGCGAGAAGAGCTTCAACGAGGAGGAGCTCTCCGCGATTTCCGCGAAGATCGTGGCCGCTGCGGCGAAGCTCGGCGCGACCTTGCGCGGCTGACCCCTCTTTCGTCATCCCCGCGAAAGCGCGGACCCAGCCTTATTCCTTCACCACTGGGTTCCCGCTTGTGCGGGAATGACGAGGTAGTTCTTCAGGTTCGGGCAGCCCGCAGCGCGGCTCCGGCGGCGAAGGGGGCGCCGGCCACCAGCAGCAGCGACACTGCGGCCAGCAGCTTGAGCGCGCTGCCGCTGCCATCGGTCAGCGCGCCGGCGCCGAAGATCAGGACCGGCACGGCCAGCGGCAGCATCAGCAGTCCGCCGAGCGCGCCCGCACCGCGCAGACCTGCCGTCAGCGCCGCCGTGGTCAGCGCCAGCGCTGCCAGTGCCGGCGTGCCGATCGCGAGACCCAGTTCGAGACGGATCAGGGTGGGCGTGTCGACCCGCAGGAGCGCAGCGGCGGGCAGCACCGAGATCATCAGCGGCGGTCCGAAGCTCAGCCAGTGCGCGGCGAGCTTGGCGACGGCGATCGTTTCGTCGGAATGGCCCCGAACGGCGAGCTGATCGAGCACCCCGCTCAGCCGGTCAGGCTCGACGAGCCGATCGACGGGCAACAGGGCGGCGAGCAGCGCCGCCATCCACAGCACGCCCCCGCCCGTGCGCGCGAGCAGCTGCGCATCGGGTCCGACTGCAAAGGCGAACAGCGTGGCCACGAGGAGGAAGAACACCACCGGCAGCATCACGCCCCCAGCCCGCCAGGCCTGGCCCAGATCGCGGCGGACCAGCGCGATCATCAGCCCACCTCATGCCCGTTCGTATCGAGCGAAGTCGAGATACGCTTCTCGACTTCGCTCGAAGCGAACGGTTGTAGTGGGACGTTGTGAGAGTTGTTGAGTGATAGTGCCTGGTGCGTGGCCGCCAGCACGATCCCACCCTCCGCCTGATGCGCCGCGCAGGCCCGCTCCAGCCGCTCCACGGCTTCGGCGTCGAGGCCGTTGGTCGGTTCATCGAGCAGCCAGATCGGTGCGCCGCTGGCGATCACGCGCACCAGCGCGGCGCGCTTGCGCTGGCCGGTCGAGAGCATCCGCACCGGGACGGGAGCCAGATGGGCCAGGCCCATGGTCGTCATCGCGCCGGAGAGATGATGGCGTCGTCCATCCAATCCGGCCCAGAAACCCAGCGCATGCTCGAGCGGCCATTCGCGATCGAGCGCCAGATTCTCGTCGGCCAGCGCGACGGCTCCGCTCCGTTCGACCCGCCCCGCGAAGGCGTCCAGCAATCCTGCCGCGATCCGCAACAGGCTTGACTTGCCCGTGCCGTTGGGCCCGGTGACGATCGCCGCTTCACCCGCTGCCAGCGCAAAGCTGACCCCTTCGAACAGCAGCCGGCCGCCGCGCAGGCACGCGACATCGTCAAAGGCGAGCCGTGTCACCCGGCGGCTTCTTCCAGCGCGTGCATGTCCGCGTCCGACAGGCCGAAATGATGGCCCACCTCATGCACCAGCACATGGGTGACGAGGGCTTCCAGCGACACGCCGGTATCCACCCACTCGTCGAGCAGCGGGCGGCGATAGAGGTGGATCATGTCGGGCAAGGTGCCGCTATCGCTCGACGATTTGTCGCCCAGCGGACGCCCCGAATAAAGGCCGGTCAGTTCGAACGGATCTTCGATGCCGAGTTCGTCGAGCACCGCATCCTCGGCAAACTCCTCGACGCGCAGGACCACGTCGCCCAGATGCGCGCGGAACGCTTCGGGCAGCCGCTCCAGTGCGGCGCGGGCGAGCCGTTCGATCTGGTCCGCGTCCGGTGCGTAGCTTGCCTGCTCGGCCATGGCCGCTGCATAGGCGAGGCAGGAGGATGCGGACAATGGTCGAGCAGTTGAACGAGGCGGAGCGGGCAGCAGCGCTCGATGCACTGGGCGAATGGGACTATGACGAAGCGCGCGACGCGCTCACCCGCAGCTTCCTGTTCGCGGATTTCTCCGAAGCCTTTGCGTTCATGACCCGCGTCGCGTTGCTCGCGGAGAAATTGGACCATCATCCCGAATGGTCGAACGTGTGGAACCGCGTCGATATGCTGCTCACCACCCATGACGCCGGCGGCCTGTCGGAGCGCGACGT
Organism: Sphingomonas sp. ID1715; assembly: GCF_013044515.1. Lineage (GTDB taxonomy): Bacteria > Pseudomonadota > Alphaproteobacteria > Sphingomonadales > Sphingomonadaceae > Sphingomonas_B. The sequence goes on from NZ_JABEPR010000003.1 coordinate 337,622, forward strand.
TCGGATGGCCAAGTCAGTGGAAATGCTGCTGCGTTCTTAAGGCTTTACTGACTCTTTGGCGGCAGTCTCGGCGACAATGAAAAAGGTCGCCCAAGTTCAAATCATGTGCGCGCAGCATCAGGAGTTGCGCGATGTCGCCCAGAAATATCGTCACGCCCTGGCCCAGGCCAGGCCGGAGCCACAGGCGCTCGCGGATTGTCGCTGGCGGCTGATGCGGCTGATCACCGGCCACATCGCCTATGAGAATGCCCATCTCTACCCGGCGCTGCCGGAGTGCGGCGCTCGCGCGGAGGCGCTCGGCAAGGAGATGGCGGCCGAACTCGGACAGTTGACCGCTCAGCTTCATGCCCATGTCCGGGAATGGACAGCGGAACGCATCGCGGCCGATTGGTCCGGCTATCGGGCAGCCGCAGAGGCGTTGATCGTCGCGCTCACCAAGCGGATCGATCGCGAAGAGCAGGAGCTTTATCCGCTCCTCACCTTCGCAAGGGCCGCCTAGCTTTAGCGAGTTTCACGCCGCATTGGCGATTCGCGCCACGGCGTTTCAGGCCAATGCGCTTTTCTCTCTCGCGAATGCGACTTGGCACGCCTCATGCAATCTCTCTGACATAGCCGGGCGGATGGTCCGACCGGCCGATCAGGGAGTTCTCAAATGTCCTATTTCGCTTCCAAGTTCGACACGGTCGCTTCGGTCGTCGCCGCGGTTGCCGTTGGTGTCATGTTCGTCGTCGCCGCAGTCGGCCCTGCCGCCGTCCCGATGGTTGCCTAAGCCCTCTCGTTCAGGAGTTAAGATCATGTCCGCATTCCGCCTCGATCGCGGCAACGCCAAGCTGATGGGCGTGTGCGCGGGAGTGGGAAATGCAACCGGGATCGACCCGCTACTGGTCCGCCTCGCGCTGTTCATGGCGCTGCTGATCCTTGGTCCGATCACCATCCTTGGCTATCTCGTCACCGCCTGGGCGGCGAGCTGAGGCTGGCGCGGCAAGCTCGGGGCGCTTAAGGTCGAGGCGCCCCGAAGCTTCCAAGGAGCCGCCCATGTTCCGTTCGATCCTCGGCCTGTCGCTGCTTCTGGTGACCAGTTCCGCGCCCGCGGCGCTCGCGCCCGGCGCTCCCGCACCCGATTTCACCACCCAGGGCGCGCTCGCCGGCAAGCCCTTCTTCTTCACGCTGAAGCAGGCGCTGAAGAAGGGGCCGGTGGTGCTCTATTTCTTCCCCGCCGCCTTCACCCCCGGCTGCACCGTCGAAGCGCACGACTTCGCCGAGGCCACGCCCGAGTTCAACAAGCTGGGCGCGACCGTGATCGGCATGTCGGCCGACACGCTCGACAAGCTGCAGCGCTTCTCGGTCGAGGAATGCCGCAACAAATTCGCGGTCGCGACCGCCACGCCGGCCGTGATCAAGGGCTATGACGTGGCGCTGCCGGTCCGTCCCGGCATGACCAACCGCACATCGTACGTGATCGCACCCAACGGCAAGATCGTCTTCGCCTACTCGGCGATGAGCCCGCAGGGCCATGTCTCCGGCACGCTGGACGCGGTCAAGAAGTGGCGGATCGCCCGGAAATAGGTTCAGCCGGCGGGACGATAGACGAGATGGGGGCGATGGCGCGCGATCATTGGGAAGATGCGGCCACCATGATAAGCGACCGTTCCGCACATCATCGTGCCTCCTTCGACGAGCTGACCGGTGAAGGTCACGTCCGCTTCGCGCGAAGCGACCACCAGCTTTACCGCCGTGCCGTCGACGGTCACGCTGCGGATCGCAAGGCTGTTGTTGGAATAGGGCGTCAAAGATCCGGCCCAGCCACCATCGATCGGCCCTATGGCCATATAGCCGCGCGACAGCTGCGGACCCGCGTCCATCACGAAATCCCAGAGCCCCTGCAGGTCCGGCGCCTTGGTGGGGGCAAAGGCAGCAAAACGCGCGCAGGGTTGGGCTGGCGCTTCCTGCCCAAGGGCTGGAGCGGTGACCAGGGAGGCGGCAAGAACAAGGAAACGCATCATCACTCCTTCATTTCAGTGCAGCCTTTGGTGATCGCCGGCGGGGCGTGCCGACAAGGTGCGCTTTCGTGAGCTGGAGAGTGTCTTTCGCGAACGGCGGCTGGATGCAGTTGGCGAAGCGCCAACGGCCCCAGTGGCTCCATCAGCTTGGCGCGGCCTTGCTGATCGGCATCATATTGGGGGTTTTGGGACCATTTGGTTCGTCGGCCGCAATGTCGCTGATCGAACGCTACGCCTTCTGGATCGCCAGCACGCTCGCTGGCCTGCTCAGTCTGCGGGGCGCGGAAGCTCTGCTCGGCCGGCGATTGTTCGCAGCGCGCTTGTGGCGGCCGGTAGTCTTGGCGGCCCTATCGGCGTTGCCGATGACCTTCTTCGTCGCCTGGATGTTCACGCTGCTGCAGCCGGGCCGCGTCTTTCCACCCGGCCGCCTGCTCGCCCTCTATCTCTGCGTGACGCTGGTGCAGTTCATTATCGCCCAGGCACTGAAGAGCGGTATGACTGCTCGTGCAGAGCCAGAACTGCCAACGCAGTCGCTGTTACACTCGCGCCTGCCACGAATGCTTGGAGATAAGGTGATCGCGTTGGAGGCGGAGGACCATTATCTCCGGGTGCACCGCCCGACGGGGTCGGAGCTCATGCTGATGCGCCTTGCCGACGCCGTTGCGGCGGATGACGGGCAGCAGGGAATGCAGGTCCATCGCAGCTGGTGGGTCAGTCGGGACGCCGTGCAGCGGTGGGAAGGCGGTCGGCTGCACCTGTCGAACGGCCTTGCCGTGCCGGTGGGCCGGACCTTTGCCGCCAGGGTGAGGGCCAGCTTCCCGCGTTAGTTCTTGACCGCCACCACGGCGTCGACCTCCACCGCGACGCCGAGCGGGAGGCTCGGGACGCCCACCGCGCTGCGGGCATGCTTGCCGAGGTCGCCGAACACCTCGGCCATCAGCAGCGAGCAGCCATCCGCCACCTTCGGCTGGTCGGTGAAGTCGCCGGTCGAGTTGACGAAGACGCCGAGCTTCACCACCCGCGCGACCCGATCGAGCGAACCGAGCGCCGCCTTCATCTGCGCGAGCAGCATGATGCCGCAGCTCCGCGCGGCATCGCGGCCGGCGTCCAGGTCCATGTCTTCGCCCAGGCGGCCGGTGATACGCTGGCCGTCTCGCTGCGACACCTGGCCCGAAATATAGAGAAGGCCGCCGGCTTCCACTGCCGGCACATAGGCCGCGACGGGGGCGGCGGGTTCGGGAAGGGTGATGCCGAGTTCGGCGAGACGCTGGTCGATGCTCATGCCGCCGTCCCAATCACCGGCATCGCGCTCCCGTCAAGCCCGGAGGTCAGCCGCGCGGCGATCCAGTGCCTGGCCTCCGCCCAGTCGTCGATGCGGACATGGGCGTCCGGCGCGGGCGGCATGATCGCGGCGAGCTCGGGTTCGGCGATCATGTGCAGCCGAAAGACCTGCGGCGCCGCCCGGGCGACCGAGTTGTGATGCAGCGCCAGATCGTCGACGAACACTGCGGCGCTAGGGCGATATTCCTCCAGTAGGGCGGTGACCGGCGTGCCCTTGCCGCCCTGGTTGCACAGCACCCGGTGCTGGATGCCGACCGCCTCCAGCTGAGCGATGCGCCGTTCCTGATGTTGGTCGAGCAGGTTGGTGAGCACGACGACATCGGCGATCTCCGCCAGATCGGCGAGCGCCTCGCGCGCGTGCGGCACCAGCGTCTGGCGGTGCATCTCCGTTTCAAAAAAGCCGTTCAGGAGCGGCCAGGTGCGGTCCCGCGCCAATATGTCACCGGTCTTGCGGTCGCGCACCGCGCGCGAATAGTCGCCGGCCGACAGGTCGAAGTCGACCTCATGCACTTCGTCGAGCCAGGTGCGGAAATGGCTGACCATGTGCAGCAGCACTTCGTCGCAATCGGTGATCAGCAGCGGTCGGTTCATTGCTCTAACTCCGCGCGCGCTGCGACCAGCGCGGCTGGGGTGCTGCCGATCGCCTCTGCGCAGGCGACCAGGTCGGGTTCATGCGCTTCGAGGAAGCCCAGGATGGCCGCCTGCACCTCAGGACGGTCGATACGGGCGCGCAGGTCATTCGTGGTTAACCCTGTCAGCCCAAGCAACCGCTCGGCGCGCCGCGAGTCTTCCAGGCACCAGGCGAGCGCCATCAGGGCCAGCGTGGCCGCGTCGTGATTTGGTCCGGGAGTTTGCATGGGCTATGTGGATAAGTTCGGGGGAAAGTTGTGAGGTGCTTGTGAGTAAGAAAGTGCTCGTTGTCGAGGACAACGAACTGAACCTCAAGCTCTTCTGCGACCTGTTGCGCGCGCACGATTATGTCGCCGAGCCGGTGCGCGACGGCCGCGAAGCCGTCGAGCGCGCACGCGAGTTTTCGCCCGACCTGGTAATCATGGACATCCAGCTGCCCAATGTCAGCGGGCTGGAACTGATCGAGACGCTGAAGGCCGACGAGCAGCTGAAGCCGATCCCGATCATGGCGGTCACGGCCTATGCCGGCAAAGGCGACGAGGAACGCATCCGCGCGGCGGGGGCGGAGGCCTATGTGTCGAAACCGATTTCCGTGAACCGGTTCGTCGAAAGCGTCGAGGCTTTGGTCTGATGATGTGCCCCTGCGGAAGCAGGGACCCAGAGTCCTTGTCCGCTGGGTCCCCGCCTTCGCGGGGATGACGAGCCTAAAGGCTCGTCACTTGATCTTGGCTTCCTTGAACTCGACGTGCTTGCGCGCGACCGGATCGTATTTGCGGAAGCTCAGCTTCTCGGTCTGGGTGCGCGGGTTCTTCTTGGTGACGTAGAAAAAGCCCGTGTCCGCGGAGCTGACGAGCTTGATCTTGACGGTGGTCGGCTTGGCCATGGCCCAACTCTCTTGATTTCGCGAAAAAGAAAAAGCGGCGTCGCCGCCGCTCTGTCAGCCGCGCCCCATGCCGCCAAGCGGGCGTCGAGTCAAGCCGCACGGCCTTAACGCAGCTTTCATCAAGCCGTGGCTAGGCTGCGCCGGCAGAGAGCTGGAGGGCCGGATGCAGCAGGATGGGATGAAGCAGGTGCGTGCCGATTTGTGCGAGCGCATCGACGGCCTGCGCGCCGCGGTGCCGTTCGGAACGGTCGCGGGGCTGTGCGACAAGGCGTCGGATCTTCGCCACCTCGCGCAACGCTACCAACTGCGCCCGATCGCCGATCTCGCCTGGAAGCTCGAAGGCCGCCTGGCGCGCGGCGAACGCGGCCCCGCCGTGATCGACATGCTGTCGCTGATGCGGGAAGCGAGCGAGTGCGGCCGCACCGACGCGCAGGCGGCCACCGCCTGGGCCGCCGCCGCATCCGTCCGACTCTCCTGATCCCTCTATTGAGCCGGCGCATTTCTTCTTCCATGGGAGGCGCATAGGCGCCGGGCAGGGGCCCGGCGCGCCGATAAGAGGCTGACCCATGCGCCGCCCATTGCTCGCTCTCGCTTTCGTCCTCGCCGCCGCTCCCCTCCACGCCCAGCCCGCCGAGGGTCCCAGCCGCACGCTGCAGGGCCGCGATCTGTTCAGCCTGGAAGTCGCATCGGACCCGCAGATCAGCCCGGACGGCTCGGTGATCGCCTATGTGCGGCGATCGAACGACATCATGACCGATCGCGCCCGGCCGAGCATCTGGCTGGTGGACACGCGCACGGGGAGCCAGTCCCCGCTGGTCGCGGGCGCCGGCTCACACTCCAGCCCGCGCTGGTCGCCGGACGGCAAGCGCCTTGCCTATGTCTCGACCGCCGAAGGTGGTGCGCCGCAGCTTTTCGTACGATGGATGGCGACCGGCCAGACCGCCCGTGTGACGGGCCTGCCGACATCGCCCGGCCAGATCGTCTGGTCGCCGGATGGAACGCGACTCGCCTATACGATGCTGGTGCCCGCCGACGCCCCGACGCTCGGCAAGCCGCTCAAGAAGCCCGAGGGTGCCGAATGGGCCAAGCCGCTCGAAGTCTATGACCGGGTCGTCTACCGCACCGACAATGGCGGTTATCTGAAGCCGGGTCTCACCCAGATCTTCCTGGTTTCGGCGGACGGCGGCGCGCCCCGCCAGCTGACCTTCGCCAAGGCGCCGATCGATGGCGGCATCGAATGGTCGGCTGATGGCCGCCGCATCCTGTTCAGCGCCAATCTGACCGACAAGTGGCAGCTGGAACCCACCGACAGCGAGTTGCAGGAGTTGGATGTCGACAGTGGCGCGATCCGGCCGCTGACCGACCGCCGCGGTCCTGACCAGAATCCGCTCGTCTCCCCGGACGGCAAGTGGATCGCCTTCACCGGCTACGACGATAGCGGCCGCGCCTATGAGGTGGACGAGCTTTATGTGATGCCGGCGGGCGGCGGTGCGGCGCGGGCCCTGACGCCGCGGCTCGACCGCTCGATCGGCTCGCCGGTCTGGGCAGCGGACAGCCGCTCCATCTTTGCCCTGCAGGACGACAAGGGCACGATGAAGGTCGTGCGCATCGGCCTCGACGGCTCGATCCGCACCGTGGCCGAGGGGCTGACCGGTTCGGGGCTCGACCGGCCCTATGCCGGCGGCGAGTTCAGCGTCGCGCGCGACGGCACGCTGGCGATCACGGCCGGCAATCCGCAGCGACCGTCCGACATCGCGGTTGTCCGTGGCGGCGGCACACGGGTGCTGACGCGGCTGAACCAGGAGCTGTTCGCCGGCAAGACGCTCGGTGAGGTGCGCAAGGTCAATGCCACCGCGTTCGACGGCAAGCCGATCGACGCCTGGCTGACGCTGCCGCCCACGCCCGCGGCGGGCGGCAAGCATCCGCTGATTCTCGAGATTCACGGTGGACCGCACCAGGCCTATGGCCCGGCCTTCTCGACCGACAATCAGCTCTACGCCAGCGCCGGCTATGCGGTGCTGTCGGTCAATCCGCGCGGTTCGACCTCCTATGGTGAAGCCTTCGCCAACGAAATCGACAAGACCTATCCGGCGCGCGACTTTGACGACCTGATGAGCGCCGTCGATGCGGCGATCGCGACCGGCCAGATCGATCCGAACAACCTGTTCGTGACCGGCGGCTCCGGCGGCGGTGTGCTCACCGCCTGGATCGTGGGCAAGACCGACCGGTTCAAGGCGGCCGCAACGCAAAAGCCGGTGATCGACTGGGCGAGCTTCTCGCTCACCGCCGACAATCCGGCCTATTTCACCCGCTACTGGTTCGGCAAGAAGCCGTGGGAAGACCCCCAGCTCTACTGGTCGCGCTCGCCGCTGTCGCTGGTCGGCAATGTGCATACGCCGACCTTGGTCGTTGTCGGCTCGGAGGATTACCGCACGCCCGTCAGCGAGGCTGAGCAATATTATTCCGCGCTCCAGCTGCAGGGCGTGCCGACCATGCTGGTCAAGGTGCCGGGCGCCAGCCATGGCGGCATCGCGGCCCGCCCGTCCCAGTCCGCAGCCAAGGCGGCGACGATCACCGCTTGGTTCGACCGCTACCGCAAGCCCGCTGCCGCAATGGCGCCCACCAACTAAAGCCGTTCGTATCGAGCGAAGTCGAGATACGCTTCTCGACTTCGCTCGAACTAAACGGAGGAGAGGGACGATGGACGAGAGCATCCGCCAACGCGCGATCGAGCTGTACGACGCCTATACCCATGAGGGTCGGGACCGCCGGAGCTTCATGCGCGACATGACCTTGCTGGCGGGAAGCGTCGCCGCGGCCGAGGCGCTGATCGCGGGCATTGCTGCCTCTCCGGCGGCAGCGGCGATCTTGGCTCCCGACGACAAGCGGCTGAAGACGCGCACAGAGCGCTGGGAAACCGCACCGGGTCGGCCGATGAGCGGCTATGTGGCCGAGCCGGCGGGCCGCAAGGCGGGCCCGCTGGTCGTCGTCATTCACGAGAATCGCGGGCTCAATGATCATATCCGCGACGTCGCGCGGCGGGTGGCATTGGAAGGTTATCTTGCCGTCGCACCGGACCTGCTTGCGCCGCTGGGTGGCACGCCTTCGGACGAGAACAACGCGCGCGAGATGATCGGTGCGCTCGATCTTGCCGCAACGGTCAAGGACGCGCAGTCGGCGTTCGCCCGCTTCTCCGGCGGACGAAAGTCGGGCCTCACTGGCTTCTGCTGGGGCGGCGCGATGGTTGACCGACTGGCGGTTTCCGGTGCGCCCGGCCTGGCCGCGGCCGTCAGCTATTACGGGCCGGCACCCGATCCCAGGGAAGCGGCGAAGCTCGCCGTGCCGCTGATGATCCACCTGCCCGAACTGGACGCGCGCGTCGCCGGCACGGTGCGGCCCTTCGTCGCCGCGCTCAAGGCTGCAGGCAAGCCGGTGACGCTGCATGAATATGCCGGCGCCAATCATGCCTTCAACAATGATACGTCCGCCGAGCGCTACAATGAAGCGGCGGCAAAGCTCGCCTGGCAGCGGACCATGGCCTTCTTCAAAACCCATCTGGTCTGATCGTTCGTTCCTGCTATGTTCTGATCGCGACTCGAACAGGGGAGAGCCGAGATGGCCGAGCTGACTTTCTACACCAACCCGATGTCCCGCGGCGCGATCGTGCGCTGGATGCTGGAGGAAGTCGGGCAGCCCTATGAGACGGTGCTGCTCGATTACGGCACGACGATGAAGGCGCCGGACTATCTGGCGATCAATCCCATGGGCAAGGTGCCGGCGATCAAGCATGGCGATGTGGTCGTCACCGAGGGCGCGGCGATCTGCGCCTATCTCGCGGATGCCTTTCCGGACGCGGGGCTGGCGCCGGCGCCAGGCTCGCCGGAGCGGGGGCCCTATTATCGCTGGCTCTTCTACGGTGCCGGCCCGGTGGAAGCCGCGGTGATCAACCATTCGCTCGGCGTGCAGATCGCACCGGAGAAGAAGATGATGGTCGGCTATGGCGATTACGACACGGTGGTCGATGTGCTGGACCGCCATTTCTCCGAACATGAGTGGGCGGCTGGCGATCGGTTCACGGCCGCCGACGTCTATCTGGGTTCGCAGGTCCTTTGGGGCACGCAATTCGGCACGCTGCCGAAGCGGGACAGCTTCGATGCCTATGCCGCGCGCCTGACCGGCCGCCCGGCGGCAGTGCGTGCGAAGGAGATCGACGCAAAGCTCCGCGAGCAGCCAGAGGGCTAGATCATCGCCCATCTGCTCCTATAGGCTAGGCCAAACAGCCAAAGGGGCATGGAGATGGAAAGCCTAGAACTGCGCTCGCTCGTCACCGAGGACGGCCAGCTGCGCATCAGCCTCGAACCGCAGGAGCTGGGGGAACCCGGTCCGGGCGAATTGCTGGTCCGGGTCGAGGCGGCGCCGATCAATCCGTCCGATCTCGGCCTGCTGCTCGGGCCAGCCGACATCGCGACGCTCAGGCTGGAGGGCGATGTCCTGACCGCGCAGGTGCCGCCGGAGCGCCTGGCCGGCGTCGCGTCGCGGCTTGGCCAGTCGCTGCCGGTCGGCAATGAAGGCGCTGGAACGGTCATCGCCGCCGGTCCCGACCAGCAGCAGCTGATCGGCCGCATGGTCGGCATGATCGGCGGCGCCATGTATGCGCAGCACCGCCGCATCGCCGCGCGCGACTGCATCGTGCTGCCCGAAGGCGCGACCGCTGCAGAGGGCGCGTCCCTGTTCGTCAATCCGCTGACGGCGCTCGGCTTCGTCGAGACGATGCGCAAGGAAGGGCACAAGGCGATCGTCCACACCGCCGCCGCTTCGAACCTCGGTCAGATGCTGGTGCGCATCTGCCTTGCCGACGGCGTGCCGCTGGTGAACATCGTCCGCAGCGCCGAGCAGGAGCAGCTGCTGCGCGGACTGGGCGCCGAGCATGTCGTCGACAGCAGCCGCGACGACTTCACCGCGCAATTGGAAGCGGCGATCGACGCCACCGGCGCGACCATCGCCTTCGACGCGATCGGCGGCGGCAAGCTCGGCAGCCACATCATGTCGGCCATGGAACGCGTCGCCGCGCGCAAGATGGGAAGCTATAGCCGCTATGGCTCGGACAGCTTCAAGCAGCTCTACATCTACGGCGCTCTCGATCTCGGCCCGACCGTCCTGAACCGCCTCTCCTTCGGCTTCTCCTGGAGCGTCGGCGGCTGGCTGCTGACACCGTTTCTGCAAAAGGCGGGCATGGAGACCAACATTCGCCTGCGCGAGCGCGTCGCCCGCGAATATAAGACGACGTTCGCCAGCCACTATACCGACACGATCAGTCTGCGGGACGCGCTCAAGCCGGAGATCGTCCGCGCCTATGAGCAGAAGCGCACGGGCTCGAAATATCTGATCGATCCGAGCCGCTGACCTTCCCGTGCCCCGGCGAGAGCCGGGGCACGCTCACTCTTCGCCTTGCTCCTGATCGCCGGCGCCGCCGTCTTTGGCAGTGCCGGCGGGCGCGGCGGGAAGTGCGCGGCGTTCGATCGGCCTCAGGCCGGCCGATTTCAGCCGCTGGTTGAGCGCCGGCAACTCGCCGAGCGCGCGGTCCAGTTCTGCCAATTGTGCGTCGAGCTGCCGCGAAAGGTCGGCAAACACCTGCTCGGTCGCGTCGGTCGGCCCGGCTTCGGCGCTTTCGACGGTGCCGATCAGCCCGGCCAGCTTGTCGTTCAGCATGATCGGGTAGTTGAGCGGGTCCTGGCGGCTGCGGTTCTGCACCTGGTACAGTCGCCCCTCGACCGCGCTCAGCTTGGCGTCGAAGGCGCCAAGGTCGCGCTTGAGTCCGGCATCATCGGCCTTTGCCGCCGCCGCTGCCGTCTGTTCCTTTACGCCGCGGATCAGCAGCACTGCCCGGTTCGCCTCGCCGACGCGCGCGGTAATGCGGCTGGCGAGGTCGAAGCGCCGCTGCAGGTCCGCCGGCGTCGTACCCGACACGCGCGGATCGGTGCGAACCTCGAACGGCTGGGTCTGCGTCGTCCCGTCGACCGTCAGGCGCGCCTGATACCGGCCCGGCAACGCCGCAAAGCCCCGGTTGCGGCTGGTCCACAGGATCATGCCCGGGAACTCGGTAAAGCCGGGATGGCGCATATTCCACACGAAGCGGTTCAGGCCCGGCTTCATCCCCGCCGTCGGTACCGGCGTGGGGCCATCGTCGTCATCATCGTCGTCCGGCTTCTTGGCCTCCTTCAGGTTGCCGGCAAAGCTCTGGATCGACTTGCCGTCCGGGCCGATAATGTCGAGCGCCAGCTTGCGCGGCGTCCTTGGCAGGAAATAGTCGATCGCGACGCCCTCATCGACGCCGCGCACCGCCGCCGACGGGGCGAACAGCCGCAGCCGCCGGTCATTGCCCGAGGCGAGCTGCCGCAGCACCCCGATATCGTCCATTACCCAGAAGGACCGGCCATGCGTCGCAATCACCAGGTCGCGATCTGTAACGGCCAGGTCGGAGACCTGCACGGCGGGCAGGTTGCGCTGCAGTTTGTGCCAGCGCGCGCCCGCATCGAACGACACCCACACGCCCCGCTCGGTGCCGAGGTAGAGCAGGCCCGGCCGCTTCACGTCCTCGCGGATGCTGCGGGCCATCTCATCGGCGGGAACCCCTTTCGAAATGTCCTGCCAGCTGCGGCCATAGTCGCTCGTCTTCAGCACATAGGGGCGAAAGTCGCCCAGCAGGAAGCGGTGGCCGGTCAGATAGGCGGTCCCGGCCTTGTGCGGCGAGTCCTCGACGGTCGTGATCTTCACATTAGCCGGTAGCGCGGCGGGGGTGACATCGGTCCAGTTCGCGCCGCCGTCGCGGGTCACATGCACCATGCCATCATCGGAGCCGGCCCAGATCACACCGCGTTCCAGGCGCGAGGGCTGCAGCGCGAACACGGTCGCATAGGTTTCGACGCCGGTCTGGTCGCGGGTGATCGGTCCGCCCGACGGGCCAAGGGTCGCCGGATCGTGCCGGGTCAGGTCCGGGCTGATCTTCTCCCAGCTCTGGCCCTGGTTGCGGGATCGCCAGACATGCTGCGAGGCGACGTACAGCGTGCCCGGCTCATGCGGATCGAACACGATCGGATAGGTCCATTGAAAACGCTCGGCAATGTCGCCGGCCGAATATCCCATCGGATTGTCCGGCAGCACGTTGACGCGGCGTTCCTGCCCGGTCGCATAATCGAACCGGTCGAGCGTGCCGCCATAGCTTCCCGCGTAAAAGATGTTCGGGTTCTGCGGGTCGTTGGCGACATAGCCGCTCTCGCCGCCGCCCGCGGCAAAGCCGTACAGCCCGCCGCCGAGCACGTTGATGTGCTTCCAGTCGCGCGACGGCACGCAGATCGTGGTGTTGTCCTGCTGTCCGCCGCAGGCGAAATAGGGGAAGTGGCTGCTGATCGCGACGCGGTAGATCTGCGCGGTCGGGTAGGTCTGCTTGGTCCAGCTGGTGCCGCCATTCACGCTCACATTGGCGCCGCCGTCGTTGGACTGGATCATGCGCTGGTTGTCGTTGGCGGCGATCCACAGGTCATGGTTGTCGCCGTGCGGCACCTTGATCTTGGTCTTGAACGTCTTGCCGCCATCGTCGGAGCGGTAAAAGTCGACGTTCAGCACATAGGCGCGGTCCTTGAGCTTCGGATCGGCGACGATGCGGGTGTAGTAGAATGCGCGCTGGCGCAGGTCGCGGCTGTCGTTGGTGCGGGTCCAGCTGGCGCCGCCATCGTCGGAGACGAACACGCCGCCATCCTGATGCTCGACGATCGCGTAGACGCGCTTGGCATCGGCGGGTGAGACGCTGACGCCGATCTTTCCGACCAGGCCGGTCTGCGGCATGCCCTTGGCGCGCGTCAGCTCGGTCCAGGTCGCGCCGCCGTCAGTCGTCTTGAACAGTCCACTGCCCGGCCCGCCCGAACTCATCCCCCACGGCTTGCGCCAGGCCTCCCACAGCGCTGCATAGACGGTGTCCGGGTTGTTCGGATCGATGGAGATGTCGACCGCGCCGCTGCGCGGATCGCGGTACAGTATTTTCTTCCAGCTCTTGCCGCCATCGACGGTCTTGAAGACGCCGCGCTCCTCGTTCGGCTCACCATAATGGCCGAAGCCGCCGACATAGACGATGTCGCAATCCTTGGGATGGATGCGCACGCGCGAAAAATTCTGGACGTCGGAGAGGCCGATCTTCTTCCAGGTCTTCCCGGCGTCCACCGTCTTCCACACGCCGTTGCCGGGCAGGATGTTGCCGCGCAGCTGGGTCTCGCCGGTGGTTGCATAGACCACGTCCGGATTGGCCTCGCACACCGCGACTCCGCCCATCGCCGCGGTATCGAGCTGGCCGTCCGTCACCGGCGACCAGCTATTGCCGCCATCTGTCGTCTTCCAGATGCCGCCGCCCGTCGCCGCGAAATAATATTCGTTCGGTCGCGCGACGCTGCCAGCGGACGAGATCGAGCGGCCGCCGCGGTTGGGGCCGATGTTCCGCCACTTGAGCGCGGTGAAATAGGCCTCTTCGCCCTTCGGCAGCGGCTCGGGCTTGGTCGCGGGATCGGCCGGCTTGGCGCCGGCGTCGACCGCCTTGGCCGGGTCCTGTGCTGCGACGGGTGCGGCGAGCAGCGCCAGTCCAACTATGACGAAACCGCTGCGCATTCACCTGCTCCCATTTATTTTCTCGTGGCGCCAATAGCATGCACCAAGTCGGCCGCAATGCTGCTTGCCCGCGATTGACTCGGGCGGAGCCGCATTCCAGCGTCTTCGAATGGCCGACCTTCCCCCGATTGCGCAAAACCCCGATATCCGCTTCCTGGGCAAGCTGCTCGGGGACGTGATCCGCCATTATGGTGGCGAGCGGCTGTACCGGCGCACCGAATATATCCGCAGCGCCTCGGTCGACCGGCACCGCGGGGCGGCGGAGGCGATCGACACCGGCCTCGAGGCCCTGACGCTCGATGACACGCTCGCCTTCGTGCGCGGCTTCATGCTGTTCTCGATGCTCGCCAACCTTGCGGAGGATCGGCAGGGCATCGCGTCCGAGCCTGATGCGGACGTGGTCAATACCGTCGCCCGCCTGCGTGAGCATGGCATTGGCAACGAGGCATTGTTGAGCCTGCTCGAGACGGCCCTGGTGGCGCCCGTGCTGACCGCGCACCCGACCGAAGTGCGGCGCAAGAGCATGATCGATCACCGCAACCGCATCGCCGAGCTGATGCGCCGGCGCGATGGCGGGGCGAGCGAAACTGCGACCGGCGATCCGATCGAGCAGGCGATCGCCCGCCAGATCGCCCTGCTCTGGCAGACCCGTCCGCTCCGGCGCGAGCGGCTTTATGTCGCGGACGAGATCGAGACCACGCGCGCCTATTTCCGCGATACCTTCCTGCCCGTGCTTCCCGCCCTTTATGCGCGATGGGAGCGCGAGCTGGGGCTGGTATTGCCGAGTTTCGTGCGCCCCGGCAGCTGGATCGGCGGCGACCGCGACGGCAACCCTTTCGTCACCGCCGACTCGCTGCGGCTGGCGATGGCGAGCGGTGCCGAGACCGCGCTCGGCCATTATCTCGACGCGGTGCACGCTCTGGGCGCCGAATTGTCGATTTCTTCGGCGCTCGCCGACGTCGAGCCGGCGGTGCAGATGCTGGCCGAAGCGAGCCACGACGATTCGCCCGCCCGCGCCGACGAGCCCTATCGCCGCGCCCTGTCCGGGATCTATGCCCGGCTGAGCGCCACCTATCGCGACCTGACCGGCAAGCTGCCACCGCGCGCGACCAGCCTGTCCGCCGAGCCATATGCCGCGCCTGCCGAGCTGCAGGCGGACCTGACAGCCATCGATCGCTCGATCTCCAAGGATGGCGGCGTGCTGGCCGGGACGGGCGCGCTCAGCCGGCTGATCCGCGCCGTCGACACGTTCGGCTTTCACATGGCGACGCTCGACCTTCGCCAGAACAGTGCCGTGCATGAGCGCGTCGTCGCCGAACTCCTGCACGCGGCCGGCGCCCATCAGGATTATGCCGCGCTCGGCGAGTCCGAGCGCATCGCCTTGCTGCAGCGCGAGCTGGCGACGCCGCGGCTGCTGGCGACGCCGTTCGCCACCTATTCCGACGAGACCCAGAGCGAGCTGGCGATCGTCCGCGCAGCCGCCGAAGCGCATCGCCGCTACGGCCCGGCCTGCATCCGCCAATATATCGTGTCGATGTGCAAGTCGGTCTCCGACCTGCTCGAAGTGCAGCTGCTGCTGAAGGAGGCAGGCCTGTACCGCCCGGGCGCGGCTCCCGCGATCATGGCAGTGCCGCTGTTCGAAACGATCGGCGATCTGGAGGCGGCGCCGGCGATCATGCGCGACTGGCTGGCCTTGCCCGGCGTCGCCGATTGGGGCCGGGCGCGCGGACGCCAGGAAGTGATGCTCGGCTATTCGGATTCGAACAAGGATGGCGGCTATCTGACCTCCGTCTGGTCGCTGCACCGCGCCAGCGAATCGCTGCGCGACGTGTTCGCCGAAGCCGGTGTCGGCATGCAGCTCTTCCACGGACGGGGCGGCGCGGTCGGACGCGGGGGCGGATCGTCGTTCACCGCCATCAAGGGGCAACCGCCCGGCACGGTGCAGGGCCGCATCCGCATCACCGAACAGGGCGAAGTGATCGCCGCTAAATATGGCACGCCGGAAAGCGCTGCCACGAACCTCGAGGCGATCGCCGCCGCGACCCTGTTGGCCTCGCTCGAACCCCCCACGCTCAGCAATGCCGACGCCGAGCGGTTCGAGGGTGCGGCCGAGCAGTTGTCGGGCGCAGCCTTCCAAGCCTATCGCGGCCTCGTCTACGAGACCGAAGGCTTCCGCACCTTCTTCCGCCAGATGACGCCGATCGCCGAGATCGCGACGCTCAAGATCGGCTCGCGTCCCGCCAGCCGCACCAAGTCCGACGCAATCGAAGATCTGCGCGCCATCCCCTGGGTGTTCAGCTGGGCGCAGGCGCGGGTGATGCTGCCTGGCTGGTACGGAGTCGGCAGCGCGCTTGAAGCGTTCTCGGATCGCACCCTGCTCCGCGACATGGCGGCGAGTTGGCCGTTCCTGTCGACCACGCTCGACAATCTTGAAATGGTGCTCGCCAAATCGGACATGGAGATTGCCGGCCGCTATGCCGGGCTGGTCGAAGACCGGGTGCGCGGCGACGCGCTGTTCGGCCGCATCCGCGACGAGTGGCGCCGCACCCATGACCAGCTGCTTGAGATCACCGGCCAGTCGCGGCTGCTGGCGCGCAATCCCTCGCTCGACACTTCGATCCGCCTCCGCCTGCCCTATATCGAGCCGCTCAACCTGCTGCAGGTCGAGCTGCTGAAGCGTCACCGCGCGGGCGAGCAGGACGAACGGATCGCCGAGGGCATCCAGCTGTCGATCAACGCCATCGCCACGGCGCTTCGGAACAGCGGTTAACCACCTACTCACCTTCGTCGGTCGAGCGATCCGGTTTACCGATGCGCGGCCGGAACAAACGTGCAGGCTGCGCGCTATGGCGGCGGGGAGCTATTAGATGCTGTGGATCGTCCTTCTGTCATCCATCCTGCTTGTCGCCGGATTGTTGCTGGTGGTTCGGTCGCGGCAGCGGAGGCCGGTGGTGCTTCCCGAGGCGCAGCCGATGCGGGCGACGCTCGAACGCCGCCTGCGCGAGGGACGCGGGTTCGATCTTTAGGATCGATGCCGGACGATCTGTTCGGGCCGGCCATTCCTGGCTTGGCGATCGCACCTGACCTGGTTGGCCGGGACGAAGAACGGCAGCTGATCCAGGCGATCGATGCGGCCCCGCTCGAACCTTTTCGTTTCCAGGGCTGGACGGGCAAGCGGCTGACTGCCTCTTATGGCTGGCGCTATGACTTCGACGATCGGAAGTTCGCTGAAACCGAGCCGCTGCCGGCGTGGCTGCTACCCGTGCGGGATCGCGCCGCGGCCGTTGCCGGCCTCGCCCCGCACGAACTGCCGCACGCATTGCTGATCCGCTACGATCCCGATGCCGGCATCGGCTGGCATCGCGACCGGCCGGTTTTCGAGCAGGTGGTCGGCATATCGCTGGGCGCGGCCGACACGATGCGCTTCCGCCGACGCGCGGGCACCAGGTTCGAGCGCCACATGCTCACGCTCGAACCACGCTCGGCCTATCTGCTGAGCGGGCCGGCGCGTTGGGAATGGGAGCACAGCATCACCCCCGCCGACCGCACCCGCTGGTCGATCACCTTCCGCAGCCTCAGGCGCTAGGTCGTCTTCCGTTCGTCATCCCCGCGAAAGCGGGGACCCAGAAGGTAAGAGAAGAAGCTGGGTTCCCGCGTGCGCGGGAATGACGAGGGTTTAGGTTCAGGCGCTAGCGATCCAATTGCCGTGAAAGCCGGGCGGCACCCGGTGAGGCACGCGGACGCTGGCCCGCGGCTCGCCTTCGAAATCCTGTGCATCGAGGATGACCAAGTCGGTCGTTTCGCCGGGGTAGTTGACGACGAGGCCGATCAGCCAGCCTTCGTCCTCGCCGGCCTCGGGGTGCGCCGGCACGAACACGAACTCGCCCGGATAGCGGCCCTCGCCAAAGTCGTGGACCTGCCGCGTGCCGCTTTCCAGATCATGCTTGTACAGCTTGGTCGAGCCCAGGAATTGGTCGGCCCGGCCCTCCGGCAGCGCCATCGTATAGGCATAGCGATAGGTCTGGCCGAAGCGCCGCTCGTCGGGACGCGGGAACTCCTGCGGGCTCGCGTCCACCACCCTGCGCTCGACGCGGTGCGCCGCCGGGTCGATGGTCCAGCGCTCGAAGCTGCTGGCGATGCTGTCCGGACCCTGGGTCGATCGGTCGAACATCGACTCGTGCGCCACGACGTCGACCACCACTCGCCCTTCCGGCAGGTCATAGGCATTGCAGGGATGGAAGACGTAGCAGGGATCCACGTCGCACCAGATGATGTCGTCCGCCGTTCCCTGCCGCGGCATCAGCCCCACGCGCGCGGGATGATCGGGGTTCCACGCATAGGGAAAGCTGTGCCCGGCGATCAGCTTCTTCATCGAAAAGGTGACCGGCAGGTCGAACACCAGCACATAGCGGGCTGTGATCGCGCAATCGTGGATGGAAGGTCCGTGCTGCACGGGGATCGGCTCGTCGCGCACCACCTTGCCCTCGGCGGAGACCACGACATGGCGAACGCGACCCGGATCGGTGCTCTCGTAGCAGATGGCGTGGTTCTCGCCGGTCAGCGGATCGAAATGCGGGTGGGCCGTGAAGCTGCCCGTCAGCGTGCCGTCGAACGGATTATAGGCCTGCTCGTCCAGGCCGGCGCCAAGCTCGACCGGGTAGCTGCCCGCCTCGACCAGCGCCCAGATGCGTCCGGCAATGCCGACGACGTTGGTGTTCACCGTATCGAAGCTGCCGTGGCGCGGTCCCGGTGCCGGCTCTACCCCGCGCAGCGCCGCCACCTGCTTCGAGCGGATCCAGCGATTGCGGTACCAGAGCGCACGACCGCCCTGCAGCGCCACGCCGTGCACCATGCCGTCGCCGGTGAACCAGTGATGGCTGCGCGCGTCGGGGGCGATCGGATTCGGGCCGATGCGCAGATATTGTCCGTCCAGCGCCGGCGGGATGGTGCCGGTGACCGCCAGTTCGGTGATTGTCTCTTCCCCCGTCATCGGCGTGTGAATACCGGTCAGGAATGGATGATCGTCGACGGGCGGCAGCCGCTTGCGGTTGAAGTCGGCCAGCGCGGTCACGCCTTTGGTCACGGTCGAGCGGATCAGTGTTTCTACGGAGCTTGCCACGGCGACTCTCCTGCGACAGATGTTGACGGCATCAACATACACCCAATGATAACAGTGTCAACATGACGAAAAGCAGCTACCATCACGGCGATCTCAGGCGCGCCTTGCTTGATGCGGGACTCGAGCTTCTGCAGACGCGGGAGGCTCATGACCTCTCCTTGCGAGAGGTCGCGCGCGCGGTCGGGGTCAGCGCCACGGCGGTCTATCGCCATTTCCCCGACAAAGACGCCTTGCTCGATGCGCTCGCGGCTGAAGGGCTCGGCCGTCTGGGCGCTGCGCAGTTCGAAGCGGCGCAGGCGGCGGGCGGCGGAGAGAAGGGCTTCGTCGCCACCGGCATCGCCTATGTCCGCTTCGCGCTCGCCAACCCGGCGCTGTTTCGCCTGACCTTCAGCGCCACTGCGGCGCGCAACATCCTCGCCCAACCGCCCGAGCATGTGCCGGATGCAATGGCGTTCCTGCGCCAGAATGCGCGACTAGCGGCCGAGCAGACCGGTCTCGACCCCCATGTGATCGCGGTGCGCGCCTGGTCGATCGCGCACGGCCTCGCGCTGCTGATGCTCGAACGTCAGGTCGAGGCCGACGAGGATCTGATTGAAGCGGTGATCAGCGCGGAGGTTCTGAAGCCGCGTCCCTCAGCCAGTCGCTGAACGTCGTCATTTCGGGCGTCGGCGTCCGCGACTTGAGGTAAGTCAGCCAATAGCTGCCGATATCGGCTTCGATATCGAAGGGGCGGACGAGCCGTCCCAAATCCAGTTCGCGCGCGAACATCGATGCGGGCGCCAGCGCGACACCAAGCCCCTCGAGCGCCGCATCGACCATCAGCCGCGAGGAATCGAACACGGGTCCGCGCAGCACCGGCGCCTGCAGACCGGCCGCGGCGAACCAGCGCGTCCAATCGTCGGCGCGATAGGACCGGAACAAAGTGCACGAGAGCAGGTCGGCGGGCTGGTTCAGTCTCTCCAACAATGCCGCGGCGCAGAGCGGCGTGACCGGAGCCGCCATGATCGGGTCGGCGGTGGTGCCGTGCCAGGCGCCGTCGCCGAAGCGGATCGCCAGATCCAGCCCTTCCTCTGCCAGGTCGACACGGTTGTTGTTGGTCGAAAGCCGCAGGTCGATATCGGGATGGACAGCACGAAAGCTGTCGAGGCGCGGCAGCAGCCAGCCGACCGCGAAGGTGCCGACCACCCCGACGCTCAGCACCGCGCGCGAGCTGCCGGTCAGGCGCTCGATCACTGCCGCGACCTCGTCGAGCGACCGGCTGAGCACCGGCAGCAAGGCGCGGCCCTCGTCGGTGAGCGCGAGCCCGCGCGGCAGCCGGTGGAACAACGCCAGGCCGAGCCGCTCTTCCAGCGCCTTGACCTGGTGGCTGAGCGCGGCCGGAGTCACGCGCAGCTCGATCGACGCATTGGTGAAGCTCAGATGCCGCGCCGCTGCCTCGAAGGCGCGGAGATTGTTGAGCGGCAGATAGGGTCGGATCATTCGGTCGTCGCCGTCTCCTTGGCCGCCTGGACGCGGAGCCTCGCCTCCGACCTGCTCAGGAATGCGCGACAGCCCTGTGGGTCGAAGAACGGGTTCGGCTTGCCCGGCTCCATCTGCGCGCGCTTTTCGGCCATGCCGTAATAGGAGGCATGGGCACCCAGGAACAGATCGCATGGCAGGGACCGCCAGGTCTCGAAGGAGCGGCGGAAATCCTCCATGATCCATGGATAGGCACGGTTGTCGGTCAGGCGATAGCCCGGCGCGCTCGCTCCGCAGATGAACAGCGCCTGCCGCACGTGGCCATCGGCCCGCACCGGCAACGTCCAGCTGGTGCAACCGCGCGTGTGTCCCGGCGTCAGGCGTGCCGTCATGCGGATGCGGCCGAGCGACAGCACTGCCTTGTCGCGCAGCAGCCCGTCAGCCTTGACCGGCGGGTAGGTCAGCCGGTCGCCGAACGCGAAGTCACCAGTGCCGCCCCGCTCCAGCAGCGCCGCATCCGGGGCGGAGGCGAGCAGCTTCGCGCCGGTTGCCCGCTTCAGCTCGGCCAGCCCCCCGGCATGATCGCGATGCGCCTGGCTGTTGATCAGGTAGCGAACGTGCTTCGGATCGAAACCGAGCTGCCGGATGCTGTCGAGGATCAGGGGCGCGCTCTGCGGCAGGCCTCCGTCCAGCAGGATCATGCCGGCCGGATCGACGACCAGATAGGCGGCAAGATCGGCGGTGCCGACATAATAGAGATTGTCCGCGATCCGGAACGGCGCGACGGGCGCGTTCCAGGCGCGCTCCTCCTCGCTGAGCGCGACGGGAGCAGCGGCGAGCAGCAGGGCGGCAAGCATCAGCGCACCGCCGTGTAGAAGCGCGCCGATTCTTCGAAGTCGATGATCGGCGCGCGGATGATCCCGTCGGCGAGCCGCTCGCCGCGGAGCGGATCGACGGCCTTGATGTCGTAATCGGGAGCGCCCGGATCGAGGCCGGAAATCACCACGTCGAAGGTGGTGGCGGGGCCGCTCTGCGGCACGAACCAGTGAATATTGTCGCGCTCCGAACACATGGTCGAGACTTGCCCGGCGCTCGCCACATAGTCGCGCGTCGGGCGGAGCAGCATCGCACCGTCTTCGTCGCCGACGCGGTCGAAGTTGCGGATGCGGACGGCGCCTTTGACGACCATATGCGCGGAGACCATGTGCCGGTGGCCATGCGGCGTGATCACATTGTGCGGCGCGAAGTCGAACAGGGCGACACCATAGGACAGTTGCCGCGGCTGCCCGTCATCGTCGAGGAACCGCACCACGCGCTTCGCCGGATCATTGGCCGATCCCTTGCCGCCGGGCATCATCCTCGACCGGGCGATCACAGCTGCCAGTTCGTCAGGGTCGACCGTATGCGCCAGCCGCTCCACACCCAAGCTCCAATCGGAGCCGGCGATGCGGCCCGCGGCGAGATCCTCGGCAAGCGCCTGCTGCTCGTCGATCCACCGCCCGATGCTGCCGGTCGCGGCGCGCGCTTCTCCCACCAGCGCGTAGACGGCAAAGCTCGACAGGATCGAAGCCAGTCCTTCGCGTCGCGTCAGCGGGTTCATCGCTTGTCTCCTTCGCCGCACAGTCTCGGCGAGGGCAGGCGGCCAGGCAAATGAGAAAAGCTCAGCGCAGCTTTTAGTGCGCGGCCTCCTTGTGTGGGATCAGATGCAGCACGCCGACGACGATGCCGCCGACCACCAGCCCAATGATGCCCGAGCCGATCGCGGTCACCAGCCACTCCACCAGTCCCTGCGCAACGGGAACGGCATGGCCCGCGCGCGCGGCGATCTCATGCAAGGCATGGGGCAGTGCCTCTAGCCCGAACTCCTCGAGGCCATGCACGATGATGCCGCCGCCGACCCAGATCATCGCCGCGACACCGACCACCGACAGGAAGTTCATCAGGATCGGCATGGCTTTCACCAGGCCTCGGCCCAGCGCCCGCATCGCGCCCATCCTGCCCTTGGAAAGGTGCAGGCCGATATCGTCCATCTTCACGATCAGGCCGACGGCGCCATAAACCGCGACCGTGATGCCGACGCCGACCAGCGCCAGCGCGGCGCCTTGTGTGACGAGCGGCTGGTCCGAGACTTGGGCGAGCGCGATCGCCATGATCTCCGCCGACAGGATGAAGTCGGTGCGCACCGCGCCCGAGACCATCTGCTTTTCGAGCTCGCTCGATTCGGTGCAGAGCGGATCGTCGACATCGCCGCCGCCATCGCCGCGCACCGCCCCGATCAATTTCTCCACGCCTTCGAAGCACAGATAGGTACCGCCGAGCATCAGCAGCGGCGTGATCGCCCATGGCAGGAACGCGGTCAGCAGCAGCGCGGCGGGCAGCAGGATGATCAGCTTGTTGAACAGCGAGCCCTTGGCGATCCGCGCGATAATCGGCAGCTCGCGATCGGGCGTGAAGCCATGGACGTAGCGCGGCGTCACCGCGGTGTCGTCGACGACGACGCCAGCGGCCTTGATCCCCGCCTTGCCGGCCGCCGCGCCGACATCGTCGATCGAGGCGGCCGCGATCTTGGTGATGGTCGCGACATCGTCGAGCAGGGCAAACAGACCGGATGCCATCAGAACAGCCCTTCCACGCGGCCATCGGCATCGAGGTGGATATGCTCGGCGGCTGGATGGCGCGGCAGGCCCGGCATGGTCATGATCTCTCCACAAATCGCGACGACGAACCCGGCGCCGGCGGCCAGCCGCACTTCCCGCACCGGCAGCACATGGCCAGTCGGCGCGCCGAGCAGGTGCGGGTCGGCGGAAAAGCTGTAGGCGGTCTTCGCGATGCAGACGGGAAGGTCGCCAAAGCCTGCCGTTTCCCAGCGCTTCAGCTGCGCCACTACGGACGGCTCCGCGACGACATCCTGGGCCCGATAGATCCGTGTCGCGACGGTCCTGATCTTCTCAAGCAGCGGTAGGTGGCTTTGGTAGAGCGGCGCGAACTGGGCTGCACCCTTGTCCGCGAGATCGGCGACCGCCTCCGCCAGCTCTGCCGCGCCGGCTCCGCCTTCGGCCCAGTGTCGGCAAAGAAAGGCATTCACGCCCTGGGCCGCGGCGGCATCGCGGATAACTTCAATCTCGGCGTCCGAGTCGGTGCCGAAGTGGTTGATGGCGACGACCAGGGGGACGCCGAACGCGTGCACATTCTCGATGTGCCGCACCAGATTGGCCGCGCCGGCGCGCACCGCAGCGACGTTCTCCTGCGCCAGATCGGCCTTGGCGACGCCGCCGTTCATCTTGAGCGCGCGTACCGTCGCCACGATCACCGCCGCGTCCGGCGCAAGTCGGGCCTGGCGACACTTGATGTTCATGAACTTCTCGGCGCCGAGATCCGCGCCGAAGCCCGCTTCGGTCACCACATAGTCGCTGAGCGCCAGCGCCGCGCGCGTCGCGATCACGGAGTTGCAGCCATGGGCGATGTTCGCGAACGGCCCGCCGTGGAGCAGCGCCGGCGTGCCCTCCAGCGACTGGACGAGGTTGGGCTTGATCGCCTCGGCGAGCAACGCGGCCATCGCCCCGTCCGCCTTCAGGTCGTGGGCGGTGACCGGCTGCTGGTCTCGGGTATAGGCGACAATGATGCGCCCGAGCCGCTGCCGCATGTCGTCCGCATCGCTGGCCAGGCACAGGATCGCCATCACTTCCGACGCGACCGTGATGTCGAAGCCGGACTCCCGCGGATAGCCGTTGCCGGCCCCGCCGAGCGACTGAACGATCTGGCGCAGCGCGCGATCGTTCATGTCCATCACGCGCCGCCACACCACGCGCCGCACGTCGATGCCGAGCGCGTTGCCCCAATAGATGTGGTTGTCGATCATCGCCGCGAGCAGGTTGTGCGCCGAGGTGATCGCGTGGAAATCGTCGGTGAAATGGAGGTTGATGTCGTCCATCGGCGCGACCTGCGCATGGCCGCCGCCCGTCGCCCCGCCCTTCATCCCGAAACAGGGGCCGAGCGACGGCTCGCGCAGGCAAAGGGCCGTCTTCCGGCCGGAGCGGTTCAGGGCATCGGCCAGCCCCACCGAGGTCGTCGTCTTGCCCTCGCCGGCGGGGGTCGGATTGATGGCGGTGACGAGGATCAGCTTGCCGCGCGGCTCCCGCGGCAGTGCATTCAGGTCGAGCTTCGCCTTGAACCTGCCATAGGGTTCGACCGCATCGGCCGCGACCCCTAGGCGGTCGGCGATGCTGCCGATTGGCTGAAGCTGCGCCGCCCGCGCGATCGCAATGTCCGACATCTGCATGAAAGGCGGGTTAGCGGCTCCGCCCCAAAAGAAAAGCGGAGGCTATTCCTCGCCGGTCTCGAGATCGCGCGCGACTTCGGGGCGGCGCAGGATCGCGTCGATATGGCTCGCCTCGTCGAAGCTCTCGTCCGCCAGGAACTTGAGCTGGGCGGAGAATTTCAGGTTCACCCGCTTCGCGACTTCGCCGCGCAGATATTTGACGTTGCGCTTGAGTGCGGCGAGCACTTCGCCTTCGTCGGCGCCCAGCAGCGGTTTCACGAATACCGTCGCGTGGCGCAGGTCCGGCGACATCCGCACCTCGGTCACCGACACGCTATGCGACGCCAGCACCGGATCATGCACCTCGCCGCGCATCAGCACGTCGCTGAGCACATGCCGCACCTGCTCGCCGACACGGAGCAGGCGAACGGATCGAGTTTCGGGGGTGGTGTGAGCGGGCATGCGAACCTTGAACAAATGGCCATGTTTTGCTATGTGCACTGTGTCACGATGTTGCTCTCTCAAGCATCATCTCCTGAGCCCGGGCGTTGCAGCGTCCGGGCTCAAATCGTTTAGGAGCCCGGCGTTGCAGCGCCGAGCTCCCCTGGTTACCTGCGCACGAGCTTGATCAGCTCGACCACAAGCGCGATCAAAGCAACGACAAACGTCATTGCCGCGATCACCAGTGTCACAATGTCATTTTCTCTCAATCATATCACCTCCTTTGGACGCGCAGTGGCGCGCCCGCTGGAGGTGATAGACCAGATCCTTGCTGTTGCTACAGCGTCCGCTCGCGCATCTCGACTTCGAAGGTTTCGAGATAGTCGCCGGCCTTGATGTCGGTGAAGTTCTGGCTGAACGTCACGCCGCATTCCAGGCCCGCGCGCACTTCGGCGACATCGTCCTTGAACCGCCGCAGCGAGGCGATCTCGCCATTGTAGATGATGACGTCGGCGCGCGTGATGCGAGCCTTGAGCGCCTTGCGGATGACGCCTTCGGTGACGAGCAGACCCGCCGCCTTGCCATGCTTGCCCGCCGAGAAGACCTCGCGGATTTCGGCGCGCCCGACGACATGTTCGATCGCCTCCGGTCCGAGCTGCCCCGCCATGCCGGCGCGGATCTCGTCCGTGAGGTTGTAGATCACGTCATAATATTTGAACGCGACGCCATCGCGGTTGGCGATCTCGCGCGCCTTGGCGTTGGGGCGGACGTTGAAGCCGATGATCGGCGCGCGGCTGGCCGATGCCAGGATCACGTCGCTCTCGGTGATGCCGCCGACACCCGAGGACAGCACCCGCACGCGAATATCGTCGGTGCCAAGCTTGCCGAGCGCACCGATGATCGCCTCGACCGACCCTTGCGTGTCGGCCTTCACGACCACCGGATATTCGATCGCCTGCTTCTCACGCAGCGCCGAGAACATCGACTCGAGCGAGGCCGGTGCTGACGTGGTCCGCTTCTGCTGGATCACGCCGGCGCGATAGGCCGCGACTTCGCGCGCCCGCGCTTCGTTCTCGACCACCGTCAGCTTGTCGCCCGCACCCGGCACGCCCGAGATGCCGAGCACCTCGACCGGAACCGACGGACCGGCTTCCTTCACATTTCGACCCTTATCGTCGATCAGCGCGCGCACCTTGCCGCTTTCCGCGCCAACGACGAAGATGTCGCCGACCTTGAGCGTGCCGCGATTGACGAGGATCGTCGCGACCGGGCCGCGGCCCTTGTCGAGCTTGGCTTCGACCACCGTGCCTTCGGCCTCGCGGTCCGGGTTGGCGCGCAGCTCGAGCAGCTCGGCCTGCAGCTGGATCTTTTCGATCAGTTCGTCGAGATTTTCCCGCTTCAGCGCCGACACCTCGACGTCCTGCACGTCGCCGCCAAGCTGCTCGACGATGACTTCATGCTGCAGCAGCTCCTCGCGGACGCGCTGCGGCTTGGCTTCCGGCTTGTCGATCTTGTTGATCGCCACGATCATCGGCACGCCGGCCGCCTTGGTGTGGTTGATCGCCTCGATCGTCTGCGGCTTCAGCCCGTCGTCGGCCGCCACCACCAGGATGACGATGTCGGTGATGTTGGCGCCGCGCGCCCGCATCTCCGAGAATGCCTCGTGGCCCGGCGTGTCGAGGAAGGTGACGCGGTCACCCGATGGCACCGTCACCTGATAGGCGCCGATATGCTGGGTGATGCCGCCGGCTTCGCCCGCGACCACGTCGGTGCCGCGCAGCGCATCGAGCAGCGAGGTCTTGCCGTGGTCGACATGGCCCATGATCGTCACGACCGGCGGACGCGGCTGCAGCGTTTCCGGTGCATCGACATCGTCGGTCGACTGGATGTCGATGTCGGATTCGGACACGCGCTTGATGCGGTGACCGAACTCGGTCACGAGCAGCTCGGCCGTGTCCTGGTCGATTGTCTGGGTCAGCGTGACGGGCATGCCCATCTTGAACAGCGCCTTGACCAGGTCGGCGCCGCGCTCTGCCATGCGGTTGGCGAGCTCGCCGACCGTGATCGCGTCCGGCACCACCACGTCGCGGACCTGCTTGGCCTGGGGCTGGCCATAGCCCGACATATGGGCGCGCTTTTCTTTCTCGCGCGCCCGCTTGAGGGCGGCGAGCGAACGGGCGCGGGCGCCTTCATCGTCAGACAGGGCGCGCGTAACGGTCAGCTTGCCCGACTGGCGGCGATCGTCGCCGCCACGCGGGCCAGGCCGGGCCGGACGGGCCGGCGGCTCGGGCCGGCGCGGCGCCACGACCGGGGTGAAGCGGCGCGGCGCGGGCGTGGTGCTGGCGCGCTCTTCGGGCTTCTGCTCGGCAGGTGCAGGCTCCGCCGCGGCCGGGGCCTCGGCAGCCGTGCTCGCCTCTGCGGCGGCGCGGCGTTGGTCTTCCTCCGCCTGGCGGCGCGCTTCCTCTTCGGCGCGGCGATTGTCTTCGGCGCGTTTGCGCTCTTCCTCGGTCTGCTGCTGGCGCTGCTGCTCGTCGCGGCGGCGTGCTTCTTCCAGCGCGTGCTGGCGGGCTTCCTCGGCTTCGCGCAGCAGCCGTTCCTGCTGCTCGCGCCGCTCGAGCGCCGTCATCGGACGCGCGGGCGCCGCCGGTGCGGGAGCGGCCGGCTTCGGCGCAGCGGCAGCAGGCGCGGGCGCTGCCGGAGCCTTGGCGACTTCGGGTTCCGGCGTCGGCGTCGGTTCCGCCTCGCCCGGACGGCCGAGCACGCGGCGGCGCTTCACTTCGACCACGACGGTGTTCGACCGACCGTGGCTGAAGCTCTGCTTGACCTTGCCGGTCTCGACCGTGCGCTTCAGGCCCAGAGGAGCCCGCGCGCCCAGTTTCGGCTTTTCCTTGTTGTCGATATCACTCATGAACCGTCGTCAGCCCTTCATCCGCAGCATCTGCCGCAGCGCCCGCGGGCGCAGCAGCGGCGATTGAACCTTGCGACACGCTTTCGCAAGGCCGATCGCCTGAACCAAATCCGATAAACCCGTGCCAGCGCGCGAGAACCTCGCCCACGCGCCTGGCAGCACCCTGATCGATCACCGCGATATGTACCACATTCTCGCGCCCCAGGGCAGACGACAATATGGTGCGCGGCGCCGCGATTACGAGCCCCTTGAGGCCGCTGCCTTCCGCGTCCCTGCCCATGCGCAAGGCCTGGTCGAGCTTGCGATTGCCGTCCTCGCCTGCATCGGCGGCGTGCAGCAGCAGATGGACCTGGCCTGAGCGCGCAGCATTGTCGATCCGGTCGGAGCCGGTGACGAGCGTGCTCGCCCGCGCCTCGAGCCCCAGCCGGTCGAGCGCGGCGCGTTCGAGCTGCTGCTCGATCTGATCGGGCAGATCGGCGGGGATCGTCAGGTCGCGCCGGCGAAAGCCGCGAAACAGCGCCGCCTTCAGCTTGCCATTGTCGAGCGCGGTGCGCAGCTCCGCCCGGCCGACGCCGATCCACGCGCCGCGTCCCGGCGCCTTGGCGCGCACGTCGGGCAGCACTTCGCCGTCGGGCGAGACGACCAGCCGGATCAGCGCCGCCCGGTCGGACTTGCCGCCGGTCAGCACGCATTTGCGTTCAGGGCCATCCTTGTCCGCCTTGACGGGCTTGGGCGGCAGCGCCGCCTTCACCCGCGCTTCCGCGGCGGACGGATGCTTCAGGCCGAGCTTCGGCCGCTCATTGGGAGGTTTCCGCAACGGCGTCCTCCCCTTCGAACCAATGGGCGCGCGCGGCCATGATGATCTCGTTGCCCTGCTCTTCGCTCAGGCCATAGTCGGCAAGGATGCCGCCCTTGTCCTCCTGGCGCTTGGGCGCGTCCTCGTTGCGGCGGCGCGGCTCCTGCCGCTTCTTGGCGACCAGCTCGTCGGTCGCGAGGTCGGCCAAGTCGTCGAGCGTCTTGATCCCTGCCTTGCCGAGCGTGACCAGCATCGCTTCGGTCATGTACGGAATGGTGGCGAGCTCGTCCTCGACGCCCAGGGCGCGACGCTCTTCGCGGTTCGCCTCATCGCGCCGCTCAAGCGCTTCCTGCGCGCGGCTCTGCAGCTCGGCGGCAAGCTCCTCGTCAAAGCCTTCGATCGAGGCGATCTCGTCCGTCTCGATATAGGCGACTTCCTCCAGGCTGGTGAAGCCTTCGGCGACCAGCAGCTGCGACAGCGTCTCGTCGACGTCCAGCTCGTTCTGGAACATCTCGGACCGCTCAGCGAATTCGCGCTGGCGCTTCTCGGACGCGTCGGTCTCGGTCAGGATGTCGATCGCCTTGCCGGTCAGCTGCGAAGCGAGGCGGACATTCTGGCCGCGGCGGCCGATGGCGAGGCTCAGCTGATCGTCGGGGACGACCACCTCGATCCGGTCCTCTTCCTCGTCGATGACGACGCGGCTGACATTGGCCGGCTGCAGCGCATTGACGACGAAGGTCGCGGTGTCCGGCGACCAGGGAATGATGTCGATCTTCTCGCCCTGCATTTCCTGCACGACCGCCTGCACGCGGCTGCCCTTCATGCCGACACAGGCGCCGACCGGGTCGATCGATGAATCGCGGCTGATCACCCCGATCTTGGCGCGGCTCCCCGGATCGCGGGCGGCCGCCTGGATGGTGATGATGCCGTCGTAAATCTCCGGCACTTCCTGCGCGAACAGCTTCTTCATGAAGTCCGGGTGCGCGCGGCTGAGGAAGATCTGCGGGCCGCGATTCTCGCGGATCACGCGCAGGATCAGCGCGCGGATGCGGTCGCCGACGCGCACCACTTCGCGCGGGATCTGCGCGTCGCGGCGGATGACGCCTTCGGCGCGGCCCAGATCGACGACGATATGGCCGAACTCGACGCGCTTGACGACGCCGGTGATGATCTCGCCGACGCGGTCCTTGAACTCTTCATACTGGCGCTCGCGCTCGGCCTCGCGGACTTTCTGGAAGATGATCTGCTTCGACGCCTGGGCCTGGATGCGGCCGAACTCGATCGGCGGCAGCGGATCGACGATAAAGTCGCCGAGCTTCGCATCCTTCTGCAGCCGCTGGGCGTCGGCGACGGACACCTGCTTGTAGATGTCGTCGACCTGCTCCACCACTTCGACGACACGCCACAGGCGCAGGTCGCCGTTCGACGGGTCCAGCTTGGCGCGGATTTCCATCTCGGCGCCGTAGCGGTTCTTCGCGGCGCGCTGAATCGCGTCTTCCATCGCCTCGATGACGATGGCGCGGTCGATCAGCTTTTCCTTCGCGACCGAGTCCGCGATCGCAATCAATTCGGCCTTGTTGGCGGAAACAGCGGCAGTTGCCATTCCAGTCTACCCTTCCACGTCGATCTTGTCGGCACCCTCGGCAGTGAGGGGCGCAGTTGCAGCGATAAGCTTGTTGGTGAGCGTCAGCTTGGCGGTCTTGATGCCGGCAAAGGGCAGGCGCGCCTCGCGCCCGTCCTTGGTCGCGACCAGCACTTCGTCGTCTTCGGTGCCGATCAGCTCGCCGGTGAATTGCTTGCGGTCGCCCATCGGCTCGGCGAGGGTGATCCGCGCTTCATGCCCGGCCCAGTCGCTGAAATCCTTGAGGCGGGTCAGCGGCCGGTCGATGCCGGGCGAGCTGACCTCGAGCCGATAGGCGGTCTCGATCGGGTCGGCGCTGTCGAGCACGTCGGACAGCCGGCGCGACAGATCGGCGCAATCGTCGATCGTCAGCTGCCGCGTGTCGGGCCGCTCGGCCATCACCTGCAGCGTCGGGTCCGACACGCCGCCGATCATCTGCACGCGCACCAGGTCGAAGCCGAGCGCTTTCGCCTCGGGTTCGATCAGTTGCGTCAGGGCAGCGATATCGGTCAACGACCAGTCCTTCATATGCACGAGCGTTCCGCGCCGGCGCCGCGTGGCACCAGCCTCAACTCCGTTACCGATGTCGAGGGAATAAGGGCGATATAGACCCTGGGGCGAAGAGTCACAAGGCCCGATTGGCGGGAACGCGACACGGCGCTGGGCCGTTGCCGACAGATCCAAGGTTCGGGAGAAGATAATGCGCCTGATGCTTGCTTCGGCACTGGCATCCACCCTGCTGATCGCCTGTTCCAGCCAGGCCCAGCCCGGCCCGGTGCAGGTCAGCGCGATCAGGCCGTTCACGGCCGAACCGATCGCCGACTTCGAGGCGCCCTGGGCGATGACCTTCCTGCCCGACGGCCGCATGCTGGTGACCGAGAAGAAGGGCGAGCTGCTGCTCGTCAGCGCCGACGGCAAGGAGCGCAGCACGATCGCCACCGTGCCGGTCGATTCGGCCGGGCAGGGCGGGCTGATGGACGTGGTGCTGCACCCGCGGTTCGCCCAGAACCGCCTCGTCTATTTGAGCGCCTCGCGCGCCGGTGAAGGCGGCAAGGGCGTGGTGCTGATGCGCGCCCGCCTGGTCGAGGATCCGAACATCCGCTGCGTGCGCGCGCCGTGCAACAATGCGCGGCTGGAAGGGCTGGAGACGATCTTCACCGCGACGCCGTTCGTCGAAGGAAACGGCCATTATTCCGGCCGCATCGCCTTTTCACCCGACGGCAAGCTGTTCTTCACCAATGGGGAGCGGCAGAAATTCACGCCCGCTCAGGACCCGAAGGCGACGCTCGGCAAGGTGCTGCGGCTGAACGACGACGGCACGCCCGCCGCCGGCAATCCGCTCGCGGCCAAGGGCTTTCACCCGGCGATATGGTCCTATGGCCATCGCAACCTGCTGGGCATCGCCTTCGACGCCAAAGGCAATCTCTGGGAGCAGGAGATGGGGCCGAAGGGCGGGGACGAGGTCAATCTGATCCTGCCCGGCCGCAACTACGGCTATCCGCGCGCATCCAATGGCAGCCATTACGACAATGAGCCGGTCGCCAATCACGACATCCCCGATCATCGGCCGGGCGACGGCTATGAAGCACCGAAGGTCTGGTGGAACCCGTCCATCTCGCCGGCTGGGCTGATGGTTTATTCGGGCAAGCTCTTCCCGCAGTGGAACGGCGACATCTTCATCGGCGCGATGAACAAGCCTGGCCTGATCCGCGTCGACGTGACCGGCACTAGCGCCAGGAAGGGCGACTTCTGGGACATGGACGGCGCCCGAATCCGCGAAGTGGAGCAAGGGCCTGACGGCGCGATCTATGTGCTGGAGGACGCGCGCGGCAGCTCGCAGGGAAGGCTGCTGCGGCTTACACCAACCCGGCGCTGAAAGAGGATTGCGCTTTTCGCGGAACCTTGGCCAAATCGCAGGCGTAATGAAGAGGAGGAGGTGACCGGACCGTGACGGCATCCAATGCCAAGTACACCATTGCGGAAATGCAGGAATTCGCGTCCTTCCCCGCCCGGACGCAGCGTTATATCCGAAGGTCGATCGGCATTGTCAGGGAACCCGATGCGGTCGACCGCTATTCGCGCGATCCCATCGAGCGGGTCTCCATCACCGTCCAGCTGCGCAATTATCAGCGCTTGCCGGAACTGCGGGAACGCGTGCCGGAGCGCACCGGACTCGAGGACGTTGAGAGCTTCATGGCGCCCCTGGTCGGCATCAGCGCCTTCGACCTGTCGCAGGACCGGCTGGAAAGCTTCCAGGCCTATCGCTTCCTTTATGAGCGGCTGATCGGCGCGACCGCCCGGCCCTGGCTGCTCGGCGCCTTCTGCGCCGCCGCGTCGCTGCCCCATATCCCGGGAGAGCGCCGCCGCGACCTGTTCCTGACGATCACCGAGAGCGCCGCCACCGCCCCCGGCTGGTCGCGCCGCGAACCGAGCTTCTACCCCGACTGGATCGACGCCGACGAGGCGGACCCGGACGAGGCGTAACAGTCCCTCCATCGTCATCCCCGCGAAAGCGGGGACCCAGCTTCTTCTGCCTTCTGTCCTGCCTTCTGGGTTCCCGCTTTCGCGGGAATGACGAGTGGACGTGGCGGGCCTACCGCCTCGACAGGGTCTCCAACCAGGCAAGCATCGGCACAAGCAGCGCGTCGCGGCTGATCTGTCCTCCTTCGTCCCGATAGGCAGCATAGGCCGACGCATGGCGCGAAAGGCCGTGATCGATGCCGGGCATCTCCACGAACGTCGCGGTGCCGGGGCGCAGCGCATTGACGGCATCGACGATCATCCGGTGCCCGTGGCGCGGCTCGAACTGCTCATGCTCGCCCCACAGCACGAGGATCGGCGCATCGATCCGGGTCCAGGCCGCGAGGAAGTTCTTTTCGGCCACCTGCCAGTGCCATTGATGCGGGCGGCCATAATGCGGCGGGTCCTCGACCGTTCCGCGCATCGATACCCAGACGCCTTTCAGGTCCGGCTGTTCGCGCTCGACCTGCTCCGGCAGCTTGCGGCCCAGCAGATAGGCCTGGTTGAAGCGGACGCTCTTGAGCACCCGGTCGTGCACCTCTTCCGCGGCGAACTTGCCCGACCGCTCGAAATAGAAGCGGTCGAAGTTGATCATGCGCTCGAGGTAGGTCAGCGCGCCGCCGCCTTGCACGACGACCCCGGCCACCCGCTTGCCCTGCGCCACCAGCGGCGCGGTGGTGGCGCCGAGGCTCGATCCGTAGATCACGATCCGCGTCGGATCGATCCACGGATGCCGGCTCAACTGGTCGAATGCCTCGCGATAGTGACGGACTTCCGTGTCGTAATCGAGCGCGGAGCAAGCCGGCCCTTCACTGTCCCCCGTCCCGGCGCGCTCCACCCGTATGAACGCATAGCCCGACCGCAGCGGCAATTGCCGCATCACCGATTGCGACTCCGGCGGAAGCTCGAGGCTGCCGCAGGACACGGCCTGGGTCATGAATATGGCCGGCAGCTTGCCCTTGGCGCCGGCCGGCCGGGTCAAGATGGTCCGCAGGCGATAGCCGTCCGAGACCTGGACCGCACCATATTCCGTTTCCAGGCCGGGCGTGGCCTCGAGCGGCTGGGCTTGCTTGCGCGGCAAGTCTCCTACGACCAGCGTCTGCGCGCCCGCTCCGCTCGCGATCAGCATCGCCAAAATAAGAAACCGCATCACCACCTCCGCCGCCGGTGCTGCACGGAGCAGGAGATGGACGCCAAGCCTCCCGTGACGAAGGGACGAAAATCAGGCGGTGAGTTCGGCGCGAAAGCGGGGGCCGAGCTTCAGCGAATGGCCGGTGTCGAGGATCAGGTCCGCCGTCCGCACCCGCGCCACTCGCCGGCGATTGACCAGAGTCGAGCGGTGGATGCGGACGAAGCCGTGCGGCTTCAGCGTCGCTTCGACTGCAGTCAGGGGCGCGCGCAGCAGCAGCGGCCGGTCGCCGCCATGCAGCTCGACATAATTGCCGGCCGCCGCCACCCAGGCGATGCGTTCGGGCGGGAGCGGCAGCGCGACCGCGCCGCCTGCGGTGCGCACCTCGTGCCGTCGCACCAGTATCAGCAGGGCAAAGGTGAGCGCCGCGCCCGGCAGCCGCCGCGCCAGCTCGAATGCGCCGAACTCACCCGCCAGCAGCAGCGACAAGACCGAACCGCCCAGCACCGCCAGCAGCGGCCGCCGCGACCTCTTGCCCGCCTCGAAGGCGAGCAGCCACGGCGCCAGGTTCACGACGCTCCACCAGATCGCCTGCCAAACCGATTCCGTCCGACCAGCCAGGAAGGTGTAGAGCAGGCAGTAGAGTGCATTGCCCGCGATCAGCGCCGCCATTGCCAAGGCAAGCCGGCGGGGCGACCAGGGAGAAGCGAGCGACTCGATCACGGCGGAACCCTAGCAGACATCGCACGCGTTATGATCGTTCGAGGAGACATGCATGCCGCTGACCAGTGACGCCGACATTGCCGAGCTGCTGGCCGGCACCCGTACCATCGCGCTGATCGGCGCGTCCGACCGGCCCAACCGGCCAAGCTGGGGCGTGATGAAGGCGCTGGTCGATCACGGCTATCGGGTGCTGCCGGTCAATCCGCAGATCACCGGCGAGCATGTGCACGGCGAATATGTCTGGCGCGAGCTCAGCCAGATCGGCGAGCCGATCGACATGGTCGACATCTTCCGCCGGCCCCAGGCCGCAGGCGAAGCGGTCGACGAAGCGATCGCTGCCGGCGCCAAGTCGGTCTGGCTGCAGATCGGCGTGATCAACCACGAGGCTGCCGCCCGCGCCGAAGCCGCGGGTTTGAAGGTCGTCATGGACCGCTGCCCCAAGATCGAACTTGCCCGACTCCGCGTGCCGCGGATCGCGGATTAAACTCAAGCTAGAAGGCAGAGAAGAAGCTCTCCTTCGCCCGCCGCAATTGGCGCCGGCATAGTCGCGCCATGGGGAAGAGCGTCTGGCTATTGCTGAGCATGATGGTTGCGGCACCGGCGGCCGCGCTACCGGTCGAGCTTTCGGGCAATATGCGGCACCGTGTCGAAGGCATTGCCAATCAGGTGCGGCCCGGCTTCGAACGCGACGAAGCGCTGTGGAACATCCGCACGACGCTGAGCGCCACTGCGGGTGACGGGCCGATCAAGGCGCAAGCCGAATTGGTCGACAGCCGGGTCTATGATGCCGGGCCGCGCACCGCCGCCGGCACCAATGAAGTCAACGCCGTCGAGCTGGTCCAGGCGTGGATCGTGGCCGATCTCGACAACCCCTTCGGCGCCGGCACCAAGGGCCGCGTCCAGGCCGGCCGCTTCCTGATCGACATCGGCTCGCGCCGGCTCGTCGCCAACGAGGATTACCGCAACACCACCAACGGCTTCACCGGCCTGCGCTCCGACCTGAGCGGCCGCGGCTGGTCGGCGACCCTGTTCTACACCCTGCCCCAGGTGCGCCTGCCCGCCGACCTGCCCTCGATCCGCCGCAACCGGGTCGAACTGGATCGCGAGAGTTTCGATCTGCGCTTTGCCGGCGCACTGCTCGGCACAGATGCGCTCGGCGGCGGCCTGAAGGCGGATGCCGGCCTGTACCGGCTCGACGAACGCGACCGCGCCGACCTGCCGACCCGCAACCGGCACCTGACCACGCTCAGCGCCCGTGTCTTCCGCGCGCCGGCGCCCGCGACCTGGCATTTCGAGGTGGAAGGCATCCGCCAGACCGGCCGCATCCGCGCGAGCGCCGCGCCGACGGCCGCGCAACTGCCGGTCCGCGCCTGGTTCGCCCACGCGAGTCTCGGCTACACCTTCGCGCATCCCTGGCAGCCGCGCCTGACGTTCGAATATGATCATGCGAGCGGCGACCGGCCCGGCGGCGCGTACAATCGCTTCGACAGCCTGTTCGGCATGCGTCGCCCGGACCTGGGCCCCGCCGGCCTCTATTTCGCGATCGGCCGCACCAACATCATCTCGCCGGCGCTGCGGCTGGAGGCGACGCCCAGCAAGCGGCTCGACGCCTTTATCGCCTGGCGCGAACTCTGGCTCGCCTCCCGCACCGACATCTTCTCGACCACGGGCGTCCGCGATCCTGCCGGGCGCTCGGGCCGCTATGCCGGCAGCGAGTTTGACGGCCGCGTCCGTTGGTGGGCCATCCCGCAGCGGCTGCGGCTGGAAGCCAACGCCACCTATCTGCGCAAGGGCCGCTTCCTCATCGCCGCGCCGAATGCACCTGTGGGCGGCGACACCCGTTATTATTCGCTGAACGGCTCGATCTTCTTCTGAAGACTTAGGCGGGCTGCAGCAGCCGCTCCCGGGCGATCTTGTCGCGCCAGACGAGCGGCGCGGTGTGGTGGACGCTCTCGCCCGTCGCATCGACGGCGACCGTCACCGGCATGTCCTTCACCTCGAACTCGTAGATCGCTTCCATGCCCAGGTCTTCAAAGCCGACCACGCGCGAGCCCTTGATCGCCCGCGCCACCAGATAGGCCGCACCGCCGACCGCCATCAGATAGGCCGCTTTGTGGTTCCGGATCGCCTCGATCGCGACCGGGCCGCGCTCGGCCTTGCCTACCATCGCCAGCAGCCCCTGCTGCAGCATCATCTCGGTGAACTTGTCCATGCGCGTGGCGGTGGTGGGGCCGGCGGGGCCGACCACCTCGTCGCGCACCGGGTCGACCGGCCCGACATAGTAGATGACGCGGCCCTGGAACTCGACGGGCAGCGGCTCGCCCCGGCTCAGCATGTCCTGGATGCGCTTGTGCGCGGCGTCGCGGCCGGTCAGCATCTTCCCGTTGAGCAGCAGCCGGTCGCCCGGCTTCCAGCTCGCCACCACTTCCGGCGTCAGCGTGTCGAGGTCGACCTTGATCGCTTCCTTGGAAGGCGTCCATTCGACCTTGGGCCATTCATCGAGGTTCGGCGGATCGAGATAGGCCGGGCCGGAGCCATCGAGATGGAAGTGCGCGTGACGCGTCGCCGCGCAGTTCGGGATCATCGCCACCGGCTTCGAGGCCGCGTGCGTCGGCCAGTCCATGATCTTGACGTCGAGGATGGTGGCGAGGCCGCCCAACCCCTGCGCGCCGATGCCCAGCGCATTGACCTTGTCGAAAATCTCGATGCGCAGCTCCTCGATCCGGTTCTGCGGCCCGCGTGCCTTCAGCTGGGCCATGTCGATATCGCCCATCAGCGATTCCTTGGCGAGCAGCATCGCCTTTTCCGCCGTGCCGCCGATGCCGATGCCGAGCATGCCCGGCGGGCACCAGCCCGCGCCCATTTGCGGCACCATCTCCAGCACCCAGTCGACGATCGAATCGTTGGGCAGCATCATCTTGAACTTGGATTTGTTCTCGGACCCGCCGCCCTTCGCCGCGACGGTCACGTCGACATGGGCGCCCGGCACCATCTCGACGCTCATCACCGACGGCGTGTTGTCGCGCGTGTTGGTGCGGCCGAACGCCGGATCGGCGACGATCGAGGCGCGCAGCCGGTTCTCCGGATGTAGATAGGCGCGCCACACGCCTTCATCGATCACTTCCTGCAGCGACCGGGAGGAATCGAGCACGCATTGCTGGCCCCATTTCACGAACACGGTGACGATGCCCGTATCCTGGCAGATCGGCCGATGCCCTTCCGCGCACATGCGACTGTTGGTCAGGATCTGCGCAATGGCGTCCTTGGCGGCCGGCGACTGCTCGGCCTCATAGGCCGCGCCCAGCGCCCGAATATAATCCATCGGGTGATAATAGGAGATGTACTGGAGCGCGTCGGCGACGCTCTCGATCAGATCGGCTTCGCGGATGATGGTCGTCATGGGCGTGCCCCCTCGCACAGGTCTCGCCCGCTTTTCTAGTGCGCCGAGCCGTTCAAGGGAATGCGAGCAAGATCCCGCTACGCCGCGGGACGATTGCCTTGATGTTGAGCGACCGGCAGCGGCGCCAGCCACGGCTCCCGCCGCGTGATCCACAGCTCATATTCGGGCGTGAACAGCCCCGGCTCGTCGAAGCTGCCGAGCGAGACCTCGACTTCCTCGCCGCCGCCGTCGCGGGCAATCACGCGGGCACCGCATGCTGGGCAGAAGAGCCGCTCATAGCCGGGCGAGCTGCGCCAGCCCTTCAGCTCTCCGGAGACGGACACCTGCTCCGATCGAAAGACCAGGAACGGATTGCACGCCGCGGCATGCGCCTTGCGGCAGGTCATGCAGTGGCACAGTCCTGCGCGGAGCGGCGCGCCCGTCGCGACGAACCGGACGGCGCCGCAGGCGCAGCCGCCGCTTGCTTCCGAATCCGCCATCGAGCCTCCGTCTTTGCGCTGCCGACACTTGGCCGAACGCAATCTCTGTAACGAGGTTGCGTCGAAAGGTGTCGGTCGGCGTTGAGCGGTGATGACCTCGCCCGTCCTCACCGGCATCCTCGCCAGCCTGATCGCCGGAGCAGCGACGGGCCTGGGCGGGCTCGCCCTCTGGTTCACCGGCAAGGCGACGGCCGAGCAGCAAAAGCTGATGCTGGGCTTTGCCGCGGGCGTGATGCTCGCCGCGTCCTTCTTCTCGCTGATCATCCCCGGCATCGAACAGGCGCAGCATCTGGGCGCGTCGCGTTGGGCGGCGGCGGCGACGGTGGTAGCGGCCGTTCTGTTCGGCGCCTTCACGCTCTCCTCCCTGCATCGGCATCTGCCGGTCGATCATCTGAAGCTGCTCGGCACTCCGGGCGTCGACCCGTTCGACCTGAAGCGCATCGGCCTGTTCGTCGTGGCGATCACCCTCCACAACTTCCCCGAGGGGATGGCGGTCGGCGTCAGCTTCGGCACCGGCGATTTCGGGGCTGGGCTGACCACCGCGACCGGCATCGGGGTGCAGAACATCCCCGAGGGACTGGCCGTCGCCGTCGCCGTGCTGACGCTCGGCCATTCGCGCCGCACCGCTTTCCTGATCGCGCTCGCGACCGGGCTGGTGGAGCCGGTCGGCGGCGTATTCGGCGCCGGGCTGGCGGCGGTGTCGGCCGCGCTGCTCCCATGGGGGCTGGGCTTCGCCGCCGGGGCGATGATCTACGTCGTTGCGACCGAGATCATCCCCGACACGCAGCGCCCGCAGCCCAGCGCCCGCGCCAGCCACGGCCTGATGATCGGCCTGGCGGCGATGATGTTCCTGGACGTGACGCTCGGCTAGCGACCGCGCCCGCGACGCCAAGGCCATAGGCCATCCGGCCTACTGTTATCGCCGTGTCGCTGGGCATAAACCGCACGCGGGCGCTTCGATCAGGATGACGTGGGGCCAGGCACTTATGCGCCGGGCTGGGGCCAAGTCATTGAAGGCGCGCCGATAAGGTCCACCGCCGCAGCTTTGCGGCCGATGTGAATAGGGGGAAATCCAATGCTGAAGTTCCGCAATGCCGCTTTTGCGGCAGGGGCTCTTTTTGTGTCCGTCAGCGCTCCGGCGATCGCGCAGGATGATGATGGCGGCCGCTGGTCGGTGACGGTGACGCCGCGCTACCAGCAGCTCTTCTTCTCGCCGTCGCCGGAGAATGGCGAAGTCAAGTCGATCCCCACCTATGGCGGGTCGATTGCCGTGCGCAATCCGGACGGCCGCTTCGGCGTCATGGGCACATTCATGACCGGCAAGAAGAACAACGGCTTCTACAATTACGAGGACGATGGCTTCTCGGGCCGCTACCGGTTCAATGTGAAGCGTGAGGAATATGCGCTCACATTCGAATACACGCCGTCCGAAACCGGCGTTTCGCTGCTCGCCGGCTACCACAACTTCCTGGCCCGCGAGAATGAGGCGCGGGTCGATGCGCCGGTCGGCGACTCAGAGGTCAACTCGTATCGCTACAAGATCGGTGCGGCCGAGGCGGGGTTCCGGCTGTCGAGCCGCCTGGGCGCGAACAGCCGCCAGTCCTTGTCGGCCCAGTTCCTCGTCGGCGTGGGCAGCGGCCGCTACCGCGTCAATGAAAAGGAAGTGATCGGCGGTCAGACCAGCACCAATGTCGGCAGCCGCAAGGGCACCGGCTATCTCGGCGACATCGCAATCGGCTACAACATCTTCCTGACCGACAATATCTCGCTGGGCGCGCGGGCACGCGGCTATGTGTTCTTCGTGGATGCAAAGGGTGCCGATCCGATCTTCGCGGCGGCGCCGGAGGCCAACCTCTCCGTCCGGTTCTGAGTACGGACCCTAGCCCGGAACTTGAAACGGAACCTTGGCCGGGTTCTTCTGCTTGGGAGGCCCGGCCAGGTAGATCGGTACGCCGATCGAGCCTTGCGACCATGGCGACTGCCTGCCGGCCGTCGCGCTGACCACGTCGCCCGTAGCGAGCGAAATGGCGTCATCCAGGCTGCGTCGTTCCGCGATTCGCTTTGCGAGCGACGACGCGAACGGGCTGTTGAGGTCGCTCTCGGCGACCGAGTCCGCCGCCACGTTCTGCGGATCGGTGGCGAACACGACCTTCACGCCGGTTCCCTGCAGGGAGAATGGCCGGACCGGCTGGGCAGCGGCCTGGGAGAGGTCGGCGACAGGCGTTGCCGTCAGGCTTTCCGATACGCGCCGGGCGGCTTCGGGGCTCAAGGCCCGGAAGGCGCGCGCTCCGTTCGGCGCTGCCTTGAGCGGTGAGCTCCGGCACGCGTCCAGAAAGAAGATCGACATGCGGGTGTTGCGGCGCACCGTGTCGACAAGGGACGAGAGGCTGAAGAAACTCTGGCCATCCGCGAGCAGGATGTAATTTTCTCCGCCGATCTCGAAGCCGTGCGCCGCGACATAGACCACGACGATGCTGTCCTCGCTCAACGAAGTGAGGAGCGCGGCGACGGCGGACTGCAGCCTGTCCAGCCGTGGATTTTCGACCAGGTTGACGGTGTTGAATTTCAGCTTTTCCAGCACAGTCTTGATGAGCCTGCCGTCCCCGGCCGTGTTCGGCAGAAACAGGCCCGGCTGATCGAAATAGTTCAGGCTGACGATCAATGCCCGCCGATCCTTCACGGTCTGCGACGTCGCCTGCGCGAGCGGCATGAGCGCGCCAAGACCCGCCGCAATCATCCCCCGTCTCGACAGCAGCAAAGCGACTCCCCCTCGATCGCGCATCCGGCACCTCGCAATGACCAGACCGCTCACCGCTATACTGCCTGATTCTCTTAGATAAAGATAACCTGCCGACCGCCAGGGCGGGGCGAGGCGCAGCATGTCCGGTCAGGCTTCCAGCAGGTGCCGAAGGTTGCCACCTGTTTGCCCGCGGCGAGGAATATCCACAGGAATCTTGGCGGCATTGTACGGCCTGCGTTCGCCCCATGCCGACCGCTCCGCCGCCATTTGCCAGACCTCGGAACAGCGGCGAAACGAATCTTTTCGGCGACGAACGGTTCGGCGCATCGGCCACTTAGCATCTTGCGTCGAATCCCGGGTTGGAACACAATCTGTAGCGTTCACGACGGGGGCTCACACAAGACGTGGTATTCACGTCCGCGCGACACCATATTGCGCGGGACGGCGGAGCCATGCCCTGTGGAACACGGGGACGGCTGCAAAGCGCTGCTCCGGACGAGCCCGCGAAGTGATAGAGATGGTGGCTTGCCCGAATCGAACAGATCGGGAACATGAGGGGCGCATTATGGATTTCAGGGATACGCAGGAGTCGAGCATGGGCACGACCACTCTCGAGGCGCCGGCCACCGCCGGAACCGGCAGCGGCAGCAGCGAAGTGCGCGCGCGCCCCTATGCGGTCGAGGTCGATCACAGCCGCGACGCGCTGCTCACCGATTTCGGCAAGGAGACGCTGAAGGACCGCTATCTGCTGCCGG
This sequence comes from Sphingomonas sp. ID1715, assembly GCF_013044515.1. GTDB lineage: Bacteria > Pseudomonadota > Alphaproteobacteria > Sphingomonadales > Sphingomonadaceae > Sphingomonas_B. The sequence continues at coordinate 379,475 of NZ_JABEPR010000003.1, forward strand.
GCGAATCCTATCAGGACCTGTTCGTGCGCGTCGCCTCGGCCTATGCCGATGACGCCGCCCACGCGCAGCGGCTTTACGACTATATCTCGAAGCTCTGGTTCATGCCGGCGACGCCCGTGCTGTCGAACGGCGGCACCGGCCGCGGCCTGCCGATCTCCTGCTACCTCAACTCGGTCGACGACAGCCTCGAAGGCATCGTCAACACCTGGAACGAGAATGTCTGGCTCGCCTCGCGCGGCGGCGGCATCGGCACCTATTGGGGCAGCGTGCGCGGCATCGGCGAGCCGGTCGGCCTGAACGGCAAGACCAGCGGCATCATCCCCTTCGTCCGCGTGATGGACTCGCTGACGCTGGCCATCTCGCAGGGCTCGCTGCGCCGCGGTTCGGCTGCCTGCTATCTCGACATCTCGCACCCGGAGATCGAGGAGTTCCTCGAAATCCGCAAGCCGTCCGGCGACTTCAATCGCAAGGCGCTGAACCTGCACCATGGCGTCCTTATCCCCGACGCCTTCATGGAGGCGGTGCGCGACGGCAGTGAATGGGTGCTGCGCAGCCCCAAGGACGGGTCGGAGCGCGGCAAGGTCGATGCCCGCGCATTGTTCCAGAAGCTGGTCGAGACCCGGCTGGCGACCGGCGAGCCGTACATCGTCTTCTCCGACCATGTGAACAAGGCGATGCCGCGCCACCATCAGGAGCTCGGGTTGAAGGTCTCGACCTCCAATCTCTGCTCGGAGATCACGCTACCGACCGGCCGCGATCACTTGGGCAACGACCGCACGGCGGTGTGCTGCCTGTCGTCGCTGAACCTCGAGACCTGGGACGAGTGGAACGGCGACAAGCAGTTCATCGAGGACGTGATGCGCGCGCTCGACAATGTGCTGCAGGACTATATCGACCGCGCTCCGCCCGAAATGGCGCGAGCCAAATATAGCGCGTCACGCGAGCGTTCGGTCGGCCTGGGCGTGATGGGCTTCCATTCCTTCCTGCAGGCGCGCGGCATCCCGTTCGAAAGCGCGATGGCGAAGAGCTGGAACCTCAAGATGTTCCGCCACATCCGCGCCAGGGCGGACGAGGCGTCGATGCTCCTCGCGACCGAGCGCGGGCCGTGCCCGGACGCGGCCGAGCGCGGCGTGATGGAGCGATTCTCTTGCAAGATGGCGATCGCGCCGACCGCGTCGATCTCGATCATCTGCGGCGGCACCTCGGCCTGCATCGAGCCGATCCCGGCCAATATCTACACCCACAAGACGCTGTCGGGCAGCTTCTCTATCCGCAATCCGTATCTGGAGAAACTGCTCGCCGAAAAGGCGAAGAACTCCGACGCGGTGTGGAACTCGATCCTGGAGAAGGGCGGCTCGGTCCAGCACCTCGACTTCCTCACCCAGGAGGAGAAGGACTGCTACAAGACCAGCTTCGAGATCGACCAGCGGTGGCTGCTCGAGCTCGCGGCCGACCGCACGCCCTATATCGACCAGTCGGCGTCGCTGAACCTGTTCATCCCGGCGGATGTCGAGAAATGGGACCTGCTGATGCTCCATTTCCGCGCCTGGGAGCTGGGCATCAAGTCGCTTTATTATCTCCGCTCGAAGTCCGTGCAGCGCGCGGGCTTTGCCGGCGGCGTCGAGGCCGACAACACGCCCGACCTGCGCCAGATCGAGGTCGAGGCCAAGGACTATGACGAGTGCCTGGCCTGCCAATGATCCCCCGGATCATTGGCCGCTCGGTCAGGCACTCTGGCCTGTCAGTGAGCGCGCCTGGCGCCTCTGATGCCAACGCCATAAGCCCGGTTCGGGCTGAGCTTGTCGAAGCCCTCCCTTTCTTCACCGCGAAGGTAAGGACCAAGAGAGGCCTTCGACGGGCCCAGGCCAAGCCGGGCGGAAAGTGTGGCGGTAAAGCCTTACAGCGCCGCGCCGCTCTCTTCTTCCTCGAACGTCACCGCGACGTCGGCGTTGGCGGAGAGGCGCACCTTGTCGCCTTCAACCTCGGCGACCAGCCCGCCCGAGATGAAGTGGTGGTGGCCGGCATGCTGCCCGCCCTGCGCGCCTTCGATGTCCGCGCTCGAATCCTTCTTGGTCAGCTTGATGCGGCCGCCTTCGACCTTGTCGACGGTGCCGACATGAACGCCGTCGGCGCCGATGACTTCCATATGTTCGCGGATCTGGCTGAGGTCGGTCATTCGCAGTCTCCTTCGTTTCGCACCCACAACGCACGACTCAAAAAATGGTCGCGCGCCCACCATATCGCATTCCAGCCGGAGTAACGCCGATGCCCCTCCTGTCCGCCTCCAAATCCTACAAGCCGTTCGAATACCCCTGGGCGTTCGAGTTCTGGAAGCGGCAGCAGCAGATCCACTGGATGCCGGAGGAAGTGCCGCTGGGCGAGGATTGCCGCGATTGGGCGCAGAAGCTGACCGATCACGAGCGCAACCTGCTCACCCAGATTTTCCGCTTCTTCACTCAGGCCGATGTCGAGGTGCAGGATTGCTATCACGACAAATATGGCCGCGTGTTCAAGCCGACCGAGATCAAGATGATGCTGACCGCCTTCTCCAACATGGAGACGGTGCACATCGCCGCTTACTCGCACCTGCTCGACACGATCGGCATGCCGGAGAGCGAATACAGCGCCTTCCTCCAGTATAAGGAGATGAAGGACAAGCACGACTATCTCAGCACCTTCGGCGTCGATACCGATGAGGATATCGCGAAGACGCTCGCCATGTTCGGCGGCTTCACCGAGGGGCTGCAGCTCTTCGCGAGTTTCGCGATGCTGATGAACTTCCCGCGCTTCAACAAGATGAAGGGCATGGGCCAGATCGTCAGCTGGTCGGTGCGCGACGAGAGCCTCCACTGCGAAGGCATCACCCGGCTCTTTCATGCCTTCGTCAAGGAACGCGACTGCCTGACCAAGTCGGTCAAGGAAGAGATTCTCGACGTCTGCCAGAAGACGGTGCGGCTGGAAGACGCCTTCATCGACCTGGCGTTCGAAATGGGCCCGGTCCCCGGCATGACGCCGAAGGAGATCAAGAAGTATATCCGCTACATCGCCGACTGGCGCCTGGGCCAGCTCGGCTTCGCGCCGATCTACATGATCGACGAACACCCCCTCCCCTGGCTCGCCCCGCTGCTGAACGGCGTCGAACACGCCAATTTCTTCGAGACGAGGGCGACCGAATATTCCAAGGCCGCAACGCGCGGGAATTGGAACGAAGTCTGGGATAATTTCGACCGGCGCAAGGCGGCGAAACTATCCGTGGTCGCGAACGAGGACGACGGCGGCGAAGACATGTTCGCGCGGGCGGGCGTGGCGGCGGAATAAGCCGTGACGAAGGGCATCGTACTCGAGCTACAACAAGAATGCCTCGACGCGAACGTTCGCGCGAGCGCCATTCTCCGTAAGGCGAAGGTCATAGCCGTGAAGCTGGAGCTGGACGATCTTTCTCACTGGATCGACCAAGAGCTGAATGGGTACGAGTGCTCCTTGAAAGAGCTTCCAGGCCATAGAAAGCTTGGGGGTTCACCAAAATTCTGGAATCCCTACAACGGCTGGTGTCCCATCATTCCACAAGACGAGTTTCTGTCAGAGCAACTGACAACAGCGTACGTTACCAATCCGATAGCTCAGCTGGAGGAATGGGTAGAAAAAGAGGGCGGAACATTACACTATAGGTTTCCCCACTTCATACAGGAGTTCCTGAGAAAGCATAGCGACTTCCCTTTCGAAGCCGTCATGCATATGTCCACGAGTCAGGTCGCATCGTCATTGGATTTTGTTCGGAACAAGGTTCTATCGTGGACGCTTGAACTTGAACGTATGGGAATAACCGGCATTGGTTACACCTTCAAGAACGAGCAGAAGCTTGAGGCCTTAGCTGTGACCAATCATATTTATGGTGGAAACATAGGCGTCCTGGGGAATGTGTCGGGAGACGCCAATAACTCGCATTTCATAAACTCCTCGGGTGTTGACGTGTGTCGTCTCAGAACCTTTCTGGACCAGATGACTCCTGCTGCGGCGGGGCTTGATGCAGATACACGCAAACAGGTTGAGCCGCTCTTGGGTGATCTACGGACTGAGGCCGACCGAGGACCCGAACGCGGCCGCGTCTCTAAACTCTTGGGCTCACTCAAAGCAGTTCTCGAAGGAGCGTCGGGTAACTTAGTCGCATCTGCCATGTTAGGAGCACTCAACGGCGGCATGGCCGGTTGACCAGACGCTTGGCGACCCCTAAAGATCTCGTTATGTTCTCCCAAGCCGACCCGCTCTCCGAAGCCGCAATCGACCTGCTCGCTTCGGCGCGGGGAAGGAAGTTCGGCACGATCCTCGCCGATCCGCCGTGGCAGTTTCAGAACCGTACGGGCAAGGTTGCGCCGGAGCATAAGCGGCTGTCGCGCTATGGCACGATGACGCTGGACGAGATTTGCGCGCTGCCGGTCGCCGACATCGCCGCCGATCCCTCCCACCTCTATCTTTGGGTGCCGAACGCGCTGCTGCCCGAAGGGCTGAAGGTGATGGACGCCTGGGGCTTTCGCTACATTTCCAACATCGTCTGGCACAAGGTGCGCAAGGACGGCGGATCGGACGGGCGCGGCGTCGGCTTCTATTTCCGCAACGTCACCGAGCTGCTGCTGTTCGGCGTGCGCGGCAAGAACGCCCGCACTCTCCCGCCCGGCCGCAGCCAGGTCAACCTGCTCGCCACCCGCAAGCGCGAACACAGCCGCAAGCCCGACGAGCAATACCAGATCATCGAGGATTGCAGCTGGGGCCCCCGCCTCGAAATGTTCAGCCGCGGCAAGCGCCGAGGCTGGACCGTATGGGGCAACCAGGCGGACGACGACTATAAACCGACCTGGGACACCTACAGCTACAATAGCGCGGTGGCGGACATTGCGGCTGAATAAGCCGTCTTCGTCACCCCGCACTTGATGCGGGTGCAGCTTCTACCCGCCAGTCGGCAAGGTAGAAGGATTCCGGATTAGGTCCGGCATCACGGCTAAGTGTAAGGTAGGCCGTCCCATGTTGCTTCCGTGGCGGCGACGATAAGGACCGGGCAGGACCCCATCACGCCTCGGCGCATCCGCATCTGCGCTTTGTCAAACGCAGTCACCGTAGAAGTAGTGAGATCAATCGGAAGCCTCGCCGACCTTTGTTCTGCCGGAAGGGTGCTCTGGTAATCTGACCAGATCCGCCGCGCCAAGTTCAACAGCGCCAAGCGATCCTTGGTGATGATCACGCCGGCGGAGATCACCCCAGCCTCAAACCATGAACGATAGGACGCCAAATCCCGATCCAGATTGCCATCCTTGGCATTCCATTCGACGTCGAGAACGATACGATTCTTGAAGTTGTCGACGAGATAACCCTCTTGGTAGACGGGCGGTAGCTCGCCAAGCTTCTCACCGCTTTTGAGGTAGAGAATGCCTCTCGTTTCTAGGTCGAGCCGAGTCTCACGCCATCCACGTTTTGCGAACTCCTCATCAATCTGTTCGGCTATATCGCCGCGGTTGCCACCTGCCTTCAGCCAGGAACTTGGGTTCAACCGATACGTCGAGAGCACATGGACAATGTCGGCCCATTCCTCCGGGCAGACTGCCTGCATGACCGCGGCGGCGGAGTTGGACTCCATGAATGCCCAATGGTCGCGCGCAGCTTGCGGGAGGACTGCGGGCAAATCGTAGGTGAATGTCTCGAACATGCGCGACGTGTAGCATAGGCCTGCGCGGCGGAAACCGGCTCCGCGCCAGGCTGTTCTGGCATCGTGCCCCACGTCACCTCCGAGGCGATCGCGCAGATCGAGTATGACGCGGCGTCTTCCACCCTGTTCGTGCGGTTCACCAGTGGCGAATGGTATGGCTATTCGGGCGTGCCGGCGCGGCTCGCCGCCGAGTTCCTCGCCGCCGGGTCGAAGGGGCGCTTCTTCCAGGAGCATGTCCGCGACCGCTTCGCGCACCAGGGCCCGCTCGACCCCGTGCGCTAACCGGACTGCCCCGAAAGCCAGGGGACCCGCCAAGCCCCTCCGCGTCTCCGCGCCTCCGCGCGAACCAACAAATCCCTGTCCTACACCGAACCAAACAGGTTAGCTCCCGACTCCCTACATCTACCGGAGAAGCGACATGGGCAGGCGGCGTGCGGCGCGGGATATGACCAATGAGGAGTTCGACGAATGGGCGCGGGCGACCGAGCGGATGGAGTCGATCGCCAAGGCCGCCGACGAGCCTGGCGGGCCGCGCCTCTCGCTGGTGCCGGCACCCGAACAGAATATCGCCTGGCCGACCGACCTGCTGCCCCCCGCCGGCAACGGGCAGGACGGCGCTCCGCCGGTCGCCGCCAAGCCGTTCGACGGCGTGCCGCTGGAGGACAGCCGGAAACGCCTCATGGGCTGGAGCGCGGAGCGGCAGCGCATCTTCCTTTCCTATCTGGCGGAAACCGGATCGGTTCATCTGGCGAGCGATGCCGCCCGGCTGTCGGCGCGGTCGGCCTATCGGCTGCGCGTGCGCTCGCCCGCCTTTGCCGCGGCCTGGGACCTGGCCGAGCGGCTCGCCGTTGGGCGGCTGTCGGCGCTCGCCTTCGACCGCGCGATCAACGGCCGCATGGAGCAGGTGTGGCATGAAGGCACGCTCGTCGCCGAAAAACGGACGCCCAGCGACCGCCTCCTGATGTGGCTGCTCGCCCGGCTCGATCCCAAGCGCTATGGTGCGCCATGGGAACAGCGTACCGACATAGATGTCGATCCGCAGGCCGAAGCGCGCGCCAGCTTTGCCGGTCATCTCGACGCGCTTACCGACGCGGTATCGACCGGCTGACGCGCACGCCATGGCCAGTGCGACCTTTTGTGACCATTCGCGGCGCCGCCGGCTCGAGCACCTCGAACATTCCGATTCCGTGCTAGGCTGGCCCGATGTTCGCGGTGGAAGACGTGCGGGCGCTGCTGGTCGCCGCGGCGCGAGAGGGGCGGGCGGTCTCCTATGCCGAGGCGCTTGCCTGCCTCGGCCACCGTTTCACCCGGCCGAAGATGCGCAGCCTCTGCAAGGCGCTCGATGCGGTCGACCAGGCGGGCGCGGCGGCGGGGGAGCCGGAACTCGCCGTGCTGGTGGTGCGCGAATCGGACGGCCTGCCGGGCCAGGGCTGGTGGGTCGGCTCGTCGCTGCGCTACGGTCATGACGGCGATTGGACCGGGCCGCAGGCGAAAGCGCTGGTGCGCGAACTGCAGGGCAGGGCGTTCGATTATTGGAGAGAGGGCTGATGTTCGAAGGCAAGAGGGTGTGGATCACGGGTGCGTCGTCGGGCATCGGCGCGGCGCTGGCGGCGGCGTTCGCCGGACGCGGCGCCCGGCTGGTGTTGTCCGGGCGCCGGCGCGACGCGCTCGCGGAGGTGGCGGCGGCGGTCCAGCCCGACGCGCTGCTGCTGCCCTTTGAGGCGACCGACTGGGCGGCACTGCCGGAGGCGGTCGCTGCGGCGGGCGATGTCGACGTGCTGGTCAACAATGCCGGTATCAGCCAGCGCAGCCTCGCCGTCGATACGCGGCCCGAGGTCTACAAGGCACTGGTCGAGACCGACCTGTTGGCGCCCATCTGGCTCACGCAATTGGTGTTGCCCGCCATGGTCTCGCGCGGGGAGGGCGGGCATATCGTCGGCATCAGCTCGGTCGCCGGACGGCTCGGGACGGTGCTGCGGACCGGCTATTGCGCGGCCAAGCACGGGCTGATCGGCTATCTCGATGCGCTCCGCGCGGAGGTCGAGCAGGCCTATGGGATCAAGGTGACGACGGTGCTGCCCGGATCGGTACGGACGCAGGTCGCGGCCAACGCGTTGCAGGCCGACGGTTCGGCGCGCGGCGATTCGGACGCGAATATCGATGCCGGCATGGACCCGGCCGAATGCGCGCGGCGCATCCTTGTGGGGCTGACGTCAGGCGCGCGCGAAATCATCGTGGCGGAAGGCGGCGAAGCCTTCGCGGCGCGGCTGCGCTTCACCGATCCGGAGCGGCTGTTCGATATGCTGGCGAAGGAAGGCGCCCGCCTGGCCGACGAGCGGGCCAGGGGTGCGCGGCCCGATCCAGCGCCGATCAGGCAGACTTTGGCTGCGGCGGATTGACCAGCACCGGCTCGCCACCCGCCGGCAGCAGCGCCACCTTGCGGGACCCGGACCAGAGCTCGCAGCTCACCGCCGGGTCTATCTTGCGGCCGATCGCCACCGCCGCGGCATCGTCTTCAGCGACGATGTCGTGCCGGCGCGCAATCCGGCCGTTCCGGTCCAGGCAATATAATTTGTAATCGGCCAAGGGCCAAACCCCCACTATCACCGGACCGTAACATCTCTCCGGCCGCCCGTCTGTCCTGCACCCGACATAGCTGTGACGCTCGCCACTGCGCCGCCGCTGCGATAGGCTAGGCGCAGGGCAACAGGGAGGACGGGATGATTGCACTCTTCGCCATCGGGCTGATGGCGGCCGCGGCGCCGCCGATGCCGCGCTGGACGCCGGCCGGGATGGACCATGCCGGGCGGAAGATCGAGATCGATCGGGCGTCGCTCAATTGGCGGTCGCTGCAGCGCGCCTGGTGGCGGGTCGCCTATCCGGAGCCGCGGCGGGACGGCACCGTCGAGGAACGGCATCTGGACCTGGTCGATTGCCGCGACGGCATCGCGGCGGTGATCCGCATCGTCTCGCTGGGCGCGGGCGGGCAGGTGCTCAACGAACAGGTCGATGGCGAGGATCTGGCCCTGCAGCGCCTGAGCCCGCCGACTCCCGATACCGCGGGCGAGACCGTCGCTCGCGAAGCCTGCCGGCTCCGCCCGCCGCCGCCGCCCCCGCGTAAGCCCGCTTCGCCGAGGCGGAAATAATCGGTCCCGATTTGGAACAAGGGTGCGTGCCGCGCATTTTCCATTCGAGAGCTTGAAGAACCCCCTTCCCCAAGCTCGATACCGCCCCGCTCAGGCCCTTCCCCCCGGTGCCTGGCGGGGCATTTTCGTTGTGCAGCCTTGAACGTGCCTAATGTCGGGAACCCGACATAAGGCGGAGCGTTGACGGGGCGTGATCAACGATGTCGTCTATCTCCGGCAGCAGGCCGAACGATGCCAGCGCCTCGCCTCCGGATGCACGGACGTGCAGACCGCCTATTCGTTGCGGATGATGGCAGAGGACTATGCGCAGCGTGCGCGCGAGGCGGAGGCGACTAAGCCGGCCGAGCTGATGCTGGTTCTGCCGACGCAAAGCTGAACTCAGATCGTCGAAACGTGCCGCGCCGGCGCGCTGCTCAAGTCCCACAACTCGCGCGCGCCGTCGCGTCGGAGGGCCGATGCGCGGCGCAGCGCCTCGCGATCGTCGCGCGCCTCGAAGTCGCGATGGCGCACGATCTCGCCATGTTTGACCGTGTACAGCCGGTACAGCCGATGCGCGTCTGCCAAGTCGCGGAACCCCTTCCCGCGTGGCTTTTCGCCGATCCAGCCTGAACCGCGGCTTGCTGCGCTGAATGCACCGCCGCCGATAAGGTTGTCGCCCTTTTGGTTGAAGCTATTGCGCCGTGCGGCCCGGCCCGATCGACGCGAGTCGCCGGGCACCTTCCCAGATTTCGGCGCCGAAGCCGTCGGGGCAGATCTCCGCCGAAGCCAGCGCCGCACGATCATCGGCCGCCAGAAAATCGTGCCGGTCCTTGATGCGGCCGTTGGGCCGCAGGCAGTACAGCCTGTACTCGCGCATTGCTTTAACCCCTGTCCGAACAGCGGGTTAGCCGATTCTTCGAATTGGGTCGTTGATGAGGATCAAGCTGCCCGACCTTGCGGACTCTACGGTGTGGGCGGCAATGAAAAAAGGGCTCCGCCGAATGGTCGGCGGAGCCCTCTCTCATTCAGGCCGTCGTTCAGGCGGTAACTTGAACGCGGCGATTGCTGCGGCGCGCGACGGCACCGAGTAGACCGAAGCCGCCCAGCATCATGGCCCAGCTCGCCGGCTCCGGCACCCCGGTGGGTACGGACACGTTGCCGAGCGTGAAGACCGGCGTGTTGGAGCCACCGGGCGCGCCAGTGGGGTTGTTCTTCGTGGTCAGGGTGAAGAACGCGTCCACGCCCAGGCCGCTGAAGGTCGAGCGCGCCGACAGGCCGTTGAAGTCGAGCGGCGCGAACGGGCCATCGACGTTGCGGAAGTCGGGGCCCACATAGGTGAAGACGAGGTTCACGAGATTGGGATCGTCGTTGTAGCCCGGCGTCACCGGATCGCTGGAGGTCAACTCGGTCGAGGCGACCACATTGGCCGACGGCGAGGTGATCGAACCGGCGATGTAGCCGGCGAAATCATAGATGACGAGCCGATCGCCGCTGCGCAGCCCTTCATCCGGGCCGAGCGTGCCCTGATAGCTGAAGGTCGTATTGTTCGGGCCATTGTTGGTGGTGCCCTGCAACGTGATCACCGCCGCATTGCCTGCACCCGCAAAGCCGACCGCAGCGGCTGCGGCCAAAAGGATTCTCTTCAAGACATTCACTCCCTGAGCAGAAACGCCACCCCAGCGGGAGCCAACCCACGGCCCCTTGCTCCACGCGTCCGAACGGAGCGAAGAAGGTCCGGTTGCATTGAAGACAAAGGATTTTTTCCGCCCGTCCCGGATTGGGACGGACGTATGAGTGCAAGCGGATCGGTCAGTTGATTGAGGTTAAGCGTCGCGCCGGAGAGAGCGGAAGGCAGCGACGCACGCAGGAAAGAGCGCGGAAACAAGGCCCGCGCCCCCTGGTCCCATTTGGGCTCGCACCAGCTGGCGCTTGCCGGCTCTCTGCCTAAGCTGCGCTCAGGCGCTGCGGCTCACTCGTAATCGCCGCCCATATTCTGGTTGCGCGGCGGCGCCGCGGCCGTGAGGCGCAGCGCCTCGGCCTGCTGCGCCAGCGAGCCGAGCTCGTCCACCGCATCGTCGTCGTCGACCTGCACGCGTTGCAGGCTGCCGACCAGCGTGTCGCGCAGGTTTTCGGGCTGGATCGTCTCTTCGGCGATCTCGCGCAGCGCGACGACCGGGTTCTTGTCCCGGTCGCGGTCAATGGTCAGTTCGGCGCCGCCCGACACCTGGCGTGCGCGCTGCGCGGCCAGCAGCACCAGATCGAACCGGTTCGGGACCTTGTCGACGCAATCCTCGACGGTAACGCGCGCCATTGAACGAGCCTTTGCTTTGTGCGGAAGTTCGGGAAGGCGGCGGACATAGGTGGCGCTGGCCGCCGAGTCAACTTGCGCGGACCGAGCAGCGGGCGCATGAGCGGTGGGTGGGCGGGTCAGGCGAGCAGTTCGAAGTCGAAGGCAATCGCCTGACCTTACTGATCGAGCCGGATGAGCGGCTGTTCGGCCTCATGTCGCTGATCGACGGCGCCAGCACCACACTTCGCCTGCTCTATTACACCTTTGCCGACGATCGCGCCGGCGGGCGGGTGCGCAACGCGCTGATCGCGGCGTGCGAGCGGGGCGTCCAGGTCAGCCTGATCATTGACGGGTTCGGCAGCGATACCGACGAAGGATTTTTGCAGCCGCTACGCGACGCCGGTGCCGATATCTGCCGCTTCCTGCCGCGCTGGGGCCGGCGTTACCTGCTGCGCAATCACCAGAAGCTGGCACTGGCGGACGGCACGCGGCTGATCGTCGGCGGGTTCAACATCGCCGATGGCTATTTCGCCGGTCCTGAGTCGGAGGGCTGGCGCGACCTGGGGCTGCTGGTCGAAGGGCCGGCGGCGCAGCGGCTGACCGGCTATGTCGACGCGCTGCTCGCCTGGACCAAGCGTCCGCAGCCGCGGATGCGCGAGCTGCGGCGCGCGCTGTCCCGCTGGAGCGAACCGGCGGGGCGCGTGCGCTGGCTCATGGGCGGGCCCACGCGGCGGCTGAGCCCCTGGGCGCGCACCGTGCGCCATGACATGCGGCGCGCGCGCCTGGTCTACCTGATCGCCGCCTATTTCGCGCCGAGCCCCGCGATGCTGCGCCGGCTCGACCGCGTCGGCAGGCGGGGCGACGCGCAGGTGATCACCGCCGCCAAATCGGACAACAGCACGACGATCGCCGCCGCGCGCTTCACCTATCCCGGGCTGCTGCGCAAAGGCGTCCGCATCTTCGAGTATCAGCCCTCGAAGCTGCACACGAAGCTCTTCATCATCGACGATGCGGTGCATATCGGCTCCGCCAATTTCGACATGCGCAGCCTGTTCCTCAACATGGAGCTGATGCTGCGGATCGAGGACAAAGCTTTCGCCGACGAGCTTCGCCGGCTATTCGCGCACGAGCGGGAGCAGAGCCGGGAAGTGACGCTCGCCGACATGACCGGCCTGGGCAGCGGCATCGCCCGCGCCCGCCAGGCGCTTGCCTATTTTCTCGTGTCCGTCGTCGACTTCACCGTGTCGCGCCGGCTCAACTTGCGGGGCGATTAGACCGGCGGTCGGTCAGGAGGAGAGGGAGCCGCCGCAGGAGCGTCTGGACAAGCTGACGTCGCCGCCGCCACGCGCCCCCGATCGCGGCGAAGCCCAGGATCATCATCGCCCAGCTCTGCGCTTCCGGAATTGCCGGCGGGCGGACGGGCGGCACCACGCCCCCGCCCCCACCCCCAATGCCGAAAATCAGACCGGCGCCGCGCTCCGGCGGCAGCTGGACATATTCGACCGGTGGCGACAGGTCGTACCGGGGAAAGTCCCCGATCGCGACCGGGCCGGGAGGAGCGATCTCATTCTCCAGAAAGGCGAGCGGCACGGCGCTCGGCGGGGGCGTAAGCAGCCGGGGCAGCGGCGCCGGCGCCGGGGCGCGCACGGCCGGCCGCCGTACGCGCGGCGCGGCGCGCACCACCGGGCGGCGCACGACCACGCCCTTGATCATCTCCGTCCGCACACGACGGCCGGGTGAACGCATCGCGATCCAGTCGGCGCCCTTTGCCGCCGCGGCGAACGCCGAAGCGCGCAGCGCCTGGAAGCTGCTTTCGACCGGTCCGGCCGGTGTGACGAGCGTCGCGGCCAGCACTGCTGCCGCAGTCAGGCTGGAGGCGCGCAGCCGCGCCCGCAACGTCGCATCCAGCGCCCGGCCGCGCCGGTCAACGAGGATCACGTCAGTCTTGTCGAGGCGATAGGCAAAGCTGCGCAACATAAGGCGTGTCTCGGGTGAAAACCGCACCACCCCCACAACGCCTCAGTCGCAGCCGCGTTGCGTCATTCGTTGCGCGCCCAAAATAGTCGCATCGGCGGAATGTTCACCCACTCGAAGCCGCGGTCGATCTCGGCGAAATGCGGCGCGATATAGTCGGCGACCTTAGCCGAGAATTGGTAGATCAGGAACAGGCCGCCGGGTTTGAGCACCGCCGCCGTCTCGGCAGCGATGCGGTCCCCGACGCCGTCCGGCAGGGTCGAGAAGGGCAGGCCGGACAGCACGTAATCCGCCTTTTCGTGACCGAAGTCGGCGACGATCCGCCCGACATCGGCCGCCGAGCCGCGGACCAGATGCAGCCTTGGATCGGCGATCTCCTGGCGCAGATGATCGATGAAATCGGGGTTGAGGTCGATCGCGATCAGCTCGGCCTCGGGGCCCAGCCGGTCCAGGATCGGACGCGTGAAGGTGCCGACGCCCGGACCATATTCGACGAACAATTTGACCTGCGACCAGTCCACCGGCCGCAGCACATGGTTCACCATCGTCCGGGACGACGGGATGACCGACCCGACCATCGCCGGATGCTTGACGAACCCCTTGAAGAAGAGCGCCAGCGGGTGGGTCGGCCGGCGGGGGCGGATGGCGCCGGCCTGTTCGCCGGCGGATGAGACGGGCATTCGGACCCTTTCTGTTGGTCGTTGCGGTTCCGTCGCAAATCCGACCGATGCTTGCAACGCTTTCAGCAGCGCCCAGTCTCTTCTATCGGCCGGTCATGGCCGAGGAGAATCCGCGCACGCTCAACCCGCCGACAACGCCGGCAGGCGGGGTTGGTGCCGCGCCGCCGTTCAAGCTGCTCTTCCTCGTCATGCTGACCATCGCCGCCGGCAACACCGCGCTGCAGTCGGTGCTGCCCGCGATCGGCCGTTCGCTGAAAGTACCCGACTCGGCCGTGGCGGCGGCATTTTCGGTGTCGGCGCTGGTCTGGGTCATCGCCGCGCCGATCTGGGCGCGCCGCTCCGACCGACAGGGGCGCAAGCAGATGGTGCTGCTGGGCCTGTTCGGCTTCTGCTCGTCCGTTTTTCTGTGCGGCGTGTTTCTCGCGGCGGGAATCGTCGGCTGGATCGCGCCGCTGCCTGCCTTTCTCTGCTTCATCGTCGCGCGGATGCTCTACGGCACGTTCGGCGCCGCCGCGCCGCCGGCCGCCCAGGCGATCGTCGCGATGGGGACGACGCGCGACGATCGTACCCGCGCGCTGTCGTTGCTTGGCTCCGCTTTCGGCCTGGGTACGATCCTGGGGCCGGCGCTGGCGCCCTTCTTCGTGCTGCCGATGGTCGGGCTCGCCGGCCCGGCCTTCGTCTTCTCGATCTTCGGCGTCGGCGTGCTGGTGGTCGCCTATCGCCTGCTGCCGAACGACGTGCCTGGCGGCATCGGACGCGGCGCGGCGACCAGCTACCCCTCGATCGGCGGCGAGCCGACCGGCGCCAGCGTGCGCGCGGCGACCGCCGAAGACCGCGGCAAGCTGCCGCTCACCGAAGCACGCATCTGGCCGTGGATGCTGGTGGGCCTGGTCACCGGCCATGCCCAGGCCATGGCCGGTCAGGCGATCGGCTTCCTGATCATCGACCAGCTCCACATCTCGGCAGCCCAGGCAGCGGCGGAGACCGGCATCGTGCTGATGACCGGCGCCTTCGCCGCGCTGCTCGCGCAATGGGGGATCATCCCCAATCTGCGCCTCACCCCGCGCCAGCTCGCCATCTGGGGGGCGCTGCTCGCGGCCGCCGGATGCGCCGCGATCGGCTTTTCCCATTCACTGCACATGCTCGCGGTCAGCTACGGCCTGTCGTCGCTCGGCTTCGGCTTTCTGCGGCCGGGCTTCACCGCCGGCGCGTCGCTCGCCGTGGGCATGAGCGAACAGGGCGCGGTCGCCGGCCGCACCACGTCGGTCAACGGCGCCTGCTTCGTCCTCGGGCCCTCGATCGGCGTCGGCCTCTACCAGTTCTGGGGTCCGCTGCCCTATGTGACTTCGGCCGCCGCCTTGCTGCTGCTCCTCCCCTATCTGGTGTTGCGGCTGAAGCGTTAGCCGCTATCGCCTCCATCGAACGGAGGACAGCGACATGGCACGGATCGGTTTCATCGGGCTCGGCAATATGGGCGGCGGCATGGCCGCGAACCTGGCGAAGGCGGGACACGACGTGCATGCCTTCGATCTGTCGGCAGACGCGCTCGACAAGGCGAAGACCGCCGGCTGCCTGCCCGTCGACAGCGCCGCCGCCGCCGCACAGGGCGCGGACGCGGTCGTCACCATGCTCCCTGCCGGCCGCCATGTCGCGCAGGTCTATGAGGAAGCGGTGTTCCCGGCGGCCGCGCCCGGCACCCTGCTGCTCGACTGCTCGACGATCGATGTGACCACCGCCAAGAAGGTGGCGGAGGCAGCCGTCGCCAAGGGGCTGGCGGCAGTGGACGCGCCCGTCTCGGGCGGCATTGCGGCCGCGGCGGGCGGCACGCTCACCTTCATGGTCGGCGGCTCGGCCGAAGCCTTTGCGCGCGCCGAGCCGATCCTGGCGCGGATGGGCAAGGCGGTGATCCATGCGGGCCCGAGCGGCGCCGGCCAGGCGGCCAAGATCTGTAACAACATGCTGCTCGGCGCGACGATGGTGGCCACCTGCGAAGCGTTCCTCCTCGCGCAGAAGCTCGGCCTTGATCCGCAGACCTTCTACGACATCAGCTCGGTGTCATCGGGGCAGAGCTGGTCGATGACGAGCTATTGTCCGCTGCCCGGCGTCGGCCCGGAGACGCCCGCGGACCGCGACTATCAGGGCGGCTTTGCGGCCGGTCTGATGCTCAAGGACCTGAAGCTCGCGGTGCAGGCGGCGGCCGATGCGGATGCGTCGGTGCCGATGGGTGCGGAGGCGATGGCGCTCTACCAGGCCTTCGCCAATGGCGGCGATGGCGGCCTCGATTTTTCCGGCATCATCCGCATGCTTGGCGGCATGCGCTGACCGGAACAGGCCGGGCGGCTCCCTCGTTGACGCCGAAACGAAGGAGCACGCCATGGCCAAGAAGCAGAAGAGCAAGAAACCGCAAGACAACAGCACGCTGATCGCCGGCATCGCGGCGGGTGGCATCGGCCTGTTGCTGGGCCTGTTCGTGCTCGGCAAGCGCGGGCGCGACAACACGCTGGGTGCGATCGACCGCGCTCTCGGACTGCCGAGCAACGCGGCCGGCGATGGCGGCAGCACCGCCGCCGACCTGTCGCTCGACCAGCCGCATCACGGCCCGGGCGACCGCGCGCCGACCGATTTCCGCCCCGACATGAGCGCCGGTGTCGATCCGCGCAAACGCGACGCCTTCGCCCCCGCGACCCTGCCCAACCCGAACAGCGCCGAACCGGCGATGTAGGGGGAGTAGGGAAGCGTCGAGAGGCGATTCGGCCGCGCTATTTGCGGCGGGCAGCGAGGATCAGCACGGCGATCTCGTCGTTCCGCGGGTTGATGAAGTCCAGCCGCACGCGCCCGTCGTCGAGCAGGCTGACGGTCGCCGGGACCGAGCTGTCGGTGAGCGCCCAGCCGGCGGGAAGCACCACGGCATTCATCGGCCGTCCGAACGAGCGATCCCAGATCAGCGTGTCGCCCTCGCGCCGGTAGCGCTCCGGATCGGTATAGGTCTCTGAGATGCGCAGGCGGCGGGTCTCGCCCGCCGCTGGGGCCTTGAAGTGGAACAGCACGGCTTCGGTGTTGGCGTCGGCATCGCGGGCATCGCCGCCTGCCTTCGCGATCGCCGCCGCTCCCTTCAGCGTTTCCGCGCGCAGCTGCTCGCCAGTGTCGAGATCGCGTGCCGAAGGGTTCGACACCCGGCTGCCGGCGCGCACGACGTTCGTGTACACGCCGACTCCCGGCCGGCTCTCGGTATAGTCATGGGTCAGGTCGAAGCTGTGCGTATCGGGATCGCGCAGATAATAGACGATCTCACGGCTTTGGGTCGCGCGTTCCTGCAAGCGCCCGGCGAGCCCTTCCTGCACCGGCGGAGCCAGCCTCGCTGGCCGCGCCTTGACGATCAGCGGCGCGGCCGCCGGACTGGTGTTCCAGAAACTCAGCTTGATGCGCCCGTCCGCCTCCTGCAGCACTTGCGAGGGATAATTGACCGAGATCGGTTCATAGCCGCGCGGCAGCACCACGGCGTTGCGCTTGATCCCGAGCGACCGGTCGAAAACGATCGTGTCGCCATCCATCCGATAGCTGTTCGGGTCGGTATAGGTCTTGTCGATCAGGATGCGCGCCTCGCCGTCCTGAGGGACCGGGCGCGCGAGCGTCACCCGGATATATTGCCCGTCGGCCCCGGCGTTCGGGACACCAGCTTGCCGCGCCACGTCGCCGCCGACGATATCGAAGCGCAGCGGCTTGCCCGTCGATCGGTCGATCACCCGCTCGTCCGTCGCGATGCTGCCCTTGCGGATCGGATTGAAGTAATGGCGGGCGCCGGCCGTCGTCGCGCTCACTTCATAGAGGATGCGGAACTGCCCTGAGCCCGGCGCGAGCAGTTCGTACCGGCTATAGGCGTCGCTCTCGGTCTGCCGAGGAGGTGCGGCAGCGCCGGTCAGGGCTGCCCAGAGCAGCAGGGGCAGGAAATGAACAGTGCGGAGAGCGGAAGCTGCGGTCATTGCCTGATTATTCAGGCGTGACCGCGAAAGTCCATCGTCGTTCCAGCCCCTCGACTTCGCTCGGGTCGAGCGCCACTGTGCGCCCATGATCCTGTGGCGCGACTTGCCGGACCGGCGTTACGACGTGATCCTCGCCGATCCGCCCTGGTCCTATTACGGCCAGCAGAACAAATGGGGCGCCGCGGCAAAATTCTACGCGACTGCGCCGGACGAGGCGATCGTGTCCCTGCCGGTGCCGGACCTGCTTTCCGATCGCGGCGTGCTCTTCCTCTGGGCGACGTCCCCGCGGCTTGATGTCGCGATGGCGTGCCTGGCGGCGTGGCAGCTGCACTTTCGCGGCGTCGCGTTCGTCTGGGTCAAGGCGCGCAAGGATGGCGGACCGATCGGCGCGCAGGGCGTGCGCCCGTCGATCGTCAAGCCGACCGCCGAATATGTGCTCGCCGCCAGCCGCATCGCCAAGGGGCGGCCGATGCCGCTCGGCGACGAAGGCGTGCCGAACGTGATCCTCGCCCCCAAGCGCGCCCACTCGCAAAAGCCGGAGCAAGTGCGCGACGCGATCGACCGGCTTTACCCCGCCGCGTCGAAACTCGAACTCTTCGCCCGCAGCGAGCGCCCCGGCTGGGACGCCTGGGGCAACGAAGTCGGCAAGCTCGACCGCGCGGCGGAGTAAGGCTCAGGCGGTTTGCACGGAAGAAGCGCGCCGCCGCAGCGTCACCCCCACCGAGGCGAAGCCTGCAATCAACAACGCCCAGCTAGCCGGCTCCGGCACCGCCAGCGGGTTGAGCAGCACGTCGACCCGCATACCGCCCTTTAGACCCCAGGCGATGATCTGGCCGCGATCATTGATGTCGAAGGCATTCTGAAAGGCGATGTCGGGCCGATCCGTCAGGGTGTTGAGATCGAGGACCGTGCCGCCGCCGAGCCACACCCACGCGGTTCTCCGCTCGATGAAGCTACCGTCGGGAAATCCTTTTAGATCATTGGCCGATCCGACCACGTCTCCGGCCCCGTTGAGGCCGCTTGCGATGACGCCAAGGTAATCCTCAAACGCGGCGCGCCGGATCAGACGATTGTCGGTCCCCCACACAGCGACTTCGGTTCGGTCGAAGAAGTCATCGTCGGCATAGCCGACCACGCCTGCGATCTGCCCCGCATCGTTGATGTCAACGGCAGTGACGTACACGCTTGTGGGATTGCTTCCGTCTACCTTCTCGAGCGGAAGGATGGCACCGTCGGCCGTCCAGCGGAACGCGGTGTCGATGTCGGCCAACACGGCATCGCCAGCGGCGTTCACGGCACGCGCGTCGCGGATGAAGCCGTCGCTGTTCACTTCCATGCCGGTCGCCGCCGACCAGCGAAAGGCGACGTTGCGACGGCTGTTGCCATTAGGCACCTGAAACGTGCCGACAACCACACCGCTGTCGTTCACGTCATTGCTGGCTGCGGCGCTACCATTCGCCGGCAGTGCGATAGTCGTGAGCGTGCCACCCGGCGGGATGATGAAGGGCAGGCTGGTGGCGCCGGTGCTGCCGCTGCGCGCCTGGCCGGCAATGGTGCCGTTGTTCGAAATGCTGCCGGCGGTCGACCGTGTGCCGCCCAGCCCGCCGAGCGCGCGATAGTCGCCCGCACTGGACCGATAATAGGCTTGGTAAGCATCGCCCTCGTCGCTGCCTCCGACAATCTCGCCAGCGTTGTTGAGCCCGAACGCCTGCATGTTCAGGCCCTCGGGCGTGGTGAGGACGGTCGCCGTGTAGCGCACCGCCGCGTCCGCCGGCAGGGCAAACGCCGCCAGCGCAAGGCCAAACCAAAGCTTCACTTGTGCAACCCCCCTGTTCTTTGCTCGCGACGCTAGCCAGCTTCACAGGCGTTCACAACAGGTTAGGCATTGGGCGCTGTACCGAAACGGGGCAGCGACCGACTAGGCGGCCTGATCCATACCGCCTAGGAACCCGCCTTTCGGGGCGGCGGTGATCCTCGCCCAAAGGGCGGCCATGTCGGGCGCCTCGACGCCGAAGCGTTCGCGGGCGACGCGGGCATAGGCGGCGGGGTCGGCGATCTCGCGCTCGCGCTTGCCGTTCGCGTCGATGATCGTGTGCACGCGGCCGACCACCACTTCCGTCGCCTCGGCGAAATGGCGTTGCAGGATGGCGTGGCGGACGAAGGGCGAGTTGCCGTCGGTCTGCAGAAACCCGCAGCGATCCTCCAGCAGCTCCGGATCGGTCACGTCGAGGTTGAAGTCCATCGATGGCGGCGGGGCGTCGGGATGGTTGCGGAATCGCCACCAGCCGCCGTCCAGCCGCTCGAAGGCGAAGCGGCGCCAGCCATGCTCGATCGGGCTCTCGACAACCGGCACGGGGGACATCAGCCCCATGGAAGGATCGGCGACATAGGGCTGGTCCAGTTCGACCACCGGCACCAGGTGATTGCCGATCGTCATGTCACCGGCCGCCTCGCGCATCACCGCGCCGGCCAGATGCCGCACGGTGAAGCCGATGCCCGCCAGCATCCAGGCGAACAGCCCGTTATATTCGTAGCACCAGCCACCCCGCGCGCGCCCGACGAGCTTGGCAAAGGCAGCGATGGGATCGCGCGTGACCGGCACGCCCAGTTGCACGTCGAAATTCTCGTACGGCATCGCCTCGGCGTGCAGCCGATTGAGTGCGGCGAGGGTCACGAAGTCGGCGCGGACCGGGCCGGAATAGCCGATCCGGCCCAAATAGGCGGAGATTTCGCTTTCGGTGGGCAGTCGAGGATCGGTCATAATGCCCAAGGGAGTGCCGCCGGTCGCGCGCCATGGCGAGCGGCGCGCGACCAAGCCTCACCCTGTCGAGACGGAGGCTATGCCTTGCGCCGGGCGGCGATCCATTCGTCCACCTGCCGCTCCATGATCGACAGCGGCAGCGAGCCCGAGCCGATCAGCAGGTCGTGAAAGCCCTTGATGTCGAACTTCGGGCCAAGCTCGCGCTCCGCCTTGCGCCGCATCTCCATGATCTTGAGCATGCCGATCTTGTAGCCGGTCGCCTGGCCGGGCAGCGTGATGTAGCGGCGCACTTCGGAACGGCCCTGGTCGGGCGAGGCGCGCCCGGTGTTGACCATGTAGTCGACGGCCTGGTCCTCGGTCCAACCCTTGGCGTGGATGCCGGTGTCGACGACCAGCCGCGCGGCGCGGAACAGCTCCGCCTCCAGCCGCATGAAGTCGCTGGCGACATCGGGATAGGCGCCCATTTCCTTGCACAAGGCCTCGGCATAGAGCGCCCAGCCTTCGCCGAACGCGACATAGCGCGCCGACTGGCGGAACTTCGGCCCGACGCTCTGCCGAACCTGGATGTCGCCCTGCATGACATGGCCCGGCACGCCTTCGTGGCACATCAGGTCCACGGTCGCGTCGGGGGACGGGTCGCTGGTGACGCCCAGCAGGTGGACATAGACGCGGCCCGGCCGCGAACCGTCGGGGCTGGGCGCCGCGGCGTGGGCGGCGCCGCCGGCGACTTCGCTGAACGAGGGCTCGCGCACCACTTCCATCCGGTGCTGCGGCAGCTGGTTGAAATATTTGGGCAGCAGCGTGCGGTTGCGCGCGATCGCCGCATTGGCGTTGCGCAGATATTCGGCGCGCAGTTCGTCCGTCCAGGGCACGGGGGGATTGCGACGCTCGCGATCCGCATAATAGGCGATGCGGTCCTTGAACCCGGCCTGCCTGGCGAGCGCATCCTGCTCGGCCTCGATCCGCGCCACCTCCTTCAGGCCGATCTGGTGGATCTGTTCGGCCGTCAGGTCGGTGGTGGTGTTGAGCTTGAGCGCGGCGGCATAATAGTCCGCGCCGCCCTTCAGCGACACGGCGCCCACCCGGCCGCTCGGCGCTGCGGCGAGATCGCCCTCCGCCCAGGCGATCACGCGCTGATAGGCGGGCTTGAGCGTCAGCAGCGCGGCGCGCGTATCGGCGAGCAGTGACTGCGCCTCGGCTTCGGTCACCTTGCCGCCGGACTGAAGCTTCGCGACCTTTGCCTGCGCGTCGGCCCAGAGCGGGGAGGGCGCGCCTTCGTCGAACGGCGCGCCGGTCGTGATCGCCTTGCTGCCGGCGATCACCCGTTCGATCTGGAACCTCGGCGCACGCACGCCGGCCGCGTCGGAGGTGCGGCTCTGCGCGATGGCCTCGTCGAGCACCGCTGGGATCGCCCGCACGCGCGCGGCATAGGCGCGCATGTCGTTCGCGTCCTGAACCGTGTGCGTGTTGATCAGGAAATCGGGCAGCCGCGCATGCGCCGAATAGAGGAAGGAATAGAAGGGCGGCGCATATTGCCGATAGCGGTAGGAAAGTTCGGCCCGGTCCAGTTCCAGGGCCCAGATGTCGTAATTGGTCTGCGCGGCTGGTGACAACTTCGCGCGGTCGAACTGCGCCTTCATCCGGGCGACGCTCGCCCGGCGCCATTCCAGCCGGCGCAGCGCCGCGGCGTCGCTGATGTCGTCGAGCCTGTCGCGCCCCTCCTTAAGCCCCAGCTGCGTCGCCAGTTGCGGCCGCTCGCGCAGCTCTTCGGCGAATTGCTGGTCGAGAAAGGCGTAGAGGCGGGCGTCCTCGGCGGCGGCCGGAGCGGCTGGTGCCGGCGCTTGCGCGGACAGGCTGAAGGGAGCGGCAAGCGACAGGGCAACGGCGCAGAGCAAGCTGGATTTCGGCATGGATTTTCCTCTCTCGCCCGGCTCTTAGCCGGCCCGGCGAGCAGGTAAAGCCGGGTTTTGGACCCTGCCGGGCTTCAGTGCATCTGCGCGCGGACCTTCTGACCGATGCCGTGGACCGGCACCTGGTGCAGGGTGCGGAAGCGCGCCTCGATCAGGCTGAACAGGCCGAAGGCGAGCAGGCCGATCGCGACGAGGACATCCCAGGGGTTGGTCAGCCAGGCCAGCGCCTCGGCCATGCCGCCCGCTTCGCTCGCCTTTTCGTCAAGGCCGGCGCGGACCAGGAAGAAGCCGCTGATCAGGAACACGAGACCGCGCGCCGCATAGCCTGCCCGGCCGGTCCAGCGGACCCAGTCCTGCCGCGCAACCTGTGGTTCGAGATGGTCGAGGAAGCTGCCCTTCCGCGCGCGATAGAGCTGGAACAGTCCGACGCCCAGCAGCACCAAGCCGCCAAGGACCAGCAGCACGCCGCCGCCGGGCAGCTGGAGCGCGGATTGCGCGCCCTGCTCCGCCCCGCTGCCGCCCTGGTCCGCGGTGCCCTGCATCAGCCTGATCGCCTGCCAGGCAAGGAACAGATGGACGATGCCGCTCGCACCCGCGCCGAGCCGCTCGCGCAGGCCCTTCCCGTCGCTGCCGTGCCGCTCGATGTCGAACGCCGCGTCCGACAGGCGCCAGATGCCGTAAGCGACGAAGCCTGCCGCCATCAGGCCGAGCAGGATGCGCCCGCCGCCTTCGCCCAGGGTCTGCAGCGCGCCGCTCGGGTCCTCGGCGCGACCGGTGGTCAGCACGAGCAGGGCGATAACGATGTAGAGCAGCCCGCGGGCGGCAAAGCCCAGGCGGGTGAGCGTCGTCAGGCGAGCGGCGATGTCGGCCATGATGTTCCTCCTGGCCGGTAGAGCGCGCGCGACGAGAGTTTCGTTCCCGTGATGACACAGGCAGCCTTGGTGGGCATCAATCCTCGACGAAGCTGAAGGCGCTCAGGCCCCGCTCGCGGTCGTTGAAGAGGAGCGCGCGGCCTGCCGGCGGTGCGCTGCGTTGCGGGCATTGCGGCCGCGTGCAGGCGCGGCAGCCAAGGCCGATCGGCGTCGCGGCGCCGCTCAGGTCCATGCCGCGGGCGAGAGCCAGGCTGCCGGCCAGGTCGGCGGCGAGGCCGAGACCGACGACGAACTCGGCGCCGACATCGCCGGCGCGGCGGCCCTGCGGATGGACCGTCCGCGCGAAGCTGAACCAGCGCGAGCCGTCGGTCAGTTCGACCAGATCGCGCTCGATCCGTCCGGGCCGGTCGAACGCATTGTGCAGTCGCCACAGCGGGCAGCGCGCGTCGGCCTCCGCCAATGGCGATGCACTCGCCCCGGCATAGCGCTTGCTCGCCTGGCCGGCGCGGTCGATCCGGATCATGAAGAAGGGCAGGCCGCGCGCGCCGACGCGCTGCAGCGTGGTCAGCCGGTGGGCGACCTGCTCGAACCCCGCGCCGAAGCGCCGCTGTAGCAGCTCGATGTCATAGCCGGTCGCCTCGCAGGCGCGCAGGAAGCGCGCATAGGGCATCATCAGCGCGGCCGCGAAATAGCCCGTCAGGTGGCGGCGATAGAGCCGCTCCGCCGCCCGCTCGGCAAAGGCCGCACCCTTGGCGAGCGCGTCGATCTCGGCGCGCGCTTCGATCGCGCCGAGCTGATAGGCGGCCTGAAAGGTGCGCGAGGCCGGGTCGAGCATCTCGGACAGCTGCAGCTGGCGCGCGTGCAGGTCGAGCCGACGCAGCGTATCCGGCATCACGTCGACCGGCAGGATGCGCAGGGTGAGGCTGTGCTTGACGCGCAGCCGCTCGGCGATCGCGGCGTAGAGCTCGCCCGCCGACTGGCGCAGTTCGTCGGCGAGCGCTTCGGCGGCAGCATCCAGGTCGGCGAAATGATTGCGCCACCGCTCGATCTCCGCGCGCGCAAGCGCGGTCGGATCGCTCGTGTCGGCGGCAATGCCGGGGCCGCC
This sequence comes from Sphingomonas sp. ID1715, assembly GCF_013044515.1. Classification (GTDB taxonomy): domain Bacteria; phylum Pseudomonadota; class Alphaproteobacteria; order Sphingomonadales; family Sphingomonadaceae; genus Sphingomonas_B. Next base: position 403,867 of record NZ_JABEPR010000003.1, read on the forward strand.
GCCCAATCGGTCATAGGCGCGAGCAAAGGCTTCGGCACCGCCCGGCGCGCCGGCCAGCCATTCCTCCAGTTCGGCGCGGTCGATCTCCAGATCCTGGAACATGGGATCGTTGAGGCGCCGCCGAATGGCTTCCGGTCCACCGCCAGGGCTGCCGGCGCTCAGGGTGCGGGGATCGAAATCGTAGAGTTCGGTGAGCTGCACCAGCACCTGCGCCGTCAACGGCCGCTGGTTGCGCTCGATCAGGTTCAGATAGCTGGCCGAGATGCCGAGCTGCTCCGCCATCGCCGCCTGCGACAGCCCGGCCTGGCGGCGGAGACGCCGCACCTGATGCCCCGCGATCAGCTTCGCCATAGGGGTACGTTAGGGGCGGACCGGCCGGCTGTGAAGAGTTTACAGGCGCACAGCGACTTTGGCTTATGGCGCTGGGACGGCCATCACTTCGCAGCCACGCCCATAGTCGACGCTGGCGCAGTTGGTAAAATAGATGGTCCGCCCGTCCGGTGACCAGTGCGGCGCCGTCGCCCGCCCTTCCGTGTTCGCGGTGAGACGGACATTGCCTCCATCCGCGTCCATCACGAAAATTTGGTAGTTGGAGCGGCGATTGCCGGCAAAGGCGATCCGCTTCCCATCCGGAGACCAGGCCGGCCAGCCCTCCCAGGCCGGATCGTTGGTCAGGTTGCGCAGGTTCGCGCCGTTCGCGTCGGCGACATAGACTTCGGAGTTCAGCTCGCCCGTGATCTTGCGGAAGGCGATATGCCGTCCGTCCGGGGACATCACCGGATAGGTGTTGATGCCGCCCGCGATCAGCGTCTTGACCGCGCCGCTCGCCACGTCGACCGAATAGATGGCGGCCTCGTTCTTGGCCGGCGGGCGGAGATCGTCGTCGGTGCAATAGAGGATGCGAGTGCCGTCCGGCGTCCAGCTGGGATGGATCGCATGCTGGGCCGGTGGCGTAATCGGCCGGCTTCCGCTTCCATCCGGACGCGTGACATGAACGATCTTGCGACCGCCCTCGATGCGAATGAAGGCGATCAGCCTGCTGTCAGGCGACCAGGCCGGGTCCTCGTGATCGGCGGCGCCATGCGTGATCTGCCGCTCATTGCCGCCGCCAGCGTCCATCGTGAACAGCTGCTCGCGCCCTTCCACGATCCGGATGAAGACCAATGCGCGGCCGTCGGGCGACGGCACCGCGTCCATGTTGACCGAATAGGTCACCTGATAGGCAAGGCCCGGACGCGGCTCCGCGGCGAGCAGTGCCAGCAAGAGGGCGATCATCGGCTCGCCTCTGCCGGAATGCGGGCGATATGGCCAAGCTGGGTGCGCGCATCCTCCTTCAGCTCGAAGACATAGATGCTCCCGTCTGCGGCGACGCTGGGCTGGGCGCGCGACCAGCCGTCATCGGGGGTCAGGCGCTCGACCGGACCGCCCTGCGGCGACACGCGGAAGATCTGGCCGCTGCTCGGCCGCCCGTCCCGCGCCGAGGCAAAGATGACGTGCCTGCCGTCGCGAGACCAGGTCGGCCAGCCGTCGAAACCGGGATCATTGGCCAGGTTGCGCTGCCCGCTACCGTCCATGCGGACGACGAACACTTCCGAATTGCGCGGGATCGGCTGCTGTTCCCAGTTGCGCCCGGACTGCGGCACGACCTTGCGAAAGGCGATCCAGCGGCCGTCCGGCGACGGGCTCGGATAGGTGCAGAGATCGTCGCACGCGAGGTGCAGGCGCAGGTCGGAGCCGTCGGGCCGGGCGCTGTAGATGGCGGTCGCCTCGCCGCCCTGCCGGGCGGGCAGCGGCGATGGCGCGTTGAAGAAGATGCGCCCGCCGTCCGCGCTCCAGTGCGGATGCGCCCAGTCGCCGGGCTGGAGCGTGATGCGGCGCGGGTCCTTGCCGTCGCTGCCCATCACATGGACCGCGGCGCCGCCTTCGGCCGTTCGCATGACGAAGGCGAGTTGCGTACCGTCGGGCGACCAGACGGCGCTGCCGGGATCGCCCTGGCCAGGATCGAAGAAGAGGCGCGGATTGCTGCCGTCCGCATCGGCCAGCCACAGGGCGGTGCGGCCGGAGCGGTTCGATGCGAAGACGAGGGTCCGGCCGTTTGGCGACAATGACGGGTAGGAGTCGGACACCGCCGTGACGGATATCGGCGCAGCGGCGAGCAGGAGCATCAGGCTGATCATCGGCCTGATGCTGGGTCGCGCCGGCTCCGCCAGTAAAGCGCTAAGGGACGAAGTGGCGAAGCGTCTCGCGGTAGCGGCTGCCGGTCGGCAGGCGGGTGCCGTCGTCGAGCAGCAGGGTCGGCGCCCGGCCCGGCTCGATGCGGCACACCCAACGTGGATGAACGAGGATAGAGCGGTGCACACGCACGAACCCCCGCCCGCTCAGCCGCGCCTCGAGCCGGGCCAGCGTCTCCCGCTCCATCCGCATATGCCCGCTATAGTGGAGCTCGACATAATTGTCGGCAGCGCGGGCGTAGCGCAGCCCGACGGCTTCGGCATCTGAGGCAGTTCGTGCCGCCGTCATATCCGGACGCTGTTCCCCGCGTCGAAGCAGCAGCAGGACGCCGAGCAGCAGCAATGCCGGGACTCGCCGCAGCATCTGCAGCGGCAGCGGCGCGGTCGCGGAACCCCAGATCAGCCGGTCCACGGCTTCCTCGATGCCGAGCGACACGAGCGCGGTCGCGGCCAGCAGCACGGCGAGGCTCCGCCAGCCCAGCGGAGCGCCGCGCCGCGCTTCTACCCGTTTCACTGCTTCGAACATCAGGAACCAGGGCAGCACGGCGCCCGCCGACCAGCCGAGCGCGCGTGCCCAGGCATTGGTGCCGCCCGACAGCAGCGCATAGCCCATGCAATAGGCCGCGCCGGCACCGAGCAGGATCGAGGCCGCCGCGAGCAGGGCTGTACCGCGCAGCGGCACGCGCCAAAGGCCTCCAATCTCTCCTGCAGCCATCCGTTCCGGCCCTTCAGCGATAATCAGTTGCACGCTTGCGATTAGCGTCTAGTTTCCGGCGCCATAAGAGCGCTCCTGCGCAGCGCTGGAAAGAGGATCGACACAGGCATGATTTTCGGGCGTATCAAGCCACTCGACGCCATCCTTGCCACCGCCGAGAAGAAATCGCTGCACCGCTCCCTGGGCGCGTTCCAGCTGACCATGCTCGGCATCGGCGCGGTGATCGGCACCGGCATCTTCGTGCTCACCGCCGAGGCCGCGCAAAAGGCCGGTCCCGGCATGATGCTGTCCTTCGTGATCGCCGGCCTGGTCTGCGCGGTCGCGGCGCTCTGCTATGCGGAAATGGCCGCCATGGTGCCGGTGTCCGGCTCCGCCTACACCTACAGCTATGCCGTGATGGGCGAGCTGGTTGCCTGGATGGTCGGCTGGGCGCTGATCCTCGAATATGCGATTGCGGCCGGCGCCGTGTCGGTCGGCTGGTCTGGATATTTCATCGGCTGGCTGCAGACGAGCTTCAACATCACGATACCGCTCGACCTCGTGCGCGGGCCGTTCGACGGCGGCATGATCAACGTGCCCGCCATGCTGATCGCGACCGCGGTCACGCTGCTGCTCGTCAAGGGCACGAAGGAAAGCGCGACCGTGAACGCGGTGCTCGTCGGCGTGAAGATCATCGCACTGACGATGTTCATCCTGCTGACCCTGCCGGTGATCAAGACCGGCCAATTCACCCCCTTCGCCCCGCTCGGTTTCGGCGGCATTTCGGCCGCGGCCGCCTCCATCTTCTTCGCCTATGTCGGCTTCGATGCCGTCTCGACGGCGGCCGAAGAGACCAAGAATCCGCAGCGCAACATGCCGATCGGACTGATCGGCTCGCTTGCCGTCTGCACCATCTTCTACATGCTGGTTGCTTCCGGCGTGATCGGCACGGTCGGCGCGCAGCCGGTCTATGGTCCGGGCGGTGAAGTGCTGTCGCCGGGTACTCCGGCATTGTCGCAGGCCTGCGCCGCGATCCAGGAACAGGCGGTCGTCTGTTCGAAGGAAGCGCTGGCCTGGACGCTGAAGTCGATCGGCTGGCCCTTCATCGGTTGGCTGGTGGGCGCCGCCGCGATCATCGCGCTGCCGTCGGTCATCCTGATGATGATGTTCGGCCAGACCCGCATCTTCTTCGTGATGAGCCGCGACGGCCTGTTGCCGGAGATGTTCTCGCGCGTGCACCCACGCTTCAAGACGCCGCACGTCATCACGCTGCTGACCGGGCTGTTCGTGATCCTGTTCGCGGCCTTCTTCCCGGTCGGCCTGCTCGCGGACGTGTCCAACTCCGGCACGCTGTTCGCCTTCGCCGCGGTCTCGATCGCGGTGCTGGTGCTCCGGCGGACCGATCCGAACCGGGCGCGGCCGTTCAGGACGCCGGCGGTGGCGATCATCGCGCCGCTGTCGATCATCGGCTGCGTCTATTTGTTCTTCAGCCTGTCGGCGGTGACGATCCAGCTGTTCATCGGCTGGGCGCTGGCCGGCCTCGTCGTCTACTTCCTCTACAGCCGCAACCGCAGCCACGTCGGCCGCGGCCTGACCGAAGTGCACGAGCCGGAGATCCACGACATCAACCCGCCGGTGCCGGGCACGCACTAAGGTCTTGTGCCCCGGCGAAAGCCGGGGCCCAGGAGTCACTTACGCGAGGCTGGACCCCGGCCCTCGCCGGGGAGCTCGTCAGGAACGAAGATCCGGCGGCACCGCTTCGCCGGTCAGGCGCGCGATCACCTCATCCAGCGGCAGCACTTCCTGCCGAGCGTCGGCGCCGAGCGGGCGGAGCGCAACGGTGCGCTCCTCGGCCTCGCGCTTGCCGACCACCAGCAGGTACGGGACCTTGGCCAGCGAGTGCTCGCGCACTTTGTAATTGATCTTCTCGTTGCGGAGATCGACCTCGGCGCGGATGCCGGCCTTGGCAAGGGCGGTGATCACGTCCTGCGCATAGCCGTCGGCGTCCGACACGATCGTCGCGACCACCGCCTGCACCGGCGCCAGCCAGAGCGGGAATTTGCCCGCATAATGCTCGATCAGGATGCCGATGAAGCGCTCGAAGCTGCCCAGGATCGCGCGGTGCAGCATGATCGGACGGTGCCGCTCGCCGTCCGCCCCGACATAGGAGGCGTCCAATCGCTCCGGCAGCACCGTGTCGGTCTGGATCGTGCCAACCTGCCAGGTGCGGCCGATCGCGTCGGTCAGGTGGAACTCGAGCTTCGGCGCGTAGAAGGCGCCTTCGCCGGGGAGCTCTTCCCAGCCAAATTCCGCCGTATTGCGCCCGGTCGCCGCCACTGCGTCACGCAGCGACTGTTCCGACCAGTCCCACATCTCGTCCGTGCCGAACCTTTTCTCCGGCCGCAGCGCGAGCTTGATCGCATATTTGTCGAAGCCGAGATCCTTGTAGACCCGATCGAGCAGGTCGCAGAACAAGGCCACTTCCTCGACCAGCTGGTCCTGGCGGCAGAAGATGTGCGCGTCGTCCTGGGTGAACTGGCGAACGCGCATCAGCCCGTGCAGCGCGCCGTGCGGCTCGTTGCGATGGCAGCAGCCGAACTCGGCCATGCGCAAGGGCAGGTCGCGATAGGATTTGATGCCCTGGCGGAAGATCAGCACGTGCGCCGGGCAGTTCATCGGCTTCAGCGCCATCCAGTCGGCGTCGTTCGACACGACCGGGCCGTCATCCTCGGTGTTCGGCACCTCGTCGGGGATGACGAACATATTCTCGCGATATTTGCCCCAATGTCCGGACTGCTCCCACTGGCGCGCGTCCATGATCTGCGGCGTCTTCACTTCCTCATAGCCGCCCGCATCCAGGCGCCGGCGCATATAGGCTTCGAGCTGCCGCCAGATCAGATAGCCCTTCGGGTGCCAGAAGATCGAGCCATGCGCCTCCTGCTGCAGGTGGAACAGGTCCATTTCCTGACCCAGCTTGCGGTGGTCGCGCTTGGCCGCTTCCTCCAGCCGCGTGAGATGCTCGGCCAGCTGCTTCTTGTTCAGCCAGCCGGTGCCGTAGATGCGGCTGAGCATCGCGTTCTTCTGGTCGCCCCGCCAGTAAGCGCCGGAAACGCGCGTCAGCTTGAAGGCTTGTGGGTCAAGCTTGCCGGTCGAGGCCAAGTGCGGGCCGCGGCACATGTCGAGCCAGTCGCCCGACCGATAGACAGTTAGCTCCTCATCACCGGGCAGTTCGCCCGCCCATTCGGCCTTGAACGTCTCGCCATGTGCGCGGAAATGCGCGATCAGCTGGTCGCGCGTCCACACCTCGCGGACCAGCGCCTCGTCCTTGGCGATGATGCGCCGCATCTCTTCTTCGATCGCCGGCAGGTCTTCCTCGGTGAACGGCCGGTCCTTGGGCGCGAAGTCGTAATAGAAGCCGTCGTCCGTCGCCGGGCCGAAGGTGATCTGCGTGCCGGGGAACAGGTTCTGCACCGCCTCGGCCAGCACATGGGCGTAGTCGTGGCGGACGAGCTCCAGCGCATCCGCCTCGTCGCGCGCCGTGATCAGCGCCAGTTCGGCGTCGCGCTCGATCGGCCGGGCAAGATCGCGCACTTCGCCATCGACGCGCGCCGCCAGCGCCGCCTTGGCCAGACCCGGCCCGATCGCCGCGGCGATCTCGGCCGCAGTGGTTCCGCTCGCCACCTCGCGCGCGGAGCCATCGGGAAGGGTGATGCGGATCATCTCGGACATGGGCGGGGCATGTAGCGGCCGCATCCGCCCGCCTCAAGGCGGCGCTCGCTTTAACCCGTTGTCAGGTCTCCCGGCCTTAGCCACAATGACGAAAGCGGGGGAAAGCCATGAATGATCAAAGCCATGAGTTCGCGATGGCTGCCCCGGCGAGCGCGTTTCGCTTCACCGGCACGTGGCGGGAATATCTGCCGATCGCGCTCACCAACCTGCTGCTGACGCTCGTCACCTTGGGCGTGTACCGTTTCTGGGCGCGTGCTCGGGAGCGGCGCTATCTGTGGAGTCGGACCGAGTTCATCGACGATACGCTCGAATGGACCGGCACCGGTCGCGAGATGTTCATCGGCTTCCTGATCGTGATGGCGCTACTGCTGCCCGCGCTCCTGTTCCTGCAGTTCGGCTTCCAGGCGCTGATCGTGCGGCAGCGCTTCGTGCTCGCCTTTTCGACCATGTTCCTGATCTATGGCGGCATCTTCTTCCTAACGGGCGTCGCGCGCTACCGGGCCCTGCGCTACCGCCTGTCGCATAGCTGGTGGCACGGCATTCGTGGCGGCGGCGAGCCCGGCGGCTGGCGCTACGGCTTCACCTATCTCTGGAAGATGGCGGCGGGCGCGAGTGCGGCCGGCATGCTGATCCCCTGGGCGATGACAAGCCTGTGGAACCAGCGTTGGCGGGCGATGAGCTTCGGGCCTTGGCGGTTCGAGGCGGATACGGACTTCAGCCCGCTGATGGGCCGGTGGATACTGATGCTGGTCAGCCCTTTCCTGCTGCTGTTCGCGGCCGCGCTGCTCGGCTTCATGGCTGTCGGTCTTGGCGCGGCGTCGGGAGCGAGCGGACAGACAGGCCAGGTGCTTGGCGTCATCATGGTCGTGCTTATGGTGCTCGGCATCTATATCGGCTTCGCCATCCTCGGGGTCGGCTATTGGGCGAAGTTCCTGCGCGAGGCGATCGGTCACACCCGGCTCGGCGGCCTGGAGTTCTCCTTCCACGCACGCTCCTGGGATTGGCTGAAGCTGTTCCTCGGCAATGTCGGGCTGGTGGTGGTGACGCTCGGCATCGGCATCGCCTTTCTCGGCTATCGCAACTGGGCCTTCTTCATCCGCCATCTGGAGGCGACGGGTACGGTCGAGCTGGACGATTTCACCCAATCGCAGACCGATGCGAGTGGGGACGCGGAAGGCCTCGCCAGTGCCTTCGACATCGGCGCGATCTGAGCGGATGACGCGCGCCTGGCTCTATGACGGCAGCTCCGGCGTGCGGCATGAAGTTGAGGTCGTGCAGGACGGGCCGGTGCTGCGCATCGACTACGCCGGTGCGCCGCTCGAGGATGTGATGCTCGACGAGCTGTCGGTTGCCGACCGCGGCTCGGCCGGCCTGACGCTGCGCCGCAGCGGCAATGCGGGCTGGCGGCTGAAGCTGCCGGCGCCGGTCGATCCCGAGCTGGACCGGCTCTTCCCTCGCGGCGGCGGCTATGGCGGCTGGATCGACCGGGTCGGGCTGCCGCGGGCGCTCGCCGTCTTCGTCGCGGGCTCGGCGCTCGTGCTGGCCGGCGGCTATTTCGCGCCGACCCTACTCGCTCCGCTGGTGCCGCCGTCCGTGGAGAAGGCCTATGGTGAGGCGCTGGTCGGGGATTTCGGCGGCAAATATTGCTCGACGCCGCTCGGCGATGCGGCGCTCAAGCGGCTGGTCGCCAGCCTGGATCCAAAGCCCGGAGAGCTGAACGTCCGCGTCGTCGATGCGCCGATCGTCAATGCCGCGGCACTCCCTGCCGGCAACATCGTGCTGTTCGACAAGCTTTTCGAAGTGGTCGAGAGTCCAGAGGAGCTGGCGGGCATATTGGCGCACGAAATCGCCCATGTCCGTCGGCGCCACATCACCGCCGCCCTGATCCGCGAGTTCGGCGTCGGCATCTTCGCTTCTGCACTCGGCGGCACGACCGCGGGCCGTGTGGACGGCTTCGTCGCCCTGACCTTCACCCGCAGGGCGGAGCAGGACGCCGACGCGACCGCGATCGCGACCCTGAACCGCGCCCATATCAGCCCGGCACCCACCGCGAACTTCTTCAGGCGGCTGAAGAAGGCGGAGACGGATCTCGGCCGGTTCGAGCCGGCCATGGCCTATCTGTCGTCACACCCGCTGTCCGGGGATCGTGCGCAGCGCTTCACGGAGGCGGCGCATAAGGGTGAGGCCTATCGGCCCGCGCTCAGCAGCCGGGAATGGACCGAGCTGCGCGCGATCTGCTCGAGCAGGCCGCCGTCGTAAAACTGAGGTGGCGTCAAAGGCCGATCGCATGACCGACCGCCGCGGCGGCCGCATGAATCCGGTCGCGCGCGTCCTCGCCCAGCATCTCGCAGGTAAGCGCATCGAATACCGGGCGCGAATGCCGGTGTGCGGCGATCACCATGCCGAGCAAGGTCGCTTCGTCATGGGTGAGGGCGGGGCAACAGGGCGGGGCGACGGCCACCGGATCGGGCCAGCTGGCGCCGACATGGGCGAGCAGCAGGTGCAGCGACCGCGCCGCCTGCAACGCGCCGAGCTGGTTCGCCGCGGCGTGGAGTGGACACATGCGGCCATGGCGCTGCGCCATCACCCATTTGCGCGTGGCGGAGATCAGGGCCGCCTCCTCGGGGGCGAGGTCGGCGAGGCGCGGCGGCGGCACGAACATCTGCTTGAGCATGGATGGGTCGTGCCATGTTCGCTTATTGCGATCAAGTCGCATTAGCAAAAACGGGACTGAGAGGCGGGTGCTGTCCTACACGGTCGAGCTGTGCTAGCAGTCACCGTGACTGTGCGCCGTCTCGGGCAGGGCGGTCGCGCAGGCATTCACGAGTCCAGTTTCTCTTCCGCGGGCGGGATCACATGTTCGGTAAACTTTTCCAGGACCATCCAAGCGAAGTCGGCGAAACCTATGGCGAGCATTTCGCTGCTGCCGGCGGTTTTGGGCTCCGCATGATTGCCGGCGGCATCGCATGCGTCGTGCATGCCATCGTCCCCGGCGTCTTCATCACTACCGGCAGCGGCACGGTGAAAAAGCTCTACGATCAGATGGTCGCCAAGCGCGCCGCCAAGCGCGATGCCAATATTGAGATGCGCTCGATCGAATATGTGATCTGACGGCCTCTTGGCCAGTGCGACCTTTCGTGACCATTCGCGCTCTATGACCGCATTCTTCGATCGGCCTCGAGGGGCCAAGCTCGCTTACTCGCTGCGGAGCGGCAGTACCCCGACCATCGTGTTCCTGCCCGGCTATGCGTCGGACATGCAGGGCGCCAAGGCGCTTGCCCTGGACGCCTGGGCGGCCGAGCATGGGCAGGCGATGCTGCGCTTCGACTATGCCGGATGCGGCGAAAGCGAGGGTCGGTTCGAGGATGGCACGCTGACAAGCTGGCGCGACGATGCGCTGGCGCTGGTCGACGGGCTCACGCAAGGACCGATCTTGCTCGTCGGATCGTCGATGGGCGGGTGGATCGGGCTGCTGGTCGCCGAGGCGCGGCCGGAGCGTGTCGCCGCTTTCGTCGGCATCGCCGCCGCGCCGGACTTTACCGACTGGGGCTTCACCCAGGACGAGAAGATGGCACTGCTCTCCAAAGGCCGGCTGGAGCGGCCATCGGACTATGGCGCACCACTGGTCACCACCCGTGCGCTCTGGCAGTCGGGCGAAGCGTTGCGGATGCTGCACCGGGAGATTGCCGTCGACTGTCCGGTGCGGCTGCTCCATGGCCAGCGCGACTCCGACGTGCCGTGGCACCACTCGCCGCATCTCGCCGGCAAGCTGCGTTCAGCCGATGTGCAGACGATCCTCGTCAAGGACGGTGATCACCGGCTGTCGCGACCGCAGGATCTGGACCTGCTCATCGCGACGGTCGCTTCCCTGATCGGGTGACCTCAATGCTCCTTTTCCTTCTCGCCCAGGCCGCGCAGCCCAGCTGCACGGATCAGATCGCCGCCGATCCGGTCAAGGCGGCGGAGACCGCCAATGGCTGGCATGAGCGAGGCGGCGGTGCGCTCGCCCGGCAATGCGCCGCGCTCGCCTATGTGGCGCAGGAACGTTGGGCCGAAGCCGCCACGGCGTTCGAGCAGGCGGCGCGGGAAACTAGGCCTGAGGAGCAACTGGCGTCCGCCAATCTCTGGGTGCAGGCCGGCAACGCCCGTCTCGCGGGCGCCGATCCGCACGCGGCGGTGACGGCCTTCGATCGGGCACTGGTTGCTGGTCAGCTGAGCGGCCCGGCCAAGGGCGAGATCCGGCTGGACCGCGCGCGCGCCAATGTCGCCGCCGGTGACACGGCGGCCGCCCGTGCCGATCTCGAAGAAGCGCTGCGGCTGGTGCCGGAAGACCCGCTCGCCTGGCTGCTTTCCGCGTCGCTTGCGCGGCGGATGGACCAGCTCGACCGGGCTCAGGCCGATATTGCCGAAGCGGCCAAACGTTCACCGGACGATGCGAGCGTCGCGCTGGAGGCGGGACGGATCGCGCTGGCGGCGGGCTCCCTTCCGGCGGCGCGGCTGGCATTCGCAGCCGCGATCAAGAACCAGCCCGGCAGCGAAGCCGCCAAGGCAGCACAGGCGGAGCTTGACCGACTCGGCGCCGGAGCGGCAGCGCCTGGCAGATGACCAAATATCTCCACACCATGATCCGGGTCACCGATCCGGAGGCCACCATTCGCTTCTTCGAGCTGATCGGGCTCAAGGAAGTGCGCCGCTTCGACAATGAAGCGGGGCGGTTCACGCTGATCTTCCTCGCCGCGCCGGGACAGGAGGGCGTCGCCGAAGTCGAGTTGACGCACAACTGGGACGACCAGGAATATGGCGGCGGGCGGAACTTCGGCCATCTCGCCTACCGCGTCGACGACATCTACGAGACGTGCCAGCGGCTGATGGACGCGGGCGTGACCATCAACCGCCCGCCGCGCGACGGCCATATGGCGTTCGTGCGGACGCCGGACGGCATTTCGATCGAACTGCTACAGGACGGCCGACTGGAACCGGCCGAACCCTGGGCGTCGATGCCGAACACCGGCAGCTGGTAGGTCACCGCAGATAGAAGTCGATCGTCGTCACGACCCGCACCTTCTGGAACGGCGAGGAGCCCGCATTGCCGCCGCCCTCGCCATCGACATCGCCGTCGCGCGCGCCGATCGAGAAATAGCCTTGGGTCGCCGACTTGATGCCGCCGACATCGGTGCCGCTGTCCTTGGCGAATTGCTCCGCGCTCTGCCGGGCGCTGCGCGTTCCTTCCGCGATCATTTGCGGCTTGATCGCGTTCAGCTTGGTGAAGCTGTAGACAATGCCGCTGCCTTCCTCGAGCGCGACGCCGGCGCGGATCAGGTCGGCCTGGCGGGCGAATGCGGCGCGGGCGCGCATCACGTCGGTGGTGCGCAGCTGCAGGCGGCGGCGCACGGTCACGACATTCTGCTGGCGATTGGAATCGAAGAACTGGTTCACGCTGGCGCCGGTGTCGCTGACCGCATTGGCCGGAAAGCCGGCGCGGGCGAAGAAGGCGCGTACTGCGCGGCTCTTCTCGTCGATCGCGCCTTGCACCGGCCCGAGTTCGGTACCTGTCTCCGAAAAGGCGATGGTCCAGGTCGCGAGATCGGCGGTGACATTGCGTTCGGCGAGACCGCGGACGGTCACCGATCGTTCCGCCATCCTGGCGCGGCGGAGTCCATCGCCGAGCAGATAGCCGCCGCCGACCAGGCCGGTCGACAGCAAGGCGGCGGAAACAAGCAGGACCGTCGGACGGCTGACCGTTGCGGCGGCGTTCATGATGTGCGTTCCTCCGGGCTCGACAGCAAGTGCGCGCAGTCTGCGATGGGTACGATGAACCGTGGCTTTACGACGACGAACGGAATTTTTTGATGATCGAAGTGGTGCGCGTGCCGGCGCTCAGCGACAATTATATCTGGCTGGTGCACGAGCCGGCCTCGGGCGAGACGATGGTCGTCGACCCGGCGGAGGCCGCGCCGGCGCTGGCCGCAGCCGACGCGCGGGGCTGGCGCATCACCCAGATCTGGAACACCCATTGGCACCCGGATCACACCGGCGGCAACGCCACGATCAAGGAAGCGACCGGCTGCCTGATCACCGGTCCGGCCGCTGAAGCCGGGCGTATCCCGACGCTCGACCGAATGGTGGCAGGAGGGGATCGCGTGCGGCTGGGCGCGGTGGAAGCCGAAGTGATCGAAGTGCCCGCGCACACCGCGGGGCATATCGCCTATCATTTCCCGACGGAAGCCAAGGCGTTCGTCGGCGACACGCTCTTCGCCATGGGATGTGGACGCCTGTTCGAAGGCACGGCCGAGCAGATGTTCGCCAATATGCAGCGGCTCGCGGCGCTGCCCGAGGACACGCAGGTCTATTGCGCGCACGAATATACGCTGTCGAACGGCCGCTATGCGCTCGTGGCCGAGCCCGACAATCAGGACATCGTGCGCCGTATGGCGGAAGTCGAGGCGGCGCGAGCGCGCGGCGAAGCGACGGTCCCGACCAGCATCGCTCTCGAAAAGGCGACCAACCCGTTCATGCGTGCACGCGACGCAGGCCAGCTCGCGGAAAGACGTGCCGCCAAAGACACTTTCAAGGGGTGAAAGCGTTCAGCCGCAAGGAAGGACCCGAGACGATGCGCAACAGCCTGAGCATTTCCCTGATCGGCCTCGCCGCCGCCCTGATCGGCACCGCGGCGATCAGCCAGACCGGAGACCGCGCCACCGAGCGCGACCTGAAGCTGATGGACACCTGGCTCGCGGGCAAGCAGCCGGGCCGCCCGACCAGCTGCATCCCCAGCAGCCAGATCCGCTCGACCTATTATGTCGGAGGCCGCACCATCCTCTACCGGATGCGCAACGGGACCGTGTACCGCAACGAGCCGCCCGGCGGCTGCCCGGGCCTCAACAGCAACCTGGCGCTGGAGACGCGGAACCCGACCGGCCTGCTGTGCAGCGGTGAGATCGCCCATGTTCGCGACTACAGCCAGGGCTATTCGCCGGGCAGCTGCGCGCTGGGTGAGTTCGTGCCGTTCCGGAAGGTGCGCTAGCCCTTGTAGAGCGCGTCCAGCCGCGCGCCATATACCTGCTTCAGCACGTGCCGCCTGATCTTGAGTGACGGCGTCATCTGCTCGTTCTCGATCGAGAAGGGCTCGTCGGCGACGATGATACGGCGCACCTTTTCGATGACCGACAGGTCCTTGTTGACGCGGTCGACGGCAGTCATCAGCGCGGCCTTGTACATCGGATTGTCGGCGAGCGCGGCAAAGTCGCATTTATAGTCGTTGGCGATCGCCCATTCCGCCGTCCATTCCGGGTCGGGCACGATCAGGCCGACCAGATACGGCCGGCGGTCGCCATGAATCATCGCCTGCAGGATCTCGGGCTGCAGCGTCAGCATGCCCTCGACCTTTTGCGGCGACACATTGTCGCCCTTGTCGTTGACGATCAGGTCCTTCTTGCGATCAGTGATGACGATCCGGCCCTTCTCGTCGATATGGCCGATGTCGCCGGTGTGCAGCCAGCCCTCCTGCAGCACGCGCTGCGTCTCGGCATCATTCTGCCAATAGCCGTGCATCACCAGCTCGCCGCGGCAGAGGATTTCGCCATCTTCGGCGATCTTCACTTCGACGTCCTTCAGCGGCGGACCCACCGTATGCATGGCGATGCCGGCGGCGGGCCGGTTGCAGCTGATCACCGGCCCCGCCTCGGTCTGGCCATAGCCCTGGAGCAGCGTCAGCCCGAGGGAGTGAAAGAAGATGCCGATCTCCGGGTTGAGCGGCGCGCCGCCCGAGACCATCGCCTTCATCCGCCCCCCGAACCGCTGGCGGATCTTGGGCCGGAATAGCGCATCGAGCAGCAGATCGACCGGCTTGTCGCGCCAGCTCTTGCGGCCCTCCAGATCCTTGGCGCCGATGCTGAGCGCCTGGTCGAGCAGCTTGGGCGCGAGGCCGCCCTGCTTCTCGATATTCTTGACAATGCGCGCGCGCAGCACCTCGAACAGGCGCGGCACGACGACCATGATCGTGGGCCGCGTTTCCTCGATATTGGCGGCGAGCTTCTCCAACCCTTCCGCATAATAGATCTGCCCGCCCAGCCCGATCGGCAGATACTGGCCGCCCGAATGCTCATAGGCGTGGGATAGCGGCAGGAAGCTCAGGAAGACTTCCTCGCCCCAGCCGAAGTCGTCGCGGATGATCTCCACGCAGCCTTCAACGTTCTTGAGGATGGCGCCGTGATGCTGCTGCACGCCGCGGGGCGCACCGCCGGTGCCGCTGGTGTAGATGATGCAGGCGAGGTCGCCGCGCTGCATCCGCGCCGCCGATTCTTCGATCTCGGCGACACTCGCGGTGGCGGCGAGCAGGTCGTCCCAGCGGTGGAAGGACACGTCGCCGCCCTGGGGCAGCTTGACCGAGTCCAGCGAGATCACATGGCGAGTCGTGTCGCAGCGGAGCACCGCCGGCAGCAGGGTCCTGGCGAGCTTTTCGGTCGAGACGATCACGGCGGCCGAACCGCTATTCTCCAGAATGTGGAGATGATCGCGCTCGGTATTGGTCGTGTAGGTCGGCACGGTGACGCAGCCGGCAGCCATGATGCCCAGGTCCGCGATGCACCATTCGGGCCGATTCTCGGACACCAGCATCACACGGTTGCCGGCCTGCAGGCCCAGTTTCCTCAAGCCCGCCGCCAGCGCCGAGACGCGCCGGGCGGTCTCGGCCCAGCTGATCGATTGCCATTGCCCGTCCTGCTTGCGCCACAGGAAAGGCTTGTCGCCTTCCTCGCGCGCTCGCCTGAAGAACATGGTGACCAGGTTCGGATATTGCTCGAACTGGCGCATCGTTTCCCCTCCTGCCGCTTTTGCGGCTTATTCCTTCAGCGCCGCGCCTTCGCTGCGGCGGTCGGCCCCGCCGATCCACTGGCCATCGCGCCATTCGACGGCATTGCCCTTGAGCGGCAGCGCGCGCGCGGCAACCTTGTGTCCCCTGGCCTGCAGCGCCGGGATCATCGCTTCGAGCGCCGTGCCCTGCTCGACCGCGACGCCGTCGCCCATCGCGACCAGCTGCGGCGAGATGATCGCCTCTTCGACCGGCAGGTCCCAGTCGATTACCGCAATGATCGTCTTGGCAACCTGCGCGATGATGGTCGCGCCGCCGGCCGCGCCGAGCGCGAGACGAACATGCCCGTCGGGCGCATAGACGATGGTCGGCGACATCGCGCTGCGCGGCCGCTTGCCCGCCTCCACGCGGTTGGCAACCGGCGCGCCATTCTGTTCGGGCGCGAAGCTGAAATCGGTCAGTTCGTTGTTGAGATAAAAGCCGCCGACGGTCAGCCCCGATCCGAACGGACCTTCGATCGTGGACGTCATTGTCGCCACGTTGCCTGCGTGATCGACCGCGACCATGTGCGAGGTTCCGGCAGGCTCAGGCGACAGGGCCGGCGTGACCGCACGCGCGCCGGGCGGCGTACCGGCGACAGCCTTGGCGATGCGGCCATCTTTGCTGATCAGGGCGGAGCGCGAAGCGAGATAGGAATCGCTCATCAGCCCTTCGGCCGGCACGGGCGTGAAGTCGGGATCGGCCATGTACGCGTCGCGATCGGCGTAAGCGAGCCGCTGCGACTCCGCGATCAGGTGCCAGGCCTCGGGATTGTCACGGCCGAGCGCGCGCAGATCGAAGCGTTCGAGCTGCTTCAGTATCTCGAACATGGTGACGAAGCCGGAGGGCGGACCCATGCCGCAGATGCGGTGACGGCGATAGGTTCCGCACAGCACCGGGCGCTCTTTGGCCTCATAGCTGGCAAGGTCGCCGGCAGTCATTTGCGACGGATTCTTGGCCGCACTGCGGACCGTTTGCACCAGCGCCTGCGCGGCGGGCCCGACATAGAAGCTGTCGGGTCCCCGCGCGGCAATGGCTTGAAGGCTTGCCGCGAGATCGGGATTGCGCACCGTCTCGCCCGCCTTGCGCGGCTCACCGTTCGGCCCGAAGAAATAGCTGCGGCCCCAAGGCGTGAAGCCGGCGCCCCGGCCCCGCGTGTCGAGGAACTCGGCCATGCGCGGCGTGATCTCGAAACCATCGCGCGCGAGGCGAATAGCGGGCTCGAACAGCCTGGCCCAGGGCAGCTTGCCGTGCACGCGATGCGCCATCGCCCACATGCGGATATTCCCCGGCACACCGACGCTCTTGCCGCCCGGCACCGCCTCGCCAAAGGGCAGCGGCTTGCCGCTGGCGTCGAGGAACAGCGCCGGCGTCGCTGCCCCCGGCGCGACCTCGCGGCCGTCATAGCTCGTGAGCCGGCCCGTCGTGCCGTCATGCACGACGAGAAAGCCGCCGCCGCCAATGCCCGAGGATTGCGGCTCGACGACGGTGAGCGCGATGCCGGTGGCGATCGCCGCATCGACCGCGCTGCCGCCCTGCCGCAGCATCTCCTGGCCTGCCGCCGCGGCGCGCGGATCGGCTGCCGAGACGGCACCGCCCCCAGTCGCACCGGATGCGCTTGGCGGAGGAGATGAGGCAGTGGCGCAGCCGGCGAGCAGGGCCAGCGGCAACAGCGACTTGAGCAGGCGGGCGATCATCGCGGCGACACTAGAGCGCTCGCGCCGAACCTCAAGCGCCGACCGCTTCGGCGACATTGGCAAAGCCGTCGCGGCGCAACCGTTCCGCCAGCCCGCGCGCGATGCGGCGCGCCAATCCCGGTCCTTGATAGACGAGCGCCGAATAGAGCTGCACCAGCGACGCGCCGGCGCGGATACGGGCATAGGCCTCGTCCGCGCTCCCGATGCCGCCCGCCGAGACGAGCGGCAGCTTGCCGCCCGTCGCCGTGCGAAAGTCGCGCAGGCGCTGGACCGAGAGGCTCGCCAGCGGCGCGCCCGACAGGCCGCCGGCCTCTTTGGCATGCGGCGATCGCAGCGGCGGGCGCGAGATGGTCGTGTTGGCGACGATCAAGGCGTCGACTCCGCCGTCGATGGCGACACGAGCGATCTCGTCGATCTCGGCCGGTTCGAGATCGGGCGCGACCTTCAGGAACACGGGCCTGGGCACCGGCAGCGCCGACATGACGCCGTCCAGCAGTTCCTTGAGCGCGGCGCCGGTCTGCAGCGTGCGCAGCCCCGGCGTGTTCGGCGAACTGATGTTGATGGTCAGATAGTCGGCCAATACCGCCATGGCGCGGGCGCCGGATGCATAGTCGGCGATGCGATCGGCCGAATCCTTGTTCGCGCCGATATTGACGCCGATCGGTCCTGCGCGGCGGGCTAGCCGCTTCAGGCGATCGAGCGCCTGCGCCTGGCCGCCATTATTGAAGCCCATGCGGTTGATGACGGCGGCATCTTCGGCGAGCCGGAACAGGCGCGGGCGCGGATTGCCCGCCTGGGGCAGCGGCGTCAGCGTGCCGACCTCGACGAAGCCGAAGCCGAAGCCCAGCATCTGCGCCGGCACCTCCGCATCCTTGTCGAAGCCGGCCGCGAGCCCGACCGGATTAGGAAAGCTCAGACCGGCGAGTTGGGTGTGCAGCAGGGGATCGGTTTCGGGCCGACCAAGCGGCGGCGTCATTTTCAACGCCGCGATTGCCAATCGGTGCGCGCGCTCGGCATCGATCTGGAACACGAATGGGCGGAGCAGCGGATAGAGCGTCACGCCGCCGCACTAGCATGCGCGCGCGGGGTGGAAAGCCTCGCGCTCCGCCTCTAGGGTCGAGATGAACGAGATCGAGGGGCCCTGATGAGCGAGAACGCGAACGTCCAGTTTTCGGAGCGCGAGGCGCTGCTGTTCCACTCGGCGGGGCGGCCCGGGAAGATCGAGATCGTCGCGTCGAAGCCGATGGCCACGCAGCGCGACCTGTCGCTCGCCTATTCGCCGGGCGTGGCCGTGCCGGTGCGGGCGATCGCCGACAATCCCGGCTGCGCCTATGATTATACGGCCAAGGGCAATCTCGTCGCGGTGATCTCGAACGGCACCGCCATCCTGGGCTTGGGCAATCTCGGCGCGCTCGCGTCAAAGCCGGTGATGGAAGGCAAAGCGGTGCTGTTCAAGCGCTTCGCCGATGTCGACTCGATTGATTTGGAGCTGAACACCGAGGACCCGGAAGCCTTTATCAACGCGGTGGCGCTGCTGGAGCCGAGCTTTGGCGGCATCAACCTGGAGGACATCGCCGCGCCGGCCTGCTTCATCATCGAGCAGGCGCTGAAGGAGCGGATGAACATTCCGGTCATGCATGACGACCAGCATGGCACGGCGATCATTACCGCCGCCGGCCTGATCAACGCCTGCTATCTGACCGGGCGCGAGTTGAAGGACGTGAAAGTGGTGGTGAACGGCGCCGGCGCGGCGGCGATCGCCTGCACCGAGCTGATCAAGGCGATGGGCGTGCGCCACGACAATGTGCTGATGTGCGACCGCAAGGGCGTGATCTATCAGGGCCGTACCGAAGGCATGGACCAGTGGAAGTCCGCCCATGCCGCCGTCACCGATCGGCGTACGCTCACCGAAGCGCTGGAGGGGGCCGACGTGTTCCTGGGCCTTTCCGCCGCCGGCGCGCTGAAGCCCGACATGGTGATGAAGATGGCGGCGCGGCCGATCATCTTCGCCATGGCCAATCCGGACCCGGAGATCACGCCGCCCGACGCGAAGGCCGCGCGGCCGGATGCGATCGTCGCCACCGGACGGTCGGACTATCCGAACCAGGTCAACAACGTGCTGGGCTTCCCCTTCATCTTCCGCGGTGCGCTGGATGTGCGCGCCACCGCGATCAACGACGAGATGAAGATCGCGGCTGCCGAAGCGCTGGCGGAGCTCGCCCGGCAGCAGGTGCCGGAGGAAGTGGCGGCGGCTTATGGTGGGCGCGCGCACAGCTTCGGCGCCGATTACATCATCCCGGCGCCCTTCGACCCGCGGCTGATGGAGATCGTGCCCGCGGCCGTCGCGAAGGCGGCGATGGATACCGGGGTTGCGACCAAGCCGATCCTCGACCTGACCGCGTATCGCCAGTCGCTGAAGGCACGGCTCAATCCGACCACGTCCGTGCTGACGCTCGCCTATGAGGCGGCGCGCGACAACCCCAAGCGCGTGCTGTTCGCGGAAGGCGAAGAAGAGCCGGTCCTGCGTGCGGCCATCCAGTTCCGTGATGGCGGTTATGGCACGCCGGTGCTGGTCGGCCGCGAGGATGTCTATGACAGGCTGAAGGCGCTGGGCGTCGACGATCCGCACAGCTTCGAAGTGCATAACAGCCGCAACTCGCCCCTGGTGCCGCAGATGGCCGAGCGGCTCTACGAGCGGCTGCAGCGGCGCGGCTATCTGATGCGCGAATGCGAGCGGATGGTGAACCAGGACCGCAACGTCTTCGCGTCCCTGCTGCTCGATCTCGGCGAAGCGGATGCTATGCTGACCGGCACGACGCGCACCTACGCCCAGTCGCTGCGGGAGATCCGCCGCGTGCTCGATCCGGAAGAGGGGCGGACGCCGTTCGGCATTCACATCCTCGTCGGTCAACACCACACGGTGTTCATGGCGGACACCACCGTCAACGAACGTCCGACCGCGTCCGAGCTGGCCGACATTGCCGAGCAGACCGCCGCCGTCGCGCGCCGCATGGGGCATGAACCGCGCGTCGCCTTCCTCAGCTATTCGACGTTCGGCAATCCGGCGGGCGAGTTCCTCGAGAATATTCGTGCCGCCGTCGCCTTGCTCGACCAGCGTGGCGTGGGCTTCGAATATGAGGGCGAGATGTCACCCGATGTCGCGCTCAACCCGCGCGTGCTGGCCAATTATCCGTTTGCGCGGCTGTCCGGCCCGGCCAATGTGCTGATCATGCCGGGCCTACAATCGGCGAACATCTCGGCCAAGCTGCTCCGCGAACTGGGCGGGGATTCGGTGATCGGACCGATGCTGGTAGGCATGGAAAAGCCGGTGCAGATCGCGACGATGGCGACCCGCGCGTCGGAACTGGTGACGCTCGCGGTGCTCGCCGCCAGCGGCATCGCGCGGTAGCTTCTGTTCTCCTGCGAAGGCAGGAGTCCAGGAGTCGTGGGCCCCTGCTTTCGCAGGGGAACTGCTGTCCTTCAAAAGTCCGGAAGCACCTGGTCGGCGACGCCCCAGCCGGTCAGCGCCTTGCTGTTCGCTCGCTCGAGCAGTTCGGGGCCGTCCAGGACGGTCCAGCGCGCGGCGGTGTCGAGGTCCTTCAGTTCCTCCCAACTGACGGGCGCGGCGACGGGGGCGTTCGGCCGGGCACGGGCGGCATAGGGCAGGATGGCGGTCGCGCCGCGCTGGTTGCGCAGATAGTCGATGAAGATGCGGCCCTTGCGCTTGGCCTTTGACATATTGGCGAGGAACCGGTCGGGCTCGGCCTCCGACAGCGCCAGCGCAAAGCGGTGTGTGAAATCCTTGACCTGCGGCCATTCCGCCCTGGGGGTGAGGGGGGCGATGACATGCACGCCCTTGCCGCCCGACAGCATCGCGAACGTGACGAGGCCGAGGTCGCCGAGATAGCGCTTGAGGTCGAGTGCCGCCTTCTTGACCTGCTCGAAGCCCAGATCCTCATCCGGGTCGAGATCGAACACCATCCGATCGGGCTTTTCGTAATCGGTGACCAGGCTGCCCCATCCATGGAACTCGATCGTCCCCATCTGCACGCAGGTGAGCAGGCCTTCGGCTGAATCGACATAGAGATAATCCTCGGTCGATCCGTTCTTCTCGCGGACGGGAACATGATGGACATGCGCGCCGAAGCTGCCAGCGTCGTGCTTCTGGAAGAAGCATTTCCTGGCGCGGCCTTGCGGGCAGCGCACCAGGCTGATCGGACGATTGGCGAGCCACGGCATCATGATGCCGGAGACCTGCGCATAGTAGGTGGCGAGCTGGCCTTTGGTGATACCGGAATCGGGATAGATGACGCGTTCGGGATTGCTGATCTTGACCGATAGCTCAGGCGCGGGGGGCGGGCTCTTCGGCTTCTCGGGCACGACCTCTGCCGGCTTCTTGTCCTCGCGCAAGGCGATGAAGCTGCCGTGCCGCACGACATTGTCCGCAGTAAATTCGGTGAAGGCAACTTCCGCGACCAGCTCGGGCTTGACCCAGCGTGCGCCGCGTACGGCCGCGCGCGGCGCCTGGACCGGCGGCCTGTCGGTCGCGAGCTTTTCCAGCCTGGCGCTGATCTCCTCGATCAGCCTTGCATTGAAACCGGTGCCGACCTTGCCCGCATAGCGCAGTTCCCCGCCTTGATGGAGACCGAGCAGCAGCGAACGAAAGCCGCGGCCGCGCGCCTCGCTCGGCGTCCAGCCGACGATCACGAACTCCTGCCGCTGGATGCATTTGACCTTGAGCCAGTTCTGCGCGCGCTTGCCGAGATAGGGGGCATCCGCGCGCTTGGAGACCACGCCTTCATAGCCTTCGCGGCACATCGTCTCGAACAGCTTCTCCCCTTGGCCGATCACATGTTCGGCATAGGCGATCGGCCCGTCGGAGGGGATGATCGGGCGCAGCAGCTCCTTCCGCTCCAGATTGGTCAGGCGCGTCAGGTCCTCGCCGTCGAGCGACAGCAGGTCGAAGGCGAACATGACGAGGTTCTTGCCGCCCCGCTTCAGCGCATCCTGAAGCGCGGAAAAGCTGGGCTTGCCCGCCTGATCGAGCGCAACGACCTCGCCGTCGATCAGCGCGGAACCGACATCCAGTGCCGCACCTGCTTCGGCGACGCCGGGGAATTTGTCGGTCCAGTCCAGGCCGGAGCGCGTGAAGACCTTCACCTTGCCGCCGCCAATGGCGAGCAGCACGCGATAGCCATCATATTTGACCTCGTGCAGCCAGGCGGAGCCGGTGGGGACGGTGTCGACCAGGGTGGCGAGCTGGGGGGATTGGAAGGGGGGCAGTTTTCCCGATCCTCCCCGGGACGGGGAGGGGGACCGCGAGGCGGAGCCTCGTGGTGGAGGGGGCCCCGCGCTCTGCGGCCGGCGCCGAGGGCCCCCTCCACCAGGCTTCGCCTGGTCCCCCTCCCCGTTCCGGGGAGGATCTTTGCCCGCAGCAATCTCTTCCATCGTGCGGCCGGTGGACACCGAGGTCAGGCAGCGATCGACCAAGTCGCCCGAGCCGCCGGCATAATCGTCGTCGATCTTGCGGAGCAGCCAGTTTTCGGTGCGCTCCTTCGGCCGCGGCTTGAGGCGGATCAGCAGCCATTCGCCTTTCATCCGCTCGCCGTGGAGGATGAAGTGGAGATGGCCCTTCTCCAGGTCCCTGGCGCTCTTGCCCTTGATCGGTTCCCAGGTGCCGCGATCCCAGAGCATCACGGTGCCGCCGCCATATTCCCCCTTTGGGATCGTGCCTTCGAAGGTCGCGTAGGAGAGCGGGTGATCTTCCGTGCGGACGGCGAGGCGCTTGTCGTCGGGATCGAGGCTCGGGCCGCGCGTCACCGCCCAGCTTTTCAACACGCCGTCCACTTCCAGGCGCAAATCCCAGTGCAGACGCGTCGCGTCATGCTTCTGCACCATGAAGCTGTTGCCCGCGGCCTTGGCGACCTTGCCGGCCGGTTCGGCGGTCTTGGTGAAGTCCCGCTTGGCATTGTAGCGGGCGAGCGGATCGCGGGCGTTCGTCGCCATTCAGCGCCTCATCCCGACGCCCGCTTCTTCGCGGGCGCGCGGCGCGGCGGCGGCTTCGCGGCAGGCGACTTGGCGGCGGGCTTGCGCGCTGGTTTCTTCTCTTCCGCCTCGCCGCTCTGGGCGCCGGGCTTCTCGAGCGATTTCTTGAGCGCCGCCATCAGGTCGACGACGTTCGAACCGCGCTTGGGCGTATCGTCCTCGGGCTCCGGCTTCACCTTGCCGCCCTTGGCCTTCAGCTTCTTCTGCACCAGATCCTTCAGCGCATCGACATAGCGGTCGTGGAACTGGTCGGGTTTGAAAGGCGCCGTCTTCTTGGCGATCAGCGTTTCCGCGAGGTCGAGCAATTCCTCGTCGGGCTGGGCGTCGCCAATGTCCCGGAAATAGCCCTGCGCCTTGTTGACCTCGTCGGAATAGCGCAGCGTTTCCAGCACGATGCCGCGTCCGCACGGCTTCAGGCTGACGATATATTCGCGGCCCCGCAGCGCCAGTTGGCCGAGCCCCACTTTCTTCGTCCGCTTCAATGCCTCGCGCAGCACGATGAACGCCTCTTCGGCCAAGTCGTCGGCTGGAACGACATAATAGGGCTTTTCGAAATAGAGCACGTCGATCTCGTTGGCGTCGACAAATTGCGTCAGCTCCAAAGTCTTCTTGGAGTCGAGCTTGACCGCCTCGATTTCCTCGTCCTCGAGCAGGACATAGGAGCCCTTCTCATATTCGAAGCCGCGCTTGATCTCTTCCGGATCGACCGGCCCGATGCCGGGCGCGACCTTCTCATATTTGATCCGCTTGCCGGACGGCTCGTGGATCTGGTTGAACGAGATCTGCGCGCCGCTCTTCGTCGCCGAATAGATCTCGACGGGGATCGAGACGAGCGCGAGGCGGATCTGTCCCTGCCAATAGGCGCGTGCGGCCATGTGTCACCTTCGTTGCGAGGCCGATTCAAATCTCCAGCACGAGAGTCGTTCCCTTGGATCGGCGCGGGCCCTAAAGCCCTTTCATGACCGACCCGTTCGACCTGTTTCGTGCCTGGTATGACGAAGCCCGCGGCACCGAGCCCAACGACTCGAACGCGATGGCTCTGGCGACCGCCGATGCTGAGGGGCGGCCATCGGTGCGGATGGTGCTGCTGAAAGGCCATGATGCGCGCGGCTTCGTTTTCTACACCAACCGCGAAGGCCGCAAGGCGGCCGAGCTTGCGGCGAACCCGCACGCCGCCTTGCTGTTTCACTGGAAGTCGCTGCGCCGGCAGATCAGGATCGAAGGCGCGGTCGCCCATGTCTCCGACGAAGAGTCCGACGCCTATTTTGCATCGCGCAGCCGGGACTCGCAGCTGGGCGCCTGGGCGTCCGACCAGTCGCGGCCGCTGGACGAACGCGCGACCTTCGAACGGCGCTTCGACGAAGTGTCGCGGCGGTTCGAGGGCAAGACCGTGCCGCGGCCCCCGCATTGGGGCGGCTATCGCGTCGTGCCGGAGCGGATCGAGTTCTGGCTGGATCGCGCGCACCGGCTGCACGAGCGGCGCTTGTTCGTCCGCGACGGCAGCGGCTGGCGCGAAGGCCTGCTCTATCCGTGACCGACGCGCGGCTGAAAGAGCATGGCGACCAGACCACGCGCGCCGCGCTGGCGAGCGTGTCGATGGCGCTCTTCCTGCTCGCGCTTAAAGGCTATGCGGCTTGGCGCACGGGATCGGTGGCGATGCTCGGTTCGCTGGCCGACACGGCGATCGACCTCATGGCGTCATTGCTGACGCTTTATGGCGTCCGGCTGGCTGCGACTCCGCCCGACCACCATCATCGCTTCGGCCATGGCAAGGCGGAGGCGCTCGTCGCGCTGGCACAGGTGGCGCTGATTGCGGTGTCGGCGACCGGCATCATGTGGCGGGCGGTCGAGCGGCTGCGAACCGGCGGCGAGACGGCGCAAGCGGAGCTCGGCGTGGGCGTGTCGCTGCTGGCCATCGCGGCGACCTTCCTGCTCCTCGCCTATCAGCGCCGCGTGATCGCGCGGACCGGATCGGTCGCGATCAAGGCCGACAACATCCACTATCAGTCGGACCTGGCGTTGAACGGCAGCGTGATTGCGGCGCTCGCCCTCGATCATTGGGCCGGGCTGCGCGGCGCCGATCCGCTGTTCGGCATCGGCATCGCCTTATGGCTTGCTTATGGCGCCTGGCGCGCCTCTGCGCACGCGCTCGACCAGCTGATGGATCGCGAATGGCCGGAGGAGAAGCGCCAGCGCTTCGTCGAACTGGCCAATGCCCAGGCGGGATTTCGCGGCATTCACGATCTGCGCACGCGGACCAGCGGCAGCCATGATTTCGCCCAGTTCCACGCCTGGGTCGACCCGTCGATGACGATCGCTGAGGCGCATGAGATCGTCGAAGCGGCGGAAGCCGCGCTGGAGCGCGCCTTCCCAGGTGCCGAGGTGCTTATCCACCTCGATCCGGAGGGGCAGGTCGATCGCGCGGGCGCGCATGACGAGGAATTGAGGGAGACACCCGAGACATGAAGCTGCCGTTCGTCCAGATCGATGCCTTTGCAGACCGGCCCTTTGGCGGCAATCCGGCGGCGGTGATACCGCTGGAGGAGTGGCTGCCCGACGCCGTGCTGCAGTCGATCGCGCTCGAGAACAACCTGTCCGAAACGGCCTTCACCGTCCCGGCCGAGGGCGACGCCGATTATGAGCTGCGCTGGTTCACCCCGGCCTGCGAAGTCGCGCTCTGTGGTCACGCGACCTTTGCCTCGGGCCATTATCTGCTCGGCGATCGGGACGCGGTGCGGTTCCGCACGCGCAAGGCGGGCGTGTTGACGGTCAGGCGTGCCGGCGACGGCTATGCGATGGACCTGCCGGTTACCGCCATGTCTGCACAGCCCCGGCCGGAGATCGCGGCGGCGCTCGGCGTACCGGATGCGCCGACTTGGGCCTCTGCGACCGATGCAGCGGAAGAAACAGTCATCGTGTTGCTCGAAGACGAGACGGCGGTGCGAGCCCTGCAGCCCGATTTTCGCGCGCTCGGCCGGCACCATGTCATGGCCGTGCCGACTGCGCCTGGCACGGACACCGATGTAGTCAGCCGCGTGTTCGTGCCGAGCTTCGGCATCGACGAGGACCCGGTGACCGGCTCCGCCCATGCAGCGCTGGTGCATTTCTGGGCCGCCCGGCTCGGACGCCCCAGCTTCACCGCCTTTCAGGCGAGCGCAAGGGGCGGTCGGATCGACTGCACGCTCGACGGCGGCCGGGCCGTGCTGGGCGGCCGCTGCGTCACTGTGATCGAGGGCAGCTTCCTGCTTTGAATGACCAGCCGGCAGAAGAGCCGCTCAAGCGCGACATCGGCTTTCTCGGTTCAGCCTTCCTGTCGTTCAATGGCCTGGTGGGCGCCGGCATCTTCGTGCTGCCGGGAACGCTGTTCGACCGGTTCGGCGGCTTCAGTCCCTTGCTCTTCCCGCTGTTCGGGCTGCTGTTCCTGGTCATCGCCGTCCCGTTCGCGCGAGTGACGGCGCATCATGCGAAATCGGGCGGTCCGGTCGCCTATGCCGCACCCTTCGGACCCTTTGTCTCGTTTCAGGCCGGCTGGCTCTATTATGTCGCGCGCGTGGCGGCCCTGGCGGCCAATGCGACCGTGTTCGCGACCTATCTCGCCAGCTTCTGGCCCTGGATCGGAAGCGGCCCCGGCCGCGCGAGCGCGATCGTGGCGATGGTGGCGGTTACCAGCTGGATCAATGTCATCGGGGTCAGGCGCGCGATCCGCTGGCTGGACCTGCTGACCTTGCTGAAAGCCGCGCCGCTGCTGCTGCTCGCGCTCGCCGCGCTGGCCAGCCGCCCGCCGTCGGTCGCGATCGTCTCGCCTGCGCTGTCCGAGCTGGAAGCGGCTGCCTTGCTGATCCTCTATGCTTTCGTCGGGTTCGAAAACAGCGTTGTTTCGGCCGGTGAAACCCGCGAGCCTCGCCGGACCATTCCGCGTGCGCTGGTGACGACCGTCATCGCAACCGCCGCGCTCTACACCCTGGTCCAGCTTGCCTATGCCACCTGGATGGCGCCCGGTGCGGGCGGAGAGGCTCCGCTGGTCGCGCTTGCCGGGCGTGTGGCGGGGCCCGCCGGGGCAGCGATTCTCACCGCCACCGTCGTGTTTTCGCTGATGGGCAATATCAGCGGCGGCATCACGAGTGCGACGCGGGTCACCTACGCGCTTGGGCGTGACGGCCTCGCGCCGGCATGGTTCGCGCGCGTGGGGCGGCATGCGACGCCGGTCAACTCGATCCTGTTCATGGGGTTGCTAACGACGCTGCTCGCGCTCAGCGGCAGCTTCGTGTGGCTCGCGGTCGTGTCCACTCTCGCGCGGATGTTCGTCTACGGCCTCGCGATCGCGTCTCTGCCGAAGCTGGAGGGGTTCCGCCCTCCCATATTGGCGCTTGCCGGCGCTGGCCTCGCGGTCTGCGCCTGGGCGGCCGCCCAGTCGAGCGCGCAATCCTGGCTGACGCTGCTCGCCCTGACAGGTTCGGGCATCGTCCTGTTCCTGATCAGGCGACGCTGACGGCGCTGCTGTTCATTTAGGGTTAAACAAATTTTTGCCGCGCGTGAACCGGACGCAGGGGCGCGTGTTGTGACGCTCGGGTGATCTGCCACGTCAGTCAGGCAGAGGCTCGGGTCGAAACTGCGGGAAGCGTCCCGTGCAGGGAGTGTAGCTTATGAAAAAATGGGTCTTGGCCGCGGCGGCGGCCGTCGGTCTGGCGGGTTCCGCCAACGCCGCGGTGATCACGCTGGAGAGCATCAGCACCAATGGCGCCAACGATTACACCTTCAATTATCAGGGTACTTTGGGTCCTGATGAAGGTCTGCGCACCGGCGACCGGCTCGTGATTTTCGACTTTGCCGGCTATATCGCGGGGTCGGTCTTCGCGCCGAGCCCCGGCGTGACGGCCTCGGTTGAGTTCACCAGCCCGACCGCGCTCGTTACCCCGGGCTTCGACGACGATCCCAACGTCGTCAATCTTGTCTTCACCTATACGGGGCCGGACATCCGCAATACCGGCGGACCGTTCGTACCGCTGGACTTCAACGGCCTGGGTGCCCGTTCGACGCTCGGCGGTCGCGCACGTGACGCGTTCTTCACGCTGACGACGAAGAACAACCCGGACGGTATTCCGGGCGGGTCCAATACGCCGGTTTATACGCTCGGCAACGTTTCGGTACCGGCGCTGGGCAACAACCCGGACGCAATCCCGGAACCGGCGACCTGGGCGATGCTACTCGGCGGCTTTGGCCTGCTGGGTGCGGCGAGCCGCCGTCGCCGGCGCATGGCAGTCACGCTGGCCTGATCGGACCGTAGATCGGAGCCGCCGGAGACATTCGGCGGCTCCGCTTCTGCAATCCAATCTTAACGGTCTTCGGCTAGCCTGCCGGACATGAGACGGGCTTTGCAACTGACGATCGCGCTGTCGCTGACCCTCGTCTGCGACAAGGCCTTCAACCATGGCGAACTGGCAACCAAGCTGTTTGCCCAGACGTCGGACGCCGAATATTGGGTGGTCCGCGCCAGCGAACACGCGGCGCACAGCGTCAGCGGCTTCTGAGGGCTTCCCGCCCTATTGAAGCCCCGCAGAAGCGGCCATTTCGCTTTTGTTTCGGGGTTCCCCTGCCTATATAATCGGCATGGCAACTCCTCCCAATTCGAACTCCTACGGCGCTGAATCGATCAAGGTGCTGAAGGGCCTGGACGCAGTGCGCAAGCGGCCGGGCATGTATATCGGCGATACCGACGACGGCTCCGGCCTCCACCACATGGTGTTCGAGGTGTCGGACAATGCGATCGACGAAGCGTTGGCCGGCCATTGCGACCTGATCCTCATCCAGCTGAACCCGGACGGCTCCGTCTCGGTCGAGGATAATGGCCGCGGCATCCCGACCGACATCCATCCGGAAGAAGGCGTGTCGGCGGCTGAAGTCATCATGACGCAGCTTCATGCCGGCGGTAAGTTCGAGAACACGTCCGACGACAATGCGTACAAGGTGTCGGGCGGGCTGCACGGCGTCGGCGTCTCGGTGGTGAATGCACTCAGCGAGTGGCTGGAGCTGACCGTGTGGCGCGACGGCAAGGAACATTGGATGCGCTTCCGCCACGGCGATGCCGAGGCGCCGCTCAAGATCGTCGGCGATGCGCCGGAGGGGAAGAAGGGCACGCGCGTGACCTTCCTGCCGAGCCCCGAGACGTTCAAGATCACCGAGTTCGACTTCGACAAGCTCGAGCATCGCTATCGCGAGCTCGCCTTCCTGAACTCGGGCGTGCGGCTCCGCCTGGCCGATGCCCGGCACGAGGAACGGGTGGAGCACGACCTTTTCTACGAAGGCGGCATCGCGGCGTTCGTGAAGTATCTGGATCGCGCCAAGACGCCGCTTTTCCCCGATCCGATCGCCATTTCGGGCCAGCGCGACGCGATCGGCATCGACATCGCGCTCGAATGGAACGACTCCTATTACGAGAACGTCCTCGCCTTCACGAACAACATCCCGCAGCGCGATGGCGGCACGCACATGGCGGCGTTCCGCGCGGCGCTGACGCGCACGCTCAACGGCTATGCGGAACGCTCCGGGCTGCTGAAGAAGGAGAAGGTCAGCCTCACCGGCGACGACATGCGCGAGGGGCTGACCGCGATCGTGTCGGTGAAACTGCCCGATCCGAAATTCAGCTCACAGACCAAGGACAAGCTCGTTTCATCGGAAGTGCGCCAGCCGATGGAACAACTGATGGCCGACAAAATGGACGAGTGGCTGGAGGAGAATCCGCAGCACGCCCGTGCCATCGTGCAAAAGATCATCGACGCGGCGGCCGCCCGCGAAGCGGCCCGCAAGGCGCGCGAGCTGACCCGGCGCAAGGGCGTGATGGACATCGCCTCGCTGCCCGGCAAGCTCGCCGACTGCCAGGAACGCGATCCGGCGAAGTCGGAGCTGTTCCTGGTCGAGGGTGACTCGGCCGGTGGTTCGGCCAAGCAGGGCCGCGACCGACATTACCAGGCGATCCTGCCGCTGAAGGGCAAGATCCTGAACGTCGAGCGCGCGCGCTTCGACCGGATGCTTTCGTCGAAGGAGATCGGTACGCTCATCCAGGCGATGGGCACCGGGATCGGCCGCGACGATTTCAACATCGAGAAGCTGCGTTATCACAAGATCATCATCATGACGGACGCGGACGTGGACGGCGCCCATATCCGCACGCTGCTGCTGACCTTCTTCTACCGGCAAATGCCGGAGATCATCGCCAACGGTCACCTCTACATCGCCCAGCCGCCGCTCTACAAAGTCGCGCGCGGCCGGTCCGAGACTTACCTCAAGGACCAGGCGGCAATGGACGAGTATCTGATCGGCGCCGGCGTCGAGGCGATGCGGCTGGAGACGGCGGAAGGCACGCGCTTCGGCGACGATCTGCGCGCAGTGGTCGATCACGCCCGCCGCATGCGTGCGCTGATGGCCTATGTGCCGCGCCGCTACGACCCGACCATCATCGAGGCGCTGGCGATCGGCGGTGCGCTTGCGCCGGACACGAGCCCCGAGGCAAAGGCTGCGGCGATTACGAAAGTCTCGGCCTGGCTCGACGCCAGCGACCCCGACGCGCGCTGGACCGGACGGGTCGCGGCCGAAGGCGGCTATCACCTCGAGCGACTGTGGCGCGGCGTGACCGACCATCACATCGTCGAGGCCGCATTCCTCGGCTCGGCCGAAGCGCGCAAGCTCCACACGCTGTCGCAGGAACAGGCCGAGACCTATGCGTCACCGTCGCGGCTCGTGTCAGTCAAATCGGCTGCTGCCGAAGACGGAGAAGACGCGCCGGCCGATCCGAAGGGAACTGCCGTGAACCGTCCGTCCGAGCTGCTGGAGGCGATCTTCGCCGCTGGCCGCAAGGGCCTGTCGGTGCAGCGGTACAAGGGGCTGGGCGAGATGAATGCCGAGCAGCTGTGGGAGACCACGCTCGACCCCGATGTGCGCTCGCTGCTCAAGGTGGAGATCGCGCAAGCCGATGTCGCTGACGAGATCTTCACGCGGCTGATGGGCGATGTGGTCGAGCCGCGCCGCGAGTTCATTCAGGAAAATGCCCTGAGTGTTGCCAATCTGGACGTATGACGAGGAGAGCGACAATGCGGTGGGCATTGAGCATTGCAGCGGGTGCGGCGCTGGCCGCCTGCACACCATCGGCTGACGACCTGAACGCCAACAACCAGGCGGCTGCCGCGGCTCCAGCGAAGGACGGCACGGACTATGTGGCGCAGGTCCGCGGCATGACGCCCAAGCTGCGCCAGGCGACGTTCCTCAGGGCGATCCGAGATGCGCAGCAAGCCTGTCAGCAAGTGGTCGCCGAGCAGCCCGTGGACGATGCCGAGGGCGATCCCGCCTGGACCGCGGTGTGCGAGGACGGCCGCGGCTGGCTGATCGCGATCGCACCAAACGGCAATGCGAAGGTGACGGGGCCGGTCCCCGCGAAAGCGCCCGCCCCGACCCGCTGATCGGAAGATCGACTAGGCGGCCTGCGCCTGGTTGGCAGCTTCGATCTCGGCGGCCTTCGCCTCGACCAGGCGC
The DNA here is from genome assembly GCF_013044515.1 of Sphingomonas sp. ID1715. Lineage (GTDB taxonomy): Bacteria > Pseudomonadota > Alphaproteobacteria > Sphingomonadales > Sphingomonadaceae > Sphingomonas_B. The sequence goes on from NZ_JABEPR010000003.1 coordinate 435,634, forward strand.
ACGATATGGTCGATCATCCCTTCATCGCTGACGTGATGATCGGTGACGCCGGACAGATAGACCATGTGCTTGCCCGCGCCGCCGCCGGTCAGGCCAATATCGGTCTCGCGCGCTTCCCCAGGTCCGTTCACGACGCAGCCGAGCACCGATAGCGACATCGGCGTGCGGATGTGCTGCAGCCGCTCCTCGAGCTTCTCGACGGTGCGGATCACGTCGAAGCCCTGGCGCGCACAGCTGGGGCAGGACACGATACGTACCCCGCGGTTGCGGATTCCCATCGCCTTCAAGATTTCGAAGCCGACGCGGACTTCCTCCTCCGGCTCGGCCGAGAGCGAGACGCGGATCGTGTCGCCGATGCCGAACCAGAGCAGCGAGCCGATGCCGATCGCGCTCTTGACCGTGCCCCCGATCAGCCCGCCCGCTTCGGTGATGCCGAGGTGAAGCGGACAGTCCACCGCTTCGGCCAGCTGCTGATAGGCGGCGACGGCCAGGAACACGTCCGACGCCTTCACCGCCACCTTATATTCATAGAAATCATGGTCTTGGAGCAGCTTGATATGGTCGAGCGCGCTTTCGACCAGTGCTTCAGGGCAGGGCTCGCCATATTTTTCGAGCAGGTCCTTCTCGAGGCTGCCGGCATTGACCCCGATGCGGATCGCACAGCCATTGGCCTTGGCGGCGCGCACCACCTCTGCCACGCGCTCGGACGATCCGATATTGCCCGGATTGATGCGCAGGCAGGCCGCTCCGGCGTCGGCGGCTTCGAGCGCGCGCTTATAGTGGAAGTGGATGTCGGCGACGAGCGGGACGCGGGCAGCGCGCGCGATCTGGCGAAAGGCCGTGGTGCTTTCGACGTCGGGGCAGGACACGCGGATGATGTCGGCCCCTGCTTCCTCGCAGCGCCTGATCTGGTCGATCGTCGCGCGCGCGTCGGATGTCGGCGTGTTGGTCATGGTCTGCACCGTCACCGGCGCATCGCCGCCGACCGGCACGTTGCCGACCATGATCTGGCGCGAAGGACGGCGCGCGATATCGCGCCAGGGGCGAACGGACATGAAAACCTCGGCTCGGAGCTTTTGCCGCATATAGCCATTCCGTCACCGAACGGCGATAGGCGCCGCACGATTCCAGTGGAGGCCGATCGTGCCCAATGTCCTGATTACCGGTGCCGGTCGCGGCATCGGCCTCGAATTCGTCCGCCAATATGCCGCGGACGGCTGGGATGTGATCGCGTCCGCACGCCGGCCCCAGGAAGCGGATGCGCTGCTGGCGACCGGCGCGGAGGTCTTCGCGCTGGATGCGGCGGATCCCCAGAGCATTGCCGCGCTCGCCGAGCAGATCGGCTCGCGTGCCATCGATGTGCTGATCGCCAATGCGGGCATTTATCCGCAGGGGCTGGATGTGGAAGGCTGGCTGCAGGCCTTTGCCACCAACAGCATCGGACCCACGCTCCTGGCCAACGCGCTGCGGGCCAATGTGGCGGCGAGCAGCCAGCGCAAGATGGTGGCGATCAGCAGCCGCATGGGCAGCATCGCCGACAACAGCTCAGGGGGCGCGATCGCCTATCGTTCCTCCAAGGCCGCGCTGAACGCTGCCTGGCATTCGCTTGCGCTGGAGCTGCGGAAGGAAGGAATCTGCATGGCGGTGCTGCACCCCGGCTGGGTGCAGACCGATATGGGCGGCGCCGGTGCGATGATCGACGCGCAGACCAGCGTCAGCGGCCTGCGACAGGTGATCGCCGGCCTATCGATCGAGCAGACCGGCCGCTTCTTCAATTATGACGGGCAGGAGCTGCCCTGGTGAAGACCGTCGCGGACTGGACGCTGGTCGTGCATGGCGGCGCCGGCATCATCGAGCAGGGCAACCTCAACCCCGAAGAGGAGCGGAGCATCCGCGAAGCCCTCTCCCGGGCGCTCGAGGCGGGAGCGGCAATCCTGCGCGAAGGCGGCGCGGCGCTCGACGCGGCCGAAGCGGCGGTCCGGGTGCTGGAGGACGATCCGAACTTCAACGCCGGCCGCGGATCGGTGTTCACCTATGACGGCGCGATCGAGATGGATGCGGCGGTGATGGACGGCCGCACCCGCGATGCCGGCGCCGTGACTGGCGTGACGCGCACGCGCAATCCGGTGACGCTTGCCCGCCGCGTGATGGAGGACAGCCCGCATGTGCTGCTCAGCCGCGACGGTGCCGATACCTTTTCCCGCGAGCAAGGGCTGGAGCAGGCAGATGCCGACTGGTTCGCGATCGCCGAGCGGCGCCGGCAGCTCGACGAGCTGAAGGCACAAGGCGACGCCTATTTCGACGCCAGGATGAAATACGGCACGGTCGGTGCGGTGGCGCGCGACAGGTTCGGGCATCTCGCTGCCGCCACTTCGACCGGCGGCATCACCGGCAAGCGCTGGGGACGGATCGGCGACTCGCCGCTGATCGGCGCCGGCACCTATGCCGATGACCGCGCCGGCGCGGTGTCGGCGACCGGTTCCGGCGAATATTTCATCCGCGCCGTGGTCGCGCACGAAATCTGCGCGCGGGCGCGCATCGCTGACGAAGGCGTGCTCTCTGCCTCTCGCGCGGTGATGAAGGACGTCGGTGCGCTGGGCGGTACCGGCGGCGTCATCGTCGTCGGACCCGACGGGACCGGCGGCTGGGCATTCAACTCGGCCGGCATGTACCGGGGCAAGGTCAGCAGCGAATCCGATCCGGTGGTGGCCATATACGGCGACGAGTGATGCGATACGTGCTTGCGCTCATGCTCGCGCTTGCCCCGACGAGCGCTCGAGCCTGGTGGGACTATGGCCACAAGACCGTAGCCGCGATCGCCTGGGCCGAGGTGAAGCCCGCCACGCGGGCCAAGCTCCGCACCTTGCTCGCGCGGTCGGCGCTCTTGGAGACACCGATGTGCCCCGCCCGGACGCTGGAGGAGGCGAGCGTCTGGGCTGATTGCGTTAAACCAGGCGAGCGGTTCAGCTACGCCTTCCCGTGGCACTTCCAGAATATCGACATCTGCAGGCCGTTCGAGCTGAAAGCAGCCTGTCTTTATGGCAACTGCGTCTCGGCCCAAGTGTCGCGCAACGCCAAGCTGCTTGCCGACAAATCACTGCCGGTGCGGGAGCGGGTGCAGGCCATGGCCTTCCTCGTTCACTTTGTCGGCGACTTGCACCAGCCGCTGCACGCGGCGGATCGCGGGGATCAAGGCGGTAGTCGCACGGACGCCACCTATGGCATCGTGCCGATCAAGAACCTCCATTTGGTCTGGGACGGCTATCTCGCCGAACGCGCCATCTCCACGCCAGCGGCCGAGGCAAAGGGGCTGCTCAGTGAAGCGCGGCCCATGGACCGGGCACGACTGGCGTCGGGGACGGTGGAGGACTGGTCGCGAGAGAGCTGGGACGCGGCTCGCCGGATCGCCTATGGTGTCGGCGCGGGCGACCCCTGCGCCGAGCGCGGCGGCCGGGTCGTTCTGGACGACGATCAGATCCGTGCTGCCATTCCCGAGGTGCGCGCGATGATCCTCCGGGCCGGGCTGCGCCTCGCCCATATGCTGGACGTGGCGTTCAGCTAGAGCGTTTGCGCATCAGGCCTTCCTGCGTCACGCTGGCGACCAAGCGCCCGTCGCGCGTGTAGATGCTGCCGCGATTGAAGCCGCGCCCGCGTCCACTCCAAGGCGCGTCCATCGCGTAGAGCAGCCATTCATCGACGCGGACTTCGTCGTGAAGCCAGATGGCGTGATCCAGGCTCGCGGTCTGGATGCCGGGCTGATTCCAGCTGAGGCCGTGCGGGCGCATGGTGGTACCGAGCAGATACATGTCGCTGGCCCACGCCAGCATCGCACGATGCATCTCCGGCCCGCCGCTCACCGGCGCCACGGCCTTGAACCAGACATTCTGGACCGGCTCCTGCGGCTGGTCCTCCAGCGGCGACCAGGGCGAGGCGTGGCGCGTTTCGAAGGGGCGGGGCCGGACGAAGAACTCGCGCAGCCGCTCGGGCACGCGCTCCGCGACCTTCAGCCGCTCTTCGGCTTCGGAGGGAAGCTCTTCGGGCGGGGCCACATCGGGCATCGCGAACTGATGCGCCAGGCCGGGCTCCAGCTTCTGGAAGGACGCGGCCATGTTGAGGATCGGCTCACCCTTCTGAAATGCGACGATCCGCCGCGTCGAGAAGCTGCCGCCGTCGTGGTCGCGATTGACGCGGTAGATGATCGGCACCTCTTCATCGCCCGGACGCATGAAATAGGCGTGGAGCGAATGCGGCACGCGCTCGGCGTCGGTAGACCTTACTGCGGCCATCAACGCCTGCGCGATCACCTGACCGCCGAAGACACGACCCCGTCCCTCCGGCTGGCGCGCCCCGCGAAACAGGTCGCGGTCGAGCTCCTCAACCGTCAACAGCCGCTCGAGCTGTTCGATCATGCCGGCGGGCTCGGTTGCGCGCTGTTCGTCCATTGTGTTCCAATCTGGTTTGGGCTGAGCTTGTCCAAGCCCTCCCTTGCCCTTGCAGGGCCCTAGAAAGAAAGGGAGGCCTTCGACAAGCTCAGGCCAAACCGGCCTGTGGCTCAGTATCCGGAAAGTTTGGCGAGCTGATCCGCGGCCCAGTTGGTGTCGCCGAACATCTCGCCCAGGACGCGGCCGCGCTTCATGTAGAAGCCAATGTCGTATTCGTCGGTCATGCCGATGCCGCCATGCATCTGCACGCCTTCCTGTACGGCGACCGTGGTCGCAAGGCCGGTCATTGCCTTGGCGACGAGCGCGGCACGCTCGGCGTTGGCGTCGCCGGCATCGAGCGCTTGTTGCGCCTTGAGCACGGCCGCGCGCGCGACCTCCATCTCGGAATAGAGGTGCGCTGCGCGATGCTGCAGCGCCTGGAAGCTACCGATCGGTACGCCGAATTGCTTGCGCTCGCGGAGGTAGCCGAGCGTCATGTCCATCGCGCCGCCGCCGACGCCGAGCATCTCGGCCGAGGCCGCGGCCCGGGTGCCGGAGAGGATGCGCGAGAGGCCGGTCCAGCCCTCATCGACTTCGCCGATCACGGCATCGGCATCGACCTCCACGCCGTCGAACGACAATCGTGCGGCGATGCTCGCGTCGGCGAGGCGCTCGGGGCTGGCGGACAGGTTGGCCGCGCCCTTCTCGACCGCGAACAGGGTGATGCCCTTGTCCTCGCCGGCGCTGCCGGCGGTCCGCGCCGCGACGACGATCAGGTCCGCGACATGACCGTGAGCGACGAAGCTTTTCGTACCCGTCAGCTTGAAGCCGTTGCCGGAGCGCTCCGCCTTGAGCGCGATCTGTGAGGGCCGATGCTTGGCGCCTTCGTCGATCGCCAGCGCGACTACGGCTTCGCCTGACGCGATGCGCGGAAACCAGCTTCCCCGCAGAGCCTCGCCGCCGGTCGACAATGCGGAGACGCTCGCCACCGACGTCGAGAGGAAAGGCGAAGGCGTCAGGTTGCGCCCAATCTCTTCCAGCACCACGCCCGCTTCGACATGGCCAAGGCCCAGGCCGCCCTCGGTCTCGGGGATCAGGATGGAGGTGAAGCCCATCTCCGCGAACTGCTTCCACAGGCCGCGCGAGAAGCCGGTGGCGTCGTTGGCGTCGCGCAGCGAGCGCATGTGGGAAACGGGCGCGGTCTCGGACACGAACTGCCGCGCGCTGTCACGGAGCATCGCTTGTTCGTCGGTGAGGAAGAGAGGCATTCAAAAGTCCTTCGTGTTTGCCGGCGAAGGCCGGCATCCAGGAGTCGACGGTCAGGAGCTTGCGACTCCTGGGCCCCGGCCTTCGCCGGGGAACATTGGGCTATGCGCCGGGCAGATCCAGAATGCGCTTGGCGATGATGTTGAGCTGGATCTCGCTGGTGCCGCCCTCGATTGAGTTGGCCTTGGTGCGGAGCCAGGCCCGCGCCTTGGCGCCGCCGCCGGAAGGCGCGCTCTCCCACTCCAGGGCGTCCGAGCCGCCGGCCGCCATTACCAATTCGTACCGCGCCTTGTTCAGCTCGGTGCCGTAATATTTCATCATCGACGGCTGAGCGGGATGGGCACGGCCGTTCTTCAGTTCGTCCATGAACTTCTCGGACATGGCGCGGAACGCCCGCTCGCGCACCTCGAACAGGGCGATCTGCGCGCGGAGCAGCGGGTCGGCGAGGCGCCCCTCGGCATCGGTGCCGACCGCGCGCTTGGCGTCTTCGGCGAGCGCCGCGGGTCCACCCGAGCCGAGTCCGCCACCGCCCAGCCCCATGCCGGAGATCATCTCGCGCTCATGGCCCAGCAGATATTTGGCGACGTCCCAGCCCCGGTTCAGCTCGCCGACCAGCTGATCCTTCGGCACCTTCACATTATCGAAAAAGGTCTCGCAGAAGGGTGAATAGCCCGAGATCAGCAGGATCGGCTTGGTCGAGACGCCCTCGCTCTCCATGTCGAAGAGCAGGAAGCTGATGCCGTTGTGCTTCGATTCCCTGCTCGTCCGCACGAGGCAGAAAATCCAGTCGGCCTTGTCGGCATAGGAGGTCCAGACCTTCTGGCCGTTGACGAGGAAGTGATCGCCCTTGTCCTCGGCCGAGGTCTGCAACCCGGCAAGGTCCGAGCCCGCGTTCGGCTCCGAATAGCCCTGGCACCAGCGAATCTCGCCGCGGGCGATGGGGGGCAGGAAGCGCAGCTTCTGCTCCTCGGTGCCATATTTCAGCATGGCGGGCCCGAGCATCGAGATGCCGAAGCTATTGAGCGGATTGCGGCAGCCCAGACGCGCCATTTCCTGCTTCAGAACCTTCGTTTCTTCAGGCGAAAGCCCGCCGCCGCCATAGGCCTTCGGCCAGTCCGGCACCGTCCAGCCACGCGCCGCCATGGCGTCGAGCCACTTTTTCTGGTCGGGCGATAGCTGCGCCTTGCGGCCGCCCCAGACGATGTCCTGCTCGCCGCGCACCGGCTCGCGCATCGACGGCGGGCAGTTGGCCTCCAGCCATTCGCGCACATCGGCGCGGAAACTGTCCATCATGTCTTCAGCTCCTCATCAACTGATGCGCGGCCCGGGCGATCGCGATCGCCTGATGGTCGCGGTACAGATCGCAGGTCACCTGCAGCCCGATCGGCAGGCCGTCCGCTCCGATGCCGATCGGCACGCTCGTCGCCGGCAGGTTCGGGAAGGTGGCAAGCCCGGCATAGGCGAATTGCGGGGCGAAATCCGTCTCCACCCCGTCGACGATCAGCTTGCGCGTGCTTGTGGGCGTGTCGTCGTGCGGAAAGGCGGTGGTGCCGAACACGGGCGCGATCACCGCGTCATATTCGCGGAACAGCCGCTGCCACGCGCGGATGCACCGCGTCTGCTCGTCCTGCAAGTCGAACCAGCCGGTCAGCGACAAGGGCTCACCGCCGGGCGACGGCGCGCCGCGCGACAGGGCGGTCAGCAGCATCTTCATATAATGGCGATGCTGGGCGGCGAGATCGGGGAGCAAGTCGGGCGCGCGCTCCACTTCGGCGCCGGCGCGTTCGAACGCCTGTCCGACCGCTTCCACCGCGCGCTTCATTTCCGCCGAAGCAGGCGCGAGCGGATGTTCGGGAAGCAACAGGATGCTGAGATCGCCGACTTCGAACGCTTCCGAACGGGGCAGCGCGAAGTCGCTCAACACGTCCAGCAGCGCGGCAAGATCGTCGGGGTCGCGCGCCATCGGACCCATGACGCCAAGCGCCACGCGCGCGCTGTCGGTGCCGGGGAAACTATGGCCTTCGGGCGAGATCACGCCGTGCGTGCTCTTGTGCCCCCAGACGCCGCAGAAGGCCGCCGGCGTGCGGATCGAGCCGCCGATGTCGGAACCGATCTCCGCCGCGACGAAGCCAGCGGCGAGCGCTGCCGCCGCACCGCCGGACGAGCCGCCGCACACGCGCTCGGGGTCGAGCGGATTGCGGGTGCGGCCATAGACCGGATTGTTGCTCTGCAGGTCGGCGAGTGCGACCGGCACATTGGTCTTGCCCAGGATTACCGCCCCCGCCGCCTTCAGCCGCTGGACGGCGACGGCATCGGCGTGGGCGATGTGGTTCGCATGCTCGGCAAAGCCCCAGGTGGTGGGGAGCCCCGCGACGTCATAGCTTTCCTTGACCGTCATCGGCAGGCCGAGCAGCGGCGCCGGATCGCCATCCGCCAGCCGCTGGTCGGCAGCGCGCGCCTGTTCGCGCGCACGCTCGAAGTCGCGCACCACGACGGCGTTGATCGCAGCATCGCCGGCCTCGATGCGGTCAATCGCGGCTTCGGTCTCGGCCAGCGCAGTGGTGGCGCCGGAACGGATTGCGCTTACGGTCTGGAGGGCGGTCAGCATTTCGTTCCCCTGCGAAAGCAGGGGTCCACCCCTGGGCTCCTGCTTTCGCAGGAGAACTGGTGAGCAGTGCCCGTCACCGCCGGCTCTCGGTGATCGCGGAATAGATCATCGTCTTGAGCTCGCGCCGCACCGGGTAGGTGTTGCTTGGGCTCAGCTGGGTCATGAAGATGAAGATCAGCCGCTCGACCGGATCGATGTGGAAGGCGGTCGAGAACATGCCGCCCCAATAATATTCGCCGACCGATCCGTGGACGAGCGTCGGCGCCAGGTTGATCGTCACCGCGAAGCCGAGGCCGAAGCCCACGCCCGCATTGGTCGCTTCGCTGAACAGCGAACGCGACATGCTGGCAAGGTCGCTGCCGCCGGGCAGGTGGTTGATCGTCATCAATTCGATCGTCTTCGGGCTCAGCAGCCGCGTGCCGTGCAACTCGCCCTTGTTGAGCAACATCGCGCAGAAACGATGATAATCGGCGGCGGTCGAGACCAGCCCGCCGCCACCCGAGAATTGCGTCGGCTTGCGCGACCAGGCGCTCTCGGCGCCCTTGTCGTACATCACGGCGCCCTTTTCCGGGTGCATGGTGTAGCAGTCGGCGAGGCGGTGCACCTTGTCGGCGGGCACCTGGAAGAATGTGTCTTCCATGCCGAGCGGGGCAAAGATCCGATCGCGGAAAACCCGGTCGAGCGGCTTGCCTTCGATCCGCTGGATGATCAGGCCGAGAATGTCGGTCGCGACCGAATAATTCCACGCCTCGCCGGGCGAGAATTCGAGCGGGATGGCGGCGAGCGTGCGAACGACGCTGTCGAGATCGTGCTCGCCATACCAATTCTCGATCTTCGTCTCGCGATAGGCGGCGTCGATGTTGCCGCGATTCTGAAAGCTGTAGGTCAGGCCGGCGGTATGGCGCAGCAGGTCGACCATCCGCATCGGCGCGGCGGTCGGCCTGGTGACGAACGGCGCCGACCCGCCGCCGCCGTCATAGACGCCCAAGCCCTTCCACTCCGGGATGATGCGGTGCACCGGGTCGTCGAGCGCGACCTTGCCTTCTTCGACCAGCATCATGAAGGCGACGCTGGTCACCGGCTTAGTCATGGAGGCGATGCGGAACAGCGTGTCTGCGCCGACCGGCTGGCTCTCTCGCATCGATCCGGCGGACGAGAAATGCACCGGCTGGCCATCGCGGCTGACCAGCAGCTGCGTGCCCTTGAACCGCCCGCTCTGCACATAGCGCTGATCGAGGAAGCCATCGATCGCCGCGAGCCGTCCAGCGTCCATGCCGAAAGTGGCGGGATCGGCAATCTGCATGGCGGTCGCTCTCCTGTTTTCGCGGGGCGGCTTATCGCCTTGAGTGTGGCCTCGATCAACAATATCCCGCGGAAAAGCGCGGTTTTTCGATGATCGCGATGCGGGAGAGACTGAATGGCATTGGCGGACGCTACGGCATGGCCGCATCTGTCGCTGGAGGAATGCGAGGCGCTGTTGTGCGCGCCCGGCCAGCGATTCGAAATGGACACGATTGCGATCCGCGGGGTGCCGACTCGGGTGTGGAAGAACGCGCCGCCGAACCTGCGGGCGCTGGTCGAGCTGAGCCGCACCCATGGCGAGCGCCTCGCCTGTGTCCTCGAAGAGGAGCGGGTGAGCTTCGAGGCGCAATATCGTGCCATCGTGGCCTTGGCCGAGGCACTGCGGGAGCGCGGGGTCGGCAAGGGGGACCGCGTCGCGACGGTGATGCGCAACCTGCCCGAGTGGACCGTCGGCTTCTTCGCGATCACCAGCCTTGGCGCGATCGCCGTGCCCCTGAACGCCTGGTGGACCGGCCAGGAGCTGGAATATGGCCTGAGGGACTCGGGCGCGAAGCTGCTCATTGCGGACGCGCAGCGCTGGGACCGGATCGCGCCGTTCCGCGACGCCCTGCCGGACCTGGAGCATGTCATCGTCACCCGCGGCGACGGGCCGGAGACGCTGGAGAGCATCATCGGTCGGCCCAACGCCTGGGCTGCGCTGCCGGGGCGGGGCCTGCCCGATGTCGCGGTTGCAGCGGACGATGACGCGACCATCTTCTACACCAGTGGGACCACCGGGGCGCCGAAGGGGGCGCTCGGCACCCACCGCAATCTCGTGACCAACATCCTGTCGGGCGGCTATAACTCCACACGCGCCTTTCTCCGCCGCGGCGAGACGCCGCCGGAGCCGGAGCCCAAGGTTTTCCTGACCGTCATCCCGCTGTTCCACGTCACGGCCTGTTCGGCGACGCTGATGGGCGCGATGGCGGCGGGCCACACCCTCTGCTTCATGCGCAAATGGGATGCTGTCGAGGCGATGCGGATCATCGAGCGCGAGCGGGTAAACGTGACCGGCGGGGTGCCGACGATCGCCTGGCAGCTGCTCGAACATCCCGATCGCGCGAACTACGACCTGTCGAGCCTGGAAAGCATCGCCTATGGCGGCGCTCCCTCCGCGCCCGAACTGGTGCGGCGCATTCATGAGGAGTTCGGCGCGCTGCCCGGCAATGGTTGGGGCATGACCGAAACGATGGCGACGGTGACCGGGCACGGCGCCGAGGATTATCTTCACCGCCCGGACAGCGCCGGGCCGCCGGTTCCGGTCGCGGACTTGGAGATCAGGGCAGAGGACGGCGTGACCGTGCTTCCGCCGAACACGGTGGGCGAACTCTGGGCGCGTGGGCCGATGATCGTGCGCGGATACTGGAACAAGGCGGAGGCGACTGCCCAGACCTTCATCGACGGCTGGGTGCGCACCGGGGACCTAGCGCGGCTGGACGACGAAGGATTCCTGTTCATCGTCGACCGCGCCAAGGACATCATCATCCGCGGCGGCGAGAACATCTATTCGATCGAAGTTGAGAACGCGCTGTACGAGCATCCGGCGGTGACGGATGCCGCCCTGATCGGCATCCCGCACAAGACATTGGGCGAAGAGCCGGCAGCGGTGGTGCATCTGGCGCCGGGCGAACAGGCGTCGGAGCAGGACCTGCAGGACTGGGTCCGCGCGCGGCTCGCGCCGTTCAAGGTGCCGGTGCGGATCGTGTTCGTGGAGGAGACGCTGCCGCGCAACGCGAACGGGAAGATATTGAAGCGTGAGCTGAAGGCACTGTTCGCCTAAACCTCGGTCATCCCGAACTTGTTTCGGGACAAGGGTCGAGCCGCGAGTGGCCTGATGCAGCCCCCGAACCACCAGCCGCCGAATGCCTTGTCCCGAAACAAGTTCGGGATGACGATGGAGCTACTCCGCCGCCTTCGGCCTAATCCGGCTGACCAGCCCGGGCGCCCAGCGCATGATGAAGGCAAGGCGCTTAGCGGTCTTGCCGACGACCACGTGCCGCTTCCGGCCGTGAACCGCTTCCCACACCGCCTCGGCCACCTTTTCGACGGGCGTGAACTCCAGGCCCATCTCGACGACCCGCTCGCGCATGCTCTGGTTGGAGTCGGCGGTAGCGCCGCTCAGCAGCGGCGTGTCGATGAAGCTCGGCATGATCGAGCGAACCTTGACGCCGTGCGCCTCCTGCCACTCGGCGTCGAGCGAGTCGGTCAGCGCGCGCACGCCGAATTTGGTGACGCAATAGATCGACATGCCGGTGCCGGCATAAAGGCCGGCGGCCGAACAGGTGTTGACCAGCGCAGAGCCGGGCGTCGCCTTCAGGTGCGGCAGTCCGGCCTCGGCACCGTGGATCACGCCGCGCAGGTTGATGTCGAGCACACGGTCGGTCTCGTCCTCGCTCATCGCCTCGAACGCGCCGCCCTGCGCCACGCCCGCATTGTTGAACAGCACGTCCAGCCGGCCACCGCTCGCGGTCACGAACCGCTGCAAGGCGTCACGCCACTGCGTGCGGTCGCGCACGTCCATGCGGGCGGTGAAGGGGTCACCGCCGATCAGCCGCGCCGTCTCTGCCATCCCCGCTTCGCTGACGTCGCCCAAGCCGACGAACCAGCCGCGGCTGGCGAAGAGCTGCGCTGTGGCCCGGCCAATGCCGGATCCCCCGCCGGTGATGAAGATCGCCTTGCGCATGCCGCCCCTCCCGCTACTGTCACCAATGTAAGGAAAAGACCGCGGGCGGCAAGCTACTCGGCGGCCTGCGCCGCCTCCGGATCCTTCCAGACCAGCACCGGCTTGCGCGCGGCGAGCGTCTCGTCGAGGCGGCGGCGGGGTGCGAAATGCGGCGCGGCCTTGAGCGCCGGATCACCGGCCTTGGCCCGCTCCGCCACCGAGCGCAGCGCGCCGATGAACTGATCGAGCGCAGCCTTGCTCTCCGTCTCCGTCGGCTCGACGAGCATGGCGCCGTGGACGACCAGCGGGAAATACATGGTCATCGGGTGGTAGCCTTCGTCGATCAGCCCCTTGGCGATGTCGAGCGTGGTGAAGCCGTCGGCCAGTCCGTCGTCGGAGAAGAGCGCCTCGTGCATGCAGGGGCCGCTGTCGCCGAACGGTGCGTCGAGCACATCCTCGAGACTCCTGAGGATGTAGTTGGCGTTGAGAACGGCATCCTCGCTCACTTGGCGGAGACCGTCCGCGCCATGGCTGAGCATATAGGCAGCGGCGCGGGTGAACATGCCCATCTGGCCGTGAAACGCGACCATGCGGCCGAAGCTATGGGCGTGATGCTCGCCCGCCGTTTCCTCCTCGACCAGGTGGAAATGGTCGCCCTGCTTTTCGACGAACGGCAGGGGTGCGAAGGGCGCGAGCGCTTCGGAAAACACCACGGGACCCGAGCCCGGACCGCCGCCGCCGTGCGGCGTCGAGAAGGTCTTGTGCAGGTTGATGTGCATGGCATCGACGCCGAGGTCGCCAGGGCGTACGCGGCCGACAATCGCGTTGAAGTTCGCGCCGTCGCAATAGACGAAGCCGCCGGCGGCATGGACCGCGTCGGCGATACGCTTCAGGTCGGGCTCGAACAGGCCGCAGGTGTTCGGATTGGTGATCATGACACCCGCGACATCAGGACCCAGCCGCGCCACCAGCGCGTCGAAGTCGACGCGGCCGGCGGGCGTCGCAGGGATGTTCTCGACCGCATAGCCGGCAAAGGCCGCGGTGGCCGGGTTGGTCCCATGCGCCGACTCCGGCACCAGGATGACGGAGCGGGCATCGCCACGTGCCTCCAGCGCCGAGCGGATCGCGAGCAGGCCGCACAGTTCGCCATGGGCACCAGCCTTGGGGCTCATCGCGACGGCAGGCATGCCGGTCAGCTTGCACAGCCAGTCGGCGACCAGATGGATGAGCGCATAGGCGCCCTGCACCGTTTCCTGCGGCTGCAGCGGGTGGATGTCGGCAAAGCCCGGCAGCCGCGCCATCTTCTCGTTCAACCGCGGATTGTGCTTCATGGTGCACGATCCGAGCGGGAAGAGGCCAAGGTCGATCGCGTAATTCTGGCGGCTGAGGCGGGTATAGTGGCGCACCGCTTCCGGCTCGGACAGGCCGGGGAGGCCGATGGGGCGGGTGCGGAGCAAAGCTCCTCCCCGGAACGGGGAGGGGGACCGCGACGCGTCAGCGTCGTGGTGGAGGGGCCGCAGCGCAGCGAGGACTGCCGAACCCTCCGCTTCGCTCCGGGCCCCTCCACCATGCTGCGCATGGTCCCCCTCCCCGTTCCGGGGAGGAGCTGGGGGGAGGTCAACACCCGTCGTCTCCTCATCGCCGATCTCGAAGATCAACGGTTCCTCGAGCATCAGCGCGCGGTTGCCGGTGAAGGTCTGCGCGACCGTCTCCGTCTCGCCTTCGGGGCGGGAGACGCGGCCCTGTCGGTTCATGCTCATGCCAGTTCCTCCTCGAGGGCGGCGGCCAGGGCCTCGACATCCTCAGTCGTGGTGGTTTCGGTGACGGCGACGACCAGCCCGTTCTGGAGCGCGTCGACACCCGGATAGAGGCGGCCGAGCGAGACGCCGGCGAGAATGTCACGCTCGGCCAGGCGGCGAACCAGCGGGCGGGCCTCCTTCGACAGCTTGAGCGTGAACTCGTTGAAGAAGGCGCTGTTGACCAGTTCCACACCCGGCACCTTGGCCAGCCGTTCGGCAGCAGTCGCCGCGCCGGCATGGTTCACTTCCGCCAGGCCGCGCAGCCCTTTCTCGCCCAGCAGAGTCATGTGGATCGAGAAGGCGAGGGCGCATAGCCCCGAGTTGGTGCAGATGTTGGAGGTCGCCTTCTCGCGGCGGATATGCTGCTCGCGGGTCGAGAGCGTCAGCACGAAGCCGCGCTTGCCCTCGGCATCGACCGTCTCGCCACAGAGCCGGCCCGGCATCTGGCGGACGAACTTCTCCTTGCAGGCGAACAGGCCGACATAAGGCCCGCCGAACTGCAGCCCGACGCCCAGCGCTTGGCCTTCGCCGACGACGATGTCCGCGCCCATCTCGCCCGGGCTCTTGAGCAGGCCGAGCGCGACCGGTTCGGTGACCACCGCCACCAGCAGCGCACCCTTCTCATGCGCACGGGAGGCAAGCTGCGACAGGTCGGCGACCCGGCCGAGAATGTCCGGATACTGGACGACGACGCAGGACGTGTCGCCGTCAATGGCCTCGATCAGCGCGTCGATGTCGGTGGCTTCCTCCAGCTTCGGCAGGGCGGTGCGGAGATCGTCGCCGGTGAAGCGCGCCATCGTCTTGGCAACGGAGACATAATGCGGATGGAGACCGCCCGAGATCAACGCCTTGCCGCGGCGGGTGATCCGGCGGGCCATGGTGATCGCTTCCCAGCAGGCGGTCGAGCCGTCGTACATCGATGCGTTTGCCACGTCGCAGCCGAGCAGGCGGGCGACCTGGGTCTGGAACTCGAACAGCATCTGCAGCGTGCCCTGCGCGATTTCCGGCTGATAGGGCGTGTAGGCGGTCAGGAACTCACCGCGCTGGATCAGGTGATCGACGCTCGCCGGGATATGGTGGCGGTAGCTGCCGCAGCCGAGGAAAAAGGGCACGTCGCCAGCCACCATGTTGCGTCGGGCGAGGGCGGACAGCTGGCGCTCGACCGACAGCTCGGACGCATGGTTCGGCAGCTCGGCGATGGGCGCGGACAGCCGCGCCTCGGCAGGCACGTCGACGAACAGGTCGTCGATGCTGTCGGCGCCGACCTTGTGCAGCATGGCGCTGCGATCGGCTGGGGTGAGGGGAAGGTAGCGCATCAATCAGGCTTTCTCATCGTAAATCGGAGACGGACATAGTCGGCGATCCAGTTCCCATCGGGCTGGCGCAGCAGGGGTTCGGCGCGAGCCTCAGCCTCGGCGACGACAGCGTCGATCTCGGCCTCGGGAACGCGAGCGGCGTCGAGGAAGCCGGCGCGGAAGGTGCGGTACCAGGCTGCGGCACCCACCGGCAGCGGCGTTGGCCGATCGATCAGCCAGGCTTCGACATCCGCAAAGCCCGCGCCTCCATAAACGGCGCGAAACTCATCGGGTGAGGCATACCATTGCGGGTCTTCCGCCGGCACGGGATAGCCGTGTTCGGTCAGAACTTCGCGCAGCGCACCGCGCAGCTTGGCGATGTTGCCGGCGCCGCCCTGCTCGCCGACGAAGCGGCCGCCGGGCTTGAGGGCCCGGAACACGCCGCGCGCGACAGCGGGCGGATCGAGCATCCAGTGGAGCGCGGCGTTGGAAAAGACCGCGTCGAACTCGCCGTCAAAAGCGAGCGCCTGGCCGTCCATCACTCGCGCGTCCAGCCCCCGCGCCTTCGCCGCCGCCACCATCTCGGACGAGGCGTCGACGCCGACCACTTCCGCGCCTGCCGCGACCAGTGCCTCCGTCAGCACACCATCACCGCAGCCGAGATCGAGGATGCGCTCGCCGGCTTTGGGCGCGAGCAACTCCACCACCGCCTTGCCGAGCTCGGGCACGAAAGCGGCGTTCTTCGCGTAATCGGTCGGGGACCAGCGGGAGGTCGGATTGAGCAATAGACTAACCCCTTCACCGCTCGCTTCGAGCGAAGTCGAGAAGCCTGTCCTGAGCTTGGACGAAGGGCGTATCTCGACTGCGCTTGATACGAACGGACTTAAAGAGAGCTGACGAACTCCTTGTACGCGCCCTCGTCCATCAGCCCGTCGAGCTGGGACGGGTCGCTCAGCCGGAGCTTGAAGAACCAGCCTTCACCTTCCGGCGCGGTGTTGACGAGATCGGGGGTGTCGGCGAGCGCGGCATTGCCCTCCGTGACTTCACCCGAGACCGGCGCATACACGTCGGACGCGGCCTTGACCGATTCCACGACCGCCGCTTCGCCACCCTGGCTCAGCTGGCGCCCGGCTTCCGGCACTTCGACGAACACGACGTCGCCAAGCTGGCTCTGCGCATAGTCGGTGATGCCGACGGTGGCGGTGTCGCCGTCAACGTCGATCCACTCATGCTCCTTGGTGAAATAGCGCGGCATCATCAGGCTCCCTTGCGGTGATAGCGGTGGGGGACGAACGGCATGGGCGTGACTACGCCCTCGAAGATCTTGGCGCGCTGGTTGAGGCGCACGCGGGTGCCTGCATCGGCGGATGACAGCGGCACATAGGCCATGGCGATCGGCCGCTCGAGGCTCGGCGAAAACCCGCCCGAGGTAACGCTGCCGACGTCGTTGCCGTCATCGTCGACGACGGTCGCGCCCTCGCGGACCGGCTGCCGCCCTTCGACGAACAGGCCGACGCGCTTCACCACGGCGCCCTGCTCACGCTCCAGCAGGATGCGCTCGGCGCCGGGGAAATTGCGCTCCTCGCGCCGCCGCTTGGACAGCGCGAAGCCGAGATCGGCCATTACGGGCGTGGTCGCTTCGTCGAGGTCGTGGCCGTAGAGCGGCAGGCCGGCTTCCAGGCGCAGCGAGTCGCGCGCGCCGAGGCCGATCGGCTTGATCTCCGGTTGCTCGCACAGCAGCGTGGCGACCCGCTCCGCTTCGGAAGCCGGGAGGCTGATCTCCACGCCATCCTCGCCGGTATAGCCGGAGCGGCTGATGCCGATCTGCACGCCGTTCCAGTCGAAGCCGGTGCCTTCCATAAAATAGAGGTTCGCCGCCTGTGGCCAGATGCGGGCGACGGCTTCCACGGCCTTCGGCCCCTGCACCGCCAGCAGCGCCTGGTCTTCCAAGTGGTTGAGCACGATCTCGTCGGGCAGATGCTCGCGCAGATGGGCGATATCGTCCCATTTGGTCGCGCCGTTGACGACCATGTAATAGGCGCCGCCGCCGAGGCTCGTCACCATCAGGTCGTCGAGAATACCGCCGCCCTCGTTCAGTAGGAGCGAGTAGCGGATCTTGCCCTCACCAAGCCCCTTGATGTCGCCGGGAAGAAGGGCCTCCAGTGCAGCCGCGGCGTCGGGACCGCTGATCAGCAGCTGCCCCATATGGCTGACGTCGAACAGGCCCGCGGACGAGCGCGTCCAGAGATGCTCGGCGATAATGCCTTCATACTGAATCGGCATGTGATAGCCGGCGAAGGGCACCATGCGGGCTCCGCGGACGCGATGCCACGCATCGAGCGGCAGGGTCTGGGTGTGTTGGTCTTCCGCTTCGTCGCTCAACTCGGCCTCCGTGACTGCGCAGCACCGCCCGGCAGCGCCGGACGCATGAGCTGCCCCCTCTGTCACGGAACCTGAGAGCTTTCGCCGTTCTTTCGAACAGCTTACCCCTTCGGTGGCCCGGGCTGACGCACGGACGCTTTCCAGAGTGTCGCTGTCAGCGCACGCGGTCCTTTGACCTGAGAGATTCCGGGGCGGTTGCTCCTTCGGCGTCCTGGTCGAAACCAGAAACTCTCCCGCGCGCGCCCGGCAGTTGCCCGCCGGCGACGTCAGCGGCTGTGGCGGGCCTCGCCCTCTGAGTCAACGCCGACGCCGTGCCGATAGACCAAAGTCGCGCCTTTCCATCCGGAATAGCCGAGCAACAGCACGGCGAGCGCGGACAGGATCAGCCCGGTGGGCGAAATCGCGCCGGGGCCGCCGGTAAAGCGCCAGGACCAGTTCACGATCTCGACCAGCACCACCAGCAGATTGGCGATCAGGTGATGATGGGCCGCCCGCAAGGCGCGGACCCGCGCATCGCCGAAATAATCGATCAGGCCGAAGATCGCAGCGATCCCGGCGGTGAGGATGCCGAGCCCGAGCGTCAGCAGGCCGACGGTCGCCCAGAACAGTTCGCCCGTGGTCGCGAACAGGATGTCGCAGAACAGGGTGGCGATGAACAGCGTGACCGGGAACATCACCGTCATCGGGTGGATCGGGTGTCCGGCAATGCGGGCGGTGCTGCGCGGGTGATCCTGGGTCATGTCAGCGCAACGCCGCGCCGAGCGGGCCGTTCCGCCCCTTGCGTCAGCCTGTGTTCAACCCATCTCCGCCACGGCCAGGATGATGGATAGACGGACTTTTCTCGAAGGCGCGGCCGCTGCTGCCACGGTTGGCGTCGCGAGCGAAGCGGTGGCGCTGAGCTTCACGTCGACGCGCGTGTCGGTGCAGGTCCGCGGCGAGGGACAGGATGTGATCCTGATCCCAGGCCTGACAAATGGACGCAGCGTGTGGGACGGCACGGTGCGCGCGGTGCCCGGCTATCGCTATCATCTGGTGCAAGTGGCGGGCTTCGCGGGCGATCCGGCGGGCGGCAATGCGTCGGGACGAGTGGTGTCGGCGGTCGCGGAAGAGATTGCGCGCTACATCGCCGAAGCAAAGCTCAAGAGCCCGGCGCTGATCGGCCACTCGATGGGCGGCATCGTCGCGGTGATGGTCGCGGCGCGCTATCCGGCCCGCGCAGGCAAGGTGATGGCGGTCGACATCTTGCCGTCGCCCGCAAGCGGCTTCGGCTTTGCCGGCGCGCAGATCGCCCCGCTCGCCGATGCTCTGTTCGGCTCCCTGATGAGCACGCCGGGCGGACGTCGCACGCTGGACAATCTGATCGGCACGTTCGGCGGATCGGGCATCGCCAACAGCCGGAGCGACTCGGGCGTGGTCGCCCGCGCGACGCACGAGCTGGCCACCACCGACCTCACGCCCGAACTGTCGAAGATCAAGGCGCCGCTGACCGTCGTCTATGCCGTCCCCTCGAGCGCGCAGGACGCGCCGGCGGTGGATCGGCTCTACCGGACCAGCTATGCGCCGGCCAAGGATGCGCGACTGCGCCGCGTCCCCGGCGCCACTCACATGGTCATGTATTCGCAGCCCCAGCGCTTCTACGCGGAGGTGCGGGAGTTCCTGCGCAGCTAGGGCGCCAGCACGGTATCTCGCGCTTCCGGCAGCAGGTCCGGATAGTCGAGCGTATAGTGCAGGCCCCGGCTTTCCTTCCGCGACAAGGCGGAGCGAACGATCAGGTCGGCGACCTCGACGAGGTTGCGAAGTTCGACCAGGTCCGGCGTCACGCGGAAATGGCCGTAATAATCGGCCACTTCCTGACGCAGCAGGCGGATGCGGTGCTGGGCACGCTCCAACCGCTTGTTGGTGCGGACAATGCCGACATAGTCCCACATGAAGCGGCGGATCTCGCGCCAATTGTGTTGAACGATGACTTCCTCGTCCGAATCGGTGACGCGGCTTTCGTCCCAGGGGCGGATCGCCGGCGGCTCCGGAAAGCTGTCGAAGTTGGCGGCGATGTGCCTGGCCGCCGCTTCGCCGAACACGAAACATTCGAGCAGTGAATTGGAGGCGAGGCGATTAGCGCCGTGCAGGCCAGACTCCGACACTTCGCCGGCGGCATAGAGGCCAGGTAGGTCGGTGCAGCCGTGCAGGTCGATGATGACGCCGCCGCAGGTGTAATGCTGGGCCGGCACGACCGGGATCGGCTGTCTGGTGATGTCGATGCCGAGTGTCAGCAGCTTGGCATAAATGGTCGGGAAATGATGCTTCACGAAGTCGGGCGGCTGGTGGCTGATGTCGAGATGGACATAGTCGAGGCCCAGCCGCTTGATCTCATGGTCGATCGCGCGCGCGACCACGTCGCGCGGCGCTAGTTCCGCGCGTTCGTCGAAGTCCGGCATGAAGCGGTGCCCCCCATTGGGAACTCCGCTCGGCAGCTTCAGCATACCGCCCTCGCCGCGCACCGCTTCGGTGATCAGGAAGTTCTTGACCTCAAGGTTGTATAGGCAGGTCGGGTGGAACTGCATGAACTCCATGTTGGAGACGCGGCAGCCGGCCCGCCACGCCATGGCGATGCCGTCCCCCGTCGCGCCGCGCGGTGCGGTCGAATAGAGGTAGGTGCGGCCCGCCCCACCGGTGGCAAGGATCGTCGCGCGGCCGGTGAACAGCTCGACGCCCCCGGACTTGCGATTGATCGCGTACACGCCCCACACGCGGCCATCGCCCGAATATCTGACGCCATGGCGGCCGGTGACGAGGTCGATTGCGACACGGTCGGGCACCAGCGTGATGTTCGGATGCGCCTGTGCCGCTCGTTCTAACGCCTGCTGCACCGCCCAGCCGGTCGCGTCGTCGACATGGACGATGCGCCGGTGGCTGTGCCCGCCCTCGCGGGTGAGATGCCAGCCCGGCCCTTCCTCGTTGAAAGGCACGCCAAGCTCGGCCAGGCGCGCAATCGCCGCCGGGGCATTTTCGACCACGAACTCGACGGTCTCGCGGTCGTTCAGCCCGGCGCCGGCGATCATCGTGTCTTCAATGTGCTGCTCGAACGTGTCGCCTTCGTCCAGCACTGCCGCGATGCCGCCCTGCGCCCAGGCCGTTGACCCTTCGGACAGGCCGCCCTTGGCGAGCACGACTACCTTGAACCGATCGGCCAGGTTCAACGCGGCGGTCAGCCCCGCCGCGCCCGAGCCAAGGACCACGACGTCAAAGGATTGCGCTCCGCTCATTCCCGCTCAGGCCGCCCTGGTCAGGCTCAGGAATACGTCTTCCAGATCGGCTTCTTTGGTCGATACGTCGACGATGCCGAGACCCGCGCCGCTGACTGCCGCCAGCACCTCGCCGGCATTCACCTTCGTCTTCGAATAGGTGATCTCCAGCACCCGCTCCCCGCGCAGCACGATCTTTTCGAAGCACGGGGCTTCGGGCGGGGCGGTGAGGTCGCGATCGACCGTGACCTCCACCAGCTTTTCCTGCGCCTTGTTGACCAGCTCGCGCGTGGGTTCGTTCGCGATCAGCCGGCCATGGTTGATGATCGCGATGCGATCGCACAGCTCTTCGGCTTCTTCGAGATAATGGGTGGTCAGCACGACGGTCACCCCTTGCGTGTTCAGTTCGCGCACATAGGCCCAGAGCTGCTGACGTAGCTCGATATCGACGCCGGCGGTCGGTTCGTCGAGGACCAGCACCGGCGGCGAATGGACCATCGCCTTGGCGACGAGCAGCCGCCTTTTCATGCCACCTGACAGGGTGCGGGAATAGGCGTTGGCCTTGTCCTCCAGATGCACGGCGCGAAGCAGCTCCATCGACCGCCTCTGGTCCTTCGGCACGCCGTACAATCCGGCGAACAGCTCTAGCGTCTCAAACGGCGTAAAGAAGGGATCGAAGACGATTTCCTGCGGCACGATGCCGATCGACGCCTTGGCGTTGCGCGGATGCTCGTCGATGTCGAAGCCCCAGATCGAGGCGGTGCCGCTGGTCTTCATCACCATGCCGGACAGGATGTTGATCAGCGTCGACTTGCCGGCGCCGTTCGGGCCGAGCAGGCCGAAGATCTGGCCGCGCGGCACGTCGAAGCTGACGCCATCGAGCGCGCGCTTGCCGCCCTTATAAGTCTTGGCGAGATCGCGGATCGAGATGGCGGCTTCGGTCATGCGACGGGGTTAGCCGGGAAGGGCTGGAAAGGGCAACGCGCCATTGCTAACAGCCGCGGCCATGATCCCGCCGCCCGAGACTTTCCGCGTCAACGCCCGCCGCGTCGCTTGCGACGGTTCCGGGCACGGCATCGATTCGGCGCTGGGCCACCCGCGCGTGTTCATCGAGATCGACGACAAGGGCTATGGCGAATGCGGCTACTGCGACCGCCGCTTCGTGATCGCCGGCGGGCCCGCGGATGATGAGGCGCTCACAAACTACTAACCGGATCGGATGCCGGCCCCTATATCGGGGGCATGACTCTCCCCACCGACCCGCGCGCCTGGCTCTATCGGGCCGATCTCGATCCTGACACCGCGCTGAAGCTGACCGCCGCCGCGCTGAAAAGCTGCGACGATGGCGAGCTGTATCTCCAGTATCAGACCTCCGAGAGTTTTGGCTTCGATGACGGCCGGCTGAAGACGGCGGACTATAACACCACGGCTGGCTTCGGCCTGCGCGGCGTCTCGGGCGAGATGACCGCCTTTGCCCATGCTAACGAGCTTTCGGCGGCGGCGATCAAGCGTGCGGCGGAAACGATGCAGCTGCTCGATCCGGCCAAGGGCCAGCCCGCGCCGCCGCCGCAGCGAAGCAATCGCCACCTCTACACGGCCGACGATCCGCTCACCCTGGTGCCCTTCGCCGAGAAGGTTGCGCTCTGCCAGAAGATCGATGCTGCGGCGCGGGCGCGCGATCCGCGCGTCAGCCAGGTGTCGGTGGGTCTGTCCGGATCATGGAGCGTGATCGAGATCGTGCGGCCGGACGGCTATGTCGCGCAGGACATTCGGCCGCTCGTCCGCCTCAACATCTCGATCGTCGTCGAGCAGAATGGGCGGCGCGAGACGGGATCCTATGGCATGGGCGGCCGCTATCTCTACGGCCGGCTGTTCGAGGAAGCGGCGTGGCAGCGCGGCATCGGCATCGCGCTCGACCAGGCGCTGGTGAACCTCGAGTCGGTCGCCGCTCCGGCGGGTGAGATGACCGTCGTGTGCGGCCCCGGCTGGCCCGGCGTGCTGCTGCACGAGGCGATCGGCCACGGCTTGGAGGGCGACTTCAACCGCAAGGGCACTTCGGCCTTTTCGGGTCGCATCGGCGAGCGGGTAGCGGCGCCCGGCGTCACGGTGGTGGACGACGGCGCGATCGAGGACAGGCGCGGATCGCTGTCGATCGACGACGAAGGCACGCCGACGCGCGAAACGGTGCTGATCGAGGATGGGATCCTCAAGGGCTATATGCAGGACCGGCTGAACGCGCGGCTGATGGGCGTGGAGCCGACCGGCAATGGCCGCCGCCAATCCTATGCGCACGCACCGATGCCGCGCATGACCAACACCTTCATGAAAGGCGGCAATGACGATCCGGCGGAGATGATCGCACGCGCCGGCTCGGGCATCTACGCCAAGAGCTTCGGCGGCGGGCAGGTCGATATCGTGTCGGGCAAATTCGTGTTCAGCTGCACCGAAGCGTACCGGATCGAGAACGGCAAGATCGGCGCTCCGATCAAGGGCGCTACTCTGATCGGCGACGGGCCGACCGTGCTGACCAAGGTCCGCGCGATCGGCAACGACTTCGCGCTCGACGAGGGTGTCGGCATGTGCGGCAAGGGCGGGCAGAGCGTGCCGGCGGGCGTCGGCCAGCCGAGCCTGATGATCGAGGGGCTGACGGTCGGCGGAACCGCGACCTAGGGCTTCAATCCCGGGTTGAGCGCCTGCACTTCGGTCAGGAAGCTTTTCGGCTTGCCCATGAAGCGCGTGTTCGGGTTGGTCTTGAGCCCCAGGACCTGCAGCGCGTCGCGAACGAAGCTCACGCAATTGGCCTTGTACAGGTCGTAGCTCGGCTGCTTGCGGCTACCCCAGTCCGCGACCACGTTCATCAGCTTGCGATATTGCTCATCGGACAGTCGCACGGTGAAATGCAGTCGGCTCCTGCCGATATAGTCAGGCTTCATCTCGACGATCTTGCCCGCGACCGGGCTCATCAGGATGGCGGGCGTGACCGTCTTGGCGGTGAAGCCGTAATTCTTCTTCGGTACGCCCGGCCCCTCAACTTCGAAGAAGCCGTGCGGGAACACCGAACCGAAATCCCGCGAATAGAAGCGGGCGAGCACGTCAGCTTGGGCGGCTGAGAAGGGAAGGAGCGCCAGCAGCAGCGCAAAAAGCAATCGAATCATCGGATTGGCTTAGTCGAGTTGCCGCTCCATCCAAGCAGGCTTGTTCGGCAGCGGCGCTCGCCGCTACATCCGGATCATGAGCGATGGCCTTTTCATCGGCGCCGGCCCGGGCGGCGCTTCGCCCCAAAACCTCAATCTCAAGCGCGCCAACCGCCACGGCCTGATCGCCGGCGCGACCGGCACCGGCAAGACGGTGACGCTGCAGGGGCTGGTGGAGGGCTTCAGCCGCGCTGGCGTGCCAAGCTTCGTCGCGGACGTGAAGGGCGATCTGGGCGGCCTTGCCATGGCCGGATCGCCGACCGCCAGGACGCACGAGATCTTCGCGGTCCGCGCCGCCGAAATCGGCATGGGCGACTGGGCCTATGGCGACAATCCCGTGCAGCTCTGGGATTTGTTTGGCGAACAGGGCCACCCGATCCGCACCACCGTGTCTGAAATGGGGCCGCTGCTGCTCGCCCGGTTGATGGGCCTGAACGAAGTGCAGGAAGGCGTGCTGACCATCGCCTTCACCGTGGCCGACAAGGATGGCTTGCTGCTGCTGGACCTCGACGACCTGCAGGCCATGCTGTCGCACTGCGCCGAGCGTGCCGATGAACTCACCACCACCTACGGCAATGTCTCCAAGCAGAGCATCGGTGCGATCCAGCGCGCGCTGCTCCAGCTGCGATCCCAGGGCGGCGAGCATTTCTTCGGTGAGCCGGCGCTCGAGATCGCTGACCTGATCATGACGGACGATCAGGGCAGGGGGATCGTCAACATCCTGGCCGCCGACAAATTGATGGCGAGCCCGAAGCTTTATGCCACCTTCCTGCTGTGGCTCCTGTCCGAGCTGTTCGAGCAACTGCCCGAGGTCGGCGATCCGGACAAGCCGAAGCTCGTCTTCTTCTTCGACGAGGCGCATCTCCTGTTCGATGAGGCGCCGGAAGCGCTGCTCGATAAGGTGGAGCAGGTGGTGCGGCTGATCCGCTCCAAGGGCGTCGGCGTCTATTTCATCACCCAGAACCCGGTGGACATCCCGGAGGGCGTGGCCGGCCAGCTCGGCAACCGGGTTCAGCACGCACTGCGCGCCTTCACGCCGAAGGACCAGAAGGGCATCCGCGCGGCGGCCGAGACGTTCCGGGCGAATCTGGGCGTCGATGTTGCAACTGCCATCACCGAGCTGAAGGTGGGCGAGGCGCTCGTCTCGCTGCTGCTGCCGGACGGGTCTCCGAGTCCCGTCGAGCGGACGCTGATCCGGCCGCCTTTCTCCCGGGTGGGCCCCCTCATGCCCGTCGAGCGGGGCGTGCTGCGCGAGACTGATGCGGTCGGCGGCAAATATGACGCGCTCGTCGACCGCGAGTCCGCGGAGGAGATCCTGGCCGCGAAGGCCGGCGAAGCAGCGGCTGCCGCGGCTGCAGCTAAGGCGGCGACGGAAGCGGAAAAGGCGGCGGCGCTTCAGGCCAAGGAAGAGGCACGGCTCGCCAAGGAAGCGGCGCGCGAGGCCGCCAAGCCGACGCTCACCGACAAGATCATCCAGACGGCCGCGCGCACCGCGACCTCGTCCGTGACCCGTCAGGTCGCGAACGAACTCGGTCGCGCCGTGTTCGGCGGATCGAGCCGGCGCGGGCGCAGCAGCAGCGGCGGGGGTCTGGTCGGAGGCTTGCTGCGCGGCGTGCTCGGGAATCTGCTGAAGTGATTTGGCACAACATCAAGACCTGGTTTGGGCTGAGCTTGTCGAAGCCCTCCCTTCTTCTCCTTGCCGAATCCAGAAAAGAAGGGAGGCCTTCGACAAGCTCAGGCCAAACCGTACTCTTTTTTCTCGCGTTCTGTTTCACTCAACCCGCCGCAGCCGCCGTCGCCCCCGGCACCTATGACGGCAGCCAGACCGAGCTCGCCACCCGCCTGGTGCTGCGCGCCGACGGGCGGTTCCAATATGGCCTGAGCTATGGCGCGCTCGACGAGCAGGCGCAGGGGCGGTGGGTCGAGAAGGACGGGCAGGTGCTGCTCACCACCGAACCCGCGCCCAAGCCGCCGCGGTTCGCGGTGGTGAGCGACACGCCCAAGGACGGGGACGGCATCGAAGTGGCGCTCGACGATCCCGAGCTGTTGCAGGGTTCGCCGCTGACGATGGTCGTCACCTTCGCCGGAGTCGCCGAACCCGCCTTCGTCGAGGTTGGGGAGGATGGTCGGCTGCCAGTTCCGCCAGGCAAGACGATCACGGCGCTCGTGCCCGACCTGCCGGTCTTCCCGATTCCGCTTGCGCCCTATGCGGTGAAGCCGGGCGGACGACGGATCGTCTTCAGGTTCGAACCGAACGACATCGGTATCGCTGCCTTCGCCGGCGAGCCGCTGACGATCGAGGGCGGCACGCTCGTCCTGCGCCGCTACGACCGCGAAATCCGCTTCGAGAAAGAGCAGAATTGACCGAAACCCGCGAACTGACCGTCCGCGCCATCCTGCTGGGCGGCGTCATCACCCTGCTGTTCACCGCCGCCAACGTTTATCTTGGGTTGCGCGTCGGGCTGACCTTCGCGACCTCCATCCCGGCCGCCGTGATCTCGATGGCGCTGCTCCGCGCGTTGGCTAACGGCACGATCCTCGAAAATAATATCGTGCAGACGGTCGCCTCCGCGGCGGGCACGCTGGCCGCGATCTGCTTCGTGCTGCCGGGCCTGGTCATGGTCGGAGCGTGGAACGATTTCCCGTTCTGGACGACGGCGCTGATCACCTTCCTCGGCGGCTTTCTGGGCGTGATGTTCTCGATTCCCCTGCGGCGCGCGCTCGTCGTTGACACGGCGCTGCCCTATCCGGAAGGCGTCGCCGCCGCCGAAGTGCTGAAGGTGGGGGAAAGCGGCAATCGTGCTGGCCTGCGCATCATCCTGACCGGATCGATCGCGTCGGCGGGGTTCGCCCTGCTCGCGGCGATGCGGGTCGCCGCAGCCGAGGCCGCGACCTTTTTCCGCGTCGGCAGCAGCGCAACCGGTATCTCGGCCGGCCTCTCCTTCGCGCTGCTCGGCGCCGGCCATCTGGTCGGGATTTCGGTCGGGCTGGCGATCGGCCTCGGCATCCTGATCGCCTGGGCCGGTGCGGTGCCGATCCTGACCAGCGGCGTCCCTGGGCCGGCCGAGGAAGTGGCGCTGCGCGTATGGAGCGAGCAGGTACGTTTTTTCGGCGCGGGCGTGATCGGCGTGGCGTCGATCTGGACCCTGCTCAGCATTCTCGGACCGATCGTCGGCGGCGTCCGTTCGGCGCTGGCAGCCTCGTCGGAGCGGAAGGCCGGCGGCGACACGCTGCCAATCGGGGAGCGCGACCTGCCGATCGGACTCGTCGGGATCGGAGCACTGATCGCGCTCGTCCTCATCGGCGTGCTGCTCGCCGCCAATCTCGGCGACATCGGCAACGAGGTGCTGCTGATCGGCGGCAGCCTCGTCTTCGTAGTGCTGGCCGGTGCGTTCATTGCCGCGGTGTGCGGTTACATGGCAGGCCTGATCGGCGCGTCGAACAGTCCGATCTCTGGCGTCGGTATCCTGTCGATCATCTCGGCGGCCTTGCTGATCGGGGCGGTGGCGGGCGGCGGCAGCGATAGCGGGCCGCTGGTCGTCTATGCGCTGACCGTCACCGCCGTGGTGTTCGGCATCGCCACCATCTCCAACGACAATCTCCAGGATCTGAAGACCGGCCAGCTGGTCGGCGCGACGCCATGGCGTCAGCAGGTGGCGCTGATCTTCGGCGTCTTCTTCGGATCGCTGGTGATCCCGCCCGTGCTGTCGCTGCTGAACCAGGCCTATGGTTTCGCGGGCGCGCCGGGGGCAGGGCCGAACGCCTTGCCCGCCCCGCAGGCTGCGCTGATCTCCGCGCTGGCCAAGGGCGTGCTCGGCGGCACGCTGGACTGGCGGATGATCGGCTATGGCGCGATTGCCGGAGTAGTCATTGTCGGGATCGACCGGCTGCTGCGCAGGGGAGCCGGCAAGGCCTGCCCGCCGCTCGCGGTCGGGCTGGGCATCTATTTGCCGATGCAGACCAGCCTGTTCGTGGTGGTCGGCGCCCTGGCCGGCTGGTTGTTCGATCGCCGTGCGCGCCGCAGCAGCGACCCGGAAGGGCATGAGCGGATGGGCGTGCTGCTCGCCACGGGGCTGATCGTCGGAGAGAGTCTGTTCGGCGTCGCACTGGCCGGGCTGGTGGTCGCCACCGGCAGCGACTCGCCGCTGCGGGTCACGCCGGACAGCTTCGCCTCGACTTCGCTGATCGTCGCGCCCTTGCTGTTCGCCGTCATCGCCGCCTGGCTCTACCGGCGCGCCGCCCGCGCTCAATAATCCTTCGAAACGCGCGCGTTCACGCTCTGCCGGCCGATGGTGGAGATCGTCGACAGCACCGACAGCCAGCGCGTGATCTGGAACTCGACGCGCGTCGCCGAATAGCCCTGGCCATCGGTGATCAGCTCCACGAACGCGCGGCGGGTGATGTATTTGCCGGCGGCGATGGCCGTGCCTTGGCCGATGGTCGGATCGGCGGCGATGATGCGCAGCCGATCGAGACCGACGGCGCGCCGCAGGGCGTTGATCGGGTCGAGATTGCCGCCCGACTGCAGGGCGGCGACCGCAGAAGCGAGCTGCAGTGCTTCGGGCGCCGACAGGTTGCTGATCGAGGTGCCGAACAACAGCCGTGACAGCAGTTCGTCCTCGGGTAGCGCCGGATTGCTCGCAAAGCTCACGTCCGGCTTCAGCCCGGTGCCGGTGACCCGGATGGTCGCCGACAGGCCTTGCAGATTGGCGGCCGCGGCGATGTCGATCACCGGGTCGGGCGGGTTGGCGCCGTTGAAACGGATGGCGCCGCGCTCCAGATCGAAACGACGCCCGGCAAACTCATAGCCGCCGCGCAGCAGCGTGGCGTTGCCGACCAGCACCGGCTCGCTCACGCTGCCGGTGATGGCCAGGATCGCGCGCCATTCGCTGTCGAGGCCCAGGCCGGTCACCATCAGCCGGTTGCGCGCGGTCGCCTTCAGGTCGAGCCTCCAGGGAGCGGGCGGGGCCGCGGGTGCCGAAAAGTCGAGCGGCCGGTTGCGCTCGGTCAGGTTGGCGAGCCGCGCCACCGTGGTCGCCGCGCGCGCGCGGCCGAGCCGGTAGCGGCTGCGGGCGAGCGTCACCTCGCCCGAGATCAGCCCGCCGCGCCCGTCCGACTGGATGCGCAGCGGGCCGGTGACGGTTGCGCCGATATCATCGCGGTCGATCAGCACCGCGTCCTGAGCGGTTACCGCCAGGTCCATGCCGATGCCGCGCGGACTGCCGAAATCGAACACGCCGCTGCCGACGACGGTGCCCTGGCCGGCATTGGCGGTCATCCGGTCGATCGAAAGCCGCGAGCCACCGAAGCGGCCGGTCGCGTCGACATTGGTCAGCACCGTGCCGGAGGTGGCGCTTTCCAGCCGTGCCTTGGTCGCCCGGATGGAGCCGCGGATCGCCGGGTCGGACAGGCGGCCGCCAATGTCCGCGGCGACGGCGATTGGACCGGAGAGATCGAACTGCTGGATGCCGGTCAGCCGCCACAGCGTGTCCGCCGGCCCGGAATAGCGGAGTTGCGCGAAGAGGGGCGCGGATTGCAGCCGATCGGCGAGGCTGCCGGCCGGTGCGAGTGGCCCAAGCCGAGCCTGTGCCCGACCGATGATCTTGCCATCGCTCGCCGCCACCGCGCGCATTGCTGCCTGGCTGCCGCTGAGCACGCCCTTCAGCCCAAGATCGATGGGTCGGGAGGTGAGGAACAGGCTGGAGCGAGTCAGCCGGCGCACGGTCAGGTCGATCGCTCCCGTCGGTGCAGCCCCGATCCGCGAGCGATATTGAATGCGCCCGCTGGCCGTTCCGCCCAGCCCCAGATTGGGGGTGACGATGTCGAATACCGTCATCGGTACGGTGGCCAGCGAGGCATCCACTTCGAGGGCGGTATCGCCGAACAGCCCGGCCAGTGAGAGCCGGCCGCCGCCATAGGCAAGCGCAGTCGGCGCCAGCCGCCAGCCGCCTTGCTCCGCGGTCAGCACGGCGGGGCTCTCGATGCGCACCGGCTTGCGGTCGATCGTCCCGCCGCCGGTGACCACGAGCCGTTGCGGCGCCACTTCGATCGCGGTCTGCAGGTCGAAGGCGCGGCCGCGCGATCCGGCAAAGGCCGCGCGCGCAGTGCCGCGGCCGCCTTTCAGATCGATGCTCGCGGCCAGCTGCGCGAGTGACAGGGCGCCGCCCCGCAATCCGCGGGCGGTGAGCGTTGCCCGCGTCACCAGGCCCGCAGGGTCGAGCAGGACTTCGCCGTCAAGCCCGCCCCGCACGATCGTGATCTCGGGCGAAGTCGCAAGGCGCGCGCCATTGGCATCGAAGCTCATGGCGATGCGCTGAATGTCGCCGGCGCGGTCGAAGCGGAGCAGGCCGCTCAGCCCTGTTCCGGCAACGTTGAGCCGGCCATCGAAGCCGCGCCCCTGCGACATCAGCTCTCCCGAAGCGCGCATGCCGGCGACGTCGAGCGCCGCTACGCCGATCCGCGCCGCGGCGCCCTTGGGCAGCAAAATGGCGCCGTTGCTCGTCCAGCCGCCGAGCGTCGACCCGCCATTGGCGCGATAGGCGAACCCGCTGGCGCTCGGATCGAGCCAGAGCCGCATGTCGCGAATGCCGAGCGCGTCGAGCGGACGCGGAAGGAAGATGGCCAGCTTCGGCCGCTCGATGCGTCCGTCGAGCGTCAGGTGCACCGGACCGTAAACGGCCTGCCGCCCGCCCCCGTCGAAATACATGGTGCCGTCGCGCCGCCGATAGCCGGTGCCGGAGAGCATCAACTTGGGTGCGACGATGCGCAGGTTGGTGAAGCGCACGATCCCGTCCCGCTCGCGCGTGAGGTTGGTCTCCAGATAGGGAAGCCCGCCGGCGAGGCTGGCGAGGAACGCGTTGTCGAAGCGTCGAACCCAGGCCTGGGCGCGTCCGGTCACGCGCGAGCCCAGGCGATTGACGCCGGGCACGACCGACAGCGTGCTCTTCACGTCGACGATGCCGAGGCCGGGTATGTAGTAGCGCGCCAGTTCGCCGGATAGGCGCACGTCATAGTCGCCGTTGCGCAGGTCGACGAACAGCGAGGCTCGGCTGGTCAGCTTATCCGAACGCACGCGCAGGTCGTCGCCGGTGATCGTCCTGGCAGTGACCTTCAGCTGCCCGTCCACGACGAGGTTGGCGAGGATGCCGCCCGCCACATCCCCCACGCCCGTCACCCGCCGCGCGGTGAAGCGCACCGGTACCGTGACGGGAGACCGCGACAGGTGCCCGGCACCGTCGATCTGGACCTGCTCGAAGCCGGTCTTGTCGAAAAAGACGATCGGACTGGCGATGCGATAGCGGAAGCGGGCGCTGGCATAGGGGCCGTCGAGCAGCGCGCGCAGCTGCACGTCGCGCCCGCGCATGTTGCGGAAGAGCAGCGGCGGCTGAAGGAGCGTCGCGCGTAAGACCATGGCGTCATACCGGCCGCGCCTGAGGTCCAGCGCGCCATTCGCCTGCACCGCGAGCGCCGCGGAGCGCAGCTTCAGGCCGGCGGAGAGCAACCCCTGGTCCAGCCGGCCGCGTCCGTCGACGGCGATGCGCCGACCCGCGAGGCGCTGGAGGCGTCCCCTTGTGACGCTTTCGAGCATCAGGCCGCCCAGCAGCCGGTACTCGCCCTCGCGCACGGCAAGCCTCAGGTCGACGGTGCGGATGCCGGCGGCGGCCACTTGCGCGCTGCCGTCCCAGACGGCGTAGTTGCCATTGCCCGCAATGCGCGCGGTGATCGGCTTGGCCGTCCCCATCATGCGCGCGAGCAAGCCGCCGGCCGGTGCCTCGATCTGGCTGCCGAGCGCGAAGCGCTTTCGCTTTGGTTCGGCATCCAGCACCAGGCGGAGCCGGTCGCCCGCGCTAGTTGCGAGCATGGCGCGGACCATGGCGCGACCGCGCCGCACCTCGGCCTGGCCGGCAAGCGTCCCGGCCCGCTCCGGTCCGGCGACCCCTTTTAGGATGCGCAGCCGTTCGATCCGGAGCTGGCCGATGCGAATGTCGAAGCTCGGCAGGGTGAAGGGGCGGCCGGTGGGGCGGAACTGCGGCAGCCTGTGCAGGGTCGCCTGGCGCGCGCTGAGTTCCTCGATATCGAGCCTGTTCACCGTCCAGCGCCACGGCGACCAGCTCAGCCGCGCGTCGGGCACCGACAGGAACACGCCGTTCGGATCATAGAGCCGCACATCCTTCAGCCGCGCGCGGCCGTAAATCGAGCCGTCGATCCGGCCGATGCGGATCTTGAGGCCGGTCCTAATCTGCAGCCGTTCGATGCGGTCGATCAGGAAGCGGTGGCCGGCATCGGTGTCGATGCCCCAGATCGCGGCGAGCAGCGCCAGCACCAGGGCAATCGGGATCAGCGCGGCGTAGCGCCAGCGGCTCCTTCGCCGGACGATCGCTTCCTCGCTCAAAAGGCCTGGCCCAGGGAGACGAACACGGTCACGCGGGAGTCGCCGCGCTGCGGATTGATCGGCGTGCCGACATCGACACGGATCGGCCCGAAATTGCTGTGGTAGCGCACGCCCAGGCCAGCTCCGTAGCGGAGACCGCCGAAGCTCGGCAGCGCGGAGCGGTAGATGTTGCCGCCGTCGAGGAACGGCACGATCCCGAACGCGCCGAAGCGGATTCGCGCCTCGGCGCCGAACTCGGCGAGGCTGCGCCCGCCGGTCGGATTATTGTCCTGGTCACGGGGGCCGATCGCCTGGAAGCCGAAGCCCCGCACCGAGCCACCGCCGCCAGCGAAGAAGCGGCGCGATGGCGCGATGCGGCTCGCGGGGGCGCCAGCGATCGATCCCAATCTGATCCGCCCCGCCAGCACCACCCGGTCGCTGACCGGTTGATAGCCGCTCGCATCGAGCTGCAGGCGCGCATAGCCGAAGGCGCCATTCTGCAGCGACAATTCTGGACTGAGCCGGCCGGAAAGGCGAAAGCCGCGCGTCGGATCGAGCAGATTGTCGGACCCGTCATAGGCAAGCATGCCGGGCAGGGCGCCGATCAGATAGGTGCGGCGCGTGGTGCTGGTGGTCGAGTTGATCGCCCCGCGCTCGTTCGACGCGATCAGGTTTACGGCCGCGCTCCACGTCCATTTCTTCTGGAAGACAATGTTCGTCTGCCGCTCGATGCCGGCGCCGAGCAGGAAGCTGCGCGCTTCGTAACCGGGCTGGTCGAGGTGGCTGAGCGCGATGTCCGCCGTCAGCACATGGTCGCGCTTGCGGAAATTGTTGCGGCGCAGGCTCGCGGCGGCGGTCTGCTCGCGCGTGCCGGCCACGGCGCGCAGCGTCAGCCCGCCCTCGGGCGAGAAGAAATTGCGGTGCTGCCAGCTGACTGCGGCGCGCGCACCTTCGCCTGTGCCATAGCCGAGCTCGCCAGCAATGGTGCGCGGCGGCGCCGGCTCGATGCGCACGGCGACGTCCACCGTGTCGGGTGTCGCTCCAGGCTGGGGCGACACGCTGACGGTGGAGACGAGGCCGGTGGCGATCAGCGCACGGCGCAGGTCTTCTATGTCGCTGGCTTCGAACGGCTGGCCGGGCTTGAAACGCGCGATCTCGCCAATGTGCCGGGCGCTGAACAGCGATCGTTCGGGCACGATGATGCGACCATATTTGCGGGCGCCGCCCGGATCGACGCTGAGCACCAAGGTCGCGGTGCGGCTTTCGCGATCGACGACGACCTGCGGGTCCGGCACCTGAGCGAAGGGGAAACCGCCCTGGCCGATTCGCTGCCTGAGTGCGGTGGTGCCCGCGTTCACTGCGGCGGCATCGACCGGATCGTCCTTGCGGATTCCGAACGCGTCGCGCAGCGCCTGCGCCTGATCGGGAGCGGTTTCGAGGCCGCGCACCTCGACTTCGGTGAAGCGATACTGCTCGCCCGGTTCCGCCGCGAGCGAGACGATCACCCGGCCCGCATCGGTCGCCACCCGCGGCTCGACCTCCGCGTCATAGAAGCCGCGCGCCCGGAGCAGTTCGGCCAGCAGCTCAGCGTCCTCACGCGCCCGCCGATCGATCTGAGCGACATTGGCCGGCGTCTTCTCGGAGGATTTCAGCGTCGAGAGGGCGTTGAACTGGCTCGACACCGCCTCGGTCTGCTCGACGTCAAGGCCCTCCAGCCGGACCTCGTAGCGCAGGGCCGTGCCTGCCTCCGTCGGCGTGCCGGTAACCGGGGCCTCGGCAGGGCCTTCGTCCGCCGGCAACTCCGGCCAGTCCACATCCAAACCGGGAAGCGGGTCGAGCGGCGAGTCTGGGTCGAGCGCCGGCTCAGCCTGCGACGCGGTCTGCGCGAGAGCCGGACAAGACCAGGAAAAGGCCGCAGCAAGATACGCCGCCACGGCCAGCGCCGCGCCGGAGCGCCGCGACGAGCAGCACGTCATGCGCTGTGGTGTATCGTGTCAGGCCGAGCGCCGCCAGAGCGATCAGTGGACGGTGCCGCGCACCTCGCACTCGCTGAGCAGCGCCACCAGCCGCTCGACCTGACGCCAGCGGCAGAAATGCAGGACATTGCCCAAGTCGCGGCTGCGGTCGGCGCGGGCGGCGGCTTCGCAGGCCGCATTGCCCCCGAACCGCGCCATCAAGTCGGTCGCCTCGGCCAGCATGGCCCGGTCGGCTACATAAGGGGATGGGGGGTGGCGCCGGCTCTCCATGGCGCTCCCACTAGCCGCGGAAACTTGCCGGGGCGCGGACGGAGAAGGTCAACGGCTTCTTGACCATGACGGCTGGCGCGGCGGTGCGGCGCATGCCATGCGCGCCACCATGACTGAACCTCGCAATCCGCGCTCGCTGGGCATCCTGTTCGCTATCCTGCCGCTGGCCGGAGCGATCGGCGTCGGGTTGCTTGGTCAGCCCGTGATCGGACTGCTCGGGGGCCTCGCTTTGGCCGCCCTTATCGTCACGGGGTTCTGGTTGATCGATCGCCGCCGCTGACTCAGCGCGCTGGAAGCTTCTGCTCCGCCGCATCGATCGCCAGCAGCAACTCTTCGAAGCAAGGCGTCTCGTCGACCCGAAAGGCACGGCGGAAGCCGCTCCCCAGCAGATCGAGATCCTGTTGCGTCAGCAGGCCGATCGCAATGATCGGCTCCTGGTTCTCGGTTTCGACGGACTTACCCATGATGCTAGTCGGTCTGAACGCATCATGGCGGCAAGCGTGCCCTAGCGATTTCAGAAACCGCGGAATTCTGCCCATTCGGCGAATGGCGCGCGCTCGCTGCGCAGCGCGTTGGCGGGCTCGGTCGTATCTTCATAGCCGATCGCCATGCCGCAAAAGAGCATGCGGTGCGCCGGCGTGCCGAGGAATGCCGTGACGGTTTGCGGGTAGATGGCCCAGCACTCTTGCGGGCAGGAAGCGAGGCCGTGTTCGACCAGCAGCAGCATCAGCGTCTGCAGGTACATGCCGAGGTCGGACCATTGCGGCGGGCCCATGTTGCGGTCGACCGTGCAGAAGAGCGCGACGGGCGCGCCGAAAAAGGCGAAGTTGCGCGCGAACCACATGCGCCGTGCCGCCTTATCCTCGCGCGGTATGCCGATATGACCGTACATCGCCTCGCCGATTGCGAAGCGACGCGCGCGATAGGGATCGTCAAGTTCGAGCGGATAGATGTCGTAGGCGGCTTCTTCCTTGTGGCCGGCCATCAGCTTGGCCGCGACATCGCGCTTGAAGCCTTCGAGAACGTCGCCGCCGACGACATCGATATGCCAAGGTTGGAGATTGCCGCCGGACGGCGCCCGCGCCGCCAATTCGACCAGCTTGCGGATCAGCGCTCCGTCGACCGGCCGATCCAGGAACCCGCGCACCGATCGGCGTGCCGCTACTGCTTCGCTGACCGTCATCTCACCCGCCGTTCACGTAAACGTCAAATCATCCTTGCCGGACCTGCAATGATAGGCAAGAGATGATCGCAACGGTTCCAAGGAGAGGGATGATGGCTGAAGCCTATATTGTTCAGGCGGTGCGCACGGCCGGCGGCAAGCGTGGTGGCAAGCTTGCCGGCTGGCATCCGGCCGACATGGCCGGCGAAGTGCTGAACGCGGTGGTCGACCGCAGCGGCATCGATCCGTCCTCGATCGAGGATGTGATCATGGGCTGCGTGAGCCAAGGCGGCGAGCAGAGCTTCCAGGTCGGCCGCAACGCAGTGCTCGCCTCGCGCCTGCCGGAGAGCGTGCCGGCGGTGACGATCGACCGCCAATGCGGGTCGTCGCAGCAGGCGATCCAGTTCGCGGCACAGGCGGTGCTGTCCGGCACCCAGGACGTGGTAATCGCGGCCGGCGTCGAATCGATGACGCGCGTGCCGATGGGATCGACGAGTGCGCTGTTCGCCCAGGCTGGGCTCGGCAAGGCAAAGAGCCCGCGTCAGGAGGCCCGCTATCCGGGCATCCAGTTCAGCCAATTCATGGGCGCCGAGATGATCGCGAAGAAGCATGGCTTTTCGAAAGAAGAGCTCGACCGCTATTCGCTGGAAAGCCATCGCCGCGCGGCTGCCGCCACCCAAGCGGGCGCCTTCGACGACGAGATCGTGCCGCTGGAGGTTGAGACGCCGGACGGAACCGAGCTTCACGGCACCGACGAAGGCATTCGGCACGATGCCACGCTGGAAGGCATCGCCTCGGTCAAGCTGCTGACGGAAGGCGGCGTCATCACGGCGGCGAATGCATCCCAGATCTGCGACGGCGCGTCGGCGGTGATGGTCGTGTCGGACCGTGCGCTGAAGGAACATGGCCTGACGCCGCTCGCCCGCATCCACAATGTGACGGTCACCGGCGGCGATCCGGTGATCATGCTCGAGGAGCCGCTGTTCGCGACGGATAAGGCGCTGAAGCGGGCCGGCATGTCGATCGACGAAATCGACCTGTATGAAGTCAACGAAGCCTTCGCGCCGGTGCCGCTCGCCTGGCTGAAGCATGTCGGCGCCGACCCGGCGAAGCTGAACGTGCATGGCGGCGCGATCGCACTCGGGCATCCGCTCGGCGCGTCGGGCACGAAGCTGATGGCGACGCTCGTTCACGCGCTGCGCCGTCATGGCAAGCGTTATGGCTTGCAGACCATGTGCGAAGGCGGCGGCATCGCCAATGTGACGATCGTCGAGCGGCTGTAATCTAACGGGAGGGTGGACTTTGAAGCTGGGTAACAATGTAGCAGCCGTCGTGACTGGTGGCGCATCGGGGCTTGGCGCCGCCACGGCGCGGGCGCTGGCGGCCAAGGGCGTGAAGGTCGCGATCTTCGACCTGCAGGCCGGCAAGGGTGAGGAAGTCGCTGCCGAGATCGGCGGCGTGTTCTGTGAAGTGAACGTCACGTCGGACGAGAGCGTGGATGCGGGTTTCGCCAAGGCGCGCGCGGCGCATGGTCAGGAGCGGATCCTGGTCAACTGCGCGGGCATCGGCAACGCGATCAAGACCGCCAGCCGCTCGAAGGAAGACGGCTCGATCAAGCATTTTCCGCTCGACGCGTTCAACTTCGTCATCCAGATCAACCTGGTCGGCACGTTCCGCTGCATTGCCAAGTCGGCGGCCGGCATGCTGACGCTGGACCCGCTGGAAGACGGCGAGCGCGGCGCGATCGTCAACACCGCGTCCGTGGCCGGTGAGGACGGACAGATCGGCCAGGCGGCCTATTCGGCGTCGAAAGGCGGCGTCATCGGCATGACTCTGCCGATCGCGCGCGACCTGATGAACGAGGGCATTCGAGTCAACACCATCCTGCCTGGCATCTTCAACACGCCGCTGATGAACGCCGCCCCGCAGCAGGTGAAGGACGCGCTGGCCGCCTCGGTGCCGTTCCCCAAGCGGCTCGGGAACCCGGAGGAATATGCCATGCTCGCCATGACGATGATCGAGTGCGGCTATTTCAACGGCGAGGATGTGCGACTGGACGGCGCGATCCGGATGGCGCCGCGCTGAAGTCAGCTTTCCGCTCGTCCTGAGCGGAGCGCACAGCGCGAAGTCGAAGGGCGCAGGCTCCGAGCTACCGCCCTTCGACTATGGCCTTCGGCCTCCGCTCAGGACGAGCGATCAGGGCTACGCCGCCTTCGCTTCCTTCGCCCGTTCGATCGCCTCGAGCACGATGCGGCGGGCATAGTCGGCACCTTCCCAATGGCCGACGCGCACCCACTTCTTGGCCTCCAGGTCCTTATAGTGGGTGAAGAAATGCTCGATCTGCTGCATCACGATCTCCGGCAGATCGGTGCGCTCCTCGACCGCCGTATAGTAGGGGAAAGTCTCGTCGACCGGGACGGTCAGCAATTTCTCGTCGCCGCCGGCTTCGTCCTCCAGCATCAGCACCGCGATCGGGCGCACGCGCACCACGCAGCCGGGAATGAACGGCGAGCGCGCCACGACGAGCGCGTCGAGCGGGTCGCCGTCGGGTGAGAGCGTGTGGGGAACGAAGCCGTAATTGGCCGGATAGCGCATCGGCGTGTGCAGGATTCGGTCGACGAACAGGGCGCCCGACTTCTTGTCGAACTCATATTTCACCGGTTCGCCGCCCACCGGCACTTCGATGATGACGTTCAGGTTGTGCGGCGGCTCCTCGCCGCACGGAATCAGGTCGATGTTCACTGAAAAACTCCATCGTCATCCCCGCGAAGGCGGGGACCCAGACGGCCTCCTGCCTGCACGGAGAAGAAAAAGCTGGGTTCCCGCTTTCGCGGGAATGACGAAATCAGAGACTCACCGGGCGGCGAGCAGCCTGTCGAGTGCACCCTCTCCGGTGCCGATCTTTTCGAGGCGCGGGTAGCGCAGTCCACCGCGATAGTCGATGCCGACCTCGCGAAAGCGGTCGTCGCCTTTCACGGTCAGGCGAATGGGTGCGCCGCGTTTGGCATCCGTGATCGCTCGGCCCAGCGCCTCGGCGTCGTAGGCTTGGCCGTTGACCGAGACGATCGCCTCGGTCGGCCGCAATCCGGCCTGGAAGGCGGGACCGTTCCAGACCACGTCCTTCACCTCACCCTGTTTCGACAGAGCGAGGCCGATCGAATAGGTGAAATCGTCGGTCTTCTGCTTGGCCAGCAGCCGCCGCTGCGATTCGGTCGGCTTTTCGCCCCAAGCGAGGCGATAGCCGGCCGCTTCGACCGTCCTCAGATTCATCGAGGGGTCGGTGCCGTCGAGGCGGGTGCGGAGAAAGCCTGCCCAGTCATAAGGCGCGACCCGGTTCAGCGCCGCGACCACATCTTCGAAGCGATAGGTGACCTCGTGATCCCAGGCGCCGGGCTCCACGCCGAAGAAGAGCCGCGCGAAATCGTCCATGCTCCTCTTGCCGCCGGTCAGCCGGCGGATGGTGGCGTCGGCCTCTACCCAGAACAGCTCGGAGTTGCGGTAATAGTCGGCGCCACGGAACCAGCTCGGCCAAGCGCCGCCGGGGCCGTGGCCGGTGACGATCGGCTGATTGGTCGTGTCCTGCACGCTGCGCCACCCAACGCCGGCATAGCCTTCAGCATAGCGCGCGACGACG
Organism: Sphingomonas sp. ID1715; assembly: GCF_013044515.1. Classification (GTDB taxonomy): domain Bacteria; phylum Pseudomonadota; class Alphaproteobacteria; order Sphingomonadales; family Sphingomonadaceae; genus Sphingomonas_B. The sequence goes on from NZ_JABEPR010000003.1 coordinate 475,257, forward strand.
ATGGCCAGGAAATCGAGATAGGCCTGCTTCGACCAGAGGCCGGAGCGTGCCGCGAGCACGTCGCCCCAGAATTGCGTCTGGCCCTCATAGACCCAGAGCCGGCTGTTCTGCATCGGCTGGCGATAGTCCGGCGTCCACAGGTCGGCCGGGCGTCGGAACTTGCCGTTCCAGCTGTGCACATATTCGTGCGCGACGACATAGCGGTCGTAGAGATTGGCGTCCCAATCGGTCAGCAGATCGGCGTCGAGCGTATTCTCGGAGCTGCGATGATGCTCGAGACCATCGCCCGACTGATAGTCGGACAGGGCGACCAGGAAGTCGTAATGGTCGAAATGACGCGTGCCGAACAGCTTGTCGGCCTGCTCGATCAGCTTGCGGTGCGCGGCCTCCTGTGCCGGCGTGATCGCAAGCTGCCACGGCGCGTCGGCGACCAGGTTGAAGCTGACCTGCGGGTCCAGACGGACCTGCTTCACATGCGCGCCGGCATAGACGGGCGAATCGACGAGGATGTCGTAAGGCACCTGATCATAGGTGACGGTGCTGCCCTGTGCCTGCCCGCGCAGCGCCGTCCAGCCGGTCCAGCCCGCCGGATAGATCGCCGTCGCCCGGACGGGGATGTTGTGGACGTTATAGCCGGCCGGATAGAGCGACAGCGATTCCCATTGCAGGTTCGCCATGGTGGGGCCGAAGACGCGGCGATCCGATCCCTCCTTCTGCGGCGACAGATATTGGAACTCGGCGTCCACGGCCGTGACGCCGGCCGGGACATCGACATGAAAGGCGAACATGTTTACCGGGTCGCGGCGCCAGGCGAGCGGTCGGCCGCCCGCGCTGAGCTTCAGTCCCGCCAGATTCTCGATCTGCCCCGACGGCGCGTGATTGCCGGGCTTCCATTCGGGATAGAGCAGCACCAGCGGCCCGGGACCGGCCACCGGAATGGTCTGGCGCACTTGGAAAATGCCTTGGGTGACGCGGGCGAGATCGACTGTCAGCGTCATCGCGCCGGCAAAGGGTACGTCCCGGGCTGCGGGGATGGACTGGGCGAAACCGGGGGCGACGACGAGAAAGGCGAGCGGGAACAGCAGCTTCATGGCTCGCCCGCTAACCGCAATTCCTCGCACGCGCTAGGACCCCGAACCGAGCACATTGATGGTGAAGGCCAGCACGCCGATGTTGAACGCGAAGGCGGCGAGGCAATGGAGCGTCACCACTCGCCGCACCGCCCGGCTGGTGATTTCCGTGTCCGATGTCTGGAAGGTCATGCCGAGTGTGAAGGCGAAATAGACGAAGTCCGAATAGTCCGGATCGCTCCGGCCGGGAAAGGATATGCCCGCCCGGTCGCGATTGCCCGCGCCTTCGGGCAGGTAATAGATGTGCGCATAGTGGAGCGCGTAGACGGTGTTGGCGAACAGCCAGGCCAGCGCCAGTGTGCCGATCACCAGGATTTTGACCGGAGTCTCCATCCGGCCTCGCGCGGTTACCTCCGCCGTCACCGCGACGAGGATGGCGATCATCACCGCGCTCGACACGATCAGCAGCAACAGCCGGTTGGCGTCGTTCCGGCAGGCGAGGTTCCGCATCTCTGCCGCGTCATGCCGCCGCATCAGGGTGGAAACCGAGAGCAGGAAGACCAAGGCGGCAACGTCGAAGCCGATCATCGCCGCGCGGCTGAGGGGGAAGCGGTTGGCGGCGAGCCAGGTGGCCACGCCCAGGGTCACGAGGAAAGCCAGGAAGCGTTCTGGCGCGAGATAGGTGCCGACCGGCCGCATGCCGCGCCTTGCTAGCCGAGGAGCGGGTGCGCAGCCAGCCTCGGCGTGGCCGCTCGACTCGACGCACCTGACCACCAGTCGAACCTGCCGAGCTGCGGAGTTCATTTCGCGTTCACCCGCAGAACGGCCCTTTGCGCCTGGGGCGAGTGCCACCGCTCGGGGCGGGGAAAGATAAAGGAAGTCGTTATGAAGATTGCCATTCTGGCCGCGGCGGCGCTGTCGCTGTCGGCTGCTGCTCAGGCCCAGACCACAACGCCGCCGGTCGACCCGACCGCCGCGCCGACGCCCAGCGCGACACCGACACCGAGCGAAACGCCGGGCGCCACCGTGACCCGCGACACCACGACCACCGGTTCAGGCGAAACGACGACGACTCAGACCGTCGAAACGCCGAGCGACAACAGCACCACCGTCACCAAGACCGATGACGGTACGCAGGTGACGCACACCAAGAAGACCAAGAAGCGCAACAAGCCTGAATAAGCCGGGCTTCGGGAGGGCGCGCGATCCGGTGCGCCCTCCTTCCAACTTTCGCGCGACTTCTCTAGAAGCGCGCGCTTCATGGCAAAGATCGAAACTCCCCGGCCGATCCGCGGCACGCAGGACATGCTTGGCGAACAGGCGTTGCGCTTTCAGCACGTCGTCGACACGTTCGATCGGGTCCGCAAGCTCTACGCCTTTCAGCGCGTCGAAGTGCCGGTGTTCGAGGCGACCGCCGTGTTCGCCCGCTCGCTTGGCGAAACGACCGACGTGGTCTCGAAGGAGATGTACAGTTTCGAGGATCGCGGCGGGGATTCGCTGACGCTCCGGCCCGAATTCACTGCCGGCATCGCCCGTGCCTATCTCACCGAAGGTTGGCAGCAATATGCGCCGCTGAAGGTCGCGACCCACGGGCCGCTGTTCCGTTATGAGCGTCCGCAAAAGGGTCGCTTCCGCCAATTCCACCAGCTCGACGCCGAAGTGATCGGCGCCGCCGAGCCCGCCGCAGATGTCGAATTGCTGGTCATGGCCGACCAGCTGCTGCGCGAGCTGGGGGTGAGCGACGGTGTAACGCTGCAGCTCAACACGCTGGGCGACGCCGAGACGCGGCAGGCGTGGCGCGACGCCCTGGTCCGCCATTTCGAAGCGCATCGTGGCGAGCTGTCGGAAGAGAGCCTCGAGCGCCTGCAGCGCAACCCGATGCGCATCCTCGACAGCAAGGACCCGCGCGACCGCCCGATCGCCGACGCAGCGCCCTCGATCGACGACTATCTGACGAGCGAGGCCGGCGTGTTCTTCGAAGCCGTGACGAAGGGCCTCGAAGCCGCCGGCGTCGCCTGGACCCGCAACGCCCGCTTGGTCCGCGGCCTCGACTATTACCGCCACACCGCCTTTGAGTTCGTCACCGACCGCCTCGGCGCGCAAGGAACGGTGTTGGGCGGCGGGAGATATGACGGGCTGATCGAAACGCTCGGCGGCCCGTCGACGCCGGCCGTTGGATGGGCTGCGGGGATCGAGCGGCTGGCGATGTTGACTGAGCAGACAGAGTCACTGGCGCCGGAGATCGCGGTGATCCCGGATCAGCCCCAGAACGAGGTCGATGCAATCATTGCAGCAAAAATGCTTCGAGCGGCCGGTATCAGAGTCTACTTTCCCTATCGTGGCGCTGCGAAAAAGCGGGCGGAGCAGGCCAAGAAGGCAAATGCGCAAGGACTACTCTTCGTTCGGGATAAGGGGCATCCGCTGGGAAGACTCCATCTTTCCTTCTATGCGAGCGGCATCGACAATGCTGCGCAAAGCAACTGGGAGTCCCGCGTGACTTCTGCGCTTTCTGATTACTTCGGCGGGAAAATGTCGGGCGCCGGCTGGAACCATCCGTGACCACCATCTCCGCGGAACGGATCGCGCAGATCGAGGCGCGGCGGGATGAGTTGCAGGCGTTGATGGCGTCGGGCGAACTCGCCGCCGATCGCTTCGTGCAGGTGTCCAAGGAATATGCCGAGTTGGAGCCGGTCGCGGCAGCGGCGGGGGAGGTTCGGCGGCTGCGCGCGGAACTGAACGTGCTTGCCGACCTTGCCGAGAGGGAACCGGATGCGGAAATGCGCGCCATGGCCGCCGAAGAGGCGGACGCGGTGCGCGCGCAACTTCCGGGCGCGGAGCGCGAGCTTGCCGTTAAATTGCTCCCCCGCGATGCGGCCGACGAGCGCCCGGCGATGCTCGAAATCCGCGCCGGCACCGGCGGCGACGAGGCGGCGCTGTTCGCCGGCGACCTGTTCCGCATGTACCAGCGCTATGCCGAGGGACGCGGCTGGCGGGTCGAGCCGATCTCGGCCAGCGCGGCGGAGCTGGGCGGCTATAAGGAAGTGGTGGCGAGCGTCACCGGCCAAGGGGTGTTCGCGCGGCTGAAGTTCGAGAGCGGCGTGCACCGCGTGCAGCGCGTGCCCGCGACCGAGAGCGGCGGGCGCATCCACACCTCCGCGGCGACCGTTGCGGTGCTGCCCGAGGCTGAGGATGTCGATGTGCAAATCGACGAAGCCAAGGACCTGCGAATCGACGTCTATCGCTCGTCCGGGCCCGGCGGCCAGTCGGTCAACACCACCGACAGCGCCGTCCGGATCACTCACTTGCCCTCCGGCCTCGTCGTCATCCAGCAGGACGAGAAGTCGCAGCACAAGAACAAGGCCAAGGCGCTGAAGGTATTGCGCACGCGCCTCTACGAGCTGGAGCGCGAGCGCCTCGCCAGCGAACGCGCCGGCGCGCGCAAGTCGATGGTCGGTTCGGGCGACCGCTCCGAACGCATCCGCACCTATAACTTCCCGCAAGGCCGGGTGACCGATCACCGTATCAACCTCACCCTGCACCGCCTGCCCGAAATCCTCGAAGGCAATATGGACGAGCTGATCGACGCGCTCATCGCCGAGGACCAGGCGGAGAAGCTGGCGAACCTTAATGGCTAGGCCGTCGAAGGTCCGTTGTTTTCGAGCGCAGTCGAGAAACGGCTGATCGGTGCATCAAGGCTTCTCGACTTCGCTCGAAGCGAACGGAGTTCTTGGGGCGCTGACATCAGCAACCCGCCTTCTCGCTCCAATCTCCCCCACTCCCCGTCTCGACGCCGAGCTCCTCCTCGCTCACGCACTCGGTATCTCGCGAGAGGCGCTGCTGCTCGATCCAGCGCGCGCGGTGCCGCCCGCCTTCGAGACCCTGATCGCCCGCCGGCTCGCGCATGAACCGGTCGCGTATATCACCGGCACCAAGGCGTTCTGGACGCTGGACCTGCACGTCACGCCCGATGTGCTGATCCCCCGCCCGGATAGTGAGACGCTGATCGAGGCGGCGATCGCGCATTTTAGTGCATCCGCGCCCGCCAAAGTCCTTGATCTCGGCACTGGTTCGGGCGCACTGCTGCTAGCAAGTCTCGATCACTGGCCCGGCGCCTGGGGACTGGGTGTGGACCGCTCGGCGGCCGGACTGGCCGTGGCGCGCGGCAATGCGCAAAGGCTCCGTTTTGCCGAGCGCGCGTGCTTCGTGCAGGGCGATTGGGGGGCAGCCCTCGACGGCCGCTTCGACCTGATCCTCTGCAACCCGCCTTACGTGGAATGCGGCGCCTGGCTCCCTCGCGACGTGGCGGACCATGAACCGGCGGCCGCCCTGTTCGCGGGTCCGGAAGGTCTCGACGACTATCGGAAATTGGCGCCCCAGCTTGCCCGTCTGCTCTCGCCGGGTGGCCTTGCGGTGGTCGAGATCGGCGCCGACCAGCGCGAAAGCGTCACGTCCCTGATGCAGGTTGAAGACCTGGCCGTGCAGTGCCGCCAGGATCTGGCCGGACGCGACCGTTGCCTCGAACTGCGGCGGCACTGACACGGAAGCGCAAGATATCGGCGCTAATTTGCACTTGGATTTTGAGAAGTGACCCACTAGATAAGACATCAGAGGGGCAGGCAGTTTCCGCGACGGCAGCCGAACAGGCGCTACGAAGAACGCCTTGCCCATCCCGACAGCTAAGACGCGGTGAGACCCGGCCGCGCTGGCGATTGATGAGAGCGCGTGCACCCGCTGCTCTCTTCTTGGCCGCGCATGAAGCCAGCGGAGCCACGGGAACAGATTTTGGGTGAAGTAGAGGACATCCTTTGATCAACAATCGTCAGAACGGCCGCCGTCGCGGTCGTGGAGGCCAGCGGCCGCAGGGCAATCCGGGGCAGCCTGGCGGCGGCAGCCGCATCGACAATCGCGCCCGCGGCAACGCCCAGCAGCTGCACGAGAAATACAAGAACCTCGCCCGCGACGCGCAGATGGCGGGTGATCGCGTCACCACCGAATATTATCTCCAGTTCGCCGACCATTATTTCCGCGTGCTGAGCGAAAGCCGCGCCCGCTTCGAGGATCAGCGTCCGCAGAACCAGAATGCGGACGAGGACTATGACGGCGAGGACGGCGGCGACGAGTTCGACGTGCGCGACCAGAATCGTGGCCAGCGCAGTGATCGCGGCGAACGGTTCGAGCGCGGCGAACGCAATGATCGCGGCGACCGCGGCGACCGTGGCGATCGCAACGGCTTCCGTCGCGACGAGCCGCGCCGCGAACGCCAGCCCGAGCCGGTCGAAGCGTCGGAGCAGGAAGAGCGCCAGGCTGAAGCGCCGCAGCCGGACAATGGCGAACGCCGCGTCCGCCGCCCGCGTCGGGCGCGCGAAGAAAGTGCGCCGCAGGTCGAAGGCTTCGACGCCGATCGCCTGCCGCCGGCAATTGCCGTGGCGAGCGATGCCGCCGAGGAAGCCGCGCCGCCGCGCCGTCGTGGCCGCCGCCCGCGCGCCGAAGTCGCCAACGACACGGTCGAGGTTCCGCCCGCCGCCTGATCGGCCTGCTCCGGCGACGGAGCGGCTGTCCATGGCGAAGGCCGTTTGCAGCAGCTAGGAGCGCGGCATGGAGGAGGCACTTGCCCGCATCGCCGACGCGCTGGAACGCATGGCGCCTGCGCCCGGCGCCCACGCCGATGTGCGCGCCCATCCCGCCTATCTGTGGCGCGGCACCACGCTGCAGTCGGCGCGGCACTTTGCGCCGCTGCCGCTTGACCTGCTTACCGGCATCGATGCGCAAAAGGCTGCCTTGCTCGCCAATGCGCGGCGGCTGGCGGAGGGCGCTGCGGCGCACGATGTGCTGCTCTGGGGCGCCAAGGGCACCGGCAAATCCGCGCTGGTCAAGTCCGTGGTGGGCGCGCTGCAGCGGGAAGGGTTGGATCTCGCCCTGGTCGACGTGGCGGCCGACCATCTTGATACGCTGCCCGCCCTGTTCGACCTGCTCGGGGACGCCGGGCGCGGCTTCATCCTGTTCATCGACGATATCGGCTTTGAGGCAGGCGGCGCCGACACCCGAATCCTGCGGTCGCTACTGGAAGGCGGCGCGGAAGCGAGGCCGGGCAACGCCCGGCTGCACGTCACGTCGAATCGCCGCCACATCGTCGCGCGCGACATCGACGAGCAGTCCAGCGCCATCAACCCGCGCGACGTGGTCGACGACCGGCTCGCGCTCGCCGACCGCTTCGGCCTGTCGCTCGGCTTTCACGCGCTCGATCAGGAGACGTATCTCGCGATCGTCGCGCGCTATGCCGATGCCTATGCGCTGCCGTTCGACGCCGCCGACGCCCTGCTATGGGCGACCGCCCGCGGCGCCCGCTCGGGCCGGGTCGCCTGGCATTATGTGACCGAACTCGCCGGCCGGGCGGGACGAAGCCTTTAGGCCTTCACCTTCTCCTTCTGCGCTTCGAACGCGTCGCCCATTTCCTTGCGCTCCGCGGTGTCGAAGTCTTCCTTCACCTGGGCGAAGATCTCATCCTCTTCCTCCTCGATATGATGTTCGAGGATTTCCATCATGACCTTGGCCTCGGCGCTCCATTCGGGCGACATCGGGTCGGCGCCGGCCTTGAGCTTCTTCAGCAGCGTCTCGGCGAGCATGTGCTCAGTATAGCCTTCATGCCCTGATTCCTGTTCTTCTTCCTCGCCGGTCGCGATCAGGGCATCGTAGACCACCTTCTCCTCGGCCTTGGAATGGCGGGTCAGCAGCTCGGCGAATTCGGTGAACAGCCGCTTGCGCTCCTCGCCATCCTCGCTCTTGTTGACCGCGCGGATCAGCTTCTTGAGCTGCTGGTGATCGGTCTTCAGCGCCTTGGTGATTTCCATCTCGATCCTCCGTTGCGAAGGCAGAACGAGCGACATTGAGCGCGGTTGCCTGTCGTTCGTCGAACCGCGCTGGCGAGGCGGGGGCGGGCGGCTAGAAGCCGGCAAAACAGCTTGAGGGGATTATCATGGACCGTCGCGCCTTTCTGACCAGCTCCGCCCTGATCGCGGGAACCACGCTGCTGCCCAGCCGCTTGCTGGCCCAAGGCACAAGCGGTGACGCCGCCGCCAATGCGCTGTTCGAGCAGATCTTTCAGGAAGCCGTAGCGCGGTCGCCCGAACTGGCCACGTCCCTCGGTCTCGATCAGGGCCCGCTCGCCGCGCTGAAGAGCCAGTTGAGCCCGGCAACCGCCGAGGAGCGGCAGAAGGAGCTGGCGCTGACTCGCCAGGCGCTGGCGCGGCTGCGGGCGCTGAACGGCCTGTCGCCCGCCAATCAGCTGAACCGCGACGTCATCGTCTATCAGCTGGAGGGGCAGGAGGTCGGCCCGGCGCGGTTCGGCATCGACAGTGTCGTCCGGCCCTATCCGATCTTCCAGCAGGGCGGCTCTTACTTCTCGACGCCCGACTTCCTGAACTCGGCGCATACGATCAAGACCTCGGCCGATGCGGAGGCCTATCTCTCGCGGCTCGAAGCCTTTGCTCGCGTGCTGGACGAGGAGACGGAAGAACAGCGTGCCCAGGCGGCGCGCGGATTCCTGGCGCCGGGCTGGTCGCTCGACCTGACGCTCGGCCAGATGCGCAAGCTGCGCGGCACGGCGCCGGAGAGCTCGACGCTCGTCCAGTCGCTCGTCACGCGCGCAAAGGCGGCCAACGTCGCCGGCAATTGGGGGCCGCGCGCCAGCCGAATCGTCGCCGACAAGGTCTATCCCGCGCTTGACCGGCAGATCGCCGCCATTGAGGCGCTGCGGCCGACGACGCGGCCGGGCGACGGCGCGCAGCGGCTGCCGCAAGGCGATGCGATCTATGCGGCCGCGCTCCAGCAGATGACCACCACGACCATGTCGCCCGACGAAGTGCACCGGATGGGCCTGGCCCAGGTGGCGGAAATCAGCGCGCAGCTGGACAAGATCCTGCGCGCCGAAGGGCTGACGCAGGGTGAAGTCGGCGCGCGGCTCGCCCAGCTGAACGTCCGGCCCGACCAGCTTTACCCGAACTCGGCGGAAGGCCGGGCGGCGCTGATCGAGGGGCTGAACGACGATGTGCGGCGCATGAACGCCCAGCTGCCGCGCTTCTTTGCGACAGTGCCGAACCAGCCGCTCGAGATCCGCGCGGTGCCCGTCGAGATCCAGGACGGCGCGTCGAACGGCTATTATCGTCGCGCCTCGCTCGACGGCTCGCGGCCGGCCATCTACTTCGTCAACCTGAAGGATGTCGGCGACTGGCCGAAATACACGCTGCCTTCGCTCAGCTTCCACGAAGGCACGCCGGGCCATCACCTCCAGATCAGCATCGCGCAGACCTCGAAGGACATCCCAACGCTACGCAAGATCGGCGGTTTCTCGGCCTATTCGGAAGGCTGGGCGCTCTATGCCGAAAGCGTCGCCGACGAGGCGGGCGTCTATCGGACGCCGCTGGAGCGTGCGGGCTTCCTGCAATCCTATCTGTTCCGCGCGACGCGGCTCGTCGTCGATACCGGCCTGCATTCAAAGAATTGGAGCCGCGAAAAGGCGACCGACTATATGGTCGCGACCACCGGCTTCGCCCGCCCGCGCACCCAGCGCGAGGTCGAGCGCTATTGCACCCAGATCGGCCAGGCCTGCAGCTACAAGGTCGGCCATGGCGTCTGGTCGCGGCTGCGCGCCGAAGCGGAGAAGGCGCAGGGCGCGCGCTTCGACGTGAAGCAGTTCCACGAGGTGCTGAAGGACGGCGCGATGCCGCTGACTATCCTCGAGCGCCATGTGCGGGAGCGGATGAAGACCGCCTAACAGGTCAGGAGGCGAGCGCCTCCACCTGTTCGGCCAGTTCGAGCCAGCGCAGCTCGGCCGCGTCCTTCTCTTCGCGCGCCTGGTCGATTGCGGCCGTCAGCGCGGCGAAGCGCTTCGGGTCGCGAGTGTAGAGGTCGGGGTCGGCGAGCGCCGCTTCGTCGCGCGCGATCTGCGCTTCCAGCTCCTCGACTCGCTTCGGCAGCAGGTCATAGTCGCGCTGGTCCTTGAAGCTCAGCTTCTTGTTCCCCGGCGCAGGCCGGGGCCCAGGCTGCGGTGTCTTCTGGGCCCCGGCCTTCGCCGGGGAACGGGCAGGAGCCGAGGAGCGCTGCCGCACCCAATCTTCATAGCCGCCGGCGACCACGTCGACCTTGCCGGAACCGTCCAGACCCAAAGTCACCGTCACCGTGCGATCGAGGAAGTCGCGGTCGTGGCTGACGATCAGCACCGTGCCGTCATAGTCGGCGATGACTTCCTGCAGCAGGTCGAGCGTCTCGAGATCGAGATCGTTGGTCGGCTCGTCCAGCACCAGCAGGTTCGACCGGCGGGCGAATTCGCGCGCCAGCAGCAGCCGCGACCTCTCCCCACCCGACAGCGTGCCGACCCGCGCATCGGCGAGGCCCGGTTCGAACAGGAATTCCTTCAGATAGCCGTGAATGTGCTTTTTGGTGCCGAGCACTTCGATCCAGTCGCCGCCATCGGCGAGCACATCGCGTACGCGCTTGTCGGGCGCGAGCAGGCTGCGCTGCTGGTCGATGATCACGCCGTCCAGTGTCTTGGCGAGCGTCACTTCGCCTTCGTCTGGCTGCAGTTCGCCGGTCAACAGCTTCAGCAAGGTCGTCTTGCCGGCCCCATTCGCGCCGACGATGCCGATCCGGTCGCCGCGCTGGATACGCAGCGAAAAGTCCTTGATGATCGTGCGCTCGCCAAAGCGCTTGGTGACCTTGTCCGCCGTGATCACGGACTTGGTGCGGATATCGTCAGTGCCGATGGCGAGCTTGGCGGCGCCTTGTGGCCCCAGCATCGCCGCGCGCGCGGCACGCATCTCGTTGAGCTTCGCGAGCCGGCCCTGGTTGCGGCGGCGGCGGGCGGTGACGCCGCGCTGCAGCCAGTGCAGCTCCAGCTTCAGCTTGGCGTCGAGCTTCTCGGCCGCGCGCGCCTCTTCGGCATAGGCCTTTTCCTGCCACGCTTCGAAGCCGCCAAAGCCGACATCGGCGCGCCGCAGATTGCCGCGATCGAGCCACAGGGTCGACCGCGTCAGCCGCGTCAGGAAGGTGCGGTCGTGGCTGATGACCAGGAAAGCGCCCTTGAACCGGTTCAGCCACGCCTCGAGCCAGTCGATCGCGCCGAGGTCGAGATGGTTGGTCGGCTCGTCCAGCAGCAGCACGTCGGGATCGAGCGCGAGGGCGCGGGCGATCGCCGCGCGGCGCCGTTCGCCCCCCGAGGCAGTGGCGGCCGGTCGGGAGAGGTCGAGGCCGATCTGGTCGGCAATGGCTTCGACTTCGTGGAGCTGCGGAGCCATCGCGCCGCCGAGCGCATAGTCGCGAAGCGTCTGGAACGCCGAAACGTCCGGATCCTGTTCCAGCAGCACGACATTGGTGCCCGGTACGATCGTCCGCCGCCCTTCGTCCGCCTCGATGCGGCCCGCGAGCAGCTTCAGCAGCGTGGTCTTGCCGGCGCCGTTCCGCCCGATCAGCGCCAGCCGGTCGCGCTGTCCGACATAGAGGTCGAGATTGCGAAACAGCCAGCCGGAGCCCTGGACGAGACCGAGATTTTCAAAAGCGAGCACGGGTGCAGACATGGGCGCTGCCCCTATCAGCTTGGCTGAACGAGCGCCAACGGCCGCATTCATGGGCTATTCAAAGCCTTGTCACTAACCGCTATGCCCATGACCCGCATGACGCGTATCGTCTCTTTGGCGCTTGTTGCGCTCGCCCTGGCGGCCCCGGCTGCCGGGCAGCGGCGGGGTGACCAGTATCAGGCATTCGAAGCCCGGAAATCGGGCCGGGTGCTTTCGTTGCGTGACATCGAGGATCGGGTGCTGCCACGGATGCGCGGGAGCACCTATCTGGGTCCTGAATTCGATGGCGGCGTTTATCGCCTGAAGTTCATGCGTGCCGGCACGGTGATCTGGGTCGATATCGACGCCCGCACCGGCGCGGTGATCGGCCGGTCCGGCTTTTGAGGGGTAATCAATGCGCGTTTTGATCGTCGAAGACGAACCAAGCCTCGGGGCCCAGCTCCGCAAGACGCTGGAAGGCGCCGGCTATGCCGTCGACCTGGCCGATGACGGCGAGGACGGACATTTTCTGGGCCAGACCGAGACCTATGACGCGGTGGTGCTCGATCTCGGCCTGCCGACGATCGACGGACTGACCGTGCTCGACCGCTGGCGCAAGGAAGGCCGCGCCATGCCGGTCCTCGTGCTGACCGCGCGGGACAGCTGGTCGGACAAGGTTGCCGGGCTCGACGCCGGTGCCGACGATTACCTTGCCAAGCCGTTCCAGTCTGAAGAGCTGATCGCCAGGCTCCGCGCGCTGATCCGCCGCGCCTCCGGCAACAGCAGCTCGGAGCTGACCGCCGGTGACGTGCGCCTCGACACCCGTTCGGGCAAGGTCACGCTCGCCGGGGAGCCGGTAAAGCTGACCGCGCAGGAGTATAAGCTCTTGAGCTATCTGATGCACCACAAGGGCAAGGTGGTCAGCCGCACCGAGTTGATCGAACATATCTACGACCAGGATTTCGACCGCGATTCGAACACGATCGAAGTGTTCGTGACCCGCATCCGCAAAAAGCTGGGCCAGGACGTGATCACCACGATCCGCGGGCTCGGCTACAGCCTCGAAGACCCCAATGGCTAATCCGAGCTCCTCCCCGGAACGGGGAGGCGCAGCCGGTGGAGGGGCCGCAGCGAAGCGAGGAGGCCAACCCTCCGCTTCGCTCCGGGCCCCTCCACCATGCTCCGCATGGTCCCCCTCCCCTTACCGGGGAGGAGCAAGGTAAGCGAAAATCCACCGGTTCGCTGAGCCGCCGCATGATCCTGATCGCGGCGGCCTGGATCGGGCTGCTGCTGCTGGGCGGCGGTTTGGCGCTCGACCGGGTGCTGAGCAACGCGATCACGCGCAACTTCGACGACTCCCTCAATTATGTGCTGACGGCCATGGTCGCCTCGGCGGAGATCGGGCCGGCGGGCGAAGTGCTGCTCAACCGGCCGCTCGGCGACCAGCGCTTCCTGGAGCCGAACTCCGGCCTTTATTATCAGATCAGCGGCAAGGGCTTCGAGC
>NZ_JABEPR010000030.1 GCF_013044515.1 Sphingomonas sp. ID1715
GGAATCGCTAGTAATCGTGGATCAGCATGCCACGGTGAATACGTTCCCAGGCCTTGTACACACCGCCCGTCACACCATGGGAGTTGGATTGACCCGAAGACGCTGAGCTAACCCGCAAGGGAGGCAGGCGGCCACGGTCGGTTCAGCGACTGGGGTGAAGTCGTAACAAGGTAGCCGTAGGGGAACCTGCGGCTGGATCACCTCCTTTCTAAGGAACTGGTTGTACTGCGCCGGGCTTGTCCCGGAAGAGCGTCAACCGCTCCAAAGAACATAAGCCGCCGTCCTCATGTCCCTTCATCGAGAAACACGCTGCCTTTTGGCAGCGGTGCCTGAGCTGGCTCACGCCGCCTGCGGCCATTTGGCCGCTCGTGTGTGGTTGGGGGCCGGTAGCTCAGGTGGTTAGAGCGCACGCCTGATAAGCGTGAGGTCGAAGGTTCAACTCCTTCTCGGCCCACCACGCAGCGATCGAGACGCGCAGCGCAAGCTGCGGCGCACGATCGCGAGTACGGCGGCCTGCGCAGCAGGACCGACGGCGCGGCTTCGCCGCGACGCGTGGCTCATGGTCACCGCGACCTTTAGTGACCTTTCGGGGCCTTAGCTCAGTTGGGAGAGCGCTAGCTTTGCAAGCTTGAGGTCGTCGGTTCGATCCCGACAGGCTCCACCACCTTTGGCATTTGTTTCTTCGATGAAGACATCGGTTCAGCCTCTTCGAGGCTGTTGCGAGGCGGCTTGGCCGCCTCATCTTTGACATTGTGAATGGGTTTTTTGATCGATGCCGCGAGGCGTCGCGTGAGGTGAGCGATCACCTTTCGGGATGCACTCGTAAATACAGGCTGAGATTATATCCGCATTGCCGCGGCAGCGTTTTGCCGAGTGGCCTTCCGGTTTTCGGACCGGGGGTACTCAGCGTTGTTGTTGGTGGTGTGGACTCTCAAGCGTGAGGTAAGGGCATTTGGTGGATGCCTTGGCATGCACAGGCGATGAAGGACGTGGCACGCTGCGATAAGCGTCGGTGAGGTGTGAGCAACCTTTGACCCGACGATTTCCGAATGGGGAAACCCACCTTCACCATTTACTCAGCTGCTGAGCGATCAGTGGCTGGGTAAATGGGAACGAAGGTATCACTGAAGTGAATACATAGCTTTGGTGAAGCGAACCCGGAGAACTGAAACATCTCAGTACCCGGAGGAAAAGACATCAA
>NZ_JABEPR010000004.1 GCF_013044515.1 Sphingomonas sp. ID1715
TATGCTCGGCGACGCCGTCGAGCACACGCCCCATGCGCACGGTCGCGCCGGTGCGCGGCACGGACTCGCAGAAGACAGCGGTGCAGTTGGGCCTGGCGAAGATCGCCTGGGCGACATCCCGGCCGACCTTGCGCCGGTCCACATCCCAGGCAGCGACCACGCGAATGTCGCTTGGGCGATAGCCGCCCAGCTCCCAATGCATCAGCCCGACATGCTCGTTCGCGCCATCACGATAATGCGCCAGCCCCTGCACCAGCGAACTCGCGCAATTGCCCACGCCGACCAGCGCGACGTTGATGCCATGGGGCTCGGGCGACAGCATCAGGCGGCGCTCCGTTCGGCGGCGAGACGCTCGTCGCGGTTGAAGTTCAGCGGGTTGAGTTCGGGCTCCTGCCAGTCGGCGAGCGGCACCACCGGTGCGTCGAGCCGCTGGGGCTGAGCGGGCGCATAGCGGTTGATCATCCAGGCGCAGAAGTCAGCGAACGCCTGGGGGTCTTGCGCGGGGCTGGTGTGATGAGGGGCGACGCCCAGATGCTGCGGCGTGAAGCAGAAGGTGACGGTCACGTCGAAGTCGGCGAGTGCTTCCATCTGCCGGTCGAACCAGTCGATCGCGCCGGGGCGGAAGCTGTCAGCCCAGCTGAGCCCGGTGCGGATGCGGCGGGTGCCGAGCCGCTTCATCCACTGCACCGCCTCGTCGAGCCGCGGATCGTGGAAGTGGAACCATTGCATCAGGCCGACATCGGCGGCGTGCGTCGCATAGGTTTCGAGCGCGGGCTTGGGCGTGCCGTCCTCGCGGATCAGGCCGAGATAGAAGTGGCGGTAATAGGAGGAGCCCTCCGCCTCGCGGTGGCGTGTCTCCGCGCCCCAGCTCTGCGGCAGGTCGAAGAGCGAATACCAGAAAATGCGGGGCACGACGTCCCTGAGCAGCTCGGCGGTGCGCTGGAGGCCGAAGACCTGCACTTCCTCGGCGCCGAACGAGCTGACGCCGACTTCCGTCACCCACACCGGCTTGTCGGTCACCGCCTTGATCTCGGCGATCTTGTCCGGCCAGGCGCTGAGCGGCCAGAGATTCCAGTCGAGCGGGAAGCCGTGCACGGCGACGACGTCGACGCCATCGAGCGCGCCATGATCTTCCATCCGCCGCAGCCAGTGCGGGTCGATCGGCGACATGCCGCCCAAGACCCGCGTCATGGCCGCATTGACGGAGCGGATGGCTTGGCCGGCGCGGATCACATGGTCGGCGAACTGCGACCAGTCGGGGTCGATCTGGGGGTCCCAATGCGACTTGTTGTTGGGCTCGTTCCAGATCATTGCGGCTTCGATCAACGCGTATTCCCCTTGACTGGATAGACGGCGGCGGGTCCGTATTTGGCGTAAGGTACGGGCGCGACGCGGCAGAGATAGACGTCGGCCTCAGGTGTCCTCTCGACGGTGAAGCCCGCGGCGCGAAGCATCGCCATGCTGCAGGCGGCGTTCGGGGCCCACCAATTGGTCCAGTCGTGCGCGAACTCGCGCTCGATGAAATGGAGCTTGGGATAGCCGGGATCGTCGAAGAAGGCGGGCGGCTCGCCGGTGGCGGGATCGAAAAAGGGGTGATCCGAGGGCACGTCGAGCACCGCGCCCGATCCCTGCTGCAGCGTCTGGAACAGCATCAGGTCGCCGGCGACATGCTCGCGGATCAGGTCGAGCGCGAGCAGCGGGTGGCGGAGATGGTAGAGCACGCCCATGAAGATGACGAGGTCGAAGCGTTCGCCGAGCGTCGCTACGTCATAGACGGAAAGCTTGGCGAACTCGACGCCGGTAAAGCCCAGCGCCTCGGTGGCGAGCCGGGCCTGGGCCAGGTAGCGATCGTCGCTGTCGATGCCGAGCACGCGCTCCGCGCCGCGACGCTTCATCTCGACCGAGTAGAAGCCGGCATTGCAGCCGATGTCGAGGACGCTCTTGCCGGTCAGGTCGGCAGGGATCGCATCGGCGAACTGGGCGAATTTGAAGCGCGGATAGTCGCCGAGAAAATGATCGGGAGCGGTGGCGATGCCGTCGAGATCGATGTTGTGGAACCAGGGTCCGAGCGCTTCGATCCGCTGGCGCAGCGAGGCACTTCGTGTGTCGGCAAATCTCTCGTCGTCGCGGCTCAACTCTCGCCCCTTTTTTCCGGGACGCTCCGGCGGCTGGATAGCCGCCATGACACTTCCGGCTGTGGCTTTCGTTTCGCTAACGAACGGGTTGCAGCGCCGTTCCCTCGGTCAACGCCACCCAGCAACAAAGCTGTGAGCGCGTCATTTTTCAGTGCCTTCGTATCGGATGTGGAACCAGTGTCGGCGGTGCGACTTGATCCCGCCGATGAGCGATAGAATGGCGCAATGGGTGGCGGTGATGCGGGCGGAGCGCTACGCCGAGGCCTGGTCGCTCGGCGCGCTGGCTCTGGCCGAGCGCGACCCCGCGACGCGCGACGATCCGTCGCTGCCCTATCATCTGCGCTGGGTGTGGGACGGCACGCCTGTCGACGGACGGGACGTGCTGGTGCGCTGCTATCACGGGCTCGGCGACACGATCCAGTTCGCCCGCTTCCTGCCGCTGCTCGCGGCCCGCGCGGCTTCGGTGACCTTGGAGGTGCAGCCGCGCTTGCTGGAGCTGCTGCGGACGCTCGATGCCGGCTTGAGGCTGCACCCGTTCGATCCCGCGCGTCCGCTGCCGCCCGCGGAAGTCGATCTCGACGTCACCGAACTGGATTTCGCCCTGCGGGCGACGCCCGACTGCGCGCGCCCGCCCTATCTGCGCGCGCCCGCTGCGATCCTGCCGGCCGGCACGATCGGACTCTGCTACGGAGCGGGGGAGTGGGACGCGGACCGGTCGGTTCCCCCGGCGCACTTCGCCTCGATCTGCCAACGGCGCCCGGTACTCACGCTCGTGTCGGAGCCGACCGAGTTGGCCGTGCTGAACCTCGCCGGCTGTCCGTTCGACATCGGCGCCACGGCGGCACTGGTCGCCGGCTGCGCGCTGGTCGTCACCGTCGATACGATGATCGGCCATCTGGCCGGAGCGCTTGGCCGCCCGACCTGGCTGCTGCTGAAGGCGCAGCCGGACTGGCGCTGGAATCCGGCGCAGGCGTCGAGCCCCTGGTATCCTTCAGTGCGGCAATATGTGCAGCCGCGCGCCGGAGATTGGGAGAGCGTCATTGCCGCGGTGGAGCGCGACCTGGCGGCGCGTGAAGCGCTTGCGGAGAAGCAGGGATGATCGAAACGCCGCTCGTGCCGGTCTCGTGGGGCGAATTGCTCGACAAGATCACGATCCTCGAGATCAAGGCCGAGCGGATTGTGAGCGAGACGTCCCGGGCCAATGTCTTGAAGGAACTGAGACTGCTGTCTCGCACCGCGGGCGAGGTGCTGGCACGGTCAAACCTGCGCCAGCCACTGGACGATCTTCGTGCCGTCAACCGCGACCTTTGGGACATCGAGGACGGGATCCGCGCCGAGGAGGCGAGGGGGCGCTTCGGGCCAGACTTCGTCCGGCTTGCCCGCGCGGTCTATATGCGCAATGACGAACGCGCTGCGATCAAGCGGCGGATCAATGCACTGCTCGGCTCAGAGCTGGTCGAAGAGAAGAGCTATTGGAGCGGCGCGAACGCGCCGTTCATGCTGAGCGGCGAACCTGCCTGAAGGGCGTTGACCGCGAGGGACTCGAAAGCTATAGCGCCGCCACGCTCGCGAGGCCGGTTGTGACCCAAGGCTGCTCCTGGACGCGCGGGTAAGCTTGAACATTGTTGGCGCATGAGGGGCCGGGGGGCAGATGCCGCCGGGCTCTTTTGTTTTGAATGGTTCGGGCGCTGACAAAGTAACCGCCGGGCTTTCCGGTAACACAAGGTGAAGGGCTTCAATGCCGACGATCAATCAGCTGGTCCGCAAGGGCCGCGAGCCGCAGAAGGCCAAGTCCAAGGTCCCTGCGATGGAACAGAACCCGCAGAAGCGGGGCGTGTGCACGCGCGTCTATACGACGACGCCGAAGAAGCCGAACTCGGCGCTACGCAAGGTGGCCAAGGTCCGCCTGACCAATCAGCGCGAGGTCATCAGCTACATTCCGGGCGAAGGCCACAACCTTCAGGAGCACTCGGTGGTGCTGATCCGCGGCGGCCGCGTGCGCGACTTGCCCGGTGTGCGCTATCACGTGCTGCGCGGCGTGCTCGACACCCAGGGCGTCAAGGACCGCAAACAGTCCCGTTCCAAGTACGGCGCAAAGCGTCCGAAGTAAGCTCCGGACACGTTCCGGATTGAGCTGAAGAGAAGGAATACAAGAAATGGCACGTCGTCGTCGTCCCGAGAAGCGGGAGATCCTGCCTGATCCGGTCTATGGGGATCAGGTCCTGTCCAAGTTCATGAACAACATCATGCTGGACGGCAAGAAGTCGGTCGCCGAAGCGATCGTCTATTCGGCGCTGGAAACGGTCGAGCAGCGCGCGAAGCGCGAGCCGCTCGGCGTGTTCCATGACGCGCTGAACAACATCAAGCCGGGCATCGAAGTCCGCAGCCGCCGCGTCGGCGGTGCGACCTATCAGGTGCCGGTCGAGGTGCGTCCCGAGCGCGCCCAGGCGCTCGCGATCCGCTGGCTGATCACCGCCGCGCGCAACCGCAGCGAGAAGACCATGTCGGGCCGCCTGTCGGGCGAGCTGATGGACGCCGCGCAGAACCGCGGCAACGCCGTCAAGAAGCGCGAGGACACGCACCGCATGGCCGAAGCGAACCGCGCCTTCAGCCACTACCGCTGGTAAGTTTCGTACCTATATCGTGGGGAGTGGGCGTCCGTGCCTGCTCCCTACATCGCTAAGGAACCACGATCATGGCCCGCAGCCATCCGCTCGAGCGCTACCGCAATATCGGCATCATGGCGCATATCGACGCCGGCAAGACGACGACGACCGAGCGCATCCTCTATTACACCGGCAAGTCCTACAAGATCGGCGAAGTGCATGAAGGCACCGCCACCATGGACTGGATGGAGCAGGAGCAGGAGCGCGGCATCACGATCACGTCGGCCGCGACGACTTGTTTCTGGAACGACCACAGGATCAACATCATCGACACGCCCGGCCACGTCGACTTCACGATCGAAGTCGAGCGTTCGCTGCGCGTGCTCGACGGTGCGGTCGCGTGCTTCGACGGCGTCGCCGGTGTGGAGCCGCAGTCCGAGACCGTGTGGCGCCAGGCGGAGAAGTACAAGGTTCCGCGCATGTGCTTCGTCAACAAGCTCGACCGCACCGGCGCGAGCTTCGAGCGGTGCGTCGACATGATCAAGGATCGCCTGGGCGCCCGCCCGGCCGTGCTTTATCTCCCGATCGGCATCGAGAGCGGCTTCAAGGGCCTGGTCGACCTGGTCGAGAACCGCGCGATCATCTGGCTCGAAGAGTCGCTGGGCGCGAAGTTCGAATATCAGGACATTCCGGCCGACCTCGCCGACGCCGCCGCGACCGCTCGTTCCGAGCTGATCGAGATGGCCGTCGAGCAGGACGACGAGATCATGGAAGCGTATCTGGAGGGCCAGGAGCCCGACGCGGCGACGCTCAAGAAGCTGATCCGCAAGGGCACGCTGAACTTCTCGTTCGTGCCGGTGCTGTGCGGTTCGGCGTTCAAGAACAAGGGCGTGCAGCCGCTGCTCGACGCTGTCGTCGACTATCTGCCGTCGCCGCTCGACATTCCGAACGTCCAGGGCGTGAAGCTCGACGGCGAGACGCCGGACGAGCGTCCGGCCGACGACACGGCGCCGTTCTCGGCGCTGGCGTTCAAGATCATGAACGACCCGTTCGTGGGCTCCTTGACCTTCGCGCGCATCTATTCGGGCAAGCTCGAAAAGGGCACGGTCCTCAACACGGTGAAGGACAAGAAGGAAAAGATCGGCCGCATGCTGCTGATGCATGCCAACAGCCGCGAAGACATCGATGAGGCCTTTGCCGGCGACATCGTGGCCATCGCGGGTCTGAAGGAAACGACCACCGGCGACACGCTGGCGGCGCCGAACGCGCCGATCATCCTGGAGCGGATGGAGTTCCCCGAGCCGGTCATCGAGCTGAGCGTCGAGCCCAAGACCAAAGCCGACCAGGAAAAGATGGGCATCGCGCTCAACCGCCTGGCCGCCGAGGATCCGAGCTTCCGCGTGTCGACCGACCATGAATCGGGCCAGACCATCATCAAGGGCATGGGCGAGCTCCACCTCGAGATCCTGGTCGACCGCATGAAGCGCGAGTTCAAGGTCGAAGCCAATGTCGGCGCGCCGCAGGTGGCGTATCGCGAGTATCTCGCGAAGCCGGTGTCGATCGACTACACCCACAAGAAGCAGTCGGGCGGCTCCGGCCAGTTCGGTCGCGTCAAGGTCGAGGTGAAGCCGGGCGAACGCGGTTCGGGATTCCAGTTCTTCGACGAGATCAAGGGCGGCAACATCCCGCGCGAATATATCCCGTCGGTGGAGAAGGGCTTCCGCGAGACTGCAGAGACCGGTCACCTGATCGGCTTCCCGATCATCGACTTCGAAGTGCACCTGATCGACGGCGCCTACCACGACGTCGACTCGTCGGCCCTGGCGTTCGAAATCTGTGCCCGCGGCGCGATGCGCGAGACGGCGGCCAAGGCCGGCATCAAGCTGCTCGAGCCGATCATGAAGGTCGAAGTCGTGACTCCGGAAGATTATCTGGGCGACGTCATCGGCGACATGAACAGCCGGCGTGGCCAGATCCAGGGCACCGACAGCCGCGGCAACGCGCAGACCGTCGAGGCGCTGGTGCCGCTCGCCAACATGTTCGGCTATGTGAACCAGCTCCGGTCCTTCACCCAGGGCCGCGCGCAGTACACGATGCAGTTCAGCCATTATGACGAAGTGCCGCAGAACGTGGCCGACGAAGTGAAGGCGAAGCTGGCGTAACTTGAAAACAGCCGCTATGGGGCCGCGTTCTCGCGACTCCTGTGGCAGCGCAGAAACCAACTGAAACGGTAGGAAGACAATGGCGAAAGCGAAATTCGAGCGGACGAAGCCGCACTGCAACATCGGCACCATCGGTCACGTCGACCATGGCAAGACGTCGCTGACCGCGGCGATCACCAAGGTGCTGGCCGAAACCGGCGGGGCCACGTTCGTCGACTACGCCAACATCGACAAGGCGCCGGAAGAGCGTGAGCGCGGCATCACTATCTCGACCGCGCACGTCGAGTATGAGACCGGCCAGCGCCACTATGCGCACGTCGACTGCCCGGGTCACGCCGACTATGTGAAGAACATGATCACCGGCGCCGCGCAGATGGACGGCGCGATCCTGGTCGTGTCGGCCGCCGACGGCCCGATGCCGCAGACCAAGGAGCACATCCTGCTCGCCAAGCAGGTCGGCGTGCCGACCATGGTCGTGTTCCTGAACAAGGTCGACCAGGTCGACGATCCCGAGCTGCTCGAGCTGGTCGAGCTGGAAATCCGCGAGGAACTGTCCAAGCGCGATTTCGACGGCGACAATATTCCGATCATCGCGGGTTCCGCGCTGGCGGCGCTCGAGGACAGCAACACGGAAATCGGCCGTGACGCGATCCTGAAGCTGATGGCGGCCGTCGACGAGTGGATCCCACAGCCGGAGCGTCCGCTGGACAAGCCGTTCCTGATGCCGATCGAAGACGTGTTCTCGATCTCGGGCCGCGGCACCGTCGTGACCGGCCGTGTCGAGACCGGCGTCGTGAAGGTCGGCGAGGAAGTCGAGATCGTCGGCATCAAGGACACCCGCAAGACCGTCGTCACCGGCGTCGAGATGTTCCGCAAGCTGCTCGATCAGGGCCAGGCCGGCGACAATATCGGCGCGCTGATCCGCGGCGTCGGCCGTGAAGAGGTCGAGCGTGGCCAGGTGCTCTGCAAGCCGGGCTCGATCAAGCCGCACACCGAGTTCACCTCGGAAGTGTACGTGCTGTCGAAGGACGAGGGTGGCCGTCACACGCCGTTCTTCGCCAACTATCGTCCGCAGTTCTACTTCCGCACCACGGACGTGACCGGCGAAGTCGTTCTCCCCGAGGGCACCGAGATGGTGATGCCGGGCGACAACGTGCAGCTGTCGGTCAAGCTGATCGCGCCGATCGCGATGGATCCGGGCCTGCGCTTCGCGATCCGCGAAGGTGGTCGGACCGTCGGCGCCGGCGTCGTCGCGACGATCACCAAGTAAGCCTTTTCGGCTTGCATCGCCGCCCGGCTCCCCCTAGGGGGCCGGGCGGTTTGCAATTTATGTAAGCCCGGGTCGAACCGGGCATGGCTCTTTCGCATCGGTAGTGGACATGGAAACCCAGAATATTCGCATTCGCCTGAAGGCGTTCGATCATCGCGTTCTCGACCAGGCGACCGGCGACATCGCCGACACCGCACGTCGTACCGGCGCGCTCATCCGGGGCCCCATTCCGCTCCCCACGCGTATCGAAAAGTTCACCGTCAACCGCAGCCCGCACGTCGACAAGAAGTCGCGCGAGCAGTTCGAAGTGCGCACCTACAAGCGCATGCTCGACATCGTGCAGCCGACGCCGCAGACGGTCGATGCGCTGATGAAGCTGGACCTCGCCGCGGGTGTTGATGTGGAGATCAAACTCGCGTAAAGGCGCCTCTCTCTCGCGGAAAAGTGATTCACTTTTCTGTTCCCCGGCGTAGGCCGGGGTCCAGCGGAAACGCTGAACTGGGCACCGGCCTTCGCCGGTGAACACGAACAATGGGATACCGCAGGACGCTTCTTCAAGCGGCCTGGACTGCGTCCCCGCCATTCGCAGCGATGCGGATATCCGGCCCGGGCGGGGGCGTATCGAACATGGGCCGGGGCCTCGGGATCACCGAGGCCTTTTTCGTTGGCACGCTCCCGAAGCCTCACGGCGACGGAGCCTCTGTTTGGAAGGAACGGATCATGCGCACTGGCGTGATCGCAAAGAAGATGGGGATGACCCGCCTGTTCCAGGATGATGGCCGGCACGTGCCGGTGACCGTCCTGCAGCTGGAAAATCTGCAAGTCATCGGACGCCGCGAAGCGGATCGCGACGGTTATGTCGCGGTGCAGCTCGGCGCCGGCGCGGCCAAGGCGAAGAACGTTGCCAAGCCGCAGCGCGGCATGTTCGGCAAGGCGGAAGTCGAGCCGAAGGCGCGCATCGTCGAATTCCGTGTCGCCGAGGACGCGCTCCTCGACGTCGGTGCGGAGATCACCGCGGACCATTTCGTCGCCGGCCAGCTGGTCGACGTTTCCGGCCACACCCAGGGCAAGGGCTTTGCCGGCGCCATGAAGCGCTGGAACTTCGGCGGTCTGCGCGCGACGCACGGTGTGTCGGTTTCGCATCGCTCGCACGGTTCGACCGGCAACCGCCAGGATCCGGGCCGCGTGTTCAAGAACAAGAAGATGGCCGGCCATATGGGCGACCGTCAGCGCACCCAGCAGAATCTGGAAGTGGTCGGCACCGATGTCGAGCGCGGCCTGATCTTCGTGAAGGGCTCGGTGCCGGGTCACAAGGGCACTTGGCTCACCGTCAAGGATGCGGTGAAGGTCAGCCGTCACAAGGACGCGCCGTATCCGGCTGCGGTCCGGACCGCCCAGAACAACAATGACGCTCCTGCCGACACGCCCGCCGAGGCGCCGGCGCAGGACGCCACCGAGAGCCAGGAAGGCTAAGCGATGAAGGTCAAGGTACAGACCCTCGACGCCAAGGGTAACGGCGACATCGAGCTCAAGGACGAGATTTTCGGCCTCGAGCCCCGCGCCGACATCCTGCACCGCGTCGTCACCTGGCAGCTCGAAAAGCGCCGCGGCACCGCGCGCCCGACCCGTGAACGGTCGGACGTCGCCCGCACCGGCAAGAAGTTCGGCCGTCAGAAGGGCGGCGGCACTGCCCGTCACGGCGATCGCCGCGCCCCGGTGTTCATCGGCGGCGGTAAGGCGCACGGCGCCCGTCTCCGCGACTTCAATCCGTCGCTGAACAAGAAGATCCGCGCGCTGGGCCTGAAGATGGCGCTGTCGTCGAAGGCTCGGGACGGCAAGCTGATCGTCATGGACAGCCTCGCGGTTGCCGAGAACAAGACCAAGACGCTGAAGGGCAACCTGCAGGCGCTGGGCTTTGGCAAGACCGCGCTGGTGATCGACGGCGACCAGGTCGAGACGAGCTTCGCGCTCGCCGCGGGCAACCTGCGCGAGATCGACGTGCTGCCGGCGATCGGCGCCAATGTTTACGACATCCTGAGGGCCGAGACGCTGGTGCTGACCCGCGCGGCCGTCGAGAAGCTGGAGGCCCGCTTCAATGGCTAAGACCCAGACGGTCGACCCGCGTCATTACGACGTGGTGGTTGCGCCGCACATCACTGAAAAGTCGACGCTGCTGTCCGAGCACAACGCCGTTGTGTTCAAGGTCGCGAGCGACGCCACCAAGCCGCAGATCAAGGCGGCGGTCGAGGCGCTGTGGGGCGTGACCGTCACCGGCGTCAATACGATCACCCAGAAGGGCAAGACCAAGCGCTGGAAGGGCAAGCCCTACACGCGGTCGGATGTGAAGAAGGCCGTGGTGACGCTGAAGGACGGCGACACCATCGACGTGACGCAAGGGGTTACCCGGTAATGGCGCTCAAGCAATATAACCCGACGAGCCCGGCCCGCCGTGGCCTGATCCTCGTCGACCGCGCGAACCTCTACAAGGGCAAGCCGGTCAAGGCGCTGACCGAAGGCAAGCGCAAGAGCGGCGGCCGCAACAACAAGGGCCATGTCACTTCGCGTGGCATCGGCGGCGGTCACAAGCAGCGCTATCGCTATGTCGATTTCAAGCGTCGTAAGTGGGACATGTCGGCGACGGTCGAGCGGATCGAATATGATCCCAACCGCACCGCCTTCATCGCGCTCGTGAAGTATGAGGATGGCGAGCTCGCCTATATCCTCGCGCCGCAGCGGCTTGGTGCGGGCGACGTCGTTGTCGCCGGCAAGAAGACCGACGTGAAGCCGGGCAATGCGATGGAGATCGGCCAGGTTCCGGTCGGCACCATCGTCCACAATGTCGAGATGAAGCCCGGCAAGGGCGGTCAGATCGCGCGTTCGGCGGGCACCTATGTGCAGGTCGTCGGCCGTGACCGCGGCATGGTGATCGTCCGCCTGAACTCGGGCGAGCAGCGCTACATCCGCGGCGAGTGCATGTGCACGGTGGGTGCGGTGTCGAACCCCGACAACGCCAACCAGAACCTTGCCAAGGCCGGCCGCAACCGGTGGCTGGGCAAGCGCCCGCTGACCCGCGGCGTCGCCAAGAACCCGGTCGACCACCCGCATGGCGGTGGTGAAGGCCGGACCTCGGGCGGCCGTCACCCGGTCACCCCGTGGGGCAAGCCGACCAAGGGTGCGCGCACCCGTCACAACAAGGCGACGGACAAGATGATTATCCGCAGCCGTCACGCGAAGAAGAAGGGTTAAGAGATGACCCGTTCCGTCTGGAAAGGTCCGTTCGTCGAGCTCAGCCTGCTGAAGAAGGCCGAGACCGCGCAGGAGAACAATGCGCGTGCGCCGATCAAGACCTGGTCGCGCCGCTCCACGATCCTGCCGCAGTTCGTCGGGCTGACGTTCAACGTCTATAACGGCCGCAAGTTCGTGCCCGTGTCCGTCAACGAGGACATGGTCGGCATGAAGCTCGGCGAGTTCGCGCCGACCCGCTTCTTCCCGGGTCACGCGGCCGACAAGAAGGGCAAGCGCTAATGGGCAAGCAGGCAGCTCCGCGTCGCGTCGACGACAAGGAAGCGCTGGCGGTTGGCACCACCATCCGTGGCAGCGCGCAGAAGCTCAACCTCGTCGCCGGCCTGATTCGCGGCAAGAAGGCGGGGGAGGCGATGAGCATCCTCCAGTTTTCGCCCAAGGCGATGGCCGTGGAAGTGCGCAAGGTGCTCGCGTCCGCGATTGCGAATGCCGAGAACAATCACAATCTCGACGTCGACGCGCTGGTCGTCAAGGAAGCCAGCGTCGGCAAGTCGATCTCGATGAAGCGGTTCGCCACGCGCGCCCGTGGTCGTTCGACCCGGATCGTGAAGCCGTTCAGCCGTCTTCGCATCGTCGTGCGCGAGCAGGAAGAAGCATAATGGGTCAGAAATCCAATCCCATCGGTCTGCGCCTGCAGATCAACCGGACCTGGGACAGCCGCTGGTTCGCGGAAGGCGACGACTATGGTCGTTTGCTGCTCGAGGATCTTCGGATCCGCAAGCACATCATGAAGACGCTGCCGCAGGCGGCGATCTCCAAGGTGGTGATCGAGCGTCCGGCGAAGCTGTGCCGCATCTCCGTCTATGCCGCGCGCCCCGGCGTGATCATCGGCAAGAAGGGCGCGGACATCGAGAAGCTCCGCAAGACGCTGAACGCGATGACCGCGTCCGACGTGTCGCTGAACATCGTCGAGATCCGCAAGCCCGAGATCGACTCCAAACTCGTCGCCCAGTCCGTGGCCGACCAGCTGGAGCGTCGTATCGCCTTCCGCCGCGCGATGAAGCGCGCCGTGCAGTCGGCGCTGCGGCTGGGCGCCGAGGGCATCCGCATCACCTGCGCCGGCCGTCTGGGCGGTGCGGAGATCGCGCGGACCGAATGGTATCGCGAAGGTCGCGTGCCGCTGCACACGCTGCGCGCGAACGTCGACTATGCCGAGGCCGAAGCGCACACCGCTTATGGTGTGTGCGGCGTCAAGGTCTGGATCTTCAAGGGCGAGATTCTCGGCCATGATCCGACCGCGACCGACCGGCTGATGATGGAAGCGCAGACTTCCGGCGTGCGCCCCGCGCGCGACGAGCGCCGCTAAGGATAAGAGAACATGCTGCAACCGAAACGCACCAAGTTCCGCAAGGCCTTTAAGGGCCGTATTTCCGGCGACGCACCGGGCGGTACCCAGCTCAACTTCGGCGCCTATGGCCTGAAGGCGATGGAGCCCGAGCGGATCACCGCCCGCCAGATCGAAGCGGCCCGCCGCGCGATCACGCGCCACATCAAGCGCCAGGGTCGCCTCTGGATCCGCATTTTCCCGGACGTGCCGGTCTCGTCGAAGCCGGCCGAAGTCCGCATGGGCTCCGGTAAGGGCGCGCCCGAATATTGGGTCGCGCGCGTCAAGCCCGGCCGCATCCTGTTCGAGCTGGACGGCGTGCCAGGCGACATCGCCGCGGTCGCGTTCAGCCGCGCCGCGATGAAGCTGCCGATCAAGACCAAGGTCGTGGCCCGCCTGGGCGACACCTCGCACCTGGGAGCAGGCAAGTGAAGCAGAGCGAGCTCACGCCGATGACCGACGACCAGCTGTCCGAGCAGCTCGGGGCACTGAAGCGCGAGGCCTTCAACCTCTGCTTCCAGGCGGCCACCAGCCAGCTGGAAAAGCCGTCGCGGGTCCGCGAGGTGCGCCGCACCATCGCGCGCATCAAGACGATCCAGTCCGAGCGTTCGCGCTCGGCTGCGAAGTAAGGAAAACGGAAACATGCCGAAGCGCGTGCTGACGGGGACCGTAGTCTCCGACAAGACCGACAAAACGGTGGTCGTCCGTGTGGAGCGCAAGGTGAAGCACCCGCTCTACGGCAAGATCATTCGTCGGTCGAAGAAGTATCATGCCCATGACGAGGGCAACGAGTTCAAGGCCGGCGAGATCGTGCGGATCGAGGAGACCGCGCCGATTTCCAAGCTCAAGACCTGGCGCGTGGTGGATCGCGTCGCAGCAGCCGTCACGCCCGAGCGTGCGTCGGCCGAAGGCTAAGGAGGCACTGCCATGATTCAGATGCAGTCCAACCTGGACGTCGCCGACAACTCGGGCGCCAAGCGCGTCCAGTGCATCAAGGTGCTGGGCGGCTCCAAGCGGCGCACCGCCGGCGTGGGCGACATCATCGTCGTGTCCATCAAGGAAGCGGCGCCGCGCGGCAAGGTGAAGAAGGGTGACGTGCACCGTGCCGTCATCGTCCGCACCGCCAAGGACATTCACCGTCCGGACGGCTCGACCATCCGCTTCGACGGCAATGCCGCCGTGCTGGTCAACAAGAACGAAGAGCCGATCGGCACCCGCATCTTCGGGCCGGTGGTTCGCGAACTGCGCGCCAAGGGCCACATGAAGATCATCAGCCTGGCGCCGGAGGTTTTGTAATCATGGCTGCCGCCAAGATCAAAAAGGGTGACACGGTCGTCGTCCTGTCCGGCAAGGACAAGGGCAAGACCGGCGAAGTCACCCGTTCGCTCCCGAAGGACGGCAAGGTCGTCGTTTCGGGCATCAACATCGCCACGCGCCACAAGAAGCCGAGCCAGGTCGACCCGCAGGGCGGCCTGGAGCGCACGGAAGCGCCGCTGCATGTGTCCAAGGTCGCGCTTGCCGACCCGAAGACCGGCAAGGCCACCCGCGTCCGCTTCGAAACGCGCGACGGCAAGAAGGTCCGCGTGGCCGTCAAGTCCGGGGAGGTCATCAATGGCTGACACCTACACCCCGCGGATGAAGCAGCGGTACGACGACGTCATCGTCAAGGCGATGACGGAGAAGTTCGGCTACAAGAACCGCATGGAAGTGCCCAAGATCGAGAAGATCGTGCTCAACATGGGCGTGGGCGAAGCGACGCAGGACAAGAAGAAGGTCGAAGCGGCCGCCTCCGAAATGGAAGCGATCGCCGGCCAGAAGCCTGTCATCACCAAGGCGAAGAAGTCGATCGCGCAGTTCAAGCTGCGTGAAGGCATGCCGATCGGTTGCAAGGTCACCCTGCGCCGCGAGCGGATGTACGAGTTCCTCGACCGTCTGATCACCATCGCGCTGCCGCGCGTCCGCGACTTTCGCGGGCTGAATGCCAAGTCGTTCGACGGCCGCGGCAATTATGCGATGGGTCTCAAGGAACAGATCGTGTTCCCCGAGATCAACTATGACCGCATCGAAAAGGTGCGCGGCATGGACGTGATCGTCACCACCACTGCGAAGTCCGACGATGAAGCGCGCGAGCTGCTGCGTCTGTTCGGCTTCCCGTTCCCGCGTGAAGACGCGGACGAACAGAAGCAAGCGGCCTGAGGGCCTGGAGAACTTAAGTCATGGCGAAACTGAGTTCCGTGAACAAGAACGAGCGTCGCAAGAAGCTCGTCAAGCAGTACGCACCCAAGTACGCGAAGCTGAAGGCGATCGCGAACGACGAGAGCCGCGACGAGACCGAGCGTCTGATCGCGCGTCTCAAGATGGCCGAGCTGCCCCGCAATGCGAACCCGACGCGGATCCGCAACCGGTGCGAGATCACCGGCCGTCCGCGCGCTTATTATCGCAAGTTCCGTCTCGCTCGTGTGATGCTGCGCGATCTGGCCAACAAGGGCCTGATCCCCGGCGTGACCAAGTCGAGCTGGTAAGGATCAGAATATGGCATTGACCGATCCCCTGGGCGATCTGCTCACCCGCATCCGCAACGGCCAGCAGGCCCGCAAGGACAGCGTGGTCACCCCCGCGTCCAAGCTGCGCGCCCGCGTGCTCGATGTGCTGCAGCGCGAAGGCTATATCCGCGGCTATCGCGAAGAAGACGTCGCCGGCCATGCGGGGCTCCGCATCGAGCTGAAATATTTCGAGGGCCAGCCGGCGATCAAGCACATCGCCCGCGTCTCGAAGCCGGGCCGCCGCGTCTATTCGGGCAGCAAGGAGCTGCCGCGCGTGCGCAACGGCCTTGGCATCACCATCGTCTCGACGCCCAAGGGCGTTCTGTCCGACGCGGAAGCGCGCGAACAGAATGCGGGCGGCGAGGTTCTCGCAGAGGTGTTCTGATCATGAGCCGCATCGGTAAGAAACCGGTTCCCGTACCCGCAGGCGTCACCGCCACCGTCGAGGGCGGTCAGATTTCGGTCAAGGGTCCGAAGGGCACGCTGACCATGCCCCTCCGCGACGAGATCAGCTACTCGGTCGAAGGCGACGGCATCCTCGTCAAGCCGGCGAACGACACCAAGCAGGCGCGTGCCTTTTGGGGCATGCAGCGGACCATGGTGCAGAACCTGATCACCGGTGTGACCGAGGGCTTCACCAAGACCCTCGAGATCACCGGCGTCGGCTATCGCGCGAATGCCCAGGGCAAGACCCTGAAGCTGCAGCTCGGCTACAGCCACGACGTCAACTTCGACGTGCCGGAAGGCATCACGATCGCGACGCCCGACCAGACGACGATCAACATCACGGGGATCGACAAGCAGAAGGTCGGCCAAGTCGCCGCCGAGATCCGCCGCTGGCGCAAGCCGGAGCCTTATAAGGGCAAGGGCATCAAGTATCGCGGCGAGTATATCTTCCGCAAGGAAGGGAAAAAGAAGTAATGGCGAAGCTCTCCATCTTCGAAAAGCGTCGCCAGCGCGTGCGGACCTCGCTCCGCGCCCGCGCCGGTTCGCGTCCGCGCCTGTCGATCCATCGCTCGGGCAAGCACATTTATGCGCAGGTGATCGACGACGAGGCGGGCCGCACGCTCGCCGCCGCCTCGACCCTCGACAAGGATGTGAAGGGCCAGGCCGGCGCGACCAAGGACGCCGCGGCGTCGGTCGGCAAGCGTGTCGCCGAGCGTGCGACGGCTGCCGGCGTCAAGGCCGTGGTCTTCGATCGCGGCGGCTTCCTGTTCCACGGGCGCGTCAAGGCGCTCGCTGATGCCGCCCGCGAAGGCGGATTGGAGTTCTAAATGGCTGACGAAAACGAAATCCAGGCCGAAGGCGCCGGCGCTGCCGCCGGTGCTCCTGCCGAAGGCGGCGAGCGCCAGGGCCGCGGGCCCCGCGGCGGTCGCGGTCGCGGCGGCGGCGACAATCGTGGCCGTGGCGGTCGGGACGGCAATCGCCGTCGCGACGATCGCCGTGGCGGCGCCGAAGACGGCGGCGAAGAGCTGATCGAAAAGCTCGTCCACATCAACCGCGTGTCCAAGACCGTGAAGGGCGGCAAGCGCTTCGGCTTTGCGGCGCTGGTCGTGGTCGGCGACGGCAAGGGCCGGGTCGGCTTCGGCCATGGCAAGGCACGCGAAGTGCCGGAAGCCATTTCGAAGGCGACTGCTTCGGCCAAGAAGAAGATGATCCGCGTGCCTCTCCGCGAAGGCCGCACGCTGCACCATGACGGCAACGGCCGTTTCGGCGCCGGCAAGGTGACGCTGCGTTCGGCGCCGCAGGGCACCGGTATCATCGCGGGCGGCCCGATGCGCGCGATCTTCGAGAGCCTGGGCGTGGCCGATGTGGTGACCAAGTCGGTCGGCACGTCCAACCCGTACAACATGATCCGCGCGACCTTCGAGGCGCTCGGCGAGCAGACTTCGCCGAAGTCGGTCGCGCAGCGTCGCGGCAAGAAGATCGCCGACCTGCTCGGCCGCGCGCAGAACGCCACCGCCCAGTCCGCCGAAGCGGACGCCGCGATGGTGACGGAGTAAGCTCATGGCGAAGATCAAGATCAAGCAGATCGGCTCCCCGATCCGCCGCACCAAGGATCAGCGCGCGACGCTGATCGGCCTGGGCCTCAACAAGATGCACAAGGTCAGCGAGCTCGAGGACACCCCCGAGGTCCGCGGCATGATCCGCAAGCTGCCGCATATGGTCGAGGTGATCGAGGGCTAACCCTCCGCTCATTGCCGAATACGAGAAGGCCCGGACGGCACCGCCGCTCCGGGCCTTTTCCATGGCAGCCTTGGGCTGGCCGTTTCACGCAAGTGCCAGGCTGTTCGGCATGTGCCTGGGCGCGGCGGGGGCGGGGCCGAGATAGGCGTCGTCGAACTCGCCGATATCCTGGAGCCGGTGCCAATCGAAGATCTCGACGGTGCGCGCGCGGATTGCGGCCACGCCCTCGTCGCGAAGCACCTTGAGCGTGCGGTTCACATGGACCGAGGTGAGCCCGGTGGCGTCGGCGAGATTCTCCTGCGTCGTCGGCATCACGAACGTGCAGTGCGCGGTCTGCGGTGCGCCGTAGCGCCGCGCCATCTCGCAGAGGAGATGGGCCATGCGCGTGCGGGCATCCCGGCGGCCGACATTCACCACCCATTGCGCGGTGATCGCCGCGTCGATCATGCATTCGCGCCAGAACGCCTCTGCGACGGTCGACCGCGTCCGCGTCAGTTCGCGCAGGGCCGCGTGCGGGACCATCAGGATCGTGGTCGTGGTCAGCGCCTGGAGGCCGGAGGTCGGGTTGGGCAGTACCACCGAGTGGAGGTCCGCCATATCGCCGCTGATGTGGAAGGCGGTATACTGGCGCAGTCCGGCGTGGTTCTGCGAGAAGCGGGCGGCAAAGCCTTCCAGGATGAAACAGGCATGTTCGACTGGTTCTCCCAGCCGCACGAAATCGCGCTTCTCGGCGATCTGCGAAGTGCGGTTGGGCAGCGCGGCCAGTGCGTGCTGATCGTCCCTGCTGAGATGCGAATGCGCAGCGAGACGCGCGACGAATGGATATAGGTTGGACGAAATAGAGCCTGTCACAGCATGCTCCCCAGACTGCAAGCGGGAGCACATAGTATCTCTCAGCCGCCGGTGCCTGCGGGCCAAAATGCCGGCGATGCAAGCTTATAACATAGGCTGTGTCCGCCGCACACTTGAATCAAGTTAACCTAGATGCAGGAGAATAACCTGGTTGAGATGAACCTGCACCCAATGATGGTACGTGTTCACAAGCCGCGGCGGAGCCATGGCGACGGCGAGTTGAGGCCTCGGGCATGGCCCAGATCGGGACAGCTGTTGCAAGCTGATATGCGTTAGGCATCGGGCACTTGGCTCAATGTCGGATTGCCGACATAGCTCGCTTGCCGCCTGCAGTCCGCATGCGCCGGAGCCCGAGTTGATGAGCGATGCGGCAGCCTTGCGCGAAAAGGCCGAAAAGTGTCGGCGGCTGGCAGACGCCATCCGCGATCCGATCGCCGTTGAGGGCCTGAGCAAACTTGCGGAGGAGATGGATCGACAGGCCGCAGCGCTGGAACCGGACCCGAAGACCTCCGCCATCGGCTAGGGCAACAGGTGCCGGTCGCGTTCCGCTCAGCCGCGTTCGGCGCGGAGCCGGTCGGTGCGCGCAGCCTTCTCAGCCATTTCATGCCAAGCCTGTGCGGAGCGCAGATTTCGCTCGCGGACATTGGCGAGCACGGCCTCCGCAGCGGCGGCCTCCGCGGCTTGCGCCTGGGCGCGATATTGTTCGGCTTGGCTCATGATATTTTCCTTGGGCGGCCGGAAGAGGCGGACGCATGCGCCCGCCTCCGCTTGAAAAGGTCAGGCCGACTGGAGATTGACCGCGCTGGTCTTGCCGCGGCGGTCGGTCTCGAGCTCGTAGCTGACGCGCTGATCGCGATCGAGGGTGCGCATGCCGGCGCGCTCGACGGCGGAGATGTGCACGAAAGCATCCGTGCCGCCGTCCTCGGGCTGGATGAAGCCATAGCCCTTGTCGGCGTTGAAGAACTTGACGGTTCCGGTGATCATGAGAGTCTTCCTTCGTTAGAACAGGCGTCCGACTGCCGGTGCGCCCGAGCAGCAGCTGCAGGGAGAGAAGGAAGAAGGAGCCGCAAAGCGCCAAAGACCGTCAGTTTGCGACCGTAGCGCGCGACAATTGGGGCGCGTGCGGGAGATGCGCAAGGGGGCGCGGCAATTCGTCGGCCCGTTACGCATTTGTCGCACAGCGCATTAACCCCGTGACAAACCCATTAGCCGCCGCTATGCGCCCCCGCTTCCATCCATCTGCGCGAACACAGGGAAACCGAGTGCTATGAAACTGAACGAAATCCGCGACAATCAGGGCGCGCGTAAGTCGAAGATGCGGGTCGGACGGGGCATTGGCTCCGGCAAGGGCAAGACCGGCGGCCGCGGCCAGAAGGGCCAGAAGAGCCGCGAGGGCGTCTCCATCGCCGGCTTCGAGGGCGGCCAAATGCCGCTCCACATGCGGCTGCCGAAGCGCGGCTTCAACAACATCTTCGCCAAGGATTATGCCGAGGTGAACCTGGGTGCGATCCAGAAGCTGGTCGATGCCGGTACGCTCGATGCGAACGGCACGATCGACCATGCCGCGCTGAAGGCCGCAGGCGTGGCGCGCGGCGGCAAGGACGGCGTGCGCGTGCTCGGCAAGGGCGAGTTCTCGGCCAAGCTGAACTTTAGCGTCGCCGGCGTGTCGAAGGGTGCGCGCGAGGCGATCGAGAAGGCCGGTGGTTCGGTGTCGGTGATCGAGGTCGTGCCGGCCGCGGAGAAGGCTGCGGCCAAGAAGAACAGCGTCCGCGACGCGAACCGCGCCGCACGCGGCCAGGCGCCGATCCCCGCCAAAGCGTAAGCTTTCGGTCCGATAGCCGTTCGTGCTGAGTAGAGACCGAGTAGCTGCGCCAGCAGCGTATCGAGGGCTCGTATCGAAGCATCCCTCGATACGCCGTCTCGGCAAGCTCGTCGGCTACTCGGGACGAACGGAGTTGGGGATTGGACCTGCCGCTCCCGTGACAAGCGCCTTCAGGTGACTATATGGGCGGCGGGGGCTGATCGGCTTCCCGCCGCTTGTGGCATTTCAGGACTGACAGACTCTCATGGCATCTCGCGCCGACGCAATGGCCTCCAACCTCAACCTGTCGAAGTTCGGGCAGGCGACCGAGCTGAAAAAGCGGCTGTGGTTCACGATCGGCGTGCTGATCGTCTTCCGCATGCTGAGCTTCATCCCGCTGCCGGGCATCGACCCGACCATTCTTCAAAGCCTGGCCAATCAAACACGCGGCGGCGTGCTCGATTTCTTCAATACCTTCTCGGGCGGTTCGCTGACCCGCATGTCGATCATCGCGCTGGGCGTGATGCCATACATCACCGCCTCGATCGTCGTGCAGCTGGCGACGACGCTCAGCCCCGCGCTCGGCGCGATCAAGAAGGAAGGGGAGAGCGGGCGCAAGCGGCTCAACCAATACACCCGCTACGGCACCGTCGCGCTGACCGCGATCCAGGGCTATTTCATCGCCGTCGGGCTTGAGAGCTTCGGTGGGAGCGGGGGACAGTCCGCCGTCGTCGATCCGGGCATGTTGTTCCGCATCACCGCCGTCATCTCGCTGATCGGGGGCACCATGTTCCTGATGTGGCTAGGCGAGCAGATCACCAGCCGCGGCGTCGGTAATGGCGTCTCGCTGATCATCATGGCCGGTATCGTCGCGCAGTTGCCGACGACGCTCGTCAACCTGTTCGAAGGCGGTCGCACGGGCAGCCTGTCGCCGTTCCTGATCCTGACGATCGTGATCGTCGCGCTCGGCCTGATCGGCTTCATCTGCTTCATGGAACGCGCTCAGCGTCGCGTGCTGATCCAGTATCCGAAGCGGCAGACGCAGCGCGGCATGATGCAAGCGGACCGCAGCCACCTGCCGCTGAAGATCAACACGTCGGGCGTGATCCCGCCGATCTTCGCGTCGTCGCTGCTGCTGATGCCGCTGACGATCACCCAGTTCGCGGGTCAGCGGACGGCGGGCGAGAGCCAGTGGGGCGATTTCATCATCGGCCTCAACCAATATCTGCAGCACGGCACGCCGCTCTACATGGCGCTCTATGGTGCCGGCATCATCTTCTTCGCCTTCTTCTACACGGCGGTGGTGTTCAATCCGGAAGAGACTGCCGACAATCTGAAGCGCTATGGCGGCTTCATCCCCGGCATCCGGCCAGGCAAGAACACGGCCGACTATCTCGACTACGTGCTGACCCGCATCACCGTGATCGGCGCGGCCTATCTGACGATCATCTGCCTGTTGCCGGAATATCTGGTGTCGGCGGCGGGCATTCCCTTCTATCTGGGAGGCACCAGCCTGCTGATCGTCGTCAACGTGACCATGGACACGGTGACGCAGATCCAGAGCCACTTGCTCGCGCACCAATATGGCGACCTGATAAAGAAGGCGAAGCTGAAGGGACGTGCCCGCTAGACGGCGCGACAAGGGGAGACTGGCCTGCCCATGAACATCATCCTGTTGGGGCCTCCGGGCGCGGGCAAGGGGACCCAGGCCACGCGCCTGGTCGCCGAGCGCGGCATGGTGCAGCTTTCCACCGGCGACATGCTGCGCGCGGCGCGCAAATCCGGCACGCCGGTCGGCAACCGCGTCGCGGCGGTGATGGACGCGGGCGAGCTGGTGTCGGACGAAATCGTGTCCGACCTGATCGGCGAGGCGCTCGACCTGATGGGCCCGAACCAGGGCGCGATCTTCGACGGCTATCCTCGCACTGCGGCGCAGGCGGAGTCGCTCGACGCGATCCTTGCCGCCCGCGGCCGCTCGCTCGATCATGTCATCGAGTTGGAAGTGGACGAGGATGCGCTGGTCGACCGGATCACCGGCCGCTTCACCTGCGCCCAGTGCGGCACCGGCTATCACGACCGCTTCAAGCAGCCGAAGGTCGCAGACACCTGCGACGTCTGTGGCGCGCATGAGTTCAAGCGCCGGCCGGACGACAATGCCGAGACGGTGCGCACCCGCATGGCCGAATATCGCGCCAAGACGGCGCCGATCCTGCCGATCTACGAAGCCCGCGGGCTGGTCAGCCGCGTCGACGGCATGGCCGATATGGACAGCGTCTCCGCCCAGATCGAAGCTATTCTGGACCGCTAGAACGGGAACCAGATTGGGATGGTGAGCGAGCCGACCAGCCAGGTCAGCAGGTTGAGCGGCAGCCCGAACCGCACGAAGTCCAGATAGCGATATTGACCCATCCGGTAGACGATGGTGTTCGTCTGATAGCCGAACGGAGTTGCGAAGGCCGCGCTGCCCGCCATCATCGTGGCAACGATGAAGGGGGTTGAACTCACCCCGATCGTTTCCGCTAGCGCCATCGCGACGGGCGTCAACAGCACTGCAACGGTGGCGTTGGACAAGATCTCAGTCAGGATCAGCGTCGCGCCGTAGAAGATGACGAGAGCCCAAAAGGGCGACAGGGGCAGAAGGAGTTGCGAGAGCGCGCGCGTCGCCGTCTCGGCGAGGCCCGTCTGCTCGAGCGCTAGGCCGATGATGACCATGCCCGCGATTAGCAGCAGCACGTCCGGTCTCAAGCCGGCATAGGCTTCGTCCGGCTCGATCACCCCAGTCGCGATCAGCACCACCGCGCCGGCGAAAGCGGTCGCGGCGATCGGCGCCACCCCTGCCGCTGCCAGGCCGACCGCAGCGATGAAAGTCGCGAGGGAGAACGCCGCTCGCCAGGGGTGCAACGGACGCTCCGGCGCGAAAATGTCGGCCCGACCGACATTCGCTGTGTCGGCCAGGGTGGCAGCCGGCCGAGGCTCGGTCGCCTCTGCGTCGCGGCCAAGGTGGTTGCTGAACAAGAGCAGGTAGATTGCTCCCGCCGCGGCAATCGCCAGCCCGACCGGCGCGATCTCGAAAATGCCGAAGCCGGGATGGCCGGCAGCGCGCGCCATGTCATTGACCAGCAGGTTGGTCGAGGTGCCGATCAGGGTGCAGCAGCCGCCCAGGACCGTGATGTAGGATAGCGGCATAAGGTAGCGCTTCGGCGGCTCTCCAATGCCGCGCGCGACGTCGCTCACCACCGGTGCGGCGAGGATCACGATCGGCGAGTTGTTGAGAAACGCGGACGCTCCGCCGCACGTCAGCACCACGATCCACATCCCCAGCCGGCCCAAGGCCCTGCCCAGCCGCACGCCCCCGCGAGCGACGAGGTCGAGCAGCCCGGAACGTTCCATCGCGTAGGAAATCACGAAGAGCGAGGCGAGGGCGATGATCGCGGGACTCGCGAACGCCGACTGGACCTCGCGCGGCTTGATGGCGCCCGTCATCAGCAACACGGCCGCGCCGAGCAGCGCGACAACCTCCGGCCGTCCCTTGTCCACGATCAGCGCAATGACGACACCGGCAAGCACCGCCAAGGTGATCGCCTGGGCTAAAGTGATCGTCAGCATGCCTGTGTTCGCGGCCGCCCTCGTCTCATGATAGGTGAACTGCCATCACGGCCATTTGGTCCGTTGCAGGGAGGGAGCAAGAGGATGCGCGTCATTATGATGCTGGGGGCAGTGGCGAGCGCGCCGGCAATGGCGGAGGTGAAGACGGCCTCGCCGACAGGGTTCGAAATCGCGAATGCCGCCCGCATTTCGGTGCCGCCGGAGCAAGTCTATGCGATGCTAGGCCAGCCGGCGCGCTGGTGGAACAAGGCGCACAGCTATTCGGGCGACTCTGCCAACTTCACCCAGGAGCTTCGCGCCGGCGGCTGCTTTTGCGAGGCGCTCCCGGCGGACCGCGGCTCGATCGAACATGGACGCGTCGTCTTTGCGCAGCCGGGCAAGGCGTTGCGCCTTTATGCCGCGCTCGGGCCGCTTCAGCAGGAGGCGGTCACCGCCGTGCTCACCTGGAGCCTCAAGCCGGTCGCTGGCGGCACCGAAGTGACCCAGAGCTATGTCGTCAACGGCTCTGTGCGGGGCGGAGCCGATAAGCTGGCGCCGATCGTCGATCGCGTGCTGGCCGAACAACTGCGCGGACTGCAAGCCGCCTTGGCCAAGCCATGAACTATGCTAACCCTCGGGGATAACGGCCTCGAATCAGAGAAGGCCACGGGTCATCGCAACACCGATCCGCACCAATGGGGGCATGAATGGCAGTTTCCGATCACGTCGACCTTCCTCGCTTCATCGAGGGAGTGAAGAAGCGCAACCCTGGGCAGCCGGAATTCGTCCAGGCGGTCCAGGAGGTCGCGGAGGATATTTTCGACTTCATTCAGGACAAGGAAGATTACCACAAATGGCAGATCCTCCGGCGCATCGCCGAGCCGGATCGCGTGGTTTCGTTCCGGGTCGTTTGGGAAGACGACAACAACAATATTCGCGTGCAGCGCGGCTGGCGTGTCCAGAACAACAATGCGATCGGCCCCTATAAGGGCGGCATCCGCTTCCACCCATCGGTGACGGAGGGGACGCTCAAGTTCCTTGCCTTCGAACAGACCTTCAAGAACGCCCTGACCGGCCTGCCGATGGGCGGCGGCAAGGGCGGGTCGAACTTCAATCCGAAGGGCAAGAGCGACGCCGAAGTGATGCGCTTCTGCCAGAGCTTCATGACGGAGCTATACCGCCACATCGGCGCGGACGTGGACGTGCCTGCCGGCGATATCGGCGTCGGCGCGCGCGAGATCGGCTATATGTTCGGCCAGTATAAGCGGATCACGAACGAGTTCACCGGCGTGCTGACCGGCAAGGGTCTGGAATATGGCGGCTCGCTGATCCGCACCGAGGCGACCGGCTATGGCGCCACCTATTTCCTCCTCAATATGCTCAAGACCAAGGGCCAGGACTTGGTCGGCAAGGTCGCGGTGATCTCGGGCTCCGGCAATGTCGCGACCCACGCCGCAGAGAAGGTGACGCAACTCGGGGGCAAGGTCGTGACCCTGTCCGACTCCGAAGGCTTCATCCACGATCCGGCCGGGCTCGATCAGGAAAAGATCAACTGGGTCAAGCATCTGAAGAATGTGAAGCGCGGCCGCATCAAGGAATATGTCGACCAGTTCGCCGGCTCGACCTTCACCGCAGGCAAGACGCCCTGGGGTGTGCCGTGCGACGTGGCGCTTCCGTGCGCGACGCAGAATGAGCTGCTCGGCGAGGATGCGAAGACGCTGATCGCCAATGGCTGCATCGCGGTGTCGGAAGGCGCCAACATGCCGACGAACCTCGACGGCGTGCACCTGTTCAAGGAAGCGAAGATCCTGTTTGCGCCCGGCAAGGCGGCCAATGCCGGCGGCGTCGCCGTCTCGGGGCTCGAGATGAGCCAGAACTCGGCGCGCATCTCCTGGAAGGAAGAGCAGCTGCAGCAGTTGCTCGTCGACATCATGGACGGCATCCACTCGCGCTGCGTGGAATATGGCCAGCAGGGCGGCGGCTATTGCGACTATGTGAAGGGCGCCAACATCGCCGGCTTCAAGAAGGTCGCCGACGCGATGCTGGCCTACGGCGTCGTTTGATGCGGTGAGCGGCGGGGCGGGAACGCCTCGCCGCATCCGCTGGTTGAGCGCTCCAGCCGCGAGGAGTGCGACATGGCGGAAAAGACGTTCAAGGCGGGCGACAAGGTCGAGTGGGACAGCTCGGGCGGCCATTCGGTCGGGAAGGTCGTGAAGAAGCTGACTTCTGAAACCCGGATCAAGGGCCACAAGGTCGCGGCGTCGAAGGACAATCCCGAATATCTGGTTCGGTCCGACAAGTCGGGCAAGGAAGCCGCGCACAAGCCCGAAGCGTTGAAGAAGGCCAAATAGCGGCTTCGGGTCGGATCGGGCGTTGACAGCCGGCGAGCCGCTCCCTAGATCGCTGCTCTTCCGACACACCGCTCGTTCCGGCGGCGCACTTGCGCGCTCGCCGGTCTTGCTCGTTTCGGGACTTTTGAAGCGCTGAGATGGGCCGGTCGCCAGCCGGCCTGTGGAGCAGGAGAAGACGTTACATGGCACGTATCGCGGGGGTGAACATCCCCACCAACAAGCGCGTCGAGATCGCGCTGACCTATATCCACGGCATCGGCCCGACCACGGCCAAGAAGCTGACCGAACAGCTCGGCATCGCGTCCGAGCGTCGCGTGCAGGACCTGAGCGATCAGGAAGTGCTGCAGATCCGCGAAGCGATCGACGCGGGCCTGACGGTTGAGGGTGACCTTCGCCGCCAGACGGCGATGAACATCAAGCGCCTGATGGACCTGGCCTGCTATCGTGGCCTGCGCCACCGCAAGGGCCTGCCGGTCCGCGGCCAGCGCACCCACACCAACGCCCGCACCCGCAAGGGCAAGGCGAAGCCGATCGCCGGCAAGAAGAAGTAATCCCTCGACGCGCCGCCTGAACGGCGGCGGCTCGGGACTAAAAGCTTCTCAGGACAAAGGTCAGACAGAAAATGGCACGTGAACCGCAGCGTATTCGCCGTCGCGAACGCAAGAACATCACCGCCGGCGTCGCCCATGTGAACGCCAGCTTCAACAACACCATGATCACCATCACCGACGCGCAGGGCAATGCGATCAGCTGGTCTTCGGCCGGCATGATGGGCTTCAAGGGCAGCCGCAAGTCGACGCCCTATGCCGCCCAGGTCGCCGCCGAGGACGCGGGCCGCAAGGCCGCCGAGCACGGCGTCCGCACGCTCGAAGTCGAGGTGAAGGGTCCGGGTTCGGGCCGCGAATCGGCGCTCCGTGCGCTGCAGGCGGTCGGCTTCCAGATCACGTCGATTCGCGACGTGACCCCGATCCCGCACAATGGCGTGCGTCCGTCCAAGCGCCGCCGCGTCTGATCTTTTTCGCGCGGACGGAACTCGCCCGGCCGCGCAGCTTTTCTCGGCGGGAGCGTGCACACTCCCGCCCTACCCCGAGGGGAACACAGTGGCTGTCAACGCAAAGAACTGGCAGGAACTCAAGAAGCCGACCGCTCTCGAGCGCAAGGCTGGCGGCGATAGCCGCCGCAAGGGCACCTTCGTCGCCGAACCGCTGGAGCGTGGCTTCGGCCTGACGCTCGGCAACGCGCTGCGTCGCGTGCTGCTGTCGTCGCTGCAGGGCGCGGCGGTGACCTCGATCAAGATCGAGAACGTCCTTCACGAATTCTCGTCGCTCGCAGGTGTTCGCGAGGACGTGACCGACATCGTGCTGAACGTGAAGCAGATCGCGCTGCGTATGCAGGGCGAGGGCGCGAAGCGGCTGCAGCTGTCGGCGACCGGCCCGGCGGAAGTGACCGCGGGCATGATCAACGTGTCCGGCGATATCGAGGTGATGAACCCCGATCTGGTCATCTGCCACCTAGACGAAGGCGCGACGCTCAACATGGAGCTGACCGCCGAGGCCGGTAAGGGCTATGTGCCCGCCGCCAACAACCGTCCGGCCGACGCGCCGATCGGCCTGATCCCGGTCGATGCGCTTTACTCGCCGGTGCGCCAGGTCGCCTACAAGGTGGAAAACACCCGCGTTGGGCAGGAGCTCGATTACGACAAGCTGACGATCACCGTCGAAACCGACGGCACCGTCTCGCCGGACGATGCGCTCGCCTATGCGGCGCGCATCCTGCAGGATCAGCTGCAGCTGTTCGTC
Source organism: Sphingomonas sp. ID1715 (assembly GCF_013044515.1). GTDB lineage: Bacteria > Pseudomonadota > Alphaproteobacteria > Sphingomonadales > Sphingomonadaceae > Sphingomonas_B. The sequence continues at coordinate 27,919 of NZ_JABEPR010000004.1, forward strand.
CATTTCGACGACGGCATGGCGGTCTCGGCTCCGGTCGGCGGCGCGGTGCATGGCGGCGCGCTGTCGCCGGTCGAGGCCGAAACCGACTCCAACCAGCTCAACCGCTACCTGCTCAAGAAGGTGGACGAGCTGGAGCTGTCGGTGCGTAGCGCCAACTGCCTCAAGAACGACAACATCATCTATATCGGCGATCTCGTGCAGAAGACCGAGGCGGAGATGCTCCGCACGCCGAACTTCGGCCGCAAGAGTCTCAACGAGATCAAGGAAGTGCTGTCCTCGATGGGCCTTCGCCTGGGCATGGAAATCCCCGGCTGGCCGCCCGAGAATATCGAGGAAATGGCGAAGAAGCTGGAGCAGGACATTATGGGTTGAGCCGCGCACGGCACTAAGCAAGCTTAGTGCCGAGACGTGGCTCGCCCCGCCGGCGGCAAGGCCGACCGACGACGCGGGGTTCAATCCCGCGTTCCTCCGGCAGACACAAAGAAAAGGCCGCCCGATCGGGCGGCCTTTTTGTTTTCGCTGAGCGAGTTCCTCAGGCGGCGAGTTCGAGCTCCCGCTCGACTGAGTCGTTCACCGCTTCCACCTTCGGAGCAGCCTTCGGGGCTTGGATAGTGGGGTGCTGCCTGCGCGCGACCGGGAAGAAGTAGCGGCTTGCAAAGACCAGCACGCCGAGGGCCGCATAGGTACCGATCACCAGCATCGGGTTCCACATCACTGCCACGCCGAAAACGATGCGGAGGATGTTGGGGCTGAAGCCCAGATCGGTGCCCAATGCCTCGCACACGCCGAAGAAGGTATCGTCGCGGCTGAGAAGGTTGGCGGTCTGCATGTCTTCACTCCTGTCGGTCTGCGTCGCGGCCCGGCCGCGCTCTCCAACGGCTTTGCACGCGGCGTGCCAAGTCGGAGATCGACGGAAATGCGAGGGGCTTAGACGAAACGCGCCCTAGATAGGTGCGCAATCATTACCAACAAGTGGCGAAAAGCGCCGTGATCTGGCTCAGCGGTCCTCGACCAAGCGCGTATAGAGCTCCGGCCGCCGATCGCGGAAGAAGCCGAAGGCGGCGCGATGCCGCTTCACCCGCTCCAGATCGAGCGTGGCGGTCAGGACGCCTGTCTCGCCTGCGCCGAACTCGGCAAGCATGTCGCCGCGTTCGTCGCAGATGAAGCTGTGACCATAGAAACGCTGGCCGTCCTCGGTGCCGATCCGGTTGGCCGCCACCACCGGCACGACGTTCGACACCGCATGGCCGATCATCGCACGGCGCCACAGCCGGCTGGTGTCGAGATCGGGGTCATGTGGCTCGGAGCCGATGGCCGTGGGATAGAAGAGGATCTCCGCACCCATCAGCATCATCGCGCGGGCGGCTTCCGGATACCATTGGTCCCAGCATACGCCGACGCCCAAGGTCGCCCCCGGCGTCTTCCAGGTCTTGAATCCGGTATTGCCGGGCCGAAAGTAGAATTTCTCCTCATAGCCCGGCCCATCGGGGATGTGGCTCTTGCGGTAGAGGCCCATGATCCCGCCCGTGTCGTCGATCATCGCGAGGCTGTTATAGTGATGCGGGCCTTCGCATTCGAAAAAGCTGGTAGGGATATAGACGCCCAGTTCCGCCGCGAGCTTCCGCATGGCGAGCACGGACGGATGCTCCTCCGTCGGCCGCGCGTTGGAGAAGAGCCCTTCATCCTCGACCCGGCAGAAATAGGGACCTTCGAACAACTCGGGCGGCAGGATGACCTTGGCACCCTTGGCGGCCGCCTCGCGCACCAGCTCCGACACATGCGCGATGTTCTCGGTCTCGGGGCCGGGCAGGGCGAGTTGCAGGGCGGCGACGGTGATCTCGGTCATCTGGATTCCGGTGGCTGGAGCGCGGGCACTTGCTGGCTGATGCAGTGGAAGCTGCCGCCGCCGGTCAAGATATGATCGGCGCGGTGGCCGACAACCCTGCGCGTGGGGAAGAGCGCCTGAATGGCGGCGACTGCTGCCGTGTCGTTGGCCGCGCCATAGAGCGGCACCACGACGGTCGCATTGCCGATGTAGAGGTTCATGTAGGAAGCAGGGATGATCTCTCCGCCGCGCTCGACGCGTCCGGGAGAGGGCAAGGTGACGACATCCAGCCCGAAAGCCCGCGCTCGCGCCTGCGCGTCGCGATAGACGGCGGCGTTGGGGTCGTCGTCGCGCGCCGGTTCAGGGATGGCGATCCGACCCGGACCCACGAAGCGCGCGAGATTGTCGACATGGCCATCGGTATGGTCGTTGAGCAGGCCGTCACCGAGCCAGAGGACGCGGTCCAGCCCCAGATCGCCGCGCAGACGCGCCTCGATCTCAGCTCTGCCCAGGTCGGGATTGCGGTTCGGGTTGAGCAGGCATTGCTCGGTGGTGACGGCGAGGCCCGTGCCGTCGACGTCGATCGCGCCGCCTTCCAGCACATAATGGCAGCTGCGGCTGTCTAAGCCAGCACCCTGCGCCAGCCGGGCGGCGAGATCGTCATCGCCTTCCAGCCGGTACTTGCCGCCCCAGCCGTTGAAGATGAACGAGCGGGCCTCGCGTTGCGCACCATCCGACACGATGATCGGGCCGGTATCGCGCAGCCAGATGTCGCCGAACCTGGCGATGAGGATGTCGATGCCCGAGGCAGAGAGGCGCGTGGCCTCCGCGGCGGCCGTGGCATCGGAGGCGACCAGCACCACCTTTTCTCCCGAACCTTCGGCATGGACCGCATTGGCGAACGCCGCGACTTCCGCTTGGGCGGGGGCCAGATCGTCCTCCCAGAGCGACCCGTCGCTGGGAAAGCCGATCCACACGCTTTCGTGCGGAACCCATTCGGCGGGTTGGCGAGGGACGTTCATCATCCGCGCGATTCGCCGTTTAGCATTGTTTTTGCTCCGAAATGACGTGCCGGCCTTGCAAACCCGCGAAGAAGGCGCTGCTATAGAAATCGAATGCCCGGGGGGAAAGAATGAAGCTGCACACCGTTTTCGGGCTCGCTGCCACTGCGAGCCTGTCCTCTATTGCCGCAGCCCAGGCGGTGCCGCCGGAAAAGGCGTTCGGCGCGCGCGAGTCGGTGGTGAGCGCGAGTCTCTCACCCGACGGCAAGACCATGGCTTTCCTCGCCCCGACCGCAGGCAAAGGCAATGCGCTCTTCACCGTCCCGGTCGACGGCAGCGCGGCGCCGAAGCGATCGATGGTGGCCAGCGGCGACCCGGAACTGATCTCGAGCTGCGGCTGGGTGGCGAATGATCGGCTGCTCTGCACGATCGTGGCGCCACGGGAGTCGTCGGGATTCCTGCTGAACGCCTCCCGTCTCGTCGCGATCGATGCCGGCGGCACCAACTTCAAAATGCTGAGCGAGCGCAACACGGACAATGCGCTCTACTTCAACCGTTATGGCGGCGGCATCGTCGATTGGCTGCCAGGTCAGGACGGCGCGTTCCTGATGAGCAAGTGGATCGTGCCCGAGGTGACCACCGGCACCAACATCAAGAAGCGCGGCGAGGGCTTCGCCGTCGAGCGGATCGACACCCGGAGCGGCCAGGGCAGGTCGGTCGTCCGCCCGATCCTGAACGCCAGCGAGTTCATCAGCGATGGTTCGGGCGAAGTGCGGATCGCCGGCATCAGCCAATATACCGGGGATTTCAGCGCCACGGGCGTCGTCCGGTACATGTATCGACCGAAGGGGAGTACGGACTGGAAGGACCTGTCGAGCTACAACAACCTGACCTACACGGGATTCAACCCCTACGCGGTGGATCCGTCGGAGGACGTGGTTTACGGGCTCGAAAAGCAGAATGGCCGCTTCACGCTCGTCAAGCGCAAGCTCGACGGTAGCGATGTTGCAACAACGGTGTTCACGCACCCAGAGGTCGATGTTGACGGGCCTCTCCGGCTCGGTCGGAAGCAGCGGATCATCGGCGTCAGCTATGCCACGGATCGCCGTCACGCCGAATATTTCGACCCCACGCTAGAGAAGCTCGCCACCTCGCTCGCCAAGGCACTCCCGGGCTCGCCAATCATCAGCTTCGAGGGGGCGAGCGACGACGAGCAGAGGCTGCTGATCTGGGCTGGATCGGACAATGATCCGGGCCGCTATTATCTGCTCGATCGGGCGACCAAGCAGATGCGTCCGCTGCTGCTGAGCAGGCCGGAGCTGGACGGGTATAAGCTGGCGACGGTGAAGAGTATCGAGGTTAAGGCGGCGGACGGCACCTTGGTCCCGGCCTATCTGACGCTGCCGCCCGGTTCCTCGGGCAAGGGGCTGCCCGCGATCGTGATGCCCCACGGCGGTCCGCAATCGCGTGACGAATGGGGCTTCGACTGGCTGGCGCAATATTACGCCCACAAGGGTTTCGCGGTGCTGCAGCCGAACTTTCGCGGCTCCGCCGGCTATGGCGATAGCTGGTTCAAGGAGAACGGCTTCAAGTCGTGGAAGATCGCGATCGGCGACGTCGTCGACAGTGGCCGCTGGCTGGTGTCGCAGGGGATCGCCGATCCGTCCAAACTGGCGATCCTGGGCTGGTCCTATGGCGGCTATGCCGCGCTGCAGTCGGGCGTGGTCGCGCCCGACCTCTACAAGGCGATCGTCGCAATTGCGCCCGTCACCGACCTCGACGAGTTTCGGAAACAGTTCATCGACACGACGAGCCAGAAGGTGATGCGCGATTGGGTCGGCACCGGCCCGCATCTGAAGGAAGGCTCTCCGGCGCAGAATGTGGCAGCGATCAAGGCGCCCGTCATGCTCTTTCACGGCGAGGTCGACTTCAACGTGAAGGCGCTGGAGTCCCAGATCATGGCGGATCGCCTGAAGAGCGCCGGCAAGCCCGTCACCCTGATCACCTATCCAGGCCTGACGCACTCCCTCAACACGAGCGAAGCCCGCGCCGACATGCTCGGCAAAAGCGACGCCTTCCTGCGGGCGAGCATGGGGCTGAAATGACGAACGGCGCGGGGTGATTCCGCGCCGTCGAACCTCGTTTGAGGCAAGGCTGGCGGAGCCGACGAGCGGCTCCGGCCAGCTATGCAGATGCTGGTATCAGCGCGAGTAGAACTCGACGACCAGGTTCGGCTCCATCTTCACCGGATAGGGCACTTCGTCGAGCGTGGGGACGCGGGTGAAGGTCGCCTTGGCAGTGCCGTCCATCGCCACATATTCGGGGATGTCGCGCTCGGCGAGGCTCTGCGCCTCGAGCACCAGCGCCATTTCCTGCGCCTTGTTCGACAGCGAGATCTCGTCGCCGACATAGCAGCGGCGCGAGGCGATGTTGCACTTCACGCCGTTGACGCGGACATGGCCGTGGCTGACCAGCTGGCGCGCCGCCCAGATCGTCGGCGCGAACTTGGCGCGGTAGACGATCATGTCCAGCCGCTGCTCGAGCAGGCCGATCAGGTTCTGCGACGTGTCGCCCTTCATCCGCGAGGCCTCTTCATAGGCCTTCTTGAACTGCTTCTCGGTGACGTCGCCGTAATAGCCCTTCAGCTTCTGCTTGGCACGCAGCTGCAGGCCGAAGTCCGACATCTTGCCCTTGCGGCGCTGGCCATGCTGGCCGGGACCATATTCGCGCTTGTTGACCGGGGATTTGGGGCGACCCCAGATGTTCTCGCCCATGCGGCGGTCGAGTTTGTGCTTGGCGCTATGGCGCTTCGACATGTCTTACCTTTCAATCGCTTTCAACGTTAGTCCCGGTCTCGCCTGCTTGCTTCTCGAAAGAGGAAGGGCAGGGCCGCCGCTTCACCGGGGTGCGGGGCCGATTGCGAAGGCGCGCGCCTAGACGAAGGCGCGGGGGAGGTCAAGCTTCAGCGGGTCAGAACGGGCAGACGCCGCCATCCTTGCCGCAGGCGCCGGCGCCGTCCTCGACCAGCTGGCGCGCGGTCGCGTTGCCGTCGTCGGTGCGCTTCCGCCACTGGGTTTGAGTGAGGCAGATTTTTCGGGTCGCGATCAGCGACCCGATCGGCACTTCGCGCTTGCAGATCAGCTTTTCCTTTGCGGCCTCAGGCGCAGTCGCGGGCTGGTCTGCCGCAAGAGCGGGGGCCGCAGCAAGGATCAACAGGCCGATAAGGCTGCGCATGTCTCGTCCCCCTGGCGCTCAGTTCCCGGAGGAACGGCTCGTATTGTCGTACACGAACTTGCGCGCGATCTCGTTCTGCTCCTGCTCCATCCGCGTCCACTCTTCCTTGGTCATGCAGCGCTTGCGGCTGGCAATGAGGGAGCCGACGGGCGTTTCCCGCTTGCAGATCAATTTATCCTTGTTCGCGGCTGGCTGGGCCGCCGGCGGCGTAGAGGGCTGAGCCAAGGCGGAGGCACTCACCGCGATCAACGGCAGCAGCAAAAAGTGACGCATCGAAGACCCCTGTGAAAAGCTGTGTCGTCTGAAGTTTATCAAAAATCTCCGCATTCGCAACGGACGCGGAACGCGTGCTCAGCGGCGGGACAGCGCCGACAGCACGCCGCGCAATGTGCGGATTTCGAGGCTGTTCCAACCAGGCTTGGTCAGCACGCCACGGAGCGTTCGGCGGGTGGCGCCGGCGCGCTCCGGTGGCAGGAAATATCCGGTGGGCTCCAGCAACCGGTCGAGATGATCGATCAGGCCGTCAAGTTCTGCCTGCGGGGCCGGCGGCAGCGCTTCCGCGGCGGTCGGCTGCACCAGATCGGCCTGCTTCGACCATTCATAGGCGAGCAGGATCACCGCCTGCGCAAGGTTCAGCGACCCGAACTCGGGGTTGATCGGCACGGTGACGATCGAGCGGGCGAGGGCGACATCCTCCGTCTCGAGACCCGATCGCTCGGCGCCGAACAGGATCGCGCTCCGGCCAGGCGCGGCGTGGATGTCGCGGGCCGCCGCCTCGGGCGTCAGCACCGGCTTTGTCACCCCGCGCTTGCGCACGGTGGTCGCATAGACATGTGCGCAATCGGCGACCGCTTCCGCCGCGGTGGCGTACACCCGGGCTTGCTCCAGCACGACATCCGCCCCTGACGCTGCCGGCCCGGCCGACGGATTGGGCCAGCCGTCCCGCGGGGCGACGAGCCGCAGCTCGGTCAGCCCGAAGTTCAGCATCGCCCGCGCCGCCTTGCCGATATTCTCGCCGAGCTGGGGGCGGATGAGGATGATGATGGGGGGCGCGGTGCCGCCTGCTTCTATTCGCTCATCCTGAGGAGCCGCTGAGCTTGGCGAAGCGGCGTCTCGAAGCAGGGATCGGCTGGAAAGCGCTCGCACGGCCTCCCAGTCCCCACGAATGAGCGCTTCCTTCTTCGCCCGCGACCAGCCCTTCAGTTGGCGTTCGGCGGCGAAGGCTTGATCCCGCTCGGGAAACTGCTCCGACCACACAAGTTCTACCGGCCTGTATTTGCTCGTCCATCCGCCCAGGGCGCCGCTCTGATGCTGAGCGATCCGGAAGTCGAGATTGTCGGTGTGGCCGACATAATATTTGCCGTTCGAGCAGCGCAGCAGATAGGCGTAGAAATCCATTCCCATTCTCAACAGTTCGTCCTTCGAGACGGGCCTTCGCCGGGCTCAGTCCCTCCTCAGGATGAGCGGTTGGTCCAGGGAAGGCGCCCCGCCCTAGGTCGCGTCTCCGCCTCCCGCCAGCGTCCCCGCAAACTCGTGGAAGTCACGCGCCTCCGCGAACTCCTTATAGACGCTGGCGAAGCGGATATAGGCGACGCTGTCGAGGCCGCGCAGGCCGTCCATCACCAGCTCGCCGATCTGCTTGGAGGTGACTTCGCTTTCGCCGCTGGTTTCAAGCTGCCGCTGGATGCCGCTGATCAGTCGCTCGACCCGCACGGGTTCGATCGGGCGCTTGCGGCAGGCGATGGCGATCGAGCGGGCGAGTTTGTCGCGGTCGAACGGCTCGCGCCGGTCCTCGCTCTTGACGACGGTCAGTTCGCGTAGCTGGATCCGCTCGAAGGTCGTGAAACGGGCGGCGCACCCTTCGCACTGGCGGCGGCGGCGGATCGCCGCGCCATCGTCGGTGGGGCGGCTATCCTTGACCTGGCTGTCTTCGTGTCCGCAATAGGGGCAGCGCAATTCAGCCCTTTCGCTTGTGAATGCGGTAGGCGGCGATGGCGCCGCCGATCACCGCGCCGCCGATGAAGGTGACGAAGGGCAGGGGAATGCCGACGACCGCGCCGACGGCGGCCCATGTCGCGATTTCCTTCGTGTCGGGCGACATGCTGCCGTCCGGCCGCTTCTTCAGGTCCATGGCTCAGAGCTCCGGATAAATGGGAAAGCGTGTGGTCAACGCGGCGACCTCGTCGCGGACGTGCTGCTCGGCCTGTCCGTCGCCTTCGTCTCCATTGCGGGAAAGACCCTCCACGACCCTGGCGATCAGCTGCCCGATTTCGCGAAACTCCTGCGGGCCGAAACCGCGCGTGGTGCCTGCCGGAGTGCCCAGCCGGATTCCCGAGGTGACGAATGGCGAGCGCGTGTCGAACGGAACACCGTTCTTGTTGCAGGTGAGCCAGGCGCGATCCAATCCCTTTTCGGCCGCCTTGCCGGTGACACCCTTTGCCGTCAGATCGACCAGCATCAGGTGGTTGTCGGTGCCGCCCGAGACGACGCCCAGACCTGCGTCCATCAGGCTTGCCGCCAAAGCGCGGGCATTTTCGACCACCCGGTGCGCGTAGAGCTTGAACTCGGGGCGCAGCGCTTCGCGGAACGCGACCGCCTTGGCGGCGATGATGTGCATCAGCGGCCCTCCCTGCAGGCCGGGGAAGATCGCGCTGTTCAGCTTCTTCGCTAGATCCTCGTCATTGGTCAGGATGACGCCCGATCGCGGCCCGCGGAGCGACTTGTGCGTGGTGGTGGTCACGACGTGGCAATGCGGGAAAGGGCTTGGGTGGACGCCGCCCGCGACCAGGCCAGAGAAATGCGAGATGTCGGCCAGCAGCGTCGCGCCAACCTCATCAGCGATCATTCGGAATGCTGCGAAATCCCAGACGCGCGAATAGGCGGTGCCGCCACAGATGATGAGCTTGGGCCGGTGCTCGCGGGCCAAGGCGGCCACCTGATCCATGTCGATCCGGTGATCGTCCGCCCGCACACCATAGGGAATGGGTTTGAACCATTTGCCGCTCATATTGACTGGCGAGCCGTGGGTCAGGTGCCCGCCCGAGTTGAGATCAAGCCCCATGAACTTGTCGCCCGGCTCCAGCAGCGCCAGGAACACGGCCTGGTTCATCTGGCTGCCGGAATTAGGCTGGACGTTGGCAAATGCGCAGCCGAACAGCTTCTTCGCGCGCTCGATGGCCAAGCTCTCGACCACATCGGCGTATTCGCAGCCGCCATAATAACGCTTGCCCGGATAGCCCTCGGCATATTTGTTAGTGAAGACGCTGCCCGCGGCCTCCAGCACGGCGCGGCTGGCGATATTCTCGCTCGCGATCAGCTCGATCTTGTCCTGCTGCCGCTTCAACTCATTGGCGATCGCCTCGGCGACCTCCGGATCGGCGTCGGCGATACTATCGCGCCAGAAACGATGCATCGGCTCACTTGCGACGATTGGGTTGGTGCTCATGCGGGCTCCGTGACGGAGAGCTTCTCGACCCGGGCCTGATGGCGGCCGCCGAGGAACTCGGTGGAAAGGAAGGTCTCGATACAGGCGCGCGCCATCTCCGGTCCGATCAGGCGGGCGCCCAGCGCAATCACGTTCGCGTCATTGTGTTCGCGGGAGAGGCGCGCCGAGAGCGGCTCGGAAACGAGCGCGCAGCGACAGGCGCGGCTGCGATTGACTGCGATGGAGATGCCGACCCCCGATCCGCAGAGAGCAATGCCGCGATCGGCCTCTCCCCGCTCGATCGCACGCGCCAGACGAGCGCCATAATCGGGATAGTCGACCGAGGCCCCGCTGTGCGTGCCGAGATCGCTCACGTCGTGACCGCCCTCGCGCAGCCACGCGGCCAGCGCGATCTTCAGATCGTAGGCGGCATGATCCGAGGCGATGGCGATGCGCGTCATGGAAGCTCCGGGAATCGGACGGCCGCTCTTTAGTCGGCGCGCACGGAAATTGCCACGGACGCGAACAGCGGCAAAAGGCATGTCATGATCACCGCCGCACCCGAACTTCGCACCGACCGTCTGCGGCTGCGGCCCCACCGCCGCGACGATGCCGACCAGTTGCTCGCCATGTGGCAGGATCCGGTGGTGGTGCGGCACTTCGGGGGCCAACCCGTGGCGGCCGAGGACAGCTGGAACCGCCTGCTGCGTTATGTCGGGCATTGGGTGGTGAACGGCTATGGCCTGTGGGCGGTCGAGGAGCGCGAAAGTGGCCATTTCGTCGGCGATGTCGGCCTGTTCGAGGGCCGGCGCGGACTCGGCGACCGCTTCGATACCGCACCGGAGGCAGGCTGGGTGCTGCTCCCGGCCGGCCATGGCAAGGGCTATGCGCGCGAGGCGGTGAAGGCTGCCCTGGCCTGGGGTGAATCGCAGCATGACTGGTTGCGAACAGTGTGCATGATCGATCCCGACAATGCGCCGTCCCTCCGTACCGCGGATGCGCTCGGTTACCAGGTATTCGACCGGCAGCCTTATCGCGGCAGGGAGTTGCTGCTGCTGGAGCGGCGCCGAGACTGGCACTTGGAGGGCCGTTAACCAGATTCGCGAACGCTTCCGACAGGCTCTCACCGGCAGAGTGGCGGCCAGGCCGCGCCCTTGCGGCTCTGTCCGGGGAACAGACATGAGGATCGTCACCAAGGCCGTTGCCGCCGCTGTCGCCGCCGCACTCTGCGCCGGCTCCGCCACCGCCGCCTGCTGGACGGACGCCGCCTATGCCGCGGCGCAGGTCCGCGAACTCGACACCATGCTGATGGTGCAGGCGCTGCGCTGCCGGAAGACCAATGCCAATTTCGTCGAGGGCTATAACCGCTTCGTGGTCGCGAGCCGCCCAGCGCTGTTGAAGGCCAATGCCACGCTGAAGGGGCATTTCGCCGAGGAGTTCGGCGAGCGCGGGGCGCTCAACGCCTACGACAATTACATGACCACGGTCGCCAACCGCTATGGCGCAGGCACCGTCGACATGGATTGCGAGGATGCGGCCGCGCTGGTCGAGATGGCGGCCGCCGCGAAGGGCAATGCGGCGTCGCTGCAGGAAGTCGCGGAGATCGCCCAGATGACGCCGAACCTGCAGGGCCGCCGTTGCCTTGGCGGCGGGTCGCCGCTGACGATCGCATCCCGTCGCTGAACAGCATATAAAGATATCCTTATATTTGCATTTGGCGCGCTGTGGCTCTATAGCCGCCTGCATCACCGGCCGTCCGCACGTCGCGGACGGCCGCTTTTGTTGAGTCGGAGAAAGCTGTCGTGGCCACCATTGCCGATACCAAAGATTTCGTCGTTGCCGATCTGAGCCTCGCCCCCTGGGGCCGCAAGGAGATCGAGATCGCCGAGACCGAGATGCCGGGTCTGATGGCGCTGCGCGAGGAATATGGGGCCGAACAGCCGCTCAAGGGCGCGCGCATCACCGGCTCGCTGCACATGACGATCCAGACCGCGGTGCTGATCGAAACGCTGACCGCGCTCGGTGCGCAGGTCCGCTGGGCCAGCTGCAACATTTTTTCGACGCAGGACCATGCCGCGGCCGCGATTGCGCAGACCGGGGTGCCGGTCTTCGCCGTCAAGGGCGAGACGCTCGAGGAATATTGGCAGTATGTCGAGCGCATCTTCGACTGGGGCCAGGACCAGACCTGTAACATGATCCTGGACGATGGCGGCGACGCCACCATGTTCGCGCTGTGGGGCGCGCGGGTCGAAGCGGGCGAAGATCTGTTCACGCCGACCAACGAGGAAGAGGAGATCTTCGTCGCGACGCTGAAACGCTTCCTCGCCGAGCGTCCGGGCTACCTCACCAAGACGGTCCAGGCGATCAAGGGCGTGTCGGAAGAGACCACGACCGGCGTTCACCGCCTCTACGAGCTCGCCAAGAAGGGCAAACTTCCCTTCCCGGCGATCAACGTCAACGACAGCGTCACCAAGTCGAAGTTCGACAATCTCTATGGCTGCAAGGAATCGCTCGTCGATGCGATCCGCCGCGCGACCGACGTCATGCTGGCCGGCAAGGTCGCCTGCGTCGCCGGCTTCGGCGATGTGGGCAAGGGCTCGGCACAGTCGCTGCGCAATGGCGGCGCGCGCGTGCTGGTGACCGAAGTCGACCCGATCTGCGCGCTGCAGGCGGCGATGGAAGGCTTCGAGGTCGTGACGATGGAAGAGGCGACCAAGCGCGCCGACATCTTCGTGACAGCGACCGGCAATGCCGACGTGATCACGCTCGATCACATGCGCGACATGAAGAACATGGCGATTGTCTGCAACATCGGCCACTTCGACAGCGAGATTCAGATCGGCGCGCTGGCCAACATGAAGTGGACCGAGATCAAGCCGCAGGTCGACGAAGTCGAGTTCCCGGACGGCAAGAAGATCATCGTCCTGTCGAAGGGGCGACTGGTGAACCTCGGCAACGCGACCGGCCACCCTTCCTTCGTGATGAGCTCCAGCTTCACAAACCAGACCATCGCCCAGATCGAGCTGTGGAAGAACCACGCCAACTACAAGAACGAAGTCTATGTGCTGCCGAAGCACTTGGATGAGAAGGTGGCGATGCTCCACCTCGAAAAGCTGGGCGTGAAGCTCACCAAGCTGACCAAGAAGCAGGCTGACTATATCGGCGTGTCGACCGAAGGCCCGTTCAAGCCGGACCATTACCGCTACTGACATCCTCCGTTCGTATCGAGCGAAGTCGAGATACGCTTCTCGACTTCGCTCGAAGCGAACGGTGCTCAGGCGGCTTCCATCACTTCGCTATCTACATCCACGAACGGTAGCAGGTCGCCAAGGAAGGCGAGCGGGTCGCGCAGCCGCGGGTCCTGCATCGCTGCCAGGAAGTCGGCATGATCGGGGTGCGTGGGCAGGAAGACGGCCTTGTCCGCATATTGGCGATCGGTGAAGGTGCCCCAATTGGTGATCCGGGCGAAATAGACGCAGGTGGCTCCGACCTCGTGGCCGAGATCGACCGCGGCGCCCATCTCGCGGAAATTCTCTGCCTGAACGACGAAGACCAGGTCGAATTTGTCGATCAGACCGGCTTTGGTAAGCTCGCCCGCGAACTTCATGTTCTCCAGGACGACCGGCCATTTCGCGCCGCGCCGCAGCAGCTCGTGGGTCTGCCCGGTCGCGGCGTCGACGCTGATCTTCAGCACCGCGGTGCGGCCGTGCAGCGTTGGGAAGTTTGCCCATTGCGCCGGCGTGAACAGCATGCCGTTGGTCATCACCTGAAAGCGAAGATCAGGATATTCTTCCGGCGTGAGCTGCTCGAGCAGGCGCCTGAAATTCTTGCTGGCAAACGGATCGCCGGAGCCCGTGACCATCACGCGCTTGGCGTTCTTCAGCATCGGCAGGATCGCGCGTTCCTGCATGCGATCGAAAATGGCACGCTCCGCATCCGTCGCCGCGAAGCGCTCGGTCCGGCAGCTCGGGCAGGACAGGTTGCAGGTCCGGTCGTAAGCGAGATTAACGATTTCCGGACCCTGCGGAACTGCGGTGCGGCCTTCCGCCACGACGTCAGCCCATTCGGGCGCCTGGGCGAGGTCGGTTTCAGGCGTCCAATGGCTCGCCTGGATGCGCGGGCAGGCGATCTTGTTGCAATAGCGATAGCTGCCGTCGAACATGCTCGCCCGGATCGCCTGCGCCGTCGGGCTGTTCCACACGTCCTGCCATTCGTTGCGTGACAGGTCGCCGGCGGAGGTCTGCAGCCAGCTGGCGCAGCATTGGTGGGTCGAGCGCTCGAGCACGTCCAACTGCTGGAAGGGCGTGGCGCAGATCCGGCCCTGCAGCTGGAACTTGGGATTGTCGGGGTCGAGGCGGCCCTGAAGATAGAAGATAGCGCCCTGCACGAGCGGGGACTGGCTGTATTCGACCGCCAGCGGCTGCAGCCGGTCGAGCATCAGCTCCGTCTCGCCGAGGTGCGCGCCGCAAATGCCGAGCAGCACCAGTAGCGACGTGCGCACCGGCTTGGCCCGTTCGATTGCTAGCCGCGATTGCAGCTCTGCGACCAGCCCGTCCACCCCATCGAGGAACTGCGGGAGGACCGCCCAGATCTCAGGATGATCGAGCCCGTCCGACAGCACGCTCAGCAGGATGTCGACGGCTTCGCCGGCGCCGAGCGGAGGAGCCTCCTGGCTGTCGGCGAACTGCTGGCTATCGGCTTGCTGCACTCTGCGTCTCCTGGTCGAATGCAGCGTGGGGTAGGCGAAGAAGGTAAACAGCACGTTGACCATCCGTCGATCGCCCCCGCTTGTGGGGCAAGCCCGTTCGCTTCTAGAGCGTGCACACGATAGATTCTCCGAGGATGCTCCAATGAACAAGATCGCGCTGCTGGCAGGCTTGCTGGCGACCACCGCGGCTGTCGCGCAGGCGCCAACGCCTCCACAACCGGTCGAGAACACGCAGGTGCCGGAGAACGAGATCCTCAATCCAGAACAGAGGACCAATCCGCAGACGCCCGCCAGAGCGAACGCGCCCGCGTCAACGCCGGCCAAAGCCGACAAATGGGACGTGAATGCGCCGCCGGGCATGACGCTGCGGCAGGTGCCGATCAACGTCGATCAGGGCAGCTGGATGAATGTCGACGTGTCGCCGGACGGCCGAACCATCGCGTTCGATCTGCTGGGCGACATCTACACCATGCCGATCACGGGCGGCACGCCGACGCGGATCGCGGACGGCCTTGCCTTCGAGCACCAGCCGCGCTTCTCGCCCGATGGCCGCCGCATCGCCTTCGTGTCCGACCGTGCGGGCGGCGACAACATCTGGATCATGAATGTCGACGGATCCGACAAGCGGCAGGTGACGAAGGAGGATTTTCGCCTTCTGAACCAGCCGAGCTGGAGCCCGGACGGGCGTTTCATCGTCGCCAAAAAGCATTTCACCACCGGCCGTTCGCTCGGCACCGGCGAAGTCTGGCTCTACCATGTCTCGGGCGGCGGCGGCGTGCCGCTCGTCAAGCGGGCGAACGAGCAGCACCAGAAGGAGCTGGGCGAGCCGATCTTCGCGCCGGACGGCAAGCACGTCTATTTCACGCGCAACGTCACGGCGGGGCCGATCTTCGAATATGCCCAGAACTCGAATGACGACCTGTTCCACATCGAGCGCTATGACCTCGAAACCGGCGAGGTGGCGACGACGGCGCAGGGGGCCGGCGGATCGGTGCGGCCGACACCTTCGCCCGACGGCAAGAAGATCGCCTTCGTCCGCCGCGAACGCGCCAAGTCGAAGCTCTATGTGAAGGACCTTGCGTCGGGCGAGGAGCGCAAGATCTACGACGCGCTGGACCAGGACGTGCAGGAAACCTGGGCGGTCACCGGCGTCTATCCCAACATGGCTTGGACGCCCGACGGGCGTTCGGTCGTGTTCTGGGCCGCGGGCAAGATCCGGCGGGTGAACGCCGATGGATCGGGCGCCTCCGAAATCCCGTTCCGGGTCAACGACACGCGCGTGGTCGTCGATGCCACCCACCCGAAGGTCGAAGTCGCGCCCGATCGCTTCACGACCAAGATCCCGCGCTGGGCGGCCGTGTCGCCGGATGGCCGGCAAGTGGTGTTCGAGACGCTCGGCAAGCTCTGGATCAAGCCGATGGCCGGCGGTGCCGCGCGTCGGCTGACCAGCAGCAAGGGCGACAATTTCGAGCGCTATCCGGCTTGGTCGCGGGACGGGCGCACGATCGTGTTCGTCGACTGGACCGATCAGGGGCTCGGGCGGCTGCGCACGGTAGGCGCGGGCGGCGGCACGCCGCGAGACGTGACCGCACAGCCGGGTCATTACTCCCACCCAGCCTTTTCGCCCGACGGCAAGACGATCGTGTTCGAACGCGAAGCCGGCGGTTACCTGACCTCCGACCGCTGGTCAGAGGACCCCGGCGTCTATCGCGTCGCCACCGCCGGCGGCACGCCCGTGCGCGTGGCGAAGGACGGTGCGATGCCCCAGTTCGGCGCCTCCAACGACCGCGTGTTCATGGCCATGTCCGCACAAGGCAAGCGCCAGCTGGTTTCAACGAACCTCGATGGCGACGCCAAGCGGGTTCATGCGACCGGCGAACTCGTCAACGAGTTCGACGTGTCGCCGGATGGCCGCTTCGTCGCGTTCCGCCAAAACTATCAGGCCTTCGTCATGCCGCTGTTGCCGGGCACCCAGGACGTGTCCGCCGACCCCAAGGGCGGGCCGATGCCGGTGACGCGGGTCAGCTCCGAAGGCGCGGATTTCCTGAATTGGTCCGACGGCGGCCGCAAGCTCCATTGGAGCCTCGGACCGACGGTTTACACCGCCAGCAGCGATGCGTTCTTCGCTTCGGCTCCGGCAGGTGAGAATGCGCCCAAGTTTCAGCCTCCAAAGTCCGGCGTATCGCTGGCGATGGAAGTCGCCGCGGACAAGCCGACCGGCACCGTCGCGCTCACCGGCGCACGCATCGTCACCATGGCAAATGCCGATGGCGGCATCGTCGACGACGGTGTGATCGTTATCCGCGGCGATAGGATCGTGGCGGTCGGGCCGCGGGCTTCCGTGCAGGTGCCCGCGGGTGCAAAGACCGTGGATCTTGCCGGCAAGACGATCATTCCCGGACTGGTCGATGCGCATGCTCATGGGCCGCAGGGCGTCGATGGAACGACGCCGCAACAGAATTGGTCCGACATCGTCAATCTGGCGATGGGCGCCACCACGATCCACGATCCGTCCTCGCGCTCGTCGGAGATTTTTCCGGCTGCCGAGATGCAGCGGGCGGGCAAAATCCTCGCGCCCCGCATCTTTTCGACCGGCGAGATCATCTACGGCGCCAAGGCGGCGGGCATGTATGCCGAGATCAACAGCTTCGACGATGCGCTCGCTCATGTTCGCCGGCTGAAGGCGCAGGGCGCGATGAGCGTGAAGAACTATAATCAGCCACGGCGAGAGCAGCGGCAGATGGTGGTGGCCGCGGCCCAACGTGAAGGCATGGAAGTGGTGCCCGAGGGCGGATCGCTCTTCACACAGGACGTGACGCTGATCCAGGACGGCAATTCGACCGTCGAGCACAATGTGCCGTTGCTCACCTTCTATGACGATCTGATTCAGCTCTGGAGTCAGTCCAAGACCAACTATACGCCAACGCTGGTCGTCACCTATGGTGGGCCTGCCGGCGACCCCTATTGGCGGTCGCATACCGACGTGTTCAGGCATCCGATCCTGACCCGGCATATTCCGCCCGGCACGCTCGCGGCCGACAATTCCCGCCGCCAGATCGCGCCGGAGGAGGATTATGTCGACGACGACAGCGCCCGGGAGTCGCGCAAGCTGGCCGACAAGGGCGTGCTGGTCTCGATCGGCGCGCATGGTCAACAGGCCGGCCTTGGGCCGCATTGGGAAATGTGGTCGTTCGTCCGTGGCGGCTGGTCGCCGATCGAGGCGCTCAAGGCCGGCACCATCTACCCCGCGCGCTCGCTCGGCTATGAGCGGGATGTCGGTTCGCTCGAGGCCGGCAAGCTCGCCGACCTGGTCGTGCTCGATGCCGATCCGACGCAGGACATCCGCAACACGGAGAAGATCAGCCGCGTGATGCTCGGCGGGCGCCTCTATGATCCGCTGACGATGAACGAAGTGGCGACCGGCACCCGCACGCGCGCGGCCTATTGGTGGGAAGGCGCCAATGGCAGCCGTTCGGCTGGTGCGCCGAGCGTCAGCTACGGGCATGCGCGCGACTAGTGCGTTGCTGGGGAGCGGCTGAGCCGGCGTGACAGCGCTTTCTCCCTTGGCGGCGTTGCTGGTCGGCGCCCTGCTCGCGCTGTGGCTCGGTGGCGCCGCCTGGGCGCTGATCACCGGGCTGCGGCTGCGGCGAAGCGCCCAGACGGCGGAGGTGCGGAGCAGCCAGCTGCAGGCGCTGCTCGATTCCGCGCCGGCCCTGGTGGTGATCGTCGGCGCCGACGACCGGATCGATGCTCCGGATCGGTTGACCGACTGGCTGGGGCTCGTCGACCGCCCGCGCGAACTGGCCGATCTTTCGTCGGCAGGCGCAGGGCTGAGCGAGACGGACTTTGCGTTGCTGCGGCAGGACATCGAGACCGCCCGCACGGCCGCCGAACCCTTTTACCGGGTGGTCAGGCCGGAAGGGTCCTCACGCACGCTGACGATCCGCGGCGGGCCGGTGCCCACCGCATTGGCGGCGGCCGGCGCGGTCGTCATGTACCTGTTCGACTCGACCGAGATCCGATCCGAAATGACGCGCCTTGCCGAAGAAGGCGAGCGGCTGGCGCAGGCCTTCGACGCATTGTCCGGGCTGATCGAGGCGTCGCCGATCCCGATGTGGCATCGTGGTCCCGACCTGCGGCTGTCATTGGTCAACAGCGCCTATGTGAAGGCCGTCGAGGGAGCGAGTGCCGCTGACGTGATCCAGCGCGGTCTTGAACTGGTCGAGGCCGCACCCGGTCGCAATCCGATCGCCG
This sequence comes from Sphingomonas sp. ID1715, assembly GCF_013044515.1. Taxonomy (GTDB): domain Bacteria; phylum Pseudomonadota; class Alphaproteobacteria; order Sphingomonadales; family Sphingomonadaceae; genus Sphingomonas_B. Next base: position 46,365 of record NZ_JABEPR010000004.1, read on the forward strand.
CCGCCGCCGCCGCTCGTCAGAGCGGGGAGTCGAGGTCGCGCGTGCTGCCGGCCACGATCGCCGGGGAGCGGCGCAGCCTGCAGATCGTTGACGTGCCGCTCGGCGATGCGGGTGTCGCCGGCTATGCGATCGACGTCGAGGAACTCGAACAGGCCCGGTCCGCCTTCAAGCGCTTTGCCGAGGCGCAGCGCGACCTGCTGGACCGGCTTTCGGCGGGCGTCGCCCAGTTCGAGGCGGATCGCTCGCTCAGCTTTTACAACCAGGCGTTCATGCGGCTCTTCTCGATGAAGCCGGAATGGCTGGCCGAAGGGCCGGAATTCGCCCGCGTGCTCGACCGGATGCGGGAGGCGAACCGGGTGCCCGAGGCGCGCGACTTCCGCGCCTGGCGCGAAGAGCGGCGCGCCTGGTTCACCAGCGCGAGCGAGGGGCAGGAAGAGAATTGGATGCTGCCCGGCGGCACGCACCTCCGTGTGGTGGCCCAACCGCTCCCCGATGGCGGCCTGCTCACCATCTTTGAGGACCGGACCGAGCAGGTGTCGCTTGCCAGCGCCCGGGACACGCTTCTGCGCGTGCGTGCAGCGACGTTCGAGCATCTGTTCGAGGCGGTAGGCGTCTTCGCGGCGGACGGCCGGCTCCAGCTCTGGAACCAGAAGTTCCGCGATGTGTGGGAGTTGGACGATGCGTTCCTCAGCACCCATCCACGAGTCGATGCGCTGGCCGATGCGGCTTCGCGCCAGTTGACCAATCCTTCACGCGCGGCGGTCATCCGGGAGTTGGTGCGGGTGGCGACACAGGACAGGAAGCAGCGCAACGGACGCGTCGCACTCAGGAACGGCCGCCACTACGAGTTCGCGGCCGTGCCGCTGCCCGACGGCAACGCGCTCTTCACCATGCTCGACATCAGCGACAGCCGCCGCATCGAAGCCGCCCTGCGCGATCGTAACGAAGCGCTGGAAGAGGCGGACCGGGTCAAGACCGCCTTCGTCGCCAATATGAGCTACGAGCTGCGCACGCCTTTAACGTCGATCGGCGGCTTCGCGGAAATGTTGTCGGGCGGCTATGCCGGCCCGCTGACTTCGACCGCGGGCGAATATGTTGAAGCGATTCTGGAATCGGTGGCGCGGCTGAGCACGCTGATCGATCATGTGCTCGACCTGACGCAGAGCGAGGCGGGCGCCCTGCCGCTCGAAAACCGCTCGGTGGATCTGAAGCGGCTGGCGCGGGAGGCGTCCAAAGCGGCGACGATTGGGGCAGCCGAAAAGTCGATCGAGTTCGCGGTCGAACTCGACAAGAGCCTGGGCAGCGTCACCGGCGATTCACGGCGCCTGCGCCAGGTGCTGGACAATCTTCTCGGCAATGCCATTCGCTTCACTCCGCCCGGCGGCCGCGTGCTGCTCCACGGCAGCGGCACGGAGACCAGCGCACGACTGGTGGTGTCCGACAATGGGCCCGGGATGAGCGTGAAGGAGCAGGGCCGAGCGTTCGACCGCTTCAGCCGCACCAGCGATGCGCGCGAAAGCGGCGCGTCGCTGGGCCTGGGGCTGCCGCTCGCCCGTCAATGGGTGGAGGCGCATGGCGGCACGCTGACGCTGGAATCGGAGCCGGGGCAGGGCACCGCCGTCACCGTCGAGCTGCCGCGCCGCTGACATGCTGCTGCGGGACCAAGCCGCCACTTTGCAGTTGGGCGCTCGTCTGGCGGGGCTGGTCCGCCCCGGCGACATGATCGCGCTGTCAGGTGGCCTCGGCGCCGGCAAGACCACGCTCGCGCGTGGTCTGCTCGCGTCGCTGGGTCTGGCGGGGGAGGCGCCCAGCCCGACCTTCGCGATCGTGCAATCCTATGCGCCGCCCGAGACGCGGCTGCCGGTCGCTCATATCGATCTGTATCGCCTCGACGCACCCGAAGAGGCCGAGGAGCTCGGCCTGGATGAACTGCGGCAGGACCATCTGCTGCTGGTCGAGTGGCCGGAACGGCTCGACGCGTCATTCTGGCGGGACGCGCTGTGGCTGCGGCTGGAAGAGGGAGTAGGCGCGGGGCGGCGCTTGACAGCGCAGGTGCCGCCGTCATGGGAGGCGCGATGGCCCCCGAAATGACTCCCCCGGCCGCTGCTGCGGATTTCCTGAAGCATGCGGGCTGGGACGATGCCGAGATCCTGCCGCTCGCCGGCGATGCCTCCTTTCGCCGCTATTTCCGCGTGCTGGCGCCGGGCCGCCGCGCCGTGTTGATGGATGCACCGCCGCCGCACGAGGACCCGCGGCCGTTCCTGACCGTCGCCGAACATCTGATCGCGCTCGGCTTTTCGGCTCCGCGAACGCTCGCCGCAGACCTGACCCATGGCCTCGTCCTGCTCGAAGACTTTGGCGATGCGCGGATGCGCGAAGTCATCGATGCCGCGCCGGAGGCCGAACGGCGCATCTATGCCGATGTGGTCGACCTGCTCGCTCGGCTGCACCGCCACCCCGCCGCCGATCTGCCGCCCTATGACGAGCGCGAATACCTCCGCGAGGTCTCTCTGCTGACCGAATGGTATGCGCCCGCGCTCGGCCTCGACCTGAACGCCGATGGCTACCGCGCCGCTTGGCGTGAGGCGCTGGCGCCATTGCTGGACGACCAGTCGGTGACGGTGCTGCGAGACTATCACGCCGAAAATATCATGCTGATCGAAGGACGGGACGGGATCGAAAGCCTGGGCCTGCTCGACTTCCAAGACGCACTTGCCGGTCATCCCGCCTATGATCTCGTGTCGATGCTGCAGGACGCGCGTCGCGACGTGCCCGAGGCGATCGAAGCGGAGATGCTCGCGCGTTATCTCGAACGCGCGAAGCCGGCGGACGGGTTCCTCGATGCCTATTGGCTGTTGGGCGCTCAGCGGAATGCCAAGATTGTCGGTATCTTCGCGCGGCTTTGGAAGCGGGACGGCAAGCCACGCTACCTTGATTATCTGCCGCGGGTGTGGGGCTATCTGGAACGCGATCTGCAGCAGCCGGCGCTCGCCCCGGTCAGGGCCTGGTTCGACGCCCATGTGCCGACCCACGCACGCGGCGGCGCGCAGCTCGCATGAGCCGCTACAAAAAGCCGCTCGCGCTCCGGCCCCAGCCGGACGCGCCGCCGCTCAACACGGCAATGGTGCTCGCGGCGGGGCTGGGCAAACGAATGCGGCCGCTGACGGCGACGCGCCCCAAGCCGCTGGTCGAAGTCGCGGGCAAGCCATTGCTCGACCATGCCCTCGACCGGCTGCGCGCCGCGGGGGTGAAGCGCGCGGTAGTCAACGTCCATTATCTTGCCGACGCGCTCGAAGCCCATCTGAAGCGGCGAGTGCAGGGCATTGAGATCGCGGTGTCGGACGAGCGCGCCGAGCTGCTCGAAACCGGTGGCGGCCTGGTTCACGCGCTGCCGTTGATCGGGGACGATCCGTTCCTCGTCGTGAACAGCGACAACCTCTGGGTTGACGGCCCGGCAGATTCGATCCGGTCGCTCGCAGCGCGCTGGAATGATGCCGAGATGGACGCGTTGCTGCTGCTGGTTCCGCTGGCCCGCGCCAACTGCCACAATGGCCGCGGCGACTTCCACATGGATGGGGCGGGGCGGCTGAGCCGGCGCCGACCCGGCCGGGTCGCGCCCTTCGTCTTCACCGGCGTCCAAATCGTGTCGAAGCGGCTGTTCGAAGGGGCGAAGGCCGAACCCTTTTCGCTGAACATCCTGTGGGACCGGGCGATCGAGGCGGGCCGCGCCTTCGGGCTGGTGCATAACGGCCTGTGGTTCGATGTCGGCACGCCGCCGGCGGTGAAGCGCACCGAAGAAATGCTCCGCCACGAATAGGAAGCTGGGGACAAAGCCCGTTCCGAACCAAGTTCGGGATGACGGCGCGCGGACCCGCATCTAGTCTCGTACCGTGATCCGTCCTTCCGTTTTCACCATCCCGCCGCACCGATCCTTTGCAGAAGCGCTGGTCGCCGGGCTGATGGCGCGCGAGGGCAAGGATCGGATGGAGCTCGCCCGCGGGCTAATCCTGCTGCCCAACAACCGGGCAGCACGCGCGCTCCAGGATGCCTTTGTCCGTCGGGCCGATGGTGGCCTGCTGCTCCCGCGCCTCGTAGCGCTCGGCGACGCCGAAATCGACGAGCGGCTCGGACCGCTGTTCGATCCGGCTGATGGCAGTGAGCCGATCCCCCCGGCAGTCGAGCCACTGCAGCGCCAGCTGATCCTTGCCCGCCTCATCGAGGAGCAGGGCGGCGCCACCGGCGGCGAGGCGATGCGGCTGGCGGCGGATCTCGCCCGCACGCTCGATCAGCTCAATGTCGAGCAGATCGCGCCGGAGCGGCTGCGCGCCATCGACGTGGGCGAGCTGACGCAGCATTGGGCGCGTTCATTGCGATTGCTGGAGCTGGTGCTGGCGTGCTGGCCCGAAGAGTTGCGCCGCCTCGGCCGCATCGACCTGTCGGACCGGCGCAACCGGCTGCTGATGCGCGTGGCGAGCGACTGGCGCGCGGCGCCGCCGCCGGGCTTCGTAGTAGCGGCGGGCATCTCGACTGCTGCGCCCGCCGTGGCGCGCCTGCTCCGCACCATCGCGCACATGCCGAACGGACGCGTGGTGTTCGATGCGCTCGATACCAGCATGCCGGAAGAGCAATGGGCGTCGCTCGGCCCGCATCAAGCCGACGCGGTCACGGGACGCGCGCCGCCCTCCGTCGAGACTCATCCGCAGTATCACCTGAAGCTGCTGCTCGACCGGATGGGGATTGGGCGCGGCGAAGTGCAGCGCTGGCGCTGGGGCGGCGGCCATGCAGCGCGCGCCGGCCGCAGCCGACTGATCTCGAATGCCCTCGCGCCGGCACCGTTCACCGTCGACTGGACCGATCTGGCGCGCAAGGACCGTGACCGCAGTGGCGTCGAACTGCTGGAAGTCGCGACGCCCGCCGACGAGGCGCAGGCGATCGCGCTTGCCTTGCGGGAGGCGCTGGAGGCGCCGGGCCGCACCGCCGCGCTGGTGACGCCCGATCGGGGTCTCGCCCAACGTGTCTCCGCACATCTGAAGCGGTGGGGTGTTGAGGCCAGCGACTCGGCCGGCACGCCGCTGTCGGTAACGCCACCCGGCACTTTGCTGCTGGCGATTGTCGAGGCGGTGGCCGAGCAATTCTCGCCCGTGCCGCTGCTTGCCCTGCTCAAACATCCGCTGGTGGAGGCGGGGGAGGGGCGCCCGGCGTGGCTCAATCATGTCCGGGCACTGGACCATGCATTGCGTGGACCAAGGCCAGCGCCGGGCCTTGCCGGCGTCTCGGCACGTCTCGGCGCGGACAACGACGCCTGGCGCGCCATTCTGCCGCGCATCGAGCCGATCGAGTCCGGCTTCGCTGCAGCCACCGACCTGTCCGGCTGGTTGGCGGCCTTGCGCGAAGCCACCGAGCGGCTCGCCGGCGACGAGGTCTGGGCCAGGCCCGCCGGACGCGCGGCCGCCGACTTTCTGGAGCAGCTCGAAGCCCATGCGGGTCTTGGCCCCCAGCGCGTCGACTTTGCTCAAGTCGCGCCGATGCTGGGCGAACTGATGAACGGCATCGCGGTGCGGCCTCCTCAGGGTGGGCACCCGCGCATCTTCATCTGGGGCCTGATCGAGGCGAGGCTGCAGCAGGCCGACCTGACGATCCTCGGCGGCCTCAACGAAGGCACTTGGCCGGCGCTACCCTCGCCCGATCCCTGGCTCGCCCCACGCATCCGCGCCGAGCTCGGCCTGCCCGGGCTGGAGACGCGTATCGGTCTCGCCGCCCATAGCTTCGCCGGTGGCCTGGGAGCGCCGCAGGTGCTGATCACCCGCGCGCGCCGCGATGCCCGTGGCCCCGCGGTCGCGTCGCGCTTCTGGCTGCGCCTTGAGGCGCTCACCGGTGGATTGCCCCGTGCCACTCGACTGGCGGACTGGGCGCGTGCCCTCGATGGCGTCACCCGGCCACAGCCCGCGCTCCGTCCACAGCCTTCGCCGCCGATGGCCGACCGCCCGAAAAGGCTGGCCGTCACCGATCTCGACCGCCTGAAGGCCGACCCGTTCGCTTTCTACGCCCGCGCAATGCTTCGGCTGAAGGTGCTCGATCCCGTGGACGCGGATGCGACGGCTGCCTGGCGCGGGACGATGGTGCATGACGTGCTCGAGCGCTGGGCGAAGGAGGACTCCTGCGACCCTTCGAAGCTGCGCGCCCGGGCCGAAGCGATGCTGGAAGCGGCCGAGGCGCACCCGCTGATGCGCGCGCTTTGGGAGCCGCGGCTGATGGAAGCGATCGACTGGATCGCCGCCGAGATGGCCGAGATGAAGGCGGCCGGCCGCAAGTTCCTGGTGGCAGAAGAAAAAGGTGAGCTCGAGGTCTTCGGGGTTACGCTCAACGGACGCGCCGATCGCATAGACCGGCTGCCCGACGGCAAGCTCGCTATTGTCGACTACAAGACCGGCAATGCGCCCAATGCCAAGCAGGTCTCAGGCGGCTATGCCCAGCAGCTCGGCCTCATCGGCCTGATGGCGGAGCGGGGAGCGTTCAAGGGCGTCGACGGCACCGCCGCCGCGTTCGAATATTGGTCGCTTGCACGCAACAAGGAGGACGGGTTCGGCAAGATCGTGTCGCCGGTCGATCCGAACGGCGCGCGCGACCGCATCCGCACCGATGAGTTCGTGGAGCGTGCCGCGCGCACGCTGCAAGCCGCGGTCGAGACCTGGCTGACCGGCGCGGCTCCTTTCACGGCCAAGCTCCACCCGGAACACGCGCCTTATGGCGATTACGACCAGCTGATGCGCCTCGACGAATGGTATGGCCGGGATCAGGATCGATGAAGCCGCTTCCTCCGCTGAAGGATGAGCAGCGCGCCGCGTCCGATCCGCGCGAGCAGGTGTGGCTGTCCGCCTCGGCCGGTACCGGCAAGACCCAGGTCCTCGTCGCCCGCGTGCTGCGGCTGTTGCTGCGGCCCGGCGTCGATCCCTCCGCGATCCTGTGCTTGACGTTCACCAAGGCGGGCGCCGCGGAGATGTCGAACCGCTTGAGCGAGCGGCTCGCCCATTGGGTGCGGCTGCCGGGACCGGAGCTGGCTGCCGAGCTGATCGCGCTTGGCGAGGATCATGGCCCCGAGATGCAGCGCCGCGCCCGCGGCCTGTTCGCGCGGGTGCTGGAAGCGCGCGGCGGCGGCTTGCGCATCCAGACCATTCACAGTTTCGCACAATCGCTGCTCGCCTCCTTTCCGCTCGAGGCTGAGCTCGCGCCCGGCATGCGCCCGCTGGAGGGGCGGGAGGAAGCGGCCCTCGCGCGGCAGGTGCTGGCCGCCTTGGTGACGGACGCCGCGCGCGAGGGGCGTCATGGCCTCATCGCCGATCTCCAGGCGCTCAGCCGGCGTTTGGGAGAAGACGGGGCGGAGCAGTTCCTGCGCGATTGCGCCCGCGCGCCCGAGGCGATGGAGCAGCTGCCGAGCGGTATCGCCGCCTGGGTGCGGAGCGCACTCGACCTGCCTCTCGAAGACATCGAGGCGCATATCGCAGATCAGTGCGGCGACGCGCTGTTCGATCTGGCGAGCCTCGAACAGGTCGCCGCGCATAATCGCGACTGGGGCACGGCAAAGGGGCTGGACCGCGCGGGGGTCATCGGCCGTTGGCGCGGCTTGTCGCCCGGCGAACGTGCGCTTGCACTTGAGGAGCTGCACTTTGTCTGGGCCACGGCCAAGGGCGATCCGCGCTCCTTCGGCAAGGGGCAGGCGCCGCCGGTCAGCGACTATGCGGCGCTCGCCTCCCGACTGCACGGACGATGCAAGGAGCTGATCGAACTGCGCGTGCGGGCGCGGCTCGCCGACCTGTTCGCCGCCGCGCTGGAGGCCGGACGCGCCTATGCCCGCGCCTATTCCGACGCCAAGCGCGCTGCGGGGGTGGTCGATTTCGACGACCTGATTCGCGCCACCCTCCGCCTCCTAACCACGCCGGGCATGGGCGACTGGATCCGCTACAAGCTCGACCAGGCGACCGATCACGTGCTGATCGACGAAGCGCAGGACACAAACCCCGAACAATGGGCGATCGTACGAGCTTTGGCCGATGAGTTCTTCAGTGGCGAAGGCGCCAAGGGCTCCAGGGTCCGCACGATCTTCTCGGTCGGCGACTACAAGCAGGCGATCTTCGGCTTTCAGGGCACGGACCCGCTCAACTTCGAAGCGGCCAAGCTGCATTTCGGCCGTCAGGCAGAGGCGCTCGGAACCAGTCTGCGCGACCTGTCACTCAGCCGATCCTTCCGTTCCACACCGCCGGTGCTTGAAGCCGTGGATGCGACCGTCGCAGCCCTGCCAGAAAGCGCATTGGGGCAGGGCGTCAGGATCGAGCCGCATGTGAGCGCAGTGCCGGGGCCCGGTCTCGTTGCGCTCTGGAAGCCGGTCAGCGGTGACAGTGCCGAGGACGACGAAGGGGAGGAAAGCTGGATCGGCGATGCGCCGCGCCGCTTCGCCACCGATCTCGCACGGACGATCAAGGGCTGGCTTGCCCAGCCGCTGATGCTGAAGGACGGACCGATCCGCCCGCAGGACATCATGATCCTGGTGCGCAAGCGGGGCGAACTCGCCTCGCTCATCGTTGCGCGCCTCTATGCGGAGGGGGTGCCCGTCGCTGGCCTAGACCGCTTGCGGCTGAACGCGCCGCTCGCCGTGCGCGACCTGCTCGCCGCGGCGCGCTTCGCGCTCCAGCCTGAGGATGATCTGTCGCTCGCCAGCCTGCTCGTCTCGCCGCTGCTCGGCTGGACGCAGGAGGAACTACTCGCCCATGCCATCCCGCGGAAGGGAAGCTTGTGGCGGCATCTGCGGGAGCAGGCGAAAGAAGCTCCGTTCGTTTCGAGCGAAGTCGAGAAACGTTCACGCACGGAGCCTGGGCTTCTCGACTCCGCTCGAAGCGAACGGTTGGAGGGTGCTGTCCTGGCCCTCACCACCCTCCTCAACACCGCCGACTTCACCACCCCCTACCAGTTCTTCGAATCCATCCTCTCCGGCCCGCTCGACGGCCGGCGCAAGTTGCTCGGCCGGCTGGGCGAGGAAGCACGCGATCCGGTCGAGGAACTGCTCTCCGCGGCACTCGCCTTCGAACGTCAGGCGACGCCATCGCTGCAGCGCTTTCTGGACTGGTTCGACCGCGGCGATGTCGACATCGTCCGCGACCCGTCGCAGCCGCTGGACGCCGTGCGGGTGATGACTGCGCACGCGGCCAAGGGGCTGCAAGCGCCGGTGGTGATCCTCGCCGACGCGACCACCGACCCCGGGGCCAATCGTCGTAATCGCCTGGATTGGCGCGCGCCCGGGCTGGACCGGCCCCTACCGCTGTTCCGCCCGCGCAAGGACGAGCTCGCCGGCTCGCTCGCGGACGATCTCGCCGAGGCGGAGCGCAAGGATCGCGAGGAGCATTGGCGGCTCCTGTATGTCGCGATGACGAGGGCGGAGGAGCAGCTTTATCTCGGCGGCGCGCTAGGTCCGCGGGCGAAGGGTGTGGCGCCGGAGGACAGCTGGTATGCCGCCGTGGCGCGGGGTCTTGCTGAGCTCGGGGCGGAGCCGGAGGAGGATGGCCGACTTGAGTGGGCCGGGCGCCAGCCTCAGCTTGCCACCGCCGCCAAGGCTCGTGTCGCCAAAGCGCCAGAGCGGCCCGTGGAACTGCCAAACTGGGGCCGCTCTCCGGCACCCGCCGAAGCGCGCCCACCACGCCCGCTCGCGCCCTCGGCCATCGGGGCGGACGAGGCCGCCGACCCGCCGCCCGGCCCAGCCATGCGCGCCGCTGCCGAGCGTGGACGCCTGCTCCATGCGCTGTTCGAGCGATTGCCAGCGATCGCGCCTGAACGTCGCCGGGCCGCAGCCGACCATTGGCTCGCCGGCAGTGGCGGGATGGCCGATGCGGCGGTCCGGCAGGAGCTCGTGGATCAGGTCTGCGCCGTCATCGCCGAGCCCAGCTTCGCAGAAATCTTCTCGTCGGAAGCGCTGGCCGAGGTGCCGATCGCGGCTGTGGTGGAGGGGCAGGTGATCGCCGGCAAGGTCGACCGGCTGCACGTCAGCGAGGAACGGGTGTTGGTGGTCGACTTCAAGACCAACCGCCGTGCGCCCACCGACCTCGCACAGGCACCCGAGTCGCACCTCCGTCAGATGGGCGCCTATTCGGCCGCGCTGAGAGCGATCTTTCCGGGGCGCAGAATCGAGGCGGCGCTGCTCTATTCGTCCGGCCCGATGCTGCTGCCCCTGAACCCGGCAACCCTGGAGCGGTTCAAGCCCGGCTTTGCGGTCACGTAACAAAGTTTGGGCGCCTTGTCGGTTGAGCCGGCCAGCGCACCTTCCTAGATAATGAGCCAAAGGAGTTAAGCAGCATGGCCACCAAGCAGATCACCGACGCGAGCTTCGATCAGGACGTCATTCAGGCGGACAAGCCCGTCCTGGTCGATTTCTGGGCGGAATGGTGCGGCCCCTGCAAGCAGATCGGCCCGGCGCTTGAGGAAATCTCCGATGAACTCGGCGAGCGGGTGACGATCGCAAAGCTGAACATCGACGATCATCCTGACGCGCCGGTCCGCTACGGCGTGCGTGGCATTCCGACCATGATTCTGTTCAAGGGCGGCGTGCCCGCCGCGACCAAGGTCGGTGCGGCGCCCAAGAGCCACATCAAGGGCTGGCTTGAAAACGAGCTCTGATCGGCCTTTCATTCAAGAACGAGAGAGCGCTGGCCAGCTGGCCGGCGCTCTTTTCGTTTAAGGGAGCCGTTCCGGCACCATATTTTCGTCGGCGATCAGCGCTTCCATCTGTGCGCTGGAGTCGGTGCCGTCGGTCTGGTGCGCCGCCAAGCCGAGGTCCTGAACGGCCTCGCCTGAGGTCCGGCGACGCTTGGCAAGGGTGAACAACGTGGCGGCCACGCCGCCCAGGATGGCGGCAGCCGCCCAAGGCCGCATCTGCGCTTCCAGCGCAAGGCTCTGCTTTCTCACATACATCTCCCGGTTCGAGTGGGTTTCGCCGTCGCGGCGCGGCTTGAAGAGATTGTCGTTGGTGCCGGATCGGGGCGGCCTGGCCGTGGTCTGCGAGCCAAAGCCGATCATCTCCATCACCTTGTCGGTCATGCCGGGCGCCAGATTGCCCATCTTGCTGACCAGATAACCGCCGCCGCCGACCGTCAGCTCGCGCTTACGGTTCTCAGCCGCGAACAGGATCGCGCGCGCGACCAGCTCCGGATCATAGGCGATCGGCGGAATGCGCGCCGGCTCGCCAAGCTTGTTGCGCGCGTGTTCGGGATAGGGCGTGTCGATGCCGTTCGGCTTGATCAGCGTGACCGAAACCGGCGCGCCCTCTGCTTCCAGCTCCATCCTGAGCGCATCGGTGAAGCCGCGCACCGCATGCTTCATCGCCGAATAGACGCCCTGGTAGATCATCGCCCGTTCCGCCAGCACCGAGCCGATGTTGATCAGCGCACCGCCATGCTGTCTCAGCTGCTGGGCCGCGTAGATGGAGGCGGCGGCCAGACCGAAATAGCCGACGTCGAACACGCGGCGATGCTCTTCCATGCTCGTCTCGTCGACGCGGCCGTAGAGCGCGACCGCGGCATCGTTCACCCAGGTGTCGAACATGCCGAAGCTATCGATGCAGAACGCGCCGATTTTCGCGGCTGCGCCCGGCTCGGCGACGTCGATCGCCAGCGCAGCGGCCTTGCCGCCGCGCAGCCGGATCTGCTCGGCGGCTTCGTCCAGCGCCTGCTTGTTGCGCGCGACAAGGACCACTCGCGCGCCTGCCTCCGCGGCACGGCGCGCCGTCGCGAGCCCGATCCCGCTCGAGGCGCCGGTGATGACGATGGTCTGTTCGGCTACCGGCTTCAATCGGCCAGGCATAGACTCTCCTCCGGCTGTATGGCCGGGGGAACGCCCGAAGCCCCGTTCTTTTCCCGTCAGCGGAACGGCGGTTCGTTGAACGCGCGCAGCTTGCGGCTGTGGAGCTTGGGCCCTTCGCGGCGAAGTTCGGCGCAGGCTTCGATGCCGATCCGCATATGTTCGTTGATCGCGCGCTCGTAGAAGCGGTTGGCTTGGCCCGGCAGCTTCAGTTCGCCGTGAAGTGGTTTGTCGGACACGCAGAGCAAGGTGCCGTAGGGCACACGGAAGCGATAGCCCTGCGCGGCGATCGTCGCCGATTCCATGTCCACCCCCACGGCGCGGGAGAGGGAAAAGCGGAGGGCGGACTGGCTGTAGCGCAGCTCCCAATTGCGGTCGTCGGTGGTAACGATCGTGCCGGTGCGCAGGCGGCGCTTGAGCACGTCACCGCTCTCGCCGGAGACCGTCTCGGCCGCCCGCTGGAGCGCCTGCTGCACCTCGGCGATTGCCGGTACCGGGATCTCCGGCGGCAGCACGTCGTCGAGCACATGGTCGTCGCGCAGATAGGCATGGGCGAGCACATAATCGCCGATGCGCTGGCTCGGACGGAGGCCGCCGCAATGGCCGATCATCAGCCAGGCTTCGGGCCGCAGCACTGCGAGATGGTCGGTGATCGTCTTCGCGTTGGACGGGCCCACGCCGATATTGACCAGGCTGATGCCGGTGCGATCCGGCGCCATCAGGTGCCAGGCCGGCATCTGGTGCCGGCGCCAGGCAAAGTCGGCGACAGCCTTTTCCGGATCGACCGTGTCCGGCGTCATGAACAGCCCGCCCGGCCCAGACAGCGCCGTGAAGCGGTCGTCCTCGGCCAAAGTCGCGGCGGCCCACTGCACGAACTCGTCCACATAGCGGTGGTAGTTGGTGAACAGCACGTAGCGCTGCACATGCTCCGGCGGCGTGCCGGTATAGTGGCGCAGGCGTGCCAGCGAAAAATCGGTCCTGAGACCATCGAACAACGCCAAGGGCCGTGGCAGGTCGCCATCCGCGGCGGGAATGCCGTCGGCGATCTCGTCGCCGATATGGGCGAGTTCGGTGGCCGGGAACCAGCGCGCCAGTTCGGCCGGCGAAACGCCTTCCAGCGTCAGGTCGTGACCCGGATCGAGCACATAGGGGAAAGGGATTTCCTGCCGGCTGCGCGTGACCTCGACAGTGACGCCATAGCCCTGAATCAACAGGTCGAGCTGCTCCGCCAGATATTCGGCAAAGATGCGCGGCCGGGTGACCGTCGTTGCGTAGGTGCCGGGCGCCACCAGGCGGCCGAACGAGCGCAGCGGAGCAGGAGTGGGGCCGCCGCCGCGATAGCGGACGCGCAGCTCCGGATAGCAGAACAGGCCTTCCCGGCGGTCCTTGCGATCGGGCTTGATGCCGTCGACCACGAAGGCCGAGATGGCGGACTGGAGAGCCTCGACGGCCTCGTCATAGTGGCGGGCGAGTTCGTCGATCAGCGCGCCCGATGTTTGTTCGATCTTCTTGTCTGTCATGGCAGGCCGTTAACGGCCCGCCATGACATCGACAAGTCAGGCGTTCTCTTCGGTCTTGGCCGAGCCGGTCACCTTGTCGCGCAGATTGCCGGCGGTTTCGATCACCTTGTCGCGGTTCACATAGGCAGCGGCGGCTGCGGCGACGCTGCCCAGCACGGCAGCGGCAGTGCCGGGATTGTTCTTCACCGCATCGATGCCGCCTTGGAACAGGGCCGTGGCCCGCTCAGCCAGCGACTCGTTGCTCTCATTCGATTTGCCGTCCTGATTGTTCGCCATCTTAACCTCCATCAGAGAGTGCGGGCGTAACAACCTTCAGGAGCGGTCTCGCGTTCCGTTCAGGCGAGCTGGGAGAGCATATGCTCGGCCGAGCTGACGTTGAACTCGCCCGGCTGTTCGACGTTCAACTCCTTGACCACACCATCCTCTACGATCATCGAGAAGCGCTGGCCGCGGGTGCCCATGCCGAAGCGGCTGGAGTCCATGTCGAGGCCGATCGCCTTCACGAACGCGCCATTGCCATCTGAGAGCATCGTCACCTTGCCCTCGGCGCCGGAATGCTTGGCCCAAGCCGCCATCACGAACGCGTCGTTGACGGCCGTGCAGGCGACTTCGTCGACGCCCTTCGCTTTGAACTCGTCGATCTTGTCGACGAAGCCCGGCAGGTGGCGGGCTGAGCAGGTCGGCGTGAACGCACCCGGCACGGAAAAGAGCGCCACCTTGCGGCCGCGGAAGAAGTCGTCGGACTGGACCGCGTCCGGGCCGTTTTCGGTCGCCTTGATGAAGGTTACGCTGGGCAGCCGGTCGCCAACCTGGATCGTCATCGTCCTGTCTCCTGCAAAGTCCCTGAGTCGGGCGTCGGCATGCCTCGTGTCCGCGCCGGGCGTGGGCGTCAAGGCATTGGGCTTTGCCGTGCCCGCGCCTATAGGTTTGAAATGGATGCACCATTCCTCACCGGCCAGCTGCTGCTTGCGATGCCGGGTATCGGCGATCCGCGGTTCGAACGCGCCGTCATCGCGGTCTGCATGCATGACGAACGCGGTGCGCTGGGGATCGGCATCGGCCGCCTGGCTCCGCGCCTCGGGCTCCACACCCTGCTGGAGCAATTCGAGATCCCGACGGGCGACGCACCCGACACGCCCGTGCATCTCGGCGGGCCGGTCGAACCGCAGCGCGGCTTCGTCCTCCACTCGCTCGATTGGGGTGGGCAGGACACGATGGAAGTGGATGGCCGCTTCGCCCTGACCAACACCGTCGACGTGCTGCGCGCCATCGCGGAAGGGAAGGGGCCAAGAAAATGGCTCGCCGCGCTCGGCTATGCCGGCTGGGGTGAAGGACAGCTCGACGAGGAGATGACTCGCCATGGCTGGTTCAGCACGCAGGCGACCGAGGCGCTCCTGTTCGACACGCCGGTCGAGGAACGCTGGGCGCAAGCGTTCAAAAGCGCGGGCGTCGATCCGCGCCTGCTGAGCGCGAGTGCCGGCCAGGCTTAACGAAACAGGAACAGCAACGCGACGCCTACGCCGATAGCGACCACGAGGGTGCGGAGCGCCTTCGGGCTTATGATGCTCGCCAGCCGTCCGCCCGCCGCACCGCCTAGAAGGGCGGCGACGGCCATCACTGCGGCAGCGCTCCACACCAGCCTGTCGGACGCAAGAAACAGGCTTGCGGCGGAGAGGTTGGCGCCTAGGGCGAGCGCCTGCTTCAGCCCGTTCAGGCGCGTCAGGCTGTCGTCGATGGTGAGCCCGAGCACCGCCAGGAAGATGACGCTGAGGCCGGCGCCGAAATAGCCCCCGTAAACGGCGGCGAGCAGGACCGGTACCAGCGCCCAGCCGAGCCCCAGCGCTCCGGACCGGCGCTGCAGCATCGCACGCAGCCGATCCTGAACCGCGAGGAGAGCGCAGCCGCCGAGCAGCAGCCAAGGGACAAGCGCTTCGAACAGCTTTTCGCTGCTCGCGAGGATCAGCAAGCCTCCAGCCAGGCCGCCGACGAGGGCCGCCGGGATCAGGACGACCAGGCGCCGGGCCTGGCCCTTCAGGTCGCGCCTCTGCCCGATCACACCACCGACATAGCCGGGGAACAGCGCGACGGTGTTGGTCACATTGGCGGAGAGCGGCGGAAGGCCCGCCGCGATCAGGGCGGGAAAGGTCAGAATCGAGCCGCCTCCGGCCAGCGCGTTGATCGCACCGGCGCCGGCTGCGGCGAGGAACAGGAGCGCAAGTTGGCCTGCGCTCACCGGCGCAATGGCGGTCAGGCGGCCCGTTTCAGTTCGAGCCGCCCGAAGATCTCGACCAGTGCGTCGGTGAGTTCCTGCATCATCGCGGCCGTGTGGCTCGGGCCGGGCGTGAAGCGGAGCCGTTCGGTGCCGCGCGGCACGGTCGGGTAATTGATCGGCTGCACATAGACGCCGTACTCGGCGAGCAGGATGTCGCTGATCCGCTTGGCCTTGACCGGATCGCCGATCATCAGCGGCACGATGTGGGTGGTCGACGGCATCACCGGCAGGCCGGCGTCTGCGAACATGCGCTTGAGGCTCGCGGCCGCCGCCTGCTGACCGTCACGCTCGGTGCTCGATGCCTTCAGGTGCCGCACGCTTGCGAGCACGCCCGCGACCAGCACCGGCGACAGGCTGGTCGTGAAGATGAAGCCGGGTGCATAGGAGCGGATCACGTCCACGATCACCTGGTCGGCCGCGATATAGCCGCCCATCACGCCGAATGCCTTGCCGAGCGTCCCTTCGATGATGGTCAGCCGGTGCGCGACCTCGTCCCGCTCGGAGATGCCGCCGCCGCGCGCGCCGTACATGCCGACCGCATGCACTTCGTCGAGATAGGTGAGCGCGCCGTATTTGTCGGCCAGGTCGCAGATCTGGGCGATCGGCGCCACGTCGCCGTCCATCGAATAGACGCTCTCGAACGCGATCAGCTTGGGCGTATCCGGGTCTTCGGCGGCGAGCAGCTCTTCCAGATGCGCGACATCATTGTGCCGCCACACCCGCTTCTCGCACCCTGAGTTGCGGATGCCGGCGATCATCGAGGCGTGGTTGAGTTCGTCGGAAAAGATCACGCAGCCGGGCAGGATCTTGGCGAGCGTCGACAGCGTCGCCTCGTTCGAGACATAGCCCGAGGTGAACAGCAAGGCCGCCTCCTTGCCGTGCAGGTCGGCAAGCTCGGCCTCCAGATCGACATGATAATGGGTGTTGCCGCCGATGTTGCGCGTGCCGCCGGAGCCCGCGCCGACATCGTGCAGCGCCTCCTCCATCGCCGCGATCACCTTCGGATGCTGGCCCATCGCCAGATAGTCGTTCGAGCACCAGACCGTGATCGGCTTCGGACCATTATGCCCGGCAAAGCAGCGCGCGTTGGGGAACATCCCCTTGTTGCGCAAAATGTCGATGAACACCCGGTACCGACCCTCGGCATGCAACCGGTCGATCGCCTGGGTGAAGATGCGATTATAGTCCAAAGTCCGAACTCGAAGCTGCCCGTCCGCTTCGGCGCATTTACCGTCCTGTGAACGGGCAAGCCAGTGAGAACCGCTCGCAATAAGCGCCGCTTACAAGGTGACGATCCGGCTCAGGCCGAATTTGGAGAGCGCCGGAGCGAGGTGCTGCACCTGTTCGTCGACCCGCGTGAACACCGCCAGGCCGTCGACAGCTTCGCTTGGCCATTCCTGTCCCTCGGTCAGAAAGGCGATGCGCCGCGCAATGCCGTCGGCGCCGTCGACATAGGCGATCGGTAAAGCGGCGCGCAGTTCCGGTTCGACAAGGCGGAAATGAGTGCAGGCGAGGACGACCGTGTCGAGCCGATCACCGCCCGGCTGATCGGTCAGCCCCCGCAGGATGTCGGCATAAGCGGCAGGATCGGTCGCTTCGCCGCGCAGCTTCGCCTCGGCCAGGTCGACCAGCGCCGCCGATCCGTGCCGCAGCACCAGGCAGTCGCTGGCGAACTCGGCCGCGAGTCGATCGACATAGGGTTGGCGGATCGTCGCCTCGGTGCCGAGCACGCCGATGACCCGCGACTTGGACTGGAGCGCCGCCGGCTTGATCGCCGGCACTGTGCCGACGACCGGCAGGTCGAGCGCGCTGCGGACATGGGCGAGGGCGATCGTCGAAGCGGTGTTGCAGGCGATCACCACGAGCCGCGGATGATAGCGCTCTACGAGGCGCCCGAGCAGCGCCGGCACGCGCGACGCGATCTCGGCTTCCGATTTGGTGCCATAAGGATAGCCGGCGCTGTCGGCGGCATAGACGATCGGCGCCTGCGGCAGCAGCGCGCAGGTGGCGGCAAGCACCGACAGCCCGCCGACGCCGGAATCGAAGAAGAGGAGCGGGCGGCTGTCCATGCCGTTCCTTAGGCGCGGCGATTGCCCTTTGTCAGCAGCCGCCGCGCCGCTATGCTGCAGCCACGATGGGGGCGCAAACCACCGACATCCTCTGGGAAATGCCGGCGCTGGCACTGGCGCTCGGATACCTGCTTGGCTCCATCCCGTTCGGCTTGCTGCTCACGCGATTGGGTGGCGCCGGGGACCTCCGCATGATCGGCTCGGGCAATATCGGCGCGACGAACGTGCTGCGGACCGGGCGCAAGGGCCTTGCCGCAGCGACCCTGTTGCTAGACGCGCTGAAGGGGGCCGCCGCCGTGTGGATCGGCGAACGGCTGGTGCCAGGCGGTGCACTGCTCGGCGGAGCGGGTGCCTTTTTCGGCCATTGCTATCCCGTGTGGCTGCGCTTTCGCGGCGGCAAGGGGGTGGCGACGCTGGGCGGCATTGCCTTCGGCATCGCCTGGGCGATCGGCCTCATCTATCTGATCGTTTGGATCGGTGTGCTGGCGGCAACCCGCTACTCGTCGGTCGGTGGGCTGGCCGCCGCCGTTGCGGCCCCGGTCGCCGCCTTTGCTACAGGGCGCGCGGAAGCCGGCATCCTGCTGCTCGCTCTCGGCCTGATCGTGTTCTGGAAGCATCGAGAGAATGTCGCCCGCCTTCGCGCGGGCACGGAGCCGAAGCTCGGCCACGCGCATGGCTGATGTGGAGCCGAACCGGGATCTCGCCCGACTCCGCCTGCTGCGCACACCGAACATCGGCCCAGTCAGCTATCGCCAGCTGATCGCTCGTTTCGGCAGCGCGGAAGCGGCGCTCGACGCCTTGCCGATGCTCGCGGCTCGCGGTGGCCGGCGCGACTTTCGCGTGGCCGATTCGCGACGTGTCGAGCAGGAACTGCAGGCCATCCGCCGGCTGGGCGCCCGGGCGCTGTTCGCCGACGATAGTGACTATCCGGCGCTGCTGCGAGCGACCGAGACCGCGCCGCCGCTGCTGATCGTCCGGGGCGACCTGGCGCTGCTGGCGCGGCCGGCGATCGCGATCGTCGGCGCCCGCAACGCCTCCGCTGCGGCCTGCCGCTTTGCCCGCGGACTGGCGCGCGAACTGGCGCTGGAGGGCGCGGTGATCGTGTCGGGGCTGGCGCGCGGCATCGACACGGCGGCGCATGTCGGCGCGCTCGGCAACGGCACGGTCGGCGTGATCGCGAGCGGTATCGACATCAGCTATCCGCCGGAAAATGCGGAGCTTCAGGAACGGATCGCCACCGACGAGCTGCTGATCGCCGAGCAGCCGCCGGGCACCGAGCCGCTCGCGCGCCACTTCCCTTCGCGCAACCGGATCATCGCCGGCTTGGCGCTCGGCACTGTGGTGATCGAGGCGGCGCCAAAGTCCGGGTCGCTGATCACCGCGCGCATCGCCGCGGAACTCGGCCGCGAAGTGATGGCCGTGCCCGGCTCCCCGCTCGACCCGCGCGCGCAGGGCTGCAACCTGCTGATCCGTGACGGTGCGACGCTGATCCAGAACGCCGCCGATGTGCTGGAGCAAGTGCGCCCCATCGACCCGCGCGCCGTCGCTCAGCCGCGCGACCGCTTCGATGCGACGCCGACCGCAGACGCGTCCGATCCGGAGCGCAACACAGTCATCGGCCTGCTCGGCCACACGCCGGTTGCGGTCGACGAAGTGATCCGCCTTTCGGGCCTGCCCAGCGCGATCGTGCAGACGGCGCTTCTCGAACTCGAACTCGCCGGCCGCCTCGAGCGCCACGCCGGCGGCAAGGTGAGCCTCGGCGGCTGAAGCCTTGCAGACGAAGCGCCGTCTCAGCCCAGTTTACCATTCTCGATAAGGTTAAGCTCATCCGCAGCCAGCATCTGTCCTGAGCAAGCGACGCCGGTCGCACGGTTCATCTCAGGAGACGCAAATTGGCGATTTACGATGTCAAAACTGCCGCCGAGCTCACAACCGCTCTGGGCCGGACCGTAGGGGGCGACACGATCCGGTTGGCCTCGGGCAATTATGGCCTCGTGAACCTGGCGAACCGGGTTTACGCGTCGACCGTGACCATCACGTCGGCATCGGCGACCGCGCCGGCCCATTTCGACGGGCTGACCGTCTCCGGCTCCAAGAATCTCGCGTTCAGCGCGCTGGACCTGGGTCGCGGCCTCGGCGCGACGGAGCCGGAATATACCAAGCTGAACACCGTTCAGATGAGCGAGAATGTCAGCTTCAGCAACGTCTCGATCCACGGGTCACTCGATGGTGACGTGACCAATGACGGCATCGGCCTCTACGTCACGGACTCGAAGAATGTCGCCGTCACCGGCGCCACCTTCACGGAGAATTTCCGGGGGCTGTTGGTCCAGCGAGCGGACGGCTTCACGATCGGAGAGAGCCGCTTTGACAAGATCAGGAGCGATGGCGCGAACTTCGCTGCCAGTGATCGTGTGACGGTGCGCGCCAACACTTTCACCGACTTCAATCGCTACGGCACCGATCATGCAGATGCCATTCAGTTCTGGAATACCGGGCAAACCAAGGGGGCGACCGACATTCTCATTCAGAACAACGTGTTTATCCAGACGGCGGCCGGAAAGGGCGCGCAGGGCATCTTCATGTATGACCTGACCGACTATAAGTTCACCAATGTGGTGATCGAAAACAACCTCATGTACGGTAATGACGATTGGAATGGCATCGTCGTCAACAACGGTCAGAATGTCCGCATCGCTAACAATACGGTGCTGTCATCGCTGCTCGATCCGAAGCAGTTCTGGATCAGCGTGGAGAAAAGCGATTCGGTAATCGTGGAGAAGAATGTCACCGACAACTTCCAGATCTCCGCCGACGTCACGAACCTGAGCTTCGCGGACAATATCAGCCTTGCCGCTACGCCGCTCTTCAGGTCCCAGTTCACCAATCTTGAGACTCCGTCTGCTCCGAGTGACCTGATGGTGTCGGACTGGGGCTTCCAGGGTTTGTCGGCGATCCTGCCCGCGCCTGCGCCGGCACCTGCGCCGACCGGTCCCACCCTCATCCAGGGAACCGCAGGCAGCGACACGCTCCAGGGCACGACGTTCTCCGACAAAATGATTGGCGTCGCCGCGACGGAAATGGACCTCGGCAAGGGCACCGCCGACAAGATGTGGGGCAAGTCCGGCACCGACATCTTCGTGTTGGGCGATCAGCGCGGCACCTTTTACAATGACGGCGCCAACCGGAGCGCGGGCAAGTCCGATTATGCCCAGATCATGGATTTCGGCACCGGCGACAAGATCCAGCTGCACGGCTCGCTCGACCAATATCTCTTCGTCAACGGCCAGGTGAACAAGCAGGCCGGTGTCCAGATATTTCTGGATACGAACGGCAATCACCTGTTCGACAGCCGCGACGAACTGATCGGCCATGTCGTCGGGGTTCAAAGCCTGGGACCGGATTCGTTCACGTTTGGATGAGGAGAATAGTGGCGGAGGTGACGTCACTGCGCCCTAGCGGAGGCGTTTGCTCGAGAGTGGCGGAGCGGGAGGGATTCGAACCCTCGATACGGTTTTGCCGTATACTCACTTTCCAGGCGAGCGCCTTCGACCACTCGGCCACCGCTCCGCATGCACTGGAAGCGCTGCCCCCTATCCTGTGCGCCCGGCGCGTGCAATGCTTTGTGCCATGCTGACTTTTGCCCTGTTGCTCCAGGCTGCCGCGCCCGCGCCGGCTACCGCACCCAAGTCTCCCGGCGAGATCGTGGCGGCCGCACCCGCCTCCGATTGGATCGATATCGCGCCCGACGACCTGCTGGTGATGCAGCTTGCGCCGGACGGGCAGGGGCGGGCGCGCCGGGTGGTCATCCAGCTGATGCCGCCGCCTTTCTCGCAAAGCTGGATCGCCAACATCCGCACCCTGGCCAAAGCGCAGTGGTGGGACGGCACCAGCGTCAACCGCGTGCAGGACAATTACGTCGTGCAATGGGGGGACGCGACGGAGAAGAAGCCGCTGCCCGCTGGATTGGTGAAAACTGAGGAGCGGGAGTATTCGGTCAAGTTGCCTGAGAAGCTTGTTCGCCAGTTGTATGCGGAAACAGTCCAGCAGGCTAATTCGGCAGTTCGAGGTGCAGGTGCCATGCCCTATGGAACGGACAAGGACAGTTACGCCAAGTTCGTGATGTTCTTGAAGGGAGTGCCGGTTGGGCTCACAGAAGATGGAGAGGCTTGGCCCCTCCACTGCTATGGCATGGTGGGCGTCGGGCGGAACTTGTCGCCGGACGCGGGCAACGGCGCAGAGCTTTACACCGTGATCGGCCATGCGCCGCGCCACCTGGACCGCAACATCGCGTTAGTCGGGCGCGTCGTAGAGGGGGTCGAGAATCTCTCCAGTCTGCCGCGCGGCACTGGTCAGTTGGGCTTCTACGAAAAGCCGGAGGAGCGGGTCGGGATCGTGTCGGTTCGGCTCGCTTCGGAACTGCCGGCCGCCGAGCGCCCGCGCATGCAGTACCTCTCGACGGAAAGCGCGACCTTCGCCGCCTACGCCGAGGCGCGCGCGAACCGGAAGGACGCGTTCTTCAACGTGCCGGCAGGCGGCGCCGACATCTGCAACGTCCCCGTGCCGATCCGCCGCAAACCCTAGGGTCCGTACCCAATCACCAGATCGAGCGTGATCGCCTCTCCGGGCGACCCCTCCGGGGCGGGGCGCCTTTTGGCCTGTGGAGGGCGTCGCTCGATCGGTCACGATGTGGAACATCGCTCCCTCCTCGCTCCTACCCACAGGCCAAAACTCGCCCCGTCACGCCGACCTGGCGATTGAGTACGGACCCTAGACGTTGAAGCGGAACAGCATCACGTCGCCGTCCTGGACGACATAGTCCTTGCCTTCCTGGCGCAGCTTGCCGGCTTCGCGCGCGCCGCTTTCGCCGCCGAACGTCACATAATCGTCGAAGGCGATCGTCTCGGCGCGGATGAACCCGCGTTCGAAGTCGGAGTGGATTTCGCCGGCGGCTTGCGGGGCCTTGGCGCCCTTGTGCGTCGTCCAGGCGCGCGCTTCCTTGGGACCGGCGGTGAAGAAGGTGATCAGGTCGAGCAGCGCGTAGCCGGCGCGGATCACGCGGGCGAGGCCGGTTTCCGACAGGCCGAGATCGGCGAGGAATGCGGTGCGCTCTTCCGGGTCGAGCGTGGCGATTTCCGCCTCGATCGCGGCGGAGACGACCACGGCCTCCGCGCCCTCGGCTTTCGCCTTCTCGAACACCCGAGCCGAGAGTGCATTGCCCTCGGCCGCATCGCCTTCATCGACGTTGCAGACATAGAGCACGGGTTTGGAGGTCAGCAGCTGCGCCTGCTCGAAATGGCGGCGCTCTTCCTCGTCCTTGGGCTGGGTGAGTCGGGCAGGCTTGCCGTCGCGCAGCAGCTCCAGCGCCTGGCCGAGCACGGAAGCGGCGACCTTCGCTTCCTTGTCGCCCTGCTGCCCCTTTTTGATCAGGTTCGGCACGCGCTTCTCGAGGCTTTCGAGGTCAGCGAGCATCAGCTCGGTTTCGACCGTCTCCGCATCGGCGATCGGATCGACCTTGCCTTCGACATGGGTCACGTCACCATTTTCGAAACAGCGCAGCACATGCACCACCGCATCGACTTCGCGGATATTGCCAAGGAACTGGTTGCCCAAGCCCTCACCCTTGGACGCGCCGCGCACCAGGCCCGCAATGTCGACGAATGCCAACTGCGTCTCGATCTTCTTGGCCGAGCCGGCAATCTCCGCCAGCTTGTCGAGCCGCGGATCGGGTACCGCAACCTGGCCGACATTGGGCTCGATCGTGCAGAACGGATAATTGGCCGCCTGTGCCGCCGCCGTCTCGGTCAGCGCATTGAATAATGTGGACTTGCCGACATTCGGCAGCCCGACGATCCCGCAACGAAAACCCATTTCTTCTCCGGAGAATCTTAGCTGTTCTCCGACAAAAGCCGGAGTCATCGAGCGGCGGAGCTGGGCTCCGGCCTTCGCCGGAGCACATAGAGTTGGCGGCGGCTTGAGTCACCACCTGTAGTTGAAGCTGATGCTCACCCGCTCTGTCCTGGCGCTGCTGGGGAGCACTTCGTGGCGGAGCCAGCTTTCCCAGAGCAGGATGGTGCCGGGCTCCGGTGCGATGGTGACGAAAGTGCGGCGCTCCTCAGGTGCGTCTTCATTGCGCGGTGGTGCGGCCATCAGCAGGGGGAGGCGCGGATCCTCGAACCGAATGGCGCCGGCGCCCGGCGGCGTCTCGACATAGAGCGTGCCGGAGACGACGCTGTGCGGGTGGATATGGCCGCTGTGCGCGCCGCCGGGTTTCAGCACATTGACCCAGAGGCTGTCGAGCTTGAGCCTGCGCCCGGCGAGGTCGAACGCGCAGGCCCTGGCAAAGGCGGCGACATGCTTGTCGAGCAGGCGGGCGAGGTCGGCAAAGCGTGGGTCGCGGCGCGGCAGGTCGTTCAGCGAAGCGTAGGACGTGTAGCCGCGATAACCCTTCTCTTTCGACCACATGCGGCCGGCGCGGTCCTCGCTTGCCAGGTCGCGAACGGCGTCGCGGAGTTGCGTAAGCAGGGCGGGGTTGCCGAGGTCTGCCTGATATAGGGGAGTGGTGAAGAGCGAGCGGATGGTCACACTCCTCCTTATCCGTTCGCTTCGAGCGAAGTCGAGAAGCGGTGTCTCGACTTCGCTCGACACGAACGGCTTCTAAGGGAATTGCTGCAGCCTCAGCGCCACGTCGTTCATGAAGCGCGCGTCGTCGCCCTTGGCGAGCCATTCGGCCTCGGCCGCGATTGCGCCCAGCAGGTCGGAGAGCGGCTCGATCTCCGCCTTGGCGAAGTTGCCGAGAACATGGCCGGTGACCCGGTCCTTGTGGCCCGGATGGCCGATGCCGATCCGTACCCGCCGGAATTCATTGCCGAGATGCGCGTCCAACGAGCGGATGCCGTTATGGCCGGCCGTGCCGCCGCCGACCCGCACTTTCACCTTGAATGGAGCAAGGTCGAGCTCGTCGTAAAAGGCGGTTACGTCGCCCGGTGCCAGCTTGTAGAAGCGCATCGCCTCGCCGGCGGCGCGGCCGCTTTCGTTCATGAAGGTCGCGGGCTTCAGGAGAAGGATCTTCTCGGATCCGATCCGCCCTTCCTGCGCCCAGCCCTGAAAGGCGCGTTTGGGCGGTGAAAAGCCGTGAACCTCGGCGATGGCGTCGACGGCCATGAAGCCGACATTGTGCCGGTGCATCGCATATTGCGCGCCCGGATTGCCGAGACCAACCCAAATTTGCATCGAAGAGCGGGTAAACAAAACCGCTCATCCTGAGGAGCCGTTGAGCTTGGCGAAACGGCGTCTCGAAGGATCCTTCGAGATGGGCCTTCGCCAGGCTCAGTCCCTCCTCAGGATGAGCGGGATTGTCAGCCTTCGACCGCCGGCGTTTCGTTGTCGCCTTCCGAGCTCTTCAGGCCCGAGGGCGCGACGATCGTCGCGATGGTGAAGTCGCGATCGGTGATCGCCGACTGGGCACCCTGCGGCAGCGTTACATGGCTAAGGTGGATCGAGTCGCCGACATCGAAGCCCTTCAGGTCGATGACGATTTCGTCCGGGATCTCGGCCGCGTCGCAGACCAGTTCCAGCTCGTGGCGGACGATGTTGAGCACGCCGCCGCGCTTCAGGCCAGGCGAGGCTTCTTCATTCTCGAAGCGCACCGGCACTTCGACATGGACGCTCGAATGTTCGCCGATGCGCAGGAAGTCGACATGGAGCGGGCGATCGGTGACGGGGTGGAACTGCACGTCCTTGGGCAGGGTACGGGTGCCGTTGATCATCACGACCGAGTTCATGAAGTGGCCGGTCATCAGCGCCTTCATCAGCTCGCGTTCTTCGAGGTGAATGCCCTGTGGGGCTTCGTTGTTTCCGTAAATGACGGCGGGTACGCGGCCTTGACGGCGGATAGCACGGGAGGCTCCCTTGCCAGCCCGTTCGCGCACCTCGGCCGACAGCGTCAGCGTCTCGCTCATCGCATGTCTCCAAGTAGCATGTCAGGTTCAGTTGCTCCGCCACGCCTCCAGGGATGACCATGACGGAAGCGCGGGCGCATAGCGGGGGAGGGCGCCGATTGCAACTATTGCACGCGCCGCACCTTGAAACCTTGCCGCTGGAGCAGGTCGATCACCGAGCCCTTGCCCGCAAGATGCCCGGCACCGACCGCGACCAGCACGGTGCCCGGTGTGTCGAGGCGGTGCTTCAGCCACTGCACCCAGTTTGCATTGCGCTCGTCGATCAGCAGCTTGGCGATTTCGGGCGCCTTCTTCAGCTCGTCGTCGAAAGTGCGGGCGATCTGGCCGGTGTCGCCGCTGCTCCACGCCGCGACCATCTTCTGGAAATCGGCCTTGGCGGTCGTCGCATCGTCCAACATGCTGACCAGCAGCTTGCGCTGGGTCTCCTCCGGCATCTGGTCGAAATAGCCGAGTTGCTGCGGCGTCGTCTCCAAGCCCAGGATCGGCTTGCCTGCAAAGCTCGAGCGCAGCGTGTTCTCGACCCCGGTTTCGACCTTGGCATCCATGTCGGCGTACATCGATGCGCCCAGGGTGATTGCCACTGCCCAGGTTTCCATCGCATTGAGCGCTACCAAAGGCAGGCCGCGCTTCTTGATCAGCGCTTCGAGCCGCTCCCGTCTATCCGCGGGCACCCGATCCAGCACCGGCGGAAGATTGGGCGATTGCGCCAGTCGCCGGTAGGTTTCGGCGGTGGCGGTCTTGTCGTCCTGGTCGTTGATTTCCAGCACCAGCTCGTCAGCGCTTGCCAGCGTCTGGTCGAAGCGCTTGGTGCGCCATTTCAGGTCCGACGGCAGGACGTGCACCGTGCCAAACAGATAGATGGTCGTGTCCGGGTCCGACACTTTCCACATCGCCGGCTTCGCAGGCCGGGCCGGCGCGGCGCTGCCGCAGGCGGTGAGGGCAAAGGTTAGGGCGAGAGTGAGAAGCTTACGCATGGCGGCGGCTTATCGCCGCAACCATGAACGAAGGGCAACCGTCAGCGGCTGATTGCGCCCTTACAGCCCTCGACGTCGCGGCGCGCCACATAGGCTGGGGCGACGTGGAGGTGCAAACGCGACGCACAGCTTTCGGCGAGCTTGATGAGTTCGGGGCGAAGGCCGGCCGGAAGCCCTGGCTGCCGCGCCAACTGCCGGTACAGAGCCTCGCGCCACTCGGTCTCGTTCATGCCCACCCTCCAGTGGCACTCAGAACGAACGGTCGACGAAAGGGATGCCATCGTTTCGGCCGCGGTCGAAAAAATCCTTTGTGCCGCGGCTAGTTGGTGCGGCGCGCGGTCACGATAACGACTGGCTGGGCGAGATATTGGCCCTTCATCACACCCTCGCCCTTGTTCGGATCGGTTGGCGCGGCAAGGATCGTCTTCACCAGATCCATGCCTTCGACGACATGGCCGAATGCCGCGAAGCCGGGATCGCCGCCGGGCTGGGCGTCCAGCGAAGGCGTGTCGCCGACCAGGATGAAGAAATCTCCGGCGCCGGTGCCGGGTGCGCCCCGCGCGAGCGAGATGGTGCCGCTCCTGTGGCTGAGCCCCGTCTGGCTGGTCGGCTCGTGCGCGACGGGCGGCAGCGTGCGCTTCGGATCGTTGCGCGTGCCGAACTGGACCAGGCCATAGTCCGGCACGTTGGGCGCCTTTGCCGCACGATAGAAGGCGGCGCCATCCAGCCGCTTCTGGTCGACATAGCGCAGGAAGTTGGCCGTGGTGAGCGGCGCCCGCCCTTTCTCCAGCTCCAGTACCACCGGTCCCTGGCTGGTCGTGAGCGTCACCTTGACCGTCTCGGGCGCAGGAGCCTCTGGCGGCGGCGGAGCCCCTTGCGCAAGAGCAACGGCGGCGAGGAGAGCGAAGATCTTCATATCACGGGCATATAGCGCGCCGGTGGCCGCGGCGCGACCTTCTTGAACCCGGCCATCGCGCCCTCATATTCGCCGTGTCCGGCAATGGCCGTCCACAGCTTCGATGGTTAAGCCGGGAACAGCCCGGCACATTCGGCATTGTGGTTTCAGGAGCGGTGGCTAACATGGCCGCCGCTAGCATGTGCCCGCCGTTGCGGGCCAAAGGATGATGGAATGACGAAATTGAGCGGCGGGGACTCCAAGAGCACGCTCTACTGCTCCTTCTGCGGCAAGTCGCAGCATGAGGTGCGCAAGCTTATCGCCGGCCCGACCGTGTTCATCTGCGATGAATGCGTCGAGCTGTGCAACGACATCATCCGTGAAGAGACCAAGTCTGCACTCGTCTCCAAGAAGGACGGGGGCGTGCCGACGCCCCAGGAGATTTGCGACGTTCTCGACGACTATGTGATCGGGCAGAAGCAGGCGAAGCGCGTGCTCTCGGTTGCCGTCCACAATCACTATAAGCGCCTGGCGCACGGACAGAAGGGCGCGGACGTCGAGCTCGCCAAGTCGAACATCCTGCTGGTCGGCCCGACCGGCTGCGGCAAGACGCTGCTGGCGCAGACGCTGGCGCGCATCCTCGACGTTCCCTTCACCATGGCCGACGCGACGACGCTCACCGAAGCCGGCTATGTCGGCGAGGATGTCGAGAACATCATTCTGAAGCTGCTTCAGGCCTCCGACTACAACGTCGAGCGGGCGCAGCGCGGCATCGTCTATATCGACGAGATTGACAAGATCAGCCGCAAGGCCGAAAACCCTTCCATCACGCGCGATGTGTCGGGCGAAGGCGTGCAGCAGGCGCTGCTGAAGCTGATGGAAGGCACCACCGCCTCCGTGCCGCCGCAGGGCGGGCGCAAGCATCCGCAGCAGGAGTTCCTGCAGGTCGACACGACGAACATCCTGTTCATCTGCGGCGGCGCCTTTTCGGGTCTCGAAAAGATCATCGGCGACCGCCTGCAGGGCAAGTCGATCGGCTTCGGCGCCTATGTCGCGGCGCCCGAGGAGCGGCGCACCGGCGAAGTGCTGCGCCAGTGCGAACCGGAGGATCTGCTGAAGTTCGGCCTGATCCCGGAGTTCGTCGGCCGTCTGCCGGTGATCGCGACGCTCGAGGACCTCGATGTCGAGGCGCTGGTCAAGATCCTCGCCGAGCCGAAGAACGCGCTCGTCAAACAATATCAGAAGCTGTTCGACATGGAGGATGTGCGCCTGTCCTTCCAGGAAGACGCGCTGACCACCATCGCGAAGAAGGCGATTGCCCGGAAGACCGGCGCGCGCGGCCTGCGCTCCATCCTCGAGGCGATCCTGCTCGACACCATGTTCGACCTGCCGTCGATGGACGGCGTCGACGAAGTGATGATCGACAAGGATGTGGTCGAGGGCCGCAAGGACCCGGTACGCGTCTACGCGAAGAAGAAGGAAAGCGGCGCCGCCTAGGCGCCCGCCCCTTCGAAATAGGCGTCGATAAAGGGCTGGAGGTGGCGGCGATAAGGCTCGGCCACGTTCAGCCCTTTCCTGTTGATCGGCTCGCGCACCTGCAGAGAGCTGGCGGTCGCGACGGCGCGCTCGGTCCGGTGCGGGGCAAAGGCTCCGGCTTCTTCGGCAAGCCCGCAATGTTTGAGGATGCGTGACGTCCAGTCGGTCGGCTCGTCCACCAGCTGCGCATAGGGCACGACCAGCAGCCGCTCGCCGAGCCGATCCTGCCAAAAATCGACCAGCCGGTCCTCGAGTCGGAAATGGTGGGCGATGTCGGTCAGGTCGTAGCTCCAGGCGACGCCATGAATGAAGAAAGTGCGGAAGCACGACCAGGCGGAGTCGAGCGGATCGCGGCGCATCCAGATCAGCGGCGCGTCCGGCAGCAAAGATGCGGCCAGTCCGAGGAAGCGGCTGGCGTCCACCGTCTTGTCGACGACCCTTCCCGCCGGCCCGAATCGCTCCGCCATCAGATGGAGATAGAGGCCGCCGAGCTTCTCGACCGACGCTCCGGACGCCAGGGACTGGCCCAGCGCCTCGCCCGATGCGCCACCGGCAGCCACCGCCACGTGCTGGAGGATGTTCAACTCGGCGCCGTCCGCCACGTCCGAATGGCTGGCCAGGATATGCTCGACGAGGGTGGTGCCGGACCGCGGCAGCCCCGTGACGAAGATCGGGCGCCTAGTGTCGATCGTCTGCCTGGCGTTCAGCTGTTCGATGAAGCCGGGCGGAAATCCGGTCATCGCCGCTTGAGCCGCCTTCTCGTTGCCGGCGCGGCTGTAGGGCGTGAGCTTGCGCAGCAGCGCCGCACCTTTTGCAAAGGCGGCAAAGGCCGCATCATGGTCGCCGCGATCGGCGTGAAGCTTGCCGACCGCATACCAATAGCGCGCGAAATCGCCTTCCTGCTGGCGCTCCGCCGCTCCCCGCTCGGCCAGCATCTGCTCGCCGATCGGATCGTCGCGCAGAGAGCGGCTGGAAGAGAGCGTCAGCCAGGCCGGCCCCCAACCGGGTCGGTGCTTGACCGCGGTCAGCAGATAGGATCGCGCCTCCTCGACGCGGCCAAGGGTGAGCGCTGTATTGCCAAGCAGATAGGCGCGGCCGGCCGGGTCGGGGATGTGCGCCGGCAGGGTGAGCGCAAGCTCATGCGCCTCCTTCAACTTTCCGGCCTGGGTCAGCAGCACGACCTTTGAATAGCGCGCCTGTGGTGTGTCGCCGGCGGCCGCGACGAAGGCGTCCACCGCGCGCAGGGCAAGCGTCAGCTCCCCGCTGACCCGCATCAACTCGGCAATCTGCCGCCATTGCTGGCCCAGCGGCGCTTTCGCGTCGAGCAAGGCTGCCACCGAATGATTGGCTCGGTCGCGATCGTGGGCGGCAAGTCCCTGCTTCAGCGCCTCGATATGGTTCGACCAGGCAGGTGCGTTCATAGCGTCCTCTTCGCACTCGCAAAGCGCTTCGCCAAGCCGCGGGCCCTGTGCAGCTTTGGGACATTTGCGATGTGCAAGCACCTAAAAAGTCTTAATAAACTGTTGACCATATCGGGCCCGGCCGTCACACGAGTTACTTCTCCCGGGCGTTTTCGGGAGAATGGGGAAGGGGTTCTCTATGTCTGTAAAGAGCTTGCTGTGCTGCGGCATTGCCGCAGCCTCGATGGTTGCTTCCAACGCGGAGGCCGGCACCAAGATCAACCTAATCGACCTGGAAGGCGTCACTGGGTCGCCAGCCGAGCAGGGCTTCAAAATCGCTGCCTCGTTTTGGGAATCGGTGTTCACCAATGATGTGACGATCAACCTAGGCGTGCGCTTCGCGCCCCTCGCGCAGAACGTGATCGGTTCGACCGGCAGCACCCGTCGCGACACCAACGTGAGTGCCTGGAAGACGGGCGTGCTTAACACCCGTTCGAACTCGACGCTCGACCAGACGGCCGTGCTGCCGACGCTGAACGCGGCCGGCGGCTTTAGCTTCATCGGCAACGGCACCCGCCCGTCGCCGACCCAGGCCGACCCGAACGCCGTATGGCAGGACACGACCAGCAAGGTGTTCATCGACGGTGATTCGGTCAGCAGCAAGGTGCTCTATCTGAACACCTCGGTGCAGAAGGCGGTCGGCATCTATAGCGGCTCGGCCACTGCTCGCGATGGCAACGTGACGTTCAGCACGAACTTCACCTTCGACTTCGATCCGACCGACGGCATCGCTGCCGACAAGATGGATTTCATCGGCGTCGCCATTCACGAAATCGGCCACGCGCTGGGCTTCGTTTCGGGCGTCGATATCTACGACGCCAATGGTTATCCGAACGGCGGCAACCTCGGTTACGACCTGAACTCGACTTCGCTCTTCTCGGCGCTGGACATGTTCCGCTACAGCAGCGATCCGACGGACGTTGCTCCGGGTGCGGGGCCCTCGCGTGATCTGACGGTCGGCGGTGCGACCTATTTCTCGATCGACGGCGGCTTGACCCAGGTGGGCGGCAACTCGCTCTTCTCGACCGGTCGCTTCAACGGCGATGGCCGTCAGGCTTCGCACTTCAAGGACACGCCGAGCAACCAGGGCGGCTGCAACGGCTATAACCAGCTGGGCATCCTCGACCCCACTTTCTGCCTCGGCGAAATGGGTGTCGTGAAGGGTCTGGACCTCGCCGCCTACGACGCGATGGGCTGGAACATCAACTTCGATGTGCTCAACAACCTCGCCTACAACCGCAACACTGCGCAGATCTATGTGCAGGCGCTGGGTGTGCCTGAGCCGGCGAGCTGGGCGCTGATGATCGGCGGCTTCGGCCTGATGGGCGCAGCGATGCGCCGCCGGGTCCGCACCTCGGTCAGCTTCGCCTAACCGGGCGAACGCGCAAGATCAGGCCCCGTCCGGTTCGTCCGGGCGGGGCCTTTTCTTTGTCAGCCGGCGCTGAACGCCTCCATGCGCAGCTCGAAATAGGGCTTGCCGTTCTGCTCGATGAAAATGGTGCGCGGCCAGAGGATGCCGTTAGCCATGCGATGACCCGAGAAGCGGAAAACTTGGCGGATCGGCTTGCCGTTCTCCGCCCCCGGCACTTCATTCTCGGCGCCGATCAGCGTGGCTCGACGGTCGAAGCGCAGCAGCGTCGTGGGCGCCGCCGGATGGCGGACGCGGAGCATGTCACCGTCCTGCGTGACGATAACCCCGGGCCGATCCAGATCGACCAGGCGCATCAGCCCGTAAATGGCATATTGCTGTCGCTCATGCTCCCGCATGCCATCGGGCATCGGCAGGCGCGCGCCTTTCCGCTCCAGCCAGGCGTCGCCGGACTCGAACACGATCGAGCGGGTGGCGCTCGGCCCCTGTTCCAGCAGCCAGGAATTCGAGCGCACGCGGACGAAGGGCTCCACCCGCGTGTCGACGCCGATGCGAATGGTCCTGTCGCCGTCGTAGATCGCCGCCGTTCCGGTCCAGTGCAGCGTGCGCGCTTGCTTCAGGGCAGCGCGTCCGCCCGCTCGCGCAATGGCTCGCGCCAGCAGCGGTGGAGTGCCTGGCGCCCTCAAAGCCAGCATCAGCGGCAGGCCGAGCACCAGCGTCCGGCGATCGACCAATTCCAGGCGCGAGGATTTGGAAAGATGCATAAGCTAGGCTCCGCCTGAGTCGAGGGCGATTGATGCGTGTGCCGACGGCCCCATATAGAAGGAAAGCGCGCGTCCTCGCGCAACCGGAGTTTGCATGAGCCAGAGTTTCCCCGTTCTCCCGCTGCGGGACATCGTCGTTTTCCCGCACATGATCGTGCCGTTGTTCGTCGGCCGCGACAAATCGGTCGCCGCGCTCGAACAGGCGATGGCCGGCGATAAGCAGATATTCCTCGTCGCTCAGCTCGATCCCGCCAATGACGATCCCGATCGCGACGACCTTTACGATCTTGGCGTGATCGCGACCGTGCTGCAGCTGCTGAAGCTGCCGGACGGCACCGTGCGCGTGCTGGTCGAAGGCAAGCAGCGCGCGGCGCTCGACTCGCTCGAGCGTGATGGCGAGCATTTGGCCGCGACCGTCACCCTGATCGAGGAAGACACGAGCGAGAGCGTCGAATCGAAGGCGCTGATGCGCTCGGTGGTCGAGCAGTTCGAGAATTATGCGAAGCTCAATCGCAAGCTGCCGGCCGAGACCGCCGTGCAACTCGCGGAGATCGAGGAGCCGTCGCGGCTCGCCGACGCGGTTGCCGCCAACATTTCGGTCAAGGTTGCGGATAAGCAGTCGCTGCTGGTGGAGCTCGATCCCGCGCGCCGGCTGGAGATGGTCTTCGCCTTCATGGAGGGCGAACTGGGCGTCCTCCAGGTCGAGAAGAAGATCCGCAGCCGCGTGAAGCGGCAGATGGAGAAGACCCAGCGCGAATATTATCTGAACGAGCAGCTGAAGGCGATCCAGCGCGAGCTGGGCAATGAAGCGGAAGAGGATGGCGATGAGATCGCCGAACTCACCGCCAAGATCGCCAAGCTGAAGCTGTCGAAGGAAGCCCGCGCCAAGGCGACTGCCGAGCTGAAGAAGCTCAAGACGATGGCGCCGATGTCCGCCGAAGCGACGGTCGTGCGCAACTATCTGGACGTGTTGCTGGGCCTGCCTTGGGGCAAGAAGTCGAAGCTGAAGCGCGACATTCCCGAGGCCGAGCGGATCCTCGACGAGGACCATTATGGCCTTGAGAAGGTCAAGGACCGCATCGTCGAATATCTCGCCGTGCAGGCGCGCACGAACAAGCTGAAGGGTCCGATCCTCTGCCTCGTCGGGCCGCCCGGCGTCGGCAAGACGTCGCTCGGCAAGTCGATCGCGCGGGCGACGGGCCGCGAGTTCGTGCGCCAGTCGCTGGGCGGCGTCCGCGACGAGGCCGAAATTCGTGGCCATCGGCGGACCTATATCGGCTCACTGCCAGGCAAGATCGTCACCAACTTGCGCAAGGCGGGCACGGCCAATCCGCTCTTCCTCCTCGACGAGATCGACAAGCTTGGCCAGGATTTCCGGGGCGATCCGGCTTCGGCCCTGCTCGAAGTCCTCGACCCGGAGCAGAACAACAAGTTCAACGACCATTATCTGGAGATCGACGTCGATCTATCGGACGTGATGTTCGTCACCACGGCCAACTCGCTGAACCTGCCGCAACCCTTGCTCGACCGTATGGAGATCATCCGGCTCGAAGGCTATACCGAGGACGAGAAGGTCGAGATCGCCAAGCGGCACCTGATCGACAAGCAGATCGAGGCGCACGGGCTGAAAGCGGGCGAGTTCGTGCTGACCGAAGACGGCCTGCGCGACCTGATCCGCTATTACACGCGTGAAGCCGGCGTGCGTACGCTGGAGCGCGAGATCGCCAAGCTCGCCCGCAAGGCGCTGCGCCGCATTCTCGAAGGCAAGATCGAGAAGGCGGAAATCACGCCCGAGAACCTTTCCGACTATGCCGGCGTGCGGAAATTCCGCCACGGCGTCGGCGAGGAAGAGCATGGCATCGGCGCGGTCACGGGGCTCGCCTGGACCGAAGTCGGCGGCGAGCTGCTGACGATCGAAAGCGTGACGGTGCCGGGCAAGGGCAATGTGAAGACCACCGGAAAGCTCGGCGAAGTGATGCAGGAGTCGGTGCAGGCCGCCTTCAGCTTCGTGCGGGCGCGGGCGCCTGCCTATGGCATCAAGCCCAGCCTGTTCGGGCGCAAGGACATCCATATCCACTTGCCTGAAGGCGCCGTGCCGAAGGATGGGCCATCGGCCGGCATCGGCATGGTTACCTCGATCGTCTCGACGCTGACCGGCGTGCCGGTGCGCAAGGATGTAGCGATGACCGGTGAGGTCACGCTGCGTGGGCGCGTCTTGCCGATCGGGGGTCTCAAGGAGAAGCTGCTCGCGGCGCTGCGCGGCGGGATCAAGACGGTCTTCATTCCGCAGGAGAATGAAAAGGACTTGGCCGAGATCCCGGCGAACATCCGCGAAGGGCTCGAGATCATCCCGGTGTCGCATGTGGACCAGGTGCTCGCGGGCGCTTTGACCCAGCCGCTGACGGCGATCGAGTGGACGGAAGCGGACGAACTCGCCGCGCAGCCGCCGGCAGCCCTGCCGCCAGTACGGCCGGAGGGCGAGGCGGCGGTCCGCCACTGATCCGAAACGGAACGAAGGCGCGCCGGCTAGGGTTCGTACTCAATCACCAGATCGAGCGTGATCGCCCGGAGTGGCGCGCTGGCGAGGAGCGCAGCGCAGTCGCGTAGCTGACGCTACGCGCAAGCAAGCGACGTGGCCAGCGCGCCCCTCCGGGCGACCCCTCCGGGGCGGGGCGTCTTTTGGCCTGTGGAGGGCGTCGCTCGATCGGTCACGATGTGGAACATCGCTCCCTCCTCACTCCTACCCACAGGCCAAAACTCGCCCCGTCACGCCGACCTGGTGATTGAGTACGAACCCTTAGGCATTGACGGCGCGCCGACGCTCCGCCTTACTGCGCCGCAGATTCACAAACCGAGTCCGTAGGGGAAGGGGTCGGCAAAAGGGGCCAGGTGAAGATGAACAAGCAGGAACTGATCGGGGTCGTCGCGGACAATGCCGGCCTCAGCCGCGGCGACGCGGCCAAGGCGGTTGAAGCGGTGTTCGATACGATCTCCTCGGCGCTTAAGCGGGGCGACGAGGTGCGGCTGGTTGGGTTCGGCACCTTTGCCGTCAGCCGCCGCAAGGCCTCGACGGGGCGCAATCCGCGGACCGGCGAACCGATGTCGATCAAGGAGTCGAGTCAGCCCAAGTTCAAGGCTGGCAAGGGCCTGAAGGACGCCTGCAACGTCTGATCTGTTGATGCTGGACAGGCCCGCGCCGCTCCCTTAAGGGCGGCGCTTCCCGAGGTTCGGGCGCGTAGCTCAGTGGTAGAGCACACCCTTCACACGGGTGGGGTCGTAGGTTCAATCCCTACCGCGCCCACCATGGCTTCAGCCATGGCTTCACTCGCTTTCTTGTCCGGTCAGGCCTTTCACCAGCAGGCTGCGGTGCGCGAATGCAGTGCGGTCCAGCGGCAGCTTGTAGATTGCGCGAAGGAACTGCGTGTCGAGCGGCGTCAGCTGCTTGGGTCCCTCTGCCGCAAACAGGCTGAGGATCGAGTTGCCCGGCAGCGAGGGGCTCGGCTGAACCTCGGCGAGGCCGACCAGCGCGGCGAACTCGGTTACGCTGTCGAGTGTCTGCCCCTCCGCCCGGTCGACATCGATGATCACCGTCGCGACCTGCAGCGCGCGGACGACCTGCGTGCTGGCGAGACTCGATCGATACTGAAGGTGGATGTCGCCGCCGAGCGGTACGCCGCCCGGAGCGGCGCTCTGCACGAAGGCGGGAACGTCATTGCCCATGTCGCGCATGCCGTCCCCGGTGCGGGTGCGGATCGCGTGCCACCAGCGTATGGGGGCGGTGCCGCCATAGAGAGTGGCGCGGTGCTGCGCGTCGACATCCTTGAACTGGTGCGGGGCCTTGGCGGCGATGCGGCGCACCACGGCGTCACCACCTTTCACGAAGGCGATCAGAAGATTGCTCCGGCACTTCGGCTTGGCAACCTTCGCACCCACGCGCTCGGCGACGGCGCGGACCTGGCGCTCCACGCGCTCGGTAAGCTTGGGGGCGATGCCGAGGACTTTGGGACAGACCGGGTCGATCCAACGCGCGACCGGCTGCTGCGCGACGCCGGTCGCCTTCACATAGAGCTGCGCTTCGCGCCGAACCTCCTCGGCCGGGCGTGCGGTGACCGTGATCGTGTCCGAACCCTGCGGCGGTGGGGCGCCTGCGGCCAACAGAATGGAGAATGAGAGCATCGGTGCCGACTCTAGGCGCAAGCAGCCGGCTGTGAAGCCTTAGTCCATCCAGTCGCGCATGTCGGGCGTGTCCACGACCTTGTACGGAATGCCGCGCGGACCCAAGAAAAGCTTCTCCATTTCGGCGCGGGTGAAGGGACGGGCGCCCAGCCGACCGAAGACCGCGATCTGCCCGCCTTGCTCGTCGACCGCGCGGTCGCGATCCAGACCCTTGCTGAGCGCCATTGCGGGGGAGGGGGTGCGTGCCCAGGCGATCAGCTCCGGCATCGGCGCCGGGCTGAAGCCGTAGAAATTCGGCTGACTGCCCGGGCTGGTAAGCTGCACGACCTTGAGGCCGTTGCGGCCATCGGCGACGTAGCCGATCAGCGACGCGTTGGTGGTGCCGACGATCACGTCCTCGGCATCGTTCAGCTGCCCGCCGAACGTCTCCTTGCGGTAGACGACCGGCGCCGCCGGCTTGGTGACGTTGACGATCGCGAGACCATCGCCCTTTGCCGCGACGTAGAGATAGGTGCGCGCGATATACATCTTGCGTGCGTTGGCGAGCGGGATGGTGCCCGCGGGGACGGGCGTGGGCGCGCGCATGTTGGTTACGTCGAACAGCTTCACGCCGTCACGGTCACTGACCCACAGATAACGGAACTGGATCGTGGAGGCGCGCGCGTCCTGCAGCGGCACTTCGGCCGCAAGCTTCGGATGCCTGGGATCGTCGAGATCGACGACCGCGAGGCCGCGAGCCGTGGTCACATAGGCGATATGACCGGCCAAAGTGATGTGCCGCGCGCCGTTGAGCGCCCCGCCCGGGTTCCAGGTGACGCTCCGCTTCAGGAAGTTGTTGCGGAACTCGCCATCGGCCATCGTGGTCACGTCGACCAGGATCAGACCCTCTTCGGCATCGGTGATCACCGCATAGTTGTAGATGGGGTGGAACGCCTGCTCCTCGTTCATCTTCCGCATGTCGGCCGTGTTGCGCAGCGGATTGATCGCCTGCATCGTCGGCAGTGCCATGCAGGTAGCGTTGCGGGTCGCGACATGCGTGTCGTGGCCGAGGCCGGAGAAGGGACCGGTCACGATCGGCTCGGAGAAGCCCTTGTTGCCAATCGACGCCACGTCATAGACGCGGAAGCCGCCACGGCCTTCGGCGACATACATATATTCGCCGCGCAGCTGCAGGCAGCCGACCGCACCGCCGGTGTTCTGCACGACGTTGCGGAAGATCTCAGGGGCGTTGGTCTCGCCGGACAGGTCGCCGTCGAACCGGGCACCGCGCGTCCACTCCTTCAGCTCGCGGCCATTCTGCTCGACATGGAGCTTGTAGAAATCGGGATAGGCATAGCGGTGCAGATAGGATCCGATCACCGCCTGCGGCTCGTCCCATTCGGTGACGCGGACTGCTTCGAACCCGCCTTCGAGACCGGTCCACGCATTCATGCCCACGAAGTTCACGAAGTTGGTGCCGAGCAGCAGCAGCTGCGACATGATCGCATTGTTGTCGTCATTCGCCGACAGGTGGCAATCCGAACAGGTCTTGGTCTCCGCCTTCCGCACCGTATGCGGGAAGTGCGGCGCGAATGCCTGTGACGAGAAGCCCGCGGCCGAAACCGGCGGCTGCTGCACATAGATGCGTTCGCGATTGAGGTTCGTCGAACTCAGCACCAGCGCCGATGATGACCGCACCGGCGCGATGATCGCCCCCTTGGTGGTCTGGTGACGGCCCAGCTGGAACATGTCATCGCGCGCCACCTGCGGGTTGTAGGTCGCGAAGTTGCGCGTCTCTTCGCCCTCATATTTGTGGCTGTTGGTCTTCCAGTTCGCCTCGATCGGCAGGTGGCAGCCGCCGCATGAAGTGGTCCAGGACAGATGGCAGGTGTAGCAGGCCATCTTGTCGTCGCCATGGGCGCGGTCGCCCATCTTCACGCCCGCGCCGAAGCTGAACTTGCCGTCTTCCGCCCCGCGCCGCGACATCAGCTTGGCGCGCGCCGCCTTGGCATTGAAATGGGTCGACGAGCGATCGACCGAATCCTTGACCAGGCTGACTCGCCATTCGAGCTTCGGATCGACGATCGAGCGTTGGATCAGCACGCGCTGACCGTGGTCGTCGGTGCCCCATTCGAAGCGGCGCTGGCCATCGGCATTGCGCAGCAGGGCAAGGTTGTTGCCGCTCGGCGGCGCCGCCGGGCCGGAGGTCAGCAAAGTCGGATAGGCGTCGGCGGTGCCGTGGCAATCCTTGCAGCCGATCTCGATCGCGTTGGCGACTTCGCCATAGATCAGGCCATTGCCGTGATTGTCCTGCGCGAAGTGGCAGTCGGCGCACTGCATCCCCTTTTCCGCATGGATGTCCATCATGTGGACGGTCTTGCCGGGATTGGTGCCGGGCTCGACGAACTTGCCTTCGCCCTGCTTGCGCCATTTCTCGGGGTCGTTCGGATCGACCTTGTTGTTGTCGGCGTCGAGCAGATTGCCTTCGCGGTCACGCTTCAGGATCGCGCGGAAGTTCCAGCCATGGCCGTGATAATCGGCGAACTGCGTGTCCTTCAGTAGCGGGTTGATGTCGTAGACGTTGCGCAGGATCTCGAGATCGCCCCACAGGCCCCGCGCGGCGGCTGCTTCGGGGTTGCGGTCGTTGATTGTGCGCACCTCGGCCGCCGTCGGCCGGCGCTGCGTCTTGAACTTCTTCGCATAGTCGGCGTCCGACATGCCGGCCGGACGCGGGAATTTGTTCTCGGGTCCAGGCCACAGGAAAGGCGCGTCGGACTCGTAATCCCACATGGTGTAGCCGAGATACGAGTTCAGGAAGATGTTCGGCTGGTGCATGTGGCAGTTCATGCACTGGGCGGTCGGGATCGCGCGCGTGAAGGCGTGCTGGATCGGGTGGCCCTTCTCCTTCGTCGCTTCCGCAGGCGCCGCACCATGGGAGTCGCCGCCCTTCAAGGCGCCGTGCTTGGCAGCCCAGCCATGGCTCGCCGACTGCATCTTGCCCGAAATGGTGGGATCGACGGTCGCGGTCTGCCCGTCGCGCCCGAACTTCGCATAGGTCAGGCTGTGCCGCGGCTCGCGGTCGTTCGCGTAGACGACATGGCAGCCCGCACAGCCGGACTGGCGATAATCGCCCGGCTGGTCGTTCGTGCCCATGAACCACATGAACGGGTCGTTCAGGCGCGTCTTATGGATGTTGAGCGCGGGGATGGCGACGCGCAGACCGGTGCCGGGGCCGCGGTTCGACTGTTTCAGGTCCGGCCGACCCGGTTCGTCCAGGCGCTGGATCGAGCCGGTCGAGTTGGGCAGGCCAATTTCGGCGAAGTTCGAGTTGATCGTGCGGCCGCCGCGTTCGAACACGCGGAAGATGTCGGCCGGCGGAATAACCGTCCAGGCAGGGAGGGGATAGAGGACGGGCAGGGCGCCGCGCCTTTTCTGCGCATCGCTCACCGTACCGTGCGGGCTGCCGGGCGACATGATCTTCGCCGGCTCGCCGGTGCGGGTATAAGCCTCGCCCAGCACGTAATTCTTGAAGGGCACGATGCCGTTATTATAGGCCGCGCCACCCCACAGCATCGCACCGGACGCCATGATCGAACGCTCGGCTGCCTCGATCACTTCCATGTGGCAGGCGCCGCAGGACTCGCGGGCGACCCGATAGTCCGATGGGTTCACGAAGCGGATATATTCCGGCGCTTCCTTGTTGAGCAGCGTATAGCCGCGCTCCGGATTGGCGGATGACGGCCAGTGCCAGCTCTCAGGATATTTTGGCAGCACATGCGCCTTGTTGCGCAGCGCGACATAGCGCGGATCGTCATGTTTCCAGGCCGGATCGACGGCTTCCTTGAGCGGCGTGCCGCCATGGCAGTCGACGCAGGAGATCGCGACCGCGGGCGACACGTGCATCGTGGGCGCGTCGGACGCGGTGTGGCAGCCCAGACAGCCTTCATTCTGCGCCGTCATGTCCTCGGGCGTTCGGTCGCGCGGCGCCGGCGGGAAGAAGGGATAGCTGCGCGCCACCGGCTTCTCGGCGGAGGAGGCGACCAACTGCGGGCCGATCAGCGCCGCGATCAGCAGAACGAGAGAGCCGAGCAGGGCGTGAATGGCGCGCATCAGTAGGTCAGGATCGCGTTGAAGAGGACGGAATAGAAGCGGTGGTCGCGCGGGCGGCTGCCGAACAGGTCCTTGAAGCCGTCGCCCGGCTGCAGCAGCGCGCCTGACAAACGGAAGACGATGTTCTGGTTGGCCTTGGGCCGCCAGATCGCCGCCGCCGACAGGTCGAAGCCGATGTCCTTCGGAATGGAGCCTTCGACCCGCAGCGCCTTCAGCGTCGCGGTGTTCGCAAACCAGAGATGGTTCGCGTTCAAGGTGAAGCGCGTGGTCGGCGTCAGGTCGAAATCGGCGCCTGCTCCGACCAGCACCGTGCCCGGATTGTTGAAGTTCGACTGGCCCTGCTCCTTGGAGGAGCGGAGCGTGTTCAGGATCCCGTTGCGGCCATTGAGCGCGACCGCGCGGCCGCCGCCGGCGAACGGGATCGTCTGGCGGATCCAGTAGCTGGTATCGGCGCCGGCGAAGATTGGATTCTCAAAGATCGCGTCGAACCCGGTTTCCTTGTTGTCGTACGGGTTCTTGTCGCCGCTGGCATAGAGTGCGGCGCCGCGCAGCCGGATCCAGTCGAAGTCGATCGAGGGCTCGGCTGCGAAGAAATAGCTTTGGATCTTGGCGGATTTGGACGTGAAGAAGCTGTTCCGGTCTTCACCGAACGCACCATAGGCGGAGACGGTCAGGTTGATCCGGCCGAAATGCCCGTCGCCATTAAAACCGACATAAACGACGTCATATTCGCGGCCGCGCAGGTCGCCCAGCAGGGCGGGCCGGGCGGGGAAGCCATTGTCGTCGATCTCGATCCGGTTCTGCTCCCGGTTCATATTGTAGACGACGGTTGCCTGGCTGGTGAAGCTCGGGACGGGGAAGTCCTGCAGATAAGCATTGGCGACGAACACCCAGTCGCGCCGCGGCGCCTGCACCACCGAGTTCAGGCCCGAATTGGTGTCCTTTTCCAGCCGCCAGAAGGCCGCGAGATTATATTGGAAGCGGTTGTTGTCGCGATTGCCGAACAGGCGGATGCCGAGCTGCAGGTCGTTGAACAGGAAGCCCCGGAAATCGCTCTGGAACGGCTGGATGCCGACCCGGATGGAGTCGAAGTCATAGCGGTCCGACGTGTTGCGGATGTGATAGTCGATGAAGGCTTCCTGCACGCCGAGGAAGTGGTCGAGCCGCTTGGTGCCCTTGGACGGCTCGACGAAGAGCACGCGCCGCTCCGGCACGGTCACATAGTTGATGTTGTAGGCGAGGCTGACCCGATACTCGATCTCGGGCGGCTTGAACGCGGTATAGCCCTTCACCAGCGACGCGCCGAAGATGAAGGTCTGCGAGAACACGTTCGAATAGGGCTTGCCGAATACGTCGTTGCTGTCCGGCCGCGTCGTGGTCTGGTTGCCGACGGGGATCGGGAAGCTGCGCGGCTCGACGACCGTGTCGGACGCGGCATTGATCGAGAAGAACCAGTCGTCGCCGTCCAGTCCCAGGAATTTGGGCGTGCGGCATTTGGGCAGGCCTTCGCGACGCCGGCGCTCCTGCTCCTCATCGGTCGGGATGCAGAGCGGACGGTCGCCCTTGTAGGTGTTCTGGTGATAGGGATCGAGGAACCGCTCCTTCGCCAGACCGAGCGACTGGATCAGGCGCCAGCGGTCGGGCACCGGGAATTCGCTGGTCGGGAAGGCTTCGGGCGGCGGCGCACGGACCGCGCCCGGATTGTCCTGCTCCACCTTGTCCGGCAGCTCGCGCTGGGTGACGCCCGGGCGGCGGCGACCGTCGATCAGCCCCGAATCCGGTGCCTCCAGGTCCTGCGGCTCCGGATTGGCTCCCGGCATCGCCACGGGTGGCGGCACGGCCTCAGGCGCAGCAGCGCCTTCCTGTCCGGCAAACGCGAGCGCGAGGAGAGAGGCGGACCAGAGCATCAGATCCCCTGGCAAACATTCTGGTCGTTGGAATCGAGGAACGGCGCGAAGGGGCAGTTGACGTAGCGCAGCCGCACCTCCCGGCTGTCGGGCAGGCGCACGACCACGCGATCGGCGCGCATCTCCGGCGGCGCATGGCCGATCGTGCCGACGCGCTTGCCGCCATTGGCCAGTCCCAGGAAGCTGATCATGTCGTCCTGGTCGATACCGTCGCCCGAAATGCCGATGCCGCCGACCAAAGTGGTGCCGCGATAGATCGGGACCGAACCGGGGAAGATCTGGATGCCGTTCGCCAGCCGGTTGTGCATCGGCGTGATGTCGAGCAGCTTGGTGCAGCGCGGCGGCGTGTCGATCGGCACGTCGAGCTTCAGATAGGCGACATGCTCATCCACATTCGGCTTGATCAGCGCCGTCTGCAGGCCGGTCGAGAAGGGGTTGAACTGACTGATCGGGCGGCTGAGCGGACCGTTCGGCCGGCCGACTTCGCCGTCCGGAAAATACGGGCGCGACAGGTTGCCGTTCGCCCTGTCGCTGAACGCGACCTTGCCGGTCAGCGCGGTCGGGTCGCCGAGAAAGTCGCGCAGCCGCTGCACGAACTGGCCGACTTCCGGCTGAATCGCCGCGCCCAGTTCCTGTGCCGCGAGCGGATTGGAGAAGAAGGTCGCGGTCCGCGCCTTTTGCAGGCTCACGTCGATGCCAAAGATCGGCGCGTCGGGCGCCCGCACGATGCCCAGCACATTGCCATAGGTGTCGACAACGGAGATCGAGACCTGGGCGCGGCTGTCGAGCGGCTGGCGGATTTGTCCACGCGCCCGGCTCATGATCTTGAACGCTTCCTCGAGCACGGCGCGGACTTCGGCCTCGGTCAGCGGCTGCGCTACCGCGCCGCCATCGGTGCCGCCGCGAATCGGATAGCGGTTCCGCCCAAGGCCGTCGGTCAGGATGAAGGCGTCGGGATTGTTGAACTCGGCACTGGTGGCGCGGCGGATGCCGGACTGCTCCGTCCCATAGGCGACGCCTGCCCGCAGCGAGAGATCGACATAATCGCGCACCGGCGCCAGCGAGCCTTCGACACCGATGATCGTCGAATAGGCCGGAGCGTTGGCGGGATTGCTCTTCAGCTGGGCGGGGACGGCATCGCTATAGCGGAGCGAGGTGCCATCGACCGTGATCCGGTTGGCGCGGATCGACTCCGGCGCCTCGAAGCCGAACGTCGCGGCGAGCGCGATATATTCTTCGTCCAGCCCTTCGAAGTCGGTGATGTCGGGATCGAAGTCGTAGACGCCG
This sequence comes from Sphingomonas sp. ID1715, assembly GCF_013044515.1. Lineage (GTDB taxonomy): Bacteria > Pseudomonadota > Alphaproteobacteria > Sphingomonadales > Sphingomonadaceae > Sphingomonas_B. Next base: position 90,482 of record NZ_JABEPR010000004.1, read on the forward strand.
TCAGCCATCACGCCGACGCCCCCGACCAGGACACCATTTTTATAGAGCGGAAAGCCACCGGCATCCGCCGACAGTCCGAGCGGCGAGCGCTTCGGCCCGATCAACGCGGTCGGCCCACCATTGGCGAGGAACCGCGCGGCAAGGTCGGAGCAGGGCAGCTGGCTGAACTGCACGCCGAACAATGGACCGCTCTCCAGCCCGGCCGCATTCGGCGCCGGCGGGAAATGCTGCTGGACGATCTGGCTGGCGGTGCGGCTCGAAAAGGCGTTGCCGCCCGATGACAAATAGGCGCCGGTGATGGCCTTGGCGATCGCGCCGCCTTCGGCCGGAATGACCATGCCCTGGATATCGCGCTTGCTGCCGTCGGGGGCGGACGCGACCGTCAAATTCTGCGGCGACCCGGTCATGCGGAAGATTCCGAGCACGTTGCCGACCCGGTCGACCACGGCGATCACCGCCGGCCGCTGACTCGCCTTCGCTTCGGCTACGCCTTGCGCCATGATCCGCTGGACATCGGCGAGGGTCAGGGCTTCCTGCGCCGGCGCCGTGTAGACCGTGGTAGGCGTGGGGGAAGGCGGAGGCGTGGCAGCGGGGGAAGGCGAACTGCCGCCGCCCCCACACGACGCGAGCAGCAGCGAGGCTACGGCAATCGCCGCGGCCGTTCGATGCGCGGCCGTGCCGCAACTGGAATACAGAACGCCTTTACGCATTACCTGAGGGTCCGGATCGTTCGGGCGGCGCCGCCAAGGGCGCGGCGGAATTCGAGGGGCTTGTAGCTGTTAGGCTCACGCACGGCGGCATAGGCGCGGTTGATCTCGGCCCGGATCGCCGTCGCTGCGTTGCCATTGACGCCGCCGCCGTTGACGAGCGCGTTGAGCAGGGTGTCTAGCGCCATCACCGCCTGCACGCTGCCTTCATAATCGGTGAAGCGCGGGCTGATCGCCTCGCTCGCGATTGCGTCGATGATGGCGAAGGTTTCGGGGCGGCCGAAGCTTCGGCGCGAGAATGCGTCGGCCATCGCGCCAGCCGTCTCGCGCAACCGTGCCGCCGCCGCCACCGCACTGGCGCGATCCCGGGCCAGCGCCGCGTGAAAGGCGCGCGCATCGGCGTCGAAGCGGCGTGCGAGATCGGGCGCCACGACGCGCGCCGCGGCCGCCAGCATGATCATGTTCTCGTCGTTGAACGCCGGCATGCCGTCGGGGATCGGACGCCCCGGATTGGCGATGTTGGTCGGCCGCGCGCCCGGCTCGTCGGAGATCCGACGGTGGCAGGTGTGGCAGTCGAAGAAGTAGAATTCCGGGAATACGCCTTCCTGGCCCAGTCGCGGCGTCGAGTAGAGGGATAGCGCCCGTTCCAGCGCCATCGCCTGACCGGTCGCCCACATGCGCACATTGTCGGTGCGGCCCTTGCGCGCGGCATAGTCCGCATCCTCGTTGTGATGCTGCTGCAGCGTCGAGAACAGGTCCATCTCGAACGAGATGCGCGGATGCCCGGCGGCCATGATCCGGTGGTTGACGAACTGCCCCGGATCGGCGCTGCCGAAATGGCAATCCAGGCACACGCCGGCGCGCACTTTCGGGTTTTCCAGCGGGACCATGCCCTGGGCGACATTGCGGGCATGGCTGGCGCCGACAGTGTAGTGGGACTGTAGCCAGTTCTGCGCCCCGCCATGGCAGGCTTCGCAGCCGATCGCGTCGCTCTTCTGGAACCGCGCACCGCGCGCCGGGGCGGGATCGGCATGGCAGCCGAGGCACATCTGCGCGGACGTCGGGTCGCCGATGCCCAGCCGAGCCGCTATGGCCTGGCCGCGCGCGCCGGAAATCAGTCGCAGCGACCGGCTGTGCGTGCCGCCCGCGGTCGATTCTTCCTGCCAGAGCTTGATCTCATCCTGGCGAACGATCTTGCCGTCGCCTTCCTGGCGACCATGGCAGGTCGATCCTGAGCAGCTCGCCACGCCCAGATGCGCGGCAGCGGGACGCGCGGATTGCGCAGTCGACGGTGAAGCGGCGAATGCGATCACGAGAGCGATCGCGACTAGGCCCAGGCACAAGCAAATCGCCAGGCTGGCCGCGGCGCGCGCCCGCAGGCTCGCTAATACCCCACTCATACTCGCGCTGGCCCCCCAAGTTTGACCTGATCCGGCGTACGCGACCCGCCGCTTATCCTTTGTCGCCGTTATGCTGGCATGCGCGGCGGCTGGCAAGCGGGGCCGCGCGAAAAGCTGGTGGATATTGCTGGCAAATCCATCATGATCGATCAAGGCGCGGAGCTGGGGAGGCGAATATGGAAGGGGATACGAGCTCGGGCCTCGCCTGGGCGATGGGCCATCTGCAATATCTGCTGCTCGTCGCGGCGATGCTGCCGGCGCGGCTGGTCCGGGTGCGGATCGGCGTGGTAGCCTCGGCCATTGCCGGTATCCTGGCGAGCGGACTGTTCAGCTTCCAGCCCGCGCTGCTGTTCTGGAACGTCGCGCTGCTGCTCGTGAACCTCGTCCTGCTGCTGCAGTTCATGCGGAGCAATGCAGCGGTTCGCTTCACGTCAGAAGAGGAGCCGATGCTGCAGGCGCTGCTCGCCGGCCTGCCGCGGGCGCGCGCCCGGCACTTCCTGGATCAGGGGCTGTGGCTGACCGGCAAGGCCGGTGAAACTTTGATCCGCGAAGGTGAAGCCGTGACGCACCTCTTCTATATCGCCGAGGGCGACGCCGAAGTGAGCAGCGGCGGCAAGGCGGTCGGCCGCGTCGGCGCGGGCGATCTCGTTGGCGAAGTCACGGTTCTGTCGGGAGAGACGGCGAGCGCTACGGTGACGCTACAATCGGCCGCCCGCCTGTGGTGCGCGCCGGCCAAGAGCCTCCGGCTCTACCTCGACGCCCATCATGACGTACGGCACGCGGTCGAGGTCAGCTTCGCCGCCGCGCTCCGTCACAAACTGCAGGAAATGAACAAGGCCGTCGCACAAGCCGGGGGAATCCGTTAGCCCCGGCGCTGCTGGTTCAGCACTTCATAGGCCATGACGGCGGTCGCGACGGCGGCGTTCAGGCTGTCGGCCTTGCCCCGCATCGGCATCTTCACCAGCAGGTCGCATTCCTGCTCATAGGCCTGTGGCAGGCCCTGCGCCTCGTTCCCGACCAGGATGAAGGTCGGCGCCGCATAGCTCGGCGCCTGATAGTCGATGTCGGTGCGCAGGCTGGTGCCGACCAACTGGCCCGGACCGTCTCGCAGCCAGGCAACGAACTCGGCCCAACGCGCGGTCGTGATGGCCTGGGTGAAGAGTGCGCCCATGCTGGCGCGCACCGCCTCGACCGAGAAGGGGTCGACGCAATCGTCGACCAGGATCAACCCGCCGCCACCGACCGCATCGGAGGTGCGCAGGATGGTGCCGAGGTTGCCGGGGTCGCGAAGGGCCTGCGCGACGATCCAGATATCCGCGCTGCCCCGGTCCAGTTCGCTGAGCGGCGTGAGGCGGTCCCGATAGGCAGCCACCAGGGTCTGCGCATTCTCCTTGCCCGAAAGCTTGGACAGGATGTCGGGTGTCGTCTCGATGACCTCGCCGCCCGCGGCCTCGGTCTCGGCGATCAGCCTTTGAGCGAGCGGGTGATCGCCGCCTTGGGGCGCGAAGAACAGTATATCCGGCAAGGCGCCCGCATCCCGCGCCTCAGTGAGGATGCGCAGGCCCTCGGCTAGGAACAGCCCCTCGCGCTTGCGGTGCTTCTTGTCGCGCAAGCTGCGCACGCGCTTGACGAGTTCATTGGAAAAGCCGGTAATCTGGCGCAGGGCGCTATTCCTCGCCGAACTTGCTTTCGACCAGCACCGCCAGTTGCTTGACGGCCTCTTCGGCGCCGTCGCCCGAGGCGCTGATCTCGATCGTATCACCCATCGCCGCGCCCAGCATCATCAGCCCCATGATCGAGGTGCCGGTCACGCTCGCCCCATCCTTGCGCACCGCCACCTTGGCGGGAAGGCCGCTCGCCAGAGTGACAAATTTAGCGCTGGCGCGGGCGTGGAGGCCACGCTTGTTGGTGATCTGGACGATGCGCGAAATCTGGCTCATGCGGCCTCGCCGAGCACTTCCGAAGCGACCGAGATATATTTGCGGCCGGCTTCACGCGCCGCCGCGACCGCGTCCTTGACGTTCATCGTCCGGCGTGCCCCTTCCAGCCGGATCAGCATGGGCAGGTTGATGCCGGCGATCACTTCGACCTTGCCCGGCTGCATCAGCGAGATGGCGAGGTTGGACGGGGTGCCGCCGAACAGGTCGGTCAGCACGATCACGCCGCGTCCGCCTTCGACCGCGCGGATCGCGTTGGCGATGTCGGCCCGGCGCAGCTCCATATCGTCATCCGGGCCGATGCAGATCGACTCGACCGCGGATTGCGGGCCCACGACATGCTCCATCGCCACGACGAATTCCGCGGCGAGCCGTCCATGGGTCACCAGCACAAGTCCGATCATTTCGTCTCAAAATCCTTCAGCGAGCCCCTGGGCTCTTCCACCGCATCCCTGGGCAGGGAGGCGAGGTCGCGATGCGCGACCGTGGGCGAAAATCCCGCGTCGCGCAACCGGCGAGCAACCCGTTCCGCGACGTGGACGGAGCGGTGTCTCCCTCCGGTACAGCCGAACGCGACGGTGACATAGGCTTTGCCTTCCGCCTGATAGCGGGGGAGGAGGGTGAGCAGCAGCTCCTCCATCTGCCCGACGGCCGCCTCATAAGCGGGATCCTGGGCGATATAGTCGCCCACCGCCGGGTCGAGGCCGGTCATCGGCTTCAGCACCCGGTCCCAATGCGGATTGCGCAAGAAACGCAGATCGAACACCAGATCTGCATTGCGCGGCAGCCCACGCGAAAAGCCGAACGAGATGACCGAGAGAACCATTTCGGGCCCATGTTCGTGGCCGAACCGCGCCCGGACTTCCTGCTGCAGGCCGGATCGGCTGAGGTCGGTCGTGTCGACGAGGTGATCCGCGGCCTGGCGGAGCGGGGCCAGCAGCTCCCGCTCCCGTGCGATGCCGTCGCTTGCGGGCCGATCGAGTGCCAGCGGGTGGGGGCGACGGGTCTCGTCATAGCGGCGCTCGAGCTCGGCGCCTGCGCAGTCGAGAAACAGCGTCGAGACGTCGAACATCGCCTTCTGACGCAGCCGCGACAGGCGGCGAACCATCGCTTCAGCGTCGAAGCCCCGCGTCCGCGAATCGACGCCGATCGCGAGCGGCCTGCTGTCCTTCGGCCCGGTGCCCGAGGGCGGCGTGTCGAGCAGCCGGTCGAGCAGCGTCAGCGGCAGATTGTCGACGACCTCCCAGCCGAGATCCTCCAGCGTGTCGAGCGCGGTCGACTTGCCGGCGCCCGACATGCCGGTGACGAGCAGCAGGCGCTCCGGATCGCTCATGGCCGCAGCCCCCAATGTTCCAGTGCCAGTTCTACCTTGATCGGCGCGCTTTGCTCGAACGGGTCGATCAGCGCCTTTGGTATGGCGACTTCCAGCAATGCTTCGCGCGCCGGCTCCGGCATGCGCTGGGTCCGGCCGAGCTCGACCAGCAGCGCCACCGGCACGCCGGCGCGATGATCGAAGGAGAGGATGCCGAGCCCGCGCACCTCCATCTTGCCGGCGATCCGCTCGGGCGGAGAGGCCTCCAGCGTGCCGTCCTTCACCGTCAGGAGCACCTGATCATCGCTGATCAGCGTGGCGCCCCGGTCGATCAGACGCAGCGCCAGGTCCGACTTGCCGGCCCCGGATGCGCCGGTGATCAGCACGGCGCGGTCGCCGATCGCAACGGCGGTAGCGTGGATCAGGTCGCTCATTGCTCGTCGAGCGCCGGCAGGCGCAGGATGAAGGCGGCCCCGGACGGCCGCTGGTCGCGGGTCTCGACCTCGAGCTTGCCGTCATGGCCATCGGCGATCGCGCGGGCGATAGCGAGGCCAAGGCCCGAATGGCTCTCCGCCCGATCGCCTTCGGGCCGCACGCTGGTGAAGCGGCGGAAGATCGAGTCGCGCAGCTCGGGCGGAACGCCGGGCCCCTGATCCTCCACCTTGACGATCACTTCGTCGCCGGTCCGGGTGGTGGTGAGCTGCACCAGGCCGTTATCGGGTGAAAACGAGATCGCATTGTCGAGTAGGTTTTCGATGATCCGCACCAGCCGGAACTCGTCGCCGCGCACCACCGCCGTGCCGATCCGCGGCCGCGCAAAGGCGATCTCGACGCCACGCGGATTAGGGCCGCGGAGCTCGCGCGCCTTCAGCATCGACTCGATCACATGGCCGAGGTCGATCCGCTGCAGCCGAGCGCGGGACAGCTCGGCATCGAGGCGCGACGCCTCGGCAATGTCGGTGATCAGCCGGTCGAGCCGCCGCACGTCATCCTGAACGATCGCCAGCAATTGCTCGCGTTGGGTCTCGTCCTGAACCTTGGGCAGCGCGTCGATTGCGGAGCGGAGCGAGGCCAGCGGGTTCTTCAGCTCGTGCGTCACGTCGGCCGCGAAGGCGTCGGTCGCGTCGATCCGCTGCCGGAGCGCCTGCGACATGTCGGCCAGGGCCTGGGCGAGTGAGCCGATTTCGTCGCGGCGGCCGTGCAGCCGCGGCACGGTGACTTCGCGCGCCCGGCCCAGCCGCACCCGCACTGCGGCGCGCGCCAGCTTGCGAAGCGGCTTCACGATGGTGCGTGCCAGGAACATCGACAGCCATACCGACAGGATCGACACGCCCAGGAGCATCAGCCCCAGCCGCCACCGCTCACGGCGGACGATGCGGGTTACGTCGCGGGCGTTGGTGGTCATCAGCAGCGCGCCGTCCCGGTAGGGCGCGGCCGCCGTGATCATGAAGGTGCGGTCGGGCGCGAAGCTCTCCTCGGCGAAGCCCATCTGTTCGGCCCGCGCCTTGCGGATTTCCGGCCAGGCCTCGGCGCGGTCGGGGCGCGGTTCTTCGTAACTGTGCGGCCGCCTCGCCCGCGTCACGAAGTCGATCGCCCGGTCGAGAAAGCGCGCGACATGGCGCTGCCAGGCTTCCTCGGCGGGGTCACGCAGCGCGTAATTCGGCTTGGCGATCGCCCAAGTATCGTAGCGGACCGCACCCGAGGCGTCATAGACGCGCAACCGGCTCTTGGTCCGCTGCGCCATCCGCACCAGCAGAGGCGGCACCTGCGCTGGCGGCGTCGTCTGCAGCGCGTCGTGGATCAGGCCGAGTTCGCGGACTGCCCGATCCGCGCGAAAGTCGATCAGCCGCGAGCGGTAGCTCTGCAGGTAGAAGAACGCTCCAGCGAGCAGCGCCAGCGCGAACACGTTGACCGCCAGGATGCGCGTCGTGAGCGAGACCCGCCCCGACCAGCGCAGCGGCGGCTCGCTCGCCTCAGGACTCGGCGAACCGATATCCGGCGCCATAAAGGGTCTCGATGCCGTCGAACTCAGGGTCGGCCTGGCGGAATTTGCGGCGCAGGCGCTTGATATGGCTGTCGATCGTGCGATCGTCGACATAGACATCGTCCTGATAGGCGGCGTCCATCAACTGGTTGCGGGATTTGACGACGCCGGGCCGCTGCGCGAGCGACTCAAGGATCAGGAATTCGGTGACGGTCAGGGTCACGTCCTTGCCTTTCCAGGTGACGCGATGGCGGGCGGGGTCCATCTGCAGCTCGCCACGCACCAGCGGTTCGGCAGCGGGTTCGGCATTCTCCGCCTGCGGCTTGCTCAGTTCGACCCGCCGCAGGATCGCGCGGATTCGGGCGATCAGCAGCCGCTGCGAGAAAGGCTTGGCGATATAGTCGTCGGCGCCGAGCGCCAGGCCGAGCGCCTCGTCCAGCTCGTCGGTCTTCGACGTCAGGAAGATGACGGGCAGGGTGCTTTTCTCGCGCAGCCGACGCAGCAGCTCCAGCCCGTCCATGCGCGGCATCTTGATGTCACAGACCGCAATGTCGGGCGGATTGTCGAGCAGCGCCTTCAGCGCCGCCTCGCCGTCCGAATAGAGGCGTGTCGCAAAGCCCTCCGACTGCAGCGCGATGGACAGCGATGTCAGGATGTTCCGGTCGTCGTCGACCAGGGCGATCGTGGCGGCCATCAGGACTCGCTAATCGAACCCGCCCGGTCCGGCAATGTCGAGGGTTGGCGCACCACCAGCGCGCCGTCCTCGACGCCGATCACGCGCAGGCAGCTGCCGGCCGGCGCGTCCGGGCCGCGCACATTCCATTCGCTGTCGCCCACCCGCGCACGGCCGCGGCCATTGACGATCGCACTGGTGATCTCGACCGTCTCGCCCACCAGTCGCGCCGCGCGGTCGTTGAGCAGCGGGTCGGCGGACGGTACCGGATGGCGGACATACCATCTCTTGCCGCCCCAGGTGGCGATCAGCGCCAGCCCGGCGAAGATCGTGAATTGCAGCGCGACCGGCGGCCCGGCGATGAGAGTCACCAGCGCAGTGATTGCCGCGGCGGCCGCGACCCAGATCAGGAACACGCCCGGCACGATGATCTCGGCGACGCCGAGCACCACCGCGACGATCATCCAGTACCAATAGGCGTCGAAGTCGAGGGTCACTGAGGCTGACCTTCAAAGGGCCCGGGCCGGCGCGGGCGTTCTGCGGAGGCGGCCGGTGCCTTGTCGCCGCTCAAGGCGTCGCGCGCGAGTTCCCCGATTCCCCCCAGCGTGCTGATCAGCTGGGTGGCCTCGACCGGGAAGAGGATGGTCTTGGCGTTCGGCGAGGTGGCGAACTGGCTGACCGCCTCGACATATTTCTGCGCGACGAAATAGTTGATCGCCTGGGCGCTGCCGGACTCGATCGCCTGGCTGACGGCGCGCGTGGCGTTCGCTTCCGCTTCGGCCGAACGTTCACGCGCTTCCGCATCGCGGAACGCGGCTTCCTTGCGGCCCTCGGCCTGCAGGATCTGCGCCTGCTTCTCGCCTTCGGCGCGCAGGATCTCGGAGGCGCGCAGGCCTTCGGACTCCAGGATCGCGGCGCGCTTCTCGCGCTCGGCCTTCATCTGCCGCGCCATAGCGTTGGAGATGTCGGCGGGCGGGCGGATATCCTTGATCTCGACGCGCGTGATTTTGACCCCCCAGGGGCTGGTCGCGTGATCGACGACGGACAGGAGCCGCGCGTTGATCTCGTCGCGCTTCGACAGCAGCTCGTCCAGGTCCATCGAGCCCATGACGGTGCGCAGGTTGGTCGTCGTCAGCTGCATGATCGCGATGTAGAGATCGGAGACCTCGTAGGCGGCCTTGGCGGGGTCGAGCACCTGGAAGAAGACGACGCCGTCGACCGCGACCATCGCATTGTCCTTGGTGATGATCTCCTGCCCGGGGATGTCGAGCACCTGCTCCATCATGTTCACCTTGCGGCCGACACGGTAGAAGAATGCGGGATAGAAATTGAAGCCGGGCTTCGCGACCGTTACGAATCGCCCGAAATATTCGATCGTATATTCAAAGCCCTGGCGGACAACCTTCACGCTCGCTGCCAGGTAGATGATGACGAGGACCAGGATGAAGAAAGTGGCTGTCTCTGCCATGTGGCGCTCCCCCCAGAGGTGATCCGGTTATGCGGCTAGCGCGGCGGCCAAGCAATGGTTACATGGCCCGCCAATCTTCGACTCAAGGGCATTGGCGCGCATGGACATCGAACTCGGTCTCACTTTCGACGATGTCCTGCTGAAACCCGCCGAATCCGAAGTCCTGCCCAGCCAAGCCGATACCCGCACCCGCCTGACGCGCGACATTTCGCTCAACATCCCGATCCTTTCTTCGGCGATGGACACGGTGACCGAGGCCGAAATGGCGATCGTCATGGCGCAGCTGGGGGGCATCGGCGTCCTTCATCGCAATCTGACGGTCGAGGAACAGGCGGCGGCGGTGCGCCAGGTGAAGCGGTTCGAAAGCGGCATGGTTGTCAACCCGATCACCATCGCGCCGACGGCGACGCTCGCCCAGGCGCAGGCGCTGATGGCCGAGAACCGGATTTCAGGCATCCCGGTGGTCGAGGCGTCGGGGCGGCTGTGCGGCATCCTCACCAACCGCGACGTGCGCTTTGCCGGCAACCCGAACCAGCCTGTATCCGAGTTGATGACCCGTGACGATCTGGCGACCGTCAGCACTGATGTCAGCCAAGACGAAGCGCGGCGCATCTTACACCATCGCCGCATCGAGAAGCTGCTGGTCGTTGACCAGGAGTATCGCTGCGTCGGCCTGATCACGGTCAAGGACATCGAAAAGGCCGTGCTGCATCCGAACGCGACCAAGGATGCGAGCGGACGCCTGCGTGTTGCCGCCGCTACGACGGTGGGTGACAAGGGTTTCGAGCGGACCGAAGCGCTGCTCGATGCCGAATGCGACCTGATCGTGATCGACACCGCCCATGGCCATTCGAAAATGGTGGCGGAATCGGTGGCGCGCGTACGCAAGATCTCCAACTCGGTGCAGATCGTGGCCGGCAATGTGGCGACGGGTGAAGCGACGCGCGCGCTGATCGATGCGGGGGCCGACGCGGTGAAGGTCGGCATCGGTCCGGGGTCGATCTGCACGACAAGGGTGGTCGCCGGTGTCGGCGTGCCGCAGCTGACTGCGATCATGGATTCGGCGCGCGAGGCGGCGAAGTCCGGCACGCCGGTGATCGCCGATGGCGGCCTGCGCACTTCGGGCGACATCGCCAAGGCGCTGGCGGCGGGCGCGTCCTGCGTGATGGTCGGCTCGCTGCTCGCCGGCACCGAGGAAGCGCCGGGCGAGACGTTCCTGTACCAGGGCCGCGCCTATAAATCCTATCGCGGCATGGGATCGGTCGGGGCGATGGCCCGCGGCTCGGCCGACCGCTATTTCCAGCAGGACATCAAGGACCAGCTGAAGCTCGTTCCCGAAGGGATCGAAGGCCAGGTGCCGTATAAGGGTCCGGCCAAGGACGTGATCCACCAGCTGGTCGGCGGTGTGAAGGCGGCGATGGGCTATACCGGGGCGCGCACGATCGACGAGCTCCAGAGCCGGGCGCGCTTTGTCCGCATCACCAATGCCGGCCTGCGCGAAAGCCATGTCCACGACGTGTCGATCACGCGCGAGGCACCGAATTATCCGACCCGCTAGCTCAGTGCCGCGCAGCGTTGCTCTTGGCGCGGGTCGCGGCGAAGTCCGTATCGGGGTTCCAGTTCGGCCAGCGCGCGCTGTCGGCAATCTCGCGGCCCAGTGCATAGGCGACATTCGCTTCCTGCGCAGCGCCGTTCAGCGTCCAGCGAGAGTCGAACTCGTCGCAGGTCTGGTGGTAGCAGCGGGTGTTGTAGACGTTCGTGATTGCCTCGCCGCGCTTCAGTCCGCCCTCGGCCAGGTCCTTGCCGGCGCGGAAATACACGGTCGGCACGCCCTTTTCGGCGAACGGATAGTGATCGGAGCGGAAATACCAGCCGGCCTCGCTGTTCTTTTCGGGATCGAGCCTCAGCCCCTGCGACTTGGCGACGCGCGCCAGATCGCCTTCGAGCGGCGTCCGGCCCGGCCCGATCAGATCGATATTGAGGGCTCGATCGAGCGCGAGATGGGGGTCGAGGTTCAGCGCGACCGCCGTGGTCTCGAGTGGCCGCAGCGGATGCCCCGCGTACCAGGTCGCACCCAGCAGGCCCTTTTCTTCCGCCGTCCAGGCAGCGAACAGGACCGAGCGGAGGGGCCGCGGAGCCCTGCCATAGGCCTTGGCGACCTCGATCAGTTCGGACGTGCCGATGCCGTTGTCTATCGCGCCGTTACGGATGCGGTCGGCGGGCGGGTCGGACGCGTTCTCACCATTGGCATCCCAATGTGCGCCATAGAGGACCGTTTCCTGCTCCCGATCGGTGCCCTTGAACAGCCCGACGACGTTGTGACTGACGACGCGCGTCGCGGTGGCACTGACGGACGCGGTCAGGCGCGCATTGCCGATCGGGACCGAGCGGAAGCCCTTGTCCTGCGCCCGCCGCTTCAGCGCGTCGAAGTCGAGGCCGGCGCGGCGGAACAGATCGCGGGCGACATCGCCGCGCATGTTGATCCGCGCTTCGCCGGCTTGAGGGACGGCGCCACCCTGATCGAGCACGAAGCTGGGCAGGCGGTCGCCATTGGCGATCTGCGACCAGGGATAACTCGCCGGGAAGTCCTCGTGCACGGTGACGATGCCGGCGGCACCTCGCGCGCGCAACGGTGCGAATTTGGAGCCCGTTCGTCCCGCCAGCGTCGCCGCGCGCCCGCCGAAGCCGAGGTCGCGCCCGGCCTCCACGTCCGGATCGCCCCACAACACGACGACGACCTTGCCGCGCACATCGACGCCGTCGAACGGATCGAAGCCTTGGCCGATCACGCCATAGCCGCCGAACACCATTGGCACGTCGGCAAGGGCGGCGGTGCCTTCGCCCGACGGGGCTGCGGTGATCTCCTGGCCCGGCGTAAGGGCAATGCTGCGACCGGCGACGGTCATGCTCGCGCTGGCCGAGCTGCGGTCGAAGCGGATCAGCGGCACGTCCTGCAGCCAGGAACCGTTGGGGCCAGCCGGCTCCAGTCCCGCCGCCGCGAATTGCTTCGAAATATAGTCGAGCGTCGGCTGCTCGCCGGCCTGGGTCGGCCCCCGGCCGTGGAAAGCATCGGCCGACAGGATCCGCACATGTGCCTTGATCGCTTCCCCGCGGATCGGGCCCCCCGTCTGGGCGGAGGCCGTGCCGGAGAGCAGAAGAGCAAGCAGGATCGCGCGCATTCTCAAATCCTTGTGCAGAGTCCTGCCATGCCGTGGCAGATCGCTACGGCTGCGCCAAGCGGCTTGCGGTCATGACGCCAGCCGCCCGCGTCCAGTCCGCGATCGAGCTGCTCGACCTCGTCATTGCCGCGGCGCGCGACGCTGGAGCCGCCGCCGACACGCTGATCGCCAGTTACTTCAAGACCCGCCGCTATGCCGGCTCGAAGGACCGGCGCGCAGTCCGTGAACTGGTCTATCAGGCGATCCGACGTGCCGGAGAGCGACCGGTGAGCGGACGCGCCGCCATGCTCGGCCTGGCACAGGACCGGCCCGAGTTGCGCGACCTGTTCGACGGCTCGGCACATGGTCCGGCGCCACTGACGGCAGACGAACCGGTCGCTCCAGCGTCGCCCCTGCCGCTGTGGCTCGCGCCTCGGCTCGGCCATGTCGATGCCGCGGCGCTGCTCGAGCGTGCACCGCTCGATCTGCGGGTGAACCGTTTCAAGACAAATCGCGAGCAGGTGCTGACTGAACTCCCCGGTGCCCAGCCCACGCGCCTCGCGCCCGAAGGCGTCCGGCTCGCGGAGCCGATCATCGTGGAGCAGCATCCGCTCTGGCTAAACGGCAGCATCGAAGTGCAGGACGAGGGCAGCCAGCTCATCGCGATCGCATGCCGCGTTCAGCCGGGTGAAACGGTCGTCGATCTCTGCGCCGGCGCGGGCGGCAAGACCCTGGCGCTCGCCGCCGAGATGGGGGGCGAGGGGAAACTGATCGCCTCCGACGCCGACCGCGCGCGCCTGTCCCGCCTCCCACCGCGGGCCATGAGGGCGGGCGCCGCCAACATTGAGACTCGCTTGCTCGATCCGGGGCGGGAGCTGGAGGCGCTGGGCGATCTCGTCGGCGTAGCGGACGCCGTGCTGATCGACGCGCCCTGTTCCGGCACCGGCACGTGGCGGCGCAATCCCGAAGCGCGCTGGCGGCTCACGCCAGAGCGCCTGGCGCGGCTGACCGGTCTGCAGGCGCGGCTGTTGGAGCTTGGCGCCCGCTTGGTTCGTCCGCGCGGGCGGCTTATCTATGCGGTCTGCTCGCTGCTCGACGAGGAAGGGGCGGATCAGGCCGCGCGCTTCCTTGAGGCGCAGCCCGACTGGTGCCCGGTCCGACCGTTCGCGGATGCGGGAACCGGACGCGGCGCCGGGGTCTTGCTGTCTCCGGGTGCAGACGGCACCGACGGGTTTTTCGTCGCGCGGTTGGAGCGACCATGCTAGGAAGCCGCCGGACGAAGTTGGAGAGGTCTATGCGTTTGGTTCCTGTTGCACTTGCGGCCATGCTCGGCGTCGCTGCCATCACGACGGCGGTGCAGGGGCAAAAGCCGGATGCGCAGGTGGACCCGCGCTCCCTCGCTCTGTCGGATCAGGCACGCGCAGCCCGCGCGTCCGGCAATCTCGAACAGGCCAATGATTTGCTCGAAAGCGCGCTGGTCGTCGATCCGAAGAACCGCCGCGCCTTCGTCGACCTGGCCGAGATCGCCAAGGCGCAGGGTCTGCCTGGCAAGGCGATCCGCTTCTACCGCGAGGCGCTGGAGCTCGAGCCGAACGACGTGGCGGCGCTCGCGGGACAGGGCGATGCGCTCGTCCAGAAGGGCGCGGTAATCAAGGCGCGCGAGAATCTCGCCAAGGTCAAGCGCCTGTGCGGCGGCAACTGCCCCGAGGAGTCGCGGCTCGCCGCGCTGATCGAGAAGGGGCCGCCGCCCGCCGTGCTCTCGGCCCAGGCCTCGGCCAAAGTGCCCGCGCCGGGCGCCGAAGAGCAGACCCGCAAACCGCAATAAGGTCCCTCGAACAGTCATGGCGACGCGTGCTGCCCCGGCCTTGCTGAGCAACGGCCGCTCGGGAACGGGCGGCACCGCGATGCTGTCGGCGGCGATCGCGGTCGCGGCGCTTGGCACGGGACTGCTCGTCTTCCTGCTTCTCGGCGACTGGCGCGTCGCAACGGGCTTTCTGGTGACGGCTGCCGCCCTGGTCGCTGCGGCCATGGCGACGCGGGAGCGCGCCGTGCCGCAGGCCGCCATCGTCGCGGCCGGCCATGACTGGACCCTGATCCGCGCGGCCATCGAAAATGATGCGGTGGCGATGGCGGTCACCGACCGCGAAGGACGCCTCGTCTGCGCTAATGGCAGCTATGCCGCCTGGTTCGAGGGCTATTCGCCGCCGACCGCGCTCCCGCTCGCCGATACCGGAGCGGGACGGTTGCGCGAGGCCGAGCATGTCGCGTGGCGCGAGGGCCGGGCCTCGGCCGATGGGCTGCGTCGCGATGGCGACACGCTCGCGGTCGAGCTGACGCGCGTCGGCTCTGCCGAAGATCATCTGCTCTGGCGCTTCAGGCCGGTCGCCAGCATGGACCTGCTCAACGAAGCGCGCCGCATGATCGGCTCGGAAGCCGGCGAGCGGCTGGGCGAAGCCGGGATCATGGGTGTGCTGATCGGCAGCGACGCGCGCATCCGCGCCGCCAACCGCGTCTTCGCGCTGCGGGCGACGGGCTCGGCCGACGCCGCGATCGGCGGACGCGATCTCGGCACCTTGCTCACCATCGACAAGCGCGGGCTGATCCGGTTCGAGCGCGAGGGCCCGACCGGCGGCCCCGTGCGGCTGCTGCAGGTGCCGCTCGACCCCAATGACCGCAACGGCGCCACCTTGATCTTCCTGATCGACGACGATGGCGCGCCGCGGCTGGGCGAGGGCAGCGCCTCCAGCCATATTCAGACGTTGCTGGCGATGCTGCCGCTCGGCTTCGCGCTCGCCGACCGCGACGGGCGCTTCCTCTTCCTCAACGAGGCCTTTGCGCGGGTGGCCGGCATCGATGCCGATGCCAAGCCGGTCTACCCCAGCGACCTGGTCGTGCGCGAGGACAAGGCGGCGGTGGCCGATACGGTACGCCGCTTCGCCTCCGGTCCGCCCATGTCCGGCGACATCGCCATTCGGCTCCAGTCGCGCCCGGACGACCCGGTGGCACTGTCGATCGCCGGCGCGCGCGGGCTGGGGGAGGCGACGGTGCTCCTATCCTTGAAGGACAATGCCGAGGAATCGCGGCTGAAGCGGCAGGTCGCCCAGGCGACCAAGATGCAGGCGGTCGGTCAGCTCGCCGGTGGCGTCGCGCACGATTTCAACAACATTCTGACCGCGATCATCGGCCATTGCGACCTTATGCTGATGCGCCACACGCCGGGCGACAGCGATTATGACGATATCCAGCAGATCAGGGCGAACTCGAACCGCGCCGCCAGCCTGACTCGCCAGCTGCTCGCCTTTTCCCGGCAGCAGACGCTTCGTCCCCAGGTCCTGCAGCTGCCGGACGTCGTCTCCGACGTGTTCAACCTGCTGAAGCGGCTGCTCGGCGAGACGGTGACGCTGAACGTCAAGCATGGCCGTAATCTGGGTTCGGTCCGTGCCGATCCGGGCCAGCTGGAGCAGGTGATCGTCAATCTGGCCGTCAACGCCCGCGACGCCATGCCGGAAGGCGGCACGCTCACCCTGCAGACCTTCGCCGTCTCCGCCGCCGATGTGCGCCGGATGAAGAGCGACATCATGCCGACCGTGGACTATACCGCGATCAGCATAACCGACACCGGCACTGGCATCCCGCCCGACATCCTGCCCAAGATCTTCGAGCCCTTCTTCACGACCAAGGAAGTCGGCAAGGGCACGGGCCTTGGCCTGTCCACCGTCTACGGCATCGTCAAACAGTCGAACGGCTTCATCTTCGCCGACTCCGCGCTGGGGCAGGGGACGAGCTTCGTCATCTATCTGCCGGTCCACAAGGCTGAGGCACTGCCCGAGCCGGCCGCGCCGCAGCCCAAGGAACGGCCGGCCGAGCTCTGGGGCACCGGCACGATCCTGCTGGTCGAGGACGAGGCGATGGTCCGCGCGGTCGCGGAGCGCGCACTCACCCGCCAGGGTTATAAGGTGGTCACCGCCGGCAATGGCGAGGAAGCGCTCGAATGCCTCGAAGCCGGCGAAAGCTTCGACCTGCTCATCTCCGACGTAGTCATGCCGACGATGGACGGACCCACCCTGGTACGCCACGCGCGGGCCAAATATCCCGAGCTGCCG
Source organism: Sphingomonas sp. ID1715 (assembly GCF_013044515.1). Lineage (GTDB taxonomy): Bacteria > Pseudomonadota > Alphaproteobacteria > Sphingomonadales > Sphingomonadaceae > Sphingomonas_B. Next base: position 107,224 of record NZ_JABEPR010000004.1, read on the forward strand.
ATCCTCTTCATGTCCGGCTATGCCGAGGAGCAATTGCGCAAGTCGATCGACATCGAGAATGTCGCGTTCCTGCCCAAACCCTTTTCGGTCCAGCAACTTGCCGAGGCCGCGCGGGCGGCGCTGCCGGCCAAGTAACTTTCCTTTGCGTTGAACCTTTTGGTTCAGTATCGCCCGCGCAATGACCGACGCGCCCGCGATCCTGATCGTCGAAGACGAACCATTGATTTCGATGATGCTGGAGGATTTCCTGGACGCGCTGGGCTACCGCCTTGCCGGCTGCGTCGACCGCGTCGACGATGCGCTCGCCCATGTCGAGCGCGGCGGTTTTTCCGCGGCGCTGCTCGACGTCAATCTGCGCGATGGCGAGACCTCATGGCCCGTGGCCGATGCGCTGAGCGATCGTGGCCAGCCGTTCGTACTGGCGACGGGCGGCGGCAATGACGCGGTGCCGGCGCGCCACGCCCGGGTGCCGGTGCTGAGCAAGCCTTATACGCTGGACGGCGTTCGGGACGCGTTCACCGCATTGTTGAAGCAATAGTCGTTCCCCTCTTGTTCTGATGGAACGGATGCGGTACATCGCCGTCCATCGAACGCTTTGGAGGGCTTGGACATGGCAGCGCAGCTGAAGGTCGTGGATTCCGACAAGTTGGGGAATATGGACAGGCAAAAGGCTCTCGAAGCGGCGCTGGCGCAGATCGATCGTGCGTTCGGCAAGGGCTCGGCGATGAAGTTGGGCTCGAAGGAGGCGATGCAGGTCGAAGCGATCTCGACCGGGTCGCTGGGGCTCGACATCGCGCTCGGCGTCGGCGGCCTGCCGCGCGGCCGCGTGATCGAGGTCTATGGGCCTGAATCCTCAGGCAAGACCACGCTCGCGCTGCACGTCATCGCCGAGGCGCAGCGCAACGGCGGCACCGCGGCGTTCGTGGACGCCGAACATGCGCTCGATCCCGTTTATGCCAAGAAGCTTGGCGTCGACATCGACGAGCTGATCGTCTCGCAGCCGGATACGGGCGAGCAGGCGCTGGAGATCACGGACACGCTGGTGCGCTCCAATGCAATCGATGTGCTGGTGGTCGATTCGGTCGCCGCACTGGTGCCGCGCGCCGAGATCGAGGGCGAGATGGGCGACAGCCATGTCGGTTTGCAGGCCCGGCTGATGTCGCAATCGCTCCGCAAGCTGACCGGCTCGATCAGCCGCTCGCGCTGCATGGTCATCTTCATCAACCAGCTGCGCATGAAGATCGGCGTGATGTACGGCAATCCGGAGACGACGACCGGCGGCAACGCGCTCAAATTCTACGCGTCCGTCCGCCTCGACATCCGCCGCACCGGGCAGATCAAGGATCGCGACGATATCGTCGGCAACACGACGCGCGTGAAGGTGGTGAAGAACAAGGTCGCGCCGCCGTTCAAGCAGGTCGAGTTCGACATCATGTATGGCGAGGGCATCTCCAAGATCGGGGAGATCCTCGATCTTGGCGTCAAGGCCGGCCTCGTCGAAAAGTCCGGCGCCTGGTTCAGCTACGACTCGATCCGCATCGGCCAGGGCCGCGAGAACGCCAAGAATTATCTCCGCGAGAACCCGGAGCTGGCGGCGCGCCTCGAAAAGGCGATCCGCGGCAAGACCGACGACGTCGCCGAAGCGCTGATGGTCGACCCGGGCGCCGAAGACCTGGACGAGATGTAAGTGACGAGCCCTCTCCGTAGTGGGAGAGGGTGTCCGCCCGCATTTTGCGGCAGATATATACGTCGAAGAGCGCTTGTGCTTCGTTCGCGAGAATGCAACCCGGTTCGCCAGCGGGATATCGGCTAACGACCCTTCTCAGACCTTCGCTGACCTACTCAGCTGGCGACATCAACGTGGGCAGCGGTTCCGGGCGTTCGCCCCTGTGATCGCGGAGTCGATACCGACTTGCGTATTCGCGACGTTGCTTCGTGACTTCGTAGAGAACGATGCCGGAGCTGGTCGCCAAGTTCAGACTCTCGATCATACCGAACATTGGAATGCTGATGCAGGCTTCGCTTCGATCAACCGCCAGATCAGATAGTCCTCTCGCCTCGTTACCGAACCAGATGGCCAGTTTGGCGTGTTCTGTGAAGTCTACTTCATGAAGATACTTGTTGGTCTTACCCTTCACGTGTGGTGACGTGGCGACGGACACAAAATGGTTCTTCCGGAGATGAGAAGTACACTCTTCTGTGCTGTCGAACCTCTTCACGAACGTCCACTTGATCGCCGACACCGACAGCTTCGATAGCTTTGGCTCGGCGCGGAGTTCCTGCCAGTCATCCGCTAAGACCCCGCGCGGGTCCACGACATAGACCTTTTCCGCACCGAGGGCATTCACGTTTCGGATGACAGTGCCGATGTTGCGAGGGTTCTCCGGCTCCTCAAGGACGACGATTAGGTTCTTGCAGCGGAACGCCTTGATCTCATTCGCCCGTTTCCTAGCGGACCTTTTCGCCTCAGTTTTCTCCTCGTCAGCCAACTCAGACTCTCCTCTGAGCAGGTCGGATAGCGAAAGATTGCGGCTTGAGTCACGCGGCATCGGACGTCCGCGATCACCCTTAGCAGACATTTAGCCACGGCGCCGCGGAGGGGTGGAAACAGCCCACTGCTGCCACTAGTTCAATGCATCTGCTGCTTTATGAACTTGCGCCATCGACGTTCCAGACCATCTGCCGTGATTGGTGACTCCCGCTTTCCTTGGTCGAATGATTGCATCCACCTGTCGATGGCGAGAGACTTATCGAACGCTTTGCCGTGTTCTGTGAGTTGAGAATGCCAAATTACGAGGCCGGGGCGGCGGGAAACGTCCTGACTTTCTACGATCAATGACTTGGCCGCGAGAAACTCTGCAAGAACGTAATGCATCTCGGACACGATACGGTGCCACTCGCCATCGTCCGAGGTTTCCATTCCGTTCGCGTTGTAGCTTCGAACGACGCGTTCGGACACAGACGGTAAATCGACCACTTTCCAATCAGGCATTCGGAAAGAGTGCCACAAAGGTGCCTGTTCGCCAATGACCGCAAACGACCCATTACTGACGTTCAGTCTCACTCCGGCGCTAGCCGACCAAAGCGCCTCATTACTGAGTGCGGGGGGCGTGTCTTGAACTGACGCAGCTCCGCAGCGGCATCGGGGTCAAGCCTTGCAGCTGACGCCAGGGCAGTGCGATAGTCGAACAGGTTGCCACGGTTTCGGTGTGTGATCGCGAGGTTATAGGCTGATGTTGCGTCACCTCGTCTCGCTTGACGCTGCAAGAGCCGGATAGCCTCAGCGTCCGACACAAAGTCGCTAAGGACATTCACCGCCGGTGCAAAGCCGCGCCGTGCAAGTCTGCGGATAATCGGCAGAGCGTGACCATTTGCCTGGCCGTCAAGGATATCCAGCGCACGAGCGTAAAGCTTTTCGTCGGAATCGGCGTGCCTCTCCATGGCCAGCGAATAGTCCTGAGCGCCGCAACAAAGGAAGCCGTCTTCTCCTCACAGGCGCGCTAGGCTAGCGTCACGCGATGGACAGTTTGGAATGGTCGGGCCGGGTCGGCGATCTTTGGGCCGAGGAATGGCGCCGTACGGATCGCAGCTTCGTGCCGGTCGATGCCGTCCTCGTCGAAACCGCGGCCGCTCGCGTCACCGGGCTGCCGAGCCCCCGCATCCTCGATGTCGGCTGCGGCGCCGGTACGACCAGCTTCTCGCTCGCCGCACGACTGCGGAACGCCCGGATCACTGGCGTCGATCTCTCCTCGGGGCTGATCGACGTCGCCCGGTCACGCGCGAACGCCGTCGCGAGTTGCCGCTTCGAGCAGGGCGACGCGACCCGCTGGGCCGGCGCCCGGGACTTCGACCTGCTTGTTTCGCGCCACGGCGTCATGTTCTTCGACGATCCCGTCAGCGCCTTCACTCACTTGCGCAGCCTCGCTCGCCCCGGCGCGGGCCTCGTCTTTTCCTGCTTCCAGTCGCCCGCTGCCAATCGCTGGGTCTCCGGCCTGGCGCATCTGCTGCCGCCCTTGGCCGATCCACACGCGCCCGGTCCGTTCGCCTTTGCCGATGAGACGCACGTCTCCACCATTCTCAAGCGCGCCGGCTGGTCTGGAGCGGAGGCGCAGCCGCTACCCTTCGAATATGTCGCGGGCAGCGGTGAGGACCCGGTTGCCGACGCGATCGACTATTTCCGCCGCATCGGCCCCGCCGCGCGGGCGATCCGCGACGCCGAGGGCGCGCAGCGCGAGCGCCTGATTGCCGGGCTGGAAGCGCTGGTCCGCGAGCATCTTAACGGTGACCGCGTCGTCTTTCCCGCCGCTGCCTGGATATGGAGCGCCACCGCATGACGATCATCGTCCACCATCTCGAAAACAGCCGCTCCCAGCGCATTCTCTGGATGCTCGAGGAGCTGGGCCTTCCCTATGAGGTCAAGCGCTACGAGCGGAACAAGAAGACGATGCTCGCCCCGCCCGAGCTCAGGCAAGTGCACCCGCTGGGCAAGTCGCCCGTGATCCAGGACGGCGACACCGTCGTGGCGGAAACCGGCGCGATCATCGAATATCTGGTCGAGAAGGCGGACGGCAGGCTCGGTCCGCCCGCGCACCGCGACGCCATCCTTCGCTATCGCTTCTTCCTTCACTATGCCGAAGGCTCGCTGATGCCGCCGCTGCTGGTGCTGCTGGTGCTCGGCCGCGTCCCCATTTTCGGCAAGCGCGCCCAGGCCCGCATCATGCCGATGATCACCAACCATCTCGATTATCTCGAGCGCGAGCTAGCTGGCCGCGAGTGGTTCGTCGGCTCCGAGCTGAGCGCGGCCGACATCATGATGAGCTTCCCGCTCGAAGCCGCCCGGCAGCGGGTCGGGCTGGACGGCGCCTATCCGAACATCACCGCCTGGCTCGACCGCATCCACGCCCGGCCGAGCTATCGACGTGCGCTGGAGCGAGGCGGTCCCTACGCCTACGCCTGACCTGTCGGACCTGCTCGGCCGCTGGCTGCACGCCCGGTCGATCGCGCGCGGCGTGCCGGCGCCGGTCGCGGACGCAGGCGGCTGGCGGGTCGACACCGGCACGCCCGAGGAGCGCCGCCGCTATGTCTTCGCGACGCCTTCCCCTGCCATCACCGCACTCGCGGCCGCGGTCACCGACCCGCTGGTCCCGATCAAGCTGTGCGGCACCGAAGCCATGTTCCGCTCGCTCCTGCCGGCGCACTGGGAGCTTGAGGCGCCGGCCTATCTGATGGTCGCCGACGGCACGATGACGGGCCAGAGACCGCTCGCCTCAGGCTACCGGCTGGAGATTTCGCGGGAAGCCAGGGTTCATCTCTGCCAGCTCCTCGCGGGCGACGGCAGCTGCGCCGCCATCGCACGCGGCGTCGAGGCAAATGGCGCCTTTATCTTCGACCGCGTCCGCACCGAACCGGCTCACCAGCGCCGGGGACTGGGGCGAGCGATGATGCACGCGCTGGCGGCCCTCCGGCGCGATGAGCGCAGCCGCTTCGTGCTGGCCGCCACCGAGGCGGGCAGGGGGCTGTACGAGCAGATCGGCTGGCGCGTCGTCAGTCCTTATTTGACCGCGCGCTTCACCGGCTAACCCGTCGGGCCTGCCGCCTCGCGCGCCTCCAGTTCGCCGACACCGGCCGCCCGCAGCTCGCCCTCCCAGCGCGCGACGACGGTGCTCGCCACCGCATTACCGAGCACGTTGGTCGCCGATCGCCCCATGTCGAGGAAGTGATCGACCGCCAGGATCAGCAGTAGCCCGGCTTCGGGGATGTTGAACTGGGCGAGCGTCGCCGCAACCACCACCAGGCTCGCGCGCGGCACGCCGGCAATGCCCTTCGACGTGATCATCAGCGTCAGCAGCATCGCGACCTGCGTGCCGATGCTCAGGTCCATGCCATAGGCCTGGGCGATGAACAGCGACGCAAAGGTCATGTACATCATCGAGCCGTCGAGATTGAACGAATAGCCGAGCGGCAGCACGAAGCTCGCGATGCGGTTGGGCACGCCCGCTCGCTCCAGCCCCTCCAGCGTGCGCGGGAAAGCCGCTTCCGAGGAGGCGGTCGAAAAGGCCAGGATGATCGGCTCGCGGATATGGCGGAGGAGCTGGCCCATGCGCCCGCCCACGATCAGGAAGCCGAGGCCGATCAGCAGCAGCCACAGCAACGCCAGGCCGATATAGACGCACAGCATGAAATAGCCGAGCTGCCCGATCACGCGCGGTCCTTGTTCCGCCAGCGCCCGTGCGACTGCGGCGAACACTGCGATCGGGGCGAAGCGCATGACGAAGTCGGTGACCTTGAGCGTCACGGTGGCGAGTGCTTCGGCCGCCCGCACCAGCGGCTGGGCCGGTGCGCCGATCTTGGCGATGGCGACGCCGAAGAAGATGGCGAAGACGACGATCGGCAAGATCTCGTTCGTCGCGAGCGCCTCGAAGATCGATTGCGGCACGATATGGGTGATGAGCTTGGCCAGGTCGAAGCCGGTTCGGTCGACGCCGCTCTCCGCCGTCGCCGGCGGCGGCACCAGCCCCAGATTGAGGCCCGGTTCCAGCAGGTTGACCAGCACCATGCCGAGCGTCAGCGACAACAGGCTGGCGGTCACGAACCAGCCGAGCGCCTTCAGCCCCACACGGCCCAGCGCGCTGCCGTCCCCCATATGCGCGATGCCGACGATCAGCGTCGAGAGCACCAGCGGCGCGATGATCATCTTGATCAACCGCAGGAAGATGGTGGTGACGATTCCCAGATAGTCGGCGATCGTCTTGAGCCGCGCCGTCGCTTCCGGACTGCCGTCGTCGATGCTCGCATTGAGCACCCAGCCCACGATCAGGCCGAGCACCAGCCCGGCAAGGATGTAATAGGTTAGGCGTTTGGCCACGTGCGAGCTCTCCCTTTGCCCCGCAACAAGGCGATATCGGCGCACCCGTCAAGCGGTGGGGAGGAGTGTTCAGCGCCCTCGACTTCCTTCTTCGTGCGACTAAGCTTTGCACATGAACCGTCGTCAGCTCATTCAATCGGCCGGCCTGATCGGCGTGTCGGCCCTGCTCCCCAACCTGGCTTTCGCCGCCGAGATCGACACCTCCGACCTGCAGTCGATCACCGGCGCTGTCGTGCCGATCGGGCGGGAAGAGCGGGCGGGGCGGCTGGCGAAAGCGCAGGAGCTGATGCGGCGGCACGGGATCGCGGCGGTGCTGATCGAGCCGGGATCGTCGCTCATCTATTTCACCGGCGTGCGCTGGAGCCGCAGCGAGCGACTGACCGCCGCCGTGCTGCCGGTCAAGGGCGAGCCGCTGGTCGTCACGCCGTTCTTCGAAAAGCCTTCCGTGGAGGAGTCGCTCGGCATCCCGGCCGAACTGCGCGTCTGGCAGGAGGATGAGAGCCCGATCGCGCTGATCGCCGCTTGGCTCAAGGAACGGCGGCTCGATCGCGGCACGATCGGCATCGAGGAAACCGTGCGCTTCTTCGCGAGCGACGGGCTGGCGCGTGCGCTCCCCGGCGCCCGCATCGTCTCGGCCAATCCGGTCGTGCGCGGCTGCCGGATGGTCAAGACGCCCACCGAAATCGCGCTGATGCAGAAGGCGGCGGACGTGACCGTGGCCGCCTATCGCTGGACGGTGCCGCGCATCCGTGAAGGCATGACGCCGCAGGAGATCGGCGCGATGATGAATGCCGCGACGACGAAACTCGGCGGCCGTCCGGAGTTCGCACTGGTCCTGCTCGGCGAGGCCGCTGCCTATCCCCACGGGACGGGCAAGCCGCAGCGGGTCCGCGAAGGCGAGGTCGTGCTGATGGACTGCGGCTGCACCGTCGAAGGCTATCAGTCGGATATCAGCCGCACCTTCGTGCCCGGCCGCGCCAGCCCCGACGTATGGCGCATCTGGAGCCTCGTCGCCGAAGGGCAGCGGATCGCGCTGCGTACCGCGCGGATCGGCACGCCCGCCGGCGCCGTCGATGATGCCGTCCGCGCCTTTTACGAGCGAGAAGGCCTCGGCCCGCGCTACAAGCTCCCGGGCCTCTCCCACCGCACCGGTCATGGCATCGGCATGGACGGGCACGAGCCGGTCAACCTCGTCCATGGCGAGACGACACCGCTCGCTCCCGGCATGTGCTTCTCGAACGAACCCGGCATCTATCTGCCCGGCCGCTTCGGCGTGCGGCTGGAGGACTGCTTCCACATGACGGCCGAGGGACCGCGCTGGTTCTCCGAACCGCCGGCCAGCCTCGATCGGCCGGTCTGATCGCTGCATCTGCAAGGGAGTGGAGGCCCGAGCCGGAATCGAACCGGCGTGCAAGGATTTGCAGTCCTCTGCGTAACCACTCCGCCATCGGGCCATCCGATTGAGATCACGAAACAATTCTGGAAAATCTCCAAAAAAGTTCGCAGTCCAAAGCAAGAACAAACCGGGAAAGTTCGCAATCGCCGCGGAAGCGCATCTCCTTAGCGCCTGAACCGGGCTTGGCAAGGGTGTAGGTGGAAGTCTTCACGCGCGGCTGGACACGAGCCTGATGCGAGGACGCGTGGTTGCCTCCACCTTTGAGATCGCCGCCCGGGCCCGTACACGCTGCGACGCATATTTCATTGCCATTCGCGAACCTGCAGCGTAACGCAGTCCGTGAAACGAGCGGTTCTTCGGCATATCGGGAATAGCCTGGATCGCGCGGTAGATGGCGGTTGCAAGATTGTTCGCGTTGAATGGCCGACCGCGCGCCGTCAGGCAGATTGTTCCCTTAAGGTTGGCCCCGGCTTCTCGAAGCGCTTCAAGATGGGTGCGCAATAGGCGGTGACAGGCGATGTCGAGCAATGCGCCCGTCTTGCCCTGGCGCACTCGGATGACCTCACCCTGCCATTGTGACCAGCGCATGCTCGCGACATCGCTGGCGCGTTGCCCCGTATAGAGCGCGATCATTGCGGCAGTGCAGACATGTGCCGGCGCGCTTGTCAAAAACAGCTCAATCTCGTGGGTCGACCAGACGACATATTCCTTTTCGCCGCCCTTGCGTTTCAGCCTCTTGATGCGGGCGGCGGGATTGAAGCCTTCAGGAACAAGGTCATTCTCCTCGGCCCAACTGTACAGGCGACTGACCATTTGCTTGATCTTGTGCGCCTTGCGCGGATGATGGGCGTGACTGTCGCGCACGGCCTTGATCATGGAGCGAGTGGCCAGGCCGAAGGGCTCATCGCCGAGCTCTGCCTCGATCACGTCGAGGGTTCGGTTATAGTCGATCTGGGTTGCGTCGGTGAGCGCGCGAAATTCTTCGCTTGGACGCTGGCCATCACCGCCACGGTATTGCCGTATGAGCCAGCGAAAGCTCGTCCTGTCAGGGCTCCTCAGGACGACCTCGCTCCTTTCGACACGGGCGAGAAGTTCAGCGTATTTCTGGATGAATTCAGCCCGTTTTGGCTGATCTTCCACCGGCAAGCTCTTCATACGCGGCAACGCGATGTCGCCGGTCGCTGGATGTCTGAACCGCCAATATTTTCCCTTAGCGAGATAGGTATATAGAAGCTCAATGTCGGCCACGGCGTCTCTCCAGAAAGCGACGTTCGATTTCTTTCGCTTCCTCTTCTCTCTGAGTGGGAGAGAGCGGCTGCCCCCCTAATCTGTCGGCCCATCGATCGAGATCGACTCGGTCATAAAGCACGCTGCGGCCGTCCCTTTTGGGAGAAGGTCCGCGTTCTCGGATCGTCGAAACGCTGCGCGACAGATAGGCTGCCGCCATCTCGATCGTCATGAGCCGCGGCCAATCTGGCAGCGATGCACGCTCGCCACGGGCTTTGCGGACAATGGGGCTTTCGGGCGCTGCTTCTTCTAACTCATTGGGCACGGCGAAAGCCTCGGTTCGCTCAGGTTGCCCTCCTCCTCGCTTTGCTCCGCTACCTCAGGGGGTGATCACGAAGCCGCAGCGCGAGCACGCGGTTCGAACTCGCCCAGTTTGGCCTCTCGCTCGATCAGCTCATCGATGTGATGAGCGATACGCTGGGCGACAAAGCGGGCGGCGTGTTGTCCCCACCTCGGATTTACCCGGTCGAGTTCTTCACCGAGTTCCTGCGTAAGCGCTTCGGGCAGTGCCTCGATCAATAGTTCGAGAAACCGCGACATGCCGGATTGAGACCAGTCGATTGCCAACTCATGTCGATCAAACAGCGCTAACGTGATCGCTCCGCGTGCGGGCATGTCAGCAGCTCTGAGGAGCGTCATCGCTTCTTCCACTTTAAGTGGGCGTGTCCCGAGGCAGGTTCGGCTCACCTGGTCCTTGCTCAGGCCGGTCCGGGAGACCAGCTCGCGCTGGGGCAAACCCGAGCGCTGGATGAGCTGCGACACCAAAGCGCCCAGTGCGAGCCGTTGAGCGGCGCTCGCTTCCAAACCGTTCACCATCCTTGCGACTCCTGATGTTCGCGACTCGTGCGTAGGAAAACAAAACAGGAACATCCTATGCGGCGCATGCCGGTCGGACGAGCCGAATCATTTCCAAAATGGGGAGAATGCCCGAGCTGCGAGGGTTTTCGCGGGCTGCGCGACGTCCGGCCTGAACTTGGCCAGGGCAGTCGCAATCGAAAGGAAAGTTCCTCGCCCAACCGCGACATCACGCGCGCGGCAGCGGCAAACGAGGCGATTGCGTTCTGCGTTCGTTCTTTTTGATTGAGCGCAGCCGGAGCGGCACTCCAAGTCTGTCTGGCGGCCGGTTGATCGGTCGCGATGACAAGCTCGGAGACGACCCCAATGAAGCGACTGAACAAGCTCCGCGGCGCGCTCAATAGCCGCGCGGCCGATTATGTGATTGCCGGTGCCGCGGCGCTGGTGCTGGCCTCCGCCGCCCATGCCGGCGCCGACGCCACTTTCGCCCCGGCGCTCGCGAAGTTCACCGACTTCCTCGAAGGCTCGGGCGGCAAGATCATCGCCGTGCTGAGCCTCGCCGGCGGCATCATCGGCATGGCATCCGGGCGCTTCAGCCTCGGCCAAGTCGCGCTCCCGGTTGGCGTCGGGATCGGCGTTGGCACCGGTGTGCCGATCGTCACCTCGACCGTCACCGCGCTCATCTGAGCGCGGGTGAGGGCGGAGCGGCGCTAATGTCGGACAAGTATTTCGTGCCCCGGCGGCTCGACGATCCCGAGCTCATCGGCCTTTGGACCCTGGATGAATTCCTGGGGCTGGCGATCCCGTTCGCCTGGGGCATTCTTTCCCAGCATATCCTCCTGGGCGTCCCTCTCTCCTTCGGGGCGTGGTGGGTCCTGCGCAAGGCAAAGGCAGGTCGTGCCAGCTCGTGGGTGGTGCATGCCGCCTATTGGTATCTGGGTGAGAGCTTTGTCCGGCTGAAAGCCACTCCGCCCTCCCATTGCCGGCTGCTGGCCGGCTGAGGGGAGGGACCATGCTCGCCGATATCGCGCATCAGCGCACGCAAGGCCTGCTTCGGCAGCGTAAAGTTCTGCTGGTCAGTCTGGCCGCGTCCTTTCTGGTCAATGTCGGGCTCGGACAAGCGCTGTCCTCGAAAGATCGGGAAGTGGTCCTGCAGCCGGTCTCGCCGCGGCCGCTTTCGATCAGCTCGTCGGGCGTCACCGCCGATTACCTTGAGTTCGTGACGCGCGACGTCGCGCTGATGCTGCTCAATCGGTCGCCCGCCGGGCTCGATTACTGGATGGAGCAAATCCTGAAGCTTGCCCATCCGGCCGCGTATGGCCGGCTGAAGGCCGAGCTTGTGAAGATCGTCACCGAGCAGCGCGGCTCCGACCTTGCCCAGGCTTTCGTGATCACCGGCATGACCGTCGATCCCAAGGGGCTCACATCCGAGGTGGAGGGCGAGCTGAAGACCTTTGTCGGCGGGCAGGTGATCGCCAGCGAGAAGAAGCGGTTCCGCTTTGGCTGGGACTACACCGGGCTGCGCCTGAGCCTGACCAGTTTCGCGCTCGTGAGCGCGCCCAAGGAGTATTTACAATGATCACGCCCGCCTGCCTGGTGGGGCTCGGCGCGACCTCGATCGCAGCCGGCAGCACCCGCACGCACGACATCGTGCTGAAACCTCTTGGCTTCGCGCTGATCGCGGCCGCCATCGCGATGGCGGCCGGTCCGGCCTTGGCCGACGAGTTCGTCCAGGCCGTCGATAACGGCCAGGTCGCCTGCACGCTCTCATCGCGGGAGCTGACTCGCATTTCGCTCATCGGCGATGCTTTTGCCAACGTCAGCAAGATTACGTCCGGTTCGCCGCTCGAGGACTTCACCGTCACCAACGAGCCGATCCGGGGCGACATCTATCTCTCGGTGCCGCTCGGGTTCGCCGGAACACGCGTAAGCTTCTTCGCGACGTCCAAGAAGGGCTTCGTCTATAAGTTCGCCTGCGGGCTTGGCGGCGCCGAGGCCACGCAGGTGTTCGTCACCAACCCGGCGGTCGCGACCGAAAAGTCGAGCGACGCTCAGACGAAGCTCAGCCGACGCGACCAAGCGGTGCGGCTGATCCAGGCAATGGCGTCGTCGGCGACGCCTGACGGATACCAAGTCCGGCAGCCGGCTGCAGCGTCCGTGCGCATCGGCGAGCTGACGCTCCGGCTCGTCTCCGAATATCGGGGCGCCGGCCTCGTCGGCAAAACCTTCCGGATCGACAATCGCGGCACCAAGCCGGTCACCGTCGCGGCTGAGCAGATCGCACCCTCGGGCACGCTCGCCGCCAGCATTACCGTTCCGGAGCTGAAAACCGGTGAAGCCACGACGGCCTATGTCGTCGGCCAGGTGGGAGAGGGGGCATGGTGAGCTTCCTCGGCCGCAAGAGCGAGGCGGCAAGGCGGGCGGAGGCTGCCGCGGCAGCACCGGACAGCGCCCTCGGCGCGCTCAACGCAAAGACCGCGAAACGGCAGCGCATGGTGCTGCTGGGCGGCGGCGGCAGCCTCGCGGTCGCGGCGCTCTGGCTGGTCTTTGGCGGGAGCTCGGGCTCCGAGCACGCCGACCCTGACGCGCCACAGCGGATCGAGACCGACGGCCTCGTCAACCGCGACCTCAGCCAGCGCGAGTTCGTCGCGATCTACGGCAATCGTCTCGACGCACAAGCCCGCCAGCTGAAGTCGCTTGAGGAGGGCCAGGCCAAAGCCCAAGATCTGCAGGCCAAGGTCGACGCGCTCGCAGCCGAGAACCAGGCGCTGAAAGCCGATGGCACCAAAACCATCGATGCGCTTGCCCAAGAGAACCAGGCGCTGCGCGCACAGGCGAGCCAGGCGGCACAGGTTCAGAACGCGCTGCCGCCACCCGCCTATGGTCCGGCAGGGAGTTATGGCCAGCAGTCGCCGTCCACACCGTCGGGCGACACCGCGGAGCTGGCGGTGCCCGCGCGCGGCGTCAAGACACTGAGTTTCGTCACGTCGGACAGCGGCGCGGGCAAAGGCGGGCTGAAGACGACGCGGCCACAAGCGCCTGCGATCGAGATCGAGGACAGCCCCGACTATCTGCCGCCCAATTCCTATGCGCCGGCCCGAGTTATTGTCGGTGTGGACGCATCGGCAGGGGTGTCCAGCCAGACCGACCCGCTGCCGGTAGTGCTCCGGATCACCGGGCCGGCGCGCTCGGTCATCCAGAACGGCAAGCTCTTGGAGACCAACATCAGGGGCTGTGTCGTCAACGGCGCCGCGCGCGGCGATCTCTCGGCCGAGAAGGTTTACGTAAAGCTGCAGAAGATGACCTGTGACCAGCCCGGCGGGCGCGTCGCGGTCAGCGAAGTGAAGGGCTTTATCAGCTTCGCCGGCAAGACCGGCGTGCGCGGCCGCGTCGTCAGCCGCGAAGGAAGCCTCATCGGCCAGGCTTTGCTCGCCGGCGTTGTCGGCGGGTTCGGGCGCGGCTTCTCCGCCAACGCTAACAGCGTCTTTCAGGGGCTGACTGCCGGCGCCGACGGCAAGCGCAAATCCCTCTCCCCGCAGGAGGTCGTCGAGGGCGGGTTCGGGCAGGGGGTCGGCGAGGCCGCCGACACCGTCTCCAAATATCTGATTGAACGAGCCGAACAGTACCAGCCCGTCATCGAGATGCCGACCGGCATCGATGTCGAGATCGTGTTCCTGGACGGCGTTTTTGTGAGGAACTCCCAATGAACGAGACCAGCTTCTTCGCGCGTCAGCGCGCACTCTTCGCGCGCGCTCACGGCCCGCTCTTCTGGGCGACCTTGGCGCTCGGCTCGCTAGGCGTCGGCATGGGCGCAGGTGCGATCAGCAACAGATTTTCGTCGCATCAAGTCATCGCCAAGACGGCTCAGCCCGAGCTGGTGCTGGCGGCGCTCAAGGCGCGGCTGCCGCGTACGACGATCAGCAGCATCGGCTGTGCAGGGCTTGGCGGGCTCTGCGAAGTCGTCGCCGGAACCACGCTTTTCTATGTCGACCGGACCGCGCGCTTCCTCGTCATCGGGCGCGTCTATGACATGGAGACGCGGTCCGACCTGACGGCGGCCAAACTCCTCGCAATGAACCCCGATATGCTCGCGGCGGGCGGCGCTCGCCGGCAGGCAGCCTCGGCCGACCAGGCGAGCGAGAGTGCTCGGCCGGTCCGCACGATGCGCGTCAATCTGAGCGAGTTGCCCGAAGGCGGGGCAATCCGCTGGGGGCCGGGAACGGGCCCCAAGCTCATCGTGCTCAGCGACTTTTCGTGCGGTTATTGCCGGCGCCTGTCGACGGAGCTGAAGGCCATTGGCGCGCGCGTCGAGGAGCGGCCGATCTCGATCTTCGGGCCAGCCAGCCGTGCTGCTGCCGAGCGGGTGCTCTGCGCACCCGATCCGGAAAAGGCGCTGCACGCGGCATACGAGCAAAACGAGATCGCGGCGCCCCGCAAATGCGACACGTCCGGGCTGGACGCGAACGAGGCGTTCGCAAAGCGGCATGGTTTCGGCGGCACGCCGGTGATCATCCGCCCCGATGGTGCCGTGCTCGAAGGCTATCGCCCCGCCTCCGTGCTGAAAGCGTTCGCGCTCGGCGGTGCGGCATGATCGCGCGCCTGAGCCTTCTCAGCGCGACGGCGCTGGTCGCTGGTTGCACGACACTGGGCGGCAACATCAAAGGGGCGTTCACGTGCCGGGCGCCGGCTGGGACTTGCGCGCCGACCTCGACGATCGACGCCAAGGCAGTCGATCATGACGCCGCCGACGATGTTCCTGCCAGCGCCACCGGCCGATCCCATCCGCTCGTCGCCGGCACGATCGCGGGTACAGCGGTGCGCAGCGCCGAGCGCACCATCGCGATCGTGTTCCCTCCCTACGTCGACGAGGCTGGCGTGCTGCATGACCAGGCCGTCGCCCATGCAGTGGTCGAGCCGCCGCACTGGGCTGCTTCGCCCGCCGACCCGCATTCCTTCTCGCGCAGTCCCGCCCCTTCCTCCCTGCGCGAGGTTGTCGCCGGAGCTTCGGCTTCGGCGGCAGAGGGGCTTGAGCCGTCCCCCTCTCAAGCCCCTCACCAAATCGACAGCTTCTCCTCGCGCAGTCTCGCTCCTCTGCTGCGCGGGACCGTCACCGGCGCTTCGGCTCCGGTGGCAGAGGGGCTTGAGCCGCTCCCCACACAAGCCCCTCACTCCATTGCTGACGGCACCGGCGCGCCGACCGTGGAGGCGATTGCAGCCGCCCGCGCTGGGCATCGGATCGAACGGCCAGATCCATCCGTGGCTAGGCCTCCGCGGGCCGTGGTCGCGCCGGGGCTGAAACGGGCTCTAGAACAAACTCGGGCCCCGGCGGCCGCCGAGGAGAAGGTGCGCAAAGCGCTCGCGCCCTTAATGACGAAGGCAAACCCGGAGCCGGTGTTGGACGATCCGTTCCGGCCCGCCCAGACGCCGGGAGGCGGGAAATGACCCTGTCGCTCCGCACCCTCTATCAGACGATCGCGAACGGCCTGCTCGGCGACGCGGAAGCCGCGGAGCAGGCGCGTCCGGTGCTCGGTCTCGATATGCTGTCGCGGTTCCTGCCGTACCGGATCTACGAGCCGGCGGCGCGGCTCTATCTGAACGCGCGCTCGACCGGGTTCATCCTGAACGTGGCGCCGCTGGTTGGCGCCGACGAGAAGACGGGCGAGCTGATCGGCCAATTCTTCTCGGAAGGCCTGCCGTCCGGCGCGTGCGTGCAGATCGTGCATTGGGCGAGCCCCAGGATCGGCCGCAACATCGCGCCCTGGTTCGCGCCACGCTATGCCCGCGGTGGCGTCTATGAAGCAATCGCGCGCAAGCGCACCGACGCCTTCTACGACCTGGTCTGGTCGAGCGGCTCGGCGACGGCGCCGTTCCACGCCCGCCATCATCAACTGCTTGTCTCCGTCGGCGTGCCCGCCTCGGGCGGCGTTTCTCGCGAGGAATTGATCGCGGTCCGCGAGAACCTGACCGGCGTGCTCCGCTCGCTCGATGTGCCGACCGCCGATGTGGACCCGGTCGAGCTGATCGCGTTCCTGGACGACCTGACCGCCCCGACCACGGCGAGCGGCGACGACCGCATCGACTATAACCCGCTCGACCCGATCGCCGACCAGGCGATCCGCCGCGACATCGAGCTACATGTCGAAGAGAATCGGCTCTCGTTGCGCACCGAGCGTTTCCGGCCGACCGGCCGGATCGAGGACGGCGCACCCGAGATCGGCGAGATCTACCCGGACAGGTTCGACATCCGCCATTTCGGCGTGCGCAACATGCCGCAGCGCTGGGCGCCCTGGGACACAGCGCGGCTGATCGGCGACCTGTTCACCGACAAACTGCGCTTCCCGTGCCCGGCCGCGACCTATCTGTGCCTGGTCTATCCGGATCAGGAATCGGCGTCGGCGCGTGCCGGCATGAAGTTCCTGCGCTCGACCTCTCTCAGCGAGGGTCGCTCGGCCCGCTACGTGCCGCGGCTCGCCGAGCAGGCCGCCGAATGGCGCGAAGTGCAGGCGCAGATGCAGGAAGGCAGGCGCCTAGTCCGCGCGTTCCTCGGCGTCACCTCCTTTTCTCCGGAGGGGAAAGGCGATGCGCACGAACGCACGATCAAGTCGCTCTACAAGGCGGCCGGCTGGGATCTCGCGTCCGAGCGCTTCCTGCAGGTCCAGGGGCTGCTCGCGCCGATGCCGTTGATGCTCGCCGACGGATTGGCCGCTGATCTCGAGCGCTGCCGCCGGATGCGGACGATGCTGTCGACGACAGCGGCCAACATCGCGCCGATCCAGGGCGAGTATCTCGGCGGGAGCGTGCCGCATCTGCTGCTGATCGGACGGCGGGGCCAGCCCTTCTTCTGGTCGCCGTTCGAGAACGCCGCTGGCAATCACAATGTGGCGATCCTCGGCAAGTCGGGCTCGGGCAAATCGGTGCTCTTGCAGGAGATGTGCGCGGCGCTCTGCGGCGCGGGCGCCAAGGTCGTCGTGATCGACGATGGGCGCAGCTTCATGAACAGCTGCCGACTGCAGGGCGGGCATTTCATCGAGTTCACCTTGGCGTCGGGCTTCTGCCTCAACCCGTTCTCGATGGTCGATGCCGAGCGGGCGAGGACCGACGAGGACTATCGGCTCGACTGCATGGCGATGCTCAAAAGCATCGTCGGCCAGATGGCCCGCTTCGTCGACAAGCTCAACGATACCGAGCGCGGGCTGATCGATCAGGCGGTCAATCGGGTCTGGTCAGACGTGGAGCGCGCCGGCTCGATCGATGCCGTCGCGGCGGCGCTCGACGAGACGGGCAATGACGATGCACGCAACTTGGCGATCGCGCTCGGACCGTTCCGGCTGGGGGGGACCTATGGTGCCTTCTTCAATGGCGAGGCGACGTTGAGCCTCGATGCCGATTTCACAGTGTTCGAAATGTCCGATCTCGCGACCCGCGAGGAACTGCGCTCGGTCGTGCTGACCGCGATCATGTTCATGACCAGTCAGGCGATGACGCGGACGCCGCGGTCGGTCAAAAAGCTGCTGCTGATCGATGAGGCCTGGTCGATGCTCCGCGGCGGCTCGATGTCGGAGTTCGTCGAGACCTATGCGCGGACCGCGCGCAAATATGGCGGCGCGATTGCGACCGCGACCCAGTCCTTGAACGACTTCTACAAGTCGGACGGGGCGACGGCGGCGCTCGAGAACAGCGACTGGATGCTGATCCTGCAGCAGAAGCCGGAGACGATCGCCGACCTGCGCAAATCCGACCGCCTGCAGATGGACGACCGCACCGAAAGCCTGATCCGCTCTTTGAAGCGCTCGGGATCGGAATATTCGGAGGTCTTCATTCGCGGACCCGACGTGCAAGCGCTTGGGCGGCTGGTGCTCGATCCCTATTCGGCGACGCTCTTCTCGTCATCGCCCGATACCTATGCCGCGATCGAAGCCGAGGTTGCCGAGGGCGCCACAATCTCGGACGCGATCGACCGGGTTGCCGCGCGTGAGCGATCCGGAGGTGCGGCATGAGCGCCCGCCTGGCTCGCCTGCGATCGGTTGCCGCCGACGCCTGCTTTGTGGCGCTCACTCTCGCTGCGTGGACGGGTCAGACCGTGCTCACGGCGCTCGGCATCGTCCCCGCGGGCTTCCTGCTCGCAACCGGGGGCGACGGCGAGGTGCTCTTCAGCCAGCTCGAAAATCTAAGTCATCATTACCTCTCAGCTGCGGCAGACGCGCGCGCGGCATTCGACTCTGGCGCGGTCGGCATCTTCGCCGGGCTTCTCACCCTCCTGGCTTTAGTTCGACTGCCGGCGCTCGTAGCGCGGCTGCGGGCAGAGCTCGTCCAGGGACATGATCATGAGTGAGCGTCCAAGCGCCAGTCCCACGCGGACGATTGCCGGCTGGCCCGCGGGCCGGGTGATCGGCGCCGCTTTCCTCGCTGCCAACACGCTCTGGGGGGCGTGGGCGACCAAGACATTGATCGAGCTCGAACAGCGCCAGATCATGACGGTCGGCCTGAACGGCCTGGTCAGCGACTTCATCACCGCCGAGAGCCGGCGCGCCACGACACCCGAGCAGGCAGCACTTCGGACGCGCTCCTATCTTGCCGCGCTCGACCAGGCCGTGGGCGAGCTCGAGCGCGACGGCTCGGTGGTGCTGGTGCGGGAGTCGGTGCTCGGTCATGGCGTCACCGACCGCACCGGCCAGGTTCGCGCGCGTGTCGAAAGGCTGATGGAGGCAGGCCATGATCCCCGCTGACAGCCTCAGTCCGCGCGGGGCGCGTTATGCGCTGCTGCTCGGCGTCGCTTCGCTTGCTGCCGGCCTGAGCGCGCTTTCGAGTTGGCGCGATCATCATGCCCTGCTGATCAACGCGAGCGGTAGCCTGCCGAACTGGGCCTTCTTCATCGATCGCGCGAAGGTCCCCGGCCGTGGCGATCTGATTTTCTTCGACCCGCCGGCGAGCACATTGCTGACCCGGCATTTCGGCGCGCATCTGGGGCCGTTTGGGAAGCGCGTCTATGGCATCGCCGGCGACAGTGTCACCACCCAACGCCGCTTCTTCCTTGTGAACGGCCATATCGTCGCCAAGGCGAAGGTGACGACCCGGCGCGGCGAACCGCTGGCGCTGGGTCCGACCGGGGTTATTCCGCGGGGCTGCTATTTCGTCGCGACGCCGCATCCCGACAGCTTCGACAGCCGCTACGCCGCGATTGGCTGGATTTGCCGGCCGCGCATCCTGGGCGTGGGGACGGCGATCCTGTGAGGCGCTTCGTACCCATCATCGCGAGCCTGCTGCTCACTGGCCTCTCCGCCCCAACTGCGGCGAAAGACTATGGCCAGCACGGCGCTGTCTTCCCCGTCATCGAAGACGATCTGCTGGCGACCATCCAGTCGAAGCTGATCGCCATGCAGGCTTCGGGCGCGCTCGACCGCGCCAATCGCCAGCTCGCCGCCCGCACCGAAGCGCATGTCCGCCGCCCGCCGCGCGTGACCGGCATTGCGGCGGCGACGGAGACCCGGCGCTGGACCTACGATCCGACGATCACGGTCGAGAAGGATCTGAGGGACGGGCAGGGCCGTGTGGTCGTGCACGCGGGCACCCGCGTGAACCCGCTCGACACGGTGCCGCTTCGCCAGAAACTCGTCTTTCTCGACGGCGACGATGCCGCGCAGGTGGCCTGGGCGCGGGCGCACACAACAGCGCTCGACGCCAAGTTGATCCTGGTCGCAGGTTCGCCGTTCGACCTGATGAAGGCGGAGCAGCGCCGCTTCTATTTCGACCAGTCGGGCACGCTCACGCGCCATTTCGGCATTCACGCGGTTCCTGCTCTGGTCGAGCAGACTGGGCGGACCCTCCGCATCACCGAGCTCCTCATTCCAAGAGCAAAAGGGGATCAGCGATGATCCGTGCGGGCGTGTCAAATCGCGAGTGGCTGCGTCGCGCGGCCTGCGCGCGGGGTCGGGCCCTGCGACGTCTCCGCGTTGCCGTACTTGCTGGCGTGCTTCTCTTTAGCGCGCTGTTCGCAGTCGCGCCGGCCTTTGCTGCGGGCACGCCGGGCAAATGCACCGGGCGCTTCGTCAACCCGCTGACTGACATATGCTGGTCATGCCTGTTTCCCATGTCGGTCGGCGGCCTCAACATTTGGCCATCGCTTGCCGGCCGGCCCGATACCGACAATCCGGATCTTCCGGTCTGCGCCTGCGGGCTGAGGCTCGGCATCGCGATGGGTTTCTGGGAGCCGGTGCGGTTGGCTGACGTCAGCATGAAGCCGTGGTGTTTCGTCAATCTGGGCGGGATGAAGCTCGATCCGGGCTTCGACATCGGCTTCAAGACGATCGCGGGGCCAAGTGCTGTCGGCGGCAAGGCCCAGAACACCAGCGGCTGGCACATCCACTGGTACGCCTATCCGCTGATCTACTGGATGGAGATCGTCACCGACTTTCTCTGCCTCGAGCAGGGATCGATGGGCATCCTCTACCTGACGGAGATCGATCCGCTCTGGCAGGATTCCGAGTTGACCGCCTTGATCAACCCGGAAGCGGTGCTGTTCGCGAACCCGCTGGCGCTTGCCGCCTGCGCCGCCGACTGTGTCGCGGCGACCAGCAGGCTGCCGACCGACCCGCTCTTCTGGTGCGCTGGCTGCCAGGGCGTGATGTACCCGATGAACGGCAACATCGCCGCCTCGATCGGTCATGTGCAGGCGTCGCGGCTCGCGCTCGCGCGCTTCGCCTACAAGCTCCACCGCGAGCTCGTCGCCTGGGGCACGATGGGGTCGAAGGGCCTGTGCGGGAAATATCTGATGCCGGTGATGCGCAAGCAGCAATACCGCTTCCAGGCGACCAACCCCAACCCCCAGACCGGCGGCCGCTATGCCTGTGCGCCGATCGGCGCCTCCACGACCTTCATGTCGGCGGGTCAGGTCTATCCGGCGATCGGAGAGGATATGGGCTATCTAGTCTGGCGCAAACGCAATTGCTGCGTGCTGTGATGCGCGGGCTTCTTCTTCTCGCCGCGGGCGCCATCGCGTCGGTAGGGGCCGCGCTCGCCATTAGCGTTGGTGTCGGCGCGCAGACGGTCGATGGCCTCGACCTCGGCGCAGTGCGCGCCCGCGCCAAACTGGACCCGGACGCGGCGGCCGCGTTCGAACAATCGGTGCTGCATCGCGGCGACCGGTTTCGGGCGGACGCCGACCTTCTCTCCGCGGAGGTAAGGGCGAACCAGGCGCGCCAAGGCGGCGCGGTGCGCACCACTGTCGGTGCCTCTGGTTCGTTCGACTTCGACGCGATGGTCGCCGCCGCCTCCCAAGGCGCCGGCCCCGACGACATGCCGCGGCTGATCGCCTTTGCGAGCCTGTCGATGCCCAAGGCGTCGCTCCGCCACATGATCGCCGACGTGACCAAAGCAGGCGGCGTCGTCGTCTTCCGTGGCTTTCCCGCCAACAGCGCCAGGCGTTTCACCGCGAGCCTCGCGCATGTCCTGCCTGAAGGCCGAGTCCGGGCCAATGTCGGCATCGATCCGCGGCTGTTCCGGGCGTTCGGCGTGACCGCGATCCCCGTCTACGTCGTGACCGCCACCGGCTTCGATTTGTGCGACGGCTTCGACTGCCGCACCGCGCTCCCGCCGCACGACCGCATCGCCGGCAATGTCACCCTCGATTATGCGCTGGCGACCATCGGCGGCGGAAAGGGTCCAGCCGCCCATGTCGCAACGGTGTACGCCACACGCCTGACGGGAGGGGTCCGATGATCCCGCGGCACCTCCTCATCCTGCTGAGCATCTCGATTGCATTTACGGCTGGGCTCGATAGCATGGCCAAAGGACAGGGGACGTCCCCAGCCAAGCAGGACGGCAAGAGTTTCGGTGCCGCCATCGCCGGCAAAGCCCAGAACGCTGCCCGCACGGCGCCAACGGCGGACACCGTGCCGAACTTCGGGGGCACGCCGTCGCAATCGGCGCTGTTCGACAATCCCGATGCGATTGCCGCCCAAGCGGGCGCCGCCGCCAGCAGCAACCCGGGTTACCGAGCCGTCCGCTCGTCGATCGACACGCGCCCGCGGATCGCGCCGGTCGACATCGAGGCAACGATCGCGCGGTCGAAGGCGATCTCGACCGACCCCTCGACCTTCGTGTCCGGCATGGGTCTGAGTGGCGGCCAGGGGAGCTGCCGCGAACTACCGCCTTCGGTTCAAGGCAGCGGCTTCTATGAAGCGACCTGCAACAGCGGGGTGGCGCTGCAGCAGTCGGACGAGAGCTGCACGATTCCGCTCCAGGTCAGCGTCAACCGAACCACGCGCTATCGCTATTGGTGCAGCGATTATGATTGGCAACGCAACGGCGTCGACGATTGCGCCTTGTTCGCTCAAGGATCATGCGAGCGCACCGGCATGCACCCGGGGCGCTGCCTGCAAGGGACGCCAAAAAACTGCGTCGAGCCGGGCGAGCCAGTGTTCGAGCTGCTTTGCAACGCGCAGGTTTCCGGCACGCATATGCTCGGCACCGAGGACCAAACCCAACTCAGCGAGCAGCGTGACGAAAGCACCTGTGCGGGTTTGGCAGGGGATGGCGCATGCACCGCCGTGCCTGAATCCTGCACATCTAGCGATCCGGTTACTCGGATCATCGATGGCGTGCCGGTCACCAGGCCATGCTGGGCGTGGACGCGAAGCTATCACTGTGACCGCAAGTCCCAGGCGCAGGACTGTACCGATCTCGACAGCAAGCCCGAATGCAGCTTCGTCCGCCAGGATTGCCTGACCGAGGATGATCCGTGCACGACCTGGGAGCGGGTCTATCGCTGCCCGGTGCCGGATCAGATGGCTGGCCCGAAGCAGTTCATCTGCGACGGCGACGTCTACTGCATTGGCGGCGACTGCGAGACGATCGATCGCCAGCCGAACACCGAGTTCCAGGATGCTGCGGTTGCGCTGAACGCCGCCGCGCAGGCCGGCCGCGAGTTCGATCCCGATAGCCTGACCCTGTTCAAGGGCGAGCGGGAGACCTGCCACAAGACGGTGTTCGGGCTCCTCAATTGCTGTGCGGGCAAGGCCTTCCCGCTGATCCCCTACGGTCAGCTACTGGTCGCGCTTGGGTGCGACCGCGAAGAGATTCTGCTCCACCAGCGCGATGCCCAGGGGCTCTGCGCCTATGTCGGCAGCTATTGCTCGTCGAGCGTGCTTGGCGTCTGCGTCACCAAGAAGAAGGTCTATTGCTGCTTTGAATCGAAGCTGAGCCGGATTCTCCAGGAGCAGGGTCGGCCGCAACTCGGCCTAAGCTGGGACAAACCCAAGCGCGAGGCCTGCCGCGGTTTCACCATCGACGAGTTCGCCCGGCTCGACTTGAGCAAAATGGACTTCTCCGAAGTCTATGCCGAGTTCGCCGACGCCGCGAAGCTGCCCGAGGAACTCGGTACCGTCACGGCGATGCAGCAGAAGATCGCTGATTTCTACGCCATCAACGGAACCAAGAAATGACCATGCTCGCTCTCGCGCTGGCAGTGCCGGCGCTCGCCCCGACACCAGCCTCGCCGTCGCCGAATTCGCCCGCGGAGGTGCGTACCGGCGACGCGTTCTACTGCGGCGCCCGAAAGCTCGGCACCTGGTTCTATTGCGACCGCCCGAAGGCGCAGCCGTCGCAAAGCGCGCCCGCTGTTCCAGCGCAGTCGGCGACCGAGCAGCTCGACGGGATCACGGCCGAGCTGCGCGAACTGAAGGCGAGGGCGATCCTCGACCCCAGTCCCGACAATGTGACCGCCTATATCCGCTTCCAACGCGCCCAACTCGACCGCGCCAGCCTATTCGGCGACGTCTGGCAGCGGGCGGTCTGGCAAACGCCCGAGCTCGACTACACGCTCGAGCGTCCCGTCGGCACCGTCGCCAAGCAGCAATGGCTCGATGCGCGCAAGTCTGAACGCGACCACGCGCTCGACCAGCTGGGCACGCGCTACGGGCTGTTCTACTTCTTCGCCCAGAGCTGCGGGGCTTGCCGGGTGATGTCGCCGATCGTCAAGGCGGTCGCGGACAGCCATCACATCACGGTACGCGCAATCTCGACCGATGGCGGTCCGTCCGAGACGTTCCCGCGCTACACCGTCGAGACGGACCAGCGGGCAGCGATGGGCCTCACGACCAAGGTGACGCCCGCAGTCGTGCTGTTCGACAGCGTGACGAGACAGCCCGTGCCCGTCGGCTACGGCATCATCGCCGCCGACGAGCTGATGAACCGCATCTTCCTCCTCACCCAGCGAAAGGCCGGCAGTGATTACTGATCTCCTGCGCCCACCCCCTCGTCGCACTCGCTTGCCGACAGTCTCCGCTGCGAGCCACCGCCCTTCCTTCCGCGGAAGGAAGCTTGAGGCAGCGCTCGCGCTCGCCAGTCTTGTGCCGAGTGCAATCCCGCTCGCGCCGGCTCAGGCCGATGTTGGGCGCGCGATGGACGACTTCATGCGCGATGCAGGAGGCGCCGCGAACGTGACGGGTCCGAGCGCTTATCAGGGCCAGTCGGCGGGCTATTACAGCCTGGGCAATGTCTGGACGCGCTTCCCGCAAAAGACGACCAACCTGGTCAATCTGCAGCTCCCCTCGGCGCGCGCCGGGTGCGGCGGCATCGACCTGTTCGCGGGCTCCTTCTCCTTCATCAATGCGAGCGAGATCGTCGCGATGCTCAAAGCCGTCGCCAACAACGCGGTTGGTTTTGCGTTCAAGCTCGCGATCGACACCGTTTGCCCGGAATGTTCGAAGGTGATGGATGAGTTCGCGCAGAAGGCGCAGCTGATGAACAACCTGAACATTTCGAGCTGCGAGGCGGCGCAGGCGCTGGTCGGCTCGGTTTGGCCGAAGGGCGATCTGGCCGACAAGGCGATCTGCGAAGCGATCGGCAACTCCGAAGGCATTTTTTCCGACTACGCCGCGGCGAAACACGGCTGCGGCAACAAGGGCGAGCGCACCTCGACCATGAATGGCGCCAATCCCGACAAATGGGATGCGGTGAACACCGGCGTGCCCCGCAATTACACATGGTCGGTGCTAAAAGCGTCCAAGTTCTTCAACGCCGGCGGCAGCTTCGACCGCGAGCTTGCCGAATATGTGATGACGATGGTCGGCACGATTATCTACGTGCCGCCGACCGACAAGGACCCGGGCCGCTTTCAGCCGCTCACCGGCGACACCTCGTCGACCTTGGTCACGGCGCTGCTCGACGGCACCAGCGGCGGCCAGGTGCAGATCTATCATTGCGACACAGATGACAAATGCCTGTCGCCGGCGCTCAGCTCCCTGTCAGTCCCGCAGGTGAAGGCGATCCGGCCGCGGGTGACGGCGCTGATCGACGGCATGGTCGACGCAATTCGGACCGACAGCGCGATCAGCCCGGAGCAGAAGGAGCTGCTCCAGCTCGCGTCGGTGCCGCTCTACAAGATCCTGACCGTGCAGGCCGCCTATGCGCGCGGGCTCTCCACCGACGATCGCGCGACCCTCTCCGAGATCGCCTCGATCGACCTGCTCTATGCGATCCTCGACCAGCTGGTGAGCGAGGTTGGCAAGTCGAAGGCGAGCTTCATCGCGGCCGACGAAGCCAAGCTCTCGCAATGGACAGCACAGATCAACGCCGCGCGCAGCGCACTCGCCGACCGCCAGCAGACGACCCAGGCGCGGGTGACCGCAATCATGCAGATCATCCAGAAGACGCAATTTCTGGAGAATGTGCTCGCCAACTCCTTGAGTCCCAGCATGGCGGCGTCGCTCGACTGGTCGCGGGCCGTCAACAATCGCGCGTTGAACTAATGGCTTCGCCCGGCCGGCGCGGCCTCAGGCCGCGTCCGACTGGCGAGCCTAAACCGGACAAGCGTCATGAGCACGGTTGAGCTCTTCACGGTCGGCGGCGGCGAATATGTCGTCAATGTCCTGAACGCGGTCGCTGCCTGGACCGGCTCGGGCGGGTACAAGAGCCTGCTCCAGGTCGTGATGGTGATGGGCCTTGCCTATGCGGTGCTGATCGTCGCCTTCAATGCCGACTGGCGCGCCTGGCTGAACTGGTTCCTGCAGGCGACCCTCATGTACATGGTGCTGATGGTGCCGCGTATGGACGTTCACGTCACCGATCGCATCAATCCGAGCCTGGCGCCGGCGGAGGTCGCGAACGTGCCGATGGGCCTGGCGCTGATGGCGAGCTTCACCAGCCAGATCGGTGACTATCTCGCCAGGTCGTCGGAGCTGGTCTTCGGCCTTCCGGGCGACCTCGACTATAGCCGCAACGGCATGATCTATGGGTCGCGGCTATTCGAAGCGACACAGAACCTCAGGATCAGGGACCCCGAGTTCGCTGCCAACATCGACGAGCATTTCCGGCAATGCGTGTTTTACGACGTGCTCCTCGGCCGCCTGTCGATGCAGACGCTCGCCAATGCGAACGACATCTGGGCTACGATAGGGCCAGGCAGTCAGGCCCGGGCGCAGCGCTTCCTGACCCGCGACAGCGCCGGACAGGTCAGCGCGACCATCAAAACCTGCCGAGACGCTTATGCGCAGCTTAGCGGCCAATGGACGTCAATGACCGACGAGCTCGGACAGGTGTTCGGGCGGCAGCTTTACCCTCACCAGAGCGCCAATCTCGCCAAGGCGAAGCTCTTCGCTGACTTGCCGATTGCCTATCGCTATCTGACCGGCGTCTCCGCGTCCGCGAGCGATATCCTGAAGCAGAGCCTGACCGTGAACGCTCTGGGACAGGCGATGCACGGTATGGCCGGTGCATCGGGCACCGGCAGCGTCGACGTTTATGCCCAGACTCGCGCCGAAATTCAGACCCGCAACACCTATGGTTCGATCGCGCATTCGGCGATGAAGTGGGTCCCGATACTGAACGTCGTGCTGACGGTGGTCTTCTACGCGCTATTTCCGGTGCTTTTCCCGCTGTTCCTGATGCCCAGGAGCGGCCCGGTTGCCCTCCGCGGCTATGTGACCGGCTTCTTCTATTTAGCGGCGTGGGGACCGCTCTACGTGGTGCTCCACATGATGCTCATGTTCAAAGGGGCAGGGGAACTGGCTGCCGCCAGCGGCGGCAGTGGCCTCACGCTCGCGAGCTTCACGGCTATGAGCGAGGTCAATGATGATCTGGGTCTGCTCGCGGGCTATCTAGTCGCGTCCATTCCGTTTCTCGCGGGCGGCATCGCCAAAGGCGCAATGGCGATCTCGAGCCAGGCGACCAGTTACCTGAACCCTTCTCAGAACGCCGCTGAGGAAGCCGCTCGCGAGGCATCGACTGGCAACATCGCGGTCGGGAACTCGAGCTTCGACAATCAGACGATCCAGACACGGCAGCACGATCAATGGAACCAGGCGCCGAGCTTTGCACTCGGTGCCGGGCAGGTTCGTGCCTTTGGCGACACGGGCACGGTCACCACGAGCTTCCCGTCCAACCAGCTGCTGGACGTACCGGTCTCGAAGCTGCCATTCACGCCGCAGGTGACGCAGTCTGTCGCAGCAGAAGCGGCAAAGTTCGCCAGCGAAACGCGCGTTCGCGGAGACACAATTGCTAACCAGGCCGTGGAGAGCCTTAGCAAGGCGGTCACGCGGTTCCAGGAGTTCCGGCATGCCTTCAGCACCGATCAGTCGGTGTCGAACAGCTACGGTGACGAGGATAGGGCTGTGATCACAAGCAGCTTCAACGAGGTCAGCCAAGCTTCGCAGATGCTGCAGAATAGGTTCGGCCTGCGCGCTGAGGTTGCCGACTCGATTGCAGTCGAGAAATTCGTCAGCGGCTCAGTTGGCTTCAACGCTGGAGTGGGAGGGAATCACGGCATTGCGTCCGCCAGTGTGGCAGGGAATTTATCAGGCGGCGCTTCCAAGCGCTGGACCGGCAACGATCTCGCAGCAGTCTCGCGCGACGGCAACCGTATCGAGGATGCGCTACGTCAATGGTCGGCAACCCGGGGGTGGACTGAAAATCGCGACGCGTTCGATCGCTCCGTTGTGACCAGTGGCCGCTCTGACGTGGCGAGCAACGCCTCCGGAATCAGCTCAAGTATTTTGAGCGCCGAAACCTGGAGCCGCGAGGCCAGACAGTTCTATGAGACCGCGCAAAGGCTGGAGGAGAGCTGGGCCGCTCGGGAGGGTGCATCCGTTGCCGGAGCGTTGAACACCAGCGACGCTTTCCTTAAATTCGCTCGTGCGGAAATCGCCGCTACTCCCTTTGTTTATCACAGCTTCGATCCCGCAAACGCGATACATTGGTCGAGCGATGATCCCCAACTGGTCGCTGAACGTAGCTCTCTGATAGCGCGTTACATTTCTAACGCCTCCGCCCGCATGCGAGCCGACGTCGAGAAGCAGCTTGTCGAGCCACCTGCGACGGGATTGGAAGCGCTCTCAGTTGATGTGACTGGCCGCCGGTTGCCGGCTTTTGGCGAACCTATAGCCGCCTCTTCCCGAACAGCACCGCCAAGCTCAGAGGAAATCGCAGCGCAGACTGGCAAGCTCCGTCAGGACGTCCGCGATCATACTCAAAATGGTACGGAGCGGATTGCCCAGCAGCGTACCGCATTGGACCGCGAAATCCGGCCCGGCGCTCCAACGCCAGAAGGAGCAAATGCGGCACGAGATTGGGGACGTGAGCTGCCGCAACGTCGAAAGTAGTTATTGATACAGAAGTACTGCAATACCGAGAACGATCACAGTCGCGACTATGATGAAGAAGGCTCGGCTTACAGGATCCGCGAAGCTCTTGCGTAGCAAATAAGCCGTAACCCGATTCTCGTGCCAGGCGCGGCTGTATTCGCGGAATCCGTCGAATCCGTCATCAGGCCTGTAGCCATATCGTGAGCTGAATTGGTCTTCCAGCGCCCTCAGGCGATCGGCATGCGACTTGAACTCTGCGTCAACGCTCGGGTCAGTCACCGAAACCATCCTTTTGCCTAAAAGCATAGCTGACGGGCCTCCCTGTTGCGAGCACAATTCGCCATCACTCGCAGCCTCAGCTCTGAGCCAACAGGGGGCAACGGCCAATGCGCGCCCTTTGAAGTCTGCGGCGGATTCGAATCTGCTCCAACTCAGTCGTTCGCCAGAAGGGACTTGGGCGGGCGCAATCACGCGCAATCATCGCCTCTTGACGCACTATCGGTCGAAACCGGATTCTCTTGAAAACGGTTTCTCTGCTGCTTCGCTCGCGCCGGAAGCCCCGATCGTCCAAGTCTTGCCCAAGCGGCTGTCCGCGCGAACGTGCCGAACAAGCTGCTTTGCTTCGAAGCGGCGCTTCGGTAATGAGGTCGCGATGGGGATGGAGTCCCCCGAGAACCGCCGAAAAGGCTGATGGCTCCTACCGATCGTCGGTTTACGGCGTAGGTAGGATGTGTCCTGTTCCTTCCTGCGCGCAGGTAAGGAGCTTAAGAAATCATGCCGATCGTCAGCTATATCTGGGTTGCGCTGGGCAGCGCGATCGGCGGCGTGTTCCGCTTCGGCCTAAGCGGGTTCGTCGGACGCCTCGTCGGCGAGGCGATGCCTTGGGGCACGCTCGTCGTGAACGTGCTCGGCTCATTCGCGATCGGAGCTTTTGCGGGCTTGACCGTTGTTGAGGGGCGCCTTCCGGCGAGCCCCGAATTCCGCACCTTCATCATGGTGGGCCTGTGCGGCGGCTTCACGACCTTCTCGTCCTTCAGCCTGCAGACGCTGGCCCTGCTTGAGGAAGGTGCCTGGGCGCGCGCGGGCGCAAACGTTTTGTTCTCGGTGCTGTTGTGCCTCGCCTCTGTCGCGCTTGGTGCCATGCTCGCCAACTGGTTCAACTCGGCCGGGAGGATCGGATGACTAAAATTCTTGCGCTCATACCCGAAGCGAGTTGCACCCGAGGGTGCCTCGAAGCGGCGGCCGCCGCAGCCCTTGTCGATCCTGGGGCGGAGATCGTCGCGTTCCACGTCAGGGTCGATCCGATGCACATCTATAGCAGCGATGAGGAAGTTGCCTTTCAGCGCCTGCGGGAGTCGCAGGAAGGGACCGCCGAAGCTCGGGCGCGGGACGCCAGGCGCGAGTTCGAGGCATGGCTCGCATCGGCGTCGCCGCAGATCGCGGAGCGCACCCACTTCAAGGAGGCGGTCGGCGCCGAGGAGGAGACGGTGCAGCACGAGAGCGCGGCGGCTCGCCTACTGGTCATGGCGCGGCCCCGCAATCTGGATGGACATGACGCCTTCCATGCCGCCGTTTTCCTCTCCCACAAGCCGCTGCTGTTGGCTCCGGCGCACTGGAAGAACGAGGCCGGAGGGCGGATCGAACGGCACATATTGATCGCCTGGAAGCAAACCGAGCAGGCGCGGCGCGCGGTCGCCGGTGCACTGCCGTGGCTCCGCAAGGCAGACAAGGTCTCGATCCTGACGGTGACGAAGGAAGGCCAGCAGCTCGACACGGCAAAGCTGATTGAGACGCTTGCGGCCGAGCGGGTCGCAGCCGACCTGCTCAGGGCCGAGTCGATCGAAGGTCGCACGAGCAGACGACTGCTGGCCACTGCCGAAGAGCTCGGCGCGAGCAGCCTCGTCATGGGAGCCTATCGCTATGGCTCAATGGTCGAATGGGCGCTCGGCGCGACCACTCGCCGCACGATTGCAGAGACGACAATCCCCTTGTTTCTCGCTCACTGAAAGGAGGAAGCGATGACGGCCATCTGGACCCTCGCGGCGCTCTGGCTGGGACTCGCGCTCATCGCGACGTTGCTTTCGATCTGGCTGCGCATTTCGGCCGCGCTGTCGGAGATCGTCGTCGGCACGATCGCGCAGCTGATCATTGGGGCGTCGCTCGGATCGGCGGTGCTCGGCGCCGGCGAAACATGGGTGCAGTTTCTGGCTGGAGCGGGTGCGATCGTGTTGACCTTCCTGGCCGGCGCCGAGCTCGATCCCGCCGTGTTCCGGTTGAGGTGGAAGGAGGCGGCGGCGGTCGGCCTGATCAGCTTCGCGCTTCCTTTCCTCGGCTGCGCGGCGGCTGCCCATTATCTACTCGGCTGGGGTCTCATGCAGAGCTGGCTGGCCGGCGTCGCCTTATCCACGACATCGGTCGCGGTCGTCTATGCAGTGATGCTCGAGTTCGGCTTCAACGCGACGAGCTACGGCAAGACCGTGCTGGCGGCCTGCTTCGTGACAGACCTTGGGACGGTGCTTGCGCTGGGGCTGATCTTTGCGCCGTTCACGATCAAGACCATCATATTCCTCGTTGTCAGCCTTATCGCCTTCCTGATCATGCCGTGGCTCACTCCGCGCTTCTTCAGGCGCTATGGCGGGCGGCCGTCCGAGCTTGAGACCAAATATCTGCTGCTGGCATTGTTCGGGCTGGGCGCTCTCGCGACCTGGGCGGGGAGCGAAGCTGTGTTGCCCGCTTATTTGATCGGGATGGTTTTGGCCGGCACGGTCGGCAAGGATCACGAGCTGATCAGGCGGCTGCGAACGGTCACATTTGGGCTGCTGACACCCTTCTATTTCATTCGCGCCGGATCCTTCGTGTCCATCCCGGCGCTGGTAGGAGCGCCGTTTGCGTTCATGCTCTTCCTGGCGATCAAGGTGGCGACCAAGATTGTGGGCGTGTATCCGGTCGCGCGCGGCTTCGGCGCGCCGCCGAAGGAAGGCATGTACACGACCCTGCTGATGTCCACCGGCCTCACCTTCGGCACGATTGCCTCGCTCTATGGGCTGTCGCACAAGATCATCGACCAGGCGCAGTATTCGCTGTTGGTCGCGACGGTGATCGGATCGGCGATCCTGCCGACGATCGTCGCGAACGCCTTTTTCCTGCCGCGCCATCTCATACCGAAGACTGAGCCGGCGCGGCCGCCCGCCGCCCCCGCTGTCGTGGAAGCACGCTGACGAATGGCAACCAGCGCCAGAAAAGCGGCTATCCCAAAAACGGTCTGGGCGCTCGGATTCGTCAGCCTGTTTATGGATATTTCCTCCGAAATCATCCACGCGCTGTTGCCGCTGTTTCTGACGGTCACGCTGGGTGCAAGCGTTGCGATGGTCGGGTTGATCGATGGCGTGGCGGAGGCGACTGCCTCGATCTCCAAGGTTTTCTCCGGCTACTTCTCTGACCGCATCGGTCGCCGTAAGCCGCTCATCCTGCTGGGCTACGCCCTCGGCATGATATCGAAGCCGCTATTCCCGCTCGCGAGCAGCGCCGGCCTTGTATTCGGCGCTCGCTTCGCGGACCGGGTCGGCAAAGGCCTGCGGGGCGCGCCGCGCGATGCGCTCGTGGCCGACATCACGCCGCCTGAAATTCGCGGTCGCGCATTTGGCCTGCGACAGGCGCTCGACACTACAGGTGCGTTTATTGGGCCGCTCGTCGCGATCGGGCTCATGGCGCTGTTTGCGGACAATATGCGCCTGGTCTTCGCGCTCGCGATCATTCCAGCCGTCGTCTCGGTGCTGCTAGTTATCGCCGGGGTCGAGGACCGAAAGGTCGGCGGGATGGCTGCTGCAGAAGCTCGCCCGCCGGTCCGGATGACCGACATCCGCCAGCTCGGGCGCGGATTCTGGGCCGTCGTCCTCATCGGATCGGTGTTCACGCTTGCCCGCTTCAGTGAAGCCTTTCTCGTGCTGCGGGCCAGCGGCGCCGGCTTGCCGCTGGCTCTTGCTCCGCTGGTGCTGGTCGTCATGAACATCGCCTATTCGATCAACTCCTATCCGGCGGGTTCATGGGCCGACCGGACAAGCGCACGACGGCCGCTGCTCGCCGGGATTGCGTGCCTTATCCTTGCGGACCTGCTGCTTGCCGCCCCACTTGGCCTTGTCGGGGCGTTCGGCGGCATTGTGCTGTGGGGAGGCCATATGGCGCTCACCCAGGGGCTGCTCGCGAAACTTATTGCGGAAACTGCGCCGAGTCACCTGCGCGGATCGGCCTTCGGTCTGTTCAATCTCATGACCGGCGTGGCGCTTCTCGCCGCGAGCATTCTGGCTGGGATCCTCTGGGATTGGTTCGGCGCGTCCGCCACGTTCTTGGCCGGCGGCGGCTTTGCAGCCGTGAGCGGCTTGGTCCTGGCCGTTGGTTACCGCGATCATTTCAATCTTTCTCGAGACGAGCATTGACAGCCACGCGTGATTCTATATTTCTAATAATATCGAAATCGAGGATTGCGCAATGTTTCAACGCATCAGCCGACTTATCCAGCAGCTGCTGACCGTCAGCGGGCCGCAGTTCTCGCTCTGCTGCCATCGGGACGTAGGGAACCTTCCGCTGGAGATGCTGCGGCGCAACGGTATCCATGCGGGGCGGCTGCGCTGATGGACGCCGCTGCCGTCGTGGGCGCCCTGGGCGCCCTCGCGCAGGAGCATCGCCTTGCGGTGTTCCGCCTGCTGGTTCAGGCCGGTGACGAAGGAATGCCCGCCGGCGCGATCGCCGAGGCGCTCGGCATTCCCAACTCGTCGCTGTCCTTCCATCTCGCCCAGCTCTCGCGCGCAGGGCTGATCCGGCAGGAGCGGCAGAGCCGGTCGCTCATCTACACCGCCGACTATGCCGCGATGAACGCGCTGCTTGGCTACCTCACCGAAAATTGCTGCGCCGGCGCCGCCTGCGCGCCGGATACGACCTGCGGCTCGGAAGCCGCGCACGCTCACGAAAGGAAAACGGCATGAAGCGCCTGCACGTCCACGTTGGAGTCAACGACCTCGACCAGTCGATCGGCTTCTATTCGACCCTGTTCGACGCCGAGCCGACGATCGTGAAGGCGGACTACGCCAAGTGGATGCTGGACGATCCGAGGGTCAATTTCGCGATCTCTTCCGGGCAGCACGCCACCAAGGGCATCGAGCATCTCGGCATGCAGGTAGAGAGCCAGGACGAGCTGGCGGAGATCTATGGGCGCCTCAAGGCCGCCGACCGCCCGATCCTCGAGGAAGGCGCGACGACCTGCTGCTATGCGAAGTCCGAAAAGAGTTGGATCGCCGATCCCCAGGGCGTGGTCTGGGAAGCCTTCTTCACCAGCGGCGAGGCGACCGTCTATGGCGACAGCCCGGCGCTGTCCGCGATTTCCGACAATGCGGGCGAGGCGAGCTGCTGCGTGCCTGTCCTTCCAGCTGCGAAGGTCGGATGCTGTGGATGAGCGTCACCATCTATCACAATCCGGCTTGCGGCACGTCGCGCAATACGCTCGGCCTGATCCGCAACGCCGGCATCGAGCCGGACGTGATCGAATATCTCAAGGACCCGCCGACGCGCGCCGAGCTGGTGTCGCTGATCGAGCGAATGGGCATCGGCCCACGCGACTTGCTGCGCCAGAAAGGCACGCCCTATGCCGAGCTCGGCCTGGAAGATCCGAATCTCACGAATGACCAGCTGATCGACGCGATGATCGAGCATCCCATCCTGATCAACCGGCCAGTCGTCGTGACCCCGCTCGGCGTGAAGCTGTGCCGGCCGTCCGAAGAAGTGCTCGATATCCTGCCGCAGCCGCAACGCGGCGCGTTTCGCAAGGAAGACGGCGAGCTGGTCGTCAACGACACCGGGCGCCGTGTCAGCGGAACGGGAAGCTAGCAGTGGCGACCAAGGCAATCGCGCCCAGCCGCCCCGCGATGTCGACGTTCGAGCGCTACCTCTCCGTCTGGGTGGCGCTCTGCATCGTCGCCGGCATCGCTTTGGGCGGGGCGATCCCTGACGTGTTTGCAGCCATCGCGTCGGCCGAGGTCGCGCGCGTCAACCTGCCCGTCGCGGTGCTGGTCTGGCTGATGATCATCCCGATGCTGTTGAAGATCGACTTCGGCGCGCTCGGGCAGGTACGGCAGCACCTGAAGGGCGTCGGCGTGACGTTGTTCATCAACTGGGCGGTGAAGCCGTTCTCGATGGCGCTGCTCGGCACCGTCTTTATCGGCTGGCTCTTCCGGTCGCTGCTCCCGGCGGATCAGATCGACAGCTATATCGCCGGCCTGATCCTGCTCGCCGCCGCGCCCTGTACGGCAATGGTGTTCGTGTGGTCGAACCTGTGCGACGGCGAGCCGCACTACACGCTGAGTCAGGTCGCGCTCAACGACGTGATCATGGTGTTCGCGTTCGCGCCCCTGGTGGGGCTGCTGCTCGGGGTCGCATCGATCACCGTGCCGTGGGACACGCTGCTGCTGTCGGTGGTGCTCTACATCGTCGTGCCGGTCATCATCGCGCAAGCCGTTCGGCGCATGCAGCTCCGCAGCGGCGGACAGCCCGCTCTGGATCGGCTCCTGAAAGCCCTTGGCCCGGTGTCGCTGACCGCGTTGTTGGCGACGCTGGTGATGCTCTTCGGGTTCCAGGGCGAGGCCATTCTCGGCGAGCCGCTGATCATCCTGCTTCTGGCCGTGCCGATTCTCATCCAAGTCTACTTCAATGCCGGCCTGGCCTATTGGTTGAGCCGCCGCTTCGGAGTTGCCTGGTGCGTGGCCGCCCCGGCCGCGCTGATCGGCGCATCCAACTTCTTTGAGCTCGCCGTTGCCGCTGCGATCAGCCTGTTCGGTCTCAATTCTGGTGCGGCCCTGGCCACCGTTGTTGGCGTACTGGTCGAAGTGCCAGTTATGCTGTCGGTCGTCGCGATCGTGAAGCGGACGCGGCCTTGGTATGAGACTGGCCAGGCCAGTTGATCGTGAGGACCCCCCGATGGAACGCCGAGCAGCCGGTGAAGCGCTTGTTTCGGTCCGGCGACAGCATCGCATCGTAGCAGTGGCTACCATTGAAGTCCGCGGGACCTCCGTCGGCGTCCGGTCTGAAAAGCCTAGTGCCCGCATGTCGAGCGAGTTATTTGTGAAGCGCTGTTGCTGAAGGCGCGGGCGGTTGCTATCCGGTCACATTGTTGGGGAGTAGCTTCCGGCCGGATGCCGGGGCGGCGTCAACATACTCGCGCTTCGGCGCGTGGCGCCCAGCGGGTTTACCCGCCTAGCAAGACCAGCGCGATCCGGGGCCGAGCCGGCCGGACCGGACGCGTTGCGGCTTGCCCGGCGGAGTGTCTCATGACGCCAGCCTCCATTGCCATCCTCGCATTCAGCATGTCCGCAGATGCGTGTGCGGCCGCGGTAGGACGAGGTGCGGTTCATCGGCCACGTGTGAGTCAGTCCGTGCGCGCGGGCGCTGTCTTCGGGGCGATCGAGGCAGTGACGCCGCTGGTCGGCTGGATGCTCGGGCTCACCGCGGCGCGGTTCGTCAGCGCGATCGATCATTGGATTGCGTTCGTGCTGCTGACCGGTATCGGCGGCAAGATGATCGTGGAGGCGCTCGGGCGTAAAGATGCGAATTCCGATCAGGAGACCGTTCGACCATCGTTGGCGGGCCTGATTGCAACCGCCATCGGAACGAGCATCGATGCAGCCGCCGTCGGGGTCACGCTCGCATTCCTCAATGCGAACATTTTCGCCATTGCGCTGGCGATCGGCCTCGCAACCTTCGGCATGTCGACAATCGGGATGCTGATCGGGCGAGCGGTCGGCGCTCGCTTCGGATCGGTCGTCGAGCTGCTTGGAGGCGCAGGACTGATAGCGATCGGCACCAAGATCCTGCTCGAGCACACCGGCGTGATCGGCTGACTAGGCGAGACATTATGCTGTATATGATCCTGAAGGCCGCGATTTCCGGAATCCTGATCGCGATCGTCTCGGCGGTGGCCAAGAAGTATCCTGGCTTCGGTGCCCTAATCGCCTCGCTGCCGCTGGTTTCGGTCCTCGGAATGATCTGGCTCTGGCGAGACAAGCCGGACGTGCCGAACGTGGCGGCACATGCGGAGGCGACGTTCTGGTACGTATTGCCGTCGCTCCCGATGTTCCTGCTGATCCCGGCACTCCTGCGTGCAGGCACTGATTTCTGGATCGCGCTGACGGCCGGGTGTGTGCTTACGGTCATCCTTTACACCATCCTGGCGTGGATCGGCCCGCGCTTTGGGCTGCCGATCTGAGGCGCGATCGGCAGGCTCTTGCGCAGAGTCGCTAAACTGCCCGAAACCTGCGAGAACCTGCGCATGAGAGTGGGCAGATCGTCGGTTGGGCGCAGGAGAGCTTTGCTAGGCTGGGTCGCGACCCTGCTGCCGATCGCCGCAGCGGCTTGTTCGGCCAGTCCGAAGCATCAGGCGAAGACCGAGCAGGAGCTGCACGCCGAAGAACTTTCCGCGGGCGGGCACGATGCCGCGACGCACGAATATCGTTGTCGCGATGGTTCGGTCCTGTTTGTCGACTTCGGTCATGAGGGTTTGTCGATCGAGATCCGAACGGCGCCAGGCTCGTCGCCACTGGTTCTGACTGCACCAAGCCAGGGAACGGACTTTGTCGGCGCCGGCACGCGTGCGACCATGAAGGAACGCGAGCTGCTGCTGGTCGGCCCTGGAGAACGACAGCGCCTCTGCACTCGCACGACGATCGGCTAGCCACCGATTACCAGCCGAGATTGCGACCGGTGCCGGCTGCGCCTTGGTTGTTACCCGGCAATCGGAGATCCGAGCCCGATCACTTCCGGTCGGCCGGTTTTCAGTTCGATCTCAAACGAGACGTTATCGCCGGCGGCGGTCCCGCCAGGAAGATCGTCGCGATACGGAAACAGGGTCTCGCCCGCCGGGATGTTCAGCCGTGGAATGCCCGCATGCCTGATGATGATCGTGCGGCGCACCTCGTCGATGGCAACGATCGTGCCGCTTCCCTTTACACGCGGTAAGCCCCGGTCGTGACCTGATTGCGTGTGACCGAACGGATCCTCGCCCTTGGGGCGTTTGGGTGCGTTGCATCCGCCAACCAGCAGAGCGGCGAGAACGACCGCAGTGCCTGTTCGACCTAAGCACCGCATCGCCCGCAAGGCTGCTCCTTCATTCCGCACCGGCCATTGCTCCGGAGGACGTTTCACGAACCCCGGCTCCCGGAGACTAGGTTCTTTCGCCATGGCCGCAAAGTCGACGGCAGCGTCAGGCGCAGCTGCCAGGCGCGGCCGCGTATGGCGTCCTGCGTGCGTCCGAGCTTTCGGGCGATCTCCACGACAGCTGTGCGGGCCCGGATCAGCCGCACGAGCTCAGCATCCGTGTCCGCATCCCACCGGGTGCCTTGGTTGCGCGGCTGCACCATTTCAGACGATGGCCTCCTCGACCAGCAGCAGGCCCAGAAATCCGACGAAGAACATCGCTGAAATTAGCGGCGTATCGGGCTTCGCATGCGCCTCAACGAGCAGCTCTTCGGTCACGAGGTAGAGCAGCGCCATCAACCCGAACGTCAGGAATGCGGCGACGACGGCGGGCGGTAGCAGGGCGACGGGCGTCGCTACGAGCGTTCCGAGAGGAAGCAGCAGAGCGAGCGCCACCGAGATGACAATCACTCTGGTTTTGGAAGCGAAGGACTCGCCCAACTCATCTGTCACCGTCAGGCCGAGGAACAGCACTTCAAGCGTCAGCGCGATCGTGAGGAGCAAACCGGCCTTCTCGCCGGCGATAAAGGCAAGACCGAGGACTAGCCCATCGACGAAGATGTCGATCCCGATCGCGGCCAGCAGCCCCACCGGGCCGCGCCACCGGCCCTCGAGCGCCTTGATGCCAAGCATCACGATCACGCCAAGCGAACCGCCCACGAATGTCGCGGGAAGCGAAGCCGTGTGCACGATCTGCGGCAGGATCTCGACGGCCGCCGCTGAAAAGACCACGCCGGCGGCAAGGTGCTGGACACCGCTCGTGACCGATGGTCCCGGCTTCCATTGAAGGGTCGCCAGCGCGCCAAGAATGACGGCAGCGACCGGGATCAACGTGTAGAGGAGGCCCGTCATGTCCCGCCTCTTTTCCTGGCCGTCCTAGACAAGGTGGTCGGGCTCCAGCGCGCAGTCGACCGTCAGATCGGTTTCGATCTGGATCGTCGGATGATCGATCCCGAATTTCTGCTTGAGCTCCCGAGCGATGCGGGCGGCGAAGGCGTCTCCAGGATAGGGGCCCGGAACATGAAGGTGCACGGTCAGTGCCGTCTCGGTCGTGCTCATCGGCCAGATATGCAGGTCGTGAATGCCTGCGACGCGCGGCTGTGCGCGCAGATACTCGCCGACCTCGCCGGGCTCGATATCTTCAGGCGCCGCCTGCAGGCTCATATTCACTGAATCTCGAAGCAGGCCCCATGTTCCCACCGCGATCACCGCGACGATGACGAGGCTGACGACGGGATCGACCCAGGTCCAGCCGGTCGCAACGATCAG
This sequence comes from Sphingomonas sp. ID1715, assembly GCF_013044515.1. GTDB lineage: Bacteria > Pseudomonadota > Alphaproteobacteria > Sphingomonadales > Sphingomonadaceae > Sphingomonas_B. The sequence goes on from NZ_JABEPR010000004.1 coordinate 146,645, forward strand.
GAAGCCGGCGACGACGACGCCAGCCGACACGGCAGCGTCCGCCGCCATGTGCAGATAGGCGCCCCGAATGTTGAGGTCGCCCTTGCTGCCGCTCATGAACATGAACGCCGTAGCGCCGTTGATCAGAATGCCGATCGCAGCAACGATCATCACCGTGGTGCCTGCCACGGGTGAAGGCTCGAAGAAGCGCCGCACCGCCTCGACGGCGATGATGCCGATCGCGACCAGCAGGAACAGGGCGTTGAGAAAGGCCGCCAGGATCGACGAGCCACGCAGCCCGTAGGTGTAGCGTCCTTTCGGCCTGCGCCGCGACAGGATCGCGGCAGTCCAGGCGATCAGCAGCCCCAGAACGTCGCTGAGGTTGTGACCGGCATCGGCGAGCAGCGCCATCGAGCCCGAGAGCAGTCCGAATGCCGCCTCGACGACGACGAAGCCGAGATTGAGCGCGGTCCCGATCGCGAAGGCTTTCCCGAAGTGCTTCGGCGCGTGGGAGTGGCCGTGTGCACCGTGGTCGTGGCCGCCATCGTCATGTCCGTGAGCGTGTCCGGCATGATCGTGCGCCGCCATCAGTCGCTCTCCCCGGTCTGACCCAGTTGCCGCGCCGCAGTCCCGCCGATCACCTCGACCGCTTCCAACGTGACCAGCCCGACATCCGGGATGTCGGACAGTTCCGATGCGAACGCCCGCAGCTTTGTTTCCGCGTCTACAATCTCGATGACGACGGCGCGATCGCTTTCGAGAACATGCCGGCGGTGGACGTGCGCCGCCCGGCCGAAGCCGAGCAGCGCCTCCAGGATGGTGACGCCCGCCAGCCCGGCCTCACGGGCACGGCTCGCGATCAGTTCGAAGACCTTGCGGTCGCCGAAATAGGCGGCCTCGTCGGTATAGATCCGAAGCAGCTTGATGGGTTCGGTCATCAGTCTCTCCTCAACTCGCGAGCACCGGTTCCGGGGACGGGTGCAGACCTTCGCCAGGCTTCCGCGGTCCCCAGCGTTCGCCGAGGCCGAGCACCACCATCGAGATGGCCGGCAACACCAGGAGCGTCAGGATCGTTGCCGCCACCAGCCCGCCGATCACGACTGTCGCGAGCGGCTTCTGGACCTCTGCGCCGGTGCCGTGCGCAAGCGCCATCGGAATGAAGCCGATCGCCGGCACGAAGCCGGTCATGATGACCGCGCGCATCTTCTCGGCCATGCCCTCGACGATCGCTTGCGACAGTGCGATCCCGGCATCGATCCGGTCGCGGATCGCGCTCATCACGACCAAGCCGTTCAACACCGCGACGCCGGCGAGGCAGATGAAGCCGACCGCCGCCGACACCGAGAAGGCAATGCCGGTCAGCGCCAGCGTATAGACGCCGCCGGCAAGCCCGAGCGGCACCGCCAGGAACACGGCAACCGCGCGAGCGAATCCGCCCAGTGCCATATAGAGCAGGCCGAAGATTGCAGCGAAGCAGAGTGGCACCACGACCGACAGGCGTTTCGACGCCGCCTGCAGACTCTCGAACTGCCCGCCCCATTCGAGGTAGGAGCCCGGCGGAAGCTGGACCTGGCCGACCTTGCGCTGCGCTTCCTCGACGAAAGAGCCGACATCGCGACCGCGCACGTTCGTCTGGATGACAACGCGCCGCTTGCCGTTTTCCCGGCTAATCTGATTCAGTCCTTCGCTGAACCTGAACTGCGCCACCTGCGCAAGCGGTATCGAGCCGCGCCGCTCTCCGGCTTCTTCGGGCAGCATGACGGGTAGTGCTGCGACCGCGTCGAGGTTCTCGCGCGTCGCCTCGGGCACCCGGATCGTGATCTCGAAGCGCCGGTCGCCCTCGAACAGCATGCCGGCCTCGCGACCGCCCATGGCGGCCGCGACGGTGTCGGCAACGTCTTCGACCGTCAGGCCGTAACGGGCGATGGCGGCACGGTCGAAGCGGACGTCGAGCGTCGGCGAGCCCGCCGTCTGCTCGGCTTTGACGTCAGCGGCCCCAGGAATGGACTGGAGAACCCGGACGATCTGCTGGGCGGTCGCACCCATCTTGTCGAGATCGTCCCCGTAGAGCTTGATCGCGACGTCGCCGCGAACGCCGGCGATCAGTTCGTTGAAGCGAAGCTGGATCGGCTGGCTCATCTCGTAAGTCTGTCCGATCCTCGAATTGGCCTTCGCCTCGATTCGCTCGAGGACGTCGGCCTTCGTATCAACGCCGGCGGGCCAGTCCTCCTTGGGCTTCAGGATGACGAAGCCGTCCGAGATATTCTGCGGCATCGGGTCGGTCGCGACCTCGGCGGTGCCCGTCTTCGAGAACATCAGCGCGACCTCGGGAAGCGACGTGACCGCACGCTCGACGCCCCGCTGCATGGTCAGCGACTGTTCAAGCGAAACCGACGGCACCCGCGTCGAGGCGAGCGCCATGTTCTTCTCGTCCAGCTGCGGAATGAACTCCTGTCCGAGCAGGCCGAAGAGCAGCATGGAAGACAGGAAGAAGCCGAAGCCGGCGGCGATGAAAGGCCATGGCCGATCGACCGCCCTCCGAAGCCAGGGCGCATAGCGGTCCTTGGCCCAGGCGATGAACCGGACCTCCTTTTCGGCGACGCGGCCCCGGATCAGCAAGGCAACCATTGCCGGGACCAGGGTCAGGGCCAGGATGAAGGCCGCGCCGAGTGCCAGCATGATCGTGATCGCCATTGGTGAGAAGGTCTTGCCCTCGACGCCGGTGAACATCAGCAGCGGTGCGAACGCGAGCAGGATGATCGCCTGGCCGAAAACGGTTGGCCGGATCATCTCCTGCGAGGCGCGCAGGGTCTCCTCCAGCCGTTCGCGAAGGGTCAGAAGCCTGCCTTCATGCTCCTGACGGTGAGCCAGTCGGGCAAGGCAGTTTTCGATGATGATCACGGCCCCGTCCACGATCAGGCCGAAGTCGAGCGCGCCAAGGCTCATCAGGTTCCCGGGCACGCCAAACGCGTTCATGCCGATCGCCATCATCAGGAACGAAAACGGGATGATCAGCACGGCGATGATCGCGGCCCGTGCGTTGCCGAGCAGCAGGAATAGCGACGCGGCCACCAGAATGGCGCCTTCGGTCAGGTTGCGCTGGACCGTCTCGACCGTCGCATTGACCAGCTTCGAGCGGTCGAGCACCGGCGTCACCGTGACGCCGGCCGGGAGCGATTTTGCGATCTGGTCGAGCTTGTCGCCGGCCGATTGCGCGACGACGCGGCTGTTTTCACCGATCAGCATCAGCACGGTGCCGATCACGGCCTCGTGGCCGTTGAGGCTTGCCGCGCCGGTGCGAAGCTCGCCGCCGACCTTCACGGTGGCGACGTCCTTGACGGCGACCGGCAGGCCGCCGCGCGTGGCGACGATTGCGTCGGCGATTTCGTCGATGTCGCGGACCCGCGCGTCCGCGCGCACCAGAAACGCTTCGCCGCCCCGGCTGAAGTAGTTGGCGCCGACCGCGAGGTTTGCCGCCTCGAGCGCCTTGGCGAGCTCCGCATAAGAGATTTCGTATGAGGTGAGCTTAACCGGATCGGGCTCGACGACATATTGCTTGGCGTAGCCCCCGATCGAGTCGACGCCCGCGACGCCGGTGACGGTTCGAAGTTGCGGCCGGATGATCCAGTCCTGGACCGTGCGCAGATAGGCCGCGCGCGCGACTTCGTCGATCAGGCGGTCGCCTTCGGGCGTCAGAAAACTGCCGTCCGATTGCCAACCGGGCCGTCCGTTCCGGATCCTCGCTCCCTTTCCGGCGGGGTTTGCGAAATCGACCGAATACATCAGCACTTCGCCTAGGCCGGTCGTAACCGGCCCGATCTGCGGCTGGACGCCGTCAGGCAGCGTGTCGCGCGCCTGGGTCAGCCGCTCACTCACCTGCTGGCGGGCGAAATAGAGGTCGGTCGAATCCTTGAAGATCGCCGTCACCTGGCTGAAGCCGTTGCGCGATAGCGAACGGGTCGTCTCCAGCCCGGGAATGCCGGCCAGCGCGGTCTCGATCGGGAAGGTCACGCGCTTTTCCATCTCGACCGGCGACAGGCCTCGGTCGATGGTGTTGATCTGGACCTGCTTGTTGGTGATGTCGGGGACGGCATCGATCGGCAGCTTGGTCAACTGCCATGCGCCGATGCCGGCGACGATCAGGAAGAGGAAGAGCACCGCCCAGCGCGCGCGGACGGAGAGCGCCATCAGATTCGCGATCATGGCCTATTCCTCCTCGCCCGCGCCCTTGCCGAGCTCGGCCTTGAGCAGGAATGCGTTGATGGTCGCGATCGTCTGACCCGGCGCGAGACCGGAGACGATCTCGATTCGTCCGGCGCTGCGCTCGCCCGTGCGAACCGGCGCGGCCTTGAAGCCCTGGGCGGTCCGCACGAATACCACATCCTGACCGTTGAGAGATTGCACGGCTTCTTCCGGCACAACGATCGCGCCCGAGCGCTCACCCTGCGTCGGCACGATCCTGGCACGGACGGCGAGGCCGGGCGTAAGACTGCCGCCCTCGACATCGAGGACGGCGGTCGCAGTGCGCGTTTCGCCACGCAGGGACGGCGTCACTGCGCGCACGCGTGCATTCACCGTCCGCCCGTCGGGAAGCTCGACAATGGCGCGGTCGCCCGGCTGCACTCGCTGGGCATTAGCCGGGCTGATCGCCGCCTCGACCTGGATCAGGCGCGGGTTCGCGACGCGAAAGAGCTCGGCTTCAGGCTGGACGAAGGCGCCGAGCGTCACGTTTTCCGACGTGACCCGGCCGGCGATCTGGCTGGCAACGACGACGCCACGTCCGTCACGCGTCACATTTGCGGCGCCGGCCGCGACCTGAGCACGTCGGGCTTCCGCCGCCGCTGCTGCGGCTTCCGCCTGCGCACGCTCCAGATCGACGCGAGCGGAGACCTTCTGATCATAGAGGTAGCGTTCGCGGGCAAGCGACTTCTGCGCCAGGTTCGCGCGCGCGGCAGCGGCTGTCCGATCCGCCGCGATCTGCGCTGCATCACGGCTTTCGACGATCGCGAGCGCTTCGCCGGCCGCGACCGGATCGCCGAGCCGCTTGAACACGCGCGTGACTGCGCCTGCCGCGCGGGCGGTGATGACCGCTTCGCCTTGGGGCGAGGCAGTGACGGTCGCTTGCGAAATGATCTCCGCGCCGAGACCGCCAGGGTTGATGGCCTCGGTTGCGATCCCGGCATCCTGGATCGCGGCGGGGCTCATCGTCACAGCGTTAGGCGCCGCTTCGGCCTTCTCCTCCGGCGCATCCGTCTGCGCCGTTTCGGCGGTAGTCGGTGCATCCATGGTCCAGCGCGCGACCGTGAAGCCGCCGGCAGCGGCGACCAGCACCGCTGCCGCGACGCCACCGAGCAGCCGCTTGTCGTCAAAATTCATCGATTATCTCCGGAGAGTTGGGGCGCCGGGACAGTCAGCCGTTCAAGGCGAGCGGTGGCGTCGTGATAGGTTTGGAGCGCCTGGGTTGCGGCGGCGCGTGTCTCGGCGAGCGTGCGTTCGGCTTCGAGCAGCTGGAGCTGATCGAACTTGCCTTGGCCGTAGCCGATCCGCGCGATCCGAGCGGCTTCGAGCGCCGCAGAGAGACCGGGGCCAGTCGTCGCGCGAGCGGTCGCCGCTGCGTTGGCGAGGTCCGTCTCGGCCTGCGCGATCTCTCGTTCGGCCTCTAGCCGCGCAAGCCGGCGGCGCGCTTCGGCCTGGTTCTGCTCGGCGCGCGCCTGCCCGACTGCCGCTTGGCCATTGTTGAACAGCGGGATCGGAATGGAGACGCCAACAACCGCTGCGGTGTCGTTGCTCGCGCTGAGACGCCGGGCCCCTGCGCTCACAGTCAGGTCAGGCACCCGCTGGGCACGGGCAAGCCGCACCTGTGCGTTCGCAGTCGCGAGGTCGGCGCTGGCCGCCGCGAGCGCTAGGGTTCTGTCGGCGCTGATCGCCGGCTGCGGTCCTGTCGCCGGCAGACGTTCGAACCAGGTGAGGTCGAGGCCGCCGGGAAACGGCCGCCCAGTCAGCCTGGCCAGATTGACCCTGGACAGCTCGACCGTGCGCCGGGCGCTCTCGAGTGCGGCTGCCGCGTTTACCTGGGCGACGGTTGCCCGCTGTTGATCGATCGGCGACGCGGCTCCGACATCCACGCGGTCGGTCGCGTTCTTGAGGTTCTGCGCGGCGATTCGGGCCTGGTCTTCGGCGATGGCGAGCCGCCGCTCGGCCGCCGCCGCTTCGGTGAATGCCTGGGTGACGCGCAGGCGAAGGTCGGCGAGCGCGATCGCCGCCTCGATCCGGGCACGGTCGGTTCTGGCGTCCGCAACCGCGACCCGGGCCGAGCGCTTGCCGCCAAGTTCGAGCGGCAGGGCGACGCCGACCGTGGTTTCCGCGCTGGACAGGCCGCGAAAGTCGCCGGTCCCGGCGATATTCTCGGACTGGACTTCCAAGGTCGGATTCGGGCGAAGCCCGGCGACGGTTCTGGCGGCCTCGGCGGCGCGCACGCCGGCCGTGGCCACTTCGGTCGAGGGCGAGGTTGCGCCGGCCTGAGCCAGCGCGTCCTCAAGCGTGAGGACGGCCCCAGCTTCCGCCGGTGGCGGTGTTTGCGCCTGCGCGATGGCTGCACAGGACGCCGCAGCCAAAGCGGCCGCGAACAATCGATACATTCGATAGACTCCTGACGTGACGACGGAGCCCGCGCGGGCGCGCGGGATCAGGCGTGGACGTCAGGCGATTGGTGGTCTGAGCGCGGCTTGCTTCAGCGCGGATGGATGTTCCGCTTCCTTGACCGCGATGAAGCGGCTTGGAGGCCGCACGGCCTCGATCGAGGCGCCGCCGGTATCCGGCACCGCCACGTGATGACCGTGGCATCCGCCATGGTGGTGCGGCACGGCTCTGTCGGCGTCAGCCGGCACCTGATCGCCATCCCCTTCGTAGTGGGAAATGCTTTCGCCCGTTGTCGTATCGGCGCAGAGGACTGGCTCCGCTGCGTGCGCGATCGTGCTCATCCCCAGGGTGAGGACCAGCATCATCGCGACGATCGAGGCCAGCAGGCGACGCATGGCGGCGGGGCTTAGCAGCTAAATCCGGGAAAGGGGAGCATCTGTCCGCTCTCCTTCCGATTCGGGGCTTCGGAGCTCGCCCACCGCCTGGACGATGATCTGAACGCCTCCGGTGAGGCCGAGCATCGCCATGATCCCGGCAACGATCAGGTCTGGCCAGGCGGTTCCGGTCCCGAACACACCGGCTGCCGCGAGCACGACCGCGATGTTGCCGATGGCGTCGTTGCGCGAGCAGATCCAGACCGAGCGCATGTTCGCGTCGCCCGTGCGGAAGCGATAGAGCATCATGGCGACGACGCCATTGGCTACGAGCGCGAGCAGGCCAACGATGCCCATCACCTCGGCTTCGGGCGTGCGGCCGTTCCAGATCGCCCAGACGGTGGACAGGAAGACGTAGAGGCCCAGCAGGGCCAGCGAACCGCCTTTCAGCAGCGCAGCCCTGGCTCGCCAGCCGATCGCCATTCCGGCCACGCCGAGGCTGATGGCGTAGTTCGCTGAGTCGCCGAGGAAGTCGAGCGCGTCGGCCTGCAGTGCCTTGGATCCCGCAGCGGCGCCCGCCACGATCTCGCCCGCGAACATCACGGCGTTGATGATAAGCGCAATCCAGAGCGCACGCCGCCACCGCGGATCATTGAGCCCGCCCTTCGATTCAGATGCACAACTGCTGCAGGCCATTTGGCTACCTCGAATTCGCGACCCGGGCTGCCCATATGCACCTTGTAGTCGCTACAGGGTCAAGAGCCGAGCAGGAGAGAAATCGTTGCAGCTGAAAATTGGGGAGCTGGCGCGGCGGACCGGCATCAAGGCGGAGACAGTCCGGTGGTACGAAAAGATCGGACTGATTGACCCGCCTATGCGGACCGGCTCGAATTATCGCGCCTATGACCGGGACGCGCTCGCGCGCTTGTCTTCGTGCGGCGAGCACGCGATTTGGGTTTCTCGCTGGACCAGATCCGTGCCCTGCTCGACCTTGCGAGCAACCGTGAGCGCGATTGCGCAGCAATCGACCAGATTGCGCGCGTGCATCTCGACGAGGTCGAGCGGAAGCTAAACGACCTGGCCATTCTCCATCGCGAACTGAGTTCATTGATTGCGTCGTGCAGCGGCGGATCGGTCGCGGAGTGCCGCATCGTCGAAGGATTGGGTGCGTAAGCACCCGGTCGGCCCTTTGGTTAGCCTCCGAACAGCCTTCGGACCGCTTCGTCAGCGCCTGACTCGAAACATTTCCCGTGACTGAGCAGGAGCCGTTGCGGGTTCCATTGCCGAAGCGTCGCCCGCACAGCGGCCGCCTTGCGGCGGTGAAGGAGCCACGGCAGGCGCATACCGAAAAACAGTCCTCCGCGAGGAGCATGCATGCGGCTGATTTTGGTGGCGGTCCGCCACGGCTCCGGCATCTTCTGAAGCTCGATGTTGATGATCGCGTCGGTCACGATCAGCGTACTCGATGCCCGATGAAAGAAGAGGAATTCTTTGAAATAGCCGCCCGGGAAGAGCGTCTGGTCCAAGTCGGGCTCCCATTCCTCGGGCGGCTTGTCGCCGAGGTCTCGCACAAACATCACATTGGCGCGTCGGGCACACGCCCGCCGGCGGACCCCCGGTGAAGCCCATGTGATGGCGTCGGGAAAGGCGCGGGCCCATTCGGCGATATGGGCATAATGAAACTGATTTGGGGAGACGAGATGCCGGATCTTACCCAGGCCCCGCAATTCATCCGCCAAAGCCCTGTCGAACCTGATCGGCGAATGAAGGAGGAGTTCGCCATTGGAGAGGAGAACGACCGTCATCCGCGTGGTGAAGGGCAACGGCAATATCACGCCTGCAATGACCAGATGCTCGATGGGCCCGTCTACGATGCCGATGCCCGAGGCGATCGGCTTGTAGACATTGATAGGCTCGTAGAGCGCCGTAGGCACAGCCAACCTCCCCGGAACTCCCCGCGGTCGCTTGTTTATGTCCCGTCGGCGACTTCATCAAATCCTTGCCGTCATGGTCGCGTGGATTCCGCCGAACCAGTTGGTGAGGCTGATCGAGAGGTTTCGGCTCGGCACGACATGCATAGCGTCGTCCCGGGACGGTCTTTAGGTCGATTCTGGAGTAGCTGTACCAGGCCCGCTTCATCGCCACCTGAGGATTGGCCAACCGCGCGACTGCGCCAGCCGGCGAAGGCGCTTGGAAGGATTGATTGCGATTGCCTCATCCGCCCATTCGAAGGTCGGCTGATCTGAAATATGGTCGGAAAAGAAGCGGATATGAACGGCTTGGCGTTCTATCGAGCACGTCCTCAGGTGATCCGCCAACATGTCACGTTTTGCGGGGCCATAGCAGTTCTCGCCATCAATGGCGGCGATCAGCACGTCCTTGTCCCACATCGAACGGGTGGCGATCACGTCGTGCACTCCAAGCGCGGCGACGAGTGCGTTTGCGTAGACGGAGTTGGCAGCCGTGGCGACGATCACTCGCCGGCCTTCGAAGCGCTCGCGCCGAATCCTCGCGCGAGCATCGGCATGGAATCCGCCTTTCTCCGCGCGAGCGGCAAAATCGCGCGCAACTTGGCGAATGGCATCCGCCTGAACATGGCGGCCCAGCAGAAGGCGGTGTTCGATCTCTTTTAGACGTTTGCGCGAAAGCAGACCTGTCGCATAGGCGAGCATCGAACCGAGCACTGCCGGCACCAGCAGCGTGCGCCAAGGCGCGAGCCGACAAGCCGCGAAGAGCAAAAAGCCGGTATAGGTCGGCCTGCGGGTGAGCGTTCGGTCCAGATCGAAGACGGACCAGTGGTGCTGAGGGGAAAGCACTGTGCTGGGTGTTTGTGATCTCACGTGACTTCGGCCCCGAAGCACAAGGGGATCGAACGATCCATCAACCCGACCAGATGCGGAGGGCGTTCTCCACGGCCCGTCAGCGGCACGAACATCGCCCAGCCAAGCGAGCAGCGCTCGATTCCGCCATCCAGCTTCTTGGTATAGACGAGCACTTGCTCCTGCGCGAAACTGGGCCCGATGGGCATAACGAGACGCCCTCCGGGCTTCAGTTGCTGGAGCAGCGGCGCCGGAACCTCCGCCGCGCCGGCCGCTACGACGATGCCGTCGAACGGGGCATGTTCGGGCCAGCCCTGGAAACCATCGCCTGCCCGCACATTGATGTTGCGATAGCGCAGTCGGCGCAAGCGCCGCGCTGCATCGCGCGCGAGCGGCGCGACGATTTCAATCGACGATACGCGTCGCGCGAGCGGCGACAGGATGGCGGCCTGGTAGCCGGACCCGGTTCCGACATCGAGCACTTCGGCGTTGGGCGGAAGGCGGAGCGCCGCGGTCATCACTGCGACGATGTAGGCGTCGGAAATCGTCTGTTCGTAGCCGATCGGCAGGGGCGTCAACTGATAGGCACGTTGGCGGAGCGCGTGTGGCACGAACGCCTCACGCGGGACCTGAGCAACCACCGCAAGCACGCGCCGCAGTTCGTCATTGTCGGCTGCCGGAGCGTCGTCGCGCACGATCGCTTCGATTCTTGCGACCATGGCCAGGCGCAACGGCTTGAACCGGCCCGATGCCATCGCGCCAGTCATGCTGACAAGCGTTACCGCGGCGAGGGATATCACTCGAATCGACACCGGCAGCAGCGCTCGGATGCGCCGGCATCTCGCTCCGCCGCGCGCTGCTGTGCCTGTCGAGCGGGTGGCGCAAATCGCTGCGCCGGTCGGGGAGCAAGTCACAAGCGGTACAGCTCTTCTTTCGACCTAAGCGGTCGGTTTCATTCTCGCGGCCGCATAGTCGATGACATAGCCGACATGGTCCGACAGCATCGCTCCGGTCGGATCGCGCCCGAACGGGACTGTCATCCCGATGGCGGTGATTGCTGCGAGACGGCCGGGGACGATGAACTGCCAGTCGCGCGCACGGCGCATTGCGAACGTCGCGTCTGCAAACGCCCGACTGTTATGCGAGAGACGAGCCAGGCAGGTTCGCAAGCCATCGCGCGGCACGCGCTCCTCGGTGCCCGGCCACCAGCGCCCGATCTGTTCGAACAAGGCGGTCCGGCGCGCCAGTTCCGAGATGTTGAAATCACCGGCGAAGACCAGCGGGATCGCGGGATCGCGGCGCGCGATGAAAAAGGATCGCAGGAAATCGAGCTGTCGCCGATAAGCGTAGAGCGATCGACCGTCGCTTACGCCGGATGAGTGCCGTGAATTGAGGTGAGCGGTCGCGATTGCGAAGGGAGTGGGCTCGCCCGGAATCTTGAGGGTGACGAGGAGCACGCCCTTGTTCGCGAGACAATCAAAGCCGGCGCAGGCGAAGCCTGGGAATGCCGCTCGCTGGACGTTCAGGACGGGATAATCGGACGCGATCTCGAGGCCGCTGTCGGCCCATTTCCCTTCGGTTTCTCCTTTCAGCCAACTGGCTTCCTCCGCGAATCGCTGATCCTCCGCAGTCATCCTGGCCTGAGTGAGCTGCGCCTTGGACGGGCCGTAGACGATGTAGCGGTATCCAGCGTCCTGGCCGATCCGCTTTGCAGCGTCCGTAAAGGCCTCCTGCAGGACGATCACGTGTGGCTGGCGCCCTTCGCGCCGCATCGTTAGCAGGCGAGCTGCGATCTGCCGGAAAGCATCGGTGCGGCCGCGCGCGACCGGCCAGGGCAGGCCCTTCACATTGTAGGTCAGCACCGAAAGCGGCGCCGGGGCGGCAGGGGCCGGGTTGCTGGCCAATGCGGGATTGACCGAGGTGAAGGCCAGCGCCGTGGCTGCCAGAATATTCAAGCCGCGTTGCATCCGTGCCTCATCCATCAGGGTCGCTCTGTTTTGGAGACGGCGTCCTGGAGGATTTCCGCAGCACGACGGAGGCAACAGTGCGTGCAAGCTTCGGCAGCAGAGCCGCGGTAACCCGAGCAAGGGCGGGCCGGCCGGCGATTTGCTGCCATGCCGACTCCTCACCTGTGGCTTTTTCCGATCCTCGCCGTCCACGATTCGAAGCGCGTTCGATTGGCGGCGCGCAAGCGATGGGGCAGGTGATGCGCGAAAGATGGATCGCATTCTGGCCGGTTTGCGTCGCGGTGATCCCGATCTGTTTGAGCGGCAATGCCGCACCGGCGGCGATGATCGGGCCGCCTCAAGTCGCGAGCGGGGCGCTGGCGACGGCCGCGGCCCGGCCGTTCGGTCTCGGCGAGCGGCGGGTAAGGGAGTGGTCGAGCGATACCGAATTCGGCCTCGGCACACTGACGTTCTCGGCGCGGCGCGAAAAGTTCGGAAAGAGCTCCGATCTCTATCCGGTCCTGCCGGTGGATCGCCTTTCCGCAGCGAGCGCAGGCGCACGCTTCACACTTCCGATAAGATCCTCAGAGGACATAGGCCTCGCTGTTGCCGGATCATGGGACCGGCGTCACCCGTCAGGTCTGATGTCTCATGCGCGCGCGCTGACGACGCGCGGATGGGCGGCAATGGCCGAGTGGGTGCATGACGATCGCTGGGCATTGTCCGCCGGCTGGTTCAACCTGAGCTCGGGCCGCAACCGTCTGCCTACGGATCGCATTTCGGAACTCGGAAGCGGAGCGCCGCTGGAAGCGCGGGGCGTTCGCGTCGGATTCGATCTTTTCGACAGCGAAGATGACCAAGGCCGCCATTTTTCGTTCGGGCTCGACGGACGGCTGCAGCGCATCTCGCTTCGCGACGCCACACTCTTCGGCGCGAGCGATCCTGCGCGGGATATGCGCGTCATGATGGCGCTCGGCTTCACCTTCTGAGCGATTTCCACGCCTTGGCGAGGCGTGGGCGCCATCCACAGTCGGCAGGATCAGCAACACGTCCGCACAGGTGACCCGATGTGCGCCCGCTTCTATGTTCCGAGCCGACGCGCCTGAAGCGCAGGGAGGGAGCGGGATGACGAACATGAGCTCGATCAGCTATCTGGCCCAACGTTACCTGAAGAAGAGCGGGACAGCGTTGGAGCCTCAGGAACTGCGGGTATTGAACAGCATTGCTGATCGCGAGCCGCTCAGCAGGCGGGCCTATCTCGCCGCAGCGATGGAGACACGCTTCTGGGACAGATTGGCGGATCGGGTGGTGGCGATCGGTGGGTCCTGGGCCTTCATTTTCGGGTTCCTGGCCGTTCTGATCGGATGGATGCTGGTCAACACCGAAATTCTCTCGGTCTGGAAGCTTGCGTTCGATCCATACCCCTACATCTTTCTGAATCTGATGCTGTCGATGATCGCCGCACTTCAGGCGCCGATCATCATGATGAGCCAGAACCGCCAGGCGCAGCGGGACCGCCTCGCCGCGCAGCATGACTATGAAGTCAACCTTCGCGCCGAACTTGAAATCATGGCCCTGCACGAAAAATGGGATTTCGCATCCTTGAGCGATCTCGGCGCCAAGCTCGATCGCCAGTTGCAGCTCATCGAAACGCTGCTCGCCCGCGTGCCGGAGACGGGACGCTAAATAAGGCAGGCGACGTTCGCCGCACTGCGGGTGGGTTGATCAAATCGGAGCGGTCGTTGTCGTCTGGCCGCCGACCGGCTAAGCCCTAGGCGGCTGGTCGCAAGCATGGGCGAAAGAGCGGGGCGGGTGACGGATCAGGGGCTGAAGCAGCTTTTACTGTCGTCGAGGACCGCGGTGATCAGGTTCCTGATGCTGCGCGGGTCGAAGGCAGACGAAGCGGAGGACCTTGTTCAGGAACTCTTCCTCAAGCTTGAGGGGCTGCGGATCGGGCCGATCGCGGAACCTCGCGCCTATTTGTACCGCATGGCCGACAATCTTTTGCTCGACCGGCGGCGTTCCGTCGCGCGTCGCAGCCGGCGGGAGGAAGAATGGACTGATGCGCGCAGCGGCGTTGACGCCGAAGCGGACGACACGCCGTCGGTTGAAGATGCGATGATCGCGCGCGAACAGCTGGACATTCTGACCAAAGCCTTGTCGACGCTGCCGCCGCGCACCGCTGAGATATTCCGCCGCTTTCGTGTAGATGGTGAACGGCAGAAGGTTATCGCCGCTGACTTTGGGGTCAGTGTCAGCGCGATCGAGAAGCAATTGCAGCACGCCTATGAGGTCGTGCTGGCCGCAAAGAAGGAGCTTGATGAGGAATTTGAAGACGCGCGACGTCTAACGGGTGAGAGAGACGATCATGGCGCCTGAACCCGAACACGCTGTCCGCGCCGCGGCAATCGCCTGGCACATCCGTCTCAAGAGCGAGCGCACGGACGATTGGGACGCCTTCATGGACTGGCTGAGCCAGGACCCGGCGCATTCGGACGCCTATGACGCCGTCGCGCTCGCCGACGCCGAACTGGACCCTGTGCTGGCGGAATGGACGCCGCCACCGATCGCGGCGAACGATGAAGGCGAGGAGCGCAGCTGGTATCGCAGACGAACCGTGCTGGGAGGGCTCGGCGCGGTCGCGGCAACGGTTCTGGTCGGCCTGGTCGCTGGCCCAGCCCTGCTCCGGACCGACCGGTTTGAGATTGCGACGAGGCCGGGCGAGCACCGGCTCGTCGAGCTTAACGGTCGCGACCGGATTGCCCTCAATGGTTCGACCCGGCTCATTCTCGACAAGTCGAACCCACGTTTTGCGTCGCTCAGGCAAGGCGAGGCGACCTTCACTATCGTGCACGACCCGAAACGGCCGTTCACACTCGAGCTCGGCGACGACCGCGTGCAGGATGTCGGCACGATCTTCAATGTGGTTCGAACAGCCGATGGGCAGACCGTCGAGGTTGCGGAGGGCGCTGTCGTCTACAACCCTCAGCGCGAGGCGATCGCGGTTGCCGCGGGGCAGAGCCTGACGGATCGCGCCGGGGAGCCTCGGGTCGTTATGACGCGCAAGGATCCATCGTCGATCGGATCGTGGCGCCGGGGGCGTCTGGTCTATGACGGCACGCCGCTGTCCGACGTTGGTTCTGACCTGTCGCGCAATCTTGGCGTCTCGGTGACGGTGGCACCCTCGATCGCCGGCCAGCCGTTCAGCGGCACGATCCAGATCGGGCCCGATCAGGCAGGGACATTGAACCGGCTGGGCGAGGTTCTCGGCCTGACCGTCAGTCGCCGGGACAAGGGATGGACGATCGGCCCGCGGGACCGTGCGGTCCGCTAGCCATTTTGTCGCAACGGTGATGGCGTGCCTCATCGCGAGCGCCGCCGATGCCGCCGATATCCGCGCCTTTGCCATTCCCGCCGGACCGCTTGGCGGCGCGCTGGCGCGCTTCGGGGAGCAGGCCGGAATGACCATCGGCGTCAGCGATCCTTCGCTTGCGGCGCGCCGCTCGGCGGGCGTGCGCGGCCGGATGTCTGCGCAAGCGGCGCTGCAGCGGTTGCTGCGCGGGACAGGCGCGCAGGCGGTATTCGTTGACGCCGTGACGGTCAGGATTATCCGCAGCGCCGGATCGCGCCGTCCGTCGCCGGTGCGCTCCGCGGCTCCGCAGCCCCGCCCAAGTGCCCTGGTGGTCGGTCCCCAGCAGGACATCATCGTGACCGCCAGCAAGCAAGGCACGCCACTCGATCGCTATGCGGGAAGCGTTTCCGTTCTCGCGCTTGATCCGGGCAAGAACGCCCGCGAGGCGTCCAGCGGAACGGCGGCCGTGGTTGCGCGACTGCCGATGGTCGCCTCGACCAGCCTTGGCCCCGGGCGTGACAAATTGTTCGTTCGAGGAATCGCGGACAGCAGCTTCAATGGTCCCAGCCAGGCGACCGTCGGCCAGTATCTGGGCGATGTGCGGTTGACCTACAATGCCCCCGATCCGGACCTCAACCTTTACGATATTGGCCGGGTGGAGGTGCTGGAGGGGCCGCAAGGCACGCTCTACGGCACCGGTTCGCTCGGCGGCATCATTCGGCTGGTGCCGAATGCGCCGTTGATGGGCCGGGCCGATGGCTCGGCCTCCGCCGGCCTGGTCGCAACCCACAAGGGCGGGGAGGGCGGCGATGCGGCGGCAATGCTGAACCTGCCGTTGATCGGCGACCGGGTGGCGATCAGGGGCGTCGGCTATTGGTCGCTCGACCCCGGCTATATCGACGACCCGAGCCGCGGCTTGTCCGACATCAACGAGACCAGAAGCTATGGCGGACGTGCGGCGATCCGGTACGAGCCAGGAGCCGGCTGGTCGCTCACCCTTGGCGGCGTCATTCAGAACATCTCGAGCCGCGACGGACAATATGTGCTTCGCGGTTCGCCCCCGCTCACCAGGTCTTCCGCGATCGCGCAGCCGTTCGACAATGATTTTCGGCTTGGCTATCTGACGATCCAGCGGGACGGATCGGCGGTCTCTCTATCTTCCACGACCGCATTGGTCCGGCATGACGTCGATTCGGTCTTCGACGCGACTCCGGCGGGTGGGGCGGCACGGCGTTTCGAGGAAGACATCGGCATCACGCTCCTCTCGCATGAGACCCGGCTATCGGGTGGGACGGGTCGCCGGTCGTGGGTCGCGGGTGTGAGCGGCGTCTACGACATCAGCCGGATCGAGCGCCGGCTGGGTGATCCCCAGGATCCACCGTCGATTCTGGGCGTGCGCAACGAGAACAGCGAAGTCGCGCTGTTCGGGCAATATACTCAGCCTCTGCTGGGTCCGGTTTCGATTACTCTGGGCGGCCGGCTGACCTATGCGCGCGCCGTCGGCATGCTGATCGAGCAGACGGACGGCGATTCCGGCGAAGCCAAGCGCAAGAAGGTCCGGCTCTCGCCGACGGTCGCGGTTTCGTGGCGGATGGGCCGCGGATTGCTTGCCTTTGCCCATTATCAGCAGGGATTTCGAGCTGGAGGCCTTGCTGTTGCGCCATCCGGCTCGCCGGCGGACAGCAAGCGCTTCGAAGGCGACAGCCTGACGGTGGGCGAGGTGGGGCTGCGTCTCGGCCGGCCGGGCCGCGATCGCTTTTCCGCAAGCACGACGCTCGCTTATGCGCGGTGGAGCGATATCCAGTCGGACCTGGTCGATCTGACGGGGCTGCCCTACACGACGAACATCGGCGACGGGCGAGTCTACAGCTTCGAAGCGCAGACGATGTGGGAGGTCGTCTCGGGTCTCAATCTCGAAGCCTCGGTCTTCCTGAACGATTCGGCGCTGTCACGGCCCGTCGAGGCCTTTGCCGCCGCAGAAGAGCGCGAACTCCCGAACATCGCGCGCGCCGGCGCTCGCGGCGCACTGCGCTACAGCATCGATCTGGGCGCCGGGACTAGCCTGGTTCTGGACGGCGCGGTCCGTTATGTCGGCACGTCGCAGCTTGGAATCGGTGCGCCGTTCGACGTGACGCAAGGCGATTTCGTTGAAACGTCGCTCGGAGGCAGGCTGGCGCTGGGTCGCCTGGGCGTCTCGCTCGACGTCAGCAACCTGGCCGATGTCCGCGGCAATCGATTTTCCTATGGCAATCCGTTCGGCGTGGCGCAGCGTGATCAGATCACGCCGCTGAGGCCGCGAACCGTCAGGGTCGGACTCGATGCCCGCTTCTGATCGCCGCTTGCTCGCCTCGATCCACGATGTCGGGCCGAGGTTCGAGGCAGAGGTGGACCGGCTGGTCGAACTCCTGTCCGAACATCTGGGCGGGTTCCGCTTCGCGATGCTGGTCGTACCCGACCACTGGAACCGCGCGCCGCTGGCGGAAAATCCAGGCTACCAGAGCAAGCTCAGGGCGTGGTCGGACGGCGGGGTCGAGATGTTCGTGCACGGCTGGTCGCATCGCGACGAGTCGACGCACAGGCGCCCGTCCGCGGCGTTCCGTGCCAAGCACATGACTGCGGGTGAGGGTGAGTTCCTTGGCCTCGACCGTGTCGAGGCGCTTGCCCGGATGAAGCGCGGGCGCGCGCTCCTCGAGGATGTGATCGGTCGAGAGGTAACCGGCTTCATCGCGCCGGCCTGGCTGTACGGGGCCGGCGCTGTCGCGGCGCTCGGTGAGGCGGGGTTTGCGATCGCGGAAGATCATTTTCGGGTCTGGAGCCCGATCGACGGAGGCACGCTCGCGCGCGGTCCGGTGATTACCTGGGCCAGCCGCAGCCCCATGCGGATCAAGAGCTCGATCGGATTCGCTGCGCTTGCCCGCCGCGGCCTGGGGTTTCTGGATACCTTACGTGTCGCGGTTCATCCGGGCGACACGAAGGTGCCGGAACTCCTCGACAGCATCGTAAGGACGCTCGCGGCGACAAAGCGAGGGCGGCGCGCATCCGGCTATGGAGACCTTCTGGCCCCACACTGATTGAGGAATTCCGCAGCGGCGCCGTCAGCGATCGATGGCCAAGTCGTTTCGCATCCTCACCTTCCTCCACAGTTTCGAACCCGGCGGCGTCGAGCGGGTGGCGTTGCGGCTCAATGCCGCCTGGCGTGCGCGCGGCGTCGATGCGCAAGTGGTGCTCGGGCGTCCCGACGGGGCAATGCGCGAAGAGGCGCCCCCGCTTGACTATCACTATCTGGAGCGGGGTGGCCTTCGAACTAGATGGTTCGAGACCTTGTGGATGATCATGCGCCTTCCCGGCGTGATCCGCCGCCAGGCCCCGGATATATTGTTCTGCGCGGGCAACACCTATGCGGTGGTCGCAGTGGCGATGCGGCTGCTGCTCGGGCGTCGCTGCCCGCCGATCGTCGCCAAGATCAGCAATGATCTGGAACGGCGTGACCTGGGCGTCATCGCCCGGCAGGCCTATTATCTCTGGCTTCGCATCCAGGCGCGCGCGATCGGTCACTTCGTCGGCATGGCAGCGCCGATGAAGTCCGAAATCGCAATCGCCATGTGGATCAGCGAGACGCGGGTCGCGATCATCGAGGACCCGGCGCTCACGCAAATGGAGCATGCGCGGCTGGCACGCTCCAGCCGACCGGAGCGGCGGGCGGGCGAGAGCCGTCACTTCGTCGCCGCGGGACGGCTGGTCGCTCAGAAGAATTTCGCGCTCCTGCTTCGCGCATTTGCCTCGGGAGCAGGCTCCGAGGACCGGTTGACGATATTCGGCGAAGGTCCGGAGCGGCGATCGCTTGAGCGATTGGCATCAAGGATCGGCATCGCAGAGCGCGTGAACATGCCGGGCCATGTCCGGCGCTGGGCGGAGCAACTGAGCGTCGCGGATGCGTTCCTTGTTTCCTCCGACTATGAAGGTGTGCCCGCCGTCGTCATCGAGGCTTTGGCCGCCGGTGCACCGATCATCGCGACGGCATGCAGCGTCAGCATGGCGGACCTGCTGGGCGCGGGCAGATTCGGACGGCTGGTGCCTGTCGGCGATGTCGACGCGCTCGCCCGTGCCATCGCCACAATCGGCGATCGCGGATTCTGCGTGGCGGGGGCACGCGCTCAGGCCGGCCGTTTCACGGTCGAGCACGCAGCCGACGCGTATCTCGCCGTAATGCGCGAGTCTGCGCGACTAGTATCGGTCGAGCCCGCTTCCGGTGCGCCTGCGGATTTTTCAGTTGGGCGACGTCCAGTCATCGAATGACCACGACCGCGGGGCGCTTGCGCGTGCATGACATGAACCAGGTAATCCGCGCGCGTGTGCTGCCGCTCGAGTGGGCGGGGCCTCAAGCTTCCGACCCCCCGGCATTGAAGATCCGAGGGCGCGGGCTTGCAGCCTTTGTCGGCCCGGCGATTTCATTGGCGGTACTGGTCGCTGTGGTCATGCAGCTGCGCACCCTGGATTGGCGGCAAATCTGGGCGATCGTGCCCAGCTCGCCGCTGTTCTGGACAGTGTTTGCGGCGACCTATTTCGCAGCGCCATTCGCGGACTGGATAATTTTTCGGAAGCTTTGGGGGATACCGGCGTCCGGCTTTGCGGCGCTGCTGAAGAAGCTGATCGGCAATGAAATCCTGCTCGGCTATATCGGCGAGGTCTATTTCTACGATTGGGCGCGCAAGCGGGCCGACATCACGACCGCGCCGTTCGGCGCGGTCAAGGACGTCACAATCCTGTCGGCCCTGGTCGGCAACGCGGTGACGCTTGCGATGCTCGTCTTCGCATGGCCGTTTCTGGGCATTCTGCAACTCGGCACGCAGGGAAGGACGCTGCTGCTTTCGGTCGCCGCCGTGATCCTCACATCGCTTGCAGCGATGGTGCTTCGTCGACGCTTGTTCAGCCTGCCGCCGCGCGAGCTCCGGTTCGTCGCATGGGCGCATCTTGGGCGCATCATCGCTTCGACTGTCCTGGCGGCGATGATGTGGCATCTCGTGCTGCCTCAGGTGGCGCTCGTCTGGTGGCTGTTGCTGGCAACTTTCCGTCTGTTGCTGTCCCGACTGCCCTTCCTGCCCAACAAGGACATCGTGTTTGCAGGGATGGCGGTGTTCCTGGTCGGCCATGAGCGCGACATCGGCGCGATGATGACGATGATCGCGAGCTGCATCCTTGCCGCCCATCTGCTGCTCGGCGCGGCGCTGACGAGCGGCGACCTTGCCAATCGCGGGAAGCGGGCATGAGGGCGCTGCTGCTCGCGAGCTGCGCGATGCTCTGCGGCGCTGCTGCTCCCCTGCGCTCGACGCCGGATCTGGGCAAGGCCGAAGGACAGTGCCGCAGGAACGAGCCGGGGCCGGCGTTCGAAGTGACGGTGGTCGGACTCAAGGACCGCAAGGGACTGCTTAAGCTTGAGCTCTACCCGGACAACGACACCGACTTTCTTGCCGACGACAATGTGCTGCTCGAACAGGGAAAGGCGTTCGCACGTGTGGAGATGCGCGTCCCTCAGCGGGGCCCTGTCGAGATGTGCATCCGTGCCCCTCGCCCGGGCGGGTACAGCCTGTCGCTGCTCCACGACCGCGACATGAACCGCAAATTCGGCGTATCGAGCGACGGCATCGGGTTCCCGAATGACCCGAAGCTGGGCTGGTCGAGACCAAAGGCGGCTGCTGCGCGGGCCTTGGTCGGATCGGGAGTCTCCCGGCTCCGCATCCGCCTCAACTACCGCCACGGACTGTTCTCCTTTGGCCCGATCGACAGGTGAGGGAATGAAGGTCGTCGACGTCTGTGCATTCTATGCGCCCAAAGGCGGCGGCGTGCGTACCTATGTGGACCGCAAGCTTGCTTGGGGCCAAGGCGCGGGACACGAGATCGTCGTGGTCGCGCCGGGACAGCGCACCTGCCAGGAATGGCGGCCCGAGGGCGGCCGCATCCAGTGGATCCGGGCGCCCCGCTTCCCGCTCGACCTGAACTACCGCTACTTCGCTGATGCCCAAGCACTTCACGACGTGCTTGACGCCGAGCGGCCGGACCTGGTCGAGGCATCGTCACCCTGGCGGAGCGCGTCGATGGTGGCGGCGTGGCGCGGTTCTGCCCCGCGTGCGCTCATCATGCATGCCGATCCGCTGGCCGCTTATGCGTATCGCTGGTTCGAAGATGTGGCCGACCGCGCGACGGTCGATCGTCATTTCGATTGGTATTGGCGCCACCTGCGACGGCTGGGGCGAAGCTTCGATGCGGTGGTGAGCGCCAGCGCGAGCCTTTCGGCGCGGCTTGTGGAAGGAGGCCTCGGCAATGTGGCCACCCACCCAATGGGCGTGGAGCCCGGCATCTTCTCGCCGGCGCTTCGCGATGGGGATCTCCGGCGTCGCTTGCTCGACCGCTGCGGGCTCGGCGAAGACGGTTTGCTGCTGCTCGGCGTGGGCCGGCACGCGCCGGAAAAGCGGTGGCCGATGGTCATCGAGGCGGCGATATCGGCGGGATATGCCTGCCCGGTTGGGCTGGTTCTGGTGGGCAATGGCCGCGAGCGCGCACGCATTGCCCGCCACATTGGCGACAATCCACACGTTCATCTGTTGGCTCCGATTGCCGACCGTTTCGGCCTGGCGCGGTTGATGGCAAGCGCGGATGCGCTCGTCCATGGCTGCGAGGCGGAGACGTTCTGCATGGTCGCGGCCGAAGCGGCGGCGTCGGGACTGCCGCTGATCGTGCCGGACAGAGGCGGCGCTTCCGACCAGGCGCGGCGCGGAGCAGACCTCACCTATTCGGCAGGAAACGCCGCAAGTCTGGCCGAGGCGATCGAGCGGTTCGGTCGCAGGCGCGCCGGGTCCGCTATTGGCTCGTCGGCCGACGCTCCTGTGCGCACCATGGATGACCATTTCGCCGCATTGTTCGCGCACTATGAAAAGATGCGCGCGCCTATGAAGGTGGCGGCGTGAAGACGGCCACCATCCTCAACGCAGGCGGCAGTGCGGAATTTCGTGCTGCTCGCCTGGCCGCGGTTGCTCCGGACGAGCGCAGTTCGGGCGCCGAAGGCGGTCGCGGCTGGCCGCTCGTGCGGGGGCGGAGCGTGCAGCGCGAATGCGGGTGCCTCGCTTTCGTTGCGCGGCTTCTCATCTGGGGCACGCGCAACGCCTCGCGGTGAGCTGGGCCAGTGATATCGTTCCCCGGTCCGGCGCTTCTTGACCGATCGATTCTACGGTCGATGGGGCAGGCCTATCTGCTGATCGCAGCGACGATGTTCCTGCTGATGATCGTCGAGCATTTGCCGCGCCTGTTGTCGTTGGCCCGCGACATCGATCGCACCGCACTGTTCATCGGCGAGAGCCTCGCCAGTCTCTTTCCCGAGTATCTGGGGCTCGGACTGGTCGTGGCGCTCTTCCTCTCGACCGCGTTGACGTTCCGGAGAATGGCGCTGACGTCCGAGCTGGAGATATGGTCCGCGGCGGGCGTTTCGGATTTCCGGCTGCTGCGCGTCCCGATCATCCTCGGCTGTGCGACTGCGATTCTGGTCCTGGGCGTACGGCTTTATGCTCAACCGCTCGGGGAGACCAACCTGCAACGCATCGGCGAGCAGGCACGCGCGGGCGACTACGGCTTGGGCCTGCCGCCCAAGGATATTCTCACGCCTTCGGAAAATGTGACGCTGACGTTCGATCACGTCGATCGACGCGCAGGCCGCTTCGAGGGCGTGTTCGCGCAGGTGGACAATGCAATCATCGTTGCCCAGAGCGGGAGCGCAGGCGTCGACAGGCAAGACCAGTTGCTGCTCACGTTGCGGGATGGAGTCGTGTTGAAGCGCAAGGGCGTGGACGAACGCGAGCGAACCGCGTTCCGCGTACTGTCGCTCGCGATTCCGCGCCGCGGTGCGCGCGCGGCCGATCCGGTTGCCAATGTTCTGGACCAGCGCGATTTGATCCAGCTGATGCATCTGGTCCGCGCCGCGCCGATGGCTGGCGAAAGGAGCGCTGCCAAGGCCGCCATTCACGGGCGCCTCGCGATGGGCGCGTTCACGATCCTGCTGCCCTTTCTTGGCTTCGTGCTTGGGACGCCGCCGCTTCGCGAAAGTTCGGCATTTGGCATTTTCGCCGGACTGATCCTGATCGCCGGCTATGTCAGGGCGTCCGCCGGCATCGAGGGCAGCCTTGCGGCGGTTTCATTGGCCGCGAACGGCCTGATCCTCTCCGGCTTCGCGGCAGCCACTGTGCTGCTGTTCCGGCTGCATAGCCGGATGGGGCGCGGCTTCATCGACCGCTTCGCCGGCAGGCTCCTGGCGCGCATGACGCGGCGACTGAACACTAGGCGGCAGAAGGCGGAGATGCGTTCTGAGGTTCAGCGCTCATGCGCTCGCGATGAGGCGCAGCAAATAGACCCCGAGCAGAGCCGCGATCAAATAGAGCAGAGCCGAGGTGAGCAGCGCCTCGCTGTGCTCGGCGAGTATGAAGAGCCCGATGATGGCCGCAGTGGTGGCGGCCAGGCGGATCATTTGGAAGAGGATCGGGCGCATTAGGACGATCCGCCCGTCTGCACGGGTTTCGCGTGAAGCGTGAAGGTGAGACGCTGGCCCAGGCGCTGGACCTGAATCGCCGCACTGCCGCCGGTTGCGAGAGCACGACCGGCTTCGGAGACGCTGGCGATGGGCGTATCGTTGATGCTCAGGATGATGTCGCCTGCCTGGAGGCCTGCCTTGGCTGCTGGTCCTTTGTCGCTGAGCATGGTGAGGATGGCGCCCCCGTCGCGGCCGAATCCCAGCCGCTTTGCGAGCGCGGGGGTGACCTCGCCGATGATCAATCCGAACGGGTTTGCGTCGGGAAGCTCGGAACGGAGCAATTCGGCAACGATTGGAGCGAGCGTCGTCGCCGGCACGATCGCCGGCGCTTCGCCAGCGGTCGTTGGAACGCCGACCATCCCCATCACCTTGCCGCCCGAATCGAGGACCGGTGCGCCGGCGAGCTGCGGGTCGAGCGGTACAGCTGAACTCAGGGAAGCCGCTAGCCCGCCTTCGCCGCTGGTCAGATAGTCGCTGCCGATCATGGTCGGAACGACGGCGCAACCGCTGCCGGCAGGCGCCCAGGCAATGAGTCCACGCGATCCGACGCGCGGGAAGTCCGCCGCCGTCAGGTCAAACGGATTGAGGTCCTGCTGATCGATCCTGAACAAGGCGATGCCTGCGAGGGGGGCGTCGCCGATGCGCTTCGCTGGAAAACGTCGGCCATCGCTGGTCAGCACGGTCGCGGTATCGCCCTGGATCGCCTGCGCGGTCGTCAGCACGGAACCGTCGCGAGACACGATGAAGCCGGCCGCGCTGGTCGCATTGCCGCCGGCAGTGTCGTCGGTCAGACCGACGATGCTCGGGCAGGCTGCTTCGACGAGGTCGGCGTCACTGGCCGGATCCGTCCTTTGCGGGATGATGCGAATTACCGACGGCAGCCGGTCCTTCGCCAAGGTCCCGTTCGGTCTGCCGAACTGGGCGCCGAAATAGCCGCCGAGCAGCGACAGGCCGACCACTCCAATCAGGCCGCCTCCCAGCAAAGCGGTCTTTCGCCAGTCCGGACCGGTGCCGTCGCTCAACCGTCCCGCTCCCCGAACAGATCACGCTGGGCCTTTTCGATCTCGGCGGTGTAGCGCCGATGAACATAGCGTTCGCTGAGCAGTCCAAGGACATGCCCGTCATCATCGACAATGGCGAGGTCGTCGCTTTCCGTGTCGTTGAACGTGCGCATGATCGTCAAGATGTCCGCGTCGGGCTTGACGCTGCCCGCGTCGGGGTCAGCGAGAAGGTTTACGCCGGAGTCCAGATCAAGGTCGGACACCCATGCAGCAGCGGTGGCGACGATCCCGGCAAAACGCTCTTCCTTGTCGATGAGGACAACCTTGCTGGTCGAGCCGAGCGGAAAACGGCGCCGGAATTCTTGGATTGTTGTCGACAGATCGGCTGTCGCCACACCTCGTCGCATCATCCTCCCGGCGGTCAGGGTCCGCGCCCAACCGACATCGCGCGCGCTGCGGATCGTCTCGCCGCGAGTGTGGAGGCGCCAGGTCGAGAAGGAGAAGCCGAATGTCTCGCGAACAAGCGCGCTGGCGCACAGGCCCGCGGTGACCGCCACGCCGGTCAGGGTGAAGTCATGCGTGGTTTCCAGAACCAGCATCGACATCGTCATCGGTCCGCCGACAACGGCGACGGCGAGCGCGGCCATGCCGATCAGGGCCGCGTCTGTCGGATCGACCTGGCCGACACCGGGTACGAAAGGGAGCATCATCGCGAAGATCTGCCCGACCAGGGCGCCGAGAAACAGCGAGGCGAAAAAGAGGCCGCCGCGGAAGCCGAAGCCGATCGAGATCGCCGACGCTGCCATCTTGAGCAGCAG
This sequence comes from Sphingomonas sp. ID1715, assembly GCF_013044515.1. Lineage (GTDB taxonomy): Bacteria > Pseudomonadota > Alphaproteobacteria > Sphingomonadales > Sphingomonadaceae > Sphingomonas_B. The sequence continues at coordinate 172,145 of NZ_JABEPR010000004.1, forward strand.
CACCATCGCCAGCAATTCGACGCTGACGCTCATGGTGAGGTCGAGGCGGAGAGCGCCGTGTCCCGCAGAAAGGACCTGAGGCGAAACAAGGGCGAGCGGGATAAGCAGGAGACCGCCGACGACGGGCCGCCAGCGTTCGGCAAGCGGAGACGCGCGAACGCCTTTCTCGAGCAATGTGACGGCGCGCATCAGTGCCACGCCGATAATCGCGCAAAGCAAGCCGAGAAACGCGAACACGACATAGTCGGCGGCAAAGATCGGCTCGGCGCTCGGGATGACGCTGATATAGCCGCTCAGCCCAAGCGAGCGCACCACCAGCACCGCGGCGAGCGCCGCCGCCGCGACCGGCGCAATCGCCGCCGGCGTGTAAGCGCCGATCACGATTTCAAATGCGTAGAAGGCGCCGGTCAGCGGGGCCCCGAACGCGGCGCCGACCGCTGCACCTGCCCCGGCGCCGACCAGGATGCGCTGGTCGGCGCGGCGGAGCCTCAGCGCTGTGCCGACGACCGAGGCAAGGCCGCCGCCCGCCTGCGCATAGGCCGCTTCGAGGCCCACCGACGCCCCGAAGCCGTTCGAGACGATGGTTTGCGCGGAAACGAGCAGCGAATCGGATGGGGGAATGACGCCGCCGTGAAGCGCGTTGGCTTCGACGACGTCGATCGGCGCGCGCCTTCGGCGGACAAGGAGAGCGATCCCCAGAAGCACCAGCCCTCCGAGCGGCAGCGCAAGGAGGCGGAACGGGGATATGAAGGGAAGTTCGCTCAGTCGCTCGGTCCCGAGGCCGTAGAGCAGCCGTTGCAGTCCCTGCGCCATATCCTTCTGAAGGAGCGTGAGCAGGCCTGCCGCGCCGCCGACGGCGATCGCAACCAGGATGAGTCCGGCTTCGCTGGCGCGGATCGAACGCCGAAAAAGGGGCAGGAGGACACGGAGACTGCGCACGGAACCTGAATCTGGAAGGGCAGGTGAGAGCCGCCCTATCGGACCCGGCTCCGCGCCGCAAACCGTGAAAGCGCGATGGCGTGTGAGGGAGAGCAGGTCTATGGACGGTGCGCTGGTGCCCGGACTCGGAGGCTGAAGGTGATGCAAGGTGCAGTCTTGGCGGGCTTGGTCGCCGCAGCAATGACGGTCACCCCTTCGATCCCGGCCGACAAGCCCCCATCGGCAGGCGAACTGCAGCGTTATGCCGCCGCATTGGTCGACGTCGTGCGGGCCGAACGCACCGCCCAAAACGGAGGTGCCGCCGCGATTGCCGGGCAGGCGGTGTCGCCGAACGCGGCGCTGGTCGAGGTGATCAAGCGCCATGGCTTCAGCCGCAACCGCTTCAACGCGATCAGCACGATAGTCGAGCATGATCGCGCGCTGCGGCGCGATGTCCGGACGATGGCCATGCGCGATCGGATCGGTTTCTAGAAGAGCATCGGGCGCGCATTTGATTCGGCCACGCTGGCCCGAACCGGCTCTGTCCGCATTGTCTCGAACGATCATATAGGGTAGGGGGATATCCTATGGCTCACCTCAACGAAAATTCGGAAACTCTGGTGAAGAGAGTCCGCCGCATCGCGGGGCAGGTCGCCGCGGTCGAACGCGCGCTGCTCGCCGACGATGATTGTGCAACCACGCTGCATCTCGTTGCCGCTGTGCGGGGAGCCGTGAACGGGTTGATGGACGAGATCATCGAGGCGCATCTGCGCGAGCATGTGACTAGGCCGGACCTGTCGGATGAACAACGGGCGGCGGGGGCAGCCGAGGTGATCGCCGCCATTCGCCGCTACGCAAGATAAGGTCGTTTTCATGTCGGTGGTCGTAGAAGCGGAGCGCTTGGCGCATGATCATGTTTTTCTAGGCTCGGCGCATGACGATAATGCGCGCCGGACCTTGTGGGTGGTCGCGCTGACCGCGGTGATGATGATCGGGGAGATCATCGCCGGTTATCTGACCGGTTCGATGGCGCTGCTTGCAGACGGTTTCCACATGGCCACCCATGCCGGCGCGCTTTCGGTTGCGGCGGCAGCTTATGCGTTTGCAAAGCGCCATGCCGACAATCGGCGATTCAGTTTCGGGACCGGCAAGGTCGGCGATCTCGCCGGATTCGCGTCCGCGCTGGTGCTTGGGCTGATCGCGCTTGGGATTGGCGTCGAGGCGATTTTGCGGCTGCTCCGGCCGACGATCGTCGATTTCGGGACAGCAACGCTGATCGCGGTGATCGGACTGGTCGTAAACATCATCAGTGCGCTGCTGCTAAGCGGGAGCCACGGCCATGACCATGCGCATGATCACCACCATCATAATCATCATCGTGCAGGCAGCGGCCAAGACAATAATCTTCGCTCCGCCTATGTCCATGTCCTCGCCGATGCGCTGACATCGGTGCTCGCGATCGCGGCCTTGTTGACGGGCAGATATCTCGGCTGGGTCTGGATGGACCCGGTGATGGGAATTGTCGGGGCGGTGGTCATCGCGCGCTGGTCGTGGACGCTGATGCGCGACACCGCGGCCGTTCTTCTGGACACGACGGACGCCCATGTCGCCGAGGAAGTTCGCGACCTGGTCGAGTCGCCGGGCGATATGCGGATCACCGACCTGCATGTCTGGCGGGTGGGACCCGAAGCGCATGCCGCCATCGTCAGTGTCTGCGGGGCCAGCGACGGCGAGATCGTGCGCGAACGCCTTCGGCCCGTCCATGAGCTTGCCCATCTGACGGTCGAGACCCGGTGAGAATACGGTGAGCGAGGGGCACACGGGACCTGCGTCAGCGCCGAGCCTCCGCGATCTTCAGTTGAAACGCCTCCCGCTGGGCGCGGCCGAGAAAATAGTCGACATAGGTGCGAAAGGGCCGCTCGTTCATCGGCGATCGGCCGGCCGGCGGCGGTGCGCCGGCTCGAACCGCAAGGCTCGCCATCGTGCTGAAAAACTGTTTCGCGGCGGCTCGGTCGGTTGGGCCTGCCGATGCAGCGTTCTCCAGGATCAGCGTTTTCTCGGCCTTGGGAGTGAGTGCCCAGGCCCGCTCGAGCCGCGCCACAGCGACACCTTGGGCGACGAGCGCTGCTGCGGCCGCGTGCTCCAGCGAGGCGCCCGCGAGCGACGCACCAACCAGCGGCATCAAGCGATCGCCTGCGACGTCAAGCCCGCATATCCGGCCGGCCCGGCGGATCATCGCGTTTTCGACAGGAACGCTCGCAAGCGCCTCCGATCCTGCCCGCGCATAGCCGGCGACGATCGCCGCCCGGCTGGCCTGCGGCAGCGCCGTCCACAGACAATCGGATGGCGGCCGACTGGCGCCGGCGGGCCGGGCGACAGTGAGAGCAAGGATCGCAGCGACTGCTGGAGCAATGCGCGGCAGATGGCGGCAAGGCGCTGGCTGAGGCGTCCGCAAAAGCTGTTCGATCGGCTGCATGGGCTTTCCCTCGCGTGATTTCGCAACATTGGGAATTTGTATTTTTACCGCAAGCATGGCCGAACCTAGGAGGGACTATCGAGAGGGGGCGTTCCGATCGGGAGCGCAACTACAAGGAACCGACCATGTTCAGGACCCACTCGCTTATCGTTGTTGCCCTTGCCGGTCTCGCAACCGCCGGCGTCGCTCAGGCCGCGCCGCACGCTCCTGCCGCGAAGCTTTCGATGGCCCAGGCGCGCGCGATCGCGCTGAAGGCTGCGCCGGGCAAGCTCATCTCCGGCGAATATGAGAATGAGGGCGGCGGCTGGCGCTATTCGTTCGACATCCAGCAGCGCGGCCATGTCCAGGAGATCGGCGTCGATGCGAACTCGGGCAAGATCGTCGAGAACAAGTCCGAAGGCCGCGTCGACCGCGACGCAGGGAAGAAGTGAACTGAATGCAGATCCTCGTCGCCGAGGATGACGCCGAAACGGCCGAGTTCGTCGCCCGCGGGCTGGACGAACTCGGCCATGGCGTGTTGCGAGCCGCCAACGGGCCCGACGCGCTGCACCTGGCGACGACCGAGGCCGTCGACGTGCTGGTGCTGGACCGGATGCTGCCCGGAATGGACGGCGTTGCCGTGCTCCGCCGACTGCGCGCTGCGAAGATCGACACGCCGGTGCTCCTGCTGACGGCGCTCGGGCGGATTGAGGATCGCGTCGAAGGCCTGGAGGCGGGCGCGGATGACTATCTGGTGAAGCCGTTCGCGTTTTCGGAACTGGCGGCGCGGATCAATGCGCTGGGGCGGCGCAGACCGCTGAGCGATGCGCCGACCGAACTTGCGTCCGGGCCTTTGCAGATGGACCTGCTGAAGCGCGAGGTCCGACGCGGCCGGCGCGCGATCGCGCTTCAGCCGCGCGAGTTCCGGCTGCTGGAGGAGCTGATGCGGAACAGCGACCGCGTCGTCACCCGCACGATGCTGCTGGAGCGGGTCTGGGGCTTTCACTTCGACCCACAGACCAACATCGTCGAGACCCATATGAGCCGGCTCCGCGCCAAGCTGAACGAAGGCGGGGCGGATGATGTGATCGAGACGGTTCGCGGCGTCGGCTACCGCATGCGCGGGCAGGCCTAGCCCATGCGCAGCGCCGCATATCGGATCGCCTTCATCTATTCGGCCGCCTTTGCTCTCGCGATCGCGCTGCTCGGCGTGGTCATCTTTTGGGCTATGCACATCGCCTTTCTCCGGCAGCTCGACACGACGATCAAGGACGAGTCGGCGGCTCTCGTCGCGGAATACCATGCCGACGGCGCGACCGAGCTCGCCGAAGCCATCGCGAAGCGGGAAGCGATCGGCTCGCGCGACCGCATGCTCTATGCGCTGTTCGCGCCCGACGGACGGCGCGAGGGGGGGCATCTGGTGACCAGAAGGCCCGCGCCCGGACTTCGCGACTTGACCTTCATCGATCCCCGCGAAGGCCCGGATGGCGGGCGGGGCTTTACCGTCGACCTCGGTGATGGCCGGGTGCTGCTCGTCGCGGCCGATCGGGAGCGGATCGAGCAGATCGACCGCACGATCATCTCGGTCTTTCTGGCCGGCTTCGGGCTCGTGTTGCTGTTCGGCATTGCCGGCGCGCTGACGCTTGGCGGTTATCTGCGCGATCGGCTGGGTGCGATCAGTCATGCGGCGGAGGGCATCGCCGCCGGCCATCTCGGCGCGCGGATGCCGGTCAGCGACCGCGGCGACGAGTTCGATCGGCTGGCCAGATCCTTGAACGCGATGCTCGAGCGGATCGAAGGATTGATCGAGAATGTCCGGCAGGTCTCGAGCGACATCGCCCATGATCTGCGCACGCCGCTTGCGCGGCTGCGCAACCAGCTGGAGCGAGGGCTGGGGCAGGACGACCCTCTGGCGCAGCGGCATGCGATCGAGGATGGCATCCAGCGGGTCGACGATGTGCTCGGCCTGTTCGCCGCGATCCTTCGGATTGCCGAGATCGAGAGCGGACGGATCCGAAAGAATTTTGGTCCCGTGGATCTGAGCGTGCTGACGGCGGAACTCGCCGAAAGCTATGCCCCTGCGGTCGCGGACGGGGGCCGCGCGCTCACCTGGAGTGTCGAACCCGATATCGTCATTCCGGGCGATCGCGAACTGCTTGCCCAGGCCCTGGTCAATCTGATCGAGAATGCCCAGCGGCACACGCCGGCCGGCACGGCGATCAGGGTCGAGCTTGCGGCTTCCGACGATGTGTGCCGTCTCCAGGTATCGGACAATGGACCGGGCGTCCGCGCTGAGGATCGCGAAAGAATCGTGCAGCGCTTCATCCGGCTGGAGGGCAGCCGCTCGGCGCCCGGCCACGGCTTGGGTCTCAACCTCGTCGCCGCGGTCGCGCGGCTGCATGGGGCCCAACTGAGTTTCGGGGACAATGGGCCGGGCCTGATCGTGACGATCGCCTTTGCGGAGAGCTGCGTGTGACAACAAAGGGGGTGTGTGCGGCGGCCTTGCTGCTTTCGGCCTGTGCGACTTACCGGCCGTTGCCGCTCGACGAGACTCCGGCGGCTCTGTCGGCGCCGGCATTGGCGGTGCTGGCGCAGGACGCGGCGACGATCGACCGGCCGTTTCTGCAGCCCGAAAGGATCGACTTCACCCGCCCGCTTGATCCCAATGCGGTCGCGGCGCTCGCCGTTCTCGGCAACCGGGATCTGCAGGCGGCGCGGGTGCGGGCGGGCGTCGCCGATGCGCAAGTGTTTGCCGCCGGCCTTTTGCCCGACCCGAGCTTCAGCTTCGGGCTCGACCCGCTGCTCTCGGGGCCGGACACGATGCTCGGCATCAGCTCGAGCCTCGGCTTGAACCTGAACGCGCTCCGCACGCGCGGCGTCACGTTGCAGCAGGCGCGGGCGGACGCACGCAAGGTTCGGCTCGACCTTGCCTGGACCGAATGGCAGACCTCGGGGCAGGCGCGACTGCAGGCGGCGCGGATCGCAGCGCTCGAGCGCCAGGTTGCGCTGGACCTGGAAAGCCGTGATTCCACGCAGGCGATGCTCGATCGCATGCTGCGTGCGGCCGGGCGCGGCGACATGGCCGGCGACGCGGTGCAAGGCGCGCGCGTGGCGGCATTCGATGCCGCCGAGCGGCTGCGAACCGATGAGAAGGATCTCGGCGCAGCCCGGCTGGAGCTGGCGAAGCTGATCGGCTTCCCGCCCGATCGAGAACTGAAGCTTGCCGCCGCGCCGCTCCCGCCTTCGCCGCCCGATGCGAGTGCGTTGTTCGCGATCGCGCAGCAGCGGCGGACGGACCTCAAGGCTCTTCGCGCTGGCTATGAGGCGCAGGAGGCTGCGGTGCACAAGGCTGTGCTTGATCAGTTTCCCAATCTCGATCTGAGCGTCAACGGCGCGCGCGACACGGCGGGCAACGTGACCCTCGGCCCGGCCGTCTCGTTTACGCTGCCGCTCTGGAACCGCAATCGCGGCGGGATCGCGGTCGAGCGTGCGACGCGCGCGGCGCTCAAGGCGGAATATGAAGCGCGGCTGTTTCAGACCCGCGCCGAGATCGCCGCAGCCGTGAACGGCATTGCGATCGCGCGGCGGCAGCGCGACGCGGTACTGGCAGCGTTGCCGGCGGTGCGCCGCTTCGCCGCCGCAAGCCGCCGCGCCGCCGACCGCGGCGACATCGCGCTTGCGACCGCCGCGACCGCCGAACAGGCGCTCCGCGACAAGGAAATGCAGCGCGTTCAGGCCGAGCGCGACATCGCCGAACAGACCATCGCGCTCGAACTCCTGGCGGGCGCGCCCCAGGAGGCATGGAAAGAATGAAAACAAGCATCTGTGCGGCCGCGCTGGCGCTGGCAGCCTGTTCGAGTGGACAGAGCGCGACCGAGAACACCGCCGAGCCGGTTGCGCTGGTCAAGCTGGCCGCGGCTTCGCCGGCGTCGGTCCAGTCGAGCGTCGCCCTGTACGGCACTGCTGAGGCGGGAGCGGCAGGAAGCGCGATTCTGAGCGCACCGACGGAAGCCGTGGTGGCGGCGATCGTGGCGCCGACCGGGAGCGCTGTGTCCCGAGGACAATTGGTGGTTCGCCTGGCGCCGAGCGCCGCCGCCCGGCTCGACCTGGTCAAGGCGGCGAGCGACGCCCGCGCGGCGCAGCTCGCTTATGAACGAGCGCAGCGGCTTCGCGCCGACGGGCTGGTCAGCAATGCCGAGGTCGATACCGCGCGCGCGACTGCGCAGGCTGCGACCGCGACGCGCGCCAGCCTTGCCGCGCGCAGCGGAGCACTCGAGTTGCGCGCGCCCATTGCCGGCCATGTGCAGACCGTCTCCGCAACGCTTGGCAGCCTGGTCCCGGCAGGGACTTCGGTCGCAACGATCATGGCTGGCGGTGACTTGCGCGGCCGATTCGGGGTCGATCCCGCGCTGGTCCGGCAGATCCGGCCTGGTACTGGTATCCGGGTCGCGCCTTCGGCGGGCGGACCGAGTTTTGCCGCGACCGTGCTTTCGGTCGATCCGACCGTCGACGCGCAGACGCGGCTTGCCTCGCTGTTCGTCAGGATACCGGCGGCGGCCGCGATCGGCGCGGGCCAGCCGCTGACCGGTCAGCTGGCATTGGCGGCCGGAGACGGGGCGCCGACTGTGCCGTACGCGGCGCTCCTGGACGATGCCGGCCAAGCCTATGTCTTTATCGTGTCGGGCGGCAAGGCGCACCGCCGCAATGTGACGCCAGGGCCGAGCGATGGCGAGCGGGTCGTGATCTCGCGCGGATTGAAATCCGGCGAGCAAGTTGTGGTCGAAGGCGGGACGGCCCTGGATGACGGCATGAAAGTGCGGACGCGATGATCGGCGCGCTTCGCGACCATGCGCGGGCGATCGTGCTCGCGGCGATCCTGCTCACCCTCGCGGGCATCGGCGCTGCGCTGCGCTTGCCGGTAAGCCTTTTTCCACACATCGATTATCCCCGGGTGGTCGTGTCCGTCGAGGCCGGCGACCGCGAGCCGGCGCAAATGGCGGCCGAGATCACGCGCCCGATCGAGATCGCGTTGCGCCAGGTTCCCGGCGTCACGCGCATCCGCTCGACGACCAGCCGCGGTTCGGCGGAAGTCGGGCTGAACTTCGCATGGGGCGATGACATGGTGGCGGGGACGCTCGCGACGCAAGGGGCGTTGGCGACCGCGCTGCCCGACCTGCCGCCGGGCACGCGGTTCAGCGTGCGCCGCTCCGACCCGACGATCTTTCCCGTGCTGGGCATTGCGCTCACTTCGAAAAGCCTCGACCCGGCGACGCTGCGGCAGATCGCCGAGCTGCAGATCCGGCCGGCGCTGAGTTCGGTGGCGGGCGTCGCCGGAGTCGATGTGCTCGGCAGCGCGCCGCGCGAGATCGCGGTCGATCTCGATCCGGGCCGGCTTCAGGCGCTGGGCATCAGCCTCAGCGATGTCGCCACCGCAGTCGGGCGGGCAAGCATGGTGCGCGGCGTCGGACGAGTCGAGGATCGGCACCGGCTCTATCTGGTGCTGGTCGAGAACCGCGCGACCTCGATCGAGGATATCGGCAAGCTTCCGGTCAAGGCCGCGAGCGCGCCGCCGGCCGGCGCCGGCCCGCTTGCCGGCCAGCCCATGCCGCCGCCGTCCGCCTCGGTTGTGACGCTCGGGCAGATCGCCTCGATCCATCCGGCGACTGCCCCGAACTTCACCCGCGTCACATCGGGCGGGCGCGACGCGATCCTCGTCAATGTACGTCAGTCGCTGACCGGCGACAGCGTTGCGATCGTGAGGGCGGTCGACGCGCGCCTCGCTCAAATCCATCTGCCGCCGACCGTCTCGGTCACGCCCTTTTACGATCAATCGGAGCTGGTCACCGGCGCGGCCAATGCCGTGCGCGACGCGATCCTGCTCGGGGCGCTCCTGGCTGGGCTGGTGCTGTTCCTGTTCCTGCGCTCGTTCCGGCTGATGGCCATTACCGGGATCGCCCTGCCGGCGGTGCTCGCCGCCACTTGTCTGCTTCTTCTGGCGTTGAACATGGGCTTCAACATGATGACGCTTGGCGGCATGGCGGCCGCCGTCGGGCTGGTCGTCGACGATGCGGTCGTGATGCTCGAGCACATGATGCGCCGGATGCAGGAAGGCGCTGCCCGAGACCGGGACAGCCTGCTCGCCGCCGCGGCCGAAATGGGCAAGCCGCTGTACGGGTCCAGTCTTGCGACGATCATCATCTTTCTCCCGCTTGCGTTTGTCAGCGGCGTCACCGGCGGCTTTTTCAAGGCGCTTGCGCTCACCATGGCGGCCGCGCTGATCCTGTCGCTGCTCTATGCGCGGTTCGTGATCCCGCTTGTCGCCGCCGCCTGGCTGCGGCCGAAGGATGTCGAGGCTGCCGGGAAGGCGGACCGCCTGATGCAGCGCCTAGAGCGAGGGCATGACTGGGCCGAACGCCGCACGCTCGGCCGCCCGCGCCTGTTCGTGGGGATCGTCGCCATCGCCATGCTCGGCCTTGGCTATCTCGCCTGGACCAAAGTGCCCTCGGGATTCATGCCCGCCATGGACGAAGGCGGCTTCGTTCTCGATTACAAGGCGCAGCCGGGCGCGGCGCTGAGCGATACCGACCGCATCCTCAGGCAAGTCGAGCAGATCATCACCGCCACACCCGAGGTTGCGAGCTATTCGAGACGAACCGGCGTCCAGCTCGGCGGCGGGCTGACCGAAGCGGACGAGGGAGACTATTTCATTCGTTTGAAAGGCGGATCGCGGCGGCCGATCGATGCGGTGATGACGGACATTCGCACGCAGATCGAAGCGAAGGTGCCGGGGCTCCAGATCGAAACCATCCAGCTGATGGAAGATCTGATCGGCGACCTGACCGCGGTGCCGCAACCGATCGAAGTCAAATTGTTCAGCGACGATCCGGTGGCGCTCAACGCGGCGGCGAAGCGCGTGGGGGACGCGATCGGGAAAATACCAGGCGTCGTCGAAGTGGTGAACGGTTTGCGCGTCGCTGGCGATGCGATCGACATTCGCGTGCGCCCGGGTGCCCTTGCTCAACAGGGCATGGATGCCGACGCCTTCGCATCGCAGATTGAGGGGCTGATCGGCGGAACCGAGGCGACGCGCATGCGCGCGGGCGAGCAATTGCTCGCGGTTCGCGTCCGCGCGCCTGCAGATCTCCGCCAACGGGCCGCGCAGATTGCGCAATTGCCGCTGGTCGCGCCTGACGGACATGGCCTGACGGTTGGGCAGGTGGCCGATGTCGGCGTGCAAGCGGGCCAGCAACAGCTGACCCGAGAGGATCTGGCGCCCTTTGTCGCCGTGACGGCGCGGCTCGAAGGGCGCGATCTCGGTTCCGGCATGAAGGATGTGCGCAAGACGGTCGGCGATCTGCGACTGCCGGGCAGCGTCCGGGTCGATTATGGGGGCCTTTACGCCGAGCAGCAGAAGAGCTTTGCGGACCTGAGCATGGTGTTCGCCGCCGCCTTGCTGCTGACGGCGCTGCTGCTCACGATCCTGTTCGAGCGGATCGCCTGGACGCTCGCGGCGATCCTGACGGTCCTGCTGTCGGCGGCCGCGGTGCTGATCGGACTCTGGGTCACAGGCATCGAACTGAACATCTCGGCGTTGATGGGTCTGACGATGGTGGTCGGCATGGTGACTGAACTTGTCATCTTCTACCTCGCCGAGCTCGATCCAGCCGCTTCTGTCGGAGAAGATGCCTTGCGCGAGGCGGGCCGAAAACGCCTGCGGCCCATCCTGATGTCGGCCTTGATCGCGGTGCTGACGCTCAGTCCGCTGGCGCTCGGCCTGAGCCGCGGCGCGGGGCTTCAGCAGCCGCTGGCGACTGCGATCATCTTCGGTCTGACCGCCGCTGTGCCTTTGGTGCTGCTGTTCCTGCCCGGAGCGCTGCTGATCTTTGGCGACAAGCCGAGGCCGGCGCGAGACGCCGCGGCATGAACAGTGCTCGACCGGCTCAGCGCGGCTTCACGACCAGCAGATGGGCCGTCCCCGCCACAGCGGCGGGCCGGCTGCCGCGATCGGAGGCGGGCGCGAAGCGGGCCGTCGGCAGATAGAGGGCGCCATCGGCCGGATCGAGCGCGCCGGTCCGGGCGCCGTATTCGGTTTGAACCTGCTCGATGACCTTGGGCGCGCCAGGACCATCAAGCGCGATCACGTCAAGTATTCCGTCGCGGCCGCACGGGATAAACGCGGTCCGGCGCGACTGGTCGAGGATCACGCCGTCGGGACCGCGCCCGATGTCGAGAAGTGCCGTTTCCCGGCCGGAATGCGCATCGACGATTGGCGCAAGCGCTGATGAGCTTGGCGGATCCGGGATCAAACGCGAGCCCGGTCGGACCCTCGCAACCCGGCAACGGAATCGCGGCGCCGGGCCGGAGCGTTTGAAGGTCGATCGACTCGATTTCGTTCGCCTCCTCATTGTTGATGAAGAGCATGCCCTCCGGCGTGATCGCCGGCAGTTCGAGGCCGGGCTTGAGCTGGACTGTCGCATACACGCGGATTGTCGCCAGGTCGATCACCGACACGGTGCCGTCCTTCGCGTTCATGACAAAGGCGTGCCTGGACGTCGGGTCGATGATCGCCGCGTCGGGGTTGGCGCCGACGGCGAGCCGCGCGATCTGCCGTCCGGTTCTTTGGTCCAGAATATAAACGCTGTTGTCCTTGCCGCTTGTGACAAGCAGCCTGGAGGAGTTCGGGATGGGGAGCGCCGCGTGTCCGCGCTCGATTTGACCGAGCGTGCGCGCTTTGCCGGCATGCGCGAGATCGACGGCCGTCACATTGGCCGTTCGTGCGACAAAGACTTGGTGCGTGGAAGGAGCGACCGCGACCAGATCCCAGCCGCCGTCCGGCATCACGAGGGATGCAGCCACGGCGTAATGCGGGGAAGACGCGGCATGCCCAGGGGCCGCCAAGCCCAGCGCGAGGCAAATCGTAAGCGACCGGATCATGGCAGTCTCCATTCCTGGGAGGCACGGGGATGTGGAACGAGCCTAGCGCACCGGAGCCCGCGCGCGAGGTAATTCGGGCCGGTTGAGGATTATTGGTCGCGGCAGCGTCTCAAATAATCCGAGGTGCATGATCATCAAAATGAGCAATATCTTCCGGACCAATATCCTCGGCGCCGCGGTCGCGCTGAGCCTGCCGGCGGCGGCCGCCGCGCGCGACGCGGCTGCCTGGGACAGCGCGGGCGGCATCGCTCGCGATGCGCTGGTGGTCGCGGCGCTCGGCGTTCCTGCCATCAAGGGTGACTGGCGGGGAGACGCAGAGGCCGGCGCAAGTCTCGGGAGCGCTGCACTTGCGACCTATGGACTGAAACGCGCTTTTCCCGAACTGCGACCCGACGGCAGCGACCGCAAGAGCTTCCCGTCCGGGCATAGCTCGATTTCGTTTGCCGCCGCCGCGACGCTTCAGAACCGTTATGGCTGGCGCATCGGCCTGCCGGCGCAACTGGTCGCCGGCTTTGTCGGCATCTCGAGAATCGAGGCGCGCAAGCATCATTGGTACGATGTCGTGGCGGGTGCCGCGGTCGGCGAGGCGAGCGGCTTCCTGCTCACGACCAGGCGCAACTCGAGCGTGCGCGTGCTGCCTTGGGCCGGTTCCGGCGATGCGGGCGTCACCGCGCTGGTGCGCTTCTAGGCGGTGCCGTGATCGATCCGGAGAGCCCCGAAGCCTATGGCTTGCGCCGGCATCTGGCGCGAAGCTTCGGAGTCAAGCTCAGCAGCGACATCTACGAGCGGATCTGCGATCTGGGCGTGACGCCGCCGCTCGACCGGGAGCGGCGGCGCCGGCTGGCGGTGATCCGCGCGGCCGGCATCCTGTTCATCCATATCCCCAAAAATGCCGGCATGTCGGTCAGCAGCGCGCTTTATGCCCGGCAAGTGAAGCATTCGACGGTCCGCTATTATCAGCGGGTCGCGCCGGACCTGATCGCGCAGCTGCGAAGCTTTGCGGTCCTTCGCGATCCGATCGAGCGCTTTCTCTCCGCCTATCATTATGCACGCGCGGGTGGCAGCGCGGACAACCGGGTGTCTCTGCCCTTCCGCAGGGATTATCGCGCCTTCGAATCGATCGAGGACGCCCTTGATCATATCGAGAGGGCGGAACTTCCCTATGGGGTCGACCATATCTTCCGGCCGCAAAGCTGGTACATTCTTGACGCATCGGGAAAGGTCGCCGTCGACGATCTGCTGTTGATGGGGGATGTGAGCGCCTATCTGGCGCAGCGGACGGGCAGGCCGCTTCCATGGGTCAATTGCGGCGATGGGAGCTTCGAGGCGCCGACCTCAGCTCAGGTCGATCGCCTCCGCCGCCTCTATCGACGCGACTTCGAGCTCTTCGAGGCGCTTTGCCGGTAAGGGCGCCACGCCCGCAGGTAGCGCGCTCGTGCGCCAGACGAGCCCGGCAAGAAGCGCGCTCGTGGCCGCCGCTTGCAGCAGCGCCTGCATGCCCGCTCCGACCAGGCCGAACCGCATCGTGAGGGGCAGCAAGAGCGGCAGCAGCGCGAGACCAAGCCCTGCATTGGCGAGGACCGATAGGGCGGGCCGGCCCATGGCGATCAGCCCGGCACTGCAGGGCGGCGCGACCAGCAGGATGGTGCGCGCGGCTGCAAGCCAGATCATGACCGCAGCAGCATCGCCAAAGGCGCCGCCGCCCAGCAGGACAGCGATGTCGCGCGAGAAGAAGGCGAGAATGATCAGGATCGGCACTGCCGAGCCGAGCGCTATCGCGATGCAACGCAGCAGCGCTCGCCGGAGCGCGCCGGAGCGGTCGCCTTGGGCGACGAGTTTTGCCAGTTCCGAATAAGCGGCCTGGCCGAGGATCTGGGCAGGTTGGGCCAGCACGACGGTCGCTCGCTGGGCGATCGCGAACAGCCCGGCAGGCCCTGGACCCAGCGTCCAGCCGATCGCGAGCGGCGCCAGCCGCGCCGAAAGGTCGGCAAAGGTCACATCCGCATTGGCTGCGAGCATGAACCGCCACAGGCCGGGCGTGTCGCTAGCGACATTGGTGGGGCGCCCGACCAGTGGCGAGTGGCGAAGGCGCCGGCGCGCGACGACTGCCGCGATCGCCCAGAGCGTTGCCCATTCCGCAAGGGCGGCGATCAGCCAGGCGACAAGGAATCCTGTCAGTCCCCAGCCGGCCGCAGCGACCATTATCGCGCCAACCAGCCGCACCGCGGGCGCGACGGCGCTGTGATAGGCGAGCAGGTCGAAGCGCCGCACCAGCTGGAGCAGGCCGGCCGGAGTGGTCCGTACGGCGCCCAACACCGCCAGGCTGTACGGGATCGCGAGTGCCTGAACGCCGAGGGGCCAGCCAAGGCTGGGGCCGATTATCGGGACCAGCGCTGCTGCGGCGATGATTGCGGCGGCGCCTGCGGCGAGTTCGACCGCTGCGGTAAAGCGCAACAACCGGATGAGCCCGGCTTCATCATGGTCGGCCAGCGCCCGAGCGCCGTAGCGCACTACCGCGTGCCAGCCGGGGAAGCCGATGATCGCGCCTATGACCACGACATAGCCATGAACGAGCACCAGCACGCCGTAGTCGGTGGGGCCGAGGGCACGCGCGGCAATGACCATGTAAATGAGGCTGAGGACGCCCGCCGCGGCCCTTCCGCCCAGCAGCAGCGCGAGGTTTCCGAAGATCCGGCGAACGATGCCCGCTCCTTGGGCGGCCGTTTCAGGCAATCCGCCAGCTCCCAGGGAGAGGCAAGGACCGCCCCCGCCGCGACAAATAGTCCAGGATGGCGCGTGCGCCCCTTGCCGACGACGGCTCGTCCTGAACGTCGAAGGTATAGTCGAACAGCTCGCGCTGGACGGATGCGTAGCGAGGGGCGTGCTCTTCGCTGGCTGCGCGCAATCCGGATTCCAGCTCTGCGGCGTCGCTAATCACCGGTCCCGCTCGCCAATGGGCATAATTGGGATCGCCGTCATAGGAGACGTGATGGGCGTTCAGGAACAGCGCGGGGCGGGGGCGGCGCAAGAACTCATAGATCTGGCTGCTGACATCGCCCAGATAGATGTCGGCCGCATCGGTGTAGCTCATGTCGGTCGAAGCAGGACTGCCCAGATCGATATGGATGTTGGGCGCCTGGAAATACCTGCGGTCGAGATCACGGGGGCGGGCGATGCGAAGCCTGTCGATGCTCAGTGCCCAGCGCCGTTCGAACAGCATCACATGGGGCGCAAAGATCAGGTTGTAGCGATCGCTTGCAAGAAAGAAGTCGAGCACGCGCCGGCCCTGTGTGAACCAGGACGACAAATGCGGCGACACGTGCGGGTTATAGAGGACGGCCGGCCGGCCGGATGCCGCAAAAGGGAGCGTCGCCGGCGCGAGACGCCGCAGGTCGAATTTGGGATAGCCTGTGATGGTGATTCTGGCGGGTTCGACGCCTGCCTCGCCGATCAGCCGATCGCGTATCTTGGGGCCTGCCGCCAGGATATGATCGAAGCGGCTCGCCTCGCGGCCAAAGCCGATTTTCCGGTCTCCTGCGCCATGGTCGGCGAGAATGATCGGGAGGTCCGACAGGCCATAGCGTGTTTTCAGCATCAGCGACGTGCGCTCGGTGACCACCAGCGCGTCGAGCGTTTCGAAGAACTCCAGATTGTCGCGATAGACGAGCAGCTTGCGTGCGGGCAATGCGCGGCCCAGGCCCTGCTCGAGCAGCCGGGACGTGCGGGACGACAGCCCGAGGCGGAGTGGTGACAGCCACGGGTGACCGGCCGCGGCCCCTATGCGGCGGATTTCGTTTGCAAGCTTCTCGCTCGTTGCCGCGAGCACGACCTCGGCGTGTGGCAGCAGCGCGATCGCGATTGGCAGGCTATGCGCGATCTGATGAATCTGGTCGTGATTGAACAGGAATCCGACCCTCATCGAGGCAAATCCGCGGCGCGGTCCGCATCGTACGGCTCGGGGATTGGTGTTCGCGCAGCCGGCGCGCCAGCAAGCGTGGAGCGACGCGCGAGGATGTCGGAAACGAGGGAGTAGTCGCTGAGCTTGTCGACATCGATCGCCGCTTCGGGCGCGCTCAACTCGACCAGACGCGCATCGACGCCGAGCCTTTGCCCGGCCTGTGCGATCGCGTCGCGAAATCCGATCAGGCGCAGGATGGCGCGGAGCGCCAGCAGCGGCCCGAAATGCCAGAAGAGCCGGAACGCCTGTTTGCGGTCGCGCTCGGCGTTGCGCCAGAGTTCAAGCGCACTCGCCACACGTTCGTTCCTGAGCGCGAACAGATTGGCGCCTGAATAGGCGCCGTCAGCGAATTTGAGCCATGTGCGGGCTGTCTCCGGATAGCGGCGAAGCACCGTTTCGCGTTCGACGGCGCCAATCGAGAGGTCGCCCTCCTCAGCGCCGGCGAGGAATTCCTCGACGATTTCCGGGGTCAGCAGCGCATGGTCCGCGGTCGTTACCAGCACGGGCCATCGGCATGACGGGCTCCGAAGGACAGCGCCGATGCTTTCCGCGATGCCCGCATGGCTGACGAAGCCAAGGACTCGCGGATCGGCGCCGAGGCGGTTGCCGGATTCGCGTATCAGCAGTTCCGGTTGCTGGGCGAGGATGATGACCCGGCCGATCTGCGGGACGCGCAGCAGGCATTTCGCGACGCGCTCCAGCATTGTCGCGCCGTGAACGGGGATCAGCGCCTTGTAGCGTTGATTGAAGAAGCGCGCGAGGGGATCGGGCCCCGGCCGCTGACCGGCGAGCAGAATCGCTGTCCAAAGCTGTGCTTGTCCCGCCGCCATTGAGCCGCCTCCTGATCAGAGACGGCGCACCATGATTTATCCGCAGCCCGTCATTGGCAGGAGAGGACGGTAATGAAGAGGCGAGCCGGACGAATGCCCGCTGGCCTTGGTGCGACGGCCACCTCTGCCACGAGTAGAGCCAGCTAGCCCTGATCGCGCGCGCTGCGTTGGTCGACTTGACCCGTCACCGTGAACAGAAAGGATCCCGACCAGGCCAAGAGCAGGATGCCGTTCAGCGAGCCGATGCTGGTGATCAGCCGGATCGCGCCATGGGGCAGGATGTCGCCATTGCCGAGCGAGGAGTAGGTTTCCGCGGCGAAGTAGACGAGCGTCAGCGGAGTCAGCTTCACGCCCGTGATTGAACCCAGGTGCAGCGGGCCCAGCGCGATCTCATAGATGCAGGCGTAGAGCAGGACTTCGACGACATGAGCCGCGATGACCAAGGAGAGCACCGTCGGCACGATCAGGTGGGGATGGTGGTGCAACCTGGAGAGTCGCCCAACCGCCTTCAGCGACTCATAGTGGAAGATCGTCGTTCCGACGACGGCAAGATAGGCGATGAAGACAGCAATCAGGACCGTCATTTCAGAGTGACAGCATCGCATTTGGGTGACCGCGATGCCCAGGGAAGCTTTTTCCCCGCTGCGCTGCAGATGGACACAGGGGATGCAGATTGCCCGCTGATGTGTGTCGGTTGGCAAGCATTGAGCGAAGATATTCTGGCTGCGTCTGCAATCTCGGACTCCGCGGCCGGCTCGGCGCAGCGGGCGCCACGGGCTTGCTGGCAGGCCGGTCGGATCGGCCATTGTGCCCGGACAAATGTCGCGAAGCTGAACGCGGGCGCGGCTGGGCGCATCCGTGCCGCAGATCGATATCGACAGGCGAGGCGAGCGTTGTCGCTCGACGCACGCTGGCGGTCCCGGTAATCAGCGGTCTTGCCGGTGGCGGTTCGGGTGGAGGGATGCGCGTGCGCAGATTCTATTTCGATCTGGTCGAGGGCAACCAGGTCCTTGTGGATTTCGAAGGCCAGTTTCTGACCGATATCGCTGCCGCGAGAGAGGCAGCGGTCAGAACGATCAGGGACCTTTTGGGGGAAGCAGCACGGCGCGGCCTGATCTCGCTCGATGGGTTTATCCGGATCCGCGGAGCCGGAGCTCAGATTGCCGCGATTGTCGCCTTCAGCGAAGCGGTAACGGTAGTGAGCGACTGCACGGCCCAGAGCGAGTGGAATGCGCGCCTACGCCGGACCATTGTCCTGGCCGGTTGACGGACACGCTCAGCTTGAGTCTTTGAAGCTGCCAAGCCTAGCCGTGGCTGGAGATGGGGGGACGGCGTCGCAGGCGAAAATGGGGCGGGGTTCGCGGGCCTGGCGTCCCCGTGAAGCTCGCGACGACTAAGGCGCCGAACGCGGGTCGCGTCCTCGCGAAAACGTCAAGGGGCGAATATCGCGACGGGACGGCTAGCGGAGGGGGCGAGGGCCGCCACGGCGGGCGGTCACTGGGACCAAATGCCGATCAGCGCTGCGACCGACATCATTGCCAGGAAACCGCTGAAGCCGACCAGCAGCCATGAGGGCAAGGTCCTGGTGTCGGGTCGGGGCGGAGGCACGCTGCGATCGATCTGCCGCCAGACCGCGGCAAGAAAGCAGAAGATCGAGAACACGATCAGCACGAGCGTGGCGGCAAAGATCAGCCAGTCGGCGACGAGATCCTGGAGCAGGGCCTTGGTTCCGATGCCCGCGGCGAGGGCGGCGAGCCCGGTTCGGATCCAGGCGGCATAAGTCCGCTCGGCGGCCAGCACCGTCCGGTCGGCGGCGAGTTCGGTGCGCCGATCGGCGCTATCGACCTGCTGTACCGCGCTTTTTTCGAGCTTGCCCGCGCTCGCGGCGAGTTTCGCTTGCGCCGCGGCAGCCCGCTTTTCTGGTTCAGCGTTCATGGATGAGCGCGCCGGCTGGTCATTGCGCACTCGAACGAGGGCCGAAACGGCTGGTTCCAGAGCCCGCCAGTGGCCACCGCTCGGTTCGGCAATGCTCGGCCCAGGGGGCTCGCTACGGCGCTTGGGAATTGTCGATCTCCGACGGGCGCGCGGTTTTGACCGTTACCGGGCTCGTCCTTTAGCGACGAGCCCGGCCCTTCTCTATTCGGGCTTCTTGCCGTGACCTTTCAGCCAGGCTGCAGTTCGACGTTCGGACCTACGACAGGTGACAGTTCAACAGGCCATGAAAGCGCGCGCTCGGTGGAGGCATCTGCACGCCGAATCCGCGATTGTGAAGGCGCGAGGCGGAACAGCGGGGCGCTCGACGTGAGCCATTCAGCAGGTTAGCGGATGCGCTTCTATAGAAGGGAGTAGGACATGAACAGCTCGGATCTCGCGCTGAAAGTGGCAGACCAGGCCAACGTCTCGAAAGCTCAGGCGAAGGCGATCGTCGACCAGGTGTTCGCGGCGATAGGGGAAGCCGCTACGACTGGAAATGAGGTCTCGATCCCGGGATTTGGCAAATTCAAGGTCAAGCATAGCGCGGCGCGCCAGGGCCGCAATCCTCGCACCGGCGATCCGATGGACATTGCCGCGTCGAAAAAGTTGACGTTCACGCCGGCGCTGGCGCTCAAAACCAAACTCAACGGCTGATAAGTCCGGCGCGCGAGGCTGTCAGCCTCGCGCGCGATCTTCAGGCAACCGACCTTTGTTCGAGTGCTGCCAGCCGCTCCTCGCAAGCGGCGCGGACCAACTCCTGCAGGACGGCGATGCGCTCGCCGATCCACTTCAGTTCTTCAGGCCTGATTTTGTAGTGTGGCGAATAGCGGGCCTCGACGTAGGCGCGCCGCAGCAGCTCGAAGCAGCGCTGCCCGAATCTGGTGCCGCGCGGCCATGCTTCGATCAGCCGCAGGTCGTGGCTTTCGGCCTGCGAACGCAGGAAATTGAGCTTATGCGACTTCGGGCTGTAGAGCGTGAGCGTCAGCAAGGCGCAGTGATACAGACGCTCGGCAGCTTGATGAAACAGGAATGCCGCGTCGCGGCTCTTGCCGTTAGCGACGTAAAAATCCGCCCCCATCCTGGCGCTCGACGCCTGTTCGAACCAGTAATCGAAATTGTTCTTCGCCTCCTTCCGCTGCTCGTCCGGCGACAAGGGCTTTGGCGGCTCAAGGTCATGGCCCTCCATTTCGTACAGCGCGATCCCGTCGCGGACTATATCGACGAAGAAAGGTCGACCACGCTGAAGCTGAGTGTTCACGTCGGCGATCGAGTGGACGATGAAGCTGGCGGGCGCGGTCAGCCGGTGGGTGACGCTATATTCGCGCAGGAGGTGATCGTCGGCCTTCGCCCAATATTCGAGCGTGTCGGTGAGCCTGTCGTGGTTGACCACGACCAGCAGGTCGTAATCGGAAACATAGCCGCCGACCGGATCATGAATCCAGTCGCCGCGCGCATAGCTGCCATACAGGATCATTTTGAGAATACGGCCCTGCTTCTTCCACGCTTGGGTGCCCAAGCGGATTGCATCATCGAACTCCTCGAACAGAATTCTTCGAACCCGCTCCAACTCGCGCTGCTTGGCGACGGGCAGATGATCGAGGTCGGTGCGCATGGGAGCGATTTTAGCGGGGATGATCAGGAAGGCCAGCGCGCCGGACGCACTGCTGAAGCTGAACGGTTCAGAACCCATAGGGCCAGAAACGCAACAGGCAGTAGACGTTATTGAAGTCTGTCATGACCACGAGCCGAATGGGCCGCATACCCCGATCGGACGGGGTCCACTTTCCTGAGGTGTCTGCAAGAGATTGAAAATGAGATGAAGGCCGTCTCGTCCGATATGGTCCGAACAGAGATTGCGAGCGCGCAGCCGATCTCCGTGGTCCAGTTCGCACCATAGGCGAAATGCGTGTCCGAGGCCGCCCGAAGCCGGCGTGCCCGGACGCCTTTGAGCTTTACGGGAGACCTTTGCGGCTGGAAGAATGCAGGCGATCCTAAATGGCCTCCGCACGGGGCGACCAAGCCGCCACGCGAGCCGTGATGGCTGGCCGGATGCGTCTCGCCCTGCAAGGATGGCATGGCGCGAGCATGGATGAGGGGGATGCCTCGCTGCTGCGTATGTCCGTTGAAGCACTTTGCCCGGGAGACGCCGAATGCCCGTTTCACTCAACGACTTGGCCCGACGCAACATCGTTCTAGGTGGACTCGCTATGGGCGGCCTTGCGCTGGCAGGGTGCTCCCCTGAGGAGCGGCGAGGCTCCTTCGGCGGCACAAACACGGCGATGGCGGGACCGGATGAAGGGCGGAAAACCGCGGCAATGACGGTTTATCGCGACCCGAGCTGCGGCTGTTGCGAAGCCTGGGCCGCTATTGCCCGAAATGCCGGCTATCAAGTCGCCCTGCTCGACGATGCGAACATGGCCTCGGTCAAGCGCAGGTTGGGAGTTCCGGCGCAGCTCTCCTCCTGCCACACGGCGGTGGTGGGCAATTTTGTCGTCGAAGGACATGTGCCGCTTGCCCAGGTGGACAGGCTACTTCGGGAGCGGCCCGACGGTGTCAGGGGCATCGCCGTCCCGGGGATGCCGATAGGCTCGCCTGGAATGGAATCGCCCGATGGCGCCAAGGACCCGTTTCAGGTCTTTGTGTTCGACCGGGAGGGGCGGACCTCCGTCTTTGCCTGAGGTAAGGACCCCAGGCGCGGCATTCGAGTGCATGATGTTCGGGAACGGTCTCCGCACGTCCGTGAGAGCAACAAAAAATGGCGAATCCCAACCTCGTCGGGCCCCAGACTTACGCGTTGCTTTAACGCCGCGCGTGGAGACGCTTGACCAGTTCAGCCGCCAGCGCGTGCGTCTTCCCTCGGTCCATTTGTGAAGCAAATCAGTCGAGCTTGCGCGCGATCGCCTTGATCGCCTTCAGTCCGGAGCCGAAGCGGGCCATGGCATCCTTGTGCCGTTCTAGTTCCCCATAGGGGAGATAGGATATGTCGAGGTCCGCCACACGCCTAAAGGCGGGGCGATGAAGCTGCGCGCGAACCTCCGCTTCGCGGGAGTCCGGTGCAACGAGAAACAGCCCGGCGCTTGCATGGAGGTCGCAGCCTGACAGCGCGAGATCGAGCATGCGTACGATCCCCGAATAGATCGACGTGCTATGTTCCACCTCAAAGGCTGCGGTGACGGCGCCGGTCGCCTCGAGCCAGAGCACGTCGATGAGCCGGATGGCGTCAGCGGCCGGCGACGTGGCGACCGATTGCGGCAACCGATCGAGGCAGCCTTGGCCAAGGGGTATTCCATTGTGGATGCGGCTGCGGTCATTGGCGGCGATCCATACCTGACGACCGAGCGCCAGGCCGAGATCGCGTAGCCAGGCCTGGATTTCAGCATGGGTACGATCCGTCTCACCTTGCGCGGTGGCGGTCTTGTCGAGCTTCAGCGCTTCAGCACGCGCCTCCTCCAGCCGCTCCATCCAAGTCCGGCCCGCCGTCTCATCGCCATCGAGCGGTGGGGCCGGGTAGCGGCCGCTGCCGACATCGAACAACAGCCCGCCGATTGCACCGAGGTCATTGGAGAGTAGGTCCCGATAGCGGTCGTTCAGGTCCAGGATGCCGGCGCGCATTGCCAGGAAGTGATCCCAGGACCCCAGTTTCACCTTCGCACCGGTCAAGGCATTATAGCCGTTGACGATCGCCGTGTTGAACGGCGGAACCAGGGTTGGATGAAGGAAGTAAAGCAGATTGGCGACCGCTGGTCCGAGGCCCTTGATCCTGAGCCTGTCGATGTCGCGGATGTAGCCGATAACTTCCTCGGCTGTGTCACAGCAGGAGCAGGCATCGAGCAGTCGGCCAAACGCGCGCTGATGTTCTGGATTCTCGTAGATGTCGGGGATGCGGAGCTTGGGCTTCCATAGAAAGGCGTGATCGGCGCCTTTGAAGATCTGGCGCTGCTCGGCCACGGAGTGAACCACGGTTTCCAGCGACGACCCGCGATAAGCGACGCCGAAGGTGCCTGCCTCGATTTCCGCGACGACTTGCTGGATCCCACGCCGGATCGACCGGAAGTTCTTCAGCCGCTCATCCCACAGAAACCAGGAGCGATAGGTGGCGCCAGGGTCCTCGCGCCACCGTGACACTAACGCGCGTACGGGGTCCTGGCCCGATTGGGAGAAGGATTGGGGCTGCGCTGCAAGTGTTGACATCTGGGCCACGGGGGAGAGCTGATCCTTGGGAAGTCGTGTTGACGGGCCATGGTGTCGGCCTGGACCGCCGAGGTCAACTCAGCCGGTCGGGTCACCTGCTCGGCCGCTGGCGAGCGTACCGACATCCGATAGAGATGGCGTTCCAGCCTCGGTTGCCGGATTCGACCGATTACAAATATTTCATGCCGCGGATCCCAGCAGCTTTGATCTGGCTCATTTACTCCTGTGCCCCGGTTTGCGATAAGGGCCAGGTGATCAGGCTTTTGGCCGCCTTGCTGCTCGCGTTTTCGCTGCTGTCCAGCCCTGCCTGGGCGCATCCCGTTCGGCAGTCTGACTGCACGGCAATGTCCTCCGGTCACGAAAGTCAGCGCGACCACGATATGGATTGTTGCAAGTCTTCGTGCACGATGGCTGCCGCCGTGGCGCTGCCGGCAGTGAAGCTCTCCACTCCCGCGCCATTGCCGGCCGGCATGGCGCCTTGGCCATCATCCGCATCGAAGCTCGTCCCGACCAATTGGGCCGCAATCGATCCGCCCCCGAAGAACTAGGACAATTACGGACTAGTGCTTTGGCGAGTGCGCGCACAAACGCGCCCGTCTGGCATTGACTGAACCGTGACGCGGTAGGCCTTGCCGGCCCGTCCAGTCCTGACGGATCATCTGATGAATTCAACTATGAAGCGAGCGCTCGAGCTCGCCGGGCTTGCATTGGCTGCTAGTTGGTCGCCTGCTGCTCATGCCCAAAACATGTTGTCGCTCGATCAAGCTGTCGCCCTCGCCTTGGGCGATCAACCCACAGTGCAGGCGTATCGCCGCGAGGCCGACGCCTCGGAGCAGGCGGCCGAGACCGCACGGACGCTGCCGGATCCGCAGGTTTCCGCCGGAGTGCAGAACCTCCCGGTGACCGGGTCCATGGCATTCAACCCGAGCCGTGACACGATGACGATGTACACGATCGGCGTCATGCGCGAGCAGGTCCGCCGGTCGAAGCGAGAGGCGGAGGCCTATCAGCTTCACGTCGAGGCCGTTGCGAGCCGGGCCGAGGCCAGTGCCGAAGAGCGGCAGATTCGGCGCGCCGTGATGATCGCGTGGTTGCTGGCTGTCGAAGCAGAGGCCAAGCAGCGGCTGTTGAAGCAGGTCATCGCCGACTTGAAGACGGGACGGCAGGTCATGGAGGCGGGCGTGCCGACCGGCGCCTCAACGCCGTCACTTGCTCTTCAGGCGCAGGCCGAAGTCGCCATTGCAGAGGCTGATCTTGCGCAGGCGGGCGAGCAGGAAATGCGCGCGCGCGCCGAACTGGCCCGCTGGATCGGCCAAGCTGCCGACCGCCCGCTGCCCGACAGGGTGCCCGCGCTGAAACCGCCGCCGGAGGTCGAGGCCGACATCGCCGGCCATCCCCTGCTGCGTGTCGCCGAAGCGCAGGAGGAAGCGGCGCGAGGCCAGATCGGTGTCGCGCGCGCGCAGCGCAAGCCTGATATCAGCTGGTCGGCGATGTATGGCTGGCGGCCGAGCTACGACAATATGGTGAGCGTCCAGGTCAGCATCCCGCTGTTCGTCAACAGGAAGAACCGGCAGGATCGCAAGATCGTGGAAGCCTCGGCCCGGGCGGATGCTGCGAGGCTGCGGGTCGAGAGTACGCGGCGCGAGCTTCGTGCAGCGTACGCAGCGGCGCTCGCCGATTATCGCGGCGCCGACGCGCGGCTCAACAAGATCATCAAGGACGCGATTCCTGCCCTCGAAGCGTCGTTCGAGGCGGCCAGAGCCCGCTATGCGGCCGGCCCAGGCTCGCTCGAACTGCCGCTGACGATCGTGCGCCGATACGTCGAGACAAACATCCAGTCGGTTGAAGAGCAGGCCAAGCGCGCACGTGCCGCGGTCGAGCTCGCCTATCTTTCCGGAGATCTCGTGAAATGAATGCGATGAGCAAGAAAGTCGCCGCTGGCGGCATCGCGCTCGCTTTGGCGATGGCTGGAGGCGGCTATTGGCTCGGCTCCTCGGGCATGCTGGGCGGAGGCTCGCCCGGCGCGAGCGGCAGCGGCGAAAGCGCCGGCGGGGTGACGCAGGACGGTTCCGGTCGCAAGGTTCTCTACTGGTACGACCCGATGCTGCCGATGGAGCGCTACAATGCGCCCGGCAAGTCCTCGATGGGCATGGACCTGCAGCCCAAATATCAGGACGAAGCGGCGGGCGGCGACGGAGTTCGCGTCTCGCCCGAAGTCCAGCAGAATCTGGGCGTTCGTACGGCCCGGGTGGTGTTCGACAACATGGTGCCGGCGACTTCCGCGGTCGGTCGCGTGGAGGTCGACGAGAGGCGGATCGTCGAGGTGCAGACCCTCACGGCCGGATTCGTCGAGAAGCTGAGCGTGCGTGCCGTCGGCGAGCCGGTGGCGCGCGGCAAGCTCGTTGCCTCGGTCTATTCACCCGAGCTCTATGGCGCCCAGCAGGAATATAGCTCTCTCCTCAAGATTGGCAGCTCGGCGATTACGCCCGGCTTGAGGCAAGCGGCGCGGCAGCGGCTTGCATTGCTGGGTCTGCCCGAGGGGGCGATCCGGAATCTTGACCGGGGCGGGCGGCCTCAGCGCACCTATGCCGTCTATGCTCCCCGCACGGGGATCGTGACCGCGATCGGTGCCAGGCCGGGCGCGCGAGTCGAGCCCGGGCAGTCCATCGTCACGCTGGCCGATTTGTCTCAGGTCTGGGTCGTGGCCGAGGTTCCAGAGGCACGTCTCGGCCTGTTGAAAGTGGGGCAGACGGTCGAGATCAGCTTCGCGGCCTATCCGGACGAGCCGCGTCAGGGGCGCATCGATTATATCTTTCCGACGCTTGACCCCGAGGCCCGGACCGGACGCGTGCGGATCACGCTCGCCAATCCGGGCGGACAGCTTCGCATCGGCATGTACGCGAATGTGGTAATCTCCGGCAGCCCGACGGGCGCCCTGGTGGTTCCCTCCGAGGCCGTGATCTCGACGGGCAAGCGCGATGTGGTCATCGTCCAGCGGAACGGCGCCTTCATGCCTGTCGAGGTCGAGGTCGGGCGGACTGTCGGCGACCGGACCGAGATCAGGCGCGGTCTCAATCTCGACGACGTCGCAGTGGTCTCTGGCCAGTTCCTAATTGACTCCGAGGCTTCGCTCGCCGGCTTGATCGAGCGCCTTCATAAGGCACCGGACCATTCCGGGCATTCGGCCGCGCTCGTCGAGGCGCGCGGTGTCATCAAGTCGCTCGACGCGAAGGGGCGCAGGGTGACGCTCTCGCACGAAGCGATCGGCGCGCTTGGCTGGCCGGCCATGACGATGAGCTTCCCTGTCAAGGATTCGTCCGTTCTTCGCGGCCGCAGCGCAGGCGAACGCGTGCGCTTCTCCTTTGCCAAGCCGGCAGAGGGCCTGACGCCCGTCATCGAACGGATCGTGCCGGAGTCCGCGAAATGATCGAGCGCATCATCCGCTGGTCGGCGGCTAACCGGCTGCTCGTCCTCCTCGCTGCGGTCTTCCTGGCACTGGCGGGGATCTTCTCGATCAACCGCACCCCGTTGGACGCCCTTCCCGACCTGTCCGACGTGCAGGTGATCATCCGCACCCCCTATCCGGGACAGGCGCCGCAGATCGTCGAAAGCCAGGTCACCTATCCGATCGCGACGACCATGCTTTCGGCGCCTGCCGTCAAGGCGGTTCGCGCCTTTTCGCTGTTCGGAGACTCGTTCGTCACGGTGATCTTCGAGGACGGGACCGACCTTTACTGGGCGCGGTCACGGACGCTCGAATATCTGAACCAGGCGGCGGGGCGCCTACCCTCGGGCGTCACGCCGGCGCTTGGCCCGGATGCCACCGGCGTCGGCTGGGCATATCAATATGCGCTGGTCGATCGCACCGGCCGCCACGATCTCGGGCAGCTCCGCGCCCTTCAGGACTGGTTCCTCAAATATCAGCTGAAAGAAGTGCCCGGGGTCGCCGAGGTCGCCAGTGTCGGGGGCATGGTCCGCGCGTTTCAAGTGCAGGTCGATCCCGAGAAGCTGCAGCTATATCGCATTTCGGTCGGTGCCGTGATGGACGCGCTCCGGACCGCGAACAACGAGAGCGGCGGATCGGTGATCGAGCGCGGCGAGGCGGAATATATGATCCGGGTCGGCGGCTATCTCCGCGACCTCGACGATTTCCGCAATATTCCCCTGAAGGTCAGCGAGGGAGGCGTTCCGGTCACGATCGGTGACATCGCCCGGGTCCAGGTCGTTCCCGATTTCCGGCGGGGCATTGCCGAGCTCAATGGCCAAGGCGAAGTGACCGGCGGCGTCATCGTCGTTCGCGCCGGTGCCGACACGCGGTCGGTGATCGACGCCGTCAAGACGAAGATGGAGGAGCTCAAATCCTCCTTGCCCCAGGGGGTCGAGGTGGTGACGGTCTATGACCGGTCCGAGGTCATCGACCGGTCGATCGAGAATCTGTGGGAGAAGCTTGGCGAGGAGTTCCTTGTCGTCGCGATCGTCTGCGCCGTGTTCCTGCTTCACCTTCGGTCCGCGCTGGTGGCGATCATCACCTTGCCGCTTGGTGTCCTCGCGGCCTTCATCATCATGCATTCCCAAGGCGTCAACGCGAACATCCTGTCGCTGGGCGGTATCGCGCTGGCGATCGGCGCCATGGTCGATGCGGCCGTGGTCATGATCGAGAATGCCCACAAGAAGCTGGAGCATGCCGAACAGGAACATGGCGGGATGACCGAGCCGCTCCGTCGAAAGGTGCTGGTCGAGGCCGCCGTCGAGGTCGGGCCGGCGCTGTTCTTCTCCCTCCTCATCATAACGCTGTCGTTCCTCCCGGTGTTTTCGCTCGAGGCCCAGGAAGGAAAGCTGTTCAAGCCGCTGGCGTTCACCAAGACCTATTCGATGGCCGCCGCGGCGGGGCTCTCGATCACGCTGATCCCGGTGCTCATGGTGATGTTCATCAAGGGGCGGATCCGGCCGGAAAGCGAGAACCCGATCAACCACTTCTTGATCGCTTCGTACCGGCCTGCCCTGCACTGGGTCCTCCGGCGGCCCAAGATCGTCGTCGGGCTCGCTGCGCTCGCGTTGCTCGCCACCGCCTGGCCCGCGTCACGCCTTGGCGGCGAGTTCATGCCGGCGATCGCTGAAGGCGACCTTCTTTACATGCCGACCGCGCTCCCCGGCCTTTCCGCTTCGAAAGCGTCCGAACTGCTCCAGATCACCAACCGGATGATCAAGACCATTCCGGAGGTGAAGACCGTTTTCGGGAAGGCCGGACGCGCCGAGACCGCGACCGATCCGGCCCCAATCGAGATGTTCGAGACGACCATTCAGCTGAAGCCGAAAAGCGAGTGGCGGCCAGGAATGACGACGGACAAGATCATCGCCGAGCTGGACGCGCGGGTGAAGGTGCCGGGGCTCGCCAATGTCTTTGTGCCACCGATCCGCAACCGCATCGATATGCTTGCGACCGGCATCAAGAGTCCGGTTGGCGT
Source organism: Sphingomonas sp. ID1715 (assembly GCF_013044515.1). Taxonomy (GTDB): domain Bacteria; phylum Pseudomonadota; class Alphaproteobacteria; order Sphingomonadales; family Sphingomonadaceae; genus Sphingomonas_B. Next base: position 200,870 of record NZ_JABEPR010000004.1, read on the forward strand.
GAAGGTGACCGGCCCCGACTATGCGACGCTTGACAGGCTCGGGGCGGAGATCGCGAAGGTGGTCAAGACGGTCCCGGGCACGAGCTCGGCGATCTCGGACCGCATGCTCGGCGGCCGCTATATCGATATTCGCGTCGACCGTCTCGCCGCTGCCCGTTTCGGCCTCTCAATCGACGACGTCCAGAACACCGCAGCGGCTGCGGTAGGGGGCATGCCTGTCGACGAGAAGATCGAAGGACTGGCCCGTTTCCCGATCAACGTGCGCTTTCCGCGCGAGACGCGTGACAGCGTCGATGCCCTGCGCGCACTGCCGATCGTGACCACAAAAGGCGCGATCGTTCCCCTTGGAGCGGTGGCGTCCGTCGAGATTGCGGACGGTCCGGTCATGATCAAGAGCGAGAATGCGCGGCCCTCGGTCTGGGTCTATGTCGATGTGCGTGGCCGCGACATCGTGGGCTTCGTCGACCAGGCGCGGGGCAAGATCGCGGCTCAAGTCAAATTGCCTCCGGGCTATTCGATCGCCTGGTCGGGGCAGTTCGAATATGCCGAACGCGCCGCGCAGCGGCTGATTTGGATCGTGCCGCTGACCATCGGCATCATTTTCCTGCTGCTCTACATGGCCTTCAAGCGCGCCCGCGAAGCGCTGATCGTGCTGCTCACTCTCCCCTTCGCCCTGGTTGGGGGTGTCTGGCTGATCTACCTGCTCGGCCACGCCGTCTCGGTAGCGACGGCGGTGGGGTTCATCGCGCTTGCCGGCCTCGCGGCGGAGTTCGGCGTGATCATGCTCGTCTATCTCGACCGCTCGATCGAAGAACGGGTCGAAAAGGGACGCTTCTCCAGTGAGGATGACCTCGAGCACGCCCTTATGGAAGGCGCCGTGCTTCGCGTAAGGCCCAAGGCCATGACCGCCGCCGTGATCCTCGCCGGGTTGTTCCCATTGCTGATCGGCACTGGCACCGGCTCGGAAGTGATGCAGCGGCTGGCCGCTCCGATGATCGGCGGCATGATCACGGCGCCGCTGCTGTCGCTGTTCGTCCTGCCGGCAGTGTACAAGCTTCTCGGCTGGGAACGGTTCACCCGCACCGTTGGCGGTGAGCCGTTGACTCTTGCTGCGCCGGCCCAAGCTTGCGGCCCCGGCGATGGAGAAGCGGACGAGCAGCAGAGTGGGCACAAACGATATTCGTGATTCTACCTATTCTGGGCCGGGCCGAAGTCAAATAGGCTCAAGCCAATGAGGCGATGATGACGAAGGCGGGAGCGGTGTACGCGCAGAAAAAGCGATTTGAGCGGCGAACATTGTGTCCGGGCGCACTCCCGCGAAAGACCACCAAAGGCGCAGATCATGACTCGGTAGCACATTGGAGGAAGTCTTATGAAACTGAGAACAGCTATACGTTTCGTAAGCGGACTGCTGCTGCTGGGAAGCGCTCATGTCGCGCCAGCGCAGGGGATTGGGCATTCCTTCTTCATGCGCGGCTCGATTGTGGGACTTGAGAGCGGGCAAGGGGTGATCTGCATTGGAAAAGCAGACGGCGCCGAGCCTGCGCAGCTTCTCGAGGTTTACCGCATCGAGCCGATACCCGGGCCGCCGCGAACAGCGGCCCCGGCCTTCCGGCGCAAGCTTGTCGGGCATGTGCGCGTCGAGCAGATCGTGGATGATCATTTCGCGCGGATCAGCGTCGTCAATGGAGCGCCTCGCCTTCATGATATTGCCGAGACAAAGCGCGTGAAGCGCTAGCCGTCTCTCAATCTCGCGACAGCTTCTGTCACCCGTGAACTAAAGGACCCGACATGGACATCGGTATTGTGGGAGTGGGGCGTATGGGCGGCGGCATAGCACGCCGCCTCCTCGCCGACGGGCACAGGTGCGTCGTGTTCGATCGCTCTCCCGCCGCTGTCGAGGGCGTCGTCGCGGCGGGCGCAGTCGCGGCGCCAAGTCTTGCCGAGATGGTGGCGCAGCTCTCCTGCCCAAGGGCCATCTGGCTGATGCTGCCCGCCGGCGGGGTCACGGACGAAGCCGTGAACAGACTTTCATCGCTCCTGGCGCGCGGCGACACGCTGATCGACGGCGGGAACGGCTACTGGAAGGACGCACCGGAGCGCGCCCTCGAACTGGAGCGCAAGGGCATCGCTTTCCTGGATGTCGGCACATCAGGAGGTGTGGGGGGCGAGCGCCGCGGTTTCTGCCTGATGATTGGCGGCCCCGAAACCGCGGTCCGATGGCTTCAGCCAATCTTCAACTCGCTCGCGCTCGCTGGCTCGAACGGCGGCGCCTATATCCATGCCGGACCGAACGGGGCGGGACACTTCGTAAAAATGGTCCATAATGGGATCGAATATGGGATGATGCAGGCGATGGCCGAAGGCTTCGACATCCTGCGTCAGGCGCCCTCGCAACTTGGCGCCGCTTTCGACCTGTCGCGGATCGCCGAGACATGGCGGCATGGGAGCGTCGTATCATCCTGGCTGCTTGACCTGCTCGCCGAACAACTCGCCGAGGACCCGCTGCTCCGCGACTTTTCCGGTGTCGTGGATGATTCAGGCGAGGGTCGCTGGACGATCCAGACGGCGATCGAGCAGGGCGTGGCGGCCGATGTGCTGTCGGCCGCTCTGTTTGCGAGATTCAGGACGCGCGATGTGACTCACTTTTCCGGCAAGGTCTTGTCGGCGATGCGCAAGGGCTTTGGCGGTCATGTCGAAGCGCCTGCCGCGGAGCTGGTCGCAATTGCTAGGAATCCTGTTCGTCCGTGAGCGGACAGCCAGTAGAGTGCCAATAGCTTCGATTATCCTGTCTCATGTGGAGGAGTAGGTTCAAATGGCTCAGAAGCGCAACAGCCTCGGCTTGGCAGCCGGCGGCTTGATCATCATCGCCGCCTTGGTGACAAGTGGCTGCAACAACAGTGAAAAGGGCAATACAGCCGCGCTCAACTCTAATAATTCCGTCGATGCTGCGGCTAACAACCTGGTCGTGCCGGGCAATGACGTCTCGGCCTCCGGCAACTATGCCGGTGAAGATGACCGAGGCGAGGGCATGGCCGCCGACATGGAGCGCGAACACCATCAGGAAATGGATCATCGCGACATGCGCATGGGCGACAGGAGCAGGGGCAATGCAGATGAACCCGACACGCAAGCGGACAACCAAGCGATGCCAATGAATCATATGTGATCGGGAGCCCAGGCGAGAAGATGTCGATGCGCCAGTCGTCCTGGCTTCCGGCAAGTCTGTTCTCCGCCCTGGCGGCTGTGGCGATCGCCTCGCCTGCCCTGGCCCAGGAGGGCAGCGAGCACTCCGCTCATCACGAGTCATCCCCGGCTGCCCCGATGGGCGCCGGCGCAGGCGCGCAGCCAGCTTCCGGTTCCGGAATGTCGGGGATGATGGGGTCGATGGGCTCGATGGATGAGGGCGAGCATGGCGACCGCAGGCAGAACCCCTTTTTCGCGCAGCTCCTTGCCATTCCCCCAATCGATGCGCGCGCGCGCCAGGAACTTCGGGTAACGGCCGCCGATCGGGTCCATCAGGGGCTGAAGCTGATCGGGGAGGGCTCGGCGGCGGGGATGCACGCAGACACGCCTGCGCAGCAACTCGACGCCGCGCGCCAGCTCAGGGAGGGAGTTGATCTCTTCCGAAGCGGTTCCGCCGCCCAAGCCGCCCTCGCAGGTTCGCAACCTCCTTCCAAAGTTGCTGCCGACTGGTTTCGGGATCAGCTTTCAATCGAGCCGCCGATGCAGGCCCACACCGATTTCCCGGTCGGACTATCCCCTGCGCATCTGCTCCTGATGCTGTTCCTGCTAGCGGTGAGCGGGAGCCTAATCGGCCTGCAATGGGCCCGTACGCGACGCATTCGCCGGATCGTGACGGATTCCCAAGCAACCGGTGCTCCACCCGCCCACGCCCCCGCGGCCGCCGCTTCCGCTCCCGGCCCGATCTCAGCAAAGGTTGCGTCCGCGGCGCCTGCGAGCGCGCCGTTCGCCACATTCGATGCATTGCCACCCAGCAACGCGGCGTCTCCGGCGGGAGCATCGCTCAGAAGGCCGAAGCCGTGGACCGGCTCGCTGCGGGTGGTGCAGATCGTCCGAGAGACGCCGACGGTGCAGACGTTTCGCCTTGCTGACCCCTCTGCGGACCGGCTGCCGTTCGATTTCCTGCCCGGCCAGTTCCTTCAGGTCGAGGTGGAGCCTGAGTCCGGCAAGCCTGCCCGTCGGTCCTACACGATCGCTTCTTCACCGACCCAGCGGGCATTTGTTGAGTTGACCGTGAAACGCGAGCAGCAGGGTGTGGTGTCGTGCTACCTGCATGACACGCTCAAGGTTGGCGATCTTCTCAAGATCTCCGGTCCGTTCGGCGCGTTCACTTTCACCGGCACCGATGCGGACAGCATCGTTCTCATTGCGGGCGGGGTCGGCATCACGCCGATGATGTCGGTGCTGCGCTATCTCACCGACACCGCCTGGTCAGGCGAAATTTTCTTCCTCTATGGCGCGCGATCAACGGAGGAGTTCGTCTTCAGGGACGAGCTCGAACGGCTCGAGCGGCGTCATGAGAATCTGCATGTGCTCGGCGTTATGAAACGTGCCCCAGGAACTGTCTGGCTCGGGCCAGAGGGCAACATCACCAAGGAGATGCTGGTCGCCGCGGTTCCCGATATTGCCCGGCGTCGAATCCATCTCTGCGGCCCACCGCCGATGATGGCAGCGATAAAAGCGCAGCTTGCCGAGCTAGGCGTTGCCGAGGCGCAACTCCATACAGAAGCATTTGGGCCGGCATCCCTGCCCGTCGAACCTGTCGAGGTGGTCGCAGAGCCGACCGCTGTCGCCACGGAGGCGAAATCTGCCGAGTCGCTTGCCGGCTCCGCTAATGTCGCTGCAACAACCATCACCTTCTCGGTCGCCGGCGTCTCAGCTGCTTTGCCGGCCGGGCAGACGGTCCTCGAAGCGGCGGAAGGAGCCGGCGTCGAGATTCCTTACGCCTGCCGGGTCGGCGAATGCGGTGTGTGTGTCGTCAAGTTGCTGGACGGAGAGGTGACGATGGCTGTGGAGACCGGCCTGGCGCCGTCTGACAAGGCGAACGGTTATGTGCTCGCCTGCCAAGCCAAAAGCACCGGAAAGCCGCTCGTGGTAGAAGCCTGATGCGCGAACGCGGTGATGTGCTGATCGGCGTGCTGGTTGGCTTTCTGCTGCTCTTTCCGCTGGGATATCTCGTCCATGTGTCGCCCCGATTTCCGGGCAGCCTCGCTGGCGGTATCCTTGGGATCGTTGCAGCATTGTTGATGCTGCTGACGCTGCCCTATGTGGCGGCAAAGCATATCGGCTGGGTAGAGCGGCGCCTGTCGAAGCGGATCGCGACGCCGACCCTGCTCGCGATTCACATCTATGCGGGCGTGCTGGCGCCGCTGATCGGGCTCATCCACGCTGCCCACACATTCGGGAGCCCTCTTGGCGTAGCGCTGACCGGGCTCATTCTGCTCACCGTGATGAGCGGCTTCATTGGCCGGTATCTTCTCGCGCAGATGGCAAGAGCGTTGCGTGGGCGCCGCTCCGAACTGGCATCGCTGAAATCAGCATTTCTGAACCTGCCGGCGCCGGTCGCAGGGGCGGATGAGAATACCCGGCTGCCGGGGCGCTGGGCGGGCTATTTCTTTGCAGCCGGCGATACACCCTCAGTACCGGTGCCGGAAGACAGGGTCGCGCTCGCGTCCGCTCTTTCCGACACCGAATATGCAGTACGTGCCGAAGAAGCGACCAACGCGCTTTTCGGGAAGTGGCGCGTCTTTCACATTGTGTGCGGCGTGCTGCTGTACGCGGCGCTGCTGCTCCATATTGGCGCTGCGATCTATTACGGGCTGCGTTGGTTATGATCGCGCGCGCCTTCTGGTATCTCGCTTCCTTTCTGGTGCTGGCTGCCGTCTTGCTGGGACTGGCGGCTGTGACGCGGCCCAATGCGCCGGCGTCCGCGGGGCTGGTCGCCCGCCTGGTTTCGCCGGGGCCTTCGTCGGAGGCGCACCAGAGTTTTGCTGGCCAATGTACGGCGTGTCACACACCGCTGAAGGGGGTTGAGGCGGCGACCTGTCTCAGCTGTCATGCAGGAGCCGATTTCGGTGGCAAGCAGTCGACCCAGTTCCATGCCGCGGCGGCCCAGTGCACCTCCTGTCATGTCGAGCATGAAGGCAGGCGCAGCCCAAGTGCAATGGACCATGACGCGCTGCTTGATGCGAGGCTCTGGCGCTATCCCCTAACGGTCCGAGGCGCGCCCGTGCAGGCAGCATCGGGGGTGTTGGATTGCGCCGGCTGCCATTCACTGCGGGATCCGCACGAAGGACTGTTTGGAACGGACTGCGCAACCTGTCACTCAACTGAGAGCTGGCAGATCTCGGGCTACCTTCATCCTTCGGTCAACTCGACCCAATGCTCGGAATGCCACAAGGCCCCTCCGAGCCATTACATGGAACATTTCAGCATGGTTTCGCAGCGTGCGGCTAACCGCCGCGCCCGCGTCGAACAATGCTTTGCCTGTCACACGACCGACAGCTTCAACAACGTCCGGGGGCGTGGCTGGTATGACCATCACTGATTTCCCCGCGGATTGGCTCAGCGCCTTCTTCAAGCTCGCGGTGATCGTGCTCGAACTGTGCGGCACGCTCACTATCCTGATCGGTGCCGCAATGGCGGTCATCGTCTTCGTGAAGCAATGGTCGCGGGGTGCAGCGGGCGACGCATACCGGCCGTTTCGATCAGGTCTGGGCCGGAGCATTCTCCTCGGTCTGGAATTTCTGGTCGCCGGAGACATCGTCAAGTCGCTTGTGATCAATCCCACGCTCGACGACCTGATTGTGCTCGCCGGACTGGTTCTGGTGCGCACGTTCCTCAGCATCTCCCTGGGAGTCGAGATCAACGGCCACTGGCCGTGGCAAGACACTCGAATGGAAAGGGAGAAGGGGCGTAAAGGCAACAGCGATATCGCTCGAGATCCCGCGCCGTCGCGCGAAGGCTTTTGAGCGGCCCTGATCGATGTTCAACCCGTGAAATGCTTTGGAGGTCTCAATGCACACTCGCCGGACAGTCCTCGGGACGACCTTGGCCGCAGCCTCGGTGACGGCAACGGCAGGGCTGGCGCAGTCTTCGGGCAGTCATATGGCCGGGATGTCGCTGGACGAATGCGCGGACATGTGCGCCAGGTCGCAGCGCATGTGCCTCGAAACCGCCCGCTATTGTCTCGAGCGGGCGGGATCGCGCCCCGACTTCGCCGCACTTGCCGTGCTGCTCTCGGACTGTGCGGAAATCTGCCAGACGACCGCCGACTCGCTGGTGCGACGATCGGCGCTCCATTCCATTCTCTGCGATGCCTGCGCGCGGGCCTGCGTTGCTTGTGCTCTTGAATGCGCAAAGCTTCCTCAAGACGAGCAGCTTCGCCGATGCGCCGCGACATGTCGCGAGTGTGCGACCAGCTGCGAGGGAATGGCCAAAATGAGCTATTGAGACCAATCTAGGCTGGGTCAGTCTCTTTATTAACATTGATCAAGTCGGGCACCGTGGAGGATTGGCGAAGAGAATTTGCGGCAAACGCTACGTACAAGACCGGATATGACGAGCACAGATGGTCGCGATAAAAGCTCCGAGCAGGACAGAAGCAAAGCTGTTTCGGTATTTCTGGGAGACTTGATATGCGCGCCTTTTCTCTGACCATTGCCGCTCTGGGATTCGTCTTCGCGAGTGCGAGTCCGGCCTTTGCCGACGACACGAAGATGGTGCCGCCGCAAGCCACTGCTGCGCCGGCGAAATCTGGCGCACCCCATGCTCATCAGAAGGGGATGCAGCATGGGGGTCAGCAAATGCATGACAAGATGATGCACGATCATGAAATGGGCATGCAGAGCATGTCCAAAAAGTCTGGCATGAAGATGGGCTGTGGCGACAAGGCCGGCTGCAAAGGCAAGGGCATGAAGGGCATGACCGACAAGGACAAGCCGGCCGACAAGCCGATGCCGATGGAACACCAGATGTAGCATCGGGAGAAGCGGGGTCGGCCTGTTGCCAGTCACGGTGCCAGGCCGATCCAGCTTTGGGTGCCATTCCGGCCGCCGACACACGAACATCGCTGGTGAATGTGCCGGTGCGATCCAGGATTGGGTTGCCACCAGGGAGGTCGATCATGTTCGAAAAGGCCATCAGCACGGTGAGAGCGACGGCGCTGTTTCGTGAGCGCTACGACAACTTTATCGGCGGCCGCTCGGTAGCCCCTCTGGCGGGCGCTTTTTTTACCGATCGCAGCCCGATCAACGGTCAGGCCATCACCGAGTTTGCAAAGTCCGGGCCGGAAGATGTCGAACTGGCGCTGGACGCGGCTCATCGGGCCACAACCGGATGGGGGCGCATTTCTCCAGCCGAGCGGGCGCGGCTTCTCAATCGCATCGCTGACCGAATCGAGGACGATCTCGAGCTGTTTGCGCTTGCCGAGACGATCGACAACGGCAAGCCGATTCGGGAAACCCGCGCCGCGGACATTCCGCTCGCCATCGATCATTTCCGCTATTTCGCCGGTTGTGTGCGCGCCGAAGAAGGCTCGATCTCCACCATCGACGAGAAGACGATCGGATATCACTTCCGCGAGCCGCTCGGGGTCGTCGGCCAGATCATTCCCTGGAATTTTCCTCTGCTGATGGCGGCTTGGAAGATCGCACCGGCCCTGGCAGCAGGGAATTGCACGGTGATCAAGCCGGCCTCGCAGACGCCGCTGACGCTTATGCTGTTAGCGGAGCTGACCGCTGACATTTTGCCGCCCGGCGTTCTGAATGTCGTCACCGGACCCGGCAACACGGTCGGGCAGGCGATTGCCGCCAATCCTCGGATCGCAAAGGTCTCGTTCACTGGCGAGACCACGACTGGCCGACAGATCATGCATTCCGCATCCGAGCACCTGATCCCCCAGACGATGGAACTTGGCGGCAAGTCCGCCAATATTTTTCTGGCCGATGTGATGGACGAGGATGATCGCTTCCTCGACAAGGCCCTTGAGGGCTTCGCCTTGTTCGCATTCAACAAGGGCGAGGTCTGCACTTGCCCGTCACGAGCCCTGGTTCATGAATCCATCTATGACCGCTTCATGGAGCGTGCGCTTGCCCGTGTAGCGGCGATCCGTCAGGGCGACCCCCTCGATCCCGCGATCCAAATCGGGCCACAGGCATCGGAGGGTCAGCTTCGCAAGATTTTGGGCTATATCGACATCGGCCGGAGCGAGGGCGCGCGTTGCCTGATCGGCGGCAACAGGGCGTTTCCCGGAGGCGAGCTCGACGCTGGCTATTTCGTCCAGCCGACGGTGTTCGCCGGTGACAACCGGATGCGCATCTTCCAGGAAGAGATTTTCGGGCCGGTGCTGTCGGTCACGTCATTCAAGACCGTCGACGAGGCGATCGCGATCGCGAACGATTCGCCCTATGGGCTGGGCGGCGGCGTCTGGTCGCGTAATGGCAACAACGCTTATCGGGTCGGCCGTTCGATCCAGGCCGGTCGTGTATGGACGAACTGCTATCACGTGTATCCGGCGCATGCTGCCTTTGGCGGGTATAAGGCGTCAGGCTTCGGACGCGAGAACCACAGGATGATGCTGGATCACTACCAGCAGACCAAGAACCTGCTCGTTTCCTACGACGAAGCGGCCATGGGCCTGTTCTGACAGCTGCGCCGAGGGAGAAGAGTCATGCAACAAATGATGAAGGCGGCTGTCGTGCGCGCATTCGGCGAGCCGCTCGCGATCGAGGAGGTGCCGGTTCCGAACGTTGGGCCGGGCCAAATTCTCGTCAAGATCGCGGCTGCCGGCGTGTGCCACACCGACCTGCACGCGGCTGAGGGCGACTGGCCGATCAAGCCGAACCCGCCCTTCATTCCGGGCCATGAGGGGGCTGGTCATGTCGTTGCCGTGGGAAGCGGCGTGACGCATGTGAAGGAAGGCGATCGGGTTGGAGTGCCCTGGCTCTACAGTGCCTGCGGCCATTGCGTGCACTGCCTCGGCGGCTGGGAGACACTCTGCGAGACTCAGCAGAATACCGGCTATTCGGTCAACGGCAGTTTCGCCGAATATGTCCTGGCCGATCCGAACTATGTCGGTCATCTCCCGCAGAATGTCGGGTTTGCGGATGTCGCACCGATCCTTTGCGCTGGCGTGACTGTGTACAAGGGTCTCAAGATGACCGAGGCGAAGCCGGGCGATTGGGTTGGTATCTCCGGTATTGGCGGCCTTGGCCATATGGCCGTCCAGTATGCAAAGGCGATGGGGCTGAATGTTGCTGCGGTGGATATCGACGATGAAAAACTCGAACTCGCCCGGCGGCTTGGTGCCACGCTGACCGTCAATGCGAACCACCAGGATCCGATTTCCGTGTTCAAGAAGGAAATCGGCGGCGCCAACGGCATCCTGGTGACTGCCGTTTCGCCCAAGGCGTTCAGCCAGGCGCTCGGGCTGGTCCGGCGGGGTGGCACGGTCGCCTTGAACGGATTGCCGCCAGGCGATTTCCCGCTTTCAATCTTTGACACTGTCCTGAACGGCATAACCGTCCGTGGATCCATCGTCGGAACAAGACTTGACCTGCAGGAAGCGCTTGCGTTCGCCGGTGAAGGCAAAGTTCAAGCAACGATCGCAACGGACGCACTCGAGAATGTCAACGACGTCTTGGCACGCATGCGTCGCGGTAAAATTGAGGGCAGGATCGTTCTGGAAATCGAGTGAGCCGAAGATGAGCCGACCGCCCTCGGGCGCGTCGGCCCGTTTCCTTTCTCTACTGCTTCAATAATTGCATGCAGCGCTCGTGAGAAACATTCATGGAATTAGGTCCCATGCCTCTCTGTTGTGAATGATCATGAGCGCTTCCTAGCCCCATGTCCTGCTCCATCCGCTGACATTCGGCGCGCTCGCGTGCGACAGTTTCCGCATTGTTCGACGTCGCGCACCCGGCCAGCAACGAGGCGGCGGAGGCAAGGCAAATAGTCAATCCACGCATGACACACTTCCTTTCGGTTCATGTGTCCACTCTGCGAGAGTTGATGTTCTGTTTGTCGGACTTTGCCTAGTCGCGCCGCTCGCGTCAACACGGCTGCTGAGCGGCATGCGGACGATTGCGTAAGGCTTCATGGTGCTATTTGGTCGAACAGTGCGGCCGGACGCCGCGACGAGGGAGGAGAACATGCCAACATTGATGAGCCTCGGTGGTGCCGGGACAGTGACCGGTTCAAGGCATCTTCTCCAGATCGGGGACACTCGCATCCTCGTAGATTGCGGGCTGTTCCAAGGCTTCAAGGATCTGCGCGAGCGCAACTGGGCGCCCTTGGGAGTGCCCGTGCAAACGATCGATGCAGTGATTCTGACGCACGCGCACCTCGACCACTCGGGTTATCTTCCACGCCTGGTCAAAGAGGGGTTTCGCGGCGCGATCTACGCTACCTCGGGTACGGTCGATTTAGCGAAGCTGATCCTGCTCGACAGTGCGCATCTGCAGGAAAAGGACGCCGAGTTCGCAAACCGGCACGGCTACAGCGCGCACAAGCCTGCGCTCCCTTTGTACGACACGAAGGATGTCGAAGAAACATTCGGCTTGTTCGAGGAAGTGCCGCTGCATGTGCCGGTTTCGCTGCCGGGCGGCGCACGGTTGAGCTTCTATGGTGCGGGCCATATCATTGGCGCGGCGTCCGCGAGGCTCGAGTGGGCTGACGGCTCAGTGCTCTTCTCTGGAGATCTCGGTCGCTACAATGACCTGGTCATGAAGCCGCCCGAGGCGCCTCGCACTGCCGATTATGTTGTGATCGAGAGCACTTACGGCGATCGCATCCACGACGCCACCGACCCGCTTCAAGCGCTTGGCGATGTGATCGAGCGAACTGTCAAGCGCGGCGGGACGGTGGTCATTCCGGCATTTGCGGTCGGACGCGCGCAGTCGCTCCTCTATTGCCTGTGGCGGCTGAAGGAAGCGGGGCGACTGGGGCTGGTGCCGATCTACGTCGATAGCCCGATGGCGACCAACGCGACCAACATCATGTGCAAGCATCCGGAGGATCACAGGCTGGACGAGCAGAGCTGCCGCGCATCGTGCGGGGTCGCCACTTATGTCCGGGATGTCGAAGCCTCGAAGGAGCTGACGGCAGCCCGATATCCGAAGGTCATCATCTCCGCGAGCGGCATGGCGACGGGAGGCCGTGTGCTGCACCACCTGAAAGCCTTCGGCGGAAGCTCCAGAAACACAATTCTTCTTTCAGGGTTTCAGGCCGCGGGCACGCGCGGCCGGCTGCTGCTGGACGGCGCACGAGAGTTGAAAATCCATGGCGACTGGGTGCCGATACGTGCGGAGGTCGTGGATTTGCCGGCCCTGTCCGCTCATGGTGATGCTGCCGATCTGACGAGTTGGCTGAGCGCCTTGCCGGAACCGCCGAAGCGAGTGTTTGTGGTTCACGGGGAGCCCGCCGCCTCTGCCGCCTTCGCATCGCGTATCGAACAGCAGCTTGGGTGGCGATCGCACGTCCTGAACATGTTCGAAGAAGTGCTGCTGGACCAAAACATTCCGCGAGTTCAGACAGCTGCGGAATGAGCGCGCGACAAGACGGTCTGATGCAGCCCTGCGCAATAACCGCTGTCACGCGCGCTTGAGGACCGGCAGGCCAGGTGGATGGAAGGGCTGAGTTGGCTTGCGTCAGAGGCTGCTGCAGAATTCGAGGTTATAGTCATTGATCAACGGTTTGGAATCTGAGGCGAGCTGCACTCGGGCAGCCTGCTAAATGACCGTATCTCCTTCGCCGGCTCCAGCGGGCTCTCGTGTCCGCGAACACGCCACCTTCGCTCTGATGTTGCTGGCGGTTGCACTGGTCACGTCAGCTCACACAGCTGCCATGCCGTTCCTGCCTGAGTTCGCGGCGCGCTCGGCGCCCGGCGCGGGGACTGCTGGACATGTGGACCATGTCGCGGGGCTAACGGCCGCATTTCCGGCTGCGGCCCTTCTGACGGCTCCGTTATGGGGGTGGCTTTCAGACAAGGCTGGCGAACGGCGGTTGCTGATGACCAGCGTGGGCGCCTTTGGCCTGACGGCCTTGCTGTTCGGAAATGGAGGGCTGAGCGGTCTCTATTTCGTTCGCTTTGCTTTGGGCATCTTCTTTGCCGGCGTTACGACGATCGCGTTCGCCGTGACGGCTCGGGCGGCGCGCGATTGCGTCGAGCGCGCGCGCCGGTTCGCCTGGTTGACAGCATCGATGTTCGCCGGCGATCTCGCGGGGCCAGTTCTCGGCGAGAGTTCACGGCTGCTCGGCGCCAGCTCCCCGCTCGCGATCGCTGCCATCCTGACGGTGCCGATACTGATCGGGATCGGCAAAGTTGCGTTCCCGATTGCTTTCCGGCTGCAGCCTCAGGCCGTTGAAGGCCCCATGTCTGCAAGAACAGGGAGCCTGATCCTTTTGTTCGCGGTCGCCCTGGTCGGCGGAGCGGGACTGGCGACCTTGCACGTCCTGCTTCTGCTCTCTGAACAGCCCGGAGGGCTCACGCGTCAAATCGTATCATGGACACTGAGCGCTTGCGGGGCTGGCATGCTCGCGGCTCAGCTTGCCTATTCCAGGGGTAAGCGCCTGTCCCGAAATGCCCACAGTCTGATCCTGCCTACGCTCATGGTGTTTTTGAGCTCGCTTGCCGCGGCAGCCTATGTCAGGACGACCCTTCCGCTATCGCTATCTGTCTTTGCGGCTGGTGCGACCGCTGCGGCTCTCAGGCTGGTGACCAGCTACCTGGCGTCGCGCATCGATCGCCGCAGGATCGGCTTCTGGCTCGGCGTGAACCAGTCGGCGACGAGCCTTGGCCAGACGATTGCGCCGCTTGCCATTGCCGGACTGGGTGTCTCGGGCAAAGGGGTCATGCTGTTGCTTCTTGCCGCCGTCTCCTTGCCGCTCACACTTATGAGCACTGCGGAAAGCCGCGCACAAGCGCAGTCTTAGTGTGACAGGATACCCCGCGACAACGCGAAAAGTTGATCGAAATCAATCCAAGATCAGAAAGGCGGCCAGCTCTTTCCCCACTAGGAACATTACTTAGTCGTTTTTAGCGCCGAAACGGCTAGGTTCGGAGGGAGAGGAGATTCGATATGGCCTCAATACTAGCTGAAGACGTCAACCGGTCCGATCGGCTCGGCGTCGTGCGAGTGACTGCAACGGGCGCCACCGTGGCCCCGCTCTTTTTCATCCTCTGCTGGCTGGGAAGCCTCATCCCGGGGTTTGGGGGGACCCACAGATATCTTGAGCTGTTCACAAATGCTGACCCGTCGACGGCGCTAGCGTTGATTGAAGGGCTCTGCTGGTCGCTCGCATTCGGCGCGGTGACGGGCTTCCTGATCAGCATCGTCTACAACGCATTTGGCAGCCTGGATCGTGCCTAAGAATGGGTCGCCGATCTCGTGCCAAGTCGAGCGCATGTGGTGAGTCTTGATGCGATGTCCGGCGGCAAAGACCGGGACCACCTACTTGACTCGCCGGGCCGCCTTCGGCGCGGTAGCGAACCACATTCGCCCCTCAAGGGCGAAGCCGTGGCCTCTGTGTCGCGTCGCCGATTGATCATCGACGAATTGTCGTGGACAAAATCCGTACCTGCGCAAGAATATCAGGCGGGGCCGGCATGAGCGCCACCGCGCTGGGCCGCGTCGCCAACGACCGGCGCCTCAAGGCTCGCCGCCTCGGCATCGAGAGTCAGCACGAGGCGCTCGTGCTGATGCACCGCGATTGCCCGGTTTGTCGGTCAGAGGGGTTCTCCGCTCGCTCTCGCGTTGAGCTGCGCGCCGGCGACAGGTCGGCACTGGCCACTCTGTATCAGGTAACGAGCGATATTGTGGCCCCGAACGAGGCCGGCCTGTCAGAAGCGGCCTGGCGCTCGCTGGGCATTTCAGAGGGCGCCATGATCGCGGTGCATCACCCGCAACCTCTCAGCTCGCTCGGTGCGGTTCGCTCAAAGCTCTACGGCCACTGCCTCAGCCTGGATCAACTGCGTACAATCATCGGCGATGTGGTCGAGGAGCGCTATTCCGATGTCGAATTGGCGACGTTCATCTCAGCGTTCGCCGCGCAACCGTTCAGCGTACACGAAGCCACGGCGCTCACGCGGGCAATGCTCGAGGCCGGAGAACAGCTGGCTTGGCCGTCGCAGCTGGTGTTGGATAAGCATTGCGTTGGCGGTTTGCCAGCCAATCGGACGACCCCAATCGTTGTGGCGATCGTCGCGGCCGCAGGGCTAATGATCCCCAAGACTTCCTCGCGCGCGATCACTTCCCCCGCCGGCACAGCCGATACAATGGAGACGATGGCCCCTGTCGAGCTGGACCTTGGCGCGATGCGGTCGGTGGTGGAGCGGGAAGGCGGCTGTCTCGTCTGGGGCGGCAGCGTTCGTCTCAGCCCCGCTGATGATATCATCATTCGCGTGGAACGGGCCATTGATGTCGACGCAGAAGCGCAGCTGATTGCTTCGGTACTTTCTAAGAAGCTTGCTGCGGGCTCCACGCATGTCCTGCTCGACCTTCCGTTCGGGCCCACGGCCAAGGTTCGCAGCCTGCAGGAGGGCACCCGGTTGAGCTCAAATTTGTCGGCAGTTGCCCGCGAATTCGGCCTTATCGTCAAACCAATTCTCACAGACGGCAGCCAACCCGTGGGCAATGGCATTGGTCCCTCGCTCGAGGGGCGCGACGTGCTGGCAGTTCTTCGGAACGAAGTGTGGGCCCCACAAGACCTCCGCAGCCGCGCGGTAACACTCGCCGGCGCGCTGCTGGAGATGGGCGGGGCTGCATCGATCGGAGGGGGAGAGGAAAGGGCCTCCGCCTTGTTGGCCGATGGGCGCGCGCTGGCCAAGTTCATGGCGATTTGCACCGCCCAGGGTGGTTTTCGGGAGCCCCAAACAGCAGGCTATACTCAAGTCGTGCACGCCTCGCACGACGGTGAGGTGAGGAACCTCGACAATCGGCTAATGGCCAAGGTCGCCAAGCTGGCAGGTGCCCCGCAGGCTAAGGCGGCCGGGCTCGATCTGCACGTGAAGCTCGGGCAACGCGTCGTGCGCGACCAGCCGCTTTTCACGATACACGGGGAAACGGAAGGCGAAATCGCCTATGCGCGCACCTTTGCGGACGCAAGTTCGGATATGCTTTCGGTGGCGCGGCTATGAGTCCCCTTCTCTTTTCGATGGGCTCCAGCAGCGGCCTCGCTGAGCGCCTTGCCCAGGCGTGCGCCTTGGAATTGGGCGAGCTGATTCAGCGGCCGTTTCCCGACCAAGAGAGCTATTTGCGGCTCATGACCGCTGTTGCCGGACGCGACGTGGCCTTCTTCAGCCCGCTCGACCGGCCCGACGCGAAGACATTGCCGCTCCTCCTTTTAGCTGCGGCTGCGCGCGAGCAGGGAGCTCGAAGTGTCGGGCTCGTAGCACCCTATCTCGGCTATATGCGACAGGACCGCGCGTTCAACCCCGGCGAAGCCGTGACCTCCGTCAGCTACGCAGCCCTGCTATCCAGAGCGTTCGACTGGCTGGTGACCGTCGACCCGCATCTTCATCGTCATGCAAGCCTTGCCGCCATCTACACGATTCCGAGCGCAGTCGCGTCGGCTGCCCAGCCTGTCGCCGATTGGGTCAGGCGCGAGGTGGATAATCCGATCCTGATTGGTCCTGACGAGGAAAGCGCACAATGGGTTGAGCACATCGCAAGTCTCGCCGGCGCCCGGTCTACGGTACTGCGCAAGACCCGCCGCGGCGACTATGATGTGAGCATAGACGGTGCGCCACTACAGCAGAATTCCGGCGCGACGCCCGTCATTGTCGACGACATCGTGTCGAGCGGCCGCACGATGATAGAGGCAGCGCGTCTGGTGCGCCACGCGGGGTGGCGGCCACCCATCTGCATTGCTGTGCATGCCCTCTTCGCCGGCGATGCCTATCAGGCCCTCCAATCAGCGGGCTCGGCACGTATAATCAGCACAAACACGATCACCCATCCAAGCAACACCATAGACGTTTCGCGACCCCTGGCCGATGCGGTCGCACAGTTCGTGGGGGAGGCGCGGGGCCCATCCGAGCTTATCGGGGTCACGCCGGAGTTGCGGCAGGGCAAACAGCGCTCGCAGAGCTGAGGACCACGCGTCGTGCGATCTTCGATCAATGCCCACCATAGGCCAGCTTCGATCGATCGGGCGGCGCTGGTCACCTCCGGATGGCAAGCTGCCATCCACTCCCTGATCGAACTTGCGATGGACTTCGTGCCCGATCGTCGCCCACACATCCTAAGCTTCCGCACTATTTCGGTATTGGCGGCCCGCTCGCGGCGCTGGATTCGATGCGCCGGCGATTGCACGTCGAGGCCTGTCCTGGCGGTTGATGAGCAGACGCGGGAACATGGGAGCGCTTATCCAGCGTTCGTGTGCTTATAATCGGCTCCAGGCATCGACCCCCTGGGATCGCGCCTTGCGCAAGTCACTGAAGAAGGACGGTATCGGTGGACCATTCCCAAATCCAAGGGGCGCAGGCCCATCACCCCGGCCATACGGAAGGGGAGTTGGCCGGTGCCGTCAAAGACCCCGTGTGCGGCATGACGGTCGACGCGGCCACCACCCCGCATCGCTTCGAAATCGGTGGCACCGCCTATCACTTTTGCAGCGAGGCTTGTCTCTCGAAATTCGCCGCCGATCCGGATCGCTACCTGAACCCCGCCGAAGCTGATCCGGCGGTCTCGACGCCGGCGCTGGGGGCATTGGCCGAGCCGGCGCAGGGGACCGTCTGGACCTGCCCGATGCACCCGCAGATTCGGCGTCCCGGGCCGGGCAGTTGTCCGATCTGCGGGATGGCGCTCGAGCCGGCGGATCCGACGCTGGAGGAAGGCCCCAATCCCGAACTGATCGATATGACGCGAAGGTTCTGGATCGGTGCCGTGCTGTCGATCCCGCTGGTCGCCTTGGCCATGGGCGGCGAGCTTTTCGACTGGCATCCGCTGCCGATGCGCGCCTCGGTCCTTATCCAGCTGGTATTGGCCACTCCAGTCGTGCTGTGGGGCGGATGGCCGTTCTTCGAGCGCGGATGGGCCTCGCTCAAGAACCGCAACCTCAACATGTTCACGCTGATCAGTCTCGGCGTCGGGGTGGCCTATGCCTACAGCCTGGTCGCGACGATTGCGCCGAATCTGTTTCCCGCATCGTTCCGGACGATGGGCGGGCAAGTGCCTGTCTATTTCGAGGCTGCCGCCGTCATCGTCACATTAGTCTTGCTCGGCCAGGTGCTAGAGCTGCGCGCCCGCTCGGCCACAGGCAAGGCTATACGCGCCCTGCTCGGGCTCGCGCCGAAGACGGCCCGTGTGGTCAGGAGCGATGGCCGGGAGGAGGATATTCCGCTCGAGCACGTCCAGATCGGCGACACACTCCGTGTCCGCCCGGGCGAGAAAGTTCCGGTCGACGGCGTTGTCCTTGAGGGTCGCTCCTCGGTCGATGAGTCGATGATCAGCGGCGAGCCGGTGCCGGTGGAGAAGACGTCCGGCGACGATGTGACCGGGGCAACCGTCAACGGCACGGGCGGCCTGCTCATTCGTGCGGAGCGGGTCGGCCAGGACACGATGTTGTCGCAGATCGTGCGGATGGTGGCCGAGGCCCAGCGCTCGCGCGCGCCGATTCAGAGCATGGCCGACAAGGTTTCGGCCTGGTTCGTGCCCGGCGTCGTGCTGGTTGCGATCCTCGCCTTTGTGGTTTGGTCGATCTGGGGCCCCGAGCCCGCGATGAGCTTCGCTCTGGTGAACGCGGTGGCCGTGCTCATCATCGCCTGCCCGTGTGCGCTCGGCCTTGCGACGCCCATGTCGATCATGGTCGGCACTGGCAGGGGAGCGACGGCAGGCGTGCTGGTGAAGAACGCGGAAGCCTTGGAGCTGATGGAGAAGATCGACACGCTCGTGGTCGACAAGACCGGGACGCTTACAGTCGGCAAGCCGAAGCTTGTCGCGGTCGTGACCGCGAAAGGCCTGGTCGAAGAAGAGGTGCTGCGGCTTGCCGCCGCGCTGGAGAAGGGGAGCGAGCACCCGCTGGCCGAAGCGATCGTGGGTGGCGCCGAAGAGCGCGGGCTCGACCTGCCGGACAGTGCAGACTTTGCCTCGCATACCGGAAAAGGGGTGTCGGGGACGATCGATGGTCGAGCAGTGGCGCTGGGCAACAAGGCGCTGATGGATGAGATGGGCGTCGATTTTTCGTCCCTGGCCGGCAAGGCGGACCAGCGGCGGGCCGATGGCCAGGGCGTCATGTTCGTGGCGATCGACGGAGAGCTTGCGGGGTTCATTGCCGTGGCGGACCCGATCAAGGAAAGCGCGGCGAAAGCGATCGCCGCTCTGCGCAGGGACGGCGTCCATGTGGTCATGCTGACCGGGGATAACCGGCGAACTGCCGACGCCGTTGCGAAGCTGATCGGCGGGATCGACGAAGTTATCGCCGATGTTCTTCCCGAGAAGAAGCAGCTGGTCGTGCAGGAGCTCCGGGCAAAGGGGCGTCGCGTTGGAATGGCGGGCGACGGCATCAACGATGCTCCGGCCCTTGCCGCCGCCGATGTGGGGATCGCGATGGGCACGGGCACGGACGTCGCGATGGAAAGCGCCGCGGTCACGCTGGTCCGGGGCGATCTGGCCGGCATTGTGCGCGCACGCCATCTGAGCCGCGCCGTCATGCGCAACATTCGCGAGAATCTCTTCTTCTCGTTCGTGTTCAATGCCGCCGGCGTGCCGATCGCGGCGGGCGTGTTCTATCCGGTGTTCGGGCTCCTCCTCAGCCCGATCATCGCCGGCGCGGCAATGGCCTTCAGCTCGGTTGCGGTCATCGGCAATTCGCTGCGATTGAACGCGGTGAAGCTCTGAGGAGCGGAAGCGCTATAGAGGCCGACGCCGCGCGGCTCTGATCTTCGAACCGGCAGCCAGAGCACTGATCACGCGACCACGTTCGGGCCGGCGGAGACACGCAGCAGGCGAGAGGGCCCCGGGCGAGAGGTCATTGGCAGGGGCTCTGACGGTGGAAGGCATCAGCACATGCCGCGGGACTTTTCGGCCTGGCGGCGACAGCCATGGGTCGCGGCGCGCATCGGTGACGGGCTTCCGCGCCTTGGGGATGGGGCAAGGCTCGGAATAGGGGGAATGCACCGTCCTCCATACGCTTTTTCGCGCTTTTCGGAGCCATCCCTGCACCTGGGTCTCGGCTGTTGGGTGGGGCTATTTCCGCGCCAGGATTGCCTTCATCTGGTTGATTTCGTCCCGCTGTGAGCGGATGATCTCGCCACAGAGTGCCTTGACTTCCGGGTCACTGATCGATGCCTTGCTGCACATCAGGATCGCGCCGGAATGATGTGGAATCATCGAGCGTAGAAAGGCGCGATCCCCGATCGTAGTCTGGGTGCGGATCAGTGCGAAAGAGCCGACGAAGACGACCAACGATGCAGCGATCAGAGCATTGTTGATGGCTCTGGACGGGAACATGTGACGCATTGCCAGCACCATCAGCAGAACCATCGGCGCGACCATCATTAGCGTCATGTAGAACATGTTGAGATTATTGTAGAAGCTGCCGAGACTATCGATCATGACGAACATGACGAGGTACATGACGATGCCGCTCACGACCGTCTGTACAGCCAGGCTTGCATAGGCATTCTTCATCATCAACTATCTCCCTTGACGCCCCGGCCCGATCACCTTTGAGGCAGGGACCTGCCTCATTCCGTCCCGTGCCCGTGCTTCGCCCCGGACAGGTCCCGCATCATCTCGTCGTGATCATCCGGGGCGCTTTCGACCAGGCGTTCATACTCGGCAGGCGACAGGCCCGGCAGCTTGCGCACGAAAGCCACCATGTCCCAGATCAGCGGATCCGGATGCGTTTTTCCCCATGCCGGCATGGCACTCATCTTGATCCCGTGCTTGATGATCCAGAACTGCTCGGACGGGTTGAGGTCCTGCTGCTTCGCGAGTTCCGGCGCCTGCGGATAGAGGCCCTGGCTCAACTCGCTTCTCTCTACGCCCGGGCCGAGATGACATCCTGAACACATTTCGGCGTAAAGACCGGCCCCCGTCGCAATGCGGGCAGGCGCTTCGAGGTCGGCAGGAGGGGCGATGTCGCGCGCGCGAGCGGCTTTTGAACGATCGCGAAGCTTCTCGATGATCGCATAGACCGCTTGCGTGTGCGGGGCATCGGCAGCGATGTTGTAGACGCCCAACCAAACGAAGGCGGCAGCGGCCGCACTCAGGCAGGCGGTCAGCACGACCACGAACAGCACGCTCGGCAGATGGTCGCGCAGTGCCTTGGGTTTGCCTCGATCCACGCTTCCCCTCCGTCAGTCCGTTGGTCAGTCTACCCAAAACAGTTGCGCCCGCTTTGTGTCCGTTGATCGATCAGAACCAGGCCCTGAGGCCGATCACAAAGCTGGTTGCGTGGACATCCTCACCGCTAGCGCGCGCGAAGCGGGCGGTGTCGCCGGTTTTCCGCAAATAGGAAACGCCGATATAGGGCGCGATTTCGCGTCTGATTTCGTAGCGAAGCCGGAGGCCGAACTCGGCGTCCACAAGTCCCGAGCCGGTGCCCGTCTCGGGAATGTCCTGCGCGGCGAAATTGAGCTCTGCCCGCGGTTGCAGGACGAGTCGCTGAGTGATCCGCTGGTCGTAATAGCCCTCAGTTCGCGCGAGCACGTCACCTTTGTTCGAAAGGAACAAAGCGCCTTCCACCTCGAAAAAACCTGGTGCGAGACCTTCGATGCCGACGGTCGCATAGGTGCGCTTCGGCCCTCGTCCGAAATCCTGCCGGATGCCCGCCTGAAGATTGAAATAAGGGTCGATCGCGCGGCTATAGAGCGCCTGAACATCCGCTGTGTCGAGGCCGCGCCGCAGCTCACCTTCTCCTTCGCTCTTCAACCAGAGCCGGTTGATGTCACCGCCCCACCAGGCCTCGCCGTCCCAGCGATAGCCATCGCGTCCGCTATGGATCTGGTATTCGGCGATGTTGAGCAGCACTTGCGAGAAGGTCTGCCCGCCGTGCTGGGCGAGGTGGTGGCGCGCTTCCATCATCTGCTGCGGCCCAAAGACACGGTCTGCGGCATGATCGGCCGGAACCGGCGGGGCCGGCGCATTGCCGGCCGGAAGGGCAGTCCCGGTTTGCTGCACCCCCTGCATTTCCATCCCCGACATGGACTGCATGTCGTGGCCGCTATGAGCGTCGGCAGGCATTTGCATCCCTGGCATCGGCTGCGCGCTCTGCTCTCCCTGAGCCGGCGCGGCCATGCCCGGCATGGTCGAGTGGTCCATCCCCGGCATGGAAGAATGATCCATTCCTTCCATCGCGCCATGATCCATCCCCTCCATTGGAGCTGTAGCCCCTTTCGCCGGCGCAGCCCCCGTCTGGGACGATCGCGGCATCGTCGCCCGCGTTCGCGCCTTGGATGGCGGTTTCGGCTTTCCGGCGGACTTGGCCGCGGGCTTCTTCTTGGCGGCCGGCGCGGGCATGTTCATCCCCGGCATGTTCATGCCATGCATCGAATGATCCTGCGCCCCGGCCGGGGCGCCGAAAGTGAGCAGGGCGGTGGCGGCGATGGCCGCATGAGTCGGCTTCATGCCGCGTCTCCCTCGAGCGGCCGCACTGTTACGACACGCA
This sequence comes from Sphingomonas sp. ID1715, assembly GCF_013044515.1. Lineage (GTDB taxonomy): Bacteria > Pseudomonadota > Alphaproteobacteria > Sphingomonadales > Sphingomonadaceae > Sphingomonas_B. Next base: position 223,505 of record NZ_JABEPR010000004.1, read on the forward strand.
TCATCCCGGCGGTCATGTGGTACAGGTTGTGGCAGTGGAACGCCCAATCCCCGGGTGCGTCCGCCGTCAGGTCGAAAGTCACCTTGCCGCCTGGGGCAACGTTGACGGTATGCTTCCTCGGGGCGTGATCGCCATGCCCCGTCACGAGCTCAAAGAAATGCCCATGGAGGTGGATCGGGTGGGGCATCATCGTGTCGTTGATGAGGTTCACCCGCACCCGCTCGCCGTTGTGGAACGGGATCGGCTCGGCAGGATCGCTGAGCTTCACTCCGTCGAAAGACCACATATAGCGTTCCATGTTGCCGGTCAGGTGGATGTCCAGTGAGCGGCTCGGCGCGCGTACGTCCGGATTTGGGGTGAGCGCGATCAGGTCGCGGTAGGTGAGGACGCGGTGGTCGACGCTTTCCAGGCCTTGGGGGCGTTCGCCTGTGCGGTCCGTGGGCATCGGCGAGATGGTCTGCACGCCAGGCCCCATCTTCACCTGCGGCGCGTTCTTGGGATTGCGCATGGACATATCCATTCCGCCCATGCTCTCCTGGCCCATCCCGGCCATCTGGCCGTGGTCCATGCCTGCCATGCCTCTCCCGCTCATCTGGCTATGGTCCATCCCAGCCATCTGGCTGTGGTCCATTCCGCCCATGCCGGACATCGCCGCGCCGCCGTTGGCAGGCGCAGTCATCGCCGCCGCGCCGCCGGTCCAGCCAGTCGCCTGGGCAAGCACCGCCGAGCGGTTCTGCTCGGCCGTGGGATCGAGGCCGCGCATATCGACGGGGTTCTTCATGTCCATGCCGCCCATGTCGCCCATTCCCATATCCTTCATGGTGGCGACGGGCCGGGGGCGGAGCGGCGGCACCGGCGCGCTCATCCCCGGGCGCGGCGCGAGTGTGGCGCGCGCCAGCCCCGAGCGGTCGATCGCTTCGCCAACCAGTGTGTAGGCGCGGTCCCCGGGCTTGACGATCACGTCGTAGGTTTCCGCCACCGCGATCTGGAACTCGTCGGTCGTGACAGGCTGCACATTCTGCCCGTCTGCCTGAACGATCGTCATCGGCAGGCCGGGGATCCGGACGTTGAAGTTGGTCTGCGCCGCTGCGTTGATGAAGCGGAGCCGCACGCGCTCGCCAGGGGTGAACAGCGCGGTCCAGTTGTCGACGGGGCCGAACCCATTGATGATGTAGGTGTAGGTGGAGCCCGTCACATCGGAAAGGTCGGTGGGGTCCATCCGCATCTTGCCCCAATCCAAGCGCTCCTTCAGCGTCTGGTCACGCCCGGCAAGAAGCCCGGCGAGCGTCTGGCGCTGGTAGTTGAAATAGCCCGCCTCCTGCTTGAGCTTCCGAAAGATCGTCTCGCCGTGCATCGGGCTGTGATCCGCGAGCACGATCACGTGCTCCCGGTCGTAGGCGACGGGGTCGGGGCCGGCGGGGTCGATGACGATCGGGCCGTAGAGGCCTTCCTGCTCCTGCGCGCCCGAATGGCTATGATACCAGTACGTTCCCGACTGGATGATCGGGAACTCATAGACAAAGGTGGATTTGGCCTTAATGCCGGGAAAGCTGATCCCGGGCACGCCGTCCATCGGGAAGGGCACCAACAGGCCATGCCAATGGATGGAGCTCTCGACGTCGAGCGCATTCGACACCGCCAGCCGCACCTTCTGCCCCTCCTTCAGGCGGAGAAGCGGGGCAGGCACGGTGCCGTTCACGCCGATCGCGGGAGTGCGCTTCCCATCGACAATCAGCGGGAAGCTGTCGATCGTCAGCGCGATATCGCTGCCGCTGAGGGTCGGAAGTGGCTTGACTATACCGCCGGATACAGGTTGCGCCCAGGCGGGAAGGGACGCCGAAAGCGCGAGACCGCCGCCGGCGAGGGCAGCCCCTCGCAGGAGCTGGCGTCGATCGATAGTCTGGGTCATGGAACTCCTGGTGCTCACGAAATGAGGCAATGCTCTATGGTGGGATACGTGCCGCTCGACGCTATCCCTCATTTCTATTCAGTTTTTCGCGCGACCGCGACCGCACCGGCACAAGCAAATCTTTGCCGCTTCGCTCTCACCTGACGGATGAATCGAAGCAGCGGCGCACTTGTCGTTAGTGACTCGCCGCGGCCGAGTAGGAGAGAAAATTTCATCTTGGACCCTTTCCTTACTCGAGCGCGCGTGCGTCGGGGAGCGCTACGGCCGAGGGATCAAGCCTCATTCACCGATGCGCGCTATGAAGCCATTCCCTCGGCTTTTGTTCACGCGATTTTTGCGGTGACCGAATAGCCTGCGCCTTCGATGGCTTGGCGCAGTTGGCTCGCGTCGACGCCGGAATCGATCGAGACGGCACCCGCCGACAAATCCACCCTGGTCTCGGCACCCGGATCGACCCGCCGAACGGCTTCCGCAATTGTTCGTACGCAATGCCCGCAGCTCATGCCCTGCACGCTGAACTCAACCATGACCGATCTCCAACAGTGAGATGCGGCAAATGGGGTTTAACACAATGTCAGGGTCAAGACCGGAGGTGCGCGAACTTGCCGACCTTGACCTTAACATCATGTCAATCCCCATATCCGGGACCGACTCAGAATGAGGAGGTGTTCCGATGGTCGCCAATCCTGCGTTGCTTGCCGCGACTCACGAGGACGACGCGCGATCAAGTCTCGAGCTCCCGATCGAGGGGATGAGCTGTGCCTCGTGCGTCGGCCGGATCGAACAGGCAATTGGCAAGCTGCCGGGCGTAGAGGACGTGTCCGTCAATCTCGCCACTGAACGCGCGCGCATCGCTTTCGCTTCGGGCCAGGTCGTGCCCGAAGCGGTGGTCAACGCAGTGCGCGACGCCGGCTACACGCCCGTGTTCGGATCGGTCGACCTTCTGATCGATGGCATGACCTGCGCTTCATGCGTGGGCCGAGTCGAACGCGCCCTGACGGCAGTCCCCGGTGTTGTCGAAGCCTCCGTCAACCTCGCAACCGAGAGCGCGCAGGTCAAAACGGTCGGAGCAATCACGCCGGAGACGTTGATCGCAGCGGCCGAGAAGGCTGGCTATGGTGCGCGCATTCGGCCTGACAGCATCCAGGGGACGGAGCCTGAGGAGACGCGCCGTAGCGCAACCGCCAGACGCGAGCAGGCCCATGTCGTCGCGGCCGCCTTATTGTCGTTTCCGCTGATCCTTCCGATGCTGCTGGCGCCCTTTGGCACCACGATCATGCTGCCGGGATGGGCGCAGCTTCTGCTCGCCACGCCTATACAGTTCTGGCTCGGCGCACGCTTCTATCGCGCCGGCTGGAAAGCGTTGCGCGCCCGGACGGGCAACATGGACCTGCTTGTCGCGCTCGGCACGTCCGCCGCCTACGGGCTTAGCCTCTATCAGCTGCTCGCCGCGCCCGCGCATCCGACCCACTATTATTTCGAGGCGTCGGCCGTCGTCATCACGCTCGTGCTGCTCGGCAAATGGCTCGAAGGTCGCGCGAAACGCCAGACTGGGGCGGCGATCCGCGCGTTGATGGCACTTCGGCCCGAGCGTGCGCGCCTCGTCTCATCTCCGGGCAAGGAGCGGGACGTGCCGGTCGAGGCCGTCCAGATCGGCGACATCGTTCGGGTTCGGCCGGGCGAGCGCGTGCCGGTCGACGGGCGGCTGGTCCAGGGCGAAACCGCAGTCGACGAGTCGATGGTGACGGGCGAGAGCATGCCGGTCGCCAAGGCCGAAGGCGACCAACTCACCGGCGGTTCGATCAACGGGGATGGATCTGTGCTGGTCGAGACGACCGCGGTCGGCGCGGAGACCGTGCTCGCGCGCATCGTCCGCCTGGTTGAGAGCGCACAGGGGGCCAAGGCACCGATTCAGCGTCTCGTCGACAGGGTCAGCGCGGTGTCCGTGCCAGTGGTCCTTGCGATTGCCATGTTGACCTTGGTCGGATGGTTGCTGGCGGGCGCGAGTGTGGAGGCGGCAATCTTGAACGCGGTGGCGGTCATGGTGATCGCCTGTCCTTGCGCACTCGGCCTTGCCACGCCTACTGCGATCATGGCGGGTACCGGCGTGGCGGCGCGGGCAGGGGTGCTCATCAAGGACGCCGAAGCGCTCGAGACCGCGCACCGGATCAAGACCGTCGTCTTCGACAAGACCGGTACGTTGACCCAAGGCAAGCCGTCCCTGGTGGCTGCCGCCGGGGTCGAGGGCATTGCCGAGCAGGAGCTCCTTGAGCGGGCGGCAGCGCTGCAGACTGGCAGCGAGCATCCGCTGGCCCGTGCCGTGCTGGCAGCGGGGGAGAATGTGGGCATTGCCGTGCCGCGGGCCCGCTCGATCCGCGCGCTGCCAGGCCGCGGGGTAAGCGCCACTGTCGGCGATGAGAGCCTGCTCCTAGGGAGTGGGCGCCTGATGAAGGAAGAAGATATCGACACCGGGTCCCTCCGTGCCCGGGCGGAGAAGCTCGAAGGAGATGGCCGCACGATTTCCTGGATCGCCGAGATCGAGCCGCGCCGACGGTTGCTCGGCCTGCTGGCGTTCGGCGACGAAGTGAAGCCAGGTGCGATCACGGCCGTTGGCGCACTCCATGAGCGCGGCATTCGCACGGTGATGCTCACCGGCGACAATCAGGGCAGCGCTGCTGCGGCCGCCGCCATCCTCGGAATCGACGAGGTCGTCGCAAACGTTCTTCCCGAAGGTAAGGCGGAGGCTGTGACGAGGCTTGCGCGGACAAACGCACCTGTGGCGATGGTGGGAGACGGCATCAACGACGCACCAGCGCTCGCCGCGGCGGATATCGGTATTGCGATGGCGACCGGCACCGATGTCGCCCTGCACGCCGCCGGGATCACGTTGATGCGCGGCGACCCGCGCCTCGTCACCGACGCGATCGACATTTCGCGCCGGACGTACGCCAAGATCCGGCAGGGCCTGTTCTGGGCCTTCATCTACAATGTCGTCGGCATTCCGCTGGCAGCCCTCGGGCTCCTGAGTCCTGTCATCGCCGGCGGTGCGATGGCGCTTTCGAGCGTCAGCGTGGTGACGAACGCGCTGCTGCTGCGGCGTTGGCGACCGACGGCTTCGGAAAGAAACGTGCAATGAACATCGGCCAGGCATCCCACGCATCCGGCGTCAGCCAACGCATGATCCGCCACTATGAAACGATCGGCCTCATTCCCAAGGCGCCAAGACGGGCGTCCGGCTATCGCGATTATGACGAGCGCGACGTTCACACGCTTCGGTTCATTCGCCGTGCGCGCGATCTCGGCTTCCCGATCGAGGAGATCGGCAAGCTTCTGGCCTTGTGGCGGGACCGCAGCCGCGCGAGCGCCGACGTCAAGGCGCTGGCGAGCGCCCGCGCCCAAGAGCTCGAGCGAAAGGAGCGGGAATTGCGCGCAATGCGGCGTTCGCTTGAGCAGCTTGCGGCCGCCTGTCACGGTGACACCAGGCCCGATTGCCCGATCCTCGAGGATCTCGGGCGCGCCGACGACGGCTAATCGTCGTCAGGGGTTTGGCGGTCGGCGCGCGGAGCTGTGCATGCTGATGATCTTCCAGCGCCCGCTTTCCTTGCGCAGCACGCTTGACGCAGCGCCAAGCCGCTCCGCCGGCGAGCCGGTCTTAGGCTCAATGCGGTACCGGTAGGTCTCCGTTGCGAGAGCTACCGGTCCTTCAAATCGCACCGAAACCTTGTAATCGGAAAAGACGAACGACTTGAACTCGCCGATCTCCGGCGTGAGATGGTGGGCGAGATAGTTCGCGTAGGTGCCTTCGAGGCTTGCCGACTCCACGATCTCGGAATCGGCCGCGAACAGATCCGCGGTGTCGCGGAGATCAAGTCGCTCAATTGCTTGCTGATAGCGCGCGAGCACTGCTTCGACGGCGTTCGCGTCCTCGACCCTTGAGCTTTGCGGCGCAGGCGCGGCGAGCAGAGGTGCGGACGTGCAAAGCGCTATGACAATGATTACGGCAGGTTTCATCGTCAGTTACCCCCTTTGCGGTTACGGGGCTGCGGCTTTTGCGGCTACAAGCACCCCAGCGATGATACGCATTTCCGGGAGGTCTCCCTCAAAGAGTGCCGGATCGGCTCGCCTCGAACTGGCGATGGAGTCGCGTATGAGGGCTGGAACTTGTTCGTGCGTATCTGATGGGAAGAGGGCAAATATTGATGGATGATCTTGACCTGATGCTCGCGCGTCTGGCCAGCGCGCCTGTTCCCGCGGAGCTTGCGAGGATCGACGCGGTGGTCCTCGAACGGATCACGGCGCGCCCGGCGCCGATGTTCGGCTATGCAGCTCTCGCCGGCGCGGCCTTTCTTGCTCTGTTGACGGGCGTCGCAGGCGGCATGTGGCCAGGAAGTCCGCAGCACGCGCCCGAAACCTTGACACCCTTTGGCCCGTCGTCGCCATTGGCGCCGTCGACCTTACTCGCGAGCAACCAGTGACCCGGACACGCGGAGTACTGCTAATCGCGATCGTCGCGTTTCTTGCCGCGGTTGCCGGCGTGCTCCTCGCCCGCGCGGTCTCGGTCGGGCAGTCGGAATCGCACAATGCCCTTCACGAGTTGCTCCATGAGCAACTCGATCTCGATGCGAAGCAGCATGGCCAGATCGAAGGACTGGAAGCGGCCTTTGCCGTCCGCCGGCATGCGCTCGAGCTTGAGCTGCGGGCCGACAATGCGCGCCTTGCCGAAGCAATCGAAGCGGAGCACGGCTACGGCCCCCGGGTCACCGCGGCCGTGGATCGGTCCCACCGGGACATGGGGGAGCTTCAGAAGGAAACGCTTGCACATATTTTCGCGATGCGCGCGGTGCTCAGGCCCGACCAGGCCAAAAAATTCGACCACGCCGTCGTCGAGGCACTGACCGCCGAAGCGAAGTGAGCCTCGTCCTCACTGGATGCTCGGACGGCGAGCTGGCGGCGCTTGCGCTTGCTGGCCGCCAAAGCGCCTTCACCGAAATCATGCGCCGACATCGCGAGACCATCTATCGCTTGGCGCGGAGCCATGTTGGCGACCCTGATGCGGCGATCGAGCTGGTCCAGGAGACGTTCGTCGCGGCCTTTCGCGCTCTCGACCGCTACGATCAGGCGCGCCCGCTTCGCGCATGGCTGTCGCGGATTGCGATCAACAAGTGCCGCGATTGGGCGCGGCGACGCGCGGTCCGGCGGCTGCTTATGCCCGCGGCATCCTCCGACGACTATACCGAGGTGCCGGATCCTGCTCCCGCCATCGACGCGGCCGCCGCCGACCGTCAGGAGCTCGCGCGGCTCCAGGCGGCCATCGCGGCCCTCCCGCGCCAGCTCCGGGAGCCGCTGATCTTGCGAACGGTCGAAGGCCTCAGTCAAGCTGAAACGGCGGAGATTCTTCGGATCAGCGAAAAGGCGGTGGAAACACGTCTCTATCGCGCGCGTTCCAAGCTCGCTTCGCTCAGGGGCGAAGCAAGCTGAACCGCATGTCGCGCGGTGGCGCGGCTTATGAGAAGGAACAAGGTCATGATGAAGACCGGGATTGTCGTTGCTGCCGTGGTCGCATGTCTTGGCGCCCCGCTTTTTGCACAGAGCGGTGGTCATAAAGGCATGAGCGGGATGCAGCCCGGAATGATGCAGCACGGCATGATGATGAAGAACACGCCGGCTAATCCCTATGCCGAAGCCGAAATGCGCATGAGCCACAAGATGATGGAAGCGGTCGGGTCAGACGCGACCGAGACCTGGGTTCGCAAGATGATCGAACATCATCGCGGCGCAATCGAGATGTCCAAGATCCTGGTGGCGAAGAGCAGCGACGCTCAGGCCAAGGCGCAGGCGCAGAAGGCGACAGCTGAGCAGGAGCGTGGGATCGCCGAGCTTCAGGATTGGCTCAAGCAGCACGGCAAGCGACCGCAGTGACGGCGAAATCGGGCGTCCCGGCGCCCGTTCTCGTCCCTCAGCTATCCGACGGCGGACGGCGGCATCAACATGCCCAGCCACGCGACAAGGCCCAGAATTGCGACGCCGAGACTGGCCTCGACGACGAGACTCTTGCGCAGCCGTCGAAGCGCCTGGGTCTGGTCGCCTCTGCGCAGCGCCTCTTCCAGCGCCGGCGTGATCCTGAACCTGTTGAGCGCCGCCAGAGCCAGCATTCCGATAAACAGGAGCAGCTTGATCGCGAGCAACTGGAGGTAGAGGTTCGTGCCGATCGTGGCGAGCCCGCTGAGCCCGACCAGCACCCAGCTGTTGACCAGTCCGGTCACGATCAGGAGCGCAACGGCAATCGAGCCGACTGCGGCGAAGCGCGCCAGCGCCCGGTGAAGATACTCCGCTTGGTCCCGTGACATCGACCGGTGCGCGCGCACCAGTAGAGTTCCCAGCGCGAAGATCGCTGCAATCCATGCGCCCGCTGCCAGGAGGTGGAAAATATCGGCCGAGACATGGACGATGCCGGTCAGGCCTTCGTCCATCGCACCGTGACCCGTCCAGGCGAGCGTCGCCAGCGCGACGCCGCCCAGCAAGGTCAAGAGACCAGCGCTAGGACCGCGCATCGGATGAGAAAGCGCAACAACGATGATGAATAGCCCCAGCGCAGCGATGCGCACCAGCCACGCCCAGCCAATGCTTGTCTCGCGAACGAGCATGGCCGCCGCGCTCCAGTCGACCTCGAGGAGCGGCACGCCCGACATTGATGCGGTGAGCGCCGCAAGCGCCAGAGCGGACAGCAACAGTCCCACAAGCGCGGCGCCCGCGTAAAGGGCGCGCAGCGTGTGCAGCGCTGCGCGCCTGTGGTCTGCCGGCTGCGGGCTATAGATGCCGAACAGCGGCGCACCGAAGAGGATCATCAGGTCCAGGTAGAGCCCGAACCTGACGATCATGCCGAGCGGGTCGTCCAACGACTACTTGACCTGGAAAGTGTAGCTGCCGTTGACGCGGTGCGTGTCGGCGGAAACGGCGTGCCAGTCGAGCTTGTAGGACCCGGCCGGAAGCGGAGCCTTCAGTGTCGCCACAAGCGTCTTGCCATCAGGGCCGACAGCGACGGCGACGCCGTTCATTTTCATTGGGCCATTCATCTTCATGCCCGGCATGTCGGTCATGACGAGATCGACGCCGGAGAATTGGCCGACCAATTTCTCGCTGAAATGAAGCTCGATCTTGGCCGTCCTCGATACGGTCGCGTTCGCGGCCGGGGTGGCCGACACGAGCTTGGGGTGCGCCTGGGCGGCGGTGCCGGCAACGAACAAAGCCGAGGCGGCCGTCAAGGCAAATGACAGGCGAAGGGAACGCATTGAGATCTCCTGAAAGGGGTAACGTACCTCTATACGCACTACGCGCAGCCATCCCTCATCAAACCGGCAGGGTTCGCAACAACCAAGCGCCGGCGATCATCAAATTGCGCGACGCCTTCTGCTGCAGGAGGTCACGAGCCCTTTTTGAATGCAAAGCGCGAGTCCGGCCGCCGCCTCAAGGCCGGCGAACCCAGGATAAGGAGCAATCGTGCACGGTGGGACGGGAATGGCTTTCAACCGTTACGCAACACACTCGCTGCTCGAAAAATAATTTCATGAAGTTCGAGGGATCGGGGCCGCACGTGCGTATTGGAAGAACCGGCTATGTTCGTAAGGTTGTGACTCAAGTATTTGAAAAATAGTCAAAATATCTATTGACCTGTATATACAACTGATGCTCTTTCTGCCGCCAAATAGGGCATGGGACAGGGAGAGCCGTTGCGATGAAGACGCGAACGATGCTGTTGGGAGCGATGCTGGCAGGGGCCTCGGGCCCGGCGCTTGCTCAATCGGAACCTGCTGCGGATCCGAGCGTCACCGCCGCAGGGGAGGCGCCGGGTGACATCATCGTGACCGGCTCGCGCATCCGGCGGCAGGACCTCGCCGGCGTCGGCCCGGCGACGGTCGTCTCCGCCGAGCAGATCGAGAATACGGGCGTCGTCAATATCGAGACGGTGCTTCAGCGGCTGCCGGCCAATGCGGGATTCGCGGGCAACCAGACCTCGGCCTATTGGACCAACAACGGCTATGGCACGGCACAGGTCAACCTGCGTGGCCTCGGCATCAAGCGGACCCTGGTCTTGCTGAACGGGCGCCGGCTGGTGGCCGGCGGCACAGGCGCCAACTCGTCGCCGGACCTCAACATGATTCCGGTTGTCGCGCTCGCACGAACCGACGTGCTCAAGGACGGCGCCTCCGCGATCTACGGTGCCGACGCGATGGCGGGCGTGGTCAATCTGATCACCAGGACGGAATACGAGGGCCTGGGTGTGAGCACGCGCTACGGCATTACGGAGCGCGGCGATGGCGGCGATTTCACCACGGACCTTATCTGGGGCATCCGCAATGACCGCGGCGGCTTCATGGCGGCCGCGACCTATCAGAAGACCGATCCCGTCAACATGGCCAGCCGGGCGCCGTGTTCGCTCGCCGAAACGACGCCGGGCCAATTGGCCTGCGTGAACAGCGCTTCGACGATCGGCGGCCGCGCGGTGCTGCCCAACGGCCAGCAGATCAACTTCAACCAGGTGCCCGGCGGCAACGGAAACTTCTTCGAGCCCTACAGCCCCGCCAAGCACAATTTCAACTCCAACCGTTCCTGAACGCGGTCAGTCCGGTCGAGCGCCTCAGCACGGCCTTCTTCGCCGACTACGATGTCACCGACGGCATCAAGGCGTTTGGCGAGTTCCTCTACACTTATCGCAAGTCGAATCAGATCGCGACGCCGGGAACGCTGCGCAACCTGGCCATCCCGGCGAGCAACCCCACCAACCCGACGGGCCAGAACATTGTTCTTATCCAGCGCCGTCTGGCCGAGCCCGGTCCGCGCCAGTTCTTCCAGGAAACCAACACCTGGCAGGGAACGCTTGGCCTGCGGGGCAAGTTCGCCAATGACTGGGCCTGGGAGATCGCCGGCAGCTACGGCCGGAACACCGCAATCGATGGCTCGACCAACATCGCCAATCTCGAGCGTGTCACGAACACGCTGGACACGACCAAGTGCAGCTTTAGTGCCGGCGCCGCTATCCCGTGCGCCGACTATCTCGGATTCGGCGATCTGACGCCGCAGGTGCTTGATTATATCCTGTTCACGTCGCGCGATCATGGCGGCAACGAGCTGGCGACCGTTACGGCCGATCTGAATGGCAACCTGTTCGAGCTGCCCGCCGGGCATGTGTCGTTCGCCGCAGGCGCAGTATATCGCAAGGAGAAAGGATGGCGCGATCCCGATCCGCTCACCGTTCTCGGTATCGCCAACACGAACCAGCAGGACCCGATCTCGGGATCGAGCACCGCAAAGGAAGCCTATCTCGAGCTCTCGGTGCCGGTCCTCGCAGACATGCCCTTCTTTAAGGCGCTGACGGTCGACGGCGCAGTGCGCTATTCCAACTACGACCTGTTCGGGAGCGACTGGAACTACAAGGCAAGCGTCGACTGGATGATCAACGACGACATCCGCTTGCGCGGCACATACGGCACGGGGTTCCGTATTCCCGACGTCCCCGAATTATTCGGCGGCGTGTCCGAAGGGAATCTGACCACGACCGATCCATGCAGCCGCTACGCCCAGAGCGGCAACGCAACGCTGATCGCAAACTGCCAAGCGTCGGGCGTGCCCGCCAACTACGTCCAGCTTGGCACCACGATCCTGACGACGATCGGCGGCAATCAGAATCTGAAGCCCGAAAGTTCGACGACCTGGACGGTCGGCACGGTGATCCAGCCGAAGGGCATCGTCCCCGGCTTGTCCCTGACCGCGGACTGGTTCGATATCGATATCAAGGACGCGATCCGCGCGATCCCCGGCTCCACCAAGCTCGCCGTTTGCTATGCGAGCGACAACCTGTCGCATCCCTTTTGCGACGACTTTACGCGGAGCCCGCTGACCGGCGAAGTCACGTTCCTCTCGGCGCAGCCGATCAACACGGGTCGTGAGAAGATGAGCGGACTCGACCTGGGGCTTGTCTACAGCCGGACGATCGGCGACGTCGCCCTCTCGCTCGACCTCAATGCCACCTACCTCAACAAATATGTGGTGTTCCCATTCGCCGGCGGGACGCCGATCGATTTCGATGGCTTTATCGGCGGCGGCAATGGCGGCTATCCTAAGTGGCGCGGCTACGGCGTGGTGACCGCGCAGAAGGACCGCGTCATTGCGACCTGGTCGACGCAGTGGATCAGCAAGGCCACCGACTTCAACGCCGCGCCCGGCGACATCGGGTACCGGACGCCCAACGTCTTCTACCACAACCTTCAAATCGCATTTGAAGTCGACGCGAAGACGCGCTTCCAGATCGGGGTCGACAACATCTTTGATCGCAAGGCGCCCTATATCCAGAGCTTCACCGATGCGAACACCGACACGATGACCTATGATCTGCTGCGCCGGCGCTATTATGTCGGCTTCCGCACGGCCTTTTAGAGAAAGGAAGCAGCGCTTGGCGAAGATTCGCTGGCCTCTGGTCATCCGGCGGACGCACAAATGGATCGCGCTGTTCGTCGGGATCCAGGTCGTGCTCTGGACGCTGACCGGCTTCTATATGGTCGTCGTCCATATCGACACCATCCATGGCGACCATCTTGTCCGCGCGCCCGCGGCGCAGCCTTACGAATTGACCACGCTGGCGCCGCCATCGGCGATCGTGGCGGCCGCGCCGGGCGCGACGGAAGTGCGGCTGCAGCGTCTTTTCGACCAGCCCGTCTGGCGGGTGGAAAAAGCCAACGGAGCGCTGCTGCTCTATGATGGACGGACAGGCAAGCGGCTGCCGCCGCCGACGGAAGCCGATATCCGCGCGCTCGCGCGACGTATCTATACCGGCTCCGGCAACATCGTATCCGCTCGTCTTCTGATCGAAGCGCCGCTGGAGATGCAGTCGCGCAAGCCGCCTTACTGGCAGGTCGAGTTCGAGGGTTGGAACCGCCCGACGCTTTACCTGTCGCCTGCGACCGGCGAGTTGATTTCGAGGCGCCACAATCTCTGGCGCATCTTCGACTTCGCCTGGATGCTCCACATCATGGATTATCAGGGCCGGACCGACGTCAACAATCCGCTCCTTCGGGTCGCAACCTGGAGCGCATTTGCGATGGCCTTCAGCGGCGCCTGGCTGCTTTTGTGGTCGTTTCCCAAGCGCAAGAAGAAGAGGGCCGCGGCATGAGGCGCCTCCGCATTTCGCCGCTTCTGTTCCGCCGCATCCACAAATGGGTCGGCCTGATCCTGGGCCTTCAGTTCGTCCTGTGGACGCTGAGCGGTTCGATGATGGCCCTGCTCGACATGGAGGCAGTCGGCGGGCACGCAATGCCCGCCGCCCAGAACTTTCCGTTGTCCGGCGAAACGGAATGGGTGCCGCCTGCGGTCGTGGCGAGGAGAGACGCGGTAGCTGGCCTGACGTTGCGAAACCTCGCCGGCCGGCCGGTTTATGAACTCAGCACGACCAATGGTGTCCGTCTCGTTGATGCTGGTACAGGGGCGCCGGTCGCGGTCGACGCTCGCATCGCACGAGCTGTCGCCGCAGCCGCCAATCATTCGTCGGTTCGAGCCGTCGCGTTCCTTGCCGAACCCAATCTCGAGGCGCGCGAGCACGCAGGGGCGATGTGGCGGGTGGACTTCGCCGACGCCGCAAACAGCAGCGCCTATGTCTCGGCCGAAACCGGGCGGTTCCTGGTCATGCGTGGCGACAGCTGGCGGACATGGGATTTCTTCTGGATGCTCCACAACATGGATTATCTGAACCGCACCAGCTTCAACCACCCGCTGATCATCTTTGTCGCGTTCGGGGTGCTGTGGCTGTCGGGCACCGGCTTCTACCTGCTGTTCAAGAGCTTCCGGCGTGGCGATTTCCGCTGGATCACGCGGCCAAAGCCGAGCCAGCCAGTGCGGCAACAATCCGTCTAACGGACAGCCGCCGGCTACGGGCTCGCGAACGCGAAGCTTGCCGAAAGCTCGAACCGGCTGCCGGGATGCGTCAGCCAGGCGTGGGAGACGAGCCGGCCGCGGCTCCAGGTCCGGCGCGTCATGACGAGGACGGGCTCGTCGCCAGCGAGATCGAGCGCGCTGCGCGTTCGCTCATCGGCCATCGCCGCGCGGACGCGATGTTCGACGCGTTCGAGGGGCGCGATCTGCGTCAGATACTGATTGGGCGTGATCCGGGTGAAATCCATGTCGCCATAGTCCGGCGCCGCCGATGCGAGCACCAGGCGCTCCTCGAGCTGAATGGGGAGGTCGGCCTCATGATGCACGATGACCGAATGGAACAGGCGCGTGCCGATGGGCACTTCGAGCAGCGGCGCCGTTTCGACGGTCGCCTTCTCCTCATCGTTCTGCAGCACCGTTGCACGATATTCATGACCGCGGGCGCGGATTTCCTCGGCGATGTTGCGGATTTCGATCATGTGGCCGATCGGCCTGGGCTCGGCGATGAACGAGCCGCTGCCTGCGCGCCTGTCCAGCACCCCCGCGCTCTGAAGTTCGCGCAGCGCGCGATTGGCGGTCATGCGCGAGACGCCGAATTGCGTGACCAGCTCGGATTCGGACGGCACGCGGTCACCGGGCTTGAGCGTGCCGTCCCGGACGGCGCCAATCAGGAATTGCTTGATCGCGGCATAGCGCGGCGGTTCATCCGCTCGCTGATCCCGGCCCTCAAGCGCCGATTTGCTTCTGGATCTCTGGCAAGCTGCGGCGTCTTCAGGCGCGTTCATGACCTGTCTATACGGCCCGGATTCGGGTTAGGCCAAGGGCTGCTTGGAGTTGGTGCCGCAGCCATTCCGGGCGGGAGAGTGGCCGCCGGGGCTGGTTGTCTCTTGGCGGCGAAAACCCCTAAACCGATTGCCGCGCAGCACCGCGTTTCGAGATAGCTGAGAACGGCCAGAGCACAGCCTTGCCCAAAATCCCGCTCACCCGAAGAGAAATGAAGCAGCTGGCGTTGATCGTGGCTGGCGCGGCGTTGTTCGGGCTGGCGCTTCGCTCCGGGCAACCGGTCGGGCAAAATGTGGGAGACCTGCCGACCGTCAGGAAGATTCAGGACGATCGCAACTCGCCGGCGACAGTCAATCCCCGCGCGGACGTGTCATTGATCGTGTTCACCGATTATCAGTGTCCCGCCTGCCGTGCATCCGAAGGTGCGATGCAGGAAGCGGTAGCAAGGGATGGGAAGGTCAGGATCGTCTACAAGGAATGGCCGATCTTCGGTCCGCGGTCGGAACGGGCGGCACGAGTCGCCCTGGCCTCGGCATATCAGACCATCTATCCCGCCGTTCACCACGCGTTGATGACCGGCAAGCGGCCGGATGAAGCCATGCTGCGTGAGACGATCGAGCGCGCGGGCGGCGACTGGCGCCAGCTCGAACGCGACCTTGTAACGCATCGAGCGGACATCGATGCGGAGCTCGCCCGCAACCGCATGCATGCCTTTTCGCTCGGACTTGAAGGAACGCCGGCCTATCTGATCGGGCCGATCCTTGTCAGAGGCGGCCTGAGCAAAGCGCAGTTCCTGAGGACGATCACTGCGGCGCGCGAGGCCAAGCGACCGGGCCAATAAGCGATAGGCCGCCGTCTTCGGCACCGCGAAGCGTCAAGGCACGGCGGTCGCAATGCGGGTCGGTGAACGTCATGGCCAGCGGGATGCCGTCGGGTCATGCGAAAAAGCTCTCGGTCGGCTGGTCGATGGCCGCTCGCGCGATCTTGCCGAGTATCCTGATGTTTTGAGGGGGCAGCGAGCCAGGCGCGTATTTCCATTTGCAGGACAGGACCGCCTGACCGCCTCACGCGTTCAGGAGGGCCTTGGCTCGGCGCATTGCACCGCCACGTGGCCCAGGATCGGGGATCGCATGCCGGACGAGATCGAACAGCACAATGAAGAAAAGGGCAGCCAGCGCCCGCTCGTCCTGGTGACCGGAGCGAGCGGGTTCATAGGGTCCGCCGTCGTTCGAAAGCTCGGAAAGACCTATACTGTCGTCGGGCTCGATCGGGCAGGGCCTCCCGATCCGCCGGCGCCGGCCGTCGCGGTCGATTTCGATCTCGGGTCCGATGAAGATGTCGACAAGGCACTGGCCGACGTTCGCGCCCGTTTCGGCTCGCGGATCGCCTCGGTCATTCATCTGGCGGCCTATTACGACGTTTCGGGCAAGCCCAACCCGCTCTACCAGAAGATCACCGTCGAGGGTACGCGCCGTCTTATCGACGCGCTGCAGGACTTCGAGGTCGAGCAGTTCGTCTATGCAAGCACGATGCTGGTGCACCGGCCGACCGAGCGGCCGGACCAGCGCATCAACGAAGACTCGCCGATCGATCCGCTCTGGGCCTATCCGGAATCGAAGGCCGAGACCGAAGCCCTGCTCGCCAGCCGCCATGGCAAGATCCCGGTCGTATTCCTGCGGATCGCCGGCGTCTACGACGATATGGGGCACTCGGCGTTTCTCGCCGAACAGATCTCGCGCATCTATGAGCACCGGACGACCGCCCATTTCTATCCTGGCATGCTCTGTGCGGCTCAGTCCTCGATCCATCTCGACGATCTGACCGACGCCGTCGAACGGCTGGTCGATCGCCGCAAGCGCTTGCCGCCGGTCCTGCCGCTGCTGGTGGGCGAGCCAGACGCGCTGGGCTATGCCGAGACCCAGGACATCATCGGCCGCACGCTCCACGGCGAGGACTGGACGACGCTTCGTATCCCGAAGCCGCTGGCGGCTGCCGGCGTGTGGCTCCAGAACGAGGCGCTCGAAGACAAGCCCTTCATCAAGCCGTGGATGGTCGAGCAGAGCGACGCGCACTATATTCTCGATATCCACCGCGCCCACGACCTGCTCGGCTGGCAGCCGAAGCATTCGCTGCGCGAGACGCTGCCAAGGATCGTCGAGGCGCTGAAGGCTGACCCGACCAGCTGGTACAAGACGAACAAACTCAATCCGGCGCTGGTCGCCTGGTATGGCCACACGCCCGCGCATCGCCTCGACGACGGCACATCGCGCGGTGGCGACGAAGCGTCCGCCGCGCATCACGAACACGACATGGGCGGCCACGGCTCCGGTCATGACGACCACATGGCGATGATGGAGCGGGACGAGGCGCGCACCCGCTGGGCCCATTTCGCGAACATGGGTTTGGGCCTCTGGCTTGCCTCGAGTCCGCTCGTCTTCGGCGTCGCCGACCCAAGCTCGGTCGCCCACCGCGTGGTGGCGGTCACGGTCGAGCGGGGCTTGCCGCCGATCGAGTGGCGCAGCCTCGCGCTTGCCTGGAGCGACGTCGTGACCGGGCTGCTGATCGTCCTGTTCGGCGCGCTGTCGCTGTCGAAGCGAACCGCATGGTTCGGGCAATGGGCCGCTTGCTTTGCCGGACTCTGGCTGCTGTTCGCGCCGCTGATCTTCTGGGCCCCGACCGCGACTGTCTATTCGAACGACATGCTGGTCGGCGCGCTGGTAATCGCCTTCTCGGTGCTGGTGCCAATGATGCCGGGCATGAGCATGGCTGGAATGATGGACCCGAAGGTGATCCCGCCGGGATGGACCTATTGCCCGTCGACGGCGGCGCAGCGCCTGCCGATCGTGATCATGGGCGTGGTCGGACTGCTGATCTCGCGCCATCTCACCGCCTACCAGTTCGGCCATATCGACAATGTCTGGGAACCGTTCTTTGCCGGGTCGGCGGCGGACCCCCGCAACGGCACGGCCGAGATCATCACGTCGAGCGTGTCGAAGGCCTGGCCGATCCCCGACGCGGGACTGGGCGCGGTCAGCTACATGATCGAAATCCTGATGGCCGTGATGGGCACGCGCGACCGCTGGCGCACGATGCCGTGGATGGTGACCTTCTTCGGCATTCTCGTGATTCCGCTGGGCGTCATCAGCATCTACTTCATCATCATCCAGCCGATCGTGATCGGCACCTGGAGCACGCCGGCGCTGATTGCCGGCCTGGCGATGCTGCTGATGATCCCGTTCGCTCTGGATGAGGTAATCGCGATGGGTCAGTTCCTCTACTGGTCCTGGTGCCGCGGCAAGCCGTTGATCCGGACCTTCTTCAAAGGCGACGCGGTCGACCGCGGCGAGGAGTACGCAGCAGACGCGCTCACTGCGTCCTCGACGGCCTGGTCCGAGGCCAAACGCGGCGTGACGCTCCCCTGGACCTTGGCGGCGAGCATCGCAATCGGTGCTTTCCTGATGCTCACCCGGCTGGTGTTCGGGACCGAAGGCGCCATGGCCGACAGCGACCATCTGATGGGTGCGCTCACCATCACCGTCGCGATCATCACCACTGCCGAAGTCGCCCGCGCCTTGCGGTTCGTGAACATGGCTTTCGGCGCGTGGTTGGTCATGGCTCCGTTCCTGCTGGACGGCGCCGGGACCGTGGCGGCAGCGGCAGGGATCGTGCTTGGGGTCGCCTTGATTGCGCTGAGCTTCCCGCGCGGGCGGCGCAGCGAAGAACATTATGCCGGCTGGGATCGCTTCGTGCTTTGAAGCTCGTCAGCCGGACGGGGGCCTTCCCAACCGGGCGAGGCGCCGCGCCGTGATGGGACGTGACAACAGGGGAGATTGGCTTTGCCGCCGGCGTATCCGAGCATGCGCGAGCTTCTTCGGTTCGGGGCAAGCTTGGCGGGCGTCGCGATCGCGGCAGTTCTGTTCTTCACCACCGCACGGCCGCTCCTGGCCGATTTCTATCTCATTTCCTCAGTCCTGGGCGGCGAAGCACTGGGACGCGTTCTTGTCGCCATCCACGACAGACTGCAGGGCTAGACATCCGTGACGTTGGCGCGCTGGCTGGATGGTTTCCGAGGTGCCCGGCGGGTAGCGCCTAGGATGTGCCGGCAAGGGGAAGCGCGCTGCTTGTGCGTAACGCCTATTGGGGCGTGCGATCGGTGAGGCGGAGCCATGCCAGCGACCAACGCCGAATATTACCAGGCCCGGGCCGAACAGGAGCTTGAGAGAGCCCAGCAAGCGACGGACTCAAGGGTCGTGGCGGTCCATTTCGCGCTCGCCGAGCTGTATCTTGAGCGTGTGGTGGCAGAGGCCCAGGCAAGCGCAGCCAGTGCCGCTTGAACCGGATACCACTAGCGATACCGACGGCGAAAAGAGCGGCTGCGGAGCCGATCGTCGGGCATGACGTTGCTTGAGCTCGGGTTTCGATGCGCCGGCAGCCCGCTCGCATTCAGGCAATTCTTCCGGCTACGGACGCGCTTCCGCAGGTGTTGCCCGACGCGTGCAGAACCAGAACACCGCGCTGCCGACCGCAACGATCGTCCCGGCGATCAGGAAATTGTCGGCTGTCGAGTGGGCCATCAGCCAGATCGTGAGCAGGAAGCCGATGGCTGGAATGGCCAACCCGCCCGGCAGCCTGAACTGATCCTTCTCGGCGGCAACTGTCCGCTCGATAATGGGAAGGGCCGCGATGCAGAGCGCGTAGGTCAGCAAGCGAACAAAGGTGCTGAGCGTCGCGAGCCACACGAAGTGCTGGCCAACCGCCATGGCGATGCTGAAGGCGCCGCAGAACAGGATCGAGTTGACGGGCGCGCCGCTTTTCGCGCCAACCGCACCGAACCAGGCCGGCAGGCTGCCGTCTCGTGAAAGAGCGAAGGTGAGGCGCGGCGCTGTCAACAACGACGTCAGGCTTCCGCCCCCGATCGAAAAGACGACGCCGAGCCCAAGCGCGAGCGCGCCCACCGGCCCCATGAGCCGCCGTGCGAGCTCCACGAGCGGCGTTTCGCTGTGCCCGAGATCGGGGCCGACCGAAACGGCGACCAGCTGAATGAGGGTATAGCAAAGAGCGATCGCGAGTACTGTGCTCACAAGCGCCTTCGGAATCTCCGATCGCGCGTTCCGGGTTTCGCCGGCGGCGATGAGGCTGAACTCGAACCCGATGAACGCATACATGAGGACGAGCATCGTCCGGCCGAGCGTGCTTGGTTCAAGCACGTCGGCGCCTGCGACCAAGCCCCATTCGATCGAGGGAAGGCCGACCAGGATCAGCAGTATGAGCGGGACCAGCTTCAGCACACTGATGACGTACAAACCCGCCATGCCGGCGCGCACGCCGGCCGCGTTCAGAAAGGTCGCGAGCGAAACATAGCCGATGATCGCAACTATCCGCGGTGGCCCCGCGGCCAAGGGGGGCCAGATCGCGGCGGCGTAGCTGACGATGAGATTGGCGCTCGCCGCAATCGCCGCGACGCGGCTCACATAGATGAGCAGGCCGGTCTGGAAGCCGACATAGCGTCCGAACGCCTGGGTCGTGTAGACGATTGGACCGCCGGTGATGTCGAAGAAGCTGGCCGCGCGTGCCAGGGTGAGAGCGACGGACAGGATCAGCAGCCCGCAAAGCACGAACACCCATGGGCTGAAATAGCCGGCCTGCGCGATCGCCACTGCCGGCAGGGCGAAGATTCCGGAGCCGATAACTCCATTCATCGCGATCGTCGCAACGCCGATCCTGCCGATCTCGCGCCTGAGCAGGGAGTCGGACGGTGCCGGCTGTTTCATTGGCCGAGCTCCGCTGGACCAACTTCCTTGTAGCCGTTCGAGGTCGCGATCAGGACGACGGAGGCGTCGTGTGTAATCGTGCCGTCTTTCAGGAGCAACTCGAGGCCGGTGAGGCTCGCCGCGGACGACAGCTCCGCGTAACATCCATGGCGCGCGAGACGGATCCGATCGCGGGCGACAGCCGCGTCATCGACGACCACTGCGCCGCCGCCCGATCCGCGGATAGCCTCCACGGCCTGATACGTGACAGTTGAGCCGCCGATCGACGTGAGCGCCGTCGCGCCGGGGAATGAGCCCGTATAGGCTCGGCCGCCAAGTACTTCCGCGATCCTGGGATAGGGCTCGACCGCAAACAGCCGCGGTATCGCCTTGATCAGGCCGATGGCCTTGAGCTCGCTGAAGCCCTCGTAGAGGCCCCAGATCAGATCGCCGCGCGAGGTCGGCACCAGAATGGCATCGGCCAGCTCCGGCCCGAGGTCCTCGAGCAGCTCGAAGGCGATCGTCTTCAACCCGTCCAGTCCGAACGGATTGCTGCCGACCGGCGGGTTCAGATAGTTGGTGGCGGGAAACCAGCCGTCGTCCTTCACCATCCGCGCAAGCAATCGCCACCGCTCAAGGCTTTCGGGTGCGTAGAGGAGCTCCGCCCCCGTCATCGTGATCGCGCGGCGATAGATTGGCGACAGACTCGGTGTTGCAACGATGGTGCACTGCATACCGGCGGCTGCCGCATAGAGCGCGAGGGACGCACCGCCATTGCCGCTGGAAGCGGCGACGATCTTGGTCGCGCCCACCTCAAGCGCGCGGGTGACGACAAGGCAACTCGCTCTGTCCTTGTGCGAACCGCTCGGATTCTGCCCCTCGTTCTTGATGTAGAGTGCCTTTGTCGAGACCTCGCCCGCCAAAGCGGGCAAGCTGACGCACGGCGTCCCGCCTTCACCGAGCGAAACCCATGACGTGTACGGCATCCAGGCGGAGTATCGCCGCATGCCGTGCCTGCCGTCGTCGCTGAGCGCCTTCGGCCATGCGCAAAATCGCGATCTGACCGTCGACGGCTCGTCGCGGCTGAGGCAGGCTGGGCAGCCTTCGAAATAATCGCCGACAGGCAGTTCGGTCCCGCAGCGGATGCACGAGAAACCGGAAAGCTCGGGATTGAGCGCATGGCCCGCGGATCCGCCCCACACAGAGTCGCTTCTCCCCTGTTCGAACGCGCTCCCCGCGTCGGTAGGGCTGACAGGCCGAGGTCTGCCCGGTTCCCGCTGCTTCGAGTTGCTCACAGGCCCCTTCATCATGCCTTGGCCGCGTTGAGGTGCGCCCGCAGGCGTTCGAATGCCGCTTCGAGGTCGCCGATCAGGTCGCCCACGGACTCGAGCCCGGCATGGACGCGGATCAGGTCTCCTTCGTCTACGGGTGAGCAGCTGCGGACCGGCGGCGGCCAGGCCGGGACCATCAGGCTTTCGAAACCGCCCCAGCTCGCGCCCATCTTGAACAGCTCCAGGCCATTGAAGAAGGCAGCACGTTCGCTTGCCGACATCGGCTCGAGCGAAACGCCGAACAGGCCCGAGGCGCCGTTGAAATCGCGCTTCCAGATGTCATGGCCTGGATCCGACGGCAGCGCGGGGTAGAGCAGCCTGCGGACCTCCGGCTGTTTTTCGAACCAGCCGATCAGTTCGAGGGCGCTCCGCTGATGGCGCTCAAGCCTGACATCCAGGGTGCGCAGGCCTCTGTGAACGAGGTAGCAGTCGTCCGGGCTCGCCGAGTTTCCCCAGCGGGCGGCCGTATCCTTCAGCCGCTTATAGATCTCTTCGGTGGCGGCCGTCATCGCCCCGAGCATTACGTCCGAGTGGCCGGAGAGATATTTGGTGGCGGCCGCGATCGAGATGTCGACGCCGTGCTCGATCGGGCGAAACAGCAGCGGCGTCGCCCAGGTGTTGTCGAGCGCGGTGACGATTCCGCGCGCGCGCGTCACCGCCGTGATCGCGCCGATATCGGCCAGCTCGAAGGTCAGAGACCCCGGTGTTTCCAGAAACGCCATTCGCGTGTTTGGCCGGATCAGCGCGTCGATCGCACCGCCTATGTCAGGGGGGAAGTAGGTGACATCGACACCATAGCTTGCAAGCACTTCCTCGCAGAAGCGGCGGGTCGAGCGATAGGCGGTGTCGATCACGAGGAGATGGTCGCCGGCTTTGAGAAAGGCCGACAAGCTCAGCGAGATCGCCGCCGTACCCGATGACGTGATGACCGTCTGATGACCGCGCTCCAGCTCCGCGATGGCGGCTGCGAGCGCAAAGGCGGTTTCGGTCCCATAAAGGCCGTAGATGACACCGTCATAGAGGCGGGAATGGCGGCCGATGTAATCCTCGACCGTATCGTAGAGGATGGTCGAGGCCCGATGCACCGGCGGGTTGAGCAGGCCTGCCTCGATGGCAGAGCGCGAACGCGCATGCACGAGCTGCGTCGTTCGGGACGCCGGCGATGATCGTCCGCCATCAACGCCGCGACGGGCGGTCACATCATTCATTGAAAACATTCCTTGGAAAATGGCGCGCCCGGCCATGGATTTGTCGTCCTGAGGTGCCGCTCGACGCGCGGAGTAGGGGTGGGAGAGCGGCAGGAAGTCATTCCTTGCCTCCTCCCATTGGTGCCGGGCTATAACGTGCCCTCATGACCGAAGAGGCCCTTGGATGAACCTGCGTCAGCTTGAAGCCTTTTCGGCCGTGATGAAGTCGGGCTCGATCACGCATGCGGCGCAGGCGATGCATTTGTCGCAGCCGGCGGTCAGCAAGCTGATTGCCGATCTCGAGCACGCGATCGGCTTCAGGCTCTTCGTCCGCTCGAAGGGAAGCCATCTGACCCCGACGCCCGAGGCGGGCTATTTCTTCCACGAGGTCGAGCGCAGCTTCATTGGCGTGAACGCGCTGAAGCGCCTCGCGCGCGACATCAGCAATCTGGGGACAGGGCAGGTGCAGATCGCGTCGCTGCCCGCCCTTGCCTACAGTTTCCTGCCGCGCGTGATCCGGGAATATCGCGCGCAACATCCAGGCGTTTCGATCAAACTCTATACCCACAGCTCGGCGACCGTCCGGACCTGGGTGGCAAATCAGCAATTCGACGTCGGGCTGGCAACTCGGGCACATGAGATTGCGGGCGTGTCTTCGACAAGCTTTCTGCGCTCGACCGGAGCCTGCGTGCTGCCGCCGGGCCACCGATTGGCAGAGAAGGCTGTCATCGAACCCGCCGACCTTGCCGGCGAACCGTTCATCTCGCTGATGCTGGGCGAACCCACGCGCCAGCGCATCGATCGCATCTTCGAGGACGCCGGTGTTGAACGCGAACTGGCCGTCGAGACGCAATATGCGATGACGATCTGCAGCCTGGTGATGCAGGGCCTGGGCTGCTCGATCGTGAATCCCGCAACGGCCGTCGATTTCGTGGGCCAAGGCCTCATCCTCAAGCCGTTCAGGCCCCGGATCGAGTTCGAATATATGCTGCATACGCCCTTGCTCCGTCCGATGTCGCAGGCAGCCGCCCGCTTCGTCGAGCTGATGACCGAGATCCGCGACCAGATGATTGCAGAAGGCGCCTTCGGCGAGCCGTCGGCTGCGGGCCGATCCGAATAGTCCCGCAGCCTGATGACAACTGTGCGAAGATCGCCTGGATCGGGCGGACCGCTCGCTCGTGGCCATCGATCCTCGCCCATTCCTGTGCGCCGGGTGCCAGCGCAGTCCGGCCGACGACATGTGCAAAGCTGGAGCCCGCACGACTAGAACTTTGCAGTGCCCCGCACGTACCAGAACCCGCCATTGAAGCCGATTGGCGAGAAGCGGAGATATTTGAAGCCGTTGATCAGCTGCGATGGACGCATCTCCCGATCGGGATAATTGTTGAAGATATTGCTCCCGCCGACCGCCAGCGTGAAAGTGGGATTGAAGCGATATGACAGCTCGGCATCGACGAGGACTTCCGCACCGCCGGTCTGATCGTTGGCGAGATTGGGGCCGTAGTCGGTCCACTTTCCGTAATAGCTTGCCGTCGTAGTGAACCCGATATGGTCGCCCTGGTAATTGAAGGACAGATTGCCCTTCCAGTCAGGGACGAAGTTCTCCAGCTCCAGCAAGCGCTCTCTGTCGCCGGCTATGAGAGGACCGGCGCGCACGACCTTGTTCTTCGTGTAGTTGACGTTTGCGCCGAAGGTCGCATCCCCGCCGAACATGGGGAAATGATAGGAGAGCACCGCATCGACACCCTGTGTGCGGCTATCGAATGCATTGCCGAAGAACTGGATAGTCTGGAAGTCGCCCCCGCCCGGAATGCCTGCGGCGATGAGCTGGTTTTTCTGGGCCTGGGTCAACGTGAAACCGCCGGACAGGCCGATGCGGTTGTCAATCTTGATATTGAAATAGTCGAGCGTGAACGTCAGGCGCCGCGTCGGCGTAAGCACAATGCCGGCGGCGATGTTGAAGGATTTCTCGGGCCGGAGCGGCTTGGCGCCGAACAGCACCGCGACCGGATTGCTCGGCGATACAATGCCGGTGATGAAAGGCTGCCCTGTAATCGCGTCAATGTTCGCGAATGTCGAAGAGACGTTCGACTGGCCCGGCGTGGGCGCCCGGAAGCCGGTATTGACCGATCCGCGCACGGCAATCGCGTCCGAGAACTCGACGCGTCCGTTGACCTTCCAGGTGAAGGTCGAGCCGAAATCCGAGAAATTCTCATAGCGTCCGGCGATTCCGCCGCTCAGCCACGTAGTAAGATCGCCCTCAAGGGCCGTGTAGGCTGCCCAGTTGTGGCGCGAAAACGTGCCCGCCTGGAGCGGCCCGAGGCCAGGAAAGCCGCTGGAGCCGGCCGGCAAGCCGATGCGATCTGTCGGACTAGGCGTGTCGGGATCCAGCACCGAGGCAAAGGGACCGACCTGATAAGATTCGAGTTGGCCTGGCGTGACTTCCCATGTTTCGCGCCGATATTCGAGGCCTCCGGCCAGATTGAGCGGCTTGGGAAGGCCGACTTCCAGCGGATAAGTCAGATCAAGATTGAAATTGAGCTCGCGCTGCTCGAGTTCGCCCGCGCGAAATTTCGTCGGCGAGAGCGGCCCGAGCGATGGATTGACGGTGTTCGTGATCCGGTAGGTAACGTCGTTGCGACCATAGGAACTGCTCAGGTCATAGGTGAGATCGCCAACCAGATTGCCGCGCAGTCCGCCAACCAGCGATGCGTCCCGGATCGTCGCATGGAAGTCGGGCGAGAAGCCGCCCGGGAACAGCGACCTGAACGTGAATCGCGGCCCGCCCGGCGTTTGGGTCAGCGGAACGCTCGCGAACAGCGGGTTTGTTACCGGGTTGCGGTAGAAAAACGCCGTCGTGCCTTGACTCCAGCTATAGTTGCCGAACGCGTAAAAGCTCATTGTATCGCTGAGGTCGATGCCCGAATTGACGAACAGCCGCGCCGCTTCGGTCTTGGGATTGCCGGTCCGCTGGGCCGGGACCGGAACACCGGGTACGCCCTGGTCGATGAGTGCCTGGGCATCGGGCCGCTGGTTCTGCCGCGAAGTGATACCGGAGTTCGAATACTCGCCGCTGATGTTGACGAAGCCGTCGGCCGTGAACGGCAAGCCGACATTGCCCTGGAGAAGATAGTCTTCGCCGTCGCCCTTATAGTATTGGCCGTAGCGCGCGATGACTGTCGCGCCGTCGCGATCCGTTCGCAGGCGGAAGTTGAGCACGCCGGCAATGGCATCGGAGCCGTAGTTCGCCGATGCGCCGTCGCGCAGGACCTCAAGCTGGCCGATCGCGATCGACGGAATGGTGGCTAAGTCGGGGCCTTGAGACCCGCGAATATACGGAATGTTGGACAGCTGAACGGTTGCGCCGCGATGAAAGCGCTTGCCGTTGATCAGCACCAGGGTCTGGTCGGGTGGCAGGCCGCGCAAACTATAGGGGCGCGTGAAGACCGAGCCGTCATTGCTCGTGAAGCGCTGGACGTTGAGGGCCGGAACCTCCTGCCGCAGGATGTCATTCACATCGGACGAACCCTGGCTGAGCAGTTGCTGCGAACTGATGATGTCGATCGGCGTCGGAGAGTTGGCGGCCGTCAGGTCGTTGCGCCGCGTTCCTGTGACAATGATGTCTTGGCCTCCCCCGGTCGCTTCTGCGCCCTGCGATGCAGTTGGTCCGGGCGCCTGCGCATCGGCCGCCGTGGTACCGGCTGTGGTCTGCGCCATTGCTACGCTCGAAAACGCGAGCGCAAATATTGAAGCGCTCGCTCGTCTCGACGCAGTCCCCGCACGCCAGTTCGACATCTCCGACCTCCCCTCTGTCCCCGGCAACTTCGTGCCGCTCGCTTATTGGCCTAACCGAGTGCGGAGGTTCGCCCTAGAATTAATCGAATGGTATCGCGTAATTCGAAAAGGTCATCGCAGTTAGTTATGACTCCCCGGAGATTGCGAATGGTGGCGCGGTCGGTGGTGACAACCGAAATCGTCGCGATGACCAGGGATCTGACGCGCCAGATCGAGGCGCTGGACCGTCATTTTCGTGGCAATGATCGATGTTGTCGCTGCCTACGTGTTCTGCAAGGCGCGGCGGTTCTCTCGGTCAAAGAACTCCGGGAACCAATTCGCTACATGAGGCATCAAAGCCGATGGCCAATGTCGTTTCGCAAGCGCCGCTTGTATCTGTGCATCCAAATACGATTGGGCTTGGCCGCAAGAGATCGACCGCCGGCGTCAGACAGGCGGCGTGGAACCAGGAGCGGGGACATGAGAGGAGCACGCATATGCGAAACCATCTCGCGTTCGTCGCACTCGTGCCTGTTGCGTTGGCGTGTAGTCCGGCCGTGGCCGCGACCGTGGCGGACCCCTTGGGCGATTTCCTGCCCAGCTATATCGGACCGCACGACGCGGATCTCGACGTGCTCAGCTTCTCGGCGAAGTTCGACAGCACCGCGTCGCAATTCCTGCTTGGCGGGACGTTGGCGGGGACGATCAATCCCGCCAATCCCGGCCTCTATGTAATCGGTGTCGATACCGGCGCGGGGGCAAACGCGCCTTTCGCCGATATCGGCGAGCCGAACGTCCGGTTCGACCAGGTCGTGGTCGTGCAAAAGAATGGAACGGGTATTGTGACGGGGGCTGCGGGCGGGCCACTTCCGGGCGCCAACATTACCATCGACGGCAGCAGCTTCAGCGCACGCGTTCCTTTGGCGATGCTGCCCAGCACCGGCTTTTCGCCGGCCCGATATGCTTTCAACCTCTGGCCCCGGGTCGCGCTCGGCGCCAACAACCAGATCGCCGATTTTGCGCCCGAAAATGCGCTGCTGGTCGGCGGCGTGCCGGAGCCGTCGAGCTGGGCCATGATGCTGAGCGGGTTTATGTTAGCTGGCACGGCGTTCAGGTCGAGCCGCAAGCTCTCGCTTCAGGCCTAGCCCCCCTGGCCTGACCTGGGCGCCGCTGCGGCGGCGCCCCATTGTCGGTCGCGTGCGTGTGCATCCCGCTCGATAAGAGGCGAATTTGGCCCGAGCTGAAACCAGCCGTCGATCTGTCCTTCGCTGGGGAGCCGTGTTCCTCGTCGCGCTCGTTACGCGTCCGGGTCGCGCTTTTGCCGAACTGATCCGGCGCCGCTGGCCCTGGGCGCCGTCGACGGCCGACCGGCCTCAGCAGATCGTCACCCGGCCAGGCTACCAATTCTTCGATCCAGCGGAAGCGGCCTTCATCGAGGCCGCGGTCGCGCGGCTGATCCCGGACGACGCGCTCGGCCCTGGCGCGCTGGAAGTAGGCGTTCCGCGCTTCATCGATCGCCAGTTGGCCGGCCCGTATGGCGTCGGCGATCATTTCTATCTGGAATCACCCGTTTCGAAGGGAATGCCGACCCAGGGCTGGCAGATGGGCTCGCCGGCCGAGGTGTATCGCGCGGCGATCGTCGAGGTGAACCGCTGGACCGGCACGACAAGGGGACAGGTCTTCGCAGCGCTCGACGGCGCCCTGCAGGACGAGAGCCTGAAGGCGCTGGTGGAAGGCGAGGCGCCACTTGGCGGCGGTGTCGATGCCAAGGCCTTCTTCACGCTGCTGCTGCAGAACACGATCGAGGGCTATTTCGCCGATCCGATCTATGGCGGGAACCGCGACATGGCCGCCTGGCGGCTGATTGGCTTTCCCGGTGCGCGTTACGATCACCGTCCGTTCGTCGCCCGCCATGGCGAACCCTATCCGCTTCCGCCCGTCGGCCTGATGGGGCGCCCGGAATGGCGGCGTTGATGGAACGGCGCGATCCGGCAACGGTCGACGTCGTGCTGGTCGGCTTTGGCTGGGCCGGCGCGATCATGGGCGAGGCGCTGACCGCTGCGGGCCTCAACGTGCTGGCGCTGGAGCGCGGCGGCTGGCGGACCGCCGGCAACCATTTCGCAACCAGCTTCGACCAGGACGAGCTCCGCTATTATTGGCGGCACCATCTGTTCCAGAATGTCGCGCACGAGACGCTGACGTTCCGCAACAAGAGCGACCAGCGAGCCCTGCCGATGCGGCGATTGGGCTCGTTCCTGCCGGGTGCCGGCGTGGGCGGCGGGGGCATCCATTGGAACGGGCAGGTCTGGCGCTTCCTGCCGTCCGACTTCGCGGCGAAGAGCCACAATGTCGCGCGCTACGGTGCGGGCGTGCTGCCGGCCGGCATGACGATCCAGGATTATCCCGTCAGCTATGCCGAGCTGGAGCCGTATTTCGACCGGTTCGAATATCTGTGCGGCGTCTCGGGCAAGGCCGGCAACCTGAACGGCGCTCTTCAACCGGGAGGCAACCCGTTCGAGGGGCCCCGCTCGCGCGAGTATCCGAACCCGCCGCTCGATATGACCTATGGGCCGACG
Source organism: Sphingomonas sp. ID1715 (assembly GCF_013044515.1). Classification (GTDB taxonomy): domain Bacteria; phylum Pseudomonadota; class Alphaproteobacteria; order Sphingomonadales; family Sphingomonadaceae; genus Sphingomonas_B. The sequence goes on from NZ_JABEPR010000004.1 coordinate 252,734, forward strand.
CTGTTCGCCGAGGCCGCCGGGAGGCTTGGGCTGCACCCGTTCCCCCACCCGGCGGCGAACATGTCACGCGCCTATACCAACCCGCTCGGCCTTCAACTCGCGCCCTGCACCTATTGCGGGTTTTGCGAGAAATTCGGGTGCGGCAACGATTCCAAGGCGAGCCCGCAGACGACGATCCTGCCCGTGCTAATGGCGCGACCGAATTTCGAGCTGCGCACGCATTGCGAGGTGGTGAAGGTGGAGCTGACGCCCGACCGCAAGCACGCGACCGGCGTCGCCTATGTCGACGAAAGTCGCGCGACCGTGTTCCAGCCGGCGAACATCGTCGTGCTCAGCGCCTTTCCGCTGGAGAATGTGCGGCTGATGCTGCTGTCCGGGATCGGCAAGCCTTACGATCCGGCGAGCGGCACCGGCACGGTCGGCCGCAATTATTCCTATCAGATCACCTCGTCGGTGAACGTGTTCTACGACGACAAATTGCTGAACCCGTTCATCGGCGCCGGCGCGCTGGGCATGATCGTCGACGATTATAACGGCGACAACTTCGACCATCGCGGCAAGGACTTCATCGGCGGCGGCTATATCGGCGTGGTCAATACGGGCGCGCGGCCGATCGAGACCCACCCGGTGCCGGACAAGACACCCAAATGGGGGGCCGCGTTCAAGCGGGCCGTCGTCGACAGCTATCTGAAGACGATCAGCGTTGTCACCCACGGCGCGGTGATGAGCCATCGCGGCAATTATCTCGATCTCGACCCGACCTACACCGACTGGCTGGGGCGGCCGATGCTGCGCATGACCTTCGACTTCACCGACAACGAGCATCGGATGAGCGATTTCCTGACCGAGCGCGCCGCCGACATCGCTCGCGCCATGGGCGGCCGCGAGATCAGCGTGAAAAAGCGCAGCGGCTCCTACGATATCGTGCCCTATCAGACGACGCACAACACCGGCGGCGCGATCATGGGCGCGGACCCGGCGACGAGCGCGCTCAACCGCTATCTGCAAAGCTGGGACGTGCCGAACGTCTTCGCGCCCGGCGCCAACGCCTTCCCCCAGAATGCGGGATACAATCCGATGGGGACGGTCGCGGCGCTGACCTATTGGTGCGCCAACGCCATCGTCGGCCGCTATGTGAAATCCCCCGGCCCGCTGGTGCAGGCCTGATGCGCCGGCCCGTCCTTCTTGCCCTTGGCTACTGGGCCTTGATCGCCGCGGGCAAGCCGCCCGGCGCGGTCGATCCGGGCGGCGGCGCGGTCCCGATCCCGCCCGCCAACGCCGACGACGTGACCGCCGATGTCGCAGCCTGGATCGCTCCGGCAAACGCCGCGGACCAGTCCAGCCCCGACCCGGTCGCGCGCGGCCGCTATCTGGCCATCACGGGCGATTGCGAAGCGTGCCACACCACACCGGGCGGGGCGCGGTTTGCCGGAGCCCGGCCCATCCGCACGCCGTTCGGCATCATCTATTCCGCCAACATGACGCCTGACCAAAAGACCGGGATCGGCACCTGGACCGACGACGAATTCTACCGCGCGATGCACAAGGGCATCGGGCATGGCGGCAAGAACCTCTACCCGGCCTTTCCCTACCCCTATTTCACGCACATGACCCGGGCCGATATCGACGCGATCCGCGCGTATCTGGCAACGGTCCCGGCAGTCGACCAGCCGAAGCCGCCCAACCAGCTGCCGTTCCCGTTCAACATCCGCTTCCTGCTGAAGCTGTGGAATGCCTTGTTCTTCCAAGCCGGCGAGTTCCGGCCCGATCCGGCGAAGAGCGCTGTCTGGAACCGCGGCGCCTATCTGGTCTGGGGGCCCGGCCATTGCGGCGGCTGCCACACCCCCAAGAACTTCCTGGCCGCCGACCGCAACAGCCGCGCGCTCCAGGGCGGGCGTCTCGACAATTGGGTCGCGGTCAACCTGACCGGCGATCCGCAGCAGGGGCTGGCGAGCTGGGGCGAGGCCGATATCGTCGAATATCTGCGAAGCGGCCGCAACGCCCGCGCGTCCGCGTCGGGGTCGATGCAGGAAGTGATCTATTATTCCACCAGCCGGATGAGCGATGCCGACCTGGCGGCGATCGCGACCTATCTGAAAGACCTGCCACCCGGTGCGCCCAAGTCCGGCCGCAAGGCGCCCAGCGCCGCCGCGATGCGCGCCGGCGAGGCGATCTTCACCGATGTCTGCTCGGCCTGCCACCAGGCGAACGGCGAAGGCGTGGCACGCATCTTCCCACCGCTCGCCGGCGACGCATCGGTGCAGGCGAAGGACCCGACGACCTTGGTCCGGATCATCCTGGAAGGCACGCGGTCGGTCTCGACCCCGGTGCGGCCGACCCCGACCGCGATGCCGGCCTTCGGCTGGAAACTCGATGATGAAGCAATCGCGTCGGTCGCGACCTTCGTGCGCAACAGCTGGGGCAACAGCGCGCCTCCGGTTTCCGCCAGAAAGGTCGCCAAGCTGCGCCGGCAGACGCGATCGGCTGCAGCGCCACATTCCTGACCTTCATGCCACCTTGCCCAGCCCGCTCGGCAGCCCTAAATGCGGCCCCGTTGGGGAGTAGCTTCCGGCGAGTAAGCGTCGGGGTCGCGTCGACATACTCGCGTCCTTGGGGCGCGTGGCGCGACCGGTGGCATCAGTCCGCTTTGCGAGATCAGCGCGTTCCGGGGCCGAGCCGGCCGGACCGGACGCGCTGTCTTGCGCCCGGCGGAGCTGTTTATGACTCCTCTCTCGATCGTCGTGCTGTCCCTTAGCATGTCCGCCGATGCCTGCGCGGCTGCTATCGGTCGCGGCGCCGTCCATCGCCCGATCTTGCCGGCGGCCGTGCGCGCCGGCCTCGTCTTCGGTACGGTCCAAGCGATCACACCTGCTATCGGCTGGGCACTTGGCCTCGCGGCGAGCAGCTTCGTGACCGCGATCGATCACTGGATCGCCTTCGCCCTGCTGGGCGTAATCAGCGGCAAGATGGCGATCGAGACGCTGCGCCGCGGCGAAACCGCTGACGATGAAGCTCCAGCCGGCCAGGATCTTGTGACGCCCATCGCGACTGCGATCGGCACCAGCATCGATGCGGCCGCCGTGGGCGTCACGCTCGCTTTCCTGAACGCGAACATCGTCGTCATTGTACTGTCGATCCGTCTTGCGATCTTCGGCCTGACGACGATGGACATGATGGTCGGCAAGGCAGTCGGCCCCGGTTCGGCGCGATTGTCGAGCTGATCGGGCTGGCGCTGGTCGGATCGGGCACGAAGATCCTTCTCGAGCACACCGGCATCATCGGCTGACTCCCGTAGACTTGATCTCTCCAGTCTGTCGTGCAACTGCGAACGACTCGCATTAGCAACTTGAATCCAGAAGGGGAGATCAATGAAACTCTATTGCCTGCTCGCGCTTTTGGGCGCCGTCTCCGTGTCAGCCCATGCCGCTCCCGGTGTTGGCGAAAAGGTCTATGGTGCCACAATCAATTCCGGCGTGTCGGAAATCGAAGCCCGGTATGGCAGGCTGACGGGAGGGACTGCGGACGGCGAGGATGGACTGGTCCTGGAGTTCTCGCACGCGTTCAGTGAGAGATTTTACGGCGGCGCATTGTTTGAGTTCGAACATGAACCAGGCGGCAAGCGCGAGCTCGAGGGCGGCCGGCCTCGAGGGAATTGTCCATATAGCCCACAGCGACGCGCTAGGTTTCGATGCTGCCCTTTATGGAGAATATGAGATCGTGCGAGAGGGTTCCGACAAGATCGAGACCAAGCTGCTGCTCGAGCACCGCAAGGGCCCGTTCGACGGGCGCTTGAACCTGATCGCTGAGCGCGGCCTGAAGGGCGGAGCGCCGCTGGTATTCGGTTATGCCGCCTCGGCGGACTGGCACGCATTGGGCGAGTTCCGGCTCGGCGTCGAAGCGTTCGGAGATCTGGGCAGCCACAGGCACTTCTTGCCTCGCGCCGAGCACTATGCCGGTCCGATCGTGAAGACAGAAATCGAACATCTGCCCGGCCGCGGCGACCTGGAGATCGAAGCCGGCTATCTGTTCGCCCTCGCCGCCGCAAGGGATGAGACCAATGGTCAAGCGCGCCTTCTCCTCGAATATGAATTTCATTTTTGAACCGGTGCCGTACTGGGCCGTAGCTGCTGTCTTTCGCCGGAAATACCGGCGCTTCCCGGAATCCGCAGCGGCTCCAGTTGTGTTGGACGTCGGATCAGGAGTTCGCCGAATGCATTTCGACCTGTTGGTCCTGGGAACCGGAACGGCGGCGCGATCGCCGTTCACGCCTGTCTCGAGCCATGATGGCAGTATGTTCGCGGCCAACCTCGTTGAGAGCAATCATGTGATGGCCGATTATCGGCCATTCGAATAGTTCTGTGGACGCCCTTGTCTTGCCTCAGCTCAAGGGGAATTCCGCAGGATCATCATCCCAAGGGTTAAAAATCGCCGCGCCGCTAGAGGAAACATCCCGGACGTTGCGCGTCGCCAGGAACAGATCATGTTCGAGCGCGGTTGCGGCCTGCATCGTGTCGATGACGCTGGGTGCATGCCCCGTATCTCGCTTGACCCGGCCGGAAATCCGTCCCCATGATCGCACGACCGCATCGCTAACGGCTAGAATCCGACCCTCGAAGCGAGCTGCCAGTGCATCGCGCGCGGCGGCACAGCGCGAGCGATGGAGATGGTCGCTTTCCAGATTGTGAATGCCTTTGTCATATTCGCCGAGCGTTAGGACGCTCAGATAAAGCGTGTCCTCGGGCTGGCCGGCCGCCCAAGCTTTGACTGTGGCCGCTCCGTTCGGGTTGATCAGCGTAGCAATGACATTGGTGTCGAGTAGCCATCCCTTCATAGCTCGACGTCGCGCCCCTGATCCGGTTCGCGAACGAGATCGAGTCCGTCGAGCCTGAGACTTTCGAGAAAACCCAGCAGAGGGGGCTTCGGCTTGGCCGGAGCCAGCCTTTCCAGTTCTTCGACACTCATGACGACCACCGCATCGCGGCCCCGAACGCTGACCCGCTGTGGTCCCTCGCTCCGCGCACGCCGAACAACCTCGCTAAAGCGGGCCTTCGCGTCCTCCAGCTTCCATCCGCCTCGCACGCCTGTGGGCGGGCGGCTGCGCTTGGTCTCGGCCTTGGGTGTTACCATGAGAACCTCATCTGGTCAGCTAGTCAGAAGATATGTGATGCGGCTTGGGATCGCAACTGGAAAGGGTCAGATCCACAGGACAATCCGCATGCGGGATCATCGAGAAGTACCGAGCGCCGCCTTCACGCTGCCGCCGATCGCCGCGGCGGGCATAAACGAGGCGGACCAGCGCAGGTCCGGATTGCGGTGTCGCGTCAAGCTGGAGCGAACGTCCGACTGGTATACGCCCGGCGTGTGCGGAGCGCGTCTATGGCTAAAAGACGCTCGCCGAGGAAGGGACCGGCCGGATCCGCGGCGCCCACCTAGTCGGTCCACACGCCGATGAAACCATCAGTGTCTTCGTGCTGGCGATCCGCCATGGCCTGACGGCTACCGATCTCAAGGACACCCATTTCCGCCTATCCGACCCGGGTGTCGGATATCGGCGACATGTTCTGATTGAAACTGAGGGGACCGACGGAGATCTGTGGATCGGCGTGGAAAAAGGACCCCGGTAGCGGGGTGATCGGCGTCGAAAAAAGACCCCTCATCCCGGTGGTCTAGGCTGCACGCTTGGCGGTGTGTCAGGCGGCGAGATCGGGATGTTGGTATTGGAGACGGTGTTGAGGATCCGACGCGAGCACGCGTCGGGGAAGGCCATCAAGGCGATAGCGCGCGACCTGCATCTGTCGCGTGGTGTGGTGCGTAAGGCGGTTCGGGCGCCGGAGGCGGACATGGCCTACCGGCGAGAGGTTCAGCCGTTACCGAAGTTGGGACCGTTCCAG
>NZ_JABEPR010000005.1 GCF_013044515.1 Sphingomonas sp. ID1715
CTGGAACGGTCCCAACTTCGGTAACGGCTGAACCTCTCGCCGGTAGGCCATGTCCGCCTCCGGCGCCCGAACCGCCTTACGCACCACACCACGCGACAGATGCAGGTCGCGCGCTATCGCCTTGATGGCCTTCCCCGACGCGTGCTCGCGTCGGATCCTCAACACCGTCTCCAATACCAACATCCCGATCTCGCCGCCTGACACACCGCCAAGCGTGCAGCCTAGGCCACCGGGATGAGGGGTCTTTTTTCGACGCCGATCACCCCGCTACCGGGGTCCTTTTTCCACGCCGATCCACAGCTCGTCGGTCTCCAGAACCTCCTTCGCCCCGACGGCCATCGGATGCAGGAGGTGGCTGTCATTGGCGTCGTTGCAGACGTCGTGATGAACGATCAGTCCGCTCTCCACATCGACAACGCTCTGAAGGTTATAGGCCGGAAGCTTCGGCGCGTGCGCGTAACCCATCGGTTTTGCCTCAGGCTCGCCAAAGACCAGGACCTTTTCGTCTCGCTCCGCGAGTTCAGTCTGGCGTTTGGTGAGCCGCCCCTTGCGGCGCTTCAGCGCTGCGACTGCCTGACTGAAGGCCTCGCGATGAGCGGGCTGGTCGTCAAAGCCTTTCGCCACCTGCTCATCCATCACGTCGAGACGGTCGAGGTAATAGGCGATCTCACCTTCGGTATGCGCTATGTCTCTTGCCAGGCGGTCAGCGCCCGCGATGTTCTTCGGGCTGGCGACAGCACGGATCTTGGTGCCGTCCAACGCAACCATCCGCCCACCGAGCAGGCCTTGCTCGCGACAGAACTGAATAAAGGCGGCGCTGGTGCGGACGATCGCTTCGGGATTGTCGTGCCGGAAGGCAGCGATCGTCCGATAGTCCGGCGCCAACCGCCTCATCAGCCACAGGGCCTCAAGGTCTCGGACACAGGCGCGCTCCAGCATGCGCGATGAACGCACTTGGTTGAGGTAGCCCCAGATGTAGAGCCGCAGCAGGTCACCAGGCCGAAAGCCTGGACGGCCCGTGGCCGCTGCGACAGTGCGGTCGAAACCCAACTCACTGAGATCCAAGCTGTCGACAAACGCGTCCACGACCCGCACCAGCGCATTGGCCGGCACGTAGTCGTCGATGCAAGGCGGGAGCAGGCTGACTTCGGCTCGGCTTGGGCCTTCGATGAAGCTCATTGGCGCCTCCGTCCAAGAGAACCGAACCATCTGATTCTGCAGTGTTTCGCCTGCACTTTGAAGCGCCAGATCGACATCGGGACGGCCATTTTGGGCTTGTGATTTTCACTGGCTCGCTCGTTCAGAGCCAGGGCTGGGGGAGACTTCTTCGAGGAGATCCCATGACTCAATCTGATCTATTCCGTCTGCCGAGAAAGCCTTGGAACGCCGGCCGCATCGTAGGGGCGAAGTCCCCACTCAAGCCGAAGCACATTTGGGCGATCCGCCAGCAACTCAAGCAGCTCGGCCGCGCACGTGACCTGGCCATGTTCAACTGCGCCCTTGATGCAAAACTCCGCGGCTGCGATCTCGTGCGACTGCGGGTGAGTGACGTTGCGAGCGGTGACGTCATCCATTCTAGGGCGACGATCATCCAGCAAAAGACTGGCCGCCCCGTGCCGTTCGAGCTCACTGAAGCGACGCGTGACGCCCTACGAGTCTGGCTGACGGAGAGGGGTAAGCTATCGAATGACTGGCTATTCCCCAGCCGCAGCCATGCCGGTTCACATATCGGAACGCGGCAATATGCTCGGTTGCTCAAAACCTGGGTGAAGATGGTCGAGCTCGATACGCAGAGCTATGGCACCCATAGCCTCAGACGAACCAAGGTAGCGATGATCTACAAGAAGACGGGAAACCTGCGGGCCTGTCAGCTGCTGCTTGGCCACCGTAAGCTGGAGAGCACCGTTCGCTACCTGGGCATCGAGGTCGACGATGCTCTTGAGATATCCGAGCAGCTCGACTTCTGATGGGCCTGGCGGGTCTGCCCCGAAGCGGACCCGCCGAAATACCGTACGGGGTGGGTAGCGGTCGTTGGCGTTGCGCCCTTCGGATGACGAATCCTGACTTTGAAGCGACCTTCAGAAGGTCGGCTCGTGGGCCTGGTGTTGGTGCCCGCTACGCACCATAGCGGACGCCCTAGCCGGCGATCAGTGGGCGGTGTCCTGCGTTAGCCAAGTCACCGCGGCTGCAAGATCGTTGTAGAACACGCGATGATCACCTTGCCCAAACGCGATCCGGGCGAGGTAGGCGATTCGGGTGTTGGGGACCAGGATCGCAACGCGTACACCTTTCCGATGAAGCTGTTCGCTCATCTGCTGCTGCGCAACCGTCATCTCGATGCTCGGCGGGTCCATCTCCAGGGCATCGTAGAGCACTCGCCGTCGCTCTGTTTCACCCAGTAAAACCAGAACCTTCGCCTGAACATCGGCGATGTGGCTCTCGGTCAGATCGCCTCGAAGGCGCGCAACGATAATGTCGCCGCTAAGCTCGACCCAGACATGCCATCCTGTTTCGCTCATCCGACGCAATCCCAGCTGATTCAAGCGGTCAGTGCCTGACGCGATAAGATCGGTCTAGTCGCGCTATGCATCGCCGTTCATCGGATTGGGGCGGAGGGGCAGCGGCGGCCCGGAAGAGCCGCCGCTGCGGGCATCCGTCGTAACCAGCGGGTTCGGCATCGCCTGAGAGAAGCCTACCCACGACTTCACGACTCCGGAACTGAGATGATGTCTAAGGTCGGCTTCTGGCGCCTGCCGGACATGCGGAGCGTGCTGGGTGTTAGTCCGCTAGAGGTCGGTAGCAGTCTTTGACCCCGCGCCGACAGGCGGACGTTCAAGCCTTGCATTAACAGACGCTCTAAACGTCTGAGATGGGTGGTTTGCGGACCTTGGCTCAGCGCCGTGAAGCGGAAGTGCATCCGCGCGACTGCGCATCTGGCATCGGAACCGGCGCCTGCAGGCCTACTTTGGCGGCGACGTTCGTGTTCGTCGGCCTTGACGCGGCAGGCATCAGCGTCGTGGTGCATAAGGTCTCTGATCAAAGGCTTCTAACGGCGCAGCACCCTACCGAAGGGCGGAGGCGGTCACTGTCGCAAAGTCGCCGAAGACGCCGCCCTGCGATATCTGGTTCACCCGTCCTGACCCTCGTCGCTCGACCCGGCGCGGCGCACCTTGCCGATCCAGCTGTTCACCGTTGCCTTCGGTCAGCCGCCGCTCGCCGCGCCCTCCATCGCATTGTTGATCGCGGCCTTCAGATCGTCGGGGCTGTAGGGCTTCATCAGCAGCGAGGCGCCAAGCCGGGCGGCGTCCTCCCGGGGCACGTCGTCGCCTGTGGCGAAGATGATCTTCAACCTCGGGTGGCGACCGGCCGCCTGGTGGGCGAGGTCGATGCCGGAGACGCGCGGCAGACCCACGTCGGCAAGCAGGATGTCGACAGGGCAGGCCGCCATGGCCTTCGACGCCGCATCAGCGTCGGCCGCCTCGACCACGACGAAGCCGGCGTCCGTGAGGATCTCCGCAGTGCTGGATCGGATGAGGTCGTCGTCTTCCACCAAGAGCACCGTCGGCGCGCTCGGCGACGGCTCCTGAGGCGGCCGCGCCTTGGCCTGCGACAACTGCTGTTCGGCGATGCGATGCTGGGCCTCGTTGCCCAGCACGTGCCGCACCTTCCGCGCCAGGGCTTCGCGCGTATAGGGCTTGCCGAGCAGTTCCACCCCCGGGTCGAGCCGACCGCCGTGGACGATGGCGTTTTCCGTGTAGCCTGAGGTGAACAGCACCGCGATGTTCGGCAGCCGTTCCTTGGCCTTGCGGGCAAGTTCGGGACTGCGGAGCGGCCCGGGCATGACCACGTCCGTGAAGAGAAGATCGATGGGCAGTCCGCTCTCGATCACGCTGAGCGCGCTGGCGGCGTCGCGAGCCTTGAACACCCGGTAACCGAGCTCGGACAGCAGACCGACGGCGGTCTCACGCACGTCGTCGTCATCCTCAACCACGAGCACCGTTTCGGTGCCGCCGCGCACGGGCACGTTGCTGGTGTCGGCGAGCACGTCCTCCGTCTGCAGCACCCGGGGCAGGTAGAGCTTGACCGTGGTGCCTTCGCCCACCTCGCTGTAGATCTTGATGTGGCCGCCCGACTGCTTGACGAAGCCGTAGACCATCGAGAGGCCGAGGCCCGTGCCCTTGCCTTCGGGCTTGGTGCTGAAGAAGGGTTCGAAGACCTTTTCCAGCACGTCGGCGGACATGCCGGCGCCGGTGTCCGTCACGCCGATCATCACGTACTGCCCCGGCGTGACGTCGTCGTGCTGGCGCGCGTACTCACCGTCAAGCAGGCTGTTGCCAGCCTCAATTGTCAGCTTGCCGTGGCCGTTCATCGCGTCGCGCGCGTTGATGGCCAGGTTGAGGATGGCGTTCTCGATCTGCCCGGGGTCGACGAGGGTGTTCCAAAGCCCGCCCGAGACGACGGTCTCGACCTCGATCTCTTCGCCCAAGGCCCGCCGAAGCATGTCGTCCATGCCCTTGATGAACCGGCCGACGTTGACGACCTTCGGCTCAAGCGGCTGGCGCCGTCCGAAGGCGAGCAGCTGAGAGGCGAGCTTGGAGCCGCGGGCGACGCCCGCTAGGGCGTTCTGCACCCGCGTCTCGGCCCTTAGGTTGCCGGCGATGTCCTTGCCGAGCAGTTGCAGGTTGCCGCTGATCACCTGCAGCAGGTTGTTGAAGTCGTGGGCGACGCCGCCCGTGAGCTTGCCGAGCGCCTCGATCTTCTGCGCCTGACGAAGCGCGTTCTCGGCGGCTTGGCGCTCCGTGGTCTCGCGCTGAAGCCGGTCCAGCGCTTGGCCGAGCTCCTCGGTGCGTTGGGCGACCCGCTGCTCCAAGGTCTCGTTCATCTGCTGGAGCTGGTCTTCGGCGCGCTTCTGGTGCGTGACGTCAAAGCCGTTGACGAAGATGCCCGAGGCCGTGCCGTCCGCCTCGATGACAGGCTGGTAGACCAGATTGACGAAGCGCTCTTCCAGTTCGCCGCTGCCATTGCGGTGGATCTCAACCCGGAGGTTGCGACCGATGAAGGGCTCGGCCTTATGGAGGACGCCATCGAGCAGCTCGAAATAGCCCTGGCCGTCGACTTCCGGCAGAGCCTCGCGCACCGAACGTCCGATCAGGTCGCGGTGTCCGACCAGCTGCATGTAGGCGTCGTTGGCCAGTTCGAAGACATGGTCCTTGCCGCTGAGGATGGCCATGAAGCTCGGCGCCTGACGGAACAGTTCGCGGATACGGTCGCGCTCCGCCGTCCGTGCCTCGACCTCACTGGTGAGCTGGGCGTTGGCGCGTGTCAGCGCGTCGGCGGCCTCCTGGCGCAGACGCACCGCCTCGGCCAGGACGGCCGCGCGCTGGCGCTCGGCCTCGAACACATCCGCACTGGCAAGGCTTGAGGCGATCTGGCCCGCCAGCAACTTCAGGAACGGGACATATTCGTCGTCTTTCGGCCGGTAGGGGTTGAGCCCCACGAGCATGGCGCCCAGCGGTCGCTCGGCGCCCTGCCCAATCAAGGGGACGATCGCAGCGTGAATGGGCGCCTTGTCCCAGGCGCCGGAGGGCAGCTGCGCGTCTTCCGGCAAGTCGACGACCTGCTCGGCGGCCCCATTCCACACGCGTGCGAGGCTCCAGGCGGCGGTCTCGTTATCGATCAGATCGGCCGCGAACGGGTGGTCATGCTGGATTCCTGATGCGCTCGCCAGCCGCGCCTTCCCCTCGCCGTCGAAAACGTAGGTCACGCTGAACGGCAGATCGCGAAGGTTCTGCGCCAGCACCTGCTCGACGCAGCCGAGAACCGCCTCGCGGTTGTCGGCGGTCGCGAGCGCGGACGCGAGCAGGCGCAGCGAAGCCAGGCGACGTTCGCTGATCACCCGGTCGGTCTCTTCCGAGACCGCGCAGAACACCCCTTCGACCCGGCCCGTGTCGCCGATCAACGGGCTGTAGGAGAAGGTATGGTAGGTCTCTTCCGGATAGCCGTTGCGCTCGAGGAGCAGCAGCAGCGCCCGGTCCCAGGTGGCCTCGCCCTTCTCATAGACGGTGGCAAGCCGGTCCTTGATGTCGTCCCAAATCTCCGCCCAAAGGATCTTGGTCGGCTTGGCCAGCGAGGCCGGGTGCTTGATGCCGAGCGTCGGGCGATAGGCGTCGTTGTAGAAGAAATTGATGTCCGGGCCCCAGCCCAGCCACATCTCGAAGCGTGAGGTGAGCAGCAGCCGCAGCGCGACCTTCAACGCATTGGGCCAAGCCTCGGGTGGCCCGAGCGAGGTAGCTGCCCAGTCGTGGGCGCGCATCAGCTGCGCCATCTCGCCGTCGCCCACGAAAATGTCGGCGTGGGGTTCTTGCGACTTGATCAACTCAGGCACGGCAAGCTCCGGGACATCTCGGACGCCGGCGCTTAGCGGCTCCCGAAGCTCATATCCAGAAAAATACCGCGTTATCCGCGCCAGTCGCTTCACGGCGGTTTCCAGGTTGCGCCCCGGTGCAACGATGGTGCATTCGTGGGTCGAGGCTCGCTGCCGTTCGGGCGCCTAGACCATGAAGAAAGCCTCGGAATACCGCGAGCACGCCAGGGATTGCCGTGACCTCGCGGCTCAGATGGCGGGGGCGCAGCAGCGCGAGCAGCTGCTGTCGATGGCGGAGCATTGGGAGAAGCTGGCCGCCGATCGCCTCGACCTCATCCGCAGGCATCCGGAGCTTGCAAGCGAAGGCGAGCGCGAAGACGGCGGCTAAGCGCTTCGCAAGCCGCAACCCCGACCGAGAGCCGCTAAGCAGACGTTCTCAACGTCAGCGATGGGTCGAAACCGGTCTTTAGGTCACGGCTTGGAAGCCGACATTGTCAAAGAACCGCTGAATGTCGGCTTTCCGGATTGGAGCCAATGTCGCTTCACGACCCTGTGTGGACGGCTCTCCGGTGGCAAGGGTGATGTGGGCTTCTGCAGAGCTGGTCGGTGCGGCCATGTGTTCGGCCTGTCACTGCGGCGCTTAGGGCCGCGGGCCATAATGCCTTGATCGCGCGTACCGGGTCCCGACCAATTGCGCGCACTCGAAGTGCAGGGTCGTAGCGGGGTCTCCCGGTCCGGCGGTTTCAACCGGCTTTCTGCATCAACTCCAGTTCGCCCTTCCCAAGCTCGTCGGCGCTTGCCGCGCCTAGCTCATGCCGCCAGCGGCGCTCGGTAGCGCTCGCCGGTCATCATCATCGCCCAGACCGTTCGGGCGATCTTGTTGGCCAGCGCGACCGCGGCGACCTTGGCCTTCTTGCGCGCCAGCAGCTGCGCTAGCCACGGACGGCGCGTCGCGGAGCGTTCGGCGTGCCGGATCACCGCCATGGAGCCGACGACCAGCATCTGGCGCAGATAGCGATGGCCAGCTTTGCAGATGGAGCCCAGCCGCTCCTTGCCGCCGCTGGAGTTCTGTCGCGGCACGAGGCCGATCCAGGCCGCCAGGTCGCGCCCTGTCCGGAAGACGCCCGGATCGGCGACGCTCGCCACGAAGGCGCTGGCCAGCAGCGGGCCGACGCCGGGGATCTCCATCAGCCGGCGGCCGAGCTCGGTCCGGCGCGCGTCGGCCATGATGCGGCGATCGTTCTCCAGGATCTGGCGCTTCACCATGGCCAGCTGGTCGGCCAGCATCTGCAGGCAGGGCCGCGCCGCGGCCGGCAGCCGCTCGTCAGCTGTGTCGGCGACGATCTCGAGCAGCCGCTCCAGCCCCAGGCGCCCGGCCGGGGCGACGACGCCGAACTCGGCCAGGTGGGCGCGCAGGGCGTTCGAGAGCTGGGTCCGCTGGCGACAAAGCACCAGCCGGACCCGATGCAGCATCATTGCGCTCTGCTGATCAGGGCTCTTGATAGCCACGAACCGCATGGTCGGACGGGTCACCGCCTCGCAGATCGCCTCCGCATCCGCCGCATCGTTCTTGCCCCGCTTGACGTAGGGCTTCACGTACTGCGCCGGCATCAGCTTCACGTCGTGGCCGAGCGCAGTCAGCTCGCGCGCCCAGTGGTGCGAGGAGGCGCAGGCCTCCATGCCGATCACGCAGGCCGGCTGCTTCGCGAAGAACGCCAGAAGCTGCGAGCGCCTGATCTGGCGCCGGACAACGACCTGACCGGCCGCATCAACGCCGTGGACCTGGAACACCGACTTGGCGAGATCCAGACCGACCGTAACCACCTGACCCATCGCTCTCCTCCTGTTGCAGGAGCACCATGCTCCCGCGGTTGGTGGAGAGCCGTCCACGTCATCAATTGCGGACATTCAGATGGGCTTCGGCCCAGTCAATGGGTCTTCAGCCAAGCCAACGCACGTCCGATGCCGTTCTCATTCGCAGGCAGGGTAGAAAGTCCGAGATCATGCTCAGTCGGCAACTCGACGCTGGTCACATCCAGACGGCGAGCCTTCAGGCTCTCCACCAAGGACCGCGCGCTCTCAATGGGCGTGGAAGTGTCGCTTAGCCCATGTGCGACGAACACCGGCCCACGATAGTTGTCGAGTAGCGGCAAGCAGCGCTTATCCAGCACTGACCACCACCAGATTTCCGGGTTGGTGTCTCCCATCCACGTTTGCCCTAGCCGTGGGTCGGTTTGGACCCGGCGGCGCCGTTCCGCGAAACGGGGGTCGCCTTTGGTCAAGATTCCAAGTTCTTGCTCAAACGTGATCCCGCCGCCTGTGCTGAGTAGGGCGACGGCGCTCACATCCTGAGTGGCTCCCGCGACAGCGCACGCGGTCAGTCCGCCAGCAGAGACAGCGAGCAACTGAAAAGCACCGTCGCTACGGAGGTGTAGCTCCTGCTTTACACGGCGAAGCGCCACTAGATGATCGAACCACCGCGCCTCCTCGGTGGCGTGTGCCTCGTATCCAGCGCCGCACGCGCCGTTTCCGGACGAGCCGTCTTTCGCCACAACCACCACCCACCGGGTTGCGGCCCCGCGCATAACCTGATCGAACCATTTCAGAGATTGCGTGGTGTTGCAGGTGGAACCCTGCACGACCACCAAAGCTCGATCCGCCGCTCCAAGGCCACGGTCGTAGACCTCGACGTTCAGGGTGCTGCTATCGGCGCGGCGTATCTGAAGGTCCCGTTGAATGACGGCAGCTTCGGAACGCTGCCCCGCCATAAGGAGTATGGCGGCGAGCGCTGCTGCGAAAGATCGAACCATCCTCAACCTTGCCTTGCGAAGCTTGTGTGGTCCAGCGAGACGGAGGTCCGCTCACCACCCCGAACAGTAATTCCGAGAGTCGGCTTTGGGGCAGGATGTCCCATGCAGCCGGCACGGCCATAGAGTTTTTGCACAGCCTGCCCCGCAACACCCCTAGAGTGAGAGTGCGGACCGGCTTTGCCGTGACGGGTTGAGGACTGGGAGAAAGGCTCCCGGCGCCCGTCGCGGAGATCCGCGATGTCCAGAAAAACCACATCCGCTCGCGCCGGCCAGGATCGGACGAGCCTTTATGACGAAATCACCGGCAAGATCATCTCCGAGCTGGAGGTCGGCCGCGTCCCGTGGGTCCAGCCATGGGGGACGGCGGCGGCGAAGGCGCCGCTCGCCATGCCGCGGAACGGCTCTACAGGCCGGCACTATTCCGGCATCAACGTGCTGATCCTGTGGGGCGCCGTCATCGAACATAGCTTTCCCGGGCAGAGCTGGCTCACCTTCCGCCAAGCGCTCGCGCTCGGCGGCAACGTCCGCAAGGGCGAGCGCGGCACGACCGTGGTATACGCCGACCGCTTCATACCTGACGACGAGAAACGACGCGCGCGAGACACGGGCGAAGACGCCCAGGCGATCCCGTTCCTGAAGCGCTTCACGGTCTTCAACAGCGCGCAGTGCGAGAACCTGCCTGAGGATGTCGCAATCGTCACTCCTCCCCCGCCGCCGGGCCTGATCGAACCCCGGGTCGAGGCGCTGATCCAGGCCACCGGCATCGATTTCCGCATCGGCGGCAACCGCGCCTTCTACGCCCCAGCGCTCGACTATGTGCAGGTTCCGCCGCCGCAAGCTTACTACGACCCGATCAACTGGCACCGCACGGCGCTGCACGAGATGGGTCACGCCAGCGGCCACGCCTCGCGGCTGGGCCGCGACCTGTCAGGCGGCTTTGGCACCAAGAAGTACGCGTTCGAAGAGTTGATAGCCGAGATGAACGCCGCCTTCTGTTGCGCCTCCATCGGCATCGTACCCACCGTCAGACATGCCGATTATATCGGCTCGTGGCTGGAGGTGTTGCGCGAAGACAATCGCGCCATCGTCCGCGCCGCATCGCAGGCGAGCAAGGCAGCGGACTGGCTGCTCGGCTTCCTGCCGGGCGACGACCAAGCCGGCCCTTCGATCGACAGGAGGGCGGCATGATCCTTCTCACCACCGAGCTGCGCGAGCAGCTCCTCGCCAACGGCCGCGATCGCGACGCTGATCCCATCCCCGTGGTGAAGTTCTTCAACCCCTTGGGCGAGGGGGTATGGCTGGCGACCGAACTCGATGCCGACGGCGACACACTGTTCGGTCTAGCCGATCTCGGCGAACCTGAGTTGGGATCGTTCAGCCTGTCGGAAATGGCCGAGGTGAGCCTACCGCTCGGCCTTGGCATCGAGCGCGACATCCTGTTCGAGGGCCTTTTCCCGATCTCCGCCTGGGCCGAGGCGGCGCGAAGGACCGGAAGCATCCGGGCCGCCGAGCGCGTGCTCTACGCAGCCCATCGCGCCAGTCGCAGGGATGGCTAATGCGGCCTCTGCCGCCGACCACATTCCACGTCCTATCGAGAGACGCCGCGCAAACGCGCGGCGTCTCTTCGCGTGGCCGGTTGCCCATTTTCTACGCTAAAGACTCTCCTTCATCATCCCCGCCCACGCGGCGAGCAGCATCCCTTCAAGGTCATTATCCTCCCCAACCACTACGCTGAACACAGCCAGCGTGTCGGCGAACTCTTCGACCTTGAGATGTCCGCGAGCCTGCAGCGCCGTGACCAACATCGTCAGCGCCTTGCCATTTGCGCCGATCATGGCGCGCTCCACCCGCGATAGCCTCAGGTTAGCGCCTCGTTGCACTAGATTCGCAAACCAACGGCGCAATCCCCTTAGCGCGTCCTCAACAGCCCGTCGTGCTCATTATCGGTCTCCGATCAACTCCAGCGTCGGCATCCCGCCCGACGAAGGGAAGTGACGTCGAACAGTCTCTACGACGACTATTATAGTCGGGCTCGACATTCTCCGAAAGCGATGGTGTCAAGACGAGCGTGAAGTCGTCCGATCGGCCGCTGGCCGACAGTGGAAGATGAGAGAGTTAGAGGAGGGCCGGGATTTCGTGACGGGTTGGAGGTCGAGAGAGAGGCTCTCGGCCGCCCGTCGCGGAGTAAATCCCGATGGCTAGTGCAGCTCAAAAGATCGTCCTGTCGTCTTCGCGCGACATCCCTTTCAACAAACTGGTCCTGAGCCAGTCGAATGTTCGGCGCGTGAAGGCCGGCGTCTCAATCGAGGACCTGGCGGCCTCGATCATCCGGCGCGGGCTTATCCAGGGCCTTAACGTCCGGCCCGTGGTCGATGGCGACGGCAACGAGACCGGGATGTTCGAGGTGCCCGCCGGCGGCCGCCGCTTCAGGGCGCTCGACCTGCTGGTAAAGCAGAAGCGCCTCGCCAAGACCGCCCTCGTGCCTTGCGTGGTCCGTCCGGTCGACGATCCGATCCTCGCCGAAGAGGTGTCCTACGCAGAAAATGCCGAGCGCGCCGCGCTGCATCCTCTCGACGAGTTCCGCGCCTTTCAGGATATGCGCCTCAAGGGCACGCCCGAAGAAGATATCGCTGCCGCCCACCGCGTCAGCGTTCAGGTGGTGAAGCAGCGGCTGCGCCTTGCAGCGGTCTCACCGACGCTGCTGGACATCTATGCCGACGATGGCATGACGCTGGAGCAGCTCATGGCCTTCACCGTCTCGAACGACCATGTTCGCCAGGAGCAGGTCTGGGAGGCGATCAAGGACTCCTGGTCGAAAGAGCCGTACCAGATCCGGCGCATGCTCACCGAGACAACGGTGCGCGCTTCGGACAAGCGAGCCGTGTTTGTCGGGCTCGACGCCTACGAGGCGGCTGGCGGCGTCATCATGCGCGATCTCTTCCAGTCCGACGATGGCGGTTGGCTGCAGGACCCCGCGCTGCTCGACCGGCTGGTCGCCGAGAAGCTGAAGGCGACGGCAGGGACGATCGCCGCCGAAGGCTGGAAGTGGATCGAAGTGGCGGTCAGCTTCCCCTATGACGCCGCGCGGGGCCTGCGCGAGTTGCAAGGCGAACCGCTCGACATCTCGGCCGAGGAACAGGCCACCATCGACGCGCTCAACGCCGAATATCAGAAGCTTGAGGGCGAATATGAGGGCGCCGACGAGCTGCCGGACGAGGTCGACCAGCGCCTCGGCGAGATCGAGACGGCTCTCGCCGCGTTCGAGACCCGGCCGGTGCGTTTCGAGCCGGACGACATCGCGCGCGCGGGCGTGTTCATCAGCATCGCGCATGACGGCAGCCTCGACATCGATCGCGGTTACGTGCGGGCCGAGGACGAAGCGCCGATCAAGCCCGAGGGCGAGGCCGGCGTGGATGCTGGCGGCGATCCGGGCGAACCCGCGGTTCAGCGCGCGATCATCACCATCGGCGGCCAGCCAGCCGAACCCGAGGAGGACGAGGAGGACGACCTCATCAAGCCGCTACCGGAGCGTCTCGTGATCGAGCTAACGGCCTATCGCACACTCGCGCTGCGGAACGCCGTCGCGGAGAACCCCCACGTCGCCATGACCGCGCTGCTGCACAAGCTCGTCTCGGACAGCTTCATGACCCGCATGTATACGGGCGCCATGGAAGCCGGGGTGAAGCACATCTTCTTCCCCGCCCAGGACGATGGGCTGAAGGACAGCCCGTCCGCGCGCGCCGTGCAGGATCGCCATACCGCATGGGCGGGCGACATCCCGAAGGACGACGACGCGCTGTGGGACTGGCTCGCGGGCCTGGACGATGCCAGCCGGATGGCGCTCCTGGCGCATTGCGTCAGCTTCGGCATCAACGCGCTCTATGAGCGGCCGAACCCGCACAGCGCCGGTGGCGTGTCCCAGCACACTCTCGACATGCGGCTCACCCAAGCCGACCGCCTGACCAAGGCGACCGGACTCGATCTCGTCGAGGCCGGCTGGCGTCCGACCTTCGGCAACTATCTCAACCGGGTCACCAAGCCCCGCATCCTCCAGGCGGTTCGTGAGGGCGCCGGCGAGCAGGCCGCGCAGCTCATCGACCATCTGAAGAAGGGCGACATGGCCAAGGAGGCCGAGCGCCTGCTGGTCGACACCGGATGGCTCCCGGAGCCGCTCCGCCTGGTCGCCGAGGCCGATGCGTCCGCGCCGGAGATCCAGACCGGCGGCGAGGATGAGGGTGCTGCGCTGCCCGACTTCCTCGCGGGCGATGACGAGGAGCCCGCCGGCGAAGACGACGAACGCCACCTCGTCGCGGCCGAGTGATCGCTAGAGCGGAGCGGCTCCGGTCGCTCCGCCTATCCTTCCAACCAAGGAGCTGCGCCAAGTTGCAATCCCCACCGGCGCCCCGACGCGTCGTCTTCCAATATCTCGTGCCCGTGCATGTCGAGGTCGAGGACGGGCTCGTTGCTCGCGTCGCCGTCATCGACGAGACGCCGGTCCGCGATCCCATCGTCGTCGAGGGCGACCCCGCCTATCTCGACGATGCCGTGCGAGCCGCCGACGACGGCCAATCTTGGCCGTCCTGGCAGTTCGGCTACTAGCCCGACCACAATCCGAACCCTCCCGAGCCCGGCCAAGCGCCGGGCTTTTTCGTTTCTGGAGCCCGCCATGACCGACTTTCTCACCCGCTTTTCTTGCCTCCTCGACGTCGGCACCCCCCCGAACGCTGTGCGCGCCTTCGACATCTACACCGCGTTGATGGCCGAGAACGCCCGCGAGGACCCGCCGGCCGAGCCGTTTGTGCTCTCGCTGACGCCCGAGTATGGGCCGGCCCGGCTCTGGCTGCGCGACCCGGGCAGCGCCGACCAGCAACTCGCGATCACCTTCGTGACGCGCTGCGCCAAAGCCTTTGGGCTGACCGGGCGCTGGGGGTTTCAATGGGCCACCATCGCCTCCAACCCTGTCGTCGACGGGTTCTACGGGGGCGCCCATGTCCTTGAACTTTCAACTGGCGCGACGGTCGAGTGGCTGAGCACCGGACGTTGGCTCGCGGACCGCCTTGCCGACGGGGATGCCCGATGAGCATCCCCGCTCATGCCCGCACCAACTTCGAAACGTTGCTAAACGCCGCGACCAGCGGTGACCTGGCGCTCATGGAATGCACCGAGGTCGCGACCGGCGAGACGCCCTACGTCATCTGCGCCGTGGGGCGCGAGGGTGATGACTATATGCTTACGCCCTTCGGTCACCTGGCCGACGGCAACCCCTTCGAGCTTTATCGTCCGCCGGAAGCCTGACCTGAGCGCGATCGCCGCCCTACCAGACCGCGACCTCCCACTGGCCGTTGACCCGGGCGAAGCCGATCGGACGGTTCTGCGGAGCCGCACCGGTCTTCGCCGGGTCCATGACAAGCTGCGTCATACAGGTCACGCCGGGTCCGACACCGCCAGGCGAGCAGTCGCCGAGCTTCAGCGTCGCCCGCTCCAGCGATGTGCCGGTGAACAAGCGATGGCGCCTTACCGCGGCCGTGGCTTCTTCCTCGCTCGGCTGCGCCACGCCGGCAGCGATGGCCGGCGATGCCGAGACTGGCGAAATCACCGGCCGGAGAACGAAGCCTGCGCCGAATCCGACTGCCAGGCATCCGGCCGCAATGATGCCGATCACGCTTCCCTTCATGCCGCCTACCTTCCTCGCCAGGCGCGGCGAGCCTGTCGAAGGGCGCGCCGCGGCCAATTCTCCCAACTGAGACTAGCGTCCCATCGCGTCCGCCGGAAGCCGGATCGATGACGACGCGCGTCGACCGCACCAGAGTGAGAGGTCGGCCGGGACGGGTTGAGCCCGTCCGGTCGAGAGAGAGCGCCGGGCCGGCTCGCCCGTCTTTCGCTCTTTCGAGGTATCTTCCATGCTTCACGCTCCGATCCAGGAACCCGCTTCGGCGGCCTCGCTCCCGCTCGCGTCCCACGCGCCGCCGGCCGCCGCCATTCTCGCCGCCGCCGAATATCTCCTTCCGCATCTCGAACAGGGCCGGCCCATCGACGCCGCCATCCTGCGCTCCGTCATGGAACAGGCCTTTGGTGCGTCCGACACCGGCGGCGCCTGGGATTGGAAGACGGCCTACGAGGCTTGCGAGGCGGCGACCGTTCTGTTCCTGCGCAAATACGGAAAGCCGCTTTTCCGCAAAGCTGCGTCTCCGACTGCACGGCTCGCCGCGCTGGCCAAGATCGCCGGCCTGTTGCCGACCCACACGCGCCGGTCCGAGGAAACCCAGGCCTTTCAGCAATTCTCGACGCCGACGCCCCTCGGTTTGGCGGCGTTGACCGCCGCATCGCTCACACCCGCCGACCGGGTGCTGGAGCCCTCGGCCGGCACGGGCCTGCTCGCGGTCCTCGCTGAGATTGCCGGTGCTAATCTCATCCTCAACGAGCTGGCCGAGACCCGCGCCGATTTGCTCGCATCTCTCTTTCCAGCAACGACCGTCACGCGTTTCGACGCAGCCCAGATCGACGATCATCTCGATCGCAGCGCCATCCCCAGTGTTGTCATCATGAACCCGCCGTTTTCGGTCATGGCGAACGTCTCGGGGCGCGTAGCCGACGCCGCCTACCGCCATATGACGTCGGCGCTGGCGCGGCTCGCGCCGGGCGGCCGGATGGTCGCGATCACCGGCGCCAATTTCTCGCCCGAGCTTCCAGCCTGGCGGGACAGCTTCGTCCGCCTTCAGGAACGCGGTCGCGTCGTGTTCACCGCAGCGATAGCGGGCTCGGTCTATGCCAAGCACGGCACGACCATCGAGACGCGCCTGACCGTCATCGATAAGGCACCCGCCGAAATTCCGGCCCGCTTTCCCGAAACCGCCGGTATCGCGCCTGATGTGGCGACCCTGCTCGCCTGGATCGAGCGGCATGTCCCGCCACGGCTCGCAGTCACACTGCCGAAAGAAGCGCCCGAGTCCGCGCCGCGCACCGTGCGCGGCTATCTCGCCCGGGCCGCGTCGGGCGCGCCCGCCCGACGCACTACGCAGATCGAGGGTGCGCCGCTCGACTATGAGACCGTGGCGTGGACGCCACCCGAGGGTGGCCGCCTGTCGGACTCGATCTACGAATCCTATGCGCTGCAGTCGATCCGCATCCCGGACGCTCAGCCCCATCCCACCAATTTGGTGCAATCGGCCGCAATGGCGTCTGTCGCGCCACCGAAGCCAAGCTATCGCCCGACGCTTCCGACCGCGATCGTCACCGACGGCGTGTTGTCCGACGCCCAGCTCGAGACGGTCATCTATGCCGGCGAAGCCCATGGCGAATTCCTCGCCGGTGCCTGGACCGTGGATGAGACCGGCGATCTTGTTAGCGCCGCGCCGGATAACGCGCCGAATGCCATCCGCTTCCGCCGGGGCTTCATGCTCGGCGACGGGACCGGCGCCGGCAAGGGCCGCCAGTCGGCCGGCATCATCCTCGACAACTGGCTTCAGGGCCGCCGCAAAGCGGTCTGGATTTCGAAGTCCGACAAGTTGCTCGAAGACGCTCAGCGCGACTGGTCAGCCCTCGGCATGGAGCGCCTGCTGGTCACGCCGCTCTCGCGTTTCCCGCAGGGGACCTCCATCCGGCTTGGCGAAGGCGTCCTATTTACCACCTATGCCACGCTACGGTCCGACGACCGCGGCGAAAGGCTTTCGCGCGTCAAGCAGATCGTCGAATGGTTGGGCTCCGACTTCGACGGAGTGATCATTTTCGACGAGAGCCACGCGATGCAGAACGCCGGCGGCGGCAAGGGTGAACGGGGCGACGTCGCCCCATCGCAGCAAGGACGTGCGGGGCTGCGGCTCCAGCACGCGCTTCCGAACGCCCGGATCGTCTACGTCTCGGCGACGGGTGCGACCACCGTCCACAATCTCGCCTATGCCCAGCGGCTCGGCCTGTGGGACGGCGAGGATTTCCCCTTCGCCAATCGCGCCGAATTCATCGAGGCAGTGGACAATGGCGGCGTCGCGGCGATGGAAGTGCTCGCGCGCGATCTGCGGGCGCTTGGCCTCTACACGGCCCGCTCGCTCTCCTATGACGGCGTCGAATACGAGCTGGTCGAACATCAGCTCACGCCCGAGCAGACGCGCATCTACGACGCCTATGCCGGGGCGTTCGCCATCATCCACAACCATCTGGACGCGGCGATGCAAGCCGCCAATATCACCGGCGACGGCGGCACGCTGAATCGGCAGGCGAAGTCGGCCGCGCGCTCGGCCTTCGAGAGCGCCAAGCAGCGCTTCTTCGGCCATCTTCTGACCAGCATGAAGACGCCGACGCTGGTGCGCTCGATCGAGCAGGATTTGGCCGACGGCCACTCCGCCGTCATCCAGATCGTCTCGACCGGCGAAGCGCTGATGGAGCGGCGCCTCGCCGAGATCCCGACCGACGAATGGAACGACGTGCGGGTCGACATCACGCCGCGCGAATACGTCCTCGACTATCTCGCCCACTCCTTCCCGGTGCAGCTCTACGAGCCCTTCTCCGACAGCGAGGGAAATCTGTCGTCGCGTCCGGTCTATCGGGATGGCCAGCCCGTCGAGAGCCGCGAGGCCGTCGCCCGCCGCGACGAGCTGATCGAGCGGCTCGCATCGCTGCCCCCGGTCCCGGGGGCGCTCGACCAGATCGTCCAGCGCTTCGGGACGGACGTCGTCGCCGAAGTGACGGGACGCTCGCGGCGCGTGGTGCGCAAGGGCGAGCGCCTCGCGGTCGAGAACCGGGCCGGATCGGCCAATCTCGCCGAGGCGGCCGCCTTCATGGACGACCAGAAGCGCGTTCTCATCTTCTCGGATGCCGGCGGCACGGGTCGCAGCTATCACGCCGATCTCGCCGCCCGAAACCAGCGCCTGCGCATCCATTATCTCTTGGAACCGGGCTGGAAGGCCGACGCGGCGATCCAGGGTCTTGGCCGCACCAATCGGACCAATCAGGCGCAGCCACCGCTCTTCCGACCGATCGCCAGCGACGTGAAGGCCGAGAAGCGCTTCCTCTCGACGATCGCGCGCCGGCTCGACACGCTGGGCGCCATCACGCGCGGCCAGCGCCAGACCGGGGGACAGGGCCTGTTCCGGCCCGAGGACAATCTCGAAAGCTCCTACGCGCGTAATGCGCTCCGCCAGCTCTATCTGCTGCTGGTTCGGGGAAAGGTCGACGGCTGCTCGCTCCACCGCTTCGAATCCGCCACCGGGCTCAAGCTGACGGACGACAACGGCATCAAGGACGAGCTGCCTCCCATCACCACCTTTCTCAATCGGCTGCTGGCGCTCACCATCGATCTGCAGGGCGTGCTCTTCACCGCGTTCGAGCAGCTCCTGACGGCGAAGATCGAAGGCGCCATCCGCAGCGGCGTCTACGACGTCGGGCTCGAGACGCTGCAGGCCGAGAGCTTCGTCATCACCGGCAGCGAGGTGATCCATACCCATCCGGGCACCGGGGCGGAAACGCGGCTGCTCACCATCACCCGGCGCGAGCGCAATCGGCCGACGAGCCTGGCGGACGCGCTCGATCACCTTTCAGATCCCCGGGCGCGGCTCCTCGTCAACGGCCGTTCGGGACGCGCCGCCGTGCAGATCCCCGCACCGTCAATGATGCTCGACGATGGCGAAATCGAACGACGCGTGTGCCTGCTCCGCCCAATGGAGCAGCATTACGCACCGCTGCGCATGATGGACGAGAGCCATTGGGAGGAAGCCGATCGCGCCGTCTTCGCCGCAGCGTGGTGGGCGGAGGTGAACGACCTGCCGGAATTTGCCGACAGCACGATCCACATCGTCGCCGGCCTGTTGCTGCCGATCTGGAAGCGCCTGCCGAACGAATCGACACGCGTCTACCGGCTCCAGACCGATGCCGGCGAGCGCATCATCGGTCGCCGCGTCTCGCCCGCCTGGGCGGCGAACGCTGTGACGACGGGCGCCGCGTCACTGACTACGGAGCAGGCCTTCGCCGCGCTGATGGACGGCACGACGATTCTCGATCTTGCCGATGGCCTTCAGCTTCGCCGCGCGCGCGTCATGAGCGCCTATCGGCTAGAACTGACCGGTTTCACCGAGGCCATGCGGGATCGCCTGCGCGCCTACGGCCTGTTCAGTGAGATCATCTCGTGGAAGCTCCGCTTCTTCGTGCCTGCGGACGCCACCGGCCCGGGCGTCCTCGCCAAGCTGCTCGACGCCTTCCCCGTGGCGCGCATCTCCGAGCGGGAGGCTGCGTGATGGCACGTCAGGATGCTTCCGATCTTTCGCATCGTCTCGGCCGGCAAGCCGAGGCGGTGTGCCGCCACTATCTCGGCAGTGGCCGGCGCGAGGGCGGCTATTGGCTGGTGGGCGATGTGCGCAACACGCCCGGCCGCTCAATGTATGTCCGGCTCAAGGACTCGCCCAAGGGTCTCGCCGGAAAATGGACTGACGCAGCCACCGGCGAGCATGGCGATCTTCTCGACGTCATCCGCGCAAGCTGCGGCCTGATCGATTTCAAGGACGTTGTCGACGAAGCGCGGACCTTCCTCAGCTTGCCGCCCCCGGAGCCGAAAGAACGTGAACACCAGCGGCATAGTCCGGCGCCGCATGGTTCGCCCGAGGCGGCGCGCCGGCTCGTTCACATGTCACAGCCAATCTACGGCACGCTCGTACAAGCGTATTTACGTGAACGCGCCATTACGGATTTACGCGGAACCGGAAGCCTGCATTTCCACCCGCGTTGCTATTACCGCCCTGACGAGCATGCAGCGACCGAGACCTGGCCGGCGATGATCGCGTCCGTCACCGACCTCGACGACAAGATCACCGGGGCGCATCGCACCTGGCTCGATCCCCGCCGCTGCGACAAGGCGCCGATCGACACGCCGAGGCGGGCGATGGGCGATCTTCTCGGCAACGCTGTGCGCTTCGGCATCGCTGGCGAGGTGATGGCGGCTGGCGAAGGCATCGAGACCGTCCTGTCGCTCCGGCAAGTTATACCCGACATGCCGATGTTGGCAGCGCTCTCGGCGGCACACCTCGCCGCCATCCTGTTCCCCGACACGCTGCGGCGGCTCTACATCGTCCGCGACAACGATCCGGCCGGTGACGGCGCGCGCGACACCCTGATCGAACGAGCGCACGCAGCCGGAATCGAAGCGATCGTCATCTCGCCGGAGCTGGGAGACTTCAACGAGGATCTGCGTACGCTCGGCCTGAACGCACTGCGCATGGAAGCCCGTTTGCAGGTCGCGCCGCAGGACGTCGTCCGCTTCATGGCATTGGCGGCATAGCCGGCAGGAGAACGGGCCTGCGGTTAGCCGTCGTGCTCAGCGGATGCGGCAATCCATCGGAGGGGACCGCGCCTCGGCCTTCGAGAGGGCGATCGGCCCACAAGCCGGCCAACCGGGCAATGGCGGCGGCCGACTATTTTCCGGCGCGGCCTGAAGGCCGCTTTCCATCGCGAGGCAAAATAGCCGGCCTTAGCCATCAAGCCCTGCGCTTGCGCTCCGGGTGCCCGGCCGTCCGGCCCGTGGGCTTCGTCGCCATGAAGGCCGCGACGGTCGCGGTCCAACCGACGGAGCATCCCATGCGTGATCACGACGATTACGAACCCCACCACGAAGCCTCACCCACCGACCATGTCCTCAACGAACTCCAGCTCCACGGCTACCGACCCTTCGCCGACGAGCCCGATCAACGGCTTCTGCCCGACGGCAACCAAGTCGCGGGCGCCGTCGCCGACATCTTCGACGCCCTGATTAGCACCTTGGAGGACACACGCCTCGAACCCGACCTCGACGATCTCCTCTGGTCGACCACCAACGTATTTCACCGCGCCACCGACCGGATCGGTCGGGAACTGGACGACAACGAGCAGGCCCAGAAGCGGGCGCAGCGGGAACAGGACGGCAGCGAAGTGAAGTCGGTCGAACTTGAGCGCCTGATCACCGAAGGCATGACGCTGATCGAGCGCCAGAACGCCTTCGAGCTGATGCGCGACCAGGCTGCCGAACATTACGAACGCCACGTCGGCAAGTCATGGCTCCCGCGCAGCGGATCGAAGGTCAACCATCGCAATCTGACCTCGGCGATGATCGACAGCCGCGACTTCCTGATGGCGAAGAAGCGCGCCGATCAGCAAGTGCTCCTCCCTCCCGGTCCGAAGATCGCCGTCACCGGCGGGCTGGACTTCAACGATCACCAGCTCATCTCGGCCAAGCTCGATCAGGTTCACGCGAAGCATCCCGACATGGTGCTGATCCACGGCAAATCCCCCAAAGGGGCCGAGAAGATCGCCTCCCTCTGGGCAAAGACCCGCAACGTTCCACAGATCGGCTTTGCACCCGACTGGACGAAACATGGCCGGGCCGCACCGTTCAAACGCAACGACGAGATGCTGCAGATCGTGCCGAAAGGCGTGATCCACTTCCCGGGCACCGGCATCAACGACAACCTCGCCGACAAGGCCAAGAAGCTCGGCATCCCGGTCTGGAGGTTCGGCGGCGCGTAAGCGCCGCCCCGACCTCTACCAAGAGCCGATCTCTTTCGATATCATGCACGGTGACGGGGATGGAGTTCCCCGATAACCGCCGTTCCGGCTGATGACTCCTACCAACACAGGCAACCCGCCTGTCGATGGTAGGTGTTCGCCTTCGACTTGTTGGTTGCCGCATGCACAGGGCAACCATGAACTATCTGATTGTTTCATCGGCGCGGGACTCGGCGGCATGGCCCGGCACGCGATCAACGTCACGGCCCTTCGCACGCTCGGCTCAAGCAGTTTTCCGTTCGGAACGCTGACCATCAACGTCCTCGGCTCGTTCCTGATGGGGATCGTCGTCGAGTATTTCGCGCTCCGCAGCGGGCTATCCCAGCATGCGCGCCTGTTTCTCACGACAGGCATCATCGGCGGGTTCACCACCTTCTCGGCGTTCTCGCTTGAGGTAGCACTTCTGATCGAACGCGGACAGCACCTTGCGGCGTGCGCCTATGTCTCAGGATCGGTAGTGCTTTCCATTGGCGCTCTGTTTCTCGCGATAGCAATTCTTCGGAACGCATTCGCGTGAACATCGACCACGACCTCGCTCTGATCGGAGCGGACCACCCCGCTTCTATGCGCTAATCCTTGGCCGGACTGGTCGCTTGGCGCCATCAACCCGTAAAGGGTCGGCTATGCGCGCATGCCGCCGCTCCGGCTGCGCCTGCGCGGTGATTGCAGCGACCAGTCCGACACTTCGGGCGCCTGTCAGCGGGGGAGGGTCCTCCGCTCGAAGACAGGAGCCGATCCGATGTCCCCGAACGAAGCCCAAGCCTTCGCCTTCAGCCTCGCCACCACGCTCATGGCAGCCATCGTCATCTTCCAGGCCGGTGACGGCACTCTTTCGGTTACGCCCGCCAGCGAATACGACGGCAGCGCTTCGGAGATTGTCCATGAAATTGATCCGTTTGCCCCCTGACCCCGCAAAATTGGCTGCCCCAGGCGGAAGTCGCTCGCGATTTCCGCTCCCGGCGTCCTTTATCTTTCGCTATTGTGCGATCGCGCCGTGGTGGTGGTGGCAGGCGAAACCGTTGAACCTATTCGAACGGAGGCCACCGTCATGATCATCCTCGGAATACTCGGATCGCTCGCAGCAATCGGCGTGCTCTGCTGGCTGCTATTCACGCTGGCTATTTTCGCCCTGCCGACCTTCGTAGGTGCAACCGTGGGAATGTGGGCGCACGGCAGCGGCGCAGGCGTTCTCGGCGGGATCGCCGTCGGCCTCGTCGCCGCGGCCGCGACCTTCGCCGCTGGTCAGCTCCTGATCACCTTCGTCAAACCGATGTGGCTGAAGCTTACCGTAGCGATCGTCTTCGTCGCCCCTGCCGCTGTTGCCGGCTTCCACGCCACCCACGGCATCGTGAAACACCTCATGCCATCTGAGGCATGGCAGATCACGTTCTCGGTCATCGGCGCTGTCGCTGTCGGCATCACCGCGCTTGTACGAGTTGCGGGAATGGCGGCGGCCCCGGGTCCTTCCGGCCGAGGCCTTGCACGGGCCTGATCTCCCATATTCCCGTCAAGGGGCCAGAGCTACGGGGGGGCCTCTTCGTCATCTCCTCTTGCGACGATAGGTCGATGAAGCGCGGATCGGCGCTGTCCTGAAGAAACGGCCCTCATTGAAGCGCTGCCTGCGTGCGACCCGTGTCTTAGCGGCCGAGAGAATACCCGGTGAGGCACTCCCCTGCGAACGGCGGCTGAAGGTCAGGATAGAGCAGTGCTGGCCCCTGTCGTGAGATGGACGAAGCCGGTGACATGCCGACGCGCCGGTTTGTCGATGCAGGACGGCCGCCATCTCTTCCGTCATGTGACCGTGTCTCGACCGCTCCAAACGGCCTCTTCAATGGCCTGATCTGGCCGAAGGCCGGCTAAAGCCCCGATCGCCTATGACGCAACAGCCGCGTCAAACTTTCTTCCCCTGCCGGCTGCGCCGCCATTCCTCGCGAGACAAGAAAGCCCTCCTTAGCTGTCAGGCCCCTGCGGGGTGCGCCGTCGATCGCCTCCGGCCAACCGATCGCCATCGAGGCCGCAATGGTGCGGGCTCGGAAACGGAAAACGGAGACTTACAATGGCGACCATCGGCACTTTCAAGAAGACCGGCTCGAACGAGTTCACCGGCGAAATCGTCACCCTCAGCGTCCAGGCCAAGAACGTGCGCATCGTTCCCGACCAGCGCGCAACCGGCGAGAACGCCCCCAGCCACCGGGTCTTGGTCGGCCGCGCCGAAATCGGCGCCGCCTGGTCCAAGCGCTCCAACGAGGGCCGCGACTATCTGGGCCTCAAGCTCGACGATCCGAGCTTCAACGCCCCGATCTACGCCAACCTCTTCGACGACGAGGACAGCGACACCTTCTCGCTGATCTGGTCCCGCCCCAACGGGCGCCGGGGCGACTGACGCCCGGCGCAAGGCCCCGGCCGAAAGGCCGGGGCCTTCGGCGTCCAAAGGCGACCGAATCAGTCACAGTGAAAGTGCCTCGCGGGCAGGCGCGAGAGCACGATTCGGATGGAAGTATCATTAAGAGGCGACTATTATAGCCGTAGTTCTGGCGTGCGCGTAGGTCCAAGTGGGAGGTGATCATGCATGATCACCGCCCGACAATCGCGGGCCGCACGCGCTTTGCTGGGTTGGACACAGGAGACGCTCGCGGACAAGGCCCGTGTATCCCTCACCGCACTCAAGCGATTGGAATCCGAGAGCAATCTCGGGATCTACGAAAGCACGCGCGACGAGGTGAGACGAGCCTTGGAACGAGATGGGATCGTCTTCTTGAGCTCCGACCAAGGCGTAGGGGTCATGCTTGTCGATCATAAGGTTCGTCGCTGATTATCGGCATATCGCCGCCGTGACGCGATTGTCCGGCGACACGGCTTGCATTCGTAACGGCGTCAGATCATCGTTAACAAATCCCTCCACAGTGGATATTTCGGACATCAGGGGGATGCGGTGACGACGCACGACTTCAAGGATGAAGCACCAACGGGATCGGCTCTCACGCCGTACGACCGGGCGCATATGGCCTTGTACCTGCGCCTGATCGATTCATGGCGCGACGGAGCCGACTGGAGAGAAGCCACACGCACGTTGTTCGGCCTCGATCCTGACGCTGATCCGGAGCGTTGCCGTCGCGTTCATGCGACACACCTCGCACGGGCGCGCTGGATGTCCGAGCACGGCTACCGCGAAGTCGCGAGAGAGAGCCTTGCCCGTTAGCGCCCGCGATGCCTCGGGAGCAACACCTGTTGCTTCAACCTGGACTTCCGCGCAACGCAACTCACGGTAATCATTGTCAGTCCGAACTCGATCGGAAGACGATGAGGAGCAAAGCTGTGACGCCGGATCCCTCTCAGTGGCGAGCCTCGGCAAATTATGATCACGTCGATAGACTGAGCGCGTCTGACCTTGCTTGGGAGTGGCTTCGGCGCAATGACGCCTACGACCGTGACTTCACGGCGCTCCTGCATCGCGACATCTCTCCCGAACAAGATCTAGAAGACTTCCGACTCCGTTGGGGGTTGCGATTTCCCTGTCGATCCGCTGGATCCGCCGCCGGCCGCTCCCGTGCTTTGGTCGCCTACGGACGATACCAGCACTGTTATTCTCGACACGGCGCCAGACCTTCTCGCGACGACGACAACAGCGGCGATCTTACCGCCGCCGCTTGCATCTGATTCAATCGGCGCAGATTTCAGACTGCATGACGCTGACGTCCCATCGCTGCAGCTTATCCAGATCGGCGAGTCGGCGACGAGCACCCCGTTGGTCGCGGTCATCCCGCTCGACATCAGCGGCTTCGACCGTCTGGAGTCGGTTGAACGCCTTCTCGCGACGCTTCATCACCGCGCCGTGCCACCAGACACGCGGTTGACAGCCCAGCAACGTGCCAGAGCTCGCAGAATGCTCCAAGCATTCGACGGTTTCCGCTACGGCGCCACGCAGCAGTCAATTGCGCAGGTGATCTTCGATATCGGCGATGTCAGTCGCGACGAATGGCAAGCCTCGTCGCGCCGACATGCAACCATGTCTCTGCTACGCGAAGCTAGACGCATGATCGAGGGTGGTTACCGTAAACTCCTTCGGCATCGCCACCGCCGCGGCTAACCGGCTCAGCCCGCCATGCGATGCGCCGCAGACCGCCGGCCTCGGACGACGATCCGATCACGGTGTGGGAATTAGGCTCCCCCCAAATCTCCACGACAACTGCCCGGCCTTCTTTCGCCACCGTACCCGCAGGCCGCCGCTCATCCGTAGCGGCCGCCGCGAGAGCACGGAGGTTCGATCATGGGCGAGGAAGCCGCCAATCTACCGCCACGATACCTGCGCACCGAGGAAGCAGCGCGCTTCTTGGGCCTATCGGAGCGCACCCTTGAAAAGCATCGTACGTATGGCACTGGTCCAACCTATCGCAAGCTGGGCGGCCGCGTCGTTTATTCCATAAACGACCTTCAAGCCTGGGCAGATCGTGGTCTCGTCACCTCGACCTCCGATCCGAGCGGAAACGTTTCACCCGCCAAGCCCCAGAAGGCCGCGTCGCTCGTCGTAGGCCGCACACTGCGCTGAGACGGTCGCATGTCGCCCAGTCATCAGCATCACAGCGGCGAGCGCGCGCAACTCGATCTGTTCCGGGCGCTGCCCGGCGATCTCGCGCCCCGCGACGCGCAGGATCTCATGGCCTATCCGTTCTTTTCGCTCGCCAAGTCGAAGCGCTTGGCGCCGATCGACTTCAAGGCCGGCGCGGTGAAGATTCGCGTCGAAGCCGTCGCCGAGCATGGCATGGCGACCATATGGGACGCCGACGTCCTGATCTGGGCCGCGTCACAGATCGTCGAGGCGCGCGACGTTGGGCTCCGCCCGTCGCGTCTGATGGCGACCACCCCTTACGAGATTCTCAACTTCATCGGCCGCGGCGTGTCGCTGCGCGACTACGACCGCCTCAAGGCAGCGCTCGACCGGCTCCAGTCGACCACCGTCGCGACCTCGATTCGCCAGCCGACCGAGCGGCGAATGCATCGCTTCTCTTGGATCAACGAATGGAAGGAGCGCGCCGATCATCGCGGCCGCCCGCTCGGTATCGAACTGATCGTGCCCGATTGGTTCTATGGCGCGGTGCTCGACGACGCACTCGTGCTGACGATCGACCGCAATTACTTCGGCCTGACCGGCGGCCTCGAACGCTGGCTGTACCGCCTGGTGCGCAAACATGGTGGCAAGCAGGAGTTCGGCTGGAGCTTCGACTTCCCCCATCTGCACGCCAAGTCGGGCAGCCTCTCGCCGCTCAAGCATTTTGCCTACGACCTGCGGGACATCGTCAAGCGCCAGCCGCTGCCCGGTTACCGGCTGACGATCGAGCAGTGCCTCGGCGGTCCGGAAATCCTCTCCTTCGTGCCGACCGATCCGGATTCCCTTGGCATCCCGCGCCGCCGTCGCCGCGCCAAATCTTACCCTGGGGATAAGCTGTGAATCGCCTCGTGCTATCAGGGACCGGCACTATCGTGCCATCGGGGACCGGACTCTCGTGCTATCGGGGACCGAAATCGTCGATTCCTCGCGCTGAATCAGCAGCTTGCGAGCCCCGTAACTTATCTAACCTAGATTCCTACGGAATCTTTCTAACGCGACCGCGTTTTTCGGCCGCTGTGGACGAGTTCCCGATCGCCGGGAGACCGTCATGATCGTGGCGCTGCTCAACCAGAAGGGCGGCGTCGGCAAGACGACGCTCGCCCTGCATCTGGCCGGTGAATGGGCTCGACGTGGGCAGCGTGTCACACTGGTCGACGCCGATCCACAAGGCTCAGCGCTCGACTGGTCGCAGCAGCGCGCCCGGGAAGGCCTGGAGCGGCTGTTCGGTGTCGTGGGTCTGGCCCGCGATACGCTCCACCGAGAAGCCCCGGAGCTGGCGCGCGATGTCGACCACGTCGTCATCGACGGACCGCCGCGCGTCGCCGGCCTGATGCGCTCGGCGCTGCTTGCTGCCGATCTCGTGCTGATCCCGGTGCAGCCGTCGCCGCTAGATGGCTGGGCGTCGGCCGAAATGCTGGCGCTGCTCGGCGAGGCGCGCGTCTATCGCCCGCAGCTCGCCGCGCGCTTCGTGCTGAACCGCTGCGCCGCTCGCACGATCCTGGCCCGCGAGACCGCCGAGACGCTGGCGGATCAACACCCGCCTTTGCTCTCGACCACGATCGGCCAGCGCATCGTGTTTGCCGACGTCGTGCAAACCGGTCGGCTCGCCGCCGAGCAGGACGAGGATTGCCCTGGCGCGCGCGAGATCACCGCGCTCGCGGCGGAAGTCGCGAGGGTCGGTGCATGAGCGAGCGGTCCTCCAAGCGCAGCTTTGCGGCACGTCCTGCCGATCCCGAAGATTGGATCAAGGCGCCCGGCCGTCATTCCCTTCGGGCTCACCCCAGCGAGGATTTCTCGGCGCGGCTGACGATCGACGTCACCGCGGACATGCGGGGCCGCATCAAAATCGCCGCCTTCCAGCGCGGCCAGACCGTCGCCGACATGCTGCGCGCGCTGTTCGAGCGTGAATTCCCACCCCCGTCAGGAGAAGGACAATGACCGGCCTCGTCGCCGCGCCAATGCGCGTCGGCCGTGCTGCCGCCGAGCCGCCGCCCGAAGCGTTCACCCAAGTCGAACTCGTCTGGGTCGAGAAGCAGACCGAACACTGGATTCGCTTCGGTCGCGAGCAGCGCGAGCAGATCCTCGACCGCCGCCGCCGCATCCTCTTCTTCCCTCCCGGCAACGTCCTCGCGCTGGTGCGCTGGGCGGCGAACGAACACGGCACCGTCGTCTCGCGCCTCGACATCCTGCGCACAGTCGAGTGCGACGCGCCGTGTCAGACGGTCCCGACGGTGACGCCTGGCGCAGAGGTCCTGCTGCACGTCGATGGCTGGCCGAAGGTTGAGCGCATGCTCCAGCTCATCGACGCCATCGAAGCGCGCGGCATCGACCCGATCGAGGTCTCGCCGGACCACTGGCGCCACGTCCACAACCGAATGACCGTCGGCGAAACACCGCGCGCCTATGGTCCGCGCCAGCATCGCGCCTTTCTCCTGCGTCGGAGGATCGGCGCATGACCCGGCTCTCCTACGCCGTCATCACGACGGCGGCCGTCTCGCTTATCGGCGTAGCTTCGATCGCTTCGTTCGCGCCGCGCCTGATCTGGAACGCGTCCGCCAGCACGCCGGTCGGCTTCTACACGATCGGCGATGTGGGCGCGGTCGACGTGACCGATCTTGTGGCCGTAGACGCGCCCGAGCCGCTCGCAACCTTCCTGTCCGATGGCGGCTACCTGCCGCGCGGCGTGCCGCTTTTAAAGCGCGTCGCCGCGGTCCCGGGTCAGCGCGTTTGCCGGACCGGGCTCGCCATCACCGTCGACGGCGTGCCGATGGGCGACGCGCTCGATCGCGATCGTCGCGGTCGCCCGCTCCCGGTGTGGCAGGGCTGCCGCTCGGTCGCGGCCGGCGAACTGTTCCTGATGAACTGGCAAGTCCGCGACAGCCTCGACGGTCGCTATTTCGGCCCGCTTCCGGCCTCCGCCGTGATCGGCCGGGCCACCCCTCTCTACACCGACGAGGACGGCGATGGCCGCTTCGTCTGGCGCGCGCCGACGCGGTGACGGCGCGCCCATGACCCTGTCCACCGCAATCTGAAGGAGACGACCAATGCCCGTGATCGGTCAATTCATACGCGAAAATGACGGCTTCATCGGCCACCTGACGACGCTGTCTCTACACCAAGACGTCATCATCGTCGCGGCCGAACCGTCCGATGCGGAGAACGCGCCAGACTTCCGCGTCCATGTGCTCGACACCAACAGCAACGAGACCGGCGCGGAGATCGGCGCCGGCTGGAAGCGCACCGGCGAGAAAGCTGGCGAGTACGTATCGCTGCAACTCGACGATCCGACCTTTGAACATCCGATCCGCGCCAACCTGTTTCAGTCGGCCGACGACAAATCCGCCTGGGGCCTGCACTGGAACCGCCCGCCAAAGCGCGGCGAGCGGGACTGAGCGATGTCCGCTGCCCGCATTCAACCTGTCGTCGGGGGGAGGATCGCCCTCCGACGTACAACCTTCCTCCTCCTTTCCGGCCTGTTATTAGCGATGCCGGTAACCGGCCCCGCCAGCGCGCAAAAAACGCCGGCAGAGCGGTCGTCGCAAAGCGAGCCGTACGCCACCTACATCACCGAGGCCGCACAGCGGTTCGGCGTTCCCGAAACGTGGATTCGTGCAGTGATGCGCGTCGAAAGCGCGGGCGATCTGCGCGCGATATCGTCGGCCGGCGCGATGGGTTTGATGCAGATAATGCCCGCCACTTGGGCCGAACTCCGCGTCCGGCATCGGCTCGGCGGCAATCCCTACGACCCGCGCGACAACATCCTGGCCGGAGCGGCGTATTTGCGCGAGATGCACGATCGCTACGGTTCGCCCGGCTTCCTGGCGGCCTATAACGCCGGTCCCGGTCGTTACGAGGAGTATCTCGCCGGCCGACTATTACCTGCCGAAACGCGCGCCTATGTCGCCGCGCTCGCCCCCGTTGTCGGCGGCGGCGAACTCGCCGGGCCCGTCAGGGTGGCTGCAGCCGATCCGCTCGCATGGACGCGGGCGCCGCTCTTCGTCGTGCAGTCTGCCAGCAGCGCGACTGCAACGCCAGTGCGTCGCGGAAGCGCGCCCGGCGACGCCGCAACGACCGATCCGGGCGCGATCGCATCCCAATCCGATGGGCTTTTCGTGGCGCGCAATGCCTATGGAGGCCCCCGATGATCGCGTTCGTGCCGCATCGCACCATAGCGTGGTCTCGCGGACGGAAGGCGGTCCGCGCAGGAGGAGCAGTCAGCACAACCGCACGATGGCGAGATAAAAGCGCGCGAGGTGCGGCTTGGTGCGGTCGTGTGTTTTCAGTGACTTATTCCGCGTCCGCGCGAGGTGCGCCTGATCGGCACAGCCTGCGCTTTCCCGATTTCCGCAAGAATTTCGGCGCCTTCGCGCGATGTGCGGGGCCTCGGCCATGAGCGGCGAGGACGATTTCCGCATCCGGCCTGGTCGCATCCGCTCCACCCGGGCTCAGCAGGCGCGGCCCTTCATCGCGCAGGCCTTGGCGGCCGCGCAGCGGGCCGGCGGCAGCGTCTCCCGCTCCGGCAAGATCAGCTCGAGCAACCGCTCGCGGTTCGGGCGCGGTCAGCGCGCGACCGTCCAGGCCAACCGGCTGCTCACCAGCCGATCGCGCAACACGGTGATCAAGACGCGAGTCGTCCGTCATGGCGCTCGGATCGCGCCGCTCAGCGCGCACCTCAGCTATCTCAAGCGCGAGGGCGTGACCCGGGATGGAGAGAAGGCGCGCCTGTTCGGTTCCGAGACCGAGGACGCCGACCCGAAGGCCTTCGCCGAGCGGACCCATGACGATCGTCATCATTTCCGCTTCATCGTCTCGCCCGAGGACGCCACGGAGATGTCCGACCTCAAGGCCTACGCCCGCGACCTGATGGGGCAGATGGAAAAGGATCTCGGCACGAAACTCGACTGGGTGGGCGTCGATCATTGGAACACCGACAATCCCCACGTCCACATCATCCTGCGGGGTCGGACCGACGACGGCCAGGACCTCGTCATCTCCCGCGACTACATCAAGGAAGGCATGCGCGCCCGCGCGCAGGATCTCGTCACCCAGGAGCTGGGGCCGCGCACCGACCACGAGATCCGCCGCAACCTTGAGCGGCAGGTCGGCGCAGAGCGCTGGACCAACCTAGACCGCCAGCTTTCGCGTGATGCCTATCGCACCGGCGTCGTCGACCTCGCCCCGCATCCCGACCGCCAGCCGGACGAATTCCATGCGATGAAGGTTGGCCGCTTGCGGAAGCTGGAGACGCTCGGCCTTGCAGATCAGATCGGCCCCGGCCAATGGGTCGTCTCGGATAATGCCGAGGCGACGCTGCGCGAGCTGGGCGAGCGCGGCGACATTATCAAGCGCATTCATCGCGGCCTGAGCGAGCGCGGTATCGAACGCGGGGCGGCCAGCTATGTGCTCGCCGGCGAGAGCGTTGACGATCCCCTCATCGGTCGGCTGGTCGATCGCGGCCTCGACGACGAGCTGAAGGGGACAGCCTACGCCGTGGTCGACGGCACCGACGGGCGCACCCATCACATCAAGCTTCCCGATCTCGACGCAGCCGGCGACAGCGCCCCAGGTTCGATCGTCGAGCTGCGCAAGTTCGACGACGCGCAGGGCCGTCGCCGCGTCGCGCTCGCCGTCCGCTCCGATCTCGACATCGAGCGGCAGGTTCATGCGACCGGCGCCACCTGGCTAGACCGGCAGGCCATCGCCCGCGAGCCGGTCGCGCTTGGCGGCGGCGGCTTCGGCGCCGAGGTGCGTCAGGCGATGGACCGGCGGGCTGACCATCTCATCAGCGAAGGGCTCGCCGAGCGGCAGAGCCGGGGCGTCAGTTTCTCGTCGGGACTGATCGAAGCGCTGCGCCAACGTGAGGTCGAAGCGCTGGGGCAAAAACTCGCGGCCGAGACCGGCCGGCCATTCTCGAAGGCTGGAGCGGGCGAGTATGTCGCGGGCACCTATCGCCAGCGCTTCGCGCTCGCATCGGGCCGCTTCGCCATGATCGACGACGGCCTCGGCTTCCAGCTCGTCCCCTGGTCGCCATCCCTCGAACGCCACATCGGCCAGCACGTATCCGGCATCTCGCGCGGGGCTGGCGGCGTCGACTGGAGCTTCGGTCGCAATCGCGGCCTCGGCATGTAGCCCAACCAAGAACGGAGTGCCTGCCATGTCGGCGACGAAAATCCTCTGGGGCCAGATCCTCACCGTGTTCCTGATCGTGCTGATGACCACCTGGGCCGCGACACAGTGGACCGCCTATCGTCTGGGCTTTCAGCCTCAACTCGGGGGCCCCTGGTTTGAATTGGCGGGCTGGCCGATCTACTATCCGCCATCCTTCTTCTGGTGGTGGTATTTCTACGACGCCTATGCCCCGCCCATCTTCGTCGAGGGCGCCTACATCGCCGCATCAGGCGGCTTCATCTCCATCGCCGTCGCGATCGGCATGTCGGTGTGGCGCGCGCGCGAAGCGAAGAATGTCGAAACCTATGGCTCTGCCCGTTGGGCCCGCCCTGACGAGGTGAAAGCCGCAGGATTGCTGGGGCCGGATGGCGTCGTCCTCGGCAAGCATGATCGCGACTACCTCCGCCATGACGGTCCGGAGCATGTGCTGTGCTTCGCGCCGACCCGCTCCGGTAAGGGCGTCGGACTCGTCGTGCCGTCGCTGCTGACTTGGCCGGGCTCGGCGATCGTTCACGACATCAAGGGCGAGAACTGGACGCTGACCGCCGGCTATCGCGCCCGCCACGGTCGCGTGCTGCTGTTCGATCCGACCAACGTGAAGTCGGCCGCATATAACCCTCTGCTCGAGGTGCGGCGCGGCGAATGGGAAGTCCGCGACGTGCAGAATATCGCCGACATCCTGGTCGATCCGGAAGGATCGCTTGAGAAGCGCAACCACTGGGAAAAAACCAGCCATGCCTTGCTGGTCGGGGCGATCCTTCACGTTCTCTATGCAGAGGCTGACAAGACCCTGGCCGGCGTCGTCGCATTCTTGTCCGATCCGAAGCGGCCGATCGAGTCGACGCTCGCGGCGATGATGAAAACCGCCCATCTCGGCGAGGCCGGCCCGCATCCCGTCATCGCCAGCGCGGCCCGCGAGCTGCTCAACAAATCCGACAACGAGCGGTCCGGCGTGCTGTCGACCGCGATGTCGTTCTTGGGCCTGTATCGTGATCCCGTCGTCGCCGAGGTCACCCGCCGCTGCGATTGGCGCATCGCCGACATGGTCGGCGGCAAGCATCCGACCACGCTCTACCTCGTCGTGCCGCCTTCCGACATCAACCGGACCAAGCCGCTCATCCGTCTCATCCTGAATCAGGTCGGGCGCCGGTTGACCGAGGACCTGCACGCCAAGGGCCAGCGCCATCGTCTGCTGCTGATGCTCGACGAGTTTCCCGCGCTCGGCCGCCTGGACTTCTTCGAGAGCGCGCTTGCCTTCATGGCAGGCTATGGCCTGAAGGCCTTCCTCATCGCGCAATCGCTGAACCAGATCGAGAAGGCCTACGGCCCGAACAACTCGATCCTCGACAACTGCCATGTGCGGGTGAGCTTCGCCACCAATGACGAGCGAACCGCCAAACGCGTTTCGGATGCGCTCGGCACTGCCACCGAGATGAAGGCGATGAAGAACTATGCCGGCCATCGTCTGTCGCCATGGCTCGGCCACATGATGGTGTCGCGCTCGGAAACCGCACGGCAACTGCTCACGCCGGGCGAGATCATGCAGCTCCCGCCGTCGGACGAGATCGTCATGGTCGCCGGCATTCCACCGATCCGCGCCAAGAAGGCGCGCTACTACGAGGATCGCAGGTTTCAGGAACGTATCCTGACGCCGCCCGCACTCACCAAGCCGACAACCGCGAGGGCCGACGATTGGAGCACGCTGGCTTTGCCCGAACGCCCGGTGCTGAACACGCCCGTCGCTGCGGAGGATGCAGGAGATGATGATCCCACGGATTCGGAGCGGCGGCACCAGCCTGAGCTGAGCCGCACCAAGACGGTCGAGCGTAAGCCGGTCATCGAGAACGAGTTCGAGATCGATCCTCGCGATGAAGTCGAGGAGGACGCCGCTCGCCTCAGCCGCATGACCCAGACCATGCGCCAGGTCGCTCGACAGGCGTCGCTGGATCCGGGCGACGGCATCGAGCTTTAGGAGGCGCCGATGAGCAAGCCTCCGAAGAAGCAGCGTCTTTCCGTCTATCTCGATCCGGACGTCATGAAGGCGCTCGCTGTCCATGCCGCGCGGCGCGACGTGTCCCTTTCGCTGGTCGCCGAGGCCGGCATCGCGTCTTTCCTATCACCCGACGCTGCGGAGCGGCAGGAAGCGGCGACGACAAAGCGGCTCGACCAGCTCGACCGGCGTATGGCGCGCATGGAGCGCGATCTCGGCATATCGGTCGAGACGCTCGCCGTATTCATCCGCTTTTGGCTGACGTCCAATCCGCCCTTGCCCGAGCCGGCCCAGCTTGCGGCGCGCGCCAAGGCGGGGGAGCGCTATGATGACTTCGTGACCGCGCTCGGCCGTCGACTCGCAACAGGACCGAAGCTCAGACAGGAGATTTCGGAAGACATCCCGCCCGCGCGCGACGCGGAATAATCATTGACGCGCGCGCCGCAAGTATTCGAGCGTTCCGCCGTTCTCCTGTCTTTGTACGCCACAGTACGACGACCACATGACGGTTGTTGTCAGGCCATGATTTCTTCCTCTTCTACTCATCCCCGATCCAGGGCCGCACATCGCGGACCCGCAAGAGAACGGGGACGACGTGGCGGCAACTCACCAGAAATCGGAAGCGATTCTTCGCGGTGCGCGAATGCTGCGCACAGCCCTCGGGTCTGCGATCGCCACGTTTCTCGAAGATCCCGCGATCGTCGAGGTGATGCTCAACCCCGATGGGAGGCTCTGGGTCGACCGGCTGTCGGAAGGTCTTTCCGATACGGGTGAACGACTGTCGCCCGCCGATGGCGAGCGCATCATTCGCCTGGTCGCGCATCATGTCGGCGCCGAGGTGCATCCCGGCGCTCCACGCGTTTCGGCCGAGCTGCCCGAAACAGGAGAGCGGTTCGAAGGGCTGTTGCCCCCGGTCGTTTCCGCGCCGGCCTTCGCGATCCGCAAGCCCGCCGTCGCGGTGTTCACCCTGGACGACTATGTGGCGGCCGGGATCATGTCGGCTGGTCAGGCCGAAACCCTCCGTCAAGCCGTTGCCGACAGGCGCAACATTCTCGTCGCCGGCGGCACCTCGACCGGCAAAACCACGCTCACCAACGCTCTGCTCGCCGAGGTCTCGAAGACCTCGGATCGCGTGGTCCTGATCGAAGATACGCGCGAGCTGCAATGCGCTGCGCCCAATCTGGTGGCGATGCGGACGAAGGACGGCGTCGCCTCGCTCTCCGATCTGGTCCGCTCTTCGCTCCGCCTGCGGCCGGATCGCATTCCGATCGGCGAGGTCCGCGGTGCCGAAGCACTCGACCTGTTGAAGGCATGGGGCACCGGGCACCCAGGCGGCGTCGGAACGATCCATGCCGGCACCGCGATCGGAGCGCTGCGGCGTCTCGAACAACTAATCCAGGAAGCCGTCGTCACCGTCCCGCGCGCGCTGATCGCCGAGACGATCGATCTGGTCGCCGTGCTCTCCGGCCGCGGCGCCTCGCGTCGCCTGGCCGAACTCGCCCGCGTCGAAGGTCTCGGCCCTGAGGGCGACTACCGTATCACCCCCGCAAGCCAGCCCTCCGCAGGAGACCCGTCATGATCAAACACGCTTTGCGTATCCGCCGGCACATCGCCTCAGCGGTGTGCATGATTTTTCTTTCGCTCGCTTTGGCACCCGCCGCCCACGCTTCGGGCTCGTCCATGCCCTGGGAGGCGCCGCTTCAAAAAATCCTCGAATCGATCGAGGGGCCGGTCGCGAAAATCATCGCCGTTATGATCATCATCATCACTGGTCTGACGCTCGCGTTCGGCGACACGTCGGGCGGCGCCCGCAAGCTGATCCAGATCGTGTTCGGCCTGTCGATCGCGTTCGCGGCGTCGAGCTTCTTCCTGTCGTTCTTCTCGTTTGGCGGCGGGGCGCTCGTCTGATGGCTGACGGCGCGGATCATGGCGGCGAGCTGCCGGGCTTCTCCGTTCCCGTACACCGGGCGCTGACCGAGCACATCCTGCTCGGCGGCGCGCCGCGTTCGCTCGCCATCCTCAACGGCACGCTGGCGGCCGCGCTCGGCCTCGGCCTTCGCCTATGGCTAGTCGGCCTCGGGCTTTGGGCTGTGGGGCATTTCGCGGCGGTCTGGGCGGCCAAACGCGATCCGCAGTTCGTCGACGTCGTGCGCAAGCATCTACGCGTCCCCGGTCACCTGTCGGTCTGAGGGAACGACGCGATGATGAACCTTGCCGAATATCGCAATCGCAATACGCGGCTTGCCGATTTCCTGCCTTGGGTCGCCCTGGTCGGAGAAGGCGTCGTCCTCAACAAGGATGGTAGCCTGCAGCGTACTGCGCGCTTCCGCGGTCCTGACCTCGACAGCGCCGTGCCGGCCGAGCTGGTCGCAGTCGCGGGCCGGCTCAACAACGCTTTCCGACGTCTCGGCTCCGGCTGGGCCATCTTCGTCGAAGCGCAACGCCACGACGCCGCGACCTATCCCTCCAGCCTGTTCGCCGACAGCGCCTCTGCGCTGGTCGACGCCGAACGCAAGGCCGACTTCGAGGAAGCAGGCGCGCACTTCGAGTCCAGCTATTTCCTCACCTTCCTCTATCTGCCGCCGGCCGAAGACGCGGCGCGTGCCGAAGCATGGCTATACGAGGGTCGCGACCACGGCGGCGTCAACGCGCGCGAAGTGCTGCGCGGTTTCGTCGATCGTACCGATCGTATCTTGAACCTGATCGACGCCTTCATGCCGGAATGCGCGTGGCTCGATGACGCCGAAACACTCACCTATCTGCATTCGACCATCTCGACGAAGCGTCATCGTGTCCGCGTCCCTGAGACGCCGATGTATCTCGACGCTCTTCTGGCCGATCAACCGCTGACCGGCGGACTCGAACCCCGCCTCGGGCAAACGCACCTGCGTATCCTCACCATCGTCGGTTTCCCGACCGCGACGACGCCCGGCATTCTCGACGAGTTGAACCGGTTGGCCTTTCCCTATCGCTGGTCGACGCGGGCCATCCTTCTCGACAAGACCGATGCGACCAAGCTGCTGACCAAGATCCGTCGGCAATGGTTCGCCAAGCGCAAGTCCATCGCCGCCATTCTCAAGGAGGTGATGACCAACGAAGCCTCGGCGCTCGTCGACACCGATGCGGCCAACAAGGCGGCCGACGCCGACATGGCGCTGCAGGAACTCGGCGCCGACTATGCCGGCCAAGCCTATGTCACCGCCACCATCACCGTATGGGACGACGATCCGCGCATCGCCGCCGAGAAGCTGCGGCTGGTCGAGAAGGTCGTTCAGGGGCGCGATTTCACCGCGATGGCGGAGACCATCAATGCCGTAGACGCCTGGCTCGGCTCCTTGCCCGGCCATGTCTACGCCAATGTCCGCCAGCCCCCCATTAGCACACTCAATCTCGCCCACATGATCCCGCTGTCAGCGGTGTGGGCGGGACCGGAACGGGACGAGCACTTCGATGCACCCCCACTGCTTTACGGCAGAACCGAAGGCTCGACCCCGTTCCGGCTTTCCATCCATGTCGGCGATGTCGGCCATACGTTGATCGTCGGTCCGACCGGCGCCGGCAAATCCGTACTGCTCGCGCTCATGGCGCTGCAATTCCGGCGCTATCCGCAGTCCCAGGTTTTCGCCTTCGACTTCGGCGGGTCGATCCGGGCCGCGGCGCTCGCGATGCGCGGCGACTGGCACGATCTCGGCGGCGGCCTCACCGAAGGCGCCGAAGACAGCGTGTCGCTCCAGCCGCTTGCCCGGATCGACGACGTCGCAGAGCGCGCATGGGCCTCGGACTGGCTGATCGCAATCCTGGCGCGCGAAAGCGTGTCCGTCACGCCCGAGGTCAAGGAACACCTGTGGTCGGCGCTGTCCTCGTTGGCGTCGGCGCCGGTCTCCGAGCGCACGTTGACCGGCCTGTCCGTCCTGCTCCAGTCCAACGACCTGAAGCAGGCGTTGCGACCCTACTGCGTCGGCGGACCCTATGGCCGCCTCCTCGACGCAGAGGCCGAGCATCTCGGCGAGGCCAACGTCCAGGCGTTCGAGACTGAAGGACTGATCGGAACCGGCGCCGCCGCCGCCGTGCTCGCCTATCTCTTTCACCGCATCGAGGACCGCCTCGACGGACGGCCGACGCTCCTGATCGTCGATGAAGGCTGGCTCGCGCTCGACGATGAGGCATTCGCCGGCCAGCTCCGCGAATGGCTGAAGACGCTGCGCAAGAAGAACGCCAGCGTCATCTTCGCCACCCAGTCGCTCTCCGACATCGACGGCTCGGCGATTGCACCGGCGATCATCGA
This sequence comes from Sphingomonas sp. ID1715, assembly GCF_013044515.1. GTDB lineage: Bacteria > Pseudomonadota > Alphaproteobacteria > Sphingomonadales > Sphingomonadaceae > Sphingomonas_B. The sequence goes on from NZ_JABEPR010000005.1 coordinate 38,743, forward strand.
GAGCTGCCAGACACGCATCCTTCTGCCGAACGAGCGCGCGATCGAGCCGCAGATCACCGCCATCTATCGCCGCTTCGGTCTCAATGACCGGCAGATCGAGATCCTCGCCCGCGCCATGCCGAAGCGCGAGTATTACTGCCAGTCGCGGCGCGGCAACCGCCTGTTCGAGCTCGGACTATCCGATGTCGCGCTGGCGCTGTGCGCAGCCTCATCCAAGCAGCACCAAGCGCTGATCGCCGAGGTTCACGCGCGAAGCGGCACCGACGGCTTCCTCTCCGAATGGCTGATCTCGAGCCGGCTCGCCTGGGCTGCCGATCTCATTCCCAACCTCACCAACGTCATCCCCCAAGCCCATCAGGAGGTATTCTCATGACACGCTCATTCCGTTCGCGCTCTCGCGCACTGCGTTTCGCCACGATCATCGCTGCGACACCAGTCGCTATCTCGCTCTTTATCAGCACGCCAGCTGCGGCCCAATTCGGCGGCATCGTCTACGATCCGACGAACTACGCGCAGAATGTGCTGACGGCTGCGCGGACGCTCCAGCAGGTCAACCAGCAGATCACGCAGCTTCAGAACGAAGCGACAATGCTGATCAATCAGGCCCGCAACCTTGCGAGCCTGCCATACTCGTCGCTTCAGCAGCTTCAGCAATCGGTACAGCGCACGCAGCAGCTCATGCAACAGGCGCAGGGCATCGCCCTCAACGTCCAGCAAATCGATCGCGCGTTCCAGACCACCTACGGAAATGCATCGATGTCGGCTTCCGATCAGGCGCTTGTCGCGCAGGCGCGTGAACGCTGGCAGAACACCGTCGGCGGTTTGCAGGACGCCATGCGCGTCCAGGCCGGCGTTGTCGGCAACATCGACACCAACCGTAGCGAGATGTCCGCGCTTGTCGGGCAGAGCCAGGGCGCGACCGGTGCGCTGCAGGCGACCCAGGCCGGCAACCAGCTTCTCGCCCTGCAGGCGCAGCAGCTTGCCGACCTCACCGCGGTCGTGGCCGCCAACGGCCGTGCGCAGAGTCTGTCCGAGGCCGAGCGTGCGGCCGCGGCCGAGCAGGGTCGTGAGCAACGCCGTCGCTTCCTGACGCCTGGCAGCGGCTACCAGCCGGGCAACGCCCGCATGTTCCCGAACGGCAACTGAGACCGCGGCCATGGACGGCAAGATGCTCGCAAGGATCGGCGCGGCGGTGTTCGTCGCCGTCGCGATCACCGCGACCGCGATCGAGATGACGCGGAAAGAGGAGGCGCCAGCGTCTTGGTCGTCAGGCCGCGCCGTTCAAGCGCGGGTCGATCCGCTGCGCGACGCCCTGATCCGCTGCCAGGCGCTCGGCGAAGACGGACCGCGCGATCCGGCGTGCCGCCGCGCATGGGCCGAGAACCGAAACCGCTTCCTCGCGCCCGGTGCCCGCCCGGCCGAGCGTTTGCCGGACATGCCGTCCGCGCCGCGAGAGAGCCTCACCCCTCAGCCTGATGAGCGCAACCCTCCGATGCCGCCGCCCGCCGCGCCAACCCTCACCCCACAGCTCGACGAGGCTCGGTAACGTCATGGGCAACACCGGCGTTATCGACCATTTCCTCGAGGTCTTCACCCGCTACATCGACAGCGGTTTCGGACTGCTCAGCGGCGAGGTCGCTTTCATTGCGACCACGTTGATCGTGATCGACGTGACGCTGGCCGCGCTGTTCTGGAGCTGGGGCGCCGAGGACGACATCTTGGCCAGGCTGGTCAAAAAGACGCTGTTCGTCGGTGTCTTCGCCTACATCATCGGCAACTGGAACAACCTCGCCCGCATCATCTTCGAAAGCTTCGCGGGCCTCGGCCTCAAAGCCAGTGGAACAGGCTTCACCACGGCCGATCTCTTGCGTCCGGGCAAGGTCGCACAGACGGGTCTGGACGCCGGCCGGCCGCTGCTCGATTCCATTTCCAGCTTGATGGGCTACTGGTCGTTCTTCGAGAACTTCATCCAGATCGCCTGCATGTTCCTGGCCTGGGCGCTGGTGCTTCTCGCCTTCTTCATCCTCGCCATCCAGCTCTTCGTCACGCTCATCGAGTTCAAGCTGACAACGCTCGCCGGCTTCGTGCTGATCCCGTTCGGCCTGTTCGGCAAATCGGCCTTCATGGCCGAGCGAGTGCTTGGCAACGTGATCTCGTCCGGGATCAAGGTCTTGGTGCTGGCCGTCATCATCGGCATCGGCTCGACGCTCTTCTCCGAATTCACGTCCGGTTTCGGCGGCCAGAACCCCTCGATTGATGAAGCGATGGCGATCGTGCTGGCCGCTCTGTCGCTACTCGGTCTTGGCATCTTCGGTCCCGGCATCGCCAGCGGGATCGTCTCAGGCGGTCCTCAACTCAGCGCCGGCGCCGCCGTCGGGACGGGCCTTGCCGCCGGTGGCATGGTCGCTCTCGGCGCCGGCGCCGTCGGCGCGGCCGCATCCGGCGGTGCCGCACTGGCTGGTGGCGCCGCCGCCGCCGCTCGGGGCGGCGCCGCGTTCGCGGGTGGCGCATCGACCGCATATAGCCTTGGCGCAGCCGGACAGTCCGGTGCAGCCGGCGTCGCTTCCGGGCTCGGCGGGGTCGCCCGCGCCGGCGGCAGCGCCGCCGTGTCGCCGCTGCGCCGTGCCGCGTCGCGCGCTGCCGAAAGCATGCGTTCCAGCTTCAGCGCTGGCGGCAAGGCGGCATTCGGGGCCACAGGCGGAACTTCCACCATGGGCTCGATTGGCGGTGATGCCGCCGGCGACGGAGCAGCGCCCGCGAGCGCTGGCGGCGCTCCGGCCTGGGCGCAACGCATGCGGCGCTCCCAACACATGACCCACGCCGCGCAGGCCACAGCCCATGCCGTTCGCTCAGGCGACGCACATGGCGGTGGCTCGTCCGTCAACCTGTCCGAAGGCGATCGCTGATGTTCAAACGACCCTCTACCCATTACGGCAAGGCCCCCGAGCCGGAGACGCCTTATCAGCGCGCCGCCCAAGTTTGGGACGAGCGCATCGGCGCATCACGCATCCAGGCCAAAAATTGGCGATTGATGGCGTTTGGCTCGTTGCTCCTGTCAGCCGGATTCGCCACCGCGCTCGTCGTACAGTCAGCCCGCGGGACCATCGTGCCCTGGGTGGTCCAAGTCGACCGGCTCGGCCAGGCGCAAGCGGTTGCCCCCGCTCAGGCGGACTATCGTCCGACCGATCCGCAAATCGCCTTTCACCTCGCGCGCTTCATCGAGCAGGTCCGATCGATTCCCGCGGACGCCATCATCGTCCGCCAAAACTGGCTGCGAGCTTACGATTTCACGACCGATCGCGGCGCTGCGGCCCTGAACGACTACGCGCGGTCGAACGACCCGTTCGCGAAGGTAGGCCGCCAGCAGATCGCCGTCGATGTCTCCAGCGTCATTCGCGCGTCACCCGACAGCTTTCGCGTTGCCTGGGTCGAGCGCCGCTACGAAAACGGCCAACTCGCCGAGACCACGCGCTGGACCGCGATCCTGACGATCGTGGTCCAGATCCCCCGCAACGCCGATCGCCTCCGGGCGAACCCGCTCGGCATCTACGTCAACGCAATAAATTGGTCACGGGAGCTTGGGCAATGAAGCCGTCTTTCCGTAAAGCCGGAAACCCGGCTTCACACAGTCTCGCATTTCCGGCTCTCCGCAGAGCCGCAATCCCGGCGATCCTGCTGGCGACGACCGCCCTCGCTGGCTGCGCCACTACCACGCCGCCGCCCGAGATTTCCTACGACAACGCGGCTCCCGCCGTGCAGACTGTCGATTCGCCTGCACCTGTCACCGTGGTCGAGCTGCCGCGCCCGCTGCCGCTGCCCGGCCAGTTGCAGCGCGTCGAGCCATCGCGGCGTCCGGCCGAGCCCGCTGATCCGACGGCGCGAGTGAACCAGGCCAACGCCGCCGCGCGCATTCAGCCGGTGCGCGATGGCTTCATCAATTCGATGCAGGTCTATCCCTTCACCCAAGGCGCGCTCTATCAGGTCTATACCGCCGTCGGTCAGATCACCGATATCGCGTTGCAGCCGGGCGAGCAGCTCGTCGGCTCCGGCCCCGTCGCCGCCGGCGACACCGTGCGCTGGATCATCGGCGACACCGAGAGCGGCGCGGGTGCGACGCGGCAGATCCATATCCTGGTGAAGCCGACCCGCGCCGAACTGATGACCAACCTCGTCATCAACACCAACATGCGCACGTACCACATGGAGCTTCGGTCGACCGAGCGCACCTATATGGCATCGGTCTCCTGGCAGTACCCGCAGGACCAGCTCATTGCGCTGCGCCGGCAGAACGCCGAGGCTCAGGCGGCGCAGCCTGTGGCGAGCGGTGTCGATCTTGCCAACGTCAACTTCCGCTATGCGATCGATGGTGATCGGGCACCCTGGCGTCCCTTGCGCGCTTTCGATGATGGTCGCCAGGTCTTCATCGAGTTTCCCCGCGGCATCGGTCAGGGCGAAATGCCGCCGCTCTTCGTCGTTGGCGCGGAAGGCGACACCTCAGAGTTGGTGAACTACCGCGTGCGCGGGCACCACATGATCGTCGACCGCCTCTTCGCCGCCGCTGAACTGCGGTTTGGTTCCGGCGATCGGCAGCGGCGCGTTCGCATCACCCGCACCGACGGGAGGCCGACTTCGTGAGCGAGAACCCTCTCCGGAATGAGGATGCGCCCGACGACGACGCGCAGCCGTTGACCGGCGAACCGGCCAGCGCGGCGCCGATGCGGCTGCGCGCGGATCCACCCCGCGTCACCCGGCTATCGCGCAAGGTCCTGGCTGGCGTGGGCCTGGTCGCGAGCCTCGGCCTCGGTGGCGCCTTGATCTACGCGCTTCAAACCCGCGACAGCGGCCGACCCAATGAGGAACTCTACTCGACCGAGAATCGCTCGACGGCTGACGGGCTCGCGGGCCTGCCGCGCGATTACAGCGGTGTTCCTCGGCTCGGTCCACCGCTTCCCGGCGATCTCGGCCGGCCGATGCTCAGCCCGGCGAACGGCGGACAGCCTGTTCCGGCCCCTGGCATCGCGACTCCGAATCCCGGGCTTAGTCAAGAGGAGCAGCGGCGCCTTCAGGAAATCGAAACCGCCCGGACCAGCCGGCTGTTCTCCGGGTCGGAGTCCCGCGCCGGTGCCCCCGCAACAACGCCGGCCGTCGTGCCTCCGCCGACGCCAAACCTCGCCAGCCTCGGGCTCGCGCCGCCGCCGGCAACGCCTTCGGCCCAGGATCGTCAGAACGCCTTCCTCAATGCCGCGCCCGATCGCAGGACGGTGGCGCCCGATCGAGTCGTCGCGCCGCCATCTCCGAACGTTCTGCAAGCCGGCGCCGTCATCTCGGCTGCGCTCATCACCGGAATTCGTTCCGATCTACCTGGACAGATCACGGCGCAGGTGACCGAGAACATCTACGACAGCCCGACCGGGCGAATCCTTCTCGTGCCGCAGGGCACGCGCGTCGTGGGCCAGTACGACAACAGCGTGCAATTCGGACAGAGCCGCGTGCTCTTGGTCTGGAACCGGCTGATTTTCCCGAACGGTCGTTCGATCGTGCTAGAACGCCAACCCGGAGCTGACTCCCAAGGATTTGCCGGCCTTCAAGATGGCGTGGACTACCACTGGTGGGATCTCGCCAAGGCCGCTGGTCTGTCCACACTCCTCAACGTCGGTGCTGAACTTGCCGTCGATGATCAAGACCGGCTGCTGCGAGCCATCCGCAACGGTGGCCAAGACACGATCAACGATGCCGGTCAGCAGATCGTTCGCCGCCAGCTTAACGTCGCTCCGACGCTCACGATCCGGCCGGGCTTCCCGGTCAGGGTGATCGTGACGCGGGATCTGGTACTCGAACCATATGGAGGGTGATCATGGCGAAGCTCAAGCTTGGCGCGCTCTTGGAAGACAAGGCTGTTAAGGTGTCGCTCGAACTGCCGGCCTCGCTGCATCGCGACTTGGTGCTCTACGCGGAGGTCCTGGGGCGCGAACAGGGGCAAACCATTTCAGATCCGATCAAGCTCATAGCGCCGATGTTGCAGCGTTTCATCGCGACCGATCGCGCGTTCACAGCCGCCAGGAAGTCAGCTCCGGACTGACGGGGACGACCCCTCAGTATATTCCGTGTATGACGCGAACAGCGGTGCTAACCAAAAGCAGCCACAGCGCCTCGTCCCAATGGTTGAACCCATCACGCCTCAGGAATTTCTCACCGAGCGTGATCGCAAAGACGACGCTACAGATCGAGTAAAGCGAGAGTACGAGCGACACCATTGGGAAATAATGCGCCCGGCTGTATAGCCCAATAATAGAGGAGACGCAGAGTTTTGTAGCGAAGCGTCGGAGCGTCAGGCGCGACTCCGCGTCTAGATGCGGCATCATGAATGCTCGCTGCCCTCATCGCGCCAACTATGCGTTCGCGGGTCCCATCGATCAGCTCGCACGTGCGCGATAGCGCGGTGCGGCCTTCAAAAAAGTATGCCTGTCTCGATCAGCGCGCGCACCTGATCGCGTCGATCGAAGTCACGACCGAAGCCAAAGCCCGCCTCGAGGTTCCCGATCCGGGTGTACGACACCTCTCCTCGCGCGAAGAATATGCCTTTCTGATAAGTCGGCGTGAAGGTCAGCGACCAGGCACTGCTTCCGGGACCATAAAGCAAGTTCGTTGGCGCACACGACGCATCCGATCCGCATCTTCCCCCGCTAGTCTTCAGATACTCAGCCCGCGCGCCGAGCGACCACTCCTTGTCGATCGCGTATTTAACGAGCAGCGCCCCGCCGTAGGTATCTGCGGAACGATTGATGCCGAGCTGATCATCGCGGCCAACGTGGCTGTATTGGAGATACGGCGTCAGCGTGAGCGGACCGCTCGTATGGGTGTAAATGAGATTGAAAATGCTGCTATTGTTCTGCGCCAAAGGCGTCGCGAAGGAGGATTTGTCATTACGCGATAGCGCACCAGCGCCGACGAAGCTCAGCGAATTCGAGGAATCAAACGCGTAGGAAAGCGTGCCCGAGAGCCAGTTCAGCTTTCCCGAAATGTAGCCGTCGTTAAGCGAGACCGCTGCACTGACGGCTCCCTTGGCGTAGTTCACTTGGACGCCGCGGCTGATGGCCGGCTCCTGATTCCACAGCAAGCCGCGCTCGATATTGACGTTTTGGAAGGTGAACGTCGACTCCGCGCCGACCATCGTCGGCAGTAATCCGGCAGACACGGATAGTTCGGGCGATATCACCGCTTTCGCGTACGCCACTGGAACCGGACCAAAAAGCTGTTCCGTCGCTTCGGTTGCCTTCAGGTAAGACGTACCCAGCGAAGGGATGGAGTAAATGCCCGTCTGAACATAGAACTGTAGAGGGCCCCGGGTCGTTTGAAACTGGACTTGCGCGTTGCTGATATCGACGAAGCCATCGCGGTTGCCGATCCCGCCGGCGTGCGTTGCATTGGTCTGCGCGACGCCAATGCCCGTCACTTGGCCCGACACCAGAATCTGACCGAACGGTCCTGCCTCAAGCGCGATGGCGTCAGGATTAGGGACGAGGGGGCCAGCAAAACTCGGTGACGGAACCGGATCTGCATATGCCGCGCTCGCGCCGAAGAGCGTAGCGCACGCCACTCCAAGCGCCAGGGTCGAGGGCGATGTCAACCACCGTTTGTGTCGCGGCGTCGACTTGCGAATAGCAGAGAAATCGGCACGTCCGGGCATATATGCATCCCCATTTGCTTGGGCAGATGCAGCGAAGCACTAATTTTACGCGTATAAAGTCGGCGCTTTATCTGACGTTGAGCCGTAAGGATTGCATATATATTTGAGCAGCGTCCGCACTGTTTGACGCGGCTTAGACCGCCTGGCGGTAACGAACCTCAGCACGGGCGACTTCGACCATTATGCGGTAGCGGCTTGCCCGGCCGTCAAGCTCAGCAGCCGACGAAAGGGCGGGTTATCGTTTTCGGTCGACCAAACCGCGGAGAAGGGCAGCGCGCAACCTTCGAGCTTCCGATAGGTGATGCCGGGGAACGACGTCTCCGCGACCGATTGGCTCGCTATCGAGATGCCTCTGCCGATCGCAACCAACTGCATCAGGGTCTGTGACGACACGCGGTCACGCTGTATCCGTGGCGAATATCCAATGGATGAGAGGTGCCGGAAAACGAACGCTTCGATATCGCGTCCCGGCGCAGCTTCGGTCACCAGAAACTGCTTCAGCCTGATGTCACTCCACGCGATTTCGCTCTTTTTCGTGAGTGCATCATTCTCCGACAAGACGACAAACACATCCTCGGTCCACAGCCGTTTGGTGGCGAGGCTGCCAGTGTCAAGCGGCGCGGCCATGAACGCGATATCGAGATTGCCGCGCTCTAAGTCCTCGAAGAGATGTGTATGTGTGCCTTCCACAAACTCAAGCTGCACTGCTTCATGTTGATGACAAAAGCGAATAAGCAGCTCCCCGAGGAACCCGGTTGCGAGCGGAGATGACAGGCCGACGCGAACCGTACCGGACCTGCCGCGACCGATCGTGCCGACATCGCCTACCGCACGATCAATCTCGTTCAGCGCGGCTTGGGCATGCTCGACAAAAATAGACCCAGCTTGCGTTAGCGAAACGCCGGACCTTTTGCGAAGAAATAAGCTGGAGCCTAACCCGTCTTCCAAGTTTCTGACCTGCCGACTGATCGTCGACTCCCGCACGCCAAGGCGTGAGGATGCCTTGCGAAAGCTTCCGAACCGGGCGGCCGTCACAACGTATCGTATGTGCCTAAGCTCTAGCTCAAAGGCCTTCACCGCCAGAAGGGCCGGGCTACGCAGCGATGTCGGTGGGGATGGAAGCTACAGCGCATCTCGGCGTTACCTGTAATTGGAACGCGTCGAGTCGAACGCGATGCTATAGAACGCTGCTTACCCCGGGTGACATAAGGATCACGTAGAGTTTCGAGGGGCGACCGCAAAGACCGCGTAAACGCAACCCTCATTCGCCAGTTCCAGTGCGTACTCCACTTCACTCGCATTCATCTATTCATGGTCGGCCAAGAAACGTCGCGGGCGGTGGCTGTGACATGCTTCCTTACGCCATCCTTATACACGGGCATAAAAACTCAGCGCCGCCTTTACGTGCAACGTCTTAAAGGCGTCCCGCAGACTGACACTAAACTGGAGCTGCAGCCAAAATGCTCAGCAACTTTCTGGCCGAGGAGCCGAGATCTGCGCGTCTACTGAGCCGCGTGCGTCCGCGCTCTCGCACGAAGAGACGATCGTTCGGCGTCGTCGCGCTGTTTGGAGAACCCTCGTGACCGCAACCCTTGTGATTGTTCTGGCCGGCGCCTGCGCGGTCGGCCTCTTCATCTACCTTTTCTACGCCCTCATGAAGCCTGAGCGCTTCTGAGCGTCAACGATCCATTCTAACCGGCAGGTGGCAAATATGGGCGACCTCATCTTCGTAGCGGTAACGCTCGGATTCTTCGCAATCACAGCAGGGTTCATCGTGGCCCTCGATCGAATTTGAGGGGGCTCTGATGGGATACGATCTGAATCAATTCATCGTCGTTCTGGCGATCATGACGGGCCTCGTCTTTGTGACTGGCCCGTGGCTCACGCGCATCTTCAACGCGCCTGGACACAATATTATCGAGCGCGGCACCTACCGGTTGCTGGGCGTCGATCCCGCCGAGCCGATGTCTTGGAAACGGTATGGCGCGGTGCTGCTCCTCAGCAACGCCGCCATGATGCTGCTCGGCTACCTGATTTTGCGCATCCAGCAACTTCTGCCCGGCGATTCGCTCGGTCGCTCTTCGCAGACACCCGACCTCGCGTTCAACACCGTCGCCTCGTTCATCACCAATACCAACTGGCAGGCCTATTCTGGCGAAACGAGCCTCTCGAACCTGTCGCAGATGGCGGTCATCACCTTCCTGATGACCGTCGGCGCAGCGACCGGCGTTGCCGCCGCGGGCGGCTTCATCCGGGGCCTTAGCCGCAGGAGCGCCGGCGACATCGGCAATTATTGGGTCGACTTCACGCGCGTCACCTACCGCCTGCTGCTCCCGGTCTGCTTCGTCCTTGCGCTCATCTATGTGTGGCAGGGCGTGCCGCAGACGCTGACGGCCGACACGGTGGTCACGACGCTCGAAGGCGCTCGCCAGCAACTCATCATCGGGCCGGTGGCCAGTCTCGAGACCATCAAGCACATCGGCACAAACGGCGGTGGCTTCTTCGGCATGAACGCCGCGCATCCGTTCGAGAACCCGACACCGCTCACCAACACGCTGCACATCCTGAGCATGTTGTTGATCCCGTCGGCCCTGACCTACGTCTTCGGATCGATGATCGCCAACCGCAAGCAGGGTTGGTCGTTCTTCGCCGCCTTCTTCGTCATGTTCCTCGGCTTCCTAGCGCTGGTCTACGGCGCCGAGCATGCGGGCAATCCGATGCTTTCGCCGCTGGGGATTGATCAGGCGCAGACCGCAACTCTCGGCGGCGGCAACATGGAGGGTAAGGAGCTTCGCTTCGGCATCGCGCAGACCAGCCTGTTCGTGACCACCACGACGGCGGCGACGACGGGATCGGTCGACTCGATGCATGCCTCGCTGACGCCGCTTGGCGGCCTCGTCCCGATCGCCCAGATGATGCTCAACAACGTGTTCGGCGGCGATGGCGTCGGCCTCATCAATCTCGTCACCTATGCGATCCTGACCGTCTTCCTGGTCGGCATGATGATCGGGCGAACGCCCGAATTCCTCGGCAAGAAGGTCGAGGCGCGCGAGATGAAGTTCGTGATGCTGGCTGTTCTGGCCCATGCCTTCAGCATCCTAGGTTTCACGGCGCTCGCATGCGTCATGCCGTCCACCGTCGACAGTCTGGCGAACATGGGGCCCCACGGTTTCAGCGAAGTGCTCTACGCTTATACCTCGGGCACCGCCAACAACGGGTCGGCCTTCGCCGGCTTCAACGCCAACACGCCCTTCTTCAACACAACCATTGGGCTCGCGATGCTGGTCGGGCGCTATCTGACCTTGCTGCCGATGCTGGCGGTCGCGGGCGTGATGGCGGCGAAGACGACGGTGCCGGCCGGCCCAGGGACGCTCTCGACCGCAACGCCGCTGTTCACAGGGCTTCTCGTGTTCGTGGTGCTGGTGGTCGGGGGTCTGACCTTCCTCCCCGCGCTCGCGCTCGGCCCGATCGTCGAGCATCTGCTGATGCTGTCTGGCACGACATTCTGAGGACATCGCCATGCAATACGATCAATCGACATCCGCCGACCTCTCTGCCGCCCCCGCCTTCAAGGGCATCGCCCGGCCGGTGCTTGTTTCAGCCCTGCTGTTCATGGTCGTGACAGGTCTGGCCTATCCGCTGGCGACGACCGGCGTCGCCAATCTGCTCTTCCCGAGCCAGGCTCAGGGAAGCCTGATCGAGAGGAACGGGCAGGCCATCGGGTCTCGCCAGATCGGACAATATTTTGCCCGTCCGGAATATTTCCATAGTCGGCCAAGCGCCACGTCCGGTCCCGACCCGCAGGACCCCTCCAAGACGGTCGACCAGCCGTATAACGCTGGAGCCAGCGCCGCGAGCAACCAGGGTGTTCTCAGCAAGAAGCTCCTCACCGCAGTCGAAGAGCGCGCCATCGCCTACCGTCAGGAAAACGGACTGGCGGCCAACGCCGCCGTTCCGGTCGACGCCGTGACGGCGTCCGGCTCAGGTCTCGACCCGCATATCTCGATCGCCAACGCAAACATCCAGGCGCAGCGGGTCGCTCGCGCCCGAGGGCTGGCGATGGACCGCGTCCTGGCGCTGATCAATGACAATGTCGATCGACCGCAGTTCGGTCTGTTCGGCGATCCACGCGTCAACGTCCTTGCACTCAATCTCGCGCTCGACGCGGCTGCCGCGCCGGCCCGTCCGGCTGCCCAATAAAACCGAGGTGGCATCATGTCCGATCTAGAGACTCCTACGGCGCAGAGCGCCGCCGTCCTCGGCGGAAACGTCAAGCAAGTGCCGTGGCCCTCAGTGGCCGCGGAAGCCTTCAAGAAGCTGTCACCGCGCGTTCAGATCAAGAACCCGGTGATGTTCGTCGTGTTTCTCGGTAGCATCGTCACAACTTTGCTTTTCATTCAGGCCGTGACCGGCAAAGGCGAAGCGTCGGCTCCCTTTATCTTCGCAATCGCTGCATGGCTGTGGTTCACGGTCCTTTTCGCCAACGCTGCCGAGGCGATGGCGGAAGGCCGCGGCAAGGCGCAGGCCGATGCGCTGCGCGCCACCCGCCAGCGCGTTCTCGCCCGGATGCTCAAGGAGCCGCGACGTGACGCCGAATCCTGGCCTCAGGCGAGCGACGAATTGGGTGTGGGAGCATACGTGCTTGTCGAGGCCGGCGAGATCATCCCGGCCGACGGCGAAGTGCTGCAAGGCGCAGCTTCGGTGGATGAGTCCGCAATCACCGGCGAGTCCGCCCCCGTCATCCGCGAGGCAGGCGGCGACTTCGCATCCGTGACGGGCGGCACACGCGTGCTTTCGGACTGGATTGTTGTCGAGGTCACTGCCAAGCCGGGCGAGGCCTTCCTCGATCGCATGATCGCGATGGTCGAAGGCGCTAAGCGTGGCAAGACACCCAACGAGATCGCACTGACGATCCTATTGGTCGCACTCACGATCATCTTCCTGCTCGTCTGCGTCACCCTCCTGCCGTTCTCTAGCTTCAGCACGATCATCAACGGCTCGGGCACGGTGGTGACGATCACGGTGCTCATTGCGCTTCTCGTTTGCCTCATCCCGACGACGATCGGAGCACTGCTCTCAGCCGTGGGCATCGCCGGTATGAGCCGGATGATGAAGGCCAATGTGCTGGCCACCTCTGGCCGCGCGATCGAGGCGGCGGGTGATGTCGACGTCCTCCTCCTCGACAAGACCGGCACGATCACGCTCGGTAATCGCGAGGCGACGAAGTTCCATCCCGCGCCCGGCATCAAAGAGCCCGCGCTGGCCGACGCGGCGCAGCTCGCATCCCTTGCCGACGAGACGCCCGAAGGGCGCTCTATCGTGATCCTGGCCAAGAACGCTTTCGGCATCCGCGGCCGCGAGCTGCAGGGCGCGGAGACAATCGGTTTCACCGCGCAAACCCGAATGAGCGGCATCAACATCGACGGCCGCCAGATCCGGAAGGGTGCGGCCAGTGCGATCCGCGCCCATGTCGAGGCGATGGGCGGTGTCTTCCCCAAGGAAGTGACCACGACCGTCGAAGAAGTTTCTCGCCGCGGCAGCACACCGCTCGTCGTTAGCGACGGAACCAATGTCCTGGGCGTGATCGAGCTCAAGGACATCATCAAAGGCGGGATCAAGGAGCGCTTCGCCGAGCTTCGCGCGATGGGCATCAAGACCGTGATGATCACCGGCGACAACCAGTTGACGGCAGCGACCATCGCGGCCGAAGCCGGCGTCGACGATTACTTGGCTGAGGCGACGCCGGAGGACAAGCTCCGTCTTATTCGCCAGTATCAGGCTGAGGGACGGCTCGTCGCGATGACCGGCGACGGCACCAACGACGCGCCCGCGCTCGCCCAAGCCGATGTCGCCGTCGCGATGAACAGCGGTACGCAGGCGGCCAAGGAAGCCGGCAATATGGTCGATCTCGACAGCAACCCAACCAAGCTGCTGCGCGTCGTCGAAGTCGGCAAGCAGATGATCATGACGCGCGGCGCGCTCACGACCTTTAGCGTCGCAAACGACCTGGCCAAGTATTTCGCGATCATTCCCGCCGCCTTCGTCGCGACCTATCCGCCGCTCGCCGCGCTCAACGTGATGGGACTGCACAGCCCAGCCTCGGCGATTCTCTCTGCGGTCATCTTCAACGCGCTGATCATCGTCGTGCTAATCCCGCTCGCCCTACGCGGGGTGAAGTATCGCGCCGAACCGGCGGCGCGGCTTCTCGGTCGGAACCTGCTCATCTACGGATTAGGCGGGATTATCGTGCCATTTATAGGTATAAAGCTCATCGACCTCGTGCTCACGCCGTTCTTTTAGACGAACGGCGTGCGGCACTGGCGTGAGGCAGTAGACGATGAACGATCAGCGACCTGATCCGGACGCTCTTCTGGAGGCCGTAAGAGGTAACGCAGAGCACTCCAAACGCGGACAGCTCAAGATTTTCTTCGGGGCCTGCGCTGGGGTGGGGAAGACCTTTGCGATGCTTCAAGCGGCGCGGCAGGCTCAGGCTGAGGGCGTGCGCGTCGGGATCGGCATCGTCGAGACGCACGGCCGCAAGGAAACCGAGGCGCTGATCGACGGCTTTGCCATTCTCCCGCGCAAGACGTTGCCGGGTAATGGCAGGCCTGTCACCGAGTTCGATCTCGATGGCGCCCTGGCGTCCGACTACAAGCTGCTGGTGGTCGACGAGCTTGCCCACACGAACGTCGCCGGCAGCCGCCATGCCAAGCGGTGGCAAGATGTCGAAGAGCTGCTCGACGCCGGCGTCGATGTCTACACCGCGCTCAACGTACAGCACCTCGACAGCCTCAACGACATCGTCGGCGGCATTATCGGCATTCGCGTCCGTGAAACCGTTCCCGATCGCATTTTCGATTCCGCGACCGATGTCGTGCTGGTCGACCTGCCGCCGGACGATCTGCTCGCCCGCATGAACGCCGGCAAGGTCTACTTGCCCGTGTCAATCGAGCGCGCGCGTCAGAACTTCTTCCGCCGCGGCAATCTGATCGCGCTACGCGAGCTTGCGCTCCGCCGCGTCGCCGACCGGGTCAACGCCGATGTCCGGACCTACCGCGTCTCGCACGCGATCACGACGGTCTGGCCGACGCAGGAATTGCTCATGGTCTGCGTCAGCGCGGATCGGTCCCAGGAAAAGCTCGTCCGTGAAGCCGGGCGCCTCGCCCAGCGGCTTCAGGCCAAATGGATCGTCGTCCACGTCGATCAGCCCTATCAAAATAATGATGCGCGATCCCGGGAGGCGCTGCTCGTCATCGCCAAGACGGCCCAATCAGCCGGCGCGGAGTTTGCAAATGTCCCTGGCCAAGACATTACCGAGGCGATCCTCGACTATGCTCGAAAGCGCAACGCCACCAAGCTCATCATCGGAAACACAGCTCGCCGACGCATATTTACGTTCAAACGTCGATTGCAGGAACGGCTTGCCCGCGCCAATCCGGAAATTGGGCTCCTGCTGCTGAGCGTTGACGAAGTCCGGGCGACCCGCCGAGTTCGTTGGATACCGGAGGAGCCGCAGACGCAGATCGCGGCGCTTGGCATCGCCACGCTCGCATGCGGCGCAGCGACCTTCCTCGCCTCCCAGCTCGTAGGCTTTTTCGATCTTTCCAACGTCGTCATGCTTTTCCTGGTGACGACCGTGTTCATCGCCTTGCGACTCGGCCGCCTCGCCGGGGCGTGGGCGTCCCTGCTTTCGGTGGGCTGCTTTGACTTCTTCTTCGTCGAGCCGAAGCTCTCGTTCGCGGTCACCGACACGCAATACATATTCACTTTCGCGCTTATGTTGGTAGTCGCAGTCGTGATCAGCCAACTCGCGGCGCGGCTCCGATCGGAAGCTCGTGTAGCCCGTGCCGGAGAACGAAGGGCGTCGGCCTTGGCCAGGATCGCCCGCGACCTCTCAAGCGCGATCAAGATAGACCAAGTTGTCGCGATTTGCCGGGAAGCGCTGACACCACTGTTCGAAGCGCGGATCATCCTTCTGGTTCCCGACAAGAACGAGCGCTTGATGCCTACCGAGGACCCCGGCCTTGTCGATACATCGACCGCACAATGGGCTTTCGATCATGGACAGCAAGCGGGCCTTGGCACTCAGACCTTGAGCGCCGCCCACGCCCTGTACCTTCCCTTGAAAGCGTCGATGGCCATGCGCGGAGTGCTGGCGGTCGTGCCGGTCGGCGCGCCGCTGCCCGACGATCCGGACGATCGCCGTCTGCTTGATGCCTGCTGCTCGACCATTGGCCTCACGCTCGAGCGCATCCACTTCATGGAAGTCGCACAGGAAACCCTGGTCCGGATGGAGGGTGAGAAGCTCCGCAACGCGCTGCTGTCGGCCGTATCGCACGACCTCAAGACGCCGCTGACCGCGATCCGCGGCCTGGCCGAGACGCTCGAGCATCGCAAAGAGCTTCCAGTCGAAGATCGCAGTGACCTGGCGCGCTCGATCCGGGTTCAGGCCGACGAGCTCAAGCGCCTCGTTGCCAACCTGCTCGACCTGGCACGCATGCAAAGCGAGGGCGTGCGGCTCAACAAGGAATGGAATTCCTTGAGCGAGATAGTCGGCAGCGCCGTGTTACAATCGCGCGCGATCCTCGAACCTCGCAAGGTTCGCACCAATCTGCCGGCGGATCTTCCACTCATAGAGGCCGATGCCACGCTCATCGAGCGCGTTCTGATCAATCTGTTCGACAACGCCGCCAAGTATACGCCGCGCGATAGCACGATAAACGTTCGGGCCGGTGCTACGGCGGACACCATGTATCTTATCGTTGAAGATAATGGCCCCGGGCTCCCCGTGCGGGATCCGGAAACGCTCTTCGAGCCGTTCGCGCGCGGGCAGAAGGAGTCGTCGGTCGCCGGCGTTGGATTGGGGCTCGCGCTCTGCCGCAGTATCATCACGGCTCACGGCGGAAGCATCCGAGCCGAACAGCGCAAACCAAACGGAGCCGCGTTCGAGATACGACTGCCGCTTGGGACGCCGCCTGCGATCGAAAGTGAACCGATCCATGATCAAGCCGCGCATTCTGATCGTTGAAGACGAAGCCGATATTCGGCGCTTTATCCGCATGGCGCTGGAAAAAGAGGGCATGAATGTCTTCGAGACGGCCACGGCCGAAGAGGCGCGGTTGAATGCGGGCAGTCGCAAGCCCGACCTGATGATCGTCGATCTCGGACTACCCGACGGCGACGGCAAGACGCTGATCCGGGAAGTGCGCGGCTGGATGTCAGCGCCCGTTCTCGTACTCTCCGCGCGCGAGCAGGAAACCGAAAAGGTGGAGGCGCTTGACGCCGGCGCCGACGACTATCTGGTCAAGCCGTTTGGCGTGCCCGAACTCCTGGCGCGAGTGCGGGCACAACTGCGGCGCGCCGGCACCGTATCGAACGGCGGCGCAGCGTCGCCCGTAGCCAAGTTCGGGTCGGTCACCATCAATCTTGCCACGCACGAAGTTGCGCGCGCGGGCATACCCGTCCATCTCACGCCCAACGAGTTTCGACTTCTGACGGCGTTGGTCCGTGGCCACGGCAAGGTGCTAACCCACCGCCAACTGCTTATGGAGGTGTGGGGTCCCGGATACTCGGAACGCGCCCACTACCTCCGCATCTACATGGCGCAGCTCAGGCAAAAGCTCGAAGAGGAGCCGTCGCAGCCCCAGCACCTCCTGACGGAATTGCAGGTCGGATACCGCTTGTCCGGCCTGGAGGCCGCCGAGACAGGTCATAGCTGACGCTGAACAACCGGATCAATCCGACAATCCGCAAGGACCAGATCATGGCCGAAAATCAGAATGAAACTGTCATCGAGTTGGCCACCGACGGCCGTATCGAGAAAGCTGACGTCGAAACCGCCATGCGGCAGCTTGATACGGCGCTTGAGCGCGGCGACACCGTCCATGTCTTCGCGGAAGTCCGCAACTTCAAGGGCATGTCCTCGGAGGCGTGGCGTAGCGATCTTGGCAACGCGTTCCGCTACTTGGCACGGCTCAGACAATTCGGACGGATCGCCATCGTCAGCGACCAGGCTTGCATCCGTAACGCCGCCCGGATCGAAAACGCCTTGCTGCCCTATGTCAGGTATCAGTCCTATACGCACGATCGTCGGGAGCACGCCCTCGCCTGGGTTCGCGGTGACGTCGATTGCGCGCATCCTGAAAGCCTGCGGGTCTTAGAGAACGGTGATTCCGATATTTTCACCTTCGAGATCGACGGCCGCATCACCAGCGCGGATGCGCGAAATCTCGCCGAGAGGCTTTCGGCCGCGTTCAGCAGCGGGGGCGGTCGCCGCCTCCTCGGCATCGTCCGTCACTACGACGGCTTCGAGCCGTCGCTGCTCGTTGATACGAGGCTGCTCGAACTGAAGATCGGGCTGTTACGCCATATCGAGCGATATGCGCTCGTCGGCGGGCCCGATTGGATAAGTCGCCTCACCAACCTCTTCGATCCGCTGCTCAAGATGGAAGCCCGTCATTTCGCGGCTAGCGACGAAGAGGCTGCACGGGCCTGGTTGCGCCGCCATGGCGGCTGAAGAAGAGCCCGTCCCCGCCAGCCCATCGGAGACTGCTTCCTCGGTCCGGAGCACCGACGCGAGGAGCGTCGATCCGGTATCGGACGAAGCATACTTCGCCCGCCGGGCGGCACAGGAACTGGAGTTAGCGGCCAACGCTTCAGATGTAGCGGTCAAGAGACTTCATCTCGATCTCGCCGCGCGATATGCAACGCGCCGCGAGTTGGCTGCGCGAGACGTCGAGGCGAGTCATCCAATCGGTCGAACATGATTTTACCGCCGGCCGTCGAGACCGAGGTCAAGCCCCGACCAGAGGTGCTCCCCAAGCCGGCATCGACCGCAATGTCCGCGCCGCTTAGAACCACGGCGAGCCAATCAGCCGCACGTCACAAGCGCTGTAGCCGCACACAATCGCCGGTCATCGCGATGACGACTGCAGGTCAGGCGACTAAGCTCGGGCCGCACCTCCTCATACAGAAAGAGGACTGATGCCAGTCATCGCAGCGTATCTCTACCGCGACGGTCGTCGGGTTCGCGAAGTCGACATCGGCGAACGGGTTGATTGCCCGACGGATCGCTCCGAGTTCGTTTGGATAGGCTTGTCGGACCCATGCGCGGAGGACGTCATGGCGTTACAGGCCCTCTACAATCTTCACCCACTCGCGGTCGAAGACTCGCTCAAAGACGGCCAGTTGCCGAAGGTCGATATCTACGGCGATCAGTTGTTCCTGATCGCGCGCACCGCGCAACTGGACGACGGCGTTATTGCCTACGGACAGACCGCCGTGTTCCTCGGTCACAGTCACATCATCACGGTGCGGCAAGGCTCAACCCGATCACACCTTCCGCTGCGCAAGCACCTGGAAGAGTCGCCAGATCTCCTCGGCCAAGGCACGGACTATGTGTTGCACGCAGTGCTGGATTTCATCGTCGACGGGTACATTCCACTGGTCGAGTCGCTCGAGGAAGAAGTCTCGGCTATGGAGCAGCACACGCTCGACGCCTTCTTGGGTCGAACCGAGATCGCCCGAATATTCACGCTTCGGCGTCAGCTCACTCGCTTTGGACACATCCTGATACCCATGGAGGAGGTGGCCCGTAAGTTAGCTCAGACCAACCATCCTTGCATCGATGCCGAGGCTCGCCACTATTTCGGCAATGTGCTGGATCACGTGCGGCGGGTGGAGACGATGAACACTGGTCTCCGCGAGGTGCTGACTTCCGTTTTCGAGTTCAGCAATCTGATGGAGCAACAACGCACTGGCGCCATCACCCGCCAACTGGCGGCATGGGCGGCGATCCTGGCCGTGCCGACTGCCTTGGCTGGCATTTACGGGATGAACTTCGAGCATATGCCCGAGTTGCATTCCGTCTATGGCTACCCTGCGGTTATGTCGATCATCGCCGTGATATGCCTCACACTCTACCGGCGCTTCCGAAAAACTGGATGGCTATAGCCCACACTACTTGAGGCCAAAGACGCGGCATACCTCACGGCTGCCGACTTAGGAAGTAAGTCGCATATATACACCATCTTTACGTCTAGCCCGAAAATCTGATCTCGAATCTTTATGATCGTGCCGTTAGTTGGATTGCCGCCACCATGGAGGGCGGCATGCCAATCGCAGCAACTGATGCAAGGGATGCAGGGTTACGACTAGCGGGCTTGCTGGGCGTGATCATTGCCGTACTTGCGTTGAGCCGCCTGTACGCACTTGTCCATGTGCTTCCGCTGCATGAAGCCACGCCCTTTGAGATGCTTCTGGCGGCGTTGGGCTTCGTCGGCATGAGCGCGGGCAGCGCCTTGCTCGTGCTCGGTCGCCACATCTTTGATCAGATCGAGCTACCGAGGCGCTCCCCGGCGACACCTCTCCACATTCCCTCCGAGGAGGCCTCGGACGCAATGAGATGGACCGTGGCGCCCGCCAATCCATCATCGGTGTCTCCGCGCCCGCCGCGCGCCAGCAACCGGGTTCTGCTGCGGGGAGCACGATGAGGCACAATGATGAATCCAGAAGGCCTCCTGATGCTCCTGCTCATCATCGGCGGGTTGCTGTGGTTGAACATCTACCTCCGCGTAAAGCTGCTTCTGGCGAGCCGCCGGGACAGGCGCAAAGCAACAAAAGACCGCGGATCGGAGGAACGCTCCGCCTGAAAAAATCGCAAACATGATTGGAGCAGCCGCGATCAACCTGAGAGCAAGCGAACTTCGATCAACGTCGCGGCTTCGATTGACCGTCCGCTCGATTTCACGGAATGACCAATGTCTGGCGCGTCCGTCCTCATCATCTTCTTGGCAGTGCTCTTGATTGCAGCACGCCTGTTGCTTCGCCCGGAGCGCCGACCGCCGGTCCCCGCGAGCGAAAAAGCCGAAGGCATTCCACGTATGGATAGACCAGTTGGAACATGCCCTACAACGTTTGAGCCAAGCAACAATCGCCGCTTTCTCAAGTTGTCCGCCCCTTCCGGTGGGCCTCAAAAGAGGCTCTCACATAGCCTGCGCGACGCTTGCAGTCATTTCACCGGCGGCAGCACATCGGCATCGCTTCGGATCGGACTGGACGCCTCCCTGAGCTATGGCCCGCTTCGAAACGTGCTCGCTCGGCTCCAAAAAACAGAACCAGCAATAGATGTACGTTTTGTCGAGGGTGACGGCGACGATATCGCCGATCAAGTTGCGCGCGGAACAATTGACGTCGCTTTCATACAAGAGCGGGTGGATAAAGCGTCCATCGTGTCCGAACACTGCTGGAACGAGACGATCGTAGTGGCCTTGCCGGAGGGTCATCGGCTCGCCGGTCACCACGCCCTTCATCGCGAAGCACTCAGATGCGAAACGTTTCTGATGGCGATCGATGAAACACGCGTCATCCGCACGGCGAACGAAATAGCGACAATACTCGAAGGCCGGCCACGGTTGATCATTCCAACCCAGGTCCATCGCGACACTCTCATGCATCTCGTAGGATTGGGGTTCGGGATCGCGCTGACACGCTCTTGCGCGCTAGGCGTTTATTATCCCGGCGTCATCTACCGACCGATCAGCGCTCCGGAGCCTCACGCTGCGGTCTACGCAATATGGAGGCCGGAGACCCTCTCGCCAGAGGCCTCAGTTCTGCTCGCCTATGCCCAGGCCGAAGGCCGTCAGGGAGCGGTGGAGTGATCGCCCCGTCAACCCATGCTGCGCGCCGCCGCCTGAGCTTCCTTCGGCTCATAAGGCTTTTGCACCGACCTCGCCCAGGGTGCTATAGGATGCCGCCCCTCAGCATTCTTTCCGCGGCCGTTAAGATCATCGGCGTCTCAGGCCTGATCGGCCTGCTCGTGGCGGCTCATCATATACCAGCGGCCGCGACGCCGTTGCGCGCGGTCGCCTTGCTTTGGTTTCTTGCGCTCGGGATCATCTACGTTCTGATCCCGGGGAAACGAAGCGGGCGCTCCTTCCTTGGTCGCCGTCCATGGCGTTGAACAGCTTTCACCCTGATATCGGCGACTGGATCCTCATGCTCGCGCGATTCGCTTTGCTCGTGTCGCTAGTGGCGTTGTTCGTACGGCGACGCCAAGTCACACGAGGCATAATGGCGAAGCTCGACACGCTCGCGAAGTCTCGGCTCATCAACAAAGCCAAAGATCGGTCGGTAACCGAGGCTCCAAAAGAACCTCTAGCTGGAGATCGAGGTCGACTTAAAGGATCTCAGGACGAGAAAGACTGAAAGGGAAGGTCTTAGACGACGCTAATCTGCCCTAACGCAATATTTGCGCGGTTTGGCCCGATCATACGCCATCCTCATGTCGGTCGAGCTACCGTTCGTTGCATTGGCCTCGCGCGGCCGTGACCGGCGAGCCTTGGAGCAATGATAGGGCACTCGCCGACCATGTGGGAAGCGGTCACGCGATTCCGGTGGATGAGGTTGTTGCGTGAGCAGGACAGCCGCTCGCGGATACATCTCCGCGCGTTTTGCGGGCAAGTCGGATTGATCCTCCTACTCTGCGCACCAACCTTTGCGCTCGATCATCGGCCGCCCTTTCTTTTCCTGTTCTTCGTGCATTTAATGTTTGCTGCATCCGCGCTCGTTCTCGTTGGGGTGGCGCTGGTCACGCGACAGCCAGTTTCGCGTACGAGCCTCTGCATGTGGGATCACGTCTTCGCCATGTTGCTCCTGATGCTGATCAGCTCCGCGGCACTCAGAATGCTGGTCAGCTAAGGCCGTGCGCTCGCCGTTCTCAGCCAAATCGGGTTCACCGGGTTACGTAACACATCGCTCTGAGGCTCGCGGGGCGATTGACGGGGCTAGGGCCGCAGCCCATGGTCGCTTGGTTATGCAAGCGTCGAAGGCTCACGTCCGATTCTGCAATCGCGGGTGCCAGCTCATGTCGGGCTGTTAGCCCCGGGTCCGGACGTTCGCGTGCTGGGTTCGGGGTAAGGGCATAGCCCGATCCGCCACGCCTCGCCAGCGTTCGCAACCCTCACACTACGAGCCTTCGTCATGACCCTTGTTAAAGCTGCCGCGCGCCCTCCCATTCATATGATCGACACCGAAGCCGATGCGCTGTCCGATCTCGGAATGCGTGCCCACGCCCGCCAGTCAGATGTTAGCCGCCTGTTGATGGCCGAGATCGAACGCGCCAGGATTCACACCGCCGAGGACATTCCTCCTGACGTCGTGACCATGCGTTCGACGGTCGAGTTTGTCGATCAGGCAACCGGCACCCGTCGTACCGTCGAACTTGTCTACCCTGCCGAGGCCGATATTGCTGCGAACCGGATCTCCGTAATCACACCTGTCGGCGCCGGGCTCATCGGCTTGCGCGAAGGTGACTCAATACTTTGGCCAGATCGCGATGGACACGAACGCACGCTGAGCGTCGTAAAGGTGATCCAACCGGCACGAGACACGACAGCAAAAAGTCGCTGATCGCGAACTTACGAACCTGCCTGAAATCTTTCCGTCTTAGCCGACACTGGGGAGCTTCGCTCTAACCCATTGCGCCAGCCCTCAGGGGCGTGGCGCACCCGACACGATTCGAACGTGTGGCCTCCACCTTCGGAGGGTGGCGCTCTATCCAGCTGAGCTACGGGTGCATTATGCTTACGCGGTGCTTACGCGAAAAATCTGAGAGTTGAAAGCGCCAACCTCGGTGCTCTCAAAGCGCTGTATTTCAAGTGTTTTTCGACCTCCTTCTCACAATCGTTCCGCTTGACATCAGCCTTCGGAGGGCAACGCTCTATCCAGCTGAGCTACGGGTGCGTGGGCGCTCGCTTAGCAGCCGGAAGGCCGCTGTCCAACCCCCACTAGCGTCGTGCGGGCACGATCGGCTGGAAGGGTGCGAGGCCGCAACTGGCGCCCCGGCTGATGCCTGGCCCCTGCAGCACGGTAATGATGTCCTGCGCGCAGAGCTGGGTCAGCGACGTCGAATAGGTGAAGCGCTGCTCAAAACCGAGTTGCGGGCAGGACTGGTTCAGCACGACACGGTAGGTCTGGCGACCGGGTCCCGAGAAATCGATGACCCGATCGCTGCGCACACGACTGTTGCGGATCTGGGAGAGCGATACACAGGTCCGCGCCGGACCCGCGACGCGGGCGCCGTCGCCGAAGCTTTGGCCGTCGGGCGACAGCACGGCGGCGGCTTCGTTGCGCTCGGCGCGGGCCTGCTGTTCGGGGGTGGACATGCACGCCGACAGAGAGACGGCAGTGGCGAGGATCAGGGTGGTGCGCATCTTCACTCCTCCATGGCTCCAGCAACGACTCGCGCCCGATTGCGTGCCCCAGCTTAACATGGAGCAGGCGTTTTCGGCTCATAGGCGCAGAGATCGCGCACGACGCAGCGCCAGCATTCCGGGCGCCGCGCCTTGCAGACGTAGCGGCCGTGCAGAATCAGCCAGTGATGCGCGCCGAGCCGGAACGGCTGCGGCACCTTGGCATCAAGCTGCTGCTCGACTGCCAGCGGCGTCTTGCCCGGCGCCAGGCCGGTGCGGTTCGAGACCCGGAAGATGTGCGTGTCGACGGCGAACGTCTCCGCGCCGAACGCGCAATTCATCACCACATTGGCGGTCTTGCGGCCGACCCCGGGCAGCTTTTCGAGCGCGTCGCGGTCGGCCGGCACCTGGCTGCCATGATCGTCGATCAACGCCTGGCTGAGCGCGACCACGTTCTTTGCCTTGGTGTTGAACAGGCCGATCGTCTTTATGTAGTCCTTCACCTGCTCCTCACCGAGCGCGACCATCTGCTCGGGCGTTCTGGCGACGGCGAACAGCCTGCGGGTCGCCTTGTTCACGCCAGCATCCGTCGCCTGAGCGGAGAGCACGACGGCCACCAGGAGCGTGTAGGGATTGACGAACTCCAGCTCCGTCTCCGGCGCCGGATTGTCCTCGGCCAGGCGGCGGAAGAACTCGAAGACCTGTGCCCTGGTCATCGCAGCCGGTCCAAAGCCGCGCCGAGCCGGTCCAGTCCCTCGCCGACGAGCTCGGTCGCGCTGCCCATACCGACGCGGAAGTGATCCGGCGCACCGAAGAAGGCGCCCGGAACGATGGACGTCTCATATTCCTCGCGCAGCAGGCGGTGCAGGTCATCGACGCTGGCGCCGATCAGCCGCGGAAAGGCAGTGATGCCGCCGGTGAGCAGCGCGCAATCGAGGTCCGCACGCGTTTTCAGCCAATCGTTGAACAGGGCGCGGTTGCGTGGAAGGAGATCGGTGAGCGGCCGCGCAATCTCGTCGAAATGCTCGAACGCGACGCAGGCAAGCCGCTCTGCTGCGTGGGACTGGGCTACGCCGAACAGCTCGTTCAGTCGCCACATGCGCTCAGCAAGGTCCGGCGGCGCGATGATCCAGCCGCAGCGGATCCCGCTCAGGCCATAGCATTTGGTGAGGCTGGAGGTGACGATGAAGCGGTCGCCCAAGGTCACGGCGCTCGGCTGCAGCGGATAGGTGGCGTCGCGATAGACTTCGTCGACCAGGACATGCGCGCCCACACGCTGCGCCAGCTCGGCACTGGCCTGGAGCGCCTCCGTGGAAGCGAGCCCGCTGCTGGGATTGTGGAGGTTGGTGAGCAGGATCAGTCGCGTGTCAGAGGAGAGCGTCGCTTCTATCGCCGCCGGATCGAGCGCGAATTCGGGCGCCTTGCGCTCGAAAGTGCGGATGCGCGCGCCCAGGAACCGGGCGGCCGCGACCATCGGCTCATAGACGGGGTGCTCCACCAGCACTTCGTCGCCCGGCGTGATCAGCGCCGCCATGGCGAGCATGTTCGCCATCGAAGTGCCGTCGGCGAGCACCACCTGTTCGGGTCCGACGCCGTGGCGCCGGCCGATCGCCTCGCGAAGCGGCAAGTAACGATAGCGGCTGCGGCCATCGAGCTCGAGATCGGCGAGCGTGATCGGAAAGCGGTCGAGATGGCAGGCCGGGACTTCGCTGGACGAAAGCGGGAACCGCGCCGCAGGCTGATTCTTGGCCCAATACATATATTCGGACTGAAGAACCCTCATGCCGCGCGCTCCCGCCTGCGCATCCACACCAGGCAGACGGGCACGCCAGTCAGCAGGATGGCGAAACCGATCGCCGCATTGACCGGGTGGTTCCAGACCGTGCCCGCCACGGTCGCGGCGCAGGCGAGCACGAAGAAGCCTGTCGTCCAGGGGTGCCCGAGCGCACGGAAGCTCGCCTCTCCTTCGCGCCGGCGAAGCACGAACAGTGCCGCACCGGTCAGGCCGAACCAGATGAAGTCGACGGACACGACATAGCTGAGGATCTGGCCATAGCTGCCGGTCACCGCGATCAGCGCGGCCACGCCGCCCTGCAGCAAGATCGCGGCCACCGGCGCGTGGGTACGCGGGTGGACGGCGGCGACGGCCGGGAAGAACAGCCGGTCCTCGGCCATCGCGAAATAAACGCGCGGCGTGGTGAGCATCCCCTGGCTGAGGAAGCCGAGTGCCGAGATGGCTATGCCGAGGGCGATGACCGCCGCCCCGCGGTCGCCCAGCGCCGCCCGCATCACTGCGCTAGCGGGCGTCTCGGACGCGGCGAGCCCTTCCGGCCCCAGCACCAGCACGCAGGTCAGCGCGACGAGGGTGTAGAGCGTGACCACGCCGACTACGCCGAACAGCAGGCCGCGTACCAGGTCGCGGCGCGGGTCGCGCATCTCGCCGGCGACGAAGCTCGCGGTCTGCCAACCGCCATAAGAGAACATGACGGGGGTGAGGGCCGCGATCAGCGCCGTCACCGTGCCGGACTCCGCTACGAGGGAGGTACGCACCTGCGGCGCAGCGGCCGGAGCCAGAAACAGGCCCGTCAGTACGAGCATCAGGATCGCGCCGATCTTCAGCACCATCAACAGGCTCTGGACGGTACCGCCGGCACGCACGCCGAGGCAGTTGATGGCGGTCAACAGGGCAAGCGCCGCCACCGCCAGCGCCCAGTCCGGCATGCCGAAGGGCACCAGCTCCAGGGCATAGCGGGCGAAGGTGATCGCCACCGCCGCCATCCCGCCCGACTGAATGACGAGCAGCAGCGACCAGCCGTAGAGGAAGGCGGGAAGCGGACCCCAGGCATCGCGCAGATAGGCATATTGTCCGCCGACCTCGGGCCGTCGCGCCGCCAACTCGGCATAGACGAAGGCGCCGGCAAGCGCGATCGCTCCGCCGATCAGCCAGGCGCCGACCATCAGCACCGGCGTGCCGGCCTGCCGCGCGACTTCGGCCGGGTTCACGAAAATGCCCGACCCGATAATGCCGCCCATCACGAGCATCGTGACGTCGAACGCACCGAGACCGCGGACGAGGTGGGGCGACTCCTCTGGTGCGCTCACGTAAACACATACTCCTTCGCTCGTCCCGAGCGCAGTCGAGGGGCGCATGCACATACCTCGGAACCCCGCCCCTCGACTTCGCTCGGGACGAGCGGCGAATGGCGTGAGCTCATAGACCGAGCACGTCAGCCATGGCGTAGCGGCCCGCAGGCCTGCCGGCGAGCCATTGCGCCGCCCTGATCGCTCCTCGTGCGAAGATCGCGCGTGTCTCGGCCCGGTGACCGAGTTCGATCCGCTCGCCCTCGGTCGCCAGTACCACCAGATGATCGCCCGCAACCGAACCACCGCGCAGGCTGGCAAAGCCGATCGCGCCTTCGCTCCGCGCGCCATTGCGATCGTGCTGCGGCGGCGAAAGCGTGACACCCCTGCCCTTCGCCGCCGCCTGGCCGAGCAGCAGTGCCGTTCCGCTCGGCGCATCGAGCTTGTGGCGGTGGTGCATCTCCAGCACCTCTATGTCCCAATCCGGCCCAAGTCGCGCCGCGGCCTGCTCGACCAGCGCGGCAAGCAGGTTCACCCCCAGCGACATGTTGGCGGACTGCAGCACCGCGACATCCTGTGCCGCGATGTCGATCAGCCGGTGATGCTCCGCGGTCAGACCGGTCGTCCCGACCACGATCGCTCCGCCGTCGACACGCGCGATGTCGAGGTGGGCCGCCAGCGCTTCTGCCGTGGAAAAATCGATCAGCACATCGGTCCCGACCGCCAGCTCGGCGGTGTCGCGATAGGGGCCGAACACAGCGCCGTCGCGATCCACGCCGCCGGCAAGGTCCGCGCCCATTGCCGGCGCCGCGTCCGCGATCGCGCGGCCCATCCGGCCGGCTGCTCCCAGGATTCCGATCTTCATCGTTTCACGTTCGACGATTTTCGGGGGCTGAACAAGGCGCGCAATGCGCGTAAACTCATCTCGGTACCCGGAGGTTCGCCATGCGTCTGTCCCTGTTCCTGCTCACGCCCCTTCTGCTCGCCGCCGCGCCGCCGGATTGGGGAACCGCGCATGAACTGGAAGTCCGTCTCAGCAGCTTCGCCTTCACGCCCGAGCGCATCGAGCTGAAGAGCGGCGACGCCTATCGCCTGCATCTGGTGAACACGGCAGGCGGCGGACATAATTTTGACGCGCCGGAATTCTTCGCCAAGGCCCAGGTCGCCGCGACCGATCGGCCCCGCATCGCCAAAGGCACGATCGAGCTGAAGGGAGGCGAGACGGCCGATATTCGCTTCGTTGCCCCTGCGCCCGGGACCTACAAACTCCATTGCTCCCACCTGCTCCATGCCAGCTTCGGCATGACGGGAGAGATCGTCGTCCACTGATTTCGCTTGCCCTGCCGATAGCGCTGACCGAAGCTGGGCTTCGGAGCGAGATCGAGTGAACGACGAGTTTGCCCGCCAAGTGGCGCGTTATGGCGATGACCCGGAACTGCATGACGTGCTGGCGGAGCTGTGCGCGCTGACCGGGATGGGCTTCGCCGCCATCGCCTGCGTGACCGAGGATCGTTGGATCGCGTGCCAGGTCCTCGACCAGATCGACTTCGGCCTGACGCCGGGTGGCGAGCTCGATGTTTCCACC
This sequence comes from Sphingomonas sp. ID1715, assembly GCF_013044515.1. GTDB lineage: Bacteria > Pseudomonadota > Alphaproteobacteria > Sphingomonadales > Sphingomonadaceae > Sphingomonas_B. The sequence continues at coordinate 67,286 of NZ_JABEPR010000005.1, forward strand.
ACCATCTGCGACGACATCCGCAAGACGCAGCGCGCGATCGTCATCGACCATGTGCGCGAAGACCGGAATTGGTGCACGCACCCAACGCCGATCCTTTATGGATTTCAAAGCTATGTATCGCTGCCCTTGAAGCTGCGGGACGGCAGCTTTTTCGGTACGCTCTGCGCGATCGATCCGCAGCCGCGGCTGTTGCGCCAGCCCGGCATGTTCGACGAACTGGAGCGCCTCGCGCACCGGGCGGAGGACATCCTCAGCGCGCGGATCGAAGTCGACCGCTCGACCGAACATGTCTGATCCGTCGCGGATGCGCGGTATCGATCGGATTGTCGTGCTCACCGGCGCCGGCATCTCCGCCGAAAGCGGCCTCGCGACCTTTCGTGGTCCGGACGGGCTTTGGGAAGGGCACCGGGTGGAGGATGTCTGCACGCCGGAGGCACTCGCGCGCGATCCGGCACTGGTCCATGCCTTCTACGATGCGCGGCGGGCGAAGCTTGGCGAGGTGGAGCCCAATGCGGCGCATCATGCGCTCGCGCGGCTCGACGCCGAATGGCCAGGCGAGTTGCTGATCGTCACGCAGAATGTCGACGACCTGCACGAGCGGGCGGGCGCCAGGCGGCTGCTGCACATGCATGGCGAACTGAAATCGGCGCTGTGCGCGGCCTGCGGAGCGCGGCACCCCTGGGAGACGCCGATGGGCAACCACCCGCCCTGCCCCGGCTGCGGCCAGTCGCGGCTGCGTCCCGACATCGTATTCTTCGGGGAGATGCCCTACGAAATGGAGCGGATCGACGTCGCCCTGGAACGCTGCGACCTGTTCGTTTCGATCGGAACGTCGGGCGCGGTCTATCCGGCCGCAGGCTTCGTCCGCACCGCGCGGCATTACGGCGCCTGGGCGCTGGAGATGAACCTGGAGCCGTCGGCGGGCAGCGTCTATTTCTCGGAGAGCCGCATGGGTCCGGCTTCGGAGCTGGTGCCAGCGTGGGTGGAGGAGATACTCAGCTAAAGGCTTGCTCGTCCCGAGCCCTTCGACGTCGCCTGTCGGCGTCGCTCAGGATGAACTTCAGCCAAGGCTGAAGTCGAGGGGCGCAGTTCCGAGCCACCGCCCTTCGACTACGCACTTCGTGCTTCGCTCAGAACGAGCGACTTTCTGACTAACCCTACTCCACCCAGTCCAGCCCCAGGTCGCGATAGACACCGCGATCTTCGTCCCAGTCGGGCTTCACCTTCACGTGCAGATAGAGGTGGACGCGCTTGCCGAGCTGTTCGGCCAATTCGTTGCGCGCGCGTTCGCCGATCGCCCTGATCTGCGCGCCGCCCTTGCCGAGCACGATCGCGCGCTGGGTGGGCCGCGCCACCAGGATCTGCTGGTGGATCTCGACCGAGCCGTCCTCGCGTTCCTTATACGCCTCCGTCTCGACGGCGCTGGCATAGGGAAGTTCGGCGTGCAGCTGCAGGTAAAGCTGTTCGCGCGTCACTTCGGCGGCAAGCATGCGGTCGGTGATGTCGCTGACCTGATCTTCGGGGAAGTGCCACAGCCCCTCCGGCACACGCTGGGCAAGCGCCTGCTTGAGGTCGGCGATGCCGTCGCCGGTCGCGGCGCTCACCATAAAGACCTGCTCGAAGGTCAGCGCATCGGTGAGCCGCTGGGCATGAACGAGGAGCTTATCCTTGGCGGCGACATCGACCTTGTTGAGCACCAGGATCTTCGGCTCGGGCCGGCTCTTCAGACCCTCGACGATGCCCATCACCTTGGGGCCGAGGCCGGCCTTGGCATCGACGATCAGCGCGATCACATCGGCATCGGCGGCGCCGCCCCAGGCAGCCTGCACCATAGCACGATCGAGCCGGCGGCGCGGCTCGAAGATACCGGGCGTGTCGACCAGCATGATCTGCGCCTCGCCTTCGATCGCCACACCCATCAGCCGGGTGCGCGTGGTCTGCGCCTTGGGGCTGACGATCGCGACCTTTTGCCCGACCAGCGCATTGACGAGCGTCGACTTGCCCGCATTGGGCGCGCCGACGACCGCGACAAGTCCGCAGCGTTCGCTCATTTGAGCTGCTCCAGCAGCGCCTTGGCGGCCGCCGTCTCGGCTTCCTGCTTGGACGCGCCCTCGGCGCTCGCCTCACCCGCATTGCGGATCGACACGGTCACGGTGAAGCGCGGGCTGTGCTGCGGCCCGGAACGGTCGGTCACCTGATAGACCGGCGGCTTGCGCCGGTGCGCCGCCGCCCATTCCTGCAGCGCCGATTTCGGATGCTGCGGCGCGCGCTGCTGATGGTCGAGCCGGTCCTCCCATTGGTGCCGCACGAACGCCTCGGCGGCGGCAAAGCCATGTTCGAGGTACATGGCCCCGATCAGCGCCTCGACCACATCGCCGAGCACATTGTCGCTGTCCGCGGCGCCATCGTCGCGGGCCTGCTTGCCGAGCCGGAGATGCGCGCCGAGGCCCATCTCGCGCGCGACCTCCGCACACACGGCACCGGAGACGAGGGCGTTCAGCCGCCAGGAAAGCTTGCCTTCGGGCTCGTCGGGGAAGCGCTTGTAGAGCCAGGTCGCCATGGCGAGGCCAAGCACGCGATCACCGAGGAACTCCAGCCGCTCGTAATCCGCTTCCTCGCGGCTGCTGTGGGTGGTCGCCCGCTCGTAGAGCCCCAGGTCCTTGGGGGTGACGCCCAGCGTCGCCTTGATCCATCCGGCAAAGTCGCTCACCCCCCGCGCTTGCGGCGGCTTTACGGACGCGTCAAGCGCGACTAGCCCCGCAGTTCGGGAGAGAGACGATGCTGGACACCACGCGCCGCGGCATGGACGCCGATATTTACGACGCCTTTCTGGAGCAGCTGAACCGCTTCGTGCGCGACCGGCTGATCCCCGCCGAAGAGCAGGTGGAAGCGCTCGGCCGGGTCCCTGACGATGTGCTGGCGGAAATGCGCGACATGGGCCTGTTCGGCGTCACCATGCCCGAAGAATATGGCGGCGCGGGCATGAACGTCAGCCAGTATATCGGCTTCGTGCAGGCGCTCGCCTATGCCGCGCCCGCCTTCCGGTCGATCCTGTCGATCAATGTCGGCATGGTGAACTCCGCCATTTCGAACTTCGGCACCAGCGAGCAGAAGGCGGAATGGCTGCCCCGCCTGGCCGCCGGCGAGATCGCCGCCTTCGGCCTGACCGAGCCGGACAGCGGCTCCGACAGCGCCGCGATGAAGACGCGGGCGGTGAAAAGCGGCAACGGCTATGTCCTGAACGGCACCAAGCGCTACATCACCAATGCGCCCTTTGCCGACATGATCCTGGTGATGGCACGCACGAACGCCGAGCCGCTGCCGAAGAACGGCCATGTCTCCGCGTTCCTCGTGCCCCGGAACACGCCTGGCGTCAGCATCGGATCACCGGACGGCAAGATGGGTCAAGCCGGCTCGGCGATCGCCGACGTGATCCTTGAGGATGTGCAGGTCGGCGGCGAGGCACTGCTCGGCGGGGCTGAAGGGATCGGCTTCCGCGCGGCGATGAACAGCCTCAACAACGGTCGGCTGTCGGTCGCCGGCGCGAGCGTCGGCTATGCCAAGCGCATCCTTGACACGGGTCTTCGCTATGCAACCGAGCGCAAGGCGTTCGGCGAACCGATCGCCAACTTCCAGCTGATCCAGGCCATGCTCGCGGATTCGAAGGCCGAAATCTACGCCGCCGAGTGCATGCTGAAGGACGCCTGCGCGCGCGCGGACCGGCAGGAGAACATCATCGTCGAGGCTGCCGCCGCGAAGCTGTTCGCGTCCGAGATGTGCGGGCGGGTGGCTGACCGCGTCGTCCAGATCCATGGCGGCGCGGGCTATCTGAAAGAATATCTGGCCGAGCGCTTCTATCGCGATGTGCGCATCTACCGCATCTACGAAGGCACGTCGCAGATCCTTCAGCTCGTCATCGCGAAGAACATGCTCCGGGAGTTCGCGGCCGTCCTCTGAGGCCTTCCTGCCCCGTTTGCTTCGAGCGAGGTCGAGAAGCTTCAGCACCGTTTCTCAACTTCGCTCGAAACGAACGGACAGGTTCAGCTTTATGCTGAGGTGAAGATCGCCACCTACAATGTGAACGGCGTCAACGGGCGGCTGCCGGTGCTGCTGCGCTGGCTCGAACAGGCACAGCCGGACGTGGTCTGCCTGCAGGAGCTGAAGGCGAGCAGCGAGAAATTTCCCGAAGGCGCGATCGCGGCAGCCGGCTACGAGGCGATCTGGCACGGTCAGAAGTCGTGGAACGGCGTCGCTATCCTCAGCCGCGTCGGCACGCCGGTCGAGACGCGGCGCGGCCTGCCGGGCGACCCCGATCCGAGCCAGAGCCGCTATATCGAGGCGGCGGTCAACGGCTTGCTGATCGGCGGGCTTTACCTGCCCAACGGCAATCCGAAGCCCGGACCCAAGTTCGACTATAAGCTCGCCTGGTTCGAGCGGCTGATCGACCACGCGGCCGACCTGATCGCGAGCGGCGCGCCGGTGGTGCTTGCGGGCGACTATAACGTGATGCCGACCGAGCGGGACGTGTACAAGCCGGAGCGCTGGGTCGACGACGCCCTATTCGCCCCGGAAGCGCGCGACGCTTATGCCCGGCTGCTCGCGCAAGGCTGGACAGACGCGCTGCGCCATCTCCATCCCGACGAGACGATCTACACATTCTGGGACTATTTCCGGAACGCGTTCAATCGCAATGCAGGGCTGCGGATCGACCATCTGCTGCTCAGCCCATCAGTCGCGCCGCGGCTGAAGCAGGCGGAGGTGGACCGACAGGTGCGCGGCTGGGAAAAGACCAGCGATCACGCACCCGTCTGGATCGAGCTCGCCTAGCGCCTATTCTGCTGGCGCCACCCGCCGCGTCGGACGCTTGCGCCACTTGCGGCTGTTCACCCACATGGTGATGCCGGTGATCGACAGCACGGCGGGAATGATTCCGCCCAGGAAGATGACGACCTGCCAGAGCGGGCCCATGCCGGTTCCATCATGCCAGCGCCGCATTGTCCGCGCGATAGTCTCCGGCTTGGGCGGCTTGATCGCCACGGCCCCGGTCGCATCCGCCACTTCCGCCTCGCCGCGCTCGAGCCCGATCTTCCACACCGGCGACTTGCCCGTCGGCCAAGCGATCGAAACCGGCTGCCCTCCCGCCTTCGCCACCACCGTGTCGACCTGCTGAACCGGCTGAGCGAGCGCCGGCGCCGGAGCCGGGCGCTGCGGCGGCTTCTCGCCGACCATGGGGCCGAAAAAGGCCGGAAAGCTGATCCATGCGCCGGTGAAGCTCAGCATCGCGAGCGGAATGCAGATCCAGAAGCCAAGCTGATGGTGCAGATTGGCGTCGAACTGCGGTCGCCGTTTCCATCTGAAACCACGCGCGAAGCTGCCCGTCAGCGGCCACCAGAGCCACAGGCCGGTGAGCGACGAGACCAGCATGGCGACGCCGATCCAGCCGACGATCTGGCGCCCCATGCCCGGCACCATCAGGCTGCCGTGCAGCACGTGCAGCACCTGCACCAGCCCCTCGCGCGAGCCCGCCTTGTCGAGCACCCGCGCCGTTGCGCCGTCCAGATAGACGTTGGTGCGGCGCGGCGGCCCGGCGGCTGTGCCGGCCTTGGCTGGTGCCGCGCTCACCATGACGGGACCGTCGCCATGTTCCGGATAGCGGAGCGAGACGACCTGCTCTCCGGGCGCCAGCACGGCGCGCGCCGCCTCGACATAGCGCGACGCCGGCAGAGTCGCGGCGCCGCTGACCGCATAACGCTCCGGGTTCACCCGAGCGTCGAGCCAGTCGTGCCACACCAGCGCGGAGCCGGTCAGGCTCAGCGGGATGATCAGGACGGCCAGCAGCAGCCCGATCCACTTATGCACGTCGAACCAGAGGTTCCGAAGCCTGGTCTTGCTCAACTGTCCGCCCACCGTCTCAAGAGATTATGATATACGCCTGTCAGCTGCACGATCGCGGGATCGCCCTGCCCCAGCTTCACGCCCAGCGCCTGGATCGCCTGGTCCATCTCGAACAGCGCACGCCGGGCTTCGCCGTCGCGCACCATGCTCTCGATCCAGAAGAAGCTCGCCACCCGCGTGCCCCGCGTGACCGGCTCCACCCGATGCAGGCTGGACGAGGGATAGAGCACCATATGCCCGGCCGGCAGCTTGACGGTCTGGGCGCCAAAGCTGCTTTCGATCGTCAGTTCGCCCCCGTCATACTCGTCGGGATCGGCCAGGAACAATGTCGCCGACAGGTCCGCGCGCAGTCGAAAGCTCCCCTTGGTGCGCACCGCATTGTCGACATGGACGCCGAATGCCTGGCCGCCGGCATAGCGGTTGAACATCGGCGGCAACACCTTGGCGGGGAGGGCCGCGGCGATGAACAGCGGCATGCGCCCGAGAGCGTCGAGGATGATGCCGCCGGCCTCCGCCGCCGCGGCCCCATCGTCCGGCAGTTGCTCGTTCGACTTGGCGAGCGCAGCCTGGGGACCCGAGGTGACGTTGCCGTCCACCCATTGCGCCGCATCGATGATCGCACGCACCCGCTGCACGCCCTGTGGGGACAACACATCGGGGATGGGGATCAGCATGAAGCGCTTCTAGAAGCTGTAGACGAGGCTGAACACTGCCGAGCGGGTCTCGCCCGGCGTGGCCCAGCCGCCAGTGACCGCGCCGGAGGTCGCGTTCACATTGTTGCGGATCGCAGTGAAATAGCGCTCGTTCGTCACATTCTGCACATTCAACTGGGCGGTCAGGCCCGGCGCGAATGGATAGGCGACATAAAGCCGGTGCACCAGATAGTCGTCGGACTTGAACTGGGTGCGCTGCAGGAGGTTTCGCTGGTTCAGCGCGAAACTGCCCTGGTAGGTAAAGCCATAGCCGAGCTCCAGCCCAAACGGTAAGCGATACGTCGTGAAGAGGCTGCCCGAATGCTTGGGCGTCTGGACCAGGCGGTCGCCGCGCTGGGGGTCGGGAAGCGCCGCGCTGTTGCCGCAGCCGGCGGTGCCAGGGTTCGCCAGGCACTTGGCGGAGACGCTCTGCTCCACCTTGCTGTCGAGATAGGTGTAGTTGGCGAAGATCGTCCAGCCTTCGGCGACCGTGCCGGTCAGCCCCAGCGCCACCCCGTCGACGCGCGACTGGCCGTCGAGCACCTGAAGGCCGGCGGGCAGCGCCGGATCGTTCGACGGCACGCGAAAGTTGGTGCGCTCGTTCCGGAACACGGCGGCAGTCGCCTGAAGGCCGGCCAGGATGTCGGCCTTCACGCCCACTTCATAGTTGCGCGCAGTTTCCGGGGCGACGTCGCAGAAGTTGACGAAAGTGCTGCCCGAGCCACTGGTGCAGCCAAGGCGCACGGTCGCGGAAGACGGCGTCTTGGCGTTGGCGAATGAACCATAGATGCTGACCGATTTGACCGGCTTGAACACCACGCCGACGCGGTAGGAGAAAAGATCCTCGCTGCTCCGCTGCGGTGCGAGTTCGACAGCCGACGGGACTGCAGTGCCAGGCGGGTAAGAAGCCAGCGCGAGCGGCCGGAACGTCGCCCTGTTCCGTTCCCACCGCACGCCGCCGTTCAGCTCGAACTTGCCGATCTCGAGATTGTCGAACAGATAGACGGCCTGGTTCCGCGTCTCGCTCTTGGATCGCGCTGTCACCGTATAATTGATCGGTCCGGTATAGATGGTCGTCGGATTGACGATGCTCTCCTGGGGCAGGATCACCGGGGCACCCGATGCGTTGCGCGGCAGCGATGCGCTCTCGATCTGGTAATCCTCCCAAGTGAAGGCCGCGCCGACGACGAGCGTGTTGAAAAGCCCGCCCTTCTCGCCAGCCTCCCACCGCAGATCGGTCTGGTTGAAGAGAAGCTGGTTCTCCTGATTGCGCACCAGCCCGCGCGGCCCGGAAGGTTGCCAGAACCCCGGCGCTACGGGAACGGTCACGCTCGGGCGGAATACGCCGTTCGCATCAGCCACGTTGGTGAGATTGGCGTTGCACGCCGATCCGACTGCGTCGTTGGCGCCTGCGGAGACCGGCTGACGCCCAGTTCCGGCCAGGCAGAAGGTCCCTTGCGGCGCGCTGGAGACGGTGTCCTGCGCCACCCGTTGCCAGCGGGTCAGGTTGCGCACCGAAACGGCATCGCTGAACGCGTGCCGGAACGTAGCCGTCAGCCGATCGACGGTGATTTCCTGCTCGTCCAGGTTGCGATAACCGTAATAATCGCTGCGGCTGGTTCCGGGCAGCGGGCCATTGTTCAACCGGTTGCGGAAGAAGGGCACGCCATAGATGGGCGTGTTGTCGTCCCGCTGGTGCAGATAGGCGATGGTCAGGCTGGTCGGCGCATCGACGCCGAGCGTGATCGAGGGCGCGAAGCCCCAACGCTTGAACTTCTCGACATCGCGGCCGGGCACGTCGTTGCGGTGGAACATGCCGTTCACGCGTACCGCGATCAGGTCGGAGGCGCGCCAGTTGCTGTCCACCGTCGCGCGATAATAATCGTCGGTCCCGACGCTGCCCTGAACGATGGTGAGATTGTCCGGCTGCGGCAGCTTCGACACCAGGTTGATCGTGCCGCCCACCGAACCCGAGCCGTTGAAGACCGAGTTGGCACCGTTGAAGACCTCGATCTGCTGTAGGTTGAACGGGTCGGTGCGGCTATATTGGGCGCTGTCGCGGACACCGTCCTGGGTCAGATCGTTGTTCGCCGAATAGCCGCGCAGATTGATGCTATCGCCATAGCCGCCACCGCCTTCGCCGGCGCCGAAGGTGATGCCCGGGATCGTCGCCAGCGCATCGCGCAAAGTCAGCAGGTTCTGCTTGCGGATCACCTGATCGCTGATGACGGTGACGGTCTGCGGCGTGTCGAGCAGCGGCGCGATCTGCTTGGGGCTTTCCAGTTCGGCTTCCGGCCGGCCGGTCACGATGATCGATTGCTGATCGGCGGCTGCCGCATCAGCCGCCACGGCAATACCGTCGGCAGCCGCTGCCGGCGCGGTCACGAGAAAGCCGATACAACCAAGCGCGAGAGAGGCCGTGGACGGGCCGCGTGCGATCATTTTCTACAATCCCCTTTGCGGCGAAAGATGCCGTGTCGGGGCGGCTAATGCAAATCATTCTCATTAGTGTCAAGCACTCACTCGATCACCGTAACGACCGGCGCTTGCATCCATGATCACGGCGCGTCAGGACGGGGCCATCTTGCATAGCAGACCAGAGAGCAAATCCATGGATCGTCGCGCCTTTCTTCTCTCCAGCGGAGCCGTCGCGGCGGCGGCTGCCGTGCCCCCCGCACTGGCGAAAACCAGCCCCGGTGCCGCGGACGCCCGCCTGCACGCCCTGCTGGAACGCTTCTTCTACGATCGGCTGAACGACAGCCCCGAGCAGGCGACCAACCTGGGACTGGACACGGGCGCACGAGCGGCCTTGCGCGGCAAACTCTCGGACAATTCGCCCGCTGGTCAGGCGCGCCGCCGCGCCCGGACCCACGCCGAGAAGAAGGCGCTCGCGGCCATCGACCGCAACGAGCTCAGCGCAGGAGCGCAGATCGACTATGACGTGGTCCAGTATCAGCTCGACCGCGCGATCGCCGGCGAGCGCTTTTCCTATGGCGAAACCGGCGGCCAATACACGCCTTATGTGCTGAACCAGATGAGCGGCGCCTATCGCGAGGTGCCGGACTTTCTGGAGGGGCAGCATCCGGTCAACAGCACCAGCGATGCGGAGGCCTATCTCGCGCGCCTGTCTGCCATGCCTGTCGCCATCGCGCAGGACATGGAGCGCCAGCGCGCCGACGCGGCCAAGGGCGTGATCGCGCCTGACTATGTGCTCGATCGCAGCCTCGGGCTGCTCGCCGAGATGCGCGACAAGCCCGCCGCCCAGACGCTGCTGGTCGAGAGCCTGCGCGAGAAGCTCGCCGCCAAAAAGCTGCCCGACAGCTTTGCCGTGCGCGCCGAGCAGATCGTCACGAACGACGTCTTTCCGGCGCTCGACCGGCAGCGCGTTCTCGTCCAGGAGCTGCGCGGCAAGGCGAGCCACGATGCTGGCGTGTGGCGCTTGCCGGACGGCGACGCTTTCTACGCGGCGGCGGCGGAAGCGGCGATCACCGCGCCGTTCACGGGCGAGGAAATCCACCGCATCGGGCTTGAGCAGGTCGCGGAGATCTCCGGGCGGATCGATGCCATCCTGAAGTCGCAGGGGATGAGCCAAGGCAGCGTCGGCGAGCGGCTGGTCGCCCTCAACAAGCGGCCTGATCAGGTCTTCCCCAACACCGATGAAGGCAAATTGGCGCTGGTCGCCACGCTCAATGCGCAGATTGCCGCGATGACCAAGCGGCTGCTCGAAGCCTTCGCGACCGTGCCCAAGGGAGAAGTGGTCGCGCGCCGCGTGCCGCCGGCGATCCAATCAGGCGCGCCCGGAGGCTATTACGAATCGGCGCCGCTAGATCGGTCGCGCCCGGCTTCCTACTTCATCAACCTGCGCGACACGTTCGACCGGCCAAAATTCGGTCTCGCGACCCTCAGCTATCACGAGGCGGTGCCGGGGCATCACCTGCAGGGTAGCCTTGCCCTTGAGAATACCGGCATCCCGCTGATCCGGCGCCGCAGTTACTTCAGCGGCTATGGCGAGGGTTGGGCGCTCTATGCCGAGCAGCTCGCCGACGAGATGGGCGTGTACGAAGACGATCCGCTCGGCCGGGTCGGCTATCTCCAGTCGCTGCTGTTCCGCGCGACGCGCCTCGTCGTCGACTCGGGTCTGCACGTGAAGCGCTGGAGCCGCGAACAGGCGACCGACTATTTCATGGCCACGACCGGCATCGCCCGTAACCGCAGCCAGAACGAGATCGACCGCTACACCGTCTGGCCTGGTCAGGCGTGCAGCTACAAGCTGGGCCACACCGTCTGGGTGCGGCTGCGCGACGAAGCGAAGCAGCGGCAGGGCAGCCGCTTCGACCTCAAGGCCTTCCACGACGTGCTGACGGTCGGTGCGATGCCGCTGAGCGTGCTGGAGCGGGTCGTCAAGGCGCGGTACGTCTGATGCGGGCTCTCTTCCTGCCCCTGCTGCTCGGCGCCGCAGCTCCTGCCCTCGCGGTCACCCCGGTGCCGAGGGTGATGGCGAGCCCGGCCTTCAAGGCTGCGGTCGCGGATCTCGATCGCGACCACGACCGGATCGTCGACGAGATTGTTACCCTGACCGAAATTCCGTCGCCGCCGTTCAAGGAAGCCAAGCGCGCCGAGGCCTATGCCGGCATGCTGCGCGCCGCCGGCCTCGTCGATGTCGACATCGACGCCGAGGGCAATGCGACCGGCCTGTGGCGCGGAACCGGGGCTGCCGGGCGGCCGCTGATCGTTATCGCCGCGCACCTCGACACCGTCTTTCCCGAGGGGACCGAGGTGAAGGTGCGGCGCGAAGGCACACGCCTCTCCGCCCCGGGTATCGGTGACGACACGCGCAGCCTCGCCGTGCTGCTCGCCTATGTTCGGGCGATGAAGGCGGCGGGCGTGAAGACCGACCGCGACATATTGTTCGTCGGCAATGTCGGCGAGGAAGGCCCCGGCGACCTGCGCGGCGTCCGCTACCTGTTCACCAAGAGCAAGTATAAGGACCGGATCGCCGCCTTCATTTCCATGGACGGCACCGACGGCGCCCGCATCGTCAATGGCGGCACCGGCTCCAAGCGCTACCGGGTCGCCTTCAAGGGACCGGGCGGGCACAGCTATGGCGCGTTCGGGATCGTCAACCCGATGACCGCGATGGCCCAGGCCGTGGTCGATCTCTACAAGGTCGAAGTGCCGGCCAAGCCGAAGACCACTTATTCGGCGAGCGTCACCGGCGGCGGCACCTCGGTCAACTCGATCCCGCATGACGTGTTCATGGAGTTCGACATGCGTTCCGAAAGCGCGGACGAGCTCGCCAGGCTCGAGCAGCGCTTCCTCGGCATCGTCGACAATGCGGTCAAAGGCGAGAATGCCGCCCGCTCAACCAAGCCGGGTGTGATCAAGGCGGAGCTGAAGCTGATCGGCGATCGCCCTGCCGGACAGACGCCGGCCACCTCTGAGCTGGTCCAGGTCGCCCGGGCAGCCGTCGCGGCCAATGGCTTGCAGCCCGAACTTCAGACCTCGTCGACGGATGCGAACATGGCGATGAGCCTGGGTGTTCCCGGCATCACCATCGGCTCGGGCGGCAGCGGCGGCCGCGCGCACGCGCTCGACGAGTGGATCGATGTCGAGAAGGGCGCGAGCCTCAAGGGCATGCTCCCGGGGCTCGCCATGCTGCTGGCAATGGCGGATCTGCGCTGAGCGGATAGCGCCCGCCCCTCAGGCTGGGCATAGCGGCGCGATGGTCACCATCGCGCTCCTCTTCGCCTCCAACATCTTCATGACGATCGCCTGGTACTGGCATCTGAAGGGCGGGATGGACAAGGCGCTGCCGCTGGTGATCGCGATCAGCTGGGGCATCGCGCTGGTCGAATATTGCCTGGCCGTGCCGGCCAACCGGATCGGCTTTGCCCAGGGCTGGAGCGGCGGACAGCTCAAGGTCGCTCAGGAAGCAATCGCGCTGCTCATTTTTGGCGTGTTCATGGTGCTGGTGCTGGGCGAGCCGCTCGGCTGGCGCCACCTCGGCGCCTTTGCCTGCCTGATGGGGGCGGTCGCGTTCCTCTTCGCCGGACGCTGAGCGCAAACGAAAAGGGCTCCCGCACGGGGAGCCCTTCCGAAACACCTTCACGCTGCCGATCAGGCGGCTTCGGCGTAATCCTCGTCGCCATTCTGGACCGGACCCGAGTCCTGGCCCTTGGCGGAGACGTCGCGGTCGACGAACTCGATGATCGCCATCGGCGCCGCGTCCGACGCGCGGATGCCGGCCTTGATGATGCGGGTGTAGCCGCCGTTGCGCTCGGCATAGCGCGGCGCGAGCACGTCGAAGAGCTTCTTCAGCTGCGTGTCGTCCAGCAGCCGGGCATGAGCGAGACGGCGGTTCGACAGCCCGCCCTTTTTCGCGAGGGTGACGAGCTTCTCCACATAGGGGCGGAGCTCCTTCGCCTTGGCGACGGTGGTGGTGATCTGCTCATGCTTGATGAGCGCAGCCGACATGTTGCGGAACAGCGCGGTGCGATGGGATGCGGTGCGCTGAAGTTTACGGCCGCCGACGCGGTGACGCATGGTCTTGTCCTTTCGTTCGTCAGGGTTCCGTATCAGGTAAACCCGGCCAGGCAGCGATGAGCGGGCGCTGCCCTATCCCGTTATAATGGTGGAGCCGAGGGGGATCGAACCCCTGACCTTCGCAATGCCATTGCGACGCTCTCCCAGCTGAGCTACGGCCCCACGCGCCTCCGCCGGGCTGGTCCGGCGGGGTTGAGCGCCGCCCGTTAGCGGGGCGGCGCACGGAAATCAATCGGCTAAATCAATCAGCTTTCGTCACCGGCATCGCCGGTGTCGACGCCCAGATCGTCGTCGCCGCCGAGATCGACTTCCTCGTCGACGGAGGGCTCGCCCTCATCGATGTCCAGATCCTCGTCGGCGCCGAGCACCGCATCGTCCTCGGACTTGACCTCTTCCTTCTTGGGCGCGTCGAACGGCAGCGGCTGCTTCGACTTCAGCACCGGCTCGGGCAGCCAGGAATAGCCGCAGTTGATGCACTGGACGGGATCGTCCTTGGTCAGATCATAGAAACGGGTCGCGCACTTCGGACAGCTGCGCTTCGAACCCCATTCAGGCTTCACCATCTGTGGCCTTGCTCCGGATACATCGTCAGAAAAGAAAACAGCGGCGCATCGGCATCGATGCCCCGCCAATCGGGCGCGCCTTGCCATAGCGGATGGGCGCTGTCAAAAGCCGCGCGCCTTCGATCATCCAGACAGGAACGCCCCTTCGTGCATGCGAGCCCGACGCCGATGAGCTTTGCGCGATCCGGGCCGCTCAGCGGCGTGGCGCGCGTGCCGGGCGACAAGTCGATCAGCCACCGGGCACTGATGCTCTCCGCGCTCGCGGTCGGCGAAAGCCGGATCGAGGGCCTGCTCGAGGGTGAGGACGTGCTCGCCACCGCCACCGCGATGCGGGCGATGGGCGCGCAGATCGAGCGCTCCGCGGATGCGATCTGGCGCGTGGCCGGCGTCGGCGTCGGCGGCCTGCTGCAGCCTGGGCAGGCGCTCGACATGGGCAATAGCGGCACTTCGACGCGTCTGCTGATGGGGCTGGTCGCGAGTCATCCGATCACCGCCACCTTTGTCGGTGACGCCTCCCTTTCGAAACGTCCGATGAACCGGGTGGTCGAGCCCCTGTCGCTGATGGGAGCCGACGTGACCGCCTCGCCCGGCGGCCGGTTGCCGCTGATGCTACGCGGCCTCTGCCCGGCCGTGCCGATCACCTATCGCCTGCCGGTCGCCTCGGCCCAGGTGAAGAGCGCGGTGCTGCTCGCGGGCCTCAACACGCCCGGCATCACCCGCGTCGTCGAGCCGGTGCCGACCCGTGACCATTCCGAGCGGATGCTCGCCGGCTTTGGGGCCGAGCTCACGGTCGATGCGGAAGGCGGCGAGCGCCACATTCGCATCCGCGGCGAGGCCGAGCTGCGGCCGCAGCAGATCGTCGTGCCGGGGGACCCCTCCTCCGCAGCCTTCCCCGTCGTGGCCGCGCTGATCGTGCCTGGATCAGCGGTGACGATCGAGAATGTCGGCGTGAACCCCACCCGGGCGGGGCTCTACGAGGTGCTGCGCATGATGGGCGCCGAGATCGCCTTCTCGAACCAGCGCGAGGTTGGCGGCGAGCCGGTGGCCGACGTCACCGCCTGCTTCTCGGCCTTGTCCGGCATCGAAGTGCCGCCGGAGATCGCGCCGTCGATGATCGACGAGTTTCCCGTGCTGTTCGTCGCCGCGGCCTTCGCCCAGGGCCCGACGGTGATGCGCGGGCTCGAAGAATTGCGCGTCAAGGAGTCGGATCGCATCACCACCATGGCGGAAGGCCTGCGCGCCATCGGCGTCCGCGTCGAGGAACTGCCGGATGGCCTGATTGTCGACGGCACTGGCGGCGACCCGCTGGCCGGCGGCGCGACCGTCGCCTCGAAGCTCGACCACCGCATCGCGATGAGCTTTGCCGTCGCCGGCCTGAACTGCCTTGCACCTGTCGAGATCGACGATATCAGCCCGGTCGCGACCAGCTTCCCCGGCTTTACCAAGCTAATCTCGGACTTGCAGACCCGATCATGATCATCGCCGTCGACGGACCCGCGGCTAGCGGCAAGGGCACGATCGCCCGTGCGCTCGCCGGCCATTACAAGCTGCCGCATCTGGATACCGGGCTGCTTTACCGTGCTGTGGGGCAGACCGTGCTCGATCAGGGTGGCGACCCCAATAACGAGGGCGACGCCCTCGCCGCCTGCACGTTCAATGACAAATTGCTTGAAGACGTCCGGCTGAAGAGCGGCGCGGCGGGCAACGCCGCCTCCATCGTATCGGCGCACCCCGCAGTCCGCGCGGCGCTGATCCAACGGCAAAAGGACTTCGCCAATCAACCCGGTGGCGCCGTGCTCGACGGCCGCGACATCGGCACGGTGATCGCGCCCCAAGCCGATGCCAAACTGTTCGTGCGCGCCACCTCCGCCGTGCGGGCGCGGCGCCGTCATGACGAACTGGTGCGGTCCGGCGCCACGATCAGCTATGACAAGGTGCTAGCCGACATCAAGGCACGGGACCTGCGCGACAGCACGCGTTCCGCCGCCCCGTTGCGCCAGGCCGACGACGCGGTGCTGCTCGACACCAGCTTCCTGTCGATCGAGTCGGCCATCGCGCATGCCATCGAGCTAGTCGAAGGCCAGTTGGTGAGAAAAGCGCCAGAGGGTCTGTAAGCCGGGTTCTGTCCTCGCCCTGTTGGACGATGTGCGGCCATTCCTCTTGGACCATCATTGCTGACGGTCTCCAGCAACCAACCCGGATGACGAGCCGGAACAGGCCCATTTGCCATCCCTATTCGGTCTTGCTCCCGGTGGGGTTTGCCGTGCCGTTCCCGTTGCCGGGCCCGCGGTGGGCTCTTACCCCACCCTTTCGCCCTTGCCCGGCCGAAGCCGAAGGCGGTCTGCTTTCTGTGGCACTTTCCCTGGAGTCGCCTCCGCCGGGCGTTACCCGGCACCGTCGTTCCGTGGAGCCCGGACTTTCCTCGGCGCACTTGCATGCGACGCGGCCGCCCGACCCTCTGGCGAGCGCGCTTATAGACTAACTCGGCAGTTGCGCCAGCCGCGCTTCTAGGTCCGCGCGCCAGGGCGCATCGGCCGGCGCGCGCGCGAGCAGCTCCGTCCAGATCGCCCTCGCCTGGGCGAACTGGCCCGATTGCGCCATCGCCAGCCCCATGAAGAAGGGCGGGCCCGGATGGTTGGGGGCAATGTCGGCGGCACGCTGAAAGGCATAGGTCGCGGCCGGCGAGACCATGCCGCCATTGTGCACGATCAACGCGTTGCCGAGCCCCACCCACAGGTCCGGATCGCGCGGATTCTCCTTCAGGCCCGATTTGATGTAGGTGACGGCCGCTTGCGGCACGCCCGCCCGCATCGCACCGTCGGCGGCGACCAGCCATTGCGGGCCGCTGCCGAAACGCTGGCCCATCTGCGCGCGCGTCTCGGCCTGCTTCTCGTCGAACTTGGCGACACTCTCCGGCGACTGCACCGGCTTGTCGGGGAGATTCGGGCTGCCCTGCAGCGCATAGCCGGCAAGGCCGAGCAGCAGCGCCGCCCCCACCGGCTCGAAGGCGGAACGCGGCAGCTTGCCCCACTTCCACAGGGCACCCCCGGCGATCAGCGCCAGCGCGAGAACGATCAGCCACCCCATCAGCGATGCTTCCTGAAGCGCCCGCGCGCCAGCCATGCGCCAAGCCCGAGCAGCAGCAGGGGCGCGATCCAGAGCGGCCAGGTGATCGGCTCCAGCGGCGGCTCATAGGTGATGTAGTTGCCGTAACGTTCGATCAGCCACGCCTTGATCTGGTCCGGCGTCTCGCCATTCTCGATGCGGGTACGGATCAGCGCGCGCATGTCGCCGGCAAGCTCCGCGTCAGAGTCGACCACCGCCTGGCCCTGGCAGACGATGCATCGGATCGTTGCCATCAGGTCCCTGGCCTGCTTCTCCTTCGCCGGGTCCGCTAGCTGCGTATAGGCATATCTCTCGGCTGGCAGGGTCGAGTCGGCGAAACCGGGGCTGGCAAGAACGGCCACCCACACCAAAGCCGTTCGTATCGAGCGAAGTCGAGATACGCTTCTCGACTGCACTCGAAGCAAACGGAGAAAGTGATTGATCACCGGGCCTTCTCCAGCTCGGCGAATATCTCGGCGACATTCTCCGGCCGGATGTCGCCGATATGCTGGTGGCGGATCACGCCCTTGCCGTCGATCACGAACGTCTCCGGCACGCCCGAGGAGCCCAGCGCCAGCTGCACGCGCGAGGCGGTGTCGGAGCCGATCCGGTCATAGGGATCGCCGTTGCGGGCAAGGAAGGCGGCGACATCCTCCGGCCGGTCGCGGATCGCGATGGCGTCGATCGTCACGCCTCTCCGCTTCAGCTCCATCAGCACGGGCGCTTCGGCGATGCAGGGCACGCACCAGCTGGCGAAGACGTTGAGCAGGCGCGGGCCGCCTTGTGCGAAGTCGCGGCTCGACAGGCCCGCCCGCCCCGGCGCCCCCGCGGGAAGGTCGAAGGCCGGCAGCGGCTTGCCGACCATCTTCGAAGCGATCGCCCGGTCGCCGGGCTTGAGCAGCCCCGACGCGACGACCGCGAAGAAGATCACGAAGCCGATCAGCGGCGCCCACAGCCAGAAGCGCTTCATGCGTAGGCGATCCGGTCCTGATAGCGCCGCTCGCGTCGGACGCGGCCGAGCAGCGAGAGCGCGCCGCCCAGCGCGACCATGCCGCCGCCCAGCCAGATGAAGGTCACGAACGGCTTCCACCACAGCCGCAACTGCCAGCGGCCGTCCTCGTCCTGCTTGCCCAGCACGGTGTAGAGCTGGCCATTCCAGCGTGTGGCGATCGCCGACTCGCTGGTCTCGGTCGGCGGATTGGGCCAGCTGCGCGCCTGCGGTTTCAGCACGATCGATGAACCGCCGCGCGTGGCGGTCAGCGTCGCCTCGAGCGCGGTCCAGTTCGGACCGGCAATCGGATCGATCGCATCGAGCCGCACCGTGAACGGACCGACCTGCTTGGTCTCGCCAATTCTGACCGCAGCCAGCGTTTCCCTGGTGAAGGCCGCCTCCGAAGCCATGCCGGCCAGCGCGACTGCGATCCCCAGATGAGCGATCACCATGCCCCAGGTGAAGAGCGGCGTGCGACGCAGATTGCGCCCCCAGAGTGGCGCCAGGCTGCCCGCGCCGACGCCGATCGCAAGCACGAGGCCGAGCACGGGAAAAATGCCGATGCCAGGCGCGAAGATCATGACCAGCAACAGCGCCACCGCCGTCACGAGTATCGGCGCCGCGAGCCGCCGCGCGACCACGCCGAACTGGTCACGCCGCCAGCGCATCACCGGTCCCGCCGCCATCAAGGCGACGAGCAACAGCGCGACCGGCCCTGCCGCGCTGTTGAAATAGGGCGGTCCGACCGACAATTTCTCACCGGACAATGCTTCGGCGAACAGCGGGTAGAGCGTGCCGACGAAGACAATGCCGAGAATGGCGGTGAGCAGCAGATTGTTCGCCACGAGCGATCCTTCGCGGCTCACCGGATCGAACTGCGTGCCTTCCTTCACCGTCGCGATGCGCAAACCGAACAGCGCCAGCGCGCCGCCGATATAGATGGCGAGCAGCGCTAGGATGAAGCTGCCTCGCTCCGGATCGACGGCGAAGGCGTGGACGCTGGTGAGAATGCCCGAGCGGACCAGGAAAGTGCCGACCATCGACATCGAAAAGGCGACCACCGCCAGCATGACCGTCCACGCCCGCAGCGAGTCGCGGGTGGCAAGCACCGTCACCGAATGCAGCAAGGCGGTCGCCGCGAGCCAGGGCATCAGCGAGGCGTTTTCGACCGGGTCCCAGAACCACCAGCCGCCCCAGCCCAGCTCATAATAGGCCCAATAGCTGCCCACCGTGATGCCGAGCGTCAGCAGGATCCACGCGCCCAGCACCCAGGGCCGCATCGCCCGCGCAAACGCCGCATTCACCTCCCGGGTCACAAGCGCGCCGACCGCGAAGGAGAAGGCGACCGACAGACCAACATAGCCGAGATAGAGCGTCGGCGGATGAAAGGCGAGGCCAGGATCCTGCAAGAGCGGGTTGAGCCCCTGCCCATCCGCCGCCGCCGGCACCAGCCGCTCGAACGGGTTCGACGAGAAGAGCAGGAAGGCGAAAAAGCCGAGACCGATCGCCGCTTGTGCCGCCAACGTCGCGACCATCATCCGCTCGGACGTCCGCCGTTCGAAAATCGCTACCGCGGCCCCCGCCACGCCGAGGATCGTCACCCACAGCAGCATGGAGCCTTCATGGTTCCCCCATGTGCCGGCGAATTTGTAGAGCAGCGGCTTCGCGGAATTGCTGTTCGCCGCGACCAGCTTCACCGACATGTCGGAGATCAGGAACAACCAGATCAGCGCCACAAAGGCGAGCAGGGTCAACAGGCCCTGCACGATCGCGACCGGCCGGACGATGGCGCTCGCCTCGCCCCGGCCGGGTGTCAGCGCCACCGCGCCCATGATCAGTTGCAGCAGCGACAGCGCCGCCGCCAGCCACAGGGCTGCCAGTCCGGCCTCCGCGATCATTGCTGCAGCGTCTCCGTCTTGTGCTCGGTCCGCCCGTCTTTCTTCGCCAGCTCAGGCGGCATGTAACGCTCGTCATGCTTGGCCAGGATCGTGTCGGCGACGAATACGCCGTCCGGCCCGAACGCGCCTTCCGCTACCACTCCGCTATTTTCCTTGAACAGGTCCGGCGGGATGCCGCGGAAGCGCACCTTGTTGCTAGCCGGGCCGTCGGTCACCACGAAGTCGATCGTCACGCCGTCGGGCGCCCGCACGATCGACCTGTCGGCGACCATGCCGCCGAGCCGGATGTGCTTGCCCGGTTCGACCGGCGTCCGCTGCAGATCGGCGGGCGAGTAGAAATAGGCCGCCTGGCTGCGCAGGGCCGAAGCCGCGAGCAGGCCCGCGCCGATCAGCGCCGCCAGCGCCAGCAGCGCCAGCGTCAGCCTCTGGTGCTTGGCTTTCATGATAGGGTTCCGCTTGTCCCGAGCGAAGTCGAGGGGTGCTGCTCCGCGCCGGTGCCCACGCCCCTCGACTGCGCTCGGGACGAGCGTGATAGGGTGTCCGCCTGGGCCTCAGCCCTGCGCATGCGCAGCCAGCTGACCAGCACGAGCGCGGCCATGCCGCCGATCGTCAGCACATAGGCGGCGGCGATATAGGGCCAATGGCTCATGCGGTCGCGAGCCTCCGCAGCCGCGCCTCGACCTTGGCGCTGGCCAGCGTCGCGCGCATCCGCATCAGCACCACCGCTCCGAACAGGAAGGTGAAGCCCAGGGTCGTGAAGGCGAGCGGCCACAGGATTTCAGGCGCGATGGTCGATCCGCGCATCGTGATGCTCGGCCCCTGATGCAGCGAGTTCCACCACACCACCGACCGATTGATGATCGGCACGTTGACCGCGCCGATCACGCCGAAGATCGCCGTCGCCTTGCTGACACTGGTCTTTTCGTCGCCGGAGTTGGCGAGCGCGATATAGCCGAAATAGAGGAACAGCAGGACCAGCATCGATGTCATTCGCCCGTCCCATTGCCACCAGGTCCCCCAGGTCAGGCTGCCCCAGATGGAACCGCTGACGAGGCAGATGGCAGTGAACAGCGCACCCGGCGCCGCGATCGCGCGGGCAGCGACGCCGGCCAGCGGGTGACGCCAGACGAGCTGGGTCAGGCTGGCAATCGCAATTCCCATCCACCCGCCCATGCCGAGCCAGGCGGCCGGCACGTGTACATACATGATGCGGACACTCTGCCCCTGCAGATAGTCGGGCGGCGTCAGCGCCAGACCGGCATAAAAGCCATAGGCGGAAAGCAGGCCGCCCAATGCGAGCAGCCACGGCGTCAGCGGCCGGGCGATCGACAGAAAGCGCGTGGGATTGGCGAACGCGTGCATGTTCGGCGCCTGTCTAGCGACTCCGCTCGAACCAAGGAAGCACGGGCTTGTCCTTACCCCCAGCGAAACGATCAGCCGCGGCCGATCAGCCGCTGCGCGATGCGGTCGGCGACGCGCGCGGCGGGATCGCCCGTATGCGCGCTTTCCGCCCAGACCTGCTCCAGCCGGTCCGGGATCAGCCGGATGCGCGAGCGGACTTCGGCTTCGTCGCCGCGGCCGAGATATTCGAGCCCGACATTGATGATGCCGCCGGCATTGATCACATAGTCGGGCGCATAGAGAATGCCCCGCGCGTGGACGCGGTCGCCGTCCTGCGGCGTCGCGAGCTGATTGTTCGCGCCACCGGCAACGACCGGAGCCCGGAGCGCGGCAATGCTCTCTTCGGTCAGGATCGCACCCAGGGCATTGGGGCTGATAACGTCCGCCTCCACCCGCAGAATCTCGTCGGATGGCACCGACGCGCCCCCGAGCTGCTGTGCCAGCGCGGCCGCCCGGTCGGCATTGACGTCCGCCAGGGTGAGCTTCGCACCTTCTTCCGCGAGCAGCTTCGCAAGGCCGCCCCCGACGCTGCCGACGCCCTGTATGGCGACGTGCACGCCTTGAACGCTGTCCTTGCCGAGCGCGCGCTTCACCGCCGCCTTAACGCCCAGGAACACGCCATAGGCGGTGAACGGCCCCGGATCGCCGCCGGCGGAACCCTGCGCCACCGGCAGGCCGGAGACGAACTTCGTTTCCTTCGAAATCGCGACCATGTCGTCGGTGGAAATCCCGACATCCTCGGCGGTCACATAGGCGCCGCCCAGCGTGTTTACCGCCTTGCCGAACGCCTGCAGCAGCGACTGGGTCTTGGTGCCCGCCTTGTCGGCCAGAATCACGCCCTTGCCGCCGCCCAGCGGCAGGCCGGCCATCGCGTTCTTGTAGCTCATGCCGCGCGACAGGCGCAGCGCGTCGGTCACCGCCTCGCCCTTCTCGCCATAGTGCCAGAAGCGCACGCCGCCCGCCGCTGGCCCGAGCGCGGTCGAATGAACGGCAATGACCGCCGTCAGCCCGCTCGCGCGGTCGCGGAAGAGATGCACGCCTTCATGGTCGTCAAAGTCTGGCAAGTCCCAGGCAGTCACGCGTAAGTTCCCGACATTGTTAAGGAAAATGGGGCGATCGACGGGACTTGAACCCGCGACCCTCGGTACCACAAACCGATGCTCTAACCAACTGAGCTACGATCGCCGCAACGGAGATTTCCGTGGGCGCGCACATAGGAGCGTGCCTCCCGCGGCGTCAAGCAAAAGGGCTCAGAAGCGCCCGCCGATCGTCATCACATAGCCGCCCGGGCCCGGCGTGAAGCCGGCGGCGCTCAGACGCTCCACAAGACTCGGCTCGGTCGCCCGCAGCCGCAGTTCGGCCGTATAACGTCCATCGCCGAAGATGCGCAGCGCTACGCTCTCGCCGCCCGAACCGCTGGCGAGCGGAAGCAGCAGGGCTCCCCGATCGCAACGCGCGGCACCGCTCACGCTTGTTGGCAGCGGCAGCCTTGCAGACTCACCCGCCAGGCTTGCGCGGACCAATCCCTCGGCACGGTCGCACTGATCGTCGCGGAAGCGGGCGGTGACGTCGGTAAGCTCGATCGAAGCGATCGGCAGCGTGCCGAACAGCCCCTCCACCGGAATGATCCCAGTGACGCTTTCGGCGCCTCGGAGACGTCCACCAGCGACCAATGCGCCGGTAAAGCGATCCGGCGCGCCGCTCGGCCGCGCGACTTCGACCCGCGCCTTGCCAGTCAGGAGAGCGAGCGGCGACAGTCGGGCAGACAGGTCGCCCAGTGCCGCCGGTCCGAGCCGCGCTTCCTTGAGGCTTCCCGCCCAAGCCGATCCGCTCGCTTCCCGCGCCGACAACACCCCGCCTGCAGCACCCAAAGCCAGGCGCAAGGGAAAGGTGACGAGCAAGGCCACGGCGAACATCGCCGCAAACAGCACCAGCCGCCGCGTGGGGACGAGAATACGCATCAACTACCTGCCGCCAGCGTCGCGTCGACGGTTAGCGTCGGATCGCTGTTCGCGCGCGCGGTCAGCCGCTCCACCACGATGCCCCGTGCCTCGAGGCCGGCAATCCAGCCCAGCACGGGCGCAGGACGCGCGGCCGGAATGGAAATCGAGACGCGGCGCTCCCCCTGCGCTGCGACCACGGCATTGGCGAAGCCGGCCTCGGTCGCTGCCTGGGTGACGATCGGCGCCAGCGGCCCCGATGCTGCGGGAGAGCCTCCGAAGGCCCGCAGCGCGTCGGACTGGGCATGCACCTCGCCTAACGCGATCACCGCCTGCTGATGCCGCTCGCGCGCAGCCGAAAGAGCGGACTCCACGGGGCGGTAGATGCCCAGCCACAGGATCGTCAGGCCAAGCAGCGCGAACATGATCAGCAGCAGCCGCTGCTCGCGCAGGCTACGTTCGCGCCACCAGGCCATGAATCGTGCTGTCATCGTCCGGCCACCCTGAACTCGCCGCGGATGCGCCCGGCCTCGGCGGTAAAAGGAGTCGCCTCCACCGTCAGCCCCGCCGATCGAAGCCGCGTGCGTAATGCTTCGGCTTCAGCGGCTCCGGGTGCGAGCACTGTGGCCCTCACCAGCCCGTCAGTGTCGAAGCTGAGGCTCGCCAGTTCGACATTCGGGACTGACTGGACGGCGGTGATGACCGCACCCGCCGTCGCCGTGAAGCCAAGCCCGCCGCCGCGGCGCGCCGCCAGCCGGGCAGTCATCGCTGCGCGCGCATCGCCGCTCGCATTCGCGACGGCAGCGCGCGCGACCTCCTCCGCCTGCGCCTCCAGCCGGTCGGCAGCAAGACCGTAGCGCACGGTCTGCACGATCGCGATCAACAGGGTGACCGCGGCAACAGCGCCGCCGAGCAGGGCAAGCCGCCGAACCAGCGCCCAGTCGAGTCGAAAGCGGCTGCGCTTCGCGAACGAACCCTGCCGCAGGTCGAGTTCCGGATCGTCGAGCGCGGCCAGCACCAGCGGCTCGGCGTCGAGATCCTCGGTCGGCGCGTCGGCGACCAGCAATTCGCTGAGACCCGGCTCTTCGGCGAAGGCGCTGCTGCGCCCGCGCAGCACCGTCTCACCACCGATCGCCGCCCGCACGAAGCCGGTCTCGGGCCGGGGCAGCAGCAGGGGCGCGGGTAGCAAGGCATCGGGGTCGATCCCGCGCGCCTGTAGCGACTCCAGCCAGGCCGACAGGCGGCCATTGCCGATCACGGCGACGCTGCGGTCGGCACTCTGGGCGGCACCCACCGCGACATGCTGCGTCTCGACGGGGACAATGCTGGTGTCGGCGACCAGCAGCCGCGCGGCGGTGCGGGCCTGTTGCGGCGTCAGGCTGCCGAGTTCGGCCGTGTGGATCGTAATCGCCCCTGCAGGCGCGATCGCAACTATCCGCTCCGGCAGTTCGATCGGCAAGGGCGTGTCCGCCTCCCCGCGTGCACGGACTTCGCCGTTCTCCTCAAGCCACCAGCTATGCAGCCGGTCGCTGGGCGCGATGAAGAGGATCAGGGTGCTCAATCCCCCTCTCCCCAGCTGCGCCGCACGAGCTTTGCCGGCGGCAGGCCGGCGTCGATCAAGGCGGTCTCCTCGATTTCGCTATCGCCCAGCATCACGCGCAGCCTGAGCGTGAACCAGCGCGTGCGCACGCCGGTCTGCGCCTCGACGTCGCCGCCGGGCGCCATGCCCTGCAGGGCGGAGGAGCGCCAGAAAGCATAGGCGCTCTCAAAGCCGCCCGGCGGACGGGCGAGGAGCAGCGTCCGCGCGCGATCCGGTGAAAGCTTGTCGGGCATCAGCATGGACAGCAGCAGCGCCTGTTCGGGTGCGAGAGTGTTGACGTTGATCGGCGACAAGTCGGTCACGGGCAAGGTGCACACCCAGGGCCGAACCTTGTCGTAGAGTTCAGGCGTCACGCCCGCAACGGCACGCAACTCGCTCGGATCGGCGAGCAGCGTGTTGCCGGTCCGGTAAGGGGTGTCGCCACCTGCATAGGCTTGGTCCTCGGCGCCTTCGGGTTGCGGCAGGGTGTCGCTGTCGATCCAGTCGGCGAGCGACACGGCTACCTTGCGCGCTTCGCCTTCGCCGATGCCGAGCAGCTGCATCAGCGCGACGAACTGAGCAATTCCCTGCGGCCGTGTCGTGAGGGGCTGCCCGGGCTGGCCGGACGCGACGCTGTTGAGATTGAAGCAATTGCCGCCGTCCCGCACCACAGCGGAAGCGGCTCCACCAGGCAGCGGCAGCGCGGTCTCGCGTCCGTTCCACTGTTCGGGCGCGGGCGTTCGCGCCGGATCGGCTTCGACCAGCGCAGTGATCCGGGACATTGCGATCCCCTCGGCCGCAACGGCATAGGCCCGCGCCTGATCGATCGCCCCAGCGTTCGCAGCAAGACGGGTCGACAGCCGCAGCCGCTCCAGCGCCGAGGCGGACAGCACCGCCATCACGGACACGAGCAGCAGCACCGTCAGCAGCGCCGCCCCTTTCTCGCCGGGCTTCACGCCGCGGCTCCGACGAGGAAGAGATAGCGCATCTCGGGACCCTGGCTACGGCGCACCACCAGCTCGATCGCCCGCGGCATCAGGTCCGGGCGCAGCGGGTCCCACACGTCACGCCAACCATCTTTCGAGCGATAGCGCAGGCGAAGACCCGCAACCCCGCCTAGCAGTATATTGGTGGCCGCCGGTGCTGCTCCGTCGAGCATCGCATAGCTGCTGCGGGTGAGATTGCCGCCGTCGAGGCTGTACCGCACCTTCTGCAGCGTCGGCCGCGCCCCTTCGCCAAGCGCGTCCACGCCGGCGCGCACCAGGGTAAATCCGCTGGCATCCCCTTCGAACGCCTGCACGGGATCGCCCGCCTCGTTGCGGGTGATCCGCGGCACCGCTTGGGCCGCGTCAGCCAGGATCAGCGACTCGACGCGGCGCTGCGCCGCCAGCTCCTTCAGCCGCGCCCCGGTCGCCGCCTGCGCATCGACGCTGAACCGCAGCAGCGCAACGCCCGCCACCGCGAGCATGCTGAAGATCGTCAGCGCCACGAGCAGTTCGACAAGGGTGAAGCCGTTGCGTCTCACGTCGCCGGCCGCACGATGGTCAGCAGGGCGGGCGCGCCGGTGGTCGAGACGCTGATGTCGACGCGGACCAGCCGCTGGTCCGGCGTGCGACTCGTCACCCGCGCCCAGCGCCAGCTTCGTCCGCCATTGACGGCTTCGCCGGTGCTCTGGCCGATCGGCGGCGGGGCCGGATCGGTGATCGTCTCGACAGCGAGATTGCGGGCGACGAGCTGCGCCAGCATCCGCTCGTCCAGTTCGCCGGTTTGGCGCACGGTCGCGCCCTCCAGCCGCAGCAGGGCAAGCGCGGCGAGGCTGAACACGGCGAGCGCGACCAGCATCTCCAGCAAAGTGAATCCGAGCTCTTGACGATCACCCACCGGTGCGCACCTCGCCGTTGGCCGCAACGGTGACGCGGACCTGTTCGCCGGCGCGGGTCAGCAGGACCGCCACCGGCTCGCTCGGCTGGCCGGTCGCGTCGAAGGCGGTGCGCATAGTGCCGCCCTGCCCGACCATTGCGGCGGTGCCGTCGCTCCAGGGCTGCGAGCGGAACGGCTTATCGGCCAACGGCACCCAGCTTCCGCCCTGCCGCCGATCGAAGGCATAGCCGCGCGCGGTGACCCGCAAGGCGACCGGCCGGCCTTCTACGATTGCCAGGTCGCGCGCCGCGACAGTGCGGGCGGCAAACGTCTCCGCTTCGTCGCGCAAGCGGCCGCGCGGATCGGGCATCGCCACCACCACGCCTGCGGCCAGTACGCCGATGATCGCGATCACGACGATCAGCTCGATCAGCGTGAAGCCGCTTTCGCGGCGCGGACGGCTAGCCCCAATTGCCGATATCGGCATTCTCGCCCTCGCCGCCTTCCTTATTGTCCGCGCCGAGCGAGAACACGTCGAAGGCACCATGTTGGCCGGGGAAGGTGTAGCGATAGGGATTGCCCCAGGGGTCGTCGGGCAGCCGCTTGATGTATCCGCCTTGTCGATAGCGCTGCGGCTGAGCGAGACCCGGGGGCGGACTGACCAGCGCCTGCAGTCCGTCCGTCGGCGACGGATAGGCGAGATTGTCGAGCCGGTACATTTCGAGCGCCTGTTCGATTGCCGCAATGTCCGTCTTCGCCTTGGCGCTGTTGCCCTGCCCCAGCGCCGGCAGCACGTTGATCGCGACGATGGTCGCCAGCAGGCCTAGGATGACGATCACCACCATCAGCTCGACGAGGGTGAATCCACTCTCGCGTCCCCGCGAGGGTGCCCCGGCGCAGGCCGGAGCCCATGGACTCCGGCCCGCGCCGGAGAGCGGGGATTGCGGGTTCGACATCATCATGCGCCTGCCAGGGTTTCGAGCTGAAGGATCGGAAGAAGGATCGAAAGCACGATCACGGCGACGATAACGCCCATGACGACGATGATCGCCGGCTCGAGCAGCGACAGGGCGGTGGCCGTGAAGCTATCGAACTCGCGTTCCAGATAATCGGCCGCGCGTTCCAGCATCGTATCGAGCCGGCCCGAGGCTTCGCCGCTCGCTGCGAGATAGACGAGCAAGGGTGGGAACACGCCGGCGCGGCGCAGGGCGGCTGAAAGGCTGCCGCCGCCGCGGATCGATTCGACGATCTCTTCCGATGCGGCGCGGAGCGCACGGTTGTGGATCGTGCCCGTGGTGAGCGCCAGCCCTTCGAGCAAGGGCAGCCGCGACGACACCATTGTGGCGAGCGTCCGCGCCATGCGGGCAGCATGCAGGTCGCGGATCAGGCGGCCCAACAGCGGGAGGCGCAGCAGCCAGCGGTCGAAACG
Organism: Sphingomonas sp. ID1715; assembly: GCF_013044515.1. GTDB lineage: Bacteria > Pseudomonadota > Alphaproteobacteria > Sphingomonadales > Sphingomonadaceae > Sphingomonas_B. The sequence goes on from NZ_JABEPR010000005.1 coordinate 95,182, forward strand.
CAGGCGCGTGGCAGGATCCTGAAGGGCCCGCCAGCCGACCAACCCGGCCAGACCCGCGAGCAGCAGCATCGCCCACCACCAGTTCACCAACAGGCTGGAAATCCCGATCACCGCGCGCGTCAGCAGCGGCAGTTGCTGGCCGACCGTCTCGAATTGCTCGACGACCTTCGGCACCACGAACATCATCAGCGCCGTTACGACCAGCAGCGCGACGGCCGACAGCACGGCCGGATAGGCCATTGCCGTCATCACCTTCGACCGCACCTGTGCCTGCCGCTCTTGCAGGTCAGCCAGTCGCTCGAGAATGGTCGGCAGCGTGCCCGAGCTTTCGCCGGCGCTCACCATCGCCCGGTACAGCGCGGGAAAGCTCTTCGGCTCGCGCGCCATCGCATCGGACATGCGCCGACCTTCCAGCACGCCGGCATGAACGGCGCCAGTGATCGCACGAACATGCGGCTTCTCGGTCTGGCGCGAGATCGTCCGCAGCGCCTCTTCGAGCGGGCTGACCTGCACCAGGGTCGCGATCTGACGCGTGAATAATGTCAGTTCCTTCGCAGTCAGCTTCCGGCGTGACAGTGAGAAGAGCGGCTTGCGCACCGGGGAGCCACCCGTGCCGGGCTCCAGCCGCAGCACATAAAGCTTGCGCGCGTCGAGCCGTGCCCGTGCATCGTCGAGCGAAGGCGCCACCACGCTGCCGCGCCGCTCACCGCCGCGCGCGTCGATCGCGAGATAATCGAAGTCAGGCATGGCTCCTCCCCCGCTCGTCCCGAGCGAAGTCGAGGGGCGCTGACACGAACGCTGAGCTACGCCCCTCGACTTCGCTCGGGACGAGCGGAGTTGAGGCACTATGCATCGACCTGCTCGCGGCGGGTGATGCGCACGGCCTCCTCCGGGGTGGTCCGGCCTTCGATGACGAGCGCCCGCGCGGCGCTGGCGAGATTCGGTGCGCGCGCAAAGGCATGGCGGGCGATTGCCCCTTCATCACCGCCCTGGTTGATTAGCTGGCGGATCGCCTCGTCGATGCGCACCGCTTCGAACACGCCGACCCGGCCGCGGAAACCGGTTTGGCCGCATTCGTCGCAGCCGCCCGGCTCATAGACCATCGTGTCCGGCTGCAGGCCGAGCAGCGCCTGCGCCTGTTCGCTCGCCGGCTCCGCTCGCCGACAGCTCGGGCAGAGCTGCCGCACCAGCCGCTGCGCGATCACCGCGCGCAGCGTGGACGCGAGCAGGAAGGGTTCCACCTTCATGTCCCGCATGCGGGTGATCGCGCCCACCGCATCGTTGGTGTGGACTGTGGACAGGACGAGGTGGCCGGTCAGCGACGCCTGGACGGCGATCTCGGCCGTCTCCCGGTCGCGAATTTCGCCCACCATCACCACATCGGGATCCTGGCGAAGAATCGCCCGCAACCCGGCGGCGAAGCTCAGGCCGACCTTCGCATTGACCTGGGTCTGGCCGACGCCCTCGATCGCATATTCGACCGGGTCTTCGACCGTCAGAATGTTGCGGCTGCCATCGTTCAGCAGGCGGAGGCTGGAATAGAGCGTCGTCGTCTTGCCGGAGCCGGTGGGACCGGTGACGAGGATGATGCCGTTTGGTTCGCGCAAGGCGTCCAGCAGCACAGCTTCGGCGGTGCTCGACAGGCCCAGAACCGGTAGGTCCAGCCCGGCATTCTCCTTGTCGAGGATGCGCAGCACCACCCGCTCGCCGGCGCGGCTGGGCAGCGTCGACACGCGCACGTCGAGCAATTTGCCGCCGAGCGTGAGCGAGATGCGGCCATCCTGGGGCACGCGCCGTTCGGCGATGTCGAGCCGGGCCATCACCTTGATGCGGCTGACCAGCACCGGCGCGACATGGGCAGGCATGCGCAAGGTCTCGCGCAGCACGCCGTCCATGCGCATCCGCACGATCAGGCCGGTCTCATAGGGCTCGACATGGATGTCGGACACGCCTTGCCGCACCGCGTCGGCGATGACGCCGTTGATCAGGCGAATGGCCGGCGCGTCGTCGGAGCTGTCGAGCAGGTCGTCGGCGGTCGGCAGGTCGCCCGCGATCAGCGCAAGATCGTCGCCCAGCCCCAGCGATCCCGCCGCCGCGGCCGCGGCCTCGCCGTTCATCGCATAGTGGTCGGACAGGAGCTTGTCGAAGTCGGGCGCCGCCACCGACTCGATCGCGAGCGGCTGGGCAAGGTGCCGGCGGAGCTCCAGCAGGGCGCGCGGGTCCGCGCCTTCACGCAGCGCGACCTTGAACCGCTCACCCGCGGGCTCGAGCAGAATCACGCCGAACTTTCGTGCGAAGGCGTAGGGAACGGAGACGAGTGGCAAGCTGTGCTCCGGCGCAGGCCGGAGCGGTGCGTCAACGGATGCGCCCATTTCGAGCAGGGTTCCGGCCTGCGCCGGAACACTGATGGAGGAACTCACCGCTTCGGCTCCGGCACCGGCTGGACCGTCGTCGTCGAGCTGCGCACCTGCGGCACGATGATTTGCGGCGGCGCGGCGGGCGGCGGCGTGCTGCCCGGCAGCGCCGGCGGCGGGGTCGGCGGCAGCGCGCCCATATATTCGCGCACCAGTTCGTCGAGGCTCGGCTCCTGGTTAGGACGCTGCAGCAACTGCTGCTCGCGCACATAGCCGTAGCGGCGTTCGGCAAGGGCCCGCGCGTCGGCGGCGGAGCGGATGATAGTCGGGCGGATGAACACCATCAGATTCGTCTTTTGGCGCGATTTGGAGCGCGACTTGAACAGCTCGCCTAAGCCCGGAATATCGCCGAGGAGCGGAATCTTTTCGATCGTCCGCCGCTCATTGTCGTCGAGCAGACCACCGAGTGCGATGATCTCGCCATTGTCGACGGTGACGGTGGTCTCGATCTCGCGCTTGTTGAGGATCAGCTCGCTATTGTCGTTGGAGACCGGGCCGGCGATCGAACTGACTTCCTGGCGAAGCAGCATTTTGACCGCGCCGCCTTCGTTGATTTGCGGCCGCACCTGGAGCTGGATACCGACATTCTCGCGCTGAACGGTGCGGAACGCGTTATCGAAATTGTTCGACAGCGCCTGGCCGGTGGTGATCGGGATTTCCTGCCCGACCAGGATACGCGCTTCCTGATTGTCGAGCGTCACGATTGAGGGCGTCGAGAGGATGTTGGACGTGCTGTCCGACCGCACGGCATTGATGATGGCGCCAAAGATGCCGTTCTTGCCGATGTTGGTGGCAAAGCCGCCAATCCCGCCCGTCGCGTTCAGGATCGAGTTGACGGCGGCCTGCGCAAGCTGCTGGGACGCTTCGCTCGGCGTCCTGGTGGTCGTGGTCACGCCATCATCGGTCGTGGTCGTAGTGCGGTCGAGCTCACGTGCGCCGATCGCGCCGGCAATGGTCAGGATATTCGGCTGCGCGTTAGAATAGTTGGTGACTGCGAAAGGGATGTCGCTGCCGGGCTTGCCGCCGAGCAGGAACTGGACACCCAGCCGCTTGGCGAGCGAGTCCGATATCTCGACGATGATCGCTTCGACGAGCACCTGCTCGCGGCGAACGTCGAGCTGGCGAATCACTTCGCCGAGCGTCCGCTGCGTGTCGGCGTTGGCGGCGATGATGATCGCGTTCGCGCCTTCATAGCGAGTGACGATCGCGCTGTTGCGCCCCGTGATGCTTTCCCCCGACTGCGCCACGGCTGGAGCTGGCGCGACCTCGGTGGTCGGCAGCGGCGTCGCTGCATTTCCGGCCGAAGAGCTACGGCTGCTGCCAGTGCCGCGCGGCGCGACCTGGCTGAGCCCTCGCGCCGGCCCTGGTTGGGTGACCGGCTGTCCGGTCAGCTGCTGCAGTACCGGCAGCAGCAGCTCGGCATCTGCGTTCTCCAGCCAATAGACGCGCACTTCGGTCCCATTCGCGGCGCGGCGGTCGAGATCGCGTGCCACCGCAGCAAGCCGCGATACGGTGCCGGGGTCGCCGCGCAGCACGACGGAGTTGGAGCTGTCGATCGCGACGATCGAGGCGGCGGCCGGCGCGGCCGTGCCCCCCTGTCCCGCCGCGCCGGCGCCGACCAGTTGCCCGAGCGACTGCGCGATCTCGCGGGCGCCGGCATTGCGCAGAGGAACGACGACGGTCGAGGCGCTGTCCTGGTCGATGCGGCGGAGCACTTCACGGACACGGCGGACATTGTCGCCGAAATCGACCACCACCAGCGAATTGCCGGCGCGGTTGGCCGTAACCGACCCTTGGGGGCTGATCAGCGGCCGCACGGTATCGACGGCGGAGGGCGCGTCGATCGAGCGTAGCCGCACGATTTCCGTCACCAGCGCGTTCGACGACCCTGCCCGCCCGACCCGGCTCGGCTGGCTGGCTGCACCTTCGAGCGGCTGGACGCGAAAGGCGCCACCCGCCGCCGGGATCGCGACTAGGCCATTCGCCCGCAACGTAGACAGGAACACTTCATAATATTCGGACCGGCTGAGCGGGCGATCGGTCACCACCGACACCTTGCCCTGCACCCGCTGGTCGATGATGAAGGTGCGCCCGGTCACCTTCGCCGCATCCTGGATAAAGGCGCGAATGTCCGCATCGCGCACGTTCAGCGAATATTGGGCAGCGACCGGACTCGCGACGGCGAGGAGCAGCGCCGGAAGAAGGAAGTGACGCATCATTGTCCCGAAATGGCGACGGCGATCGGCACTATTTGTGCCCCCCGCTCCACCGCGATGGAAAGATTGCCGCCTTGTGCCAGGCCGGCCGCAGCACGCTGCAGATCCTGCACCGACCCGATCGGCCGCCCGGAAACCTGGACGATCACGTCGCCCGGCCGCAGACCGAGCCGCGCCAGCAGGGCGGGATCGCCACGAGGCACCAGGCCGGTCACCCGGTTGCCTGCCTGACGCGGCGCGAGATTGAGCTGGGCCTGCAGTTCCGAGAGCGTGACGGCTCCCGGCGCCATGGTCTGGCCTGCGGGAGCGCTCAGCAGCCCCGTGTTCGCCGCCGGCGGCACGATCGGGGCGGCAGCCACCGGCGCGGCGCCGGACTGATCGAGGTAGAGCGTCTCGTCGGCGCCGCCGCGCGAGATGACGACGCTGTCATAGCCGACCGACTTGAGCGTCACGCCTGGCTGGATCGCTTCGCCGACCGCATAGCTGGTCTGCACATTGTCGGGGCCGGCGATGATGGCGGAGCCGCGCCCGGTCGCCTCGTCGACCCGCACGCCGAACAGCTTCAGCTGCAGCGACGTGACGATGGCGGGCCCCGCGGCGCGGCCGAGCCGGAAAAAGGGGTCGAAACCGCTCGCGAGCACCGCGCGGCCGCGTGCCGCATCGGGACCTTGCACCGGCCGCCAGTCGCCGAGCGGGCCGAGTGGCGTCACCACCGCCCAGACCAGCCGCGCGCATTGCCAGGCCAGCAAGGCAAGCAGCAGAATCTCGGTCAGGCTCAGCAGGCTATAGCGTGGCAGGCGCCGGAAGAGGCGCCATTGGCGCGGATCGATTGCGAGACGCAAATCCCAACTCCCCCCGGGGCGAACACCGCCTGTGCGACGCTTGCGTGACAGTTTTGCGTCAGCCACGCGGCTTGACGCTTCGCCCATAAGCATCGCACTTCGCTCAACTATACCGGGTGGAGCGGCGTGTGGACAATCCCTACGACCAGATGGTCATCGACAGCATGATGAGCACGGGCGGCGTGCAGCGCGTGCCGAGCCCGAAGCTACATTTGTTTATCAAGCGCAACTTCCTTTCGACCGAGGAGTGTGACGCCCTGATCGAGCGGATCCGCGCCAATCGCCGGCCCTCGACGCTCGCCAACTACAATGGCGATGCGGCCTTTCGGACGTCGCAAACCTGCGATCTCGACAGCAACGATCCGGTCGTTCGCGCGATCGAGGACAAGATCGCCGCCTTTTCCCGCCTCGACCCGGTCTATGGTGAGCCGATGCAGGGACAGCATTATGAAGTCGGGCAGGAGTTCAAGGCGCACACCGACTATTTCGAGCCGACCGGGGTCGACTATGAAAAATACACTTCGGTGGCGGGCCAGCGGACCTGGACGGTCATGATCTACTTGAACGAACCGGAGGCTGGCGGCGCCACGCGCTTCAAGGCCATCGACAAACTGGTGCAGCCGGAAACCGGCAAGCTGCTGGCGTGGAACAACCGCCGGCCGGACGGAAGCTGCAATCCTTCCACTATCCACCACGCGATGAAGGTTCGGGCGGGCGAGAAATATGTGATCACCAAGTGGTTCAGGGAACGCCCCTGGGGCTGGTGAGCCCATATCCGGCGGCCAGATCGCTTGCGAGAGGATGAGAGCCCGTTCTCTCCCCTTCCGCAGGCACAAAAAAGGGCGGCCGAGGCCGCCCTTTCTGTCTCGGAAGATCGAGGCGCTTACGCCAGGACCGTCTTCGCACGGCTGCTGCGGCGAGCCGCGGCGCCAAGCAGGCCGAAACCACCGAGCATCATCGCCCAGGTCGCCGGCTCCGGAACGGTCGGCGCGAAGGTGGCACCCTGCAGGGTCGAACCGTCGATCACGCCGAAGGTGCCGCGGGTGAACGCGGTCGCGTTGGTGCGGAAAATGTAGGTGGTGCTGTTCTCGGTACCGGCCAGATTGTTCGAGCCGAAGTCGACACCGGCAACGTTGCCGCTGAAGCTGCGAGTCGCGCCCGAGGTGAAAGTGCCCGGGTTGTTGGCGGTCAGGAAGCCGGCCGCGTTGAACAGGCCATCGCGGAACGCGTCAATCGTGAAGCCGCCGAACGCCTGGACGGTGAACGACTGAATCTCGTTGCTGGCTTCCGTACCGGCACCGGTGCGGACGACCTGATAATAGAAGTCCAACGTACCGTCGGTGTTCTTGTAAACCGCCGAGTTGAAGGTGCCCGCGAAGGTCAGCGCGGTGCCCGAAGTCGACGACTGGGCGAGCAGCGTGCCGCGAGTCGCAACGTTGAACGGGTCGATCGCGGCGCGCGGGTTGCCGCCAATCCCGTCGCCGTTGTTGACCGGAGCCGCAAAGGCCGGCGTCGCCGCCAGAACCGCCGCCGTGACGAGGAAAGCAAACTTCTTCATAAAACAAACCCCCTTTACAGTACCGCCACGGGAACACGTGGCGCAAAGCAGTGGCTCATTGATCGGCCACACTTGCACCGCAGGGTATAGCTCATCCCGGGCACCAGAAAAAGAGGTAAATAAGTCGTTAAGGTGCCGTTTTGGGACAGCAGCTCCGATCAGCCGCCGAGATGCTCGACCAGCCGTCGCACCTTGGCTTGCCGCCATTGCGGCGTCGGCGCGAACACCCAATAGGAGAGCCCCTGATCGACCGTCTCCCCAAGCAAACGCAGCGCACCTGATTCGATTTCCCGGCGCGCCAGCAGTTCGGGCACCAGAGCGCGGCCGAGTCCCGCAATCGCCGCCTCTATCGCAAGCCCGGCGTCCGCGACGCGCAGCACCGGCTCGGGCGCCGCATGCCCGGGCCACGCAATCCACCGTTCGGCATCACCGGTTGGGCTCGCCACCTTGCAGAAGCTGCTCGATCCGATGCGCGCGCCCTCATGTTCGCCCTTGTCGACCATCAGGCGGATCGCAACGTCGAGATTGGCTTCGGTGAAGTCGATCGCCTCGTCCGCGGGCACGAGGTGAAAGCGCAACTCCGGGTCCTGCGCCGCCAGTTCGACGAGCCGGGCCGAAAGCCAGCGCGCGGTCAGGTCGCGCGGCGCGGCGATGGTCAGCACCTTGGACGATTGCCCTGCCTGCATCGCCCGCACCGCATCCTCAAAGCAGAGGAAGCCGTGCCGCAGCGCCTCGAGCCCCGCTTCCGCCTCGGGCGTGAGCTCGAGCCCGCGCGTCGTGCGTCGAAACAGCACGGTGCCGAGCGTGTCTTCGAGCGCGCGGATCTGCTGACCCACTGCGGCCGGCGTGACGGCCAGCTCGTCGGCCGCTCGGGTGAAGGACAGATGCCGGGCGGCGGCGTCGAGCACGCGCAGCCCGTTCAGCGGCAAATGGGTCCGCTTCATGCCTGCACCGCCGGCGCGACCAATGGAAAGCGTGGGATGGGAATGTCGAACATCGACCCGTCCTCGCCCACCATGCGATAGCTACCCCGCATCTGCCCCGTGGGCGTGGCGAGCGGACAGCCCGAGACATAATCGTAGGAGCCGCCCGGCTGAATCACCGGCTGCTCACCGACCACGCCTTCGCCCTGCACTTCGTGGCGCGCGCCGCGGCCGTCGGTGATGATCCAGTGGCGGGTGAGCAGTTGCACCGCCATCCGCCCCTCATTCTCGATGCGGATATGATAGGCCCAGAACCAGCGGCCCTTCGTCGGTTCCGACTGCTCGGGAAGAAAGCTGACCGACACGCGCACTGTCACGCCGCGCGTCGTCTGCGCATGCGGGAACAGCGCCTTCAAAGGCCGACGCTCCCGAGCGCCCGATCGAGATCGTCGATCAAATCGGCCGGATCCTCCAGCCCCACGTTCAGCCGCAGCATGCCTTCCGTGATCCCCATCGACTCCCGCACTTCGGCGCTGAGCCCGCTATGCGTCGTCGAGGAAGGATGCGTCATCAGCGACCGCGAATCGCCGATATTGTTCGAGATGTCGATCAGTTCGAGCGCGTCGAGCAGGCCGTGCGCCTGCGCCCGGTCGGCGACGAACAGCGACATGATCGTGCCGCCGGCGCTCATCTGGGCGAGCGCGAGATTGTGCTGCGGATGGGAGTTCAAGCCGGGATAGAGGACCCTCGAGACCCGGCCTTCCAGGAAGCGCGCGACCTCCATCGCATTGTCGCTCTGCCGCTGCACGCGCAGGTCCAGCGTCTCCAGCCCTTTCAGCACTACCCAGGCGTTGAACGGCGAAAGCGTCGGCCCAGTGTTGCGGACAAAGGGCAGCAGCAGGTCGTTGACGAAAGCGCTGGTACCGCACACCGCACCCGCCAGCACCCGCCCCTGCCCGTCCATCAGCTTGGTCGCGGAATAGGCCACGATATCGGCACCGAAGCTCATCGGCCGCTGCAGGGCTGAAGTCGCAAAGGCATTGTCGGCAACGGTCGTGACGTGGTGCGCCTTGGCGATGGCGCAGACTGCCGCGAGGTCGACGATCTCCAGCGTCGGGTTGGCGGGCGTTTCGAAGAAGAAGACCTTGGTGTTCGGTCGCACCGCCGCTTCCCAGGCAGCTGTGTCGGAACCGTCGACGATCGTCACTTCGATGCCGAAGCGTGGCAACAAGCTGTCGGTCAGCCAGCGGCACGATCCGAACATGGTGCGGGCAGCGATGAGATGATCGCCGGCGGAAAGTTGGCAAAGCAGCGCCGCGGTCATTGCCGCCATGCCGCTCGCCATGCAGCGCCCCGCTTCGGCTCCCTCGAGAAGCGCGATCCGCTGCTCCAGCATCTCGACCGTGGGGTTTTGCAGCCGGCTATAGGTCATGCCCTGTTGGTCACCGGAAAAGCGCGCCGCCGCGTCCCCCGCACAGTCATAGGCGTAGCCCGAGGTGAGGAAGAGCGCTTCGGAGGTCTCGCCCCATTCCGAGCGCGCGGTGCCGCCGCGCACAGCAAGGGTGGCGGGCCGCCATTTGGCGGTGACGCTGCGATCCTGTCCAGTTCGTCTCTTCACAGCGGCGCTTTGCAAGCTAGGGGGGCAAATCGTCAACTGCAGCGGGGTGTCATGAAATCTTTCGTCGCATGGCTGGAGCGCTTGTCCGGGCTCCAGATGGCGCTGCTGCTCGCCCTGCTGGCCGAATTGCTGTTCGCGGTGCACCTGGGCCAGCCGAACAAGCTGATGTTCGACGAGGTCTATTATGTGCCAGCCGGCCGCGACACGTTCGGCATGTTCGCGCGGTCGAACGAGGAACATCCGCTGTTGGCCAAATGGCTGATCGGCCTGTCCATCGCGCTGTTCGGCGACAATCCGATCGGCTGGCGCGCGCTGAGCAGCGTCGCCGGCGTCGTCACGATGCTGGGCATCTATGCGATTGCCCTGCGGCTTCTGGGCGACTTGCGCACCGCCGCGACGGCCGCCCTGCTCGCGCTGCTGAACCAGATGTTGTTCATCCAGGCGCGGATCGCGATGCTGGAGGTGTTTGCAGGCGCCTTCCTGTTCGCGAGCATTGCACTGCTCGTCTGGGGTCATGGCCGACCAGGCCAGAAATGGCTGCTCGGTGCCGGGATCTGCCTGGGCCTGGGGATCGGCTGCAAATGGAGCGCGCTGCCGTTCCTGCTCCTGCTCGGCCTCGGCGTGCTGATCGGGTGGAGCGAGCGCTGGTTCCGGGCCGGTGCGGTCTTTGGCGCCGCCGCGATCGTCGCCTATCTGGCCACCTTCCTGCCGGCGGCCTTCTACGGTTTCGCTCCGATCAAGTTGGACCAGATCCTGCCCTTCCAGCTCCGCATGTTCGACCTGCAGACCCGACCGCTCGCCCACCACACCTATCAGAGCACGCCCTGGCAATGGCCGCTGCTGACCCGGCCGATCTGGTATCTCTACGAGCCGGTCGCCGGCGTGCAGCGCGGCGTGCTACTGCTAGGCAACCCGGCGATCATGTGGGGCGGACTGATCGCCCTGGCCGCTTGCCTTTGGGACGGCCTGCGCGAACGCAACCGCGCGCTGCTGATCCTGTCGGCGCTCTACATCTTTTCCTTCGCGATCTGGATCATCATCCCGAAAAAGATCGGCTTCTTCTATTACTACTATTTTCCGAGCCTCTTCCTGCCCCTGCTGATCGCCGCGACGTTTCACCATGCCTATCGGGTCAAGGAGCGTTGGCTGCCGGCGACATTCCTCGCCGTCAGCTTCGGCCTCTTCGCCTATTTCTATCCGATCCTTTCGGCCGCGCCGTTGCCGAACGACCAGGCCTTCCTCAACTGGATGTGGCTGTCGACCTGGCCCTAATAGCGACCCCAGGTGAAGCGGCTCGACAGGGCGAAATTCCACACCGCACCGACGAGAATGCCGGCAAGCGCAGAGACCGTCGCATAGGCATAACGGCTGGAAAACAGGAAGGCGGCGACGCCGACATTGGCGAGCGCACCGACCGAGCACACCGCGCAAAAGCTCAGCCAGCCGAGCGTCAACGCCCGCGCGCCATGCAGCCGCCGATCGCGATAGGTCAGCCCGTTGTTCAGGAAGAAGTTGAACGTCATCGCGCCAATTGTGGCGACGATCTGGGCGGTCAGGAAGGTCGTCGCGACCACGCCATAAGCCAGCGCCAGGATGGCCATGTGCACCGCCACGCCCAACCCCCCGATCAGCGCGAACATGGCAAAGCGCGTCGGGACGATGCGACCGAACATCCGGTCGTAGAGCGCGATCAGGAACTCCATCGCGACGACATGGTCGAGCTTCGACTCGCCCACCTCGCGGCGATGGAATTGCAGCGGCACCTCGGCGAAGCGCAGCGGCACCGTCGCGCTGGTCAAAAGGTCGAGCAGGATCTTGAAGCCGATGCCGGACAGTCGCGGCGCGAGCTGCCGAAAGGTGCTGCCGCGGATCATGAAGCAGCCGCTCATCGGGTCCCGGAGATCGGCCTTCAGCACCAGCTGCGCGATGCGACTCGCCGTCTCGGATTTCGCAACCCGCTCGCGCTCCCAATCACCGGTCCCGCCCCCCTCCACGAAGCGCGAGGCAATGGCGAGATCGAGCTCCGGATCGGCGCGTAAGGCAGCAGCGAGCCGCGGCAGCACTTCGGGATCATGTTGCAGGTCGGCGTCCATCACGGCGATCAGCGGCGCCGCCGTCGCCATCATCCCTTCGATGCACGCCGACGAGAGCCCGCGCCGCCGGATCCGCTCGATGACGCGGATTCGTCGGTCGCGCTGGGCAAGGGAGCGGAGCCGCTCGGCCGTGCCGTCGGGGCTGTTGTCATCGACGAAAATTGCTTCCCAGCCGAACCCGGCGAGCGCCCGCTCCAGCCGCTCCACCAGTTCCTCGACATTGCCCGCCTCGTTGAACGTCGGAATGACGACGGCGAGTTCGAGCCCGCTCATAAGGCGGCGAGAACGCGATCGCCCATTTCGCGCGTGCGGAGGCTGCCGCCCAGATCCGCGGTGCGCGCGCCGGCCGCAAGGGCGTTCGCAACCGCCGCTTCGACCTGGTCCGCCGCCTCTGGCCGCCCGAGTGAATAACGCAGCATCATCGCCGCGGACAGGATGGTGGCGAGCGGATTGGCCTTGCCCTGCCCGGCAATGTCGGGCGCACTGCCATGGATCGGCTCGTAAAGGCCCTTGCCCGCCGCATCGAGCGAGGCCGAGGGCAGCAGCCCGATCGACCCGACGCACATCGACGCCTGGTCGGACAGGATATCCCCGAACAGATTGCCGGTGACGATCACGTCGAACGCGCCGGGATTGCGCACCAGCTGCATCGCGGCATTGTCGACATACATGTGGTCGAGCGTCACGTCGGGATAATCGCCGGACACTTCGATCACCACGTCGCGCCACAGCTGCGACGTCTCCAGCACATTGGCCTTGTCGACCGAACAGAGGCGCCCCCGACGCTTGCGGGCCGCTTCGAAGCCGGTGCGGGCGATCCGCGCCACTTCTGCCTCGTCATAGCGCATCATGTCATAGCCTTCGCGCAGCCCTGCGTCCGTCTGTCGCCGACCGCGCGGCGTGCCGAAATACACGTCACCGGTCAGCTCGCGGACGATCAGCAGGTCGATGCTGGCGGCGATTTCCGGCTTCAGCGCCGAAGCATCGACCATCTCCGCAAAAGCCTTGGCCGGCCGCAGGTTCGCGAACAGGCCGAGTTCTCGGCGCAGGCCCAGGATCGCCTGCTCCGGCCGCAGCGCCCGGTCGAGCGCGTCGCAATCCGGATCGCCGACCGCGCCGAACAGGATCGCATCGGCCCGCCGGGCGAGATCCAGCGTCGCCGCAGGCAGCGGATGCCCATGCGCCTTGTACGCCGCGCCGCCGACGGGCGCTTCCTCGAAGGACAGGCCGAGATCCAGCGCCTGGAGCACACGCACCGCTTCGGCGACCACCTCGGGACCGATCCCATCTCCCGGCAAGATTGCGACTAGCATAGAAACTCCGTCTGGGCTGAGCCTGTCGAAGCCCTCCCCTTCCTTTCACCCATGCCCGTAAGAAGAAGGGAGGCCTTCGACAAGCTCAGGCCAGACCGTGTCAGTCGGCTTTGCGCAGCCGTTGCACCAGCCGCTCCCGCGCCGCCAGCACGTCCGCCTTGCGACCGGCAAACAGGTGAGCGTCGAGCGCTCTGCCATTTCGGTGCAGGTCGGGCGCCCCCGCCCCATAGCCGAGCTCCGCGAGCAGCAGCGCCTCGAAGCGCACCAGTCCCTCGACCCATCCTCGCGCGCTCGGCGCATGTTCGATCGCGTCGAGCAGGCCCGACAGGCCCTGGAACAGATTGGGATAGGGCTGCCCCTCCGGCAGGGTCACCGCCACCAGCGCGCAGACCCACTCGATCGCTGCCGCCGGCAGCGGCTCCGACAGCAAGGGCGCGCGGCTGTGCGTGAGCTCGACGGTCGCGGCAGCGAGTTGCTCCTCGACCCGCGCGCGAAATTCCGCTTGCACCAGATTGCCGGGCAACAGCACCGGCCGCAGCCGCCGCGAGCGGCCGCCGCGAACATAGCCCGGCTGCAGGCCGTGCCCCGGCGTCAGCGCCCGCAAGATGGTGCCGTGCTCCCCATGCTGCCGCACCGCGACGACGAGCGCGGGTGATTGGATCAGCATCTAGCGCGCATGGTAATAATCATAGACCTGCTGCGCCACGCTGCGGCTCACGCCCGGCGCTTTGGCGAGGTCCTCCAGCGATGCGGATCGCACTGCCTTGGCGGTGCCGAAATGCATCAACAGCGCCTTCTTCCGCGCGGGGCCGATGCCCGGCACTTCGTCGAGCGAGCTGACGCCGATCGCCTTGGCGCGCTTCTGCCGATGAGCACCGATGGCGAAGCGGTGCGCTTCGTCGCGCAGGCGCTGCAGGTAGAAGAGGATGGGCGAGTTGGGCGGCAAGGTAATCTCCCGCCCGTCGAGAAGGTGGAACACTTCCCTGCCCTCGCGCCCATGATGCGGTCCCTTGGCGACGCCGACCAGCGCGACGTCTTCCACGCCGATCTCCTCCAGCGTTCGGGCGGCGGCATTGAGCTGGCCCCGCCCGCCGTCGATCAGCACCAGATCGGGCCAGTCGCCGCCTTCGCGATCGGGATCCTCGCTTTTCGCGCGGCCGAACCGGCGTTCGAACACTTCGCGCATCATCGCAAAGTCGTCGCCGGGCGCCGTTTCCGGCCGCTTGATGTTGAACTTGCGGTAGCTGTTCTTGCGGAACCCTTCCGGCCCGGCGACGATCATCGCCCCCAGCGCGTTGGTGCCCATGATGTGCGAATTGTCGAACACCTCGATGCGGTCGGGCGGCCCGTCGAGTTCGAACAGGTCGGCAAGTTCGCGCAGCACCTTCGCCTGAGTGGTGCTCTCGGCGAGCCGGCGATCGAGCGCTTCCTCGGCATTGCGCTTCGCCTGCTCGATCAGCCGCCGGCGGTCGCCGCGATGCGCGTTGGTGATCGCCACCCGCCCCTTCGCCTGCTCGGCCAGCGCCTCGGCGATCAGCTCGCCTTCGCTCAACGCACGGTCGAGCAGGATCGCGCGTGGCGGCGTCACTTCCTCGTAGAACTGCATCAGAAAGGCGGCGAGCACCTCTTCTTCCGACGAGTCCTCGGTGTGCGTCGGAAAGAAGCTGCGATGCCCCCAATTCTGCCCGCCGCGGATGAAAAAGCCCTGGATGCACATGGTCCCGGCCTTGCAGGCGAGCGCGAAGACATCGGCGTCGCCGACCCCTTCCGCATTGATCGCCTGCGTGCCCTGGATGAAGGTCAACGCCTTCAGCCGGTCGCGGAATACGGCGGCAAGTTCGAAATCCATATTCTCCGCGGCCGCCTGCATCGCCGCGCCAAGCTTCGCCTGCACCTGGGTCGACTTGCCGGCAAGGAATGCCTTGGCGTCGCCGACCAACTCGCCATAGCCAGTCTCGTCTATCCGCCCGACGCACGGCGCCGAGCAGCGCTTGATCTGGTAGAGCAGGCAGGGCCGTGAACGGTTGGCGAAGAAGCTGTCCGAACAGGAGCGCAGCAGGAACAATTTCTGCAGCGCGTTGAGCGTCCGCGTCACCGATCCCGCGCTGGCGAACGGTCCGTAATAATTGCCTTTGATCTTCTGCGCGCCGCGATGCTTCTGCACGCGTGGGAACTCGTGGTCGGCGCGGAGCAGAATGTAGGGGAAGCTTTTGTCGTCGCGCAGCAGGACGTTGTAGGGCGGCCGATAGCGCTTGATCAGCTGCGCCTCGAGCAGCAGCGCCTCGGCCTCATTGTTGGTCGTGACGATCGTCATCGACCGCGTCTGCGCGACCATCCGCTGCAGCCGCTTCGACAGGCGCGAGACCTGGGTGTAGTTGGTCACCCGGTTCCTCAGCGCCCGAGCCTTGCCGACATAGAGCACGTCGCCGCGCGCATCCTGCATGCGATAGACGCCCGGCCGGACGGGCAGGGTTTTCAGCACGTTGCGGATGGCGGCGACGCCCTGCTCCAGGTCCGGCGCATCGGCCCCGCGCACGCTGTAGGTGGCGGCTTCCTCATTGAACCGATCGGGGCTTTGCGGACGCGACATGGGGTGGCACAGTTAGGCATTGCCGCGCTGCCCGACAATCGCGGCGAACGGGGAGGATAGGATGAAATTGCTCGCCACCGCATTGGCCCTGGCGCTGACCGCGCCCGCCGCTGCCCAGACCGTCTCGCCCGCCATCCAGCAGGCACTCGCCAGCCCCGCCCGGCCAGATGCCGACCGCGCCCGCGACGCCACGCGCAAGCCCGCCGAACTGCTCACGTTTGCCGGCGTGAAGCCGGGCGACAAGGTTGCCGACTTCATCATGGGCGGCGGCTATTGGACCAAGATCCTCGCCGGCGTCGTCGGACCGAAGGGTCGCGTCTATGCCTATCAGCCGGCGGAGTTCATCGGCTTTCGCGCCGCCTATGGCACCGAGCAGGACGAAGCCGTGAAGGGGCTCGCCAACGTCACGCCGCTGCGGCCTTCGCTCGCCAGCTTCAGCTTCGCCGAGCCGCTCGACGCCATCATGACCGTGCAGAATTATCACGATCTGCACCTGAAAATGGCGCCTCCGGGTTTCGCTGGCACCGTCGCCAAAAGGCTGTACGACTCGCTCAAGCCCGGCGGCGTGCTGCTCGTCGTCGATCACGTCGCCAATGCCGATCCCGACTTCAAGGCGCCCGACACGTTGCACCGCATCGATCCAACCGCGGCCCGCGCGGAGATCGAGAAAGCCGGCTTCCAGTTCGACGGCGAGCTGACGCTCCTCCGCAACACAGCCGACCCGCACACGGCGCTGGTTTTCGACCCCTCGATCCGCGGTAAGACCGACCAGTTCGTATATAAGTTCCGGAAGCCGAAATGAGGATCGCCGGCAAGACTGCGCTGGTGACTGGCGGCACCGACGGTATCGGGCTCGAGATCGCGCGCCAGCTCAACGCCAAGGGCGCCAACGTCGTTGTCGTCGGGCGCGACCCGGGCCGGCTCGCGGCAGCGAAGAGCGAAGGCTTCGCCACGATCGAAGCGGATATGTCCACCAAGCCAGGCTGTGACCGCGTGGTCGACGAGATTGGCGGCGCACCGCTCGACTTGCTCGTCAACAATGCCGGCATGGGCGGGCCGCGCGATCTGGTCAACGACTTCGATCTCGACCTGACCGATCGTGCGATCTTCCTGAACCTGAACGCGCCGATGCACCTGATCGCCGCCTTTCTGCCCATCTTGCGCGAGCGGCCGGAAGCGGCGATCGTCAATGTCACCTCGGGCCTGGCGATCGCTCCGAGCGTGGCCGGCGTTTATTGCGCCACCAAGGCCGGGCTGCGCAGCTTCACCCAGGCGCTGCGCCACCAGCTGCGCGACAGCCGCATCACCGTTATCGAGGCGCTCCCGCCGGTCGTCGAGACGCGCATGACCGCTGAAAACCCGCACAAGAAAATGTCGGCATCCGCCTGCGCCGCAGAGATCGTCAAGGCGATCGAGACGGGGAAGAAGGAGGCATATATCGGCGCGACCAAGCTGCTCCGTATCGTCAGCGAAGTCTCACCCGCGACCGCCCGTCGAATCATGATCCGCTACTGAGCGGCCTGCAGATCTTTTGCCGTCTAGGATGTCGACGTCGTGACATGAAGCCCGCGAACGAACTCCAGCGACGTGCCGTCCGATTGCAGACGCGCCGCTCCGATGCGGGCGTTCCAATAGCTTTCCGAGCCGTACGCCATGCGCAGCGCGTGCAGACGCGCAGTGTAGCGGTGCAGCGGAAATTCGGCGGTAATGCCGATCGCGCCATGCACGGCATGGGCAATGCCGGCGATCACCGGCGCCGCCTTGCTCCCAACCGACTTTGCCATTGCCGCTGCGCTTTCGGACGGCGCCAGGCCGTGCACGCACGCGGCCTCAGCGGCAATCCGCACCAGGATCACTTGTTCGGCCATGACCGCGAGTTGCTGCTGGACCGCCTGGAAGCGACCGATCGGCTTGCCGAATTGGCTCCGCTGGTTGGCGTGCTCGATGCTCATCTCGAGCAGGCGCTCGCCAAGCCCCGCCATTTCACACGCGGTCATTATGGCGAGCAGCGGCCGACTGGGCTCGAGGAAAGCACGCGCGGCCATGGTCTCCACGACCGGTGCGTCGATCGCGCGCCGGCCCAGGGCGCGGAGCAGTGGCTCCACATCGGCCAGAGGAAGCTCCACGAGAGCGGCAAGAAAGCCGCTCCGCTCCAACTCCGGCAGCAGGTCCGCACTACCATGAGCATCGAGCAGCCGCTCGAACGGGGCGAGCAGCTCGCTCACCGCAGCCCCAGCCCGCGCGCGATGATGCCACGCAGGATTTCACGCGTACCGCCCCGCAGCGAATAGGCCGGCGCCATGGCCAGCGTGTCGACCAGCGCGGCGCGCAGTTCGGGCCCTACAGCCTCGTCGGGACAGCTCCCCAGATCGTCTGCGATGGCAACCGGTACGCTCTGCTCCAAACTGGTGCCGAGATCCTTCAGCAGCGATGCTTCGACCACTGGCTCCTCACCTGCCGCAAGCCGCGCCGTCACGGCGATCGACAGAGCTCGCAAGGCCGCCAACTGCGCCATGAGGTCGCCCACCCTCTCGGTGCGACGGTCGGTCGCACCAGCGCGGCGAAGGTGATCGATCCACGCATCGAGCAGCACCGCGCTCGACCAGATCCGCTCCGGCCCGCTCCGCTCGAAGGCGAGTTCGGCATTGACTTGCGCCCAGCCAGCTCCTTCCTGGCCCAGCAGGGCATCGGCGCCGAGCAGGACATCGTCGAAGAACACCTCATTAAAGTCGCGATGGCCGGTCGCGTCATCGATTCCGCGGATCGTAATGCCAGGCGCGCGCAGATCCACGATGAACTGCGAAAGCCCTGCCTGCCGATCCTCGGCCGTGCCGGATGTCCGCACCAGTGCGATCATGTAATCGCAAAGATGGGCGCCCGTGGTCCAGATCTTCTGTCCGTTCAGACGCCAGCCATTCTCGACGCGCTCGGCCCGGCTGCGCACTGAGGCGAGATCGGACCCAGCGCCGGGCTCGCTCATCCCGATGCAGAAGAAGGTCTCGCCGCGGCAGATTTGCGGCAGATAAAGCTCCTTCTGCGCGTCGCTGCCGAAGCGGAGGATCACCTCCGCGCTCTGCCGGTCCGCGATCCAGTGCAGCCCGACCGGGGCGCCGACGGCGAGCAGCTCCTCCACAACCACATAGCGCGCAAAGGGGCCCCGCCCGCCGCCGCCATATCGTTCGGGCAGCGTCAGCCCTAGCAGGCCCGCATCGCCCATTGCGCGGCTGAGTTCCCGGTCCACGCCCATCCAGGAGCGCACCCGTTCGGTGACGGGCCGCTGCGCGACAAGCTGCTCGATCAGCGACCGCACGGCGGGGCGCAATGCCTCGTCCGCGGCAGGGATTTCGACGGCGACGAGTTGATCGAACATCTACTCGCCGGTGAAGCGCGGGGTCCGCTTCTCGAGGAAGGCGTCGATCGCCTCGTCATTGTCGCGCGTGGCGTGCGCCAGCGACTGCATCGCCGCGGACATCTCAAGGATGTTCGCGAGCGTAGCCGTTTGCCCCTCGCGGAGCAGCCGCTTGGTCATCCGCACCGCGTGCGGCGGATTGGCGGCGATCTTGTCGGCGATCTCGCGGGCGGTCGCGAGCAGGTCCCCGGGCTCCACGACGCGCGACACCAGCCCCATGGCCAGCGCCGCGTCCGCGTCGAACGTCTCGCCGGTCAGGGCGAGCTCCGTCGCCTTGGAGAAGCCGACGATGCGCGGCAGCAGCCAGGCACCGCCGTCGCCCGGCACGATGCCGACCTTGACGAAGCTTTCGGCGAAGACAGCGTTCTTCGAGGCGACCCTCACATCGCACATGCAGGCCAGGTCCAGCCCGGCACCGATCGCCGGGCCGTTGACCGCCGCGATGACCGGTACCTCCAGCGATTGGAACAGCAAAGGCAGCCGCTGGATGCCCTCACGATAATTGCGCCGTGTCTGCGCGGGCAAGGCGGCCCGCAAGCCGACACCCGCCTTCATCGCTTTCAGGTCGCCGCCAGAGGAAAAGGCGGAGCCTGCACCGGTCAGGATCACTGCGCGCACGCCGATATCGCTGTCGGCCTCGAGCAGGATGGTTTCGAGTTGCTCGATCACCGCGACATCGGAAATCGGGTTGCGTTTGTCCGGCAGGTTGATCGTGACGGTGAGGATGGCGCCGTCACGGGCGCTCAGCACGGCATCGGTCATAAGGGTCCCCTTGCCCGCTGCGACTGGCTTTGGCCAGCCACGCCCATCATCGCTGCAACCGCTGCTCGACCAGCGGAGCGATCCCTTCCACGATTCGGTCGATGCCGGCCGGATTGGGATGGATGCGGTCGGCCAGCATCAGCCTGGGGTTCGTGACCACGCCGTCGAGGAAGAACGGGTAGAGCCCCGCTGCATATTCCTTGGCCAGCTTGGGATAGAGCGCGTCGAAGCGGCTGACATAATCCCGCCCCATGTTCGGCGCTGCCAGCATGCCGGTAAGGATCACGGGAATGCCCCGGCGCTTCAGCTCATCCAGCATCGCCCGCAGATTGGCTTCCGTCTCGGCGATCGGCAGCCCGCGCAGCATGTCGTTCCCGCCCAGGCCCAGCAGCACCAGGTCCGGCTTGCGCGCCAGACCGTCGAGCGTGAAGGCGAGCCGCTGGCGCCCCGCGGCGGTGGTGTCGCCCGACACGCCGCCATTGTGCACGGTCGCCGGCAGTCCGGACTTGTTCAGTGCCTTTTCGAGTTCCGCGGGGAAGCTTTCGCCCTGTGCCACCCCATAACCGGCATAGAGGCTGTCCCCGAATGCCAGGATCAGCTTGCCCTTGGCTGGTCCGGGCCTCGGCGATGCAGCGGGAGCGGCGGCTTGCGTCGCCGGCTGTGTGTCGTTGGTCGAAGCGTCACGTCCGCCGCAACCGGCAAGCTGGACGAAGATCAGGGCCGCCCCATATGTGCGCAGGCGAAACGACAAGGATATCTTCTCCTTCATGGCTGGTCCCGATATCGCGATCCACGCGCGTAATGTCACGTTGAAGCTCGGCTCCGCCGCTGCACCGGTACACATCCTCAAGGGAATCGACCTCAGCTTGACCGCCGGCGACAGCGTCGCGGTGCTCGGCCCCTCAGGATCCGGCAAGTCGTCACTTATGGCCATTCTCGCCGGCCTCGAACGGGCGAGCGGCGGCGAAGTGGATGTGGCGGGCACCCGCTTCGACAGGCTCGACGAAGATGCGCTGGCGCTGGCGCGGCGCGGACGGATCGGCATCGTGCTGCAGAGCTTTCACCTGCTGCCGACCATGACAGCGCATGAGAATGTCGCCGTCCCGCTTGAGCTCGACGGCGTCCCCGACGCATTCGATCGGGCTGCGCGGGAGTTGGAGGCGGTCGGGCTCGGCCACCGTCTCGATCATTATCCGGCGCAGCTTTCGGGCGGCGAGCAGCAGCGCGTGGCCATCGCGCGGGCCGTCGCCCCGAGACCCGCGATCATCTTCGCCGACGAACCGACCGGCAATCTCGACGCGGTGACCAGCGCCGCGATCGTCGACCTGCTCTTCGCGCGCCAGTCCGCCGCCGGCGCGACGCTCGTCATCATCACCCACGATCCCGCACTGGCGGAGCGCTGCGGCCGCGTCCTGCAGATGCGCGACGGGCTGATCGTCTCGGACAGCGCCGCGTGAGGCCGCTTGGCTGGCGCGCCGCCTGGGCGATCGCGCGCCGCGACCTGAGCGGCAGCTTTCGCGGTCTGCGCCTGATCTTCATCTGCCTGCTGTTGGGCGTGACCACGCTTGCCGCGATCGGCAGTCTCACCGCCGCGATCACCGACGAGCTCGCGGCCCGCGGCCAGGTCCTGCTTGGCGGCGATGTCGAGATCGCGATGTCGCAGCGGGAGGCCTCGGCCGAGGAGAAGGCGGCCTTCCGCAAGCTCGGGCGACTGAGCGAGACGATCCGCACCCGCGCCATGGCCCGCGGCGCAGGCGATGCCGCCATCCTGACCGAGCTCAAGGGGGTCGATCGCGCCTATCCGCTCTATGGCGCCCTCTCGGCCGAGGGCAGAGCCTCGTCGCGAGATCTCGGGCCAGACGAAGTCCTGATCGACCAGGCTCTCGCCGACCGGCTGAACCTGCGGCCCGGCAGCACCGTTCGCTATGGCGACGCCGCGTACCGCGTCCGCGCGCTGATCGACGAGGAGCCCGACCGCGTCGGCGAGGGCTTCACCCTCGGACCAGTCGCGATCGTGTCCCTCGACGGCCTTCGCCGCGCCAATCTGCTGCTGCCCGGCAGCCTCTACACATCAAAATACCGCATCGCGCTCAAGCCAGGCATCGCTCCGGCGGCCGCCACGGAGCGGCTCAAAGACGCGTTCCCCTCCGCAAGCTCGACCTATCGCGACCGCGACCGGGCAGCGCCCGGCGCCAGCCGCTTCTTCGATCGCATGGGCCAGTTCCTGTCGCTGATCGGCCTGTCGGCGCTCGTGATCGCGGGCATTGGCGTGAGCAACGGGGTCGCCTCCTATCTCCAGTCGAAGCGCAACGGCATCGCCACGCTGAAGATCCTTGGTGCCACTTCGGGCGATGTCGCACGGATCTATATGCTTCAGGTCGGGGCGGTGGCGGCAATCGCGATCGCGCTGGGACTGGCGCTCGGTGCGGCCCTGCCCGCGATGCTGATCGGCGCGATGGGCGATTTGCTGCCGGTCAGCCCGCAGGCCGGCCTGCATCCGCTCCCGCTCCTCACCGGCGCCGTCTATGGCCTGCTGATCGCGCTCGCCTTCGCGCTGCCGCCCCTTGCGCGGGCGAAGGCGCTTCCCGCCGCTGCCCAGTTCCGCACCCTGGTCGAAGGCACCGGCCGGCTGCCGCGCAGCACCTGGGCGCAAGTGGCAGCGGCCGGCGCAGTCCTCGTCGCCATTGCGGTGGGCACCGCCGACGAGCCGGTCTTCGCATCGGCGGTGCTGGGCTCGGTCGCCGCCACCCTGGCGTTGCTGACCGGACTCGGCTGGCTCGTCCGGCGTCTCGCCCGCACGGTGCCGCGGCCCCGGCGTCCGCTCCTCCGCCTCGCCGTCGCCAACCTGTACCGGCCGGGCGCACAGACGGTGGCACTGGTTATCGCGCTGGGCCTCGCCCTGACCCTCTTCGTCACCCTCGCCGCGATCCAGACCAGCCTGACCGCAGAGATCACTCGCACCGTGCCCGCAAGGGCGCCCAACCAGTTCGTGCTCGACATTCCGGCAACCGATCGCGATCGCTTCGTCGCGACGGTGCGGGCCGAGGCGCCGCAGGCCGAACTCAACATCGTGCCCGCCCTGCGCGGCACCATCACCGCCTATGGCGGCAAGCGCGTCGCCGACCTGAAGACCCTGCCCGAAGGCGCCTGGTTCCTGCGCGGCGAGCGCGGCGTCACCTACAGCGCCACCCCGCCCGAGGGCAGCACGGTCGTCGCCGGCCGCTGGTGGCCGCGCGACTATGCCGGACCACCACTCGTCTCGCTCGACCGCGACGCCGCGCAGGTGATGGGGCTGAAGGTCGGCGACACCCTCACCGTCTCCGTACTCGGCCGCGAGATCGAAGCGCGGATCGCCTCCCTCCGCGAGATCCATTGGGAGACGATGGGCTTCAACTACATCATGGTGTTCGCGCCGTCCGCGCTCGCCGGCGCTCCGCACACGCTGACCGCGACCATCACCATGGATAAGGTGCAGGAAGGCGCAGTCGCGCGCAGCCTCGTGCGCGCCTTCCCCTCCGCCTCGGTGATCCCGGTCGGCGAAGTGATCGGTCAGGTGAAGACCGTGCTCGACCAGATGGCGACGGCCATCCTGCTATCGGCTTCGGTGGCGATCCTCGCCGGGATTGCGGTGCTGGTCGGGGCGATCGCCGCGTCCCGGCAGAGCCGCGCCTATGACAGCACCATCCTTCGGGTCCTCGGTGCCACCCGCGCCCAGGTGCTCGGCGCACAGGCAATCGAATATGCGCTGCTCGCCGGACTCCTGGCGGCGATCGCCCTGGCGCTTGGGCTCACGGCCGCATGGGTCGTGATCGTCCAGTTGTTCGACTTCACCTGGGCGCCGGACTGGGCCACGGTGCTGCTGACGCTGGGCGGGGGCGCTTTGCTCACGCTCGGCATCGGCCTCGCTGGATCGCTGCCGCTGCTCTCGCTCAGGCCGGCCCGCGTCCTCCGAATGGTCTGACGCGCCCATCGCGTCGCCCCGACCCAGCCGCTAAGACAGACTACAAGCAAGAGGAGTCCATATGCCGCCACACAGCCCCTGGCATCACGATCGCCGGTCCGGGATCGCCGACGACATCGATTTCGACATCAAGGGACAGGAGCTTCAGTTCGTCGAGATCGAACTCGATCCGGGCGAGAGCGCCGTCGCCGAAGCCGGCGCGATGGTGTGGAAGGACGCCCATGTCGAAATGACCACCGTGTTCGGCGACGGCTCGGGCGGGCAGGATGGCGGATTCATGGGCAAGCTGTTGGGCGCCGGCCGCCGGCTGGTGACCGGCGAAAGCCTGTTCACCACCGTCTTCACCCATCGCGGATCGGGCAAGGCGCGCGTCGCCTTCGCCTCGCCGACGCCCGGCTCAATCCTGCCGATCAAGCTCGACGATGTCGGCGGCAGCCTAATTTGCCAGAAGGACAGCTTCCTCGCCGCGGCCAAGGGTGTCTCGATCGGCATTCACTTCCAGCGCAGGATCATGACGGGCCTGTTCGGCGGCGAGGGCTTCATCATGCAGCGGCTGGACGGCGACGGCTGGGTGTTCGTGCAGATGGGCGGCACGCTGGTCGAGCGGGAGTTGCGGGCCGGCGAGGAACTGCACGTCGATACCGGCTGCCTCGCGGCCTATACCCCGAGCGTGGAGTTCGACCTCGTCACGGCCGGCGGGGTCAAGAGCATGATCTTTGGCGGCGAAGGCGCCTTTTTCGCGCGGCTGACCGGGCCGGGCAAGGTCTGGATCCAGTCGCTGCCCTTCTCGCGCCTGGCCGGCCGCATGCTCGCGGCCGCCGGCAGTCGCGGCGGCCAGAATCGCGGCGAAGGCTCGATCCTCGGCGAGTTCGGCGACCTGATCAGCGGGAATTGACAGAAAGAAGCGCCGCCGGTTCAGGGCCGGCGGCGCTCTTCACCCCCTCCGGTGAAGTCAGGCGTAGGTGGTGTTGGCGACCTTGCGGCGGCGCATCGCTCCGCCGACCATCCCGAACCCGCCGATCATCAGCGCCCAGGTCGCCGGCTCCGGCACCGCCGCAACCGACAGGTTGTCGAACTCGAACGAGTTCGCCGTCGAGCCGAACACCGCGCCGGTCAGCCGCGGACCGCTGATCACGCGATAGCTGACCACGCCGTTGATCTGGTTCCCACTCGGGAAAGCCAAGTCGTTGATGATCTGGCCGCCAGCGTAGAGCTGCGACGTGCCATCTTCATATCTCAGCGTCAGATTGTTGTAGGTGTCGAGCGAGCCGAGCACGAAGGCGAACAGCGACGTCGGCGCGAAATCGATCGTGTAGCTGCCGCCCGTCAGCACGGTCGCGAAGTTGCCCGTGCTGCCGAAGTTCGGTCGCGCCGACTGGCCACCGGCGCTGCCGTCATACACGAAAGCGTTCGGACCGATCGCGGCACCAGGCGAACCCGCCGCCAGCGCCTCGAAGTCCTAGATGACGGTCGTGCCGGCAGGCAGCGTACCCACGCCGCCATTGAAGGACACCGTCGTCTCGGCCGAAGCAGCGGTCGAGCCGATGAGCAAAGCAGCGAAGAGAGCAGAAGATCGGATCATGGAAATACCCCTCGAAAAAGCAACGAACCCGACGCTGCTTATATCTGCGGAGTGACTCCGTTACGATCACATTAACTCTCATTTCTCCCGATGCATCAGATTGGCACGTAAACTATATTGCAGATAAAGTCGTCGTGTTTCGACGGCATTTCTTGCTCAGGCGAATAGATGCTCCACATCGTGCGTCGGCATCGCGTCGGCGATCAGCAACGAACGGTGGCACATCGCTGGATCGCGCTCGAAGCAGAGCAAGGCGGTCGGCGACTCGGCGACCATGGCCTTCACCATCTCGGCTTCGGCCTGCGCTTGGGGCAGATCCAGCTGACCGGCATAGACCCGCTCCAGCGTCGCCCGATCGCCCTTCTTGGCGGCGTCGCGTCCTTCCTTGGGGGTACCGAGCGCACGGAAATGGCGATAGCCGATCCCGACCGACGCAAGGTTCGCCGCCAGCGCCGACTTGGCAAAGCCAGGGCGACGCGAAGCGGCGACGGCGCGAATGTCCGCCACCTGCTTCACCCCGGCGGTGCGCAGCGCCGCCAGCACCTCATCGACCGTCGCATTCTCATAGCCGATGGTGAAGACCCGCACCGCCATTCTCCCTTTCTTGTTCCAGACCCCGCACAACGCCCCAGGCGATCAGCGCCTGGCCAAGGAAATATAGCGGCCAAACCAGCAAAGTCGGCAGCCACGACCCCGCAAGCGGCCCCAGACGGGCGAAGATCAGCAGGTCTGACCCGACGAACAGCCATGCGCCGATCGCCGCGAGGCTGAAGCGGCTTAGGATCGCTGCAACGGCCATGGCCGCAAGGCCGAAACTGTAGAGCGCGATACCCGGCGCCGCCGACCGGTCCGCCGGCAGAGCCGCCGCGACGACCACCACCACCGGAATGGCGAGCACCGGCCACCAGCCTGCCTTTTGCCTGCGGTGCCGCAGATACAGCGCGGTCGCCACGCAGTGCGCGGCCAGAAACGCAACTGCCCCCAGTTGCAGCCCCGCCACCTCCAGCAGCACATCTCCGGCCGTGCCAAGCGCCAGCACCAGCGCAAGCAGCCAACCGTCCGCCAAGCGCGCCTGCGACGCTGCCCAAAACGCCAACAAAGCCACGCCGCTGCCCTTCCAGGCCACGATCACGGCAGGTGGCAGCCCCAAGTGCGACGCCGGCCAGTAGCTCGAGCCCGCGATCACGGCTGCCCAGAACAGTGCACGCATCCGGTCTTCCGCCTCCCCTCTCAGCAAGAAAAGACTGTCCTACGCCTCACTTCAGCGTTCAAGGACCAGTGCATGACCGACTCGCCTCTCACTCCCGTTTCTATGCGCCGCGAACTGCACATTCTGCACACCCAACGCCCCCTCACCGTTGTTACCTTTGCGCAGGTTGCGAACCGTGGCTGATATCCAGATCATCGGGGGCGGGCTCGCGGGATCGGAGGCGGCGTGGCAGCTTGCCGAGGCCGGGTTTCGGGTCAGGCTGTCGGAAATGCGGGGAGTCGAGACGACGCCTGCCCACCATAGCGACGGGCTGGCGGAGCTGGTCTGTTCGAACAGCTTCCGCTCGGACGACGCCGACAACAATGCGGTCGGGCTCTTGCATGCGGAGATGCGGGCCTTGGGCTCGCTGATCATGCAGCAAGGCGATCGCCACCGTGTGCCGGCGGGTTCCGCCCTGGCGGTCGATCGCGACGGCTTCTCGCAAGGGGTCACCGCCGCGCTGGAGGCGCATCCGAACGTCGAGATCGTGCGGGAACGGGTCGACACGCTCCCTGCGACCCCAACCATTATCGCCACTGGCCCGCTCACCGCTGCGCCGCTCGCCGCCTCCATCGGCGCGGCCACTGGCCTCGACAGCCTCGCCTTCTTCGACGCCATTGCGCCAATCGTCCACCGCGACTCGATCGACATGGACGTTGCCTGGTTCCAGTCGCGCTGGGACAAGGGCGACGGGCATGATTACATCAACTGCCCGCTGGAAAAGGATCAGTATCTCTCGTTCGTGCAGGGGCTGCTCGACGGCGAGAAGACCGAGTTTCGCGAGTGGGAGAAGGACACGCCCTATTTCGAAGGATGCATGCCGGTCGAAGTCATGGCGTCGCGCGGACCCGAGACGCTGCGCCACGGGCCGATGAAGCCGTTCGGCCTGCGCAACCCGCGCACGGGCAAGGGCGCCTATGCCGTCGTCCAGCTGCGCCAGGACAATGCACTGGGAACATTGTGGAACATCGTCGGCTTTCAGACCAAGCTGAAGCATGCCGAGCAGGTGCGGCTGTTCCGAACCATTCCCGGACTCGAGCGGGCCGAATTCGCGCGGCTGGGCGGGCTCCACCGCAACACCTTCATCCGCTCGCCGGAACTGCTCGACGCGCACTTGCGGCTGAAGAACGCGCCGCACATCCGCTTCGCCGGCCAGATCACCGGTTGCGAGGGCTATGTCGAAAGTGCAGCGGTGGGCCTGCTTGCCGGCCGTTTCGCTGCCGCGGAGTTAATGGGCCAGACCATGACGCCCCCGCCGCCGACCACCGCGCTGGGCGCCCTGCTCTCGCACATCACGAGTGGCGCCCAGGCCGATAGCTATCAGCCCATGAACGTCAACTTCGGGCTGTTCCCGCCCCTGCAGGAAAAGGCAAAGAAGGCCGAACGGAAGCTGGCGCTGACCTCGCGTGCCAAGCGGGATCTGGAAGAATGGCTGCAGAATCACCGTTCGCTTCGAGCGCAGTCGAGAAGCGGGGTGCCGGACGAGACGCGTTTCTCGACTGCGCTCGAAACGAACGGAGTGGGTTAGCCCTCGTCCTCTTCCTTCGGCGGTGCGCACTTTACCGGTGCCTTGGTCTTGCGCACCACCTTGGTCGTCGCGAACTCGGTGCGGGACAGGGCCTTGGACCCGTCGGCGTCAGCCTTGGCGAATTTGTCCGTCGTCTTCTTCGCCCATTCCTCGAAGCTCAGCCGACCGTCACCATTGGCGTCCAGCTTCGCATAGGCCTTGCGGCGGCTGAGCAGATATTCCTCGGGCGTGATCTTCTGGTCGCGATCCTTGTCGTAACGGTCGAACCTTTTCTCCTCGCGCGTCCGCTCCTCCGCGGCTGGCGGCGCGCCGGGATCTGAGGCGCCGCCGCTGTCGCGCGCAAGCGGCGGGGCCACGGCGGAGAGCAAAGGCGACTCGCTGCGGCCGTTCGTCCACCAAACCAGTCCCGCCCCGCACAGCAGCAGCGCCGATGCCACGCCCGCCAGAAACCGCCACATTCCGCGTCTCCCCCCGTTCGGCACGCAGCTTAGAAGGCGATCGCGTTAGAGGCCAGCCAGCCCCGCAACGACGCCGCGCAGCAGGCGCAGCGGCGAGCCCTGCCGGCGTGGCCGGTCCAACCCGCGTCGGACATCGCGCATCGCCAAGGTGGCCAACATCGCTAGCGGCCCCGGCAGGTGCCCGATTTGTCGCGGCGCCAACGCAAGCGCCCGCTCGGCCGTGACCCGGTCGCTGACCCGGAAGGCGAGATCGGTCAGCGCCCAAAGCCTGCCGGCCGTGTCCGCCGCGCTCCTTTCGGCCAACAGCAATGTGCCGGCCGCTCGGAACAACGCCGCTCCGCGTGCCTCAGCGTGGAGCAAGAGGCTCTCATCGGCCAGCGGCAACGGCTCCAGCAGCGCTTCCCACCCGTCGATCAGCGGCAGCAAGTCTTTCGGATCAATCTGCGAAGCCTGGGCGAGCGCGACCAGCACCGGATTGGATGGGCGCGACTCCGCCAGCGTATCGAGGGCATCATGCCACCAGGCGAGCCGCATCTGCGCAATCGCAGGCGTCTCGGTGCGGGCGATCGTGGCGCCGAGTTGTTCGTCCAGCGCCCACAAGGCCGCGAGCGCCGGCCGCACCGCGGCGGGTGCGTAGGCAAGCGACAGCGCGCGTTCGGGATCGGCGATTGCGGGCAGGTCGGTCACGCGACCGGCCCTAGCCGATCAGCAGCGCGAGGGCACGACTCCGGCGACCGGCGTGATGTTGGGGATTGCCTGTCCGCGGGTGACGAACATCGAGCGCTGCCGGATAATGCCGTCGCTCGCGCGGTTGCGGATGTTCGCGACGTTGATCAGCGGCTTATACTCGAACCCCACTTCGGCGACGACGACCATCTGATTCTGTTGCAGCACGACGTTGTTCGGCAACGTCACGTCCGGCCCTTCGCCGAAATCATCGGTCTGGGTCCACTCCGCCCCGATCTGGCTGACGATCGTCGTCTTCTTGCCCGTGCAGCGCTGCCAGACCACCTTGTTGACGATCTCCCCGTCTTGGTTGACGCCGATCACGCCGGTCAGGATTACCCGGCCATATTCCTTGACGTCGAACGGAGCATCGAGCTGGTCGACGGCTTTGAACACGTCCTTGAAGCTATTCTCGCTCGGCGCGATAGTGTTGCGGGCGATGGTATCGGCCGACACGCTCGCGATGCGCTCCAGCTTCTGATTGGCCAGCACGAAGTTCGTATATTCGAGCCCGCCCAGCCCGGCCATGGCGACGAGCGGCAGCCACAGCGCGGTCTCGACGATCGAGACGCCGCGCTGGTCGCGGCCAAGCCTCTTCAGAGCAGCGATCATGGTCAGCATCCCGTGTTCCGGAAAATCGGTTCGTTGCGGATGACGGTCGACGCCTTGATGGGATAATCGGGGCCGCCGTCGCCAAAGCGCGAGGCGATCCACGGCACCAGCGACTTGACCCGGAAGGTGGCGGTATAGCTGACCACCTGGCCCGCGCCACCGACCGACCCGGACGTGCCCATATCGGGGTCCCACTTGCCATTGCCGTTCACGTCGGTGAACGTTTCGCCGACATCATATTTGCCGTTCTTCGTCGCCGGATTGTCGACAAAGGGTTCGGGCTCTCCGACATCGCCGAACGAAGAGCCGTAGGACACCGCCTTGATGGTCACGCCCTGCCCGTCGGAGCTCGGCACGTGCTGCATGCCGCGGGTGATCGTCTGGATCATCTGCGTCTCACGATTGGCCGGACAGTCGGAGGCGGCAATCAGGCGCGCCGCCTTCATCGTCGAGGATTCGAGCGCCGAGCGCGCCGATTCCACCCAGGCGAATTCGAGAAAGCCGAACAGCAATACGGTGATCACGGGCGCGATCAGCGCGAACTCCATCGTCGCGATGCCGTTCCGATCCTTGATGAGCATGCGCATCGTCCGCCTCACTTCGCCAGATGGAGATCGATGAGGTTGGCGGCGATCGAGGTGAAGGCGATCCGCAGCTGGCTCGGGTCCTTCGTCTCAAAGAAGTGCGTGTTGCGGTTGGTCGCGCACGTCTTGAACATCTCGCGCGTCGCGTCGCCTTCCGCACCGGACGCGATGGCAAAGGTGATCGTATAAATCTCGATGCCTTCGTTCTTCATCGCCTGGCAGGTCTTGGCGAAGCGGAGCGCCATCTGGTCGCGGTGCGCCGCACGCGCCTGGCTAGTCCCGGTCCCGCCGCTCGCCCACTCCTGGTTCACGACCAGCTTGTCGGCATAGGAGCTGTACGCGGTATAGGCGGTGTCGCGCTGGAAGTCGGCATAGTTCGAGCCGGCTTTGAGCGGGTCCTTGCCGCGCGGATTGAAGGTCGAGCCGTCGTCCTGCGAGTCGAAATTGCCGTCGGTCATGAATACAACGACACGCCGCAATCCAATGTTGTTCGGCCGTGCGCGCGTGAAGACCGTGTCGCGGGCGAGCAGGCGATAGGCCCAAGTCATCGCCGGCACGTGCCAGGTACCAATGTTGAACAGGGGCTGCAGGCTGTTCTTGTAGTTGGTCAGCTCGGTCTTGGTGCGCGAATAGCTGATCGGTAGCGCCTCGGTCGGACAGACATAGTTGGGCGACTTGGAGACGTAGTTGTCCGCGTTCGACGGCTTCACCGCCGAGTTGTACAGCTGCGGCGCCGGCCAGCTGCTGTAGCTAGGTAGGCGCGACACCTTGATCATCGTGCTCGAAGAACTGCTGCACTTGGCGTCGGTCGAGTTGCTGCTGCTCACCTGGCAAATATCGTCGCCGTAACGGCGGATCAGGGCAGTCCTCATCGGCCCGTAGTTGGCGACGCTTAGTTCGTCGGCCGCGGAAGCACCCAGCTTGTACCGATTATCCTGCAGGTGGAACGAATCGACCCACATGGGCGGGTAGATGGAAGGCTTGATGACGGGCATGCCGTTTTCGCCCGGCATGGTCTTGCCCATGTCGTAGGTGTTGGCGTCCATTACATTAATGTCGGAACTCAGCGTCCGCAGCGTCGGATCGGCGAGCACGCAGCCCTTCCACCCATAGGCGTTGCTGGCCAGCTTGTCGGTATAGCCCGGCACCTGCTGAACCATACCGGCAGGCAGCAGGCGGCCGACATTGACGATGACGTTGTACGGCAGGACGCCGATGCCGAAGTTCTGGCGCGTTTCATTGGTGCCGTAAACGATGTCGAGGAACGCGCCCATCGAGTCCTTGAGCGCGGTCATGCCGCCATTGCTGTCCATCGACCCGGTGACGTCCAGCACCATCATCGTCTCGACGGCAGTCGGCATCGTCTTGCCGGCAATGCCTTTCGCCATCGCCTTGACCGGCATGGTCTGGATGCCGAAGATCTGCATCAGCGTCGTCGGCACCGTACCTTCAACGGTAACCTGAATCGTCACTTCATCCCCGCTGCGGGTCACCGCCACCTGTGGCGCCTGCCGCGTCGCGCCGACATAGCCCATGGGCATATTGGCGGTCAGGAACTCGTTGATGGTCGCCACTGTCTTCGGGCCTGGCGTGGAGCCGGTGCCCGGATAGAGCTGCTCCATGCGGACCGCGGCCAGGGTCGCCGTATCGACGCTGCTCTGCAGGCGCGACGAGGTCATGTAGCCGCGGCCGAGATCCAGCCCCAGGCCGACAAAGCCCAGCAGCGGGATGATATAGGCGGCGGCGATCGCGTAAGTGCTGCCCCGTTCGTCCCGCAGGATCGAACGAAGACCGCGCCGGCAATGTGAAAAATGTGACACGGTTGACGTCCCCGGACCTGTTTGGACCGGGAAGTAACCCGAACATCGCTTACGATTGTTTGTCCGGCATGGTTAACCGGACACTACCGACCTTCAGCGATAACAGACCTTCTTCGCCGCGGCGACGACGCGTCCGGCGTCGACCAGCGCCGCCTTTTCGAGATTGGCGGCATAGGGCAGCGGCACATCCTCGTTGGTCACGCGGAGCAGCGGCGCGTCCAGATCGTCGAAGCCCTGCTCCATCACCACCGCCGCCAGCTCGGATGCGATCGAGCAGACGGGCCAGCCTTCCTCCACCACCACGATCCGGTTGGTCTTGGCGAGGCTCTGCAGCACGGTCCGCGTATCGAGCGGACGGAGCGTGCGCAGGTCGATCACCTCAGCGTCGATGCCCTCGCCGGCCAGCTGCTCGGCCGCCTCCAGCGCGAGGCCGACGCCGATCGAATAGCTGACCAAAGTCACGTCCTTGCCGGGCCGCATGATCCGGGCCTTGCCAATCGGCAGGACATAGTCGTCGAGCTTCGGGACATCGAAGCTGCGGCCGTAAAGCAGCTCATTCTCGAGGAACACGACCGGATCGTCGCTGCGGATCGCCGCCTTGAGCAGGCCCTTGGCGTCCGCGGCGTCATAGGGCGAGATCACGACCAGCCCTGGGACGCTGGCGTACCAGGGACCATAATTCTGGCTATGCTGGGCGGCGACCCGCGACGCGGCGCCATTCGGCCCGCGGAACACGATCGGGCAGCGCATCTGGCCACCCGACATATAATTGGTCTTGGCGGCCGAGTTGATGACGTGGTCGATCGCCTGCATGGCGAAGTTGAAGGTCATGAACTCGACGATCGGCTTGAGGCCGCCCATGGCCGCCCCGGTGCCGACGCCGGCAAAGCCATATTCCGTGATCGGCGTGTCGATCACGCGCTTCGGGCCGAATTCGTCGAGCAGCCCCTGCGTGACCTTGTACGCGCCCTGATACTCGGCGACTTCCTCGCCCATCACGAAGATGCGGTCGTCTTTGCGCATCTCTTCGGCCATCGCGTCGCGCAGCGCCTCGCGGACGGTCGTGCGCACCATCTCGGTGCCGGCAGGCACTTCCGGGTCGGCATCGTGCGAGGCCGCTTCGAACAGCTTGCGCGCGCCGGTCTCGACCTTTTCCTGCTTGGGCGTGGGCTCCTCGCCCTGCCCTTCGCCGGCCGGCGCGCCGGGAGCGTTCTGCGGCTCCGGGCTTGCGGCTGGCGATGCGCTCTCGGCGCTTTCACCCTCGCCAGCCAGCCGCGCGATCACCGTCCCGACCTTCACATTGTCGGTGCCTTCAGCGACGAGGATCTCGGCGACCGTGCCCTCGTCGACCGCCTCGAACTCCATTGTCGCCTTGTCGGTCTCGATCTCGGCGAGGATATCGCCCGACTTCACCGCGTCGCCGACCTTCACCAGCCATTTGGCCAGCGTGCCTTCCTCCATCGTCGGCGACAGCGCCGGCATCTTCAGTTCGATCGCCATCAGTAGGATTCCACCAGCACGTCGGTATGGAGTTCGGACAGGTTCGGCTCGGGCGAGGTCTCGGCGAAGTCGGCTGCCTCCGCGACGATGCGGCGGATTTCCTTGTCGAGATCCTTCAACTGCGCCTCGCTGACACCCAGCTGCTCCAGCTCACGTGCGGCATGGTCGATCGCGTCGGACTTTTCGCGCACGGCCTGGACTTCGTCGCGGCTGCGGTATTTCGCCGGATCGGACATGGAGTGGCCGCGATAGCGATAGGTCTTCATCTCGAGGATGATCGGGCCCTTGCCGCTGCGCACCCATTCGGATGCCGTCTCGGCCGCGCCACGGCAGGCGAGCACGTCCATGCCGTCGACCTGGATACCCGGAATGCGGAAGCTCTCACCGCGGCGATAAAGCTGGTCCTCGGCCGACGAGCGGTTCACCGACGTGCCCATCGCGTACTGGTTATTCTCGATCACGAAGATGATCGGCAGCTTCCAGAGCTCCGCCATGTTGAAGCTCTCATAGACCTGGCCCTGATTGGCGGCGCCATCGCCGAAATAGGCCATGCAGAGGCCGCCGTCCTCGGCATATTTGTGCTTGAAGGCGAGGCCCGTGCCGAGGCTCACCTGTGCGCCGACGATGCCGTGCCCGCCATAGAAGCGGTGCTCGACCGAGAACATGTGCATCGAGCCGCCCTTGCCGCGGCTGATGCCGGCTTCGCGCCCGGTCAGCTCGGCCATGATCACTTTCGGATCGATGCCATAAGCGAGCATATGGCCGTGGTCGCGATAGCCGGTAATGACGCTGTCGAGGCCGGGTTTCAGCGCCGACTGGAGCCCGACCGCAACTGCCTCCTGGCCGATATAGAGGTGGCAGAAGCCCCCGATCAGGCCGAGACCATAGAGCTGCCCCGCCTTTTCCTCGAACCGCCGGATCAGCAGCATCTGGCGGTAGAGCTCCATCAGCTCTTCCTTGGACGCCTGGTAGCGCTGGGGTTCGGGCGGACGTTCGCGATTGGGCGTGGCGGGCGGCGCGGTGGGCTTAGCGGCTCGAGCCAAGGGATTGTTCCTTCTTGGGTGAGGATTGCGCCCGCCTATAGGCGCGGACTCGTCAGGTCCGCAACACGCGGCGGCGGTAGCGGTTCAGTGCTCGGCGATGCTGAGCACGTTGCCGAAGGGATCGCTGAAGAAGGCGACCTTGGCGCGGCCGTCCGGTGCGGTCCAGATGCCGAGTTCGTCCTGGCCCAAGCCTTCATAGATGGTGAAGCTGATGCCTTTATCCTTGAGCGCGATCGCGGTGGCGCGGATGTCCGCCACGTCCCAGCCTAGCACCGGATGCTCGATCGGCTTAAAGTCGAGCATCGGCGTGAGACGCAACATGGTGCCGTTCGGGAATGCGTAGAAGTCGCCGAATTCGTCGGTGCTGCGATGTTGCACGCCAAGCACGCCTTCATAGAAGGCCCGCCCCTCTTCCCGACTGGTGACGCTGACGAAGGCGACCGGCACGGCGCTGTTCAAGGTCATGAGACTCACCCCTGTTGGTGAGCCGGGAGGCTATTGCGCGGCCTGGTCCCCGTCCATCGGGATAATGATCTCGTCGGGGTGGCTATAGCCGAGACGCTTGCGGATCAATTCGTCGGCGAGATCGGGGTTGGCCCTTCGCGGGTCGAGCAGGGCGACGCGGTTCTGAACGACGCGCTTCTGCGCCTCCAGCCTCGCGAGCTCGACCTGCTTGCGGACCAGTTCCTGCCGATAATCACCCCAGGCGAGTACGCCGTTCGGCCCGACCAGCGCATAGCCACCGAAAAAGCCGATGATCATCAGGGCGATGGCCGGTCCGGCCGCTGCCCTGACAAGCTCACCCAATGATCGTGTCCGCGCCATATCTCCCTTGAATCACAAGGGAGTCGCGCGATCAACCCGCTTTGTTCGCGAAGATCGCCTTACCCCCATATTTTGCCTGCGAACCCAGCTGTTCCTCGATCCGGATCAGCTGGTTGTATTTGGCGAGCCGGTCGGAACGTGCGAGGCTGCCGGTCTTGATCTGTCCGCAATTGGTCGCGACCGCGAGATCGGCAATTGTCGCATCCTCGGTCTCGCCCGAACGGTGGGACATAACGGCTGTGTAGCTCGCCCGCTGGGCGGTCGAGACCGCTTCCAGGGTTTCGGTCAGCGTGCCGATCTGGTTGACCTTGACGAGCAGCGAGTTGGCGAGGCCTTGTACGATGCCGTCAGCGAGCCGCTTGGGATTGGTGACGAACAGGTCGTCGCCGACCAGCTGCACCTTGGCCCCAAGCCGCTCCGTCAGCGCCTTCCAGCCGGCATAATCGTCTTCGGCCATGCCGTCTTCGATCGAGCGGATCGGATAGCGGCCGCACAGCTCCGCCAGGTAGTCGACCATCTGGTCGGAGGAGAGCGTACGCCCCTCGCCCTCCAGCGCATATTGGCCATTCTTGTAGAACTCGGTCGCCGCGCAATCGAGCGCGAGCACCACGTCCTCGCCCGGCTTGTAGCCCGCCTGCTCGATCGACCGCATGATGAAGTCGAGCGCGTCGGCGGGCGAGGCAAGGTTGGGCGCGAAGCCGCCCTCGTCGCCAACCGCGGTTGCCAGACCCTGATCGTGCAGGTTCTTTTTCAGGGTGTGGAAAATCTCAGCGCCCCAGCGCACCCCCTCGGCCAGGCTCTCGGCGCCGACCGGCATCACCATGAATTCCTGGAAGTCGATCGGATTATCGGCATGGGCGCCGCCATTGACGATATTCATCATGGGCACCGGCAGCAGATGCGCGGCCACTCCGCCGACATAGCGGTAAAGTGGCAGACCGCTCGCCTCCGCCGCGGCCTTGGCCACCGCCAGGCTGACGCCAAGGATCGCATTGGCCCCGAGCCGCGACTTGTTCTCCGTGCCATCGAGCGCGATCATCTGCGCGTCGAGTTCCGCCTGATCCTCCGCATCGAGGCCAAGGACGGTCTCCGCAATCTCGCCATTGACCGCGCGCACCGCCTGCTCGACGCCCTTGCCGAGCCAGCGCGCCTTGTCGCCATCGCGCTTCTCGACGGCCTCGAACGCTCCCGTCGACGCTCCCGATGGCACTGCGGCGCGGCCGAAGCTGCCATCCTCCAGCTCGACATCCACTTCCACCGTCGGATTGCCGCGGCTGTCGAGAATCTGACGGGCATGAATGTCGATGATTGCGGTCACGTAACGGTCTTCCTACATCGTTTCGGGATTGGGGCCGCCCCTATCGGTGCCGGTGCCGGAAGGCAATCGGCGGACCCGAAGCGAGTGGAACCGCGTCGGCAGAGCGATTGTTCTGGCGACGAAGATTTTGTCGAAAGGGATGCGCGATGACCGATGTAAGCCAGGCGAATGACGGCGCCACGACGCAGGGCGGCGACACCACGGCCGACAAGTTCAAGAGCCAATTCGCAAGCTTCAAGAGCCAGGCGACCGACAAGGCCCGAGACTATGCCGGCCAGGGCGTCGAGCGTGCCACCGGGGCGCTCGACGAGGCAGCGAAGTTCCTCGAGGATACGGCGCGCACGGTCGAAGAAAAGCTGGGGCCACAATATGGCCGCTACGGCTTCTCCGCGGCGGAGAGCGTATCGGGCTTTGCCGAGCAGCTGCGCGGCAAGGATGTCGAGGAGCTGGTCGACGACGTCCGCTCCTTCGTGCGCAAGAGCCCGGCGGTAGCGATCGGTGCCGCCGTCGGCCTCGGTTTCGTGCTCGCGCGGCTGGCGAAGGCCGGCGCAGGCTATGAGAGCGGTTCGGCCTCGTTCGGCAACACGGGCGGCAGCACCGGCGCGGCCACGCGCGGCTCGGCGCTTGGAGATACAGCCACCGGGACGACTGGCGGTCCGGTCGGCGCTCCGGCGACGACGCAGGCGGCCAATCAGGATACGCCCGTCACCCCGACGTTCCCGGCCTGAGGCGAGCCATGAACGGCGACGTGCCGATCGGGCAATTGTTCAGCCAGCTGGTCGACGACGGCAAACGCTATGCGCGCGCCGAAGTCGACTTCTACAAGGCGAAGGCTGCCGACAAGGCGGAGCCGGTCAAGAAGGCGGCGATCTTCGGCGGCGTGGCGGTGACGCTCGCGCTGTCGGCCGTCACGGCACTGCTCGTCGGGCTGATCCTCGCGCTGGAAACGCTGGTCGGGCCGCTCGCCGCGACGCTGATCGTGGTCTTTGCGACACTGGCCATCGCCGGGCTGCTCGGCTGGATGGCGTATAAGCAGGTCGCGGAGGCGAAACGATGAGCAAGGCCGATCTCCGCGCCAAGGAAGCCGAAGCCACCGCCGCCCGCGACAAGTTCATGGCGACGTTGCACGAGCTGCAGCATCGCCTGCATCCGAAGACGATCGCGAACGACGTGAAGGAAAAGGCGAAGGAGAAGGCGGATGGCGCCGTTTCCGCCGCCAAGGATGGCATGACGCAGGCGGCGACCCACCCATCGACCGTCGCGGCGATCACCATCCCGATCGCCGTCTATTTCTTCCGCAAGCCGATCGCGCGCGGGCTGAAGGCGCTGTTTGGCAGCAAAGCGGAAGCGCCGGCGTTGCAGCCCTATGAAGCGGCGCGCCACCCGGCGCCGCTGCCCACCGAAACGATGCGCACCAAGACACCCGCAGAACAAGGAGCATGAGCATGGCAAGTAACAGCAACGAGACCACGGGACAGAGCCGCGCCGGCAGCGCCTTGAGCAGCGTTAAGGGACGTGCCGCGGGCGCGGGCGATCGTCTGAGCGGCACGGTCGACAGCGCGCCGCTGGCCGCCGTGGCCGCCGGTGTCGCGATCGGCGCGCTGGCAGGCGCCCTGCTGCCCCGCACCGAGCGCGAGACGGAAGTGCTGGGCCCGATCGGCAGCAAGATCGGCCAGGCCGCGGCGGATGCCGCCAAGGCCGCGCGCGACGCCGGCAAGCAGGAGCTGGGCATCCTCGCCGAGAACAAGTCGCCGATGGAAATGATGGTCGAAAAGGCCGTCGACGCGGTCAGCAAGGCAGGCTCCGCGGCTGGCTCGGCGGCAGCGTCCACCGTCACCGGCAAGCAGGACGCGTGATCCTTGCCGTAGCGGCGCGGCGGCATTAGGGCCGCCGCCCATGAGCAAAATGCACCTGGTATTCGGAGGCCGCGTGAAAGATCCGCGCGGCCTCGATTTCGTCGACCTCAACAATATCGACGTGGTCGGTATTTTCCCCGACTTTAAAGCGGCCGAGGCCGCCTGGCGCGGCGCCGCCCAGCGCACCGTCGACGATGCCGAGATGAAATATGTCGTCGTGCACCTGCACCGGCTGCTGGAGCCGGAGCTGCCTGCTTCCTCATAAGTCCCGGTAGGACTAAGCCTTCCGATACCGCCACAGCAGCAGCGGCCGTGCAAGCGCCAGGCCGACGATGAACCCGCCGATATGGGCGAAGATCGCCACTTGGCCGCCGCCGAACGCCGCTAGGCCGATCAGCGACTGGACGAAGATCCAGGCCGAAGCGAGCCAGATGATCCGCACCGCATAGCCGGAGAGCGGACCAAAGCCCTTGGTGCGATCGCGACCGAAGAATACGGCATAGGCGCCGAACGTCGCTGAAATGGCGCCGCTCGCCCCCACCATCGGCACGGTCTGCAGCGGGTCGATCGCCCAGTGCAGCAGCGCGGCCGCATAGGCGCCGGCCACATAGAGGAAGGCGCTCGCAGGTCCGCCGATCACGCTTTCGGTGAAGCGGCCGATGAACAGGAACATCACCATGTTGAAGGCGATGTGCATCAGCCCGGCATGCAGCAAGGTCGCCGAAAGCGGCGTCAGCCAGACCGGCAGCGCACCGGGCACGTTCAGAAGGCCGCTCACCCGCGCCGGAATGAAGCCGCCATAGAGGCTCGCGACCGGACCCCAGCCGGCGATCGTCACCAGCAGGAATGCCGCGACCGTCGCAATGGTGATGCCTTGGGTGACCTTGCCGGGAGGGAGCTCAACCATTCCGGCCGTTCGCTCAGACGAACTCGA
Source organism: Sphingomonas sp. ID1715 (assembly GCF_013044515.1). Lineage (GTDB taxonomy): Bacteria > Pseudomonadota > Alphaproteobacteria > Sphingomonadales > Sphingomonadaceae > Sphingomonas_B. The sequence continues at coordinate 134,916 of NZ_JABEPR010000005.1, forward strand.
TCTTGTCGACGAGATAATAGCGGTCGCCCGAGGGCACCGTCACTTCGACCTCGTCGCCGACCTTGCGGCCGATAAGCGCGCGGCCGAGCGGCGAGTTGAAGCTGATCCGCCCCACCTTGGCGTCCGCCTCGGTCTCGCCGACGATCTGATAGCGGATCGGCTTGTCCTCGTCGTCGAGCAGGGTGACGGTCGCGCCGAACACGATCTTGTCGCCCGACAAGTCCTTCGGGTCGATAATCTGGGCGCGGCTCAGCCGGTCCTCGAGCTGGGCAATCGACGCTTCGATCTGGCCCTGGCGCTCCTTGGCAGCGTGATATTCCGCGTTCTCGGAAAGATCGCCATGGGCGCGCGCTTCCTCGATCGCGTCGACGACCTGCGGCCGCTCCTCCTTGAGACGCTTCAGGTCCGCCTGGAGCTTCTCATAGCCCTCCTGCAGCATCGGCATCTTATCGACGGTCGCCATCATGTCCTCTTCGTCAAAACTGCCTCGCCCGGCGGCCCTGTTCAGGACCGCCTCCCACTCGATCTTTATGTCGGGAGGTCAGGCGCGAGGGGCAGAATAGTAGGATTGGAGCGAGCGCACCGCAAGGGGGCGTTCGCGCAAGGCCTTGATCGCCCGCACCGCAGCCGCGCTGGCCGCAGCCGTGGTAAAGTAAGGGATCTTGGCATTGAGCGCGGACGCCCGGATCGATTGCGAGTCCTTGAGGCTCTGCCAGCCCTCGGTCGTGTTGAAGATCAGTGCGACTTCGCCGTCCTTGATCTTGTCGACGATGTGCGGCCGGCCTTCCGCCACCTTGTTGACCTGCTCGACCGCCACGCCCTGGCCGGCAAGGAAGCCGGCCGTGCCGCCGGTCGCGATCACGCGATAGCCGAGGCCGATCAGTTCGCGGACAGGCTCGACGATCGCCGGCTTGTCGCTGTCCTTGACCGACACGAACAGACAGCCCGAGGGTGGCAGCTTGGTCCCTGCCCCGATTTGCGACTTAGCGAATGCGGTGGCGAAATCATCATCGATTCCCATCACTTCGCCCGTGCTCTTCATTTCCGGCGAGAGAATTGGATCGATGCCGGGGAACTTCGCAAAGGGGAACACCGCTTCCTTGACGGCGATGTGCCCGGTCGGCCGGTTGACCGGCGGCAGGTTGGCGATCTTCTCGCCCGCCATCACCCGCGCCGCCATCTTCGCGATCGGCGTGCCGACCGCCTTGGCGACGAAGGGCACGGTGCGGCTGGCGCGCGGATTGACCTCGATCAGGTACACCGCACCATCCTTGACTGCGAACTGGACGTTCATCAGCCCGACGACGCTTAACGCGCGAGCGAGCGCTTCAGTCTGGCGCTCGATCTCGGCGACGATCTCGGCAGGCAGCGAGTAAGGCGGCAGCGAGCAGGCGCTGTCGCCCGAATGCACGCCCGCTTCCTCGATATGCTGCATCACGCCGGTGACGACCACGTCGGTGCCGTCGGCAAGCGCGTCGACATCCACTTCGATCGCGTCGCGCAGATAGCGGTCGATCAGCACCGGCGAGTCGCCGGAGACCTGAACGGCGGTGGCGATATAGGCATCGAGCTGGGCTTCGCCGTCGACGATCTCCATCGCCCGGCCGCCCAGCACGTAGGAGGGACGGATCAGCACCGGATAGCCGATGCGATTGGCGACCGCGATCGCCTCGTCGCGGCTGCGCGCGATGCCGTTGTCCGGCTGCTTCAGCTTAAGCTTGGTGACCAGCTTGGCGAATCGCTCACGGTCCTCGGCCAGGTCGATCGCGTCCGGGCTGGTGCCGAGGATCGGGATGCCGGCTTTTTCGAGTTCATGCGCGAGCTTGAGCGGTGTCTGGCCGCCAAACTGCACGATGACACCCAGTAGCTCGCCCTTCGATTGCTCGACATGCAGGATCTCGAGCACGTCCTCGGAAGTCAGCGGCTCGAAATAGAGGCGGTCCGACGTGTCGTAATCCGTCGACACCGTCTCCGGATTGCAGTTGATCATGATCGTCTCGAAGCCGGCCTCGCGCAGCGCGAAACAGGCGTGGACGCAGCAATAATCGAACTCGATCCCCTGCCCGATCCGGTTCGGCCCGCCACCCAGGATCACGACCTTCTTGCGGTCCGAGGGGTTCGCCTCATTCTCCGGCTCGCCGAAGCTGGGGGCTTCATAGGTCGAGTACATGTACGGCGTCCTCGCCTCGAACTCGGCTGCGCAGGTGTCGATCCGCTTGAACACCGGTCGCACGCCCAGCTTGTGGCGGAGCGCGCGGACATCCTCTTCGGTCGCCCCGCCGGTCATCGCCTTGACCGCCTCGCCGATCAGGCCGGAGCTACGGCCAAACGCACGGCGTGTGCCGGGCTGGAGATTGGCCGAACGCAGCGCCAGCCAGGCTAGCCGCTTATCGGAAAAGCCCATCGCCTTCAGCCGCCGCATGCCGGCGGCGTCGCGGGGCAAGCCACCGGTGCAGACTTCTTCCTCGGCGCGGACGATCTCGGCGAGCCGTTCCAAGAACCAGGGGTCGTATTTCGCCACCGCGTGCACTTCCGCGACGCTCAAGCCCTCGCGTAACGCCTGGGCCGCGACCAGCAGGCGGTCGGGCGTCGGCCGGGCGAGTGCGGCCAGCAGCTCCTCGCGCGGCGCGCCGACCAGCTCGTCCACCACATTGAGGCCGGACAGCCCGGTCTCGAGGCCGCGCAGGGCCTTTTGCAGGCTCTCATGGATGTTGCGGCCGATCGCCATCACCTCGCCGACCGACTTCATCATCGTCGAGAGGTGCGGGTCCGATCCCTTGAACTTCTCGAAGGCGAAGCGCGGGATCTTGGTGACGATATAGTCGATCGTCGGCTCGAAGCTGGCGGGCGTTGCGCCGGTAATGTCGTTGTCGATCTCGTCCAGCGTATAGCCGACCGCCAGCTTCGCCGCGACCTTCGCAATCGGGAAGCCGGTCGCCTTGGACGCCAGTGCCGAGGAGCGCGACACGCGTGGGTTCATCTCGATGACGATCAGCCGTCCGTACTTCGGATTGACTGCGAACTGGACGTTAGAACCGCCTGTTTCGACACCGATTTCGCGCAGGCAAGCGATGCTTGCATTGCGCATGATCTGATATTCCTTGTCGGTCAGCGTCAGCGCCGGCGCGACGGTGATCGAGTCGCCGGTGTGCACCCCCATCGGGTCCACATTCTCGATCGAGCAGACGATGATGGCATTGTCGTTCCGGTCCCGGACGACCTCCATCTCATATTCTTTCCAGCCGAGCAGCGATTCCTCGATCAGCACCTCGGTGGTGGGGCTGGCGTCGAGCCCCTTCTTCACAATCTCCAGGAACTCGTCGCGATTATAGGCGATGCCGCCGCCGGTGCCGCCCAGGGTGAAGCTCGGGCGGATGATCGCGGGGAGGCCGGTCTTCTCCAGCCCTGCGAGCGCCTCCTCGACCGAATGGGCGATGGCCGAACGGGCGGATTCCAGCCCGATCTTATCCATCGCGACGCGAAACTTCTGCCTGTCCTCGGCCTTGTCGATCGCCTCGGCATCCGCGCCGATCATGGTGACGCCGAACTTCTCCAGCGTGCCGTCGCGGAACAGGGCGAGCGCGGTGTTCAGCGCCGTCTGGCCGCCCATGGTCGGCAGGATCGCGTCGGGCCGCTCCTTCTCGATGATCTTGGCGACGATCTCGGGCGTGATCGGCTCGATATAGGTCGCGTCGGCAAACTCCGGATCGGTCATGATCGACGCCGGGTTGGAGTTGACCAGGACGATGCGATAGCCCTCAGCCTTCAGCGCCTTGGCCGCCTGCGTCCCCGAATAATCGAACTCCGCCGCCTGCCCGATGACGATCGGCCCCGCGCCGATGATGAGGATGGAGGAAATGTCGGTGCGTTTGGGCATTATTGGCTCACTCTGGCTGGCTCTGTTGCAGCGCTTGAGCCTCACTTATGTCAGCCAAAACACCCATGCGGCCTAGCTTCCCGAAGTCTCCTCGCTTCAAGCGGAATAGTAAGCTCGTCTGCTCTGCAGACGCGGGAACTTCCGCAAGAATATGCGTTGCAGACCTGTAAAGCGTCACCTTGATAGACAACTTCGAGGCAATCTGTTCGAACCGCACGGCTCCAGCTTGATCAAGTTCGTAGACTTGAGCACTTCGACCACCGAGCAAGGCTTGCTGTGACTTAAACATGGTTGATGATCTGCAGTTCGTACCAGTGCTTGCCATCGGCGGCCCCAGTGACAACCCAGCCTCGTTGAGTGCTCTAATGCGTCCCAATGCTCCGGACCCGAGAAATGCGCTGAACTCGTCGTTTTCAACAGGAGTGTTCGATACCTCTAGCCGAATAGCCGTTACGTTGTCGGTTTCAGAACGCTCCGAAACTATCCGGTACCCCGGAACATTCACTAAACTGCGGGCCTTGTCGGCAGAATTGCTGGACGCGTATACCTCGACCGCAATCGGACAAGGCGGGATCGGCGGAACTTCGGCAGCAATCACACCCTGTGCTCCAGTTGGCCAACAAACTTCTCGAACAGATACATGCTGTCCATCGGCCCGGGGCTGGCCTCCGGGTGATATTGCACGCTGAAGGCGGGGCGGTCGGTGAGTTCGAGGCCGCAATTGGAGTTGTCGAACAGCGAGACATGGGTCTCGCGCGCGTTCGCGGGCAGGCTGTCGCGCTCGACGGCGAAGCCGTGGTTCATGCTGGTGATCTCGACGCGGCCGTCCTCCAGCCGCTTGACCGGGTGATTGGCGCCGCGATGGCCCTGGAACATCTTGGTCGTCTTCGCCCCGATCGCGAGCGCGAGCAGCTGGTGGCCGAGGCAGATGCCGAACAGCGGCTTACCGGTCTCCAGCATCTGCCGGATCACGGGCACGGCATATTGCGCGGTCGCGGCAGGGTCGCCGGGGCCGTTCGAGAGGAAGAAACCATCAGGATTATGGTTCATCACTTCGTCGAAGGTGGCGGTGGCGGGGAGCACGGTGACCTTGGCGCCGGCCTTTACCAGGTTGCGGAAGATGTTGTGTTTGGAGCCGTAATCGATGGCGACGATGTGGGGCTTGGAGCCATCTCCGGACGCACGTTTCTCGACTTCGCTCGAAACGAACGGAGTGGGGTTCGCAGTCTCTTCAACACCGTTCGTTTCGAGCGAAGTCGAGAAACCGTCTGACGAAGAATACCCAAACCCCAGCTTCCAAACCCCGCTTTCCCACAGGTGATGCGCCTCGCACGAAACTTCCCGCGCAAGGTCCATCCCCTCCAGCCCCGGCCAGGCCCGCGCCTTCGCCAGCAGCGCCTCCACATCGAACTGCCCCGAAGCCGAATGCGCGATCACGCCGTTTGGCGCGCCTCCCTCCCGGATGCGCCGCGTCAGCGCGCGCGTGTCCACCCCCGCCAGCCCGATCTTGCCCCGCGCCTTCAGCCAGGCGTCGAAACCCTCGGCCGCACGGAAGTTGGACGGCGCGGTCACGTCCTCGCGCACGATGCAGCCGAGCGCATGGGCGTGGTTCGCCTCCACATCCTCATGGTTGGCGCCGACATTGCCGATGTGCGGGAAAGTGAAGGTGATGATCTGCCCTTCGAAGGACGGATCGGTCATGATTTCCTGATAGCCGGTGATGGCGGTGTGGAAGCACACTTCGCCCACCGCCTCGCCTTCCGCGCCGAAGCCCCGCCCCCAGATCACGTCGCCGGACGCCAGCACCAATACCCCCGTGGCTCCTTCAGGTGCGCGCAAGGGGGTGGCGTCGGCCATGATCGGCAGGCTCCTTCGAGTGGTTCGGCAGCGATGTCGCTAAGGCCTCGCAGCTAGGGACCGTGACGCCCGCGGTCAACCTGCTAGACGGGCAAAATGATTCGAGACGACATCAAATCCGCCCTCGTCACCGCCATGAAGAGCGGCGACAAGGACAGCACCGCCACCATCCGCCTGATCCAGGCGGCGATCAAGAATCGCGACATCGAAGCGCGCACCGGCAAGGCACCCGAGGACGACGACGTGCTCGTCTCCGAAGTGCTGCAGAAAATGGTCAAGCAGCGCCGCGAATCGATCACCATGTACGAACAGGGCAACCGGCCCGAACTCGCCGCCGCCGAAGCGGCGGAAGTCGCGGTGATCGAACGCTTCCTGCCCCGGATGATGGACGAAGCCGAAATGGCCGCCGCCATCGAAGCGATCAAGGCGGAGATCGGGGCGTCGAGCGTCAAGGACATGGGCCGCGTGATGGCCGAACTGAAGACGCGGCACGCGGGCAAGCTGGATATGAGCAAGGCGAGTGCGGCGGTGAAGGGGGCGCTTTCCTGACAACGGCTTCTCGACTTCTCTCGAAGCGAACGGATTTGCGTGGGACCCACCCCTCCCCGTTCATTTCGAGCGAAGTCGAGAAACGCACTCGCCGAATCGACCAGACAGCTTATGAAGCGCCATGGCCTTCTGGTGCTACATGCTGCGTTGCGCCGACAGCCGGTACTACACCGGCCACACCGAGGACCTCGAGGTCAGGCTGGCCCAACATCAGCAGGGCTATTTTCGAGCTTGCTGGACGTACAAGCGGCGACCGGTCGAGCTCGTCTGGTGCGAAGCATTTCCGACGCGTCACGAAGCGTTGGAGGCCGAGCGCGTTGTGGGCGGCTGGTCCAAGCTCAAGAAGGAGGCGCTGATACGGGGCGATTGGACGATGGTCTCGCACCTGGCCCGGCCCCCGCGAGAACGTCATACGCGTTTCTCGACTTCGCTCGAAACGAACGGAGTTGGGGAGGCTGAGGGCACCGATTGCTTCGAGCGAAGTCGAGAAGCGAGCGACGTCGAGAAGCAGTTCTCCACCCCATGACCCTCGCCCCCGCCTTCCTCGACGAACTCCGCGCGCGCACGCTGCTGTCGGCACTCGTCTCCAAGACGCTGAAGCTCACCCGCAAGGGCCGCGAGTTCGCGGCCTGCTGCCCGTTTCACAATGAGAAGACGCCCAGTTTCTACGTCAATGACGAGAAGGGCTTTTACCATTGCTTCGGCTGCGGCGCACATGGCGATGCGATAAGGTGGATGACGGATCAGCGCGGGCTGCCGTTCATGGAGGCGGTGAAGGAGCTGGCGCAGGCGGCCAATCTCGAGCTGCCTGCCCCCGATGCGCGGGAGGCAGCGCGGGCGGAGCGGGCCAGGTCGCTGCACGACGTCATGGCGGCGGCGGCCGCCTGGTACGAGGAGCAATATGCCGGGCTCGCCGGCGCCGCGGCACGCGTCTATGTCGAAAAGCGCGGCATCTCCGAGCAGACCCGCAAGGCGTTCGGGCTCGGCTATGCGCCCGACGGCAAGAGCGGACTGCGCCGCGCCCTCGCCTCCTTCGGCGACGCGATGCTGGTGGAAGCCGGGCTGCTGATCCAGGTCGAGGACAAGGAACCCTATGACCGGTTCCGCGACCGGCTGATGATCCCGATCCGCGATCCCCGCGGCCGCGTCATCGCGTTCGGCGGGCGGATCATCGGCCAGGGTGAGCCGAAATATCTGAACTCCCCGGACACGCCGCTCTTCGACAAGGGACGCACGCTCTACAATCTCGACCGGGCGGCGCCGGCTGCGCGCAAGGCGAACCGGATGATCGTCGTCGAAGGCTATCTCGACGTGATCGCGCTTGCCCAGGTCGGCATCCAGGAGGCACTCGCGCCGCTCGGCACCGCATTGACCGAGCACCAGATCGAGCGGCTGTGGCGGCAGGTCGATGCGCCTTTGCTCTGCTTCGACGGCGACGCCGCGGGCCAGAAGGCGGCGTTCCGCGCCGCGACTCGCGCCCTGCCCGGCCTCGCGCCCGGCCGCTCCCTTGCTTTCCTGACCCTGCCGCAGGGGCAGGATCCGGACGATCTGGTCCGCGGTGGCGGCGCGGCCGCCTTCGAAGCCTTGGCCGCCGCACCCGAGCCGCTGGTCGACCGGCTTTGGAACCATGAGGTGGGGGCCGGCTCCCTTTCCACGCCAGAACAGAAGGCGGGACTGCGCAAGCGCCTGAACGAGCTTGCCGCGTCCATCGCCGACCCGGATGTCCGCCAGCAATATCAGGCCGAGTTTCGCGAGCGGTTCGAGACCAACTTCCTGCAGCGCAAGCGCCCGCCCTACCAGCCCGGTCCTCGCGTGCCTTTCCGCCCTGGTGCGCGCTGGCAACCGCCCCAGCCGGCCTCGTCCGAGGCTAAGGTCGTCGGTGCGACCGGCATCGACCGGGTGCTGGTCAAGGGCGTCGTCTCCGGGCTGCTGCGCTTTCCCGACATGCTCGCCCGCCATGCCGAGGCGCTGCACGCGCTGCAGTTCGGCGATCCGCTGGTCGCGCGGCTGATCGACTCGCTCGTCGATCTGGCGCTGCACGAGCAAGCGCTTGATACCGAGCGACTCGCCACCATATTGCGCGCCGGCGAGTTCGACGCGCTCGCCAGAGACTTGTTGCGTGCCGATTGCCTGCCCTTCTCGTTCACGCGGAAGGATGCAGCACCGGACCGGGCCCGGGCGGATCTGGGCGAGGCCATCCAAGTGATGGTCGAACGGCCGGAACTCGACGCGGCGCTCGCCGCGGCCACGGCGCGGTTGAAGGAGTCGTTCGACGCGACGACTTACGAAGAGCAGCAACGGCTCTTGGAAATGCGGGTCGATATCGATCGGCGGCTTGCAAATCTGTTGCAGGACGACGAAGGCGCAAACTGATTTACGTTCGGGCGGTTGAATGGCGAAACAGATGGAAGAACAGGTCGAAAAGCCCGAGGGCGGCGATGCCCCGCTGATCGACCTCAACGAAGCCTCGATCAAGAAGCTGATCGCCCGCGCCAAGAAGCGCGGCGTGATCACCTATGACGAGCTGAACGAGGCGCTGCCGCAGGATCAGATGTCGTCCGAGCAGATCGAGGACATCATGTCCGCGCTCAACGACATGGGCGTCAACATCGTTGAGAATGACGAGGCGGGCGAGGACGGCGAGGCCGAGAAGGAACCCGAAGAGGACGATACCGACGTCGCGGCCGAAGGCGGCGACGGTTTTTCGGCGCCCGCGATCGAGAAGAAGAAGGAAACGGTCGACCGCACCGACGATCCGGTGCGCATGTACCTGCGCGAGATGGGCGCCGTCGAGCTGCTCAGCCGTGAAGGCGAGATCGCGATCGCCAAGCGGATCGAGGCCGGCCGCGACACGATGATCCTGGGGCTGTGCGAAAGCCCGATCACCTTCAACGCGATCATCGGCTGGTCGAACGCCTTGAACGAAGGGACAATGCAGCTGCGCGAGATCCTCGATCTCGACGCGATGCTGAACAAGGATCCCGCGCCCGAAAACCTAACCGACGAGGAAGAAGGCGGCGACGGCGAGATTTCCGAAAAGACCGCCGGCCCGAGCTTCAAGGAAGAGGAAGAGGTCGAGGAAGTTCAGTCTTCGGACGACGAAGACGAAGAGTCGATGACCGAACGGCGTGCGCCGCGTCCGAGCGACGACGAGGAAGAGGACAACACTCTCTCGCTCGCTCAGATGGAAGAGCAGCTGAAGCCGGCAGCGCTGGAGAAATTCGCCAGCATCACCGCCCTGTTCAAGAAATTCTCGAAGCTGCAGGCGGCGCGTCTCGACGCGATGGGCGGCGGTGCGCCCTTCTCCAGCGGCGACGAGAAGAAGTACCAGAAGCTGCGCGAGGACCTCACCGCCGAGGTCGAGAGCGTGCAGTTCCACAACGCCAAGATCGAATATCTCGTCGATCAGCTCTACAGCTACAACCGGCGCCTGACTGCTCTGGGCGGGCAGATGTTGCGCCTGGCCGAACGCCATAAGGTGCCGCGCAAGGACTTTCTCGACCGCTACGTCAATCGCGAGCTCGACGAAGGCTGGCTGGAGACGGTCAAGGGCGCCGACAAGAAATGGTCCGCCTTTGCCGCCAACGAGGCCGATGCCGTCGAGCGCATCCGCTCCGAAATCGCCGAGATCGCCCAGGCGACCGGCATGGCGCTGCCCGAGTTCCGCCGCATCGTGAATATGGTGCAGAAGGGCGAGCGCGAAGCCCGGATCGCGAAGAAGGAGATGGTCGAAGCCAATCTCCGGCTCGTGATCTCGATCGCGAAGAAATACACCAATCGCGGCCTGCAGTTCCTGGACCTGATCCAGGAAGGCAATATCGGCCTGATGAAGGCGGTCGATAAGTTCGAATATCGCCGCGGCTATAAGTTCTCGACTTATGCAACCTGGTGGATCCGGCAGGCGATCACCCGTTCGATCGCGGATCAGGCGCGGACCATCCGCATCCCGGTCCATATGATCGAGACGATCAACAAGCTGGTCCGCACCAGCCGCCAGTTCCTCCACGAACAGGGTCGCGAACCCACGCCCGAGGAAATGGCCGAGCGCCTCTCCATGCCGCTTGAGAAAGTGCGCAAGGTGATGAAGATCGCCAAGGAGCCGATCTCACTCGAAACGCCGATCGGCGACGAGGAAGATTCGCACCTGGGCGACTTCATCGAGGACAAGAACGCGGTCATTCCAGTGGACGCGGCAATTCAGGCGAACCTGAAGGAAACCGTGACCCGCGTGCTCGCCTCGCTGACGCCACGCGAAGAGCGTGTGCTGCGCATGCGCTTCGGCATCGGCATGAACACCGATCACACGCTCGAGGAAGTCGGCCAGCAGTTCAGCGTCACCCGCGAACGCATCCGCCAGATCGAAGCCAAGGCGCTCAGGAAGCTGAAGCACCCGAGCCGGTCGCGGAAAATGCGCTCATTCTTGGATCAGTGACCGCGTGAGCGGCTGAGCCTGGGCCAGAGCAGGTTCAGGGCAAGGCCGCTCATCACCAGCGCGCCGGCGAGCAGCTTCCAGTCCTGAAGCGGCTCGCCGAGCAGTAGCGCCGATGCGCTCATGCCGAATACGGGCACCAGCATCGACAGCGGCGACACGGTGGACGCCGGGTGGCGCGACAGCAGCCAGCCCCAGGCGGAATAGCCGAACAGCGTATTGCCCACCGACTGCCACAGCACGGCCGCCCAGGTCGGCCAGGATGCAGCCGCCACGCTTGTCGCAATTTTGGCGGGACCGTCCGCGACCAGCGTCGCTATCAGCAGCGGCGGGATCGAGAAGAGGCTCGCCCAGACCACGAACGCCAGCATGTTGCTCGCCCCGCTGACCTTGGCGACATGATTGCCGATGCCCCAGCTGAGCGCCGCCGCCAACACCAGCGCGAGCCCAAGCGGCGTGGTCGCCGCATCGGTGTGGAAGAGGATGACGACCAGGCCAGCCGTCGCGAGCGCCAGCCCGCCAAGTTGAAAGCGCCGCATCCGCTCGCCGGACAGCCACACGGACAGGCCGATGGTGAAGAAGATCTGCATCTGCACGACGAGCGAGGCGAGCCCGGGCGAGATCAGCCCGTCCATCGCAATGAAGAGCAGCCCGAACTGCCCGAAGCCGATCGCGACGCCATAGGTGGCGAGGCTTCGCCACGGCACCTCGGGTCTCGGCACGAAGAACACCGCCGGCAGCAGCGCGAAGATGTAGCGCAGGGTCGCGAAGGTCAGTGGCGGCAGCGCGTTCAGCGCGACCTTGATGACCACGAAGTTGGTGCCCCAGACTGCAACAACCGCCAGCGCGAGCAGCGCGTGGGCCAGCGGCAGATGGGGGTCGGGTGCGGGCGTCGGCGCCGCGCTGCCGTTCATCGGAACGCCTTCAGCAGCGGCAGAATGCTGCCATAATCATCGCTCCAGCCGGTGAACCCGGCGTCTTCCTTCAGCGGTCGCCATTTGTGCTGCGGCGGGGGGTCGCCGGTAACCCGCGCGAGCACAGCCGCGTCGCGGGTCATCAGGATCCAGCTCGAGCTGTTGATATAGTCGTAATATTCGGAAGTTGGCGAGATCAGGTCATCGTAGCGGGCGGCAAGCCAGCCCCCTTCCCGCGCTGCCCGCGCGATCACCGGCTCCAGCTCCAGGAAGCGATTGGAGATGTGGACGAGCAGCATCCCGCGAGGAGCGAGCACGCGGCCATAGATGGCGAAGGCTTCGCGGGTGAGGAGATGCATGGGCACTGCATCGGACGAAAAGGCGTCGAGCGAGAGGAAGTCGAGGCTCTGCGCCGGCTCCTTGGCCAGACTCACCCGCGCATCGCCCAGGATAATCTGCGCACGCGGGTTGCACCGCGGCAGATAGGTAAACTTGCCGGATCGCCGGGCGATATCGATCACCACCGGGTCGATCTCGTAGATCCGCCAGCTCTGGCCCGGCCGGGTGTAGCAGGCGAGCGTGCCGGTCCCGAGGCCGACCGACCCGACGCGGGCGGCAGGCCCCGCAATCTCGGGCAGCTTGAACATTGCCTGGCCCACACCGGAAAAGGCGCTGTAATAGCTGGTCAGCTCGCGCTCACGGCCGGGTGTGAGCAGTTGCACGCCGTGTGCCGTCGTGCCGTGCGCCAGCGTCCGCACGTCGCCGGAGTCGCGGATCGTGTAGACGCCGAAATAGCTGCGCGCGCGGGCATCCGGCGTCATCGACAGGCGCAGCGACTCATAGCCGCCGAACACCAGCATCATGCCGGCGATGCCGGTCAGGAACGGCACGCGCCGCCCGATGCAGAAGAAGGTGAGCAGGCCGATCGCCCCGCCCCCGATCCACATTGATCGACCCCACATCCAGCGCCAGGGCTGCTCGATCGTGATCCCGACCAGAATGATCGTCAGGACGAGCATCGCGAGTGTCAGGACGACCGCGCGGGTGCGATTCGACCAGAGTCGATCGAGCGCATCGAACAAATAGTGCTGCGGCACCAGGGCGGCGGCGGCGAGGATCAGCAACGGATGTTCGTAGGTCCAGTCGAACAGCACCGGCGCGAGCAGTCCCGAAAAAAGCCCGCCCAGCGCGCCCCCGATCGACATGCAGAGATAGAAGCCGGTCAGGTAGATCGGCGCCGGCCGTGTGCGATACATCTCCGCGTGCAGGGTCACGGCGATGGTGAACAGCAGCAGCAACTCCACGCTCGCCATGAAGAAGGGCTGGCTCGGCGCATGCCGGATCGCCATGCCGCCGAACGCCAGGATGATGAGCGGCGACAAGCGGCAGAGCGACACCACCGCGCCGCGCTCCGCCGCAAAGGCCAGCGTGAAGCTGAGCAGGTACAGTCCGAGCGGAATCACCCACAGCATCGGCATCGCGACGATGTCCGTGGTCAGATACGTCGTGGTCGACAGCATCAGCCCCGAGGGCACCGCCGCAAGCATGATCCACCAGAGCCGGCGCCTGAGCGTCGGGCGCCGCTCGGCCGTGTAACCGGCGTCCGATGTGTCGACGCCGGCGCGCGGCAGTACGGCGGCGCAGCTGAGCGTCAGCACGAACAGCAGCACATAGCCGATCGTCCACAGCGTGCTCTGCTGAGCGAGCGTCAATCGCGGTTCGACCAGCAGGGGATAGCTGAGCAGGCCGGTAAAGCTGCCGAGATTGGAGGCGGCATAGAGCGGATAAGGATCCCGGCCGCCGGTCGCCGCGGCATACCAGCGCTGGATCATCGGCGCCTGCGCCGCCACGGCAAGGAAGAGCGGGCCGATCGACACCAGCAGCAACCACAGAATCCACAGCGCCGGCGAGGCTGTGGCCGAGGGAGTCCAGTCGACCAACCCGATCGGCAGCAGCAGCGCGGCCGATGCCAGTAGCAGCAGGTGGACGACGGACTGGTTGCGCACGTTCAGCCGCGACAGGCCATGCGCATAGGCATAGCCGCCGAGCAGCAGCGCCTGATAGACCAGCATCGCGCTGTTCCACACCGCCGGCGCACCGCCGAGGCGTGGCAGCGCCATGCGGGCGATCATCGGCTGCACCAGGAACAGCAGGAACGAGCCGACGAAGATCGTGCCGACGAACAGCGGCCCCAGGTCGCGCCGATGTTCGCCAATGCCCTCGGCGGTCAGCGCACCGGCAGCGCTCGCCATGCTAAGCGGCCCCGTTCAGGTCGTTGCGCTCGAATGTCACCGCGGGATTCAACGGGCCAGCAGCCTCGCGGCGAGCGGCGCGTGATAGGTCAGCACTCCTGAGCATCCCGCCCGCTTCAGCGCCACCAGGCTTTCCAGCACGAGGCCATCCCGATCGCCGGCGCCGGCCGCGGCTGCGGCCTCGATCATCGCATATTCGCCCGACACCGCATAAGCGAAAACAGGCACTTCGAAGCGCTCCTTCACGCGCCGGATGATGTCGAGATAGGGCAGCCCGGGCTTGACCATCACGGTGTCTGCGCCTTCCGCCAGGTCGAGCGCGACTTCGCGCAGCGCCTCTTCGGCGTTGCCGGGGTCCATCTGATAGGTCTTCTTGTCGCCCTGCAGCCGACCACGCGAGCCCACGGCATCGCGGAACGGCCCGTAAAAGGCCGAGGCGTATTTGGCGGCATAGGCCATGATCTGGACATTGACATGGCCGTCAGCCTCGAGGCCCGCTCGGATGGCGGCGACGCGGCCGTCCATCATGTCAGAGGGAGCGATGATGTCGGCACCGGCACGCGCCTGGTTGAGCGCCTGCGCGACCAGCACGTCCTTCGTCCGGTCGTTCAGCACATAGCCGCGCTCATCGACGAGGCCGTCATGGCCGTGCGCAGTGTAGGGATCGAGTGCGACATCGGTCAGCACGCCGACCTCAGGCACCGCATCCTTGATCGCGCGGACGGCGCGGCACATCAGATTGTCGGGGTTGAGCGCCTCATCGCCATTGTCGGTGCGCAGCGGCTCGGGCGTGTAGGGGAACAGGGCGAGACAGGGAATGCCGAGCGCCGCGGCATCGCGGGCGCGCTCGACGATAAGGTCGACGGACCAGCGGGATACGCCCGGCATGGTGGCGATCGGCTGCTCGACGCCTTCGCCCTCGACGATGAACAAGGGCCAGATGAGATCGGCGGGCGTGAGCACGGTTTCGGCATGCAGCGCCCGGCTCCAGGCCGAAGAGCGGGTGCGACGGAGTCGCAGTGCGGGATAAGCGGCACTATGCATGCGCCCGACTAGCCCGAACCCGCGTTAGGACGCCAGTGAAACCGCTGCCCAGACAAGCCATCCTCGTGGTCAATGCCAAGTCGCGCAAGGGTCGGGACCTGTTCGAGCGCGCAAAGGAACTGATCACCGCCCGCGGCATCGAGCTGATCGCCGCCCATGCCGTGCCCGATCCGGACCAGCTCCGCCCGACGATCCAGCAGGCACTCGCCATCGATCCGCCGATGATCATCGTCGGCGGCGGCGACGGCACGCTTTCTTCGACGGTCGACGACTTCGTGCCGCACGACACGGTTTTCGCGCTGCTGCCGCTCGGCACCGCGAACAGCTTTGCGCGCACGCTCGGCATCCCGCTCGACCTCGAAGGCGCCATCGACGTGATCGCGACCGGCGAGCGGCGGCGGATCGATCTGGGCATGATCGACAAGGATTATTTCGCCAATTGCGCAGCGATCGGCATGTCGCCGCTGATCGCCGAGACGGTGCCGCACAACCTCAAACGCTATCTCGGCCGCGTCGGCTATCTGAGCTGGGCGGCCTGGCAGTTCCTGCGCTTCCGGCCCTTCAAGCTCACCGTCGGCAACGAGACGGTCGATGCCGTCGAGGTGCGGATCGCCAACGGTCCTTACCATGGCGGCACGGAACTGGTCGAAGACGCCGCGGTCGACAGCGGCAAGATCGTCGTGCAGGCCGTGCTCGGCAATGCGCGCCACCGGCTGATCTGGAGCTGGGCGGCGAGCATCCTGAAGCTGCGCGCGCGCAAGCGCACCGTGCGCGAGTTTCACGGCAGCGAGCTGCGCGTCGCGACCGACCCGCCCCTCCCCATCTCGATCGACGGCGAAGTGCTGGCGCATACCCCGGTCACCGCCCGCATCGCCGCCGGCATCATCGAAGTGGCCGCCCCTAAGCCGCAGGGTTGAGGCGGCCGGCAGGCTCCGACGTGCCGAGCGCCTCCTCGCGACATTCGTCGCCGCTCGGCGGCGTCATCATCCGCGCCTTCCGCCAGCCGCCATAGCGGTAATAGAGGCCAGCCAGCACCAAGGTCACGATCGACCCGGCGGGGAAGCTCAGCCAGAGCGCGTCGGCGCCGAGCGCCGGCCGCGCCAGCGCGATGAAGCCCAGCCGGACCGGGAACATGGCGACGAACAGGATCACCAGCGGCGCAAACACCGCGCCGTTCGCGCGGACGATGCCGAAGAACACCATGGTGACGCCGAACAGCACGAAGTTCCAGGTGGCGAGCAGCTGGATGTGCCGCGCGATCCCCATGGCCGGGCTGTCCTGCCCCAGGAACAATGCGATCGCCGGCCGATCGGCGGCGAGCAGCAGCAGGACGAGCGCACCGGTGAGCAGCACATTCTGAGCGACGCCGGCGCGCATGATCTGCGACACCCGGTCCCACCGGCCCGCGCCGATATTCTGCGCGGCCATCGCGCTGACCGCGGCACCGATCGCCATCGCGGGCATCTGCACATAGGTCCATAATTGCTGGGCGACGCCGAATGCGGCGGCGGTATCGACGCCCTCGGCATTGACGAAGCCGATCATCACCAGGGCGGCGAGCGAGATGACGATCATCTGCAGGCCCATCGGGAAGCCCTTGGCCGCGATCGTGCGCAGCAAGGCGCCTTGGGGACGCAGATAGCCGAGCTCAGCCCCGCGCAGGCGCAGCGGCAGGTCGCGGGCATAGATGAAGCCGATCATCGCGAGCAGGCCGACGAGATTGGCGATCACCGTCGCCAGCGCCGAGCCGGCGATCCCGAGCGTCGGAGCCGGCCCCAGCCCGAGAATGAAGACGGGGTTGAGGCCGCTATCGAGCACCACGGCCACGAACATGAAATAGAAGGGCGTGACGCTGTCGCCGACACCGCGCAGGCCCATCATCAGCAGCACGACGATCAGCGACAGCGGAATGGCGATGAAGATCACCCGCAGATAGTCGAGCGCGAGTTGCCAGGCGCCGGCGGGTGTCTGCAGCAGGTCGAGGATCTGCGGCGCGAACACCCAGCCGAGCAGTGCGACCACCAGAGTCAGCGGAATGAACGCGCCCATCGCCGTGCCGATCGTCCGGCGCACCGCATCGATGTCGCGCCGGCCATAGCTCTGGCCGATCAGCACCGTCGCCGCCATGCCGAAGCCGAACACGAAGGCGTTCAGCAGGAACATGATCATGTTGGCGTTGGAGGTCGCAGCCAGCGCCTCCTCACCAAGGAAATGCCCGACCCAGAAGGTGTTGATCGACCCGTTCAGCGACTGCAGCACGCTGGAGCCGAGCGTCGGCAGCGCGAACTTCAGCAGCGTCGATGCGATCGGCCCCTCGGTCAGGTCCTGGCGGGGAGGTGCGTTATCACGGGCCATTACTCCCCCTTAACGTCCGAATGGTCACAAAAGGTCGCACTGGCCAAGGGAGCGGGTGACTGTTGCGATCCTCCGCTCCTGCGCCGCACTTCAGTCGCACATCGACAGGCCTGTAGGACAGCCTCAATGGTCAAAGCAGGTGGCCGGCCTTCAACCGAGACGCTTCAGCGCCGCGGTCAGCCGCTCCGCCTCGGCTGACTTGTCGGCATGATCGACGCGGGCCTTTTCGACCGCTTCCGGCTTGGCGCGTTCGACGAAGCTCGGGTTGTTCAGGCGCCCGGCAAGCGCATCCCGCTCCTTCTCCGCCGCGGCAATGGCCTTGGCGAGCCGGGCGCGTTCGGCTTCGAGGTCAATCACGTCGCCGAGCTGGAGTGCATAGGTAGCCTCGTCGACGACGATCTGCGCCTGGCCGCCCGCACTCTGGCTCGGCTCGATGCGGGCCAGCCGGGACAGGGCCGCCGCGTTGGCGGCAAGCCGCCGCTTCGTCGGCTCGCTCGCATCGGCCACCGAGAAAGGCACCCGCGCACCGGGCGGCACGTTGAGTTCGGTGCGCGCGGTGCGGACCTCGCTGACCAGACGGATCAGCCAGTCGATCTCCTTCGCCGCATCAGGATCAATCGCGCGCGCATCGGCGAGCGGCCATTTGGCGACGATCAGGTCGTAGGGGCGATCGCCCAGCGCATGCCACAGCTCTTCGGTGATGAAGGGCATGAACGGGTGGAGCATGACCAGGATCTGGTCGAGCACCCAGCCGGCGACGGCCTTGGTCTCTGCGGCGCTCCCCGGCGCAGGCCGGGGTCCAGCTTCGCCGGACTCTGGGCCCCGGCTTTCGCCGGGGAGCTGTTCCGAGAGCACCGGCTTGATCAGCTCCAGATACCAGTCGCAGAACTGGCTCCAGACGAACTGGTAGATGGTGTTCGCCGCCTCGTCGTAGCGCAGGTCCGCGAGCGCGAGGTCGAGCTTCTGGACGGTGCGGATCGTCTCGCCGACGATCCAGCGATTGACGGGCAGCGTCGCTGCAGGCGGCTCCAGCGTCTGCGAGGCGCCAATGCCGTTCGCCTGGGCGAAGCGGGTGGCGTTCCACAGCTTGGTCGCGAAGTTGCGATAGCCTTCGACCCGCTTTTCATCGAGCTTCACGTCGCGACCCTGGCTCTCCATCGCCGCCAGCGTGAAGCGCAGGGCGTCGGCGCCGTATCGGTCGATCAGGCCGAGGGGATCGACCGTGTTGCCCTTCGACTTGGACATTTTCGAGCCGTCGGCTGCGCGGACGAGGCCGTGCAGATACAGGGTCTTGAACGGCACTTCTTTCATGAAGTGCAAACCCTGCATGATCATCCGCGCATCCCAGAAGAACAGGATGTCGAAGCCGGAGATCAGCACGTCATTGGGGTAGTGGCGGGCCAATAAGCCCCTCCCCTTCAGGGGAGGGGTTGGGGTGGGGCCATCCGACAGGTGCGGAGCCGGCGACTGCCCCACCCCCTGCCCCTCCCCTGAAGGGGAGGGGTGAAAGTCCTCTGGCCAGCCCAAGGTCCCGAACGGCCACAGCGCCGAACTGAACCAGGTGTCGAGTACGTCGTCGTCGCGGCGAAGCGGCACGTTGCCAGCCTCGCGCTGCGCTTCCTCCTCGCTCTCGGCGACGAAGACGCGGCCATCGTCGGCATACCAGGCGGGGATGCGGTGGCCCCACCAGAGCTGGCGCGAGACGCACCAGGGCTGGATGTTTTCCATCCAGTTGTAATAGGTCTTGGTCCAGCTTTCAGGCACGACCTTGATCGTGCCGGACCGCACCGCTTCGATCGCAGGGCCGGCGAGCGTCTTGGCATCGACATACCATTGATCGGTCAGCATCGGCTCGATGACCACGTTCGAGCGGTCGCCGAAGGGCTGCATGATCTGCTTGTCTTCGACGCGGATCATCAACCCTTCCGCATCGATGTCAGCGATGACGCGCTTGCGCGCCTCGTACCGGTCCAGGCCACGATAGATGTCTGGAACGAGGTTGAGGGCATCGATGTCCTTGGCTGAAGCGGTCGCGCCAGCCGCGATCTCGCGTGCGCGGGCGGCCGCGGTGGCATAATCATCGCCATCGGTCCGCATGCGGGCGGACTCGTCCATCAGCCGGTACATCGGGATGTTGTTGCGCTGGGCGACGCCGTAATCATTCTGGTCGTGCGCGCCGGTGATCTTCACGGCCCCGGAGCCGAAATTCGGATCCGGATAATCGTCGGTGATGATCGGGATCAGGCGGCGCTGCGCCTTGGGACCGACCGGGATCTCGCACAGCGCGCCGACGATCGGCCGATAACGCTCGTCGCCCGGGTGAACGGCGACCGCGCCGTCGCCGAGCATCGTCTCGGGCCGCGTCGTGGCGATCGAGATATAGTCGCGCTCTTCCTCGAACAGCACATTCCCGTCCGCGTCGCGCTCGACATATCGATAGGTGCGCCCCCCGGCGAGCGGGTATTTGAAGTGCCACATATGGCCGCTCACTTCGCGGCTCTCGACTTCCAGGTCGCTGATGGCGGTTTTCAGCGCCGGGTCCCAATTGACCAGCCGCTTGTCGCGGTAGAGCAGGCCCTGGCGGTAGAGCTCCACGAACACCTTCAGCACGGCGCGGCTGAAGCCTTCGTCCATGGTGAAACGCTCGTTCGCCCAGTCGCACGAGGCGCCGAGGCGACGGAGCTGGCGGGTGATCTGGCCGCCGGACTGCGCCCTCCACTCCCAGACATGCTCGACGAACGCCTCGCGCGGCATGTCGGTGCGCTTGACACCCTGGCTGTTCAGGTTGCGCTCGACGACCATTTGGGTGGCGATGCCCGCATGATCGGTGCCGACCACCCAAAGCGCATCCCTGCCCTTCAGCCGAGCGTGGCGGACGAGAATGTCCTGCAGCGTGTTGTCGAGCGCGTGGCCGATGTGGAGCGAGCCGGTGACGTTGGGCGGCGGGATGACGATCGTGAACGGCTCCGCCTCGGGCCGCTCGGGACGGAACAGATTGTTCTCTTCCCAATAGGGATACCAGCGCGCCTCGATCGCGGCGGGGTCGAAGGTCTTCGGCAGTTCGCTCATGCGCGCGGCCTTAGACGAGGGCGCAGCGATTGGGGAAGAGCGCGCACCCCTTCTCAATTCGGTCTGGGCTCAGGCCAAACCGCGGGAGAATGGGTGCTCAGGCCCGTCCGCTGATGCGGGCGACTTCGCGGTCGACGGTCGCCTGGACGATGCGCGGGAGGTGGGCGTCGAGCCAGTCCTTCAGCATGGGCCGCAGCATTTCGCGGACCAGCCCTTCGAGCGTGTTGTCGGCGGCGGGATCTTCCGGCTTCACGATCACGCGCGACAGTGCGGCGAGCGCCTCGCGCGTCGCGTCGGCGGCGGCCGAGGAGATCAGGGTCTCGGGCGTCGGCGTCGGCGCAGACATGGGTGCCGGCTCCGCCTTCGGCTCGGCGCGCCTGACGAAGGGCGCCATCGGGGCGGTCGCGAGCGCGGGCGCTTCCTCGGCGCTGATCGGCTCGGCCTCGGGTTCGGGCGCCGGCTGCATCGTGTCGGGCTCGGCGAAGCTGTGCGTCAGCTCCAGCACCTCCGGCTCATCCTCGGGCTCCGGCTGCAAGGCGCGCGGGGGTGCCGCCTCCCCTTCCTCGGCGATGATGCGTTTGATGGAGGAGAGGATTTCCTCCATCGACGGCTCTTTCGACACGGTCCAGACCTTCGGCTATTTGGGCCCGGCGATGTTCTCCGGGTTGAGCGCGGGCGTGTCAACGGTGCGCGTCGCGACCGGCCGCGGCGTCGGATCGCTGTCCCAGTCCCAGAAGACGCTCTTCACCCGGCGGTAGTTGCGCGTTGGATCGTAGAGCGCGACGCCTTCGAGGTTCAGGTCCCGCGCCTCGGCCTGGCCCATCGCGGCGAGCAAGGTGAAGGCGGCGACATAGGCGTTGCGGCGCGCGGTGACGAGCTGGACCTGAGCGTTGAGCAGTTCCTGCTCGGCGTTCAATATCTCGATGATGGTACGGTTGCCGACGCTGTTTTCGGCGCGCACGCCCTCCAGCGACAGGCGATTGGCGGAGACCGCCGCCTCGGCCGAGCGGATCACGTCCTGGCTGGCACGCCAGCTGGCGAAAGCGGCGCGGGTCTGCTGCACGACGCTACGCTCGACCTCGATCTCGCGCTCGAAGGCCTGGCTCTGCCGCGCCTGGGCCTGGCGCACCTGCGCCGAGGGTCCGCCGCCCTGATAAAGCGGGAAGCTCGCGGACAGGCCGATCACGGCGCTGGTCTGCTGGTTGGGGAGGTTGAGGGGGACTTCCGTCGGGTCCTGGCCCGGTTGCTGGACGATCTGGGTGTTCTGCAGCGAGTTCAGGTAATTGGTGCTGTTGCCGCGCGCGACGGCGGACAGGCGCGGCAGGCGGGAGGCATCGGCGGCGCGGACGCCATAGCGCGCCGCCTCGCGATTGCGGTTGGCGGCGAGCAGGTCGGGATTGTCCCGGATCGCGATCTCGACCGCCTGATCCGGCGTGTCCGGCAGGTTGGGGAGCGGCGGCGGCGGCGCGAGTTCGCCCGGCACGTCGCCGACCAGCGCGATGTAGCGCTCCCGGCTGGAGATCAGGTTCGATTCGGCAGTGCGCAGGTCGCCGCGCGCCAGCTGCAGCCGCGCTTCGGACTGGGCGACGTCGGTGCGGGTCAGGTCGCCGACTTCGAACCGGTCGCGAGTCGCGGTCAGGTTCACGTCCAGCTGGCGGACATTGGCGCGGTTCAGCTCGACGATCGCCTGATCGCGGATCACGTCGTTATAGGCGGCCACCACCTGGCTGAACACGCTGGCCTCGGTCGCGCGGAGCGTCTCCTGCCCGGCGAGCACGCGCTGGTTGGCCGCCCGCACATTGTTCTTGACGAGACCGCCCTGGTAGATGGGCACGCTCATCTGCAACTGGTTTTGCAGCTGCCGGCCCGCCGAGACCTGCCCGGTCGGCACCACCACATTCTCGCCGAAGGTCGAGCTGGCCGTGACGTTCGGAAGACCCTGGGCGCGCTGGATCACGACATCCTCGTCCGTCACGCGCTGCTGAGCACGAGCGCCCGTGAGCGTCGGGTTGGCGTTATAGGCCTTGGCGAGCGCGCCTTGCAGCGTCTCCGCGGCCGACGGACCGGCGAGCGCCAGCGCGGCTGCGGAAGAGATCAGGACGGAGTAAGTCAGGCGCATGCTCGTGGGTTCACTCTCTGCTTAGAAGACGAAGCTCTTCGGGCGCTCGAAGCCGGGCAGGCGCACCGCTTCGCAGTCCGCGAACAGGTCCATGCCGAAGCCGTTGCCGGACTTGCGACCGATGCCGAGGCGGGTGGCGCCCTTTTCGTGGATGGCGGCGGCGAGCCGGCCGCCTTCCTTCAGCTGGGCCAGCAGCGCGTCGGGCACCTGCTCGATCGCGCCATCGATGAAAATCAGGTCGTAGGGCGCGCCGGCCGCCCAACCCTGGGCCAGCGGCCCCTGTACCCGCTCGACAGTGTCGTTCTCGACGGCCTGGCCCGAAAGATCGGCGTCTTCCTCGAGCGCGACCACCTGCCCGGCCAGCTGCGCGAGAAGGGCCGCCGTGTAACCCGTGGCGGCGCCGACCAGCAGCACGCGGTCGTGGCGCGTCGGCGCCGCGGCGGTGAGCAGTCGCCCCGTCGCCTCCGGCATGTTCAGCTCGCGGCCGCCGCCGACCGGCACCGGCCGGTCCATATAGGCAAGCGTCCGCCACTCCTCGGGCACGAAGCGTTCGCGCGGGACGGCCGCCATCGCCGCGATCACGCGGGGATCGTTGACGCCGGTCGTGCGCAGCTGGCTTTCGACCATCGCGCGCCGCATCGCTTCGAAACTCTGCTCGGTCATCGGACTGCCTCTTCGCATAACTGTCTTACTAGCGCAATACAGTTGCGCACCAGCTGCGTCTTATCGGCAGGAAATGGGGACGCCAAGCGCGACATGCCGCTTCATCAGCAAAGCCCGTGCCAGCGGCGTCCCCTTCCTTGAACGGCAATGCCAGACCAGGAATTCGCGTCCGAAAACGGACAGGGTCTGTTCGCAGGCGGACAGGTCAGGCGGTCAGCCGGTCCGCGTGCCAGCGCAGATGATCCGCCATGAAGGTCGAGATGAAATAATAGCTATGGTCATAGCCCGGCTGCATGCGGAGGGTGAGCGGGATACCCGCACGTGCGCAGGCTTGCGACAGCAACTCCGGCCGCAAATGCTCGGTCAGGAAAGTATCGGCATCACCTTGGTCGACAAGCAGCTCGGGCACCCGCGCGCCGTCCTCGATCAGCGCAACCGCGTCATAGTCCCGCCAGGTCGACCGGTCTTCGCCGAGATAGCCGGCGAGCGCCTTCTCGCCCCATGGCACCTGCGAGGGCGCGACGATCGGGGCGAAGGCCGATACGCTGCGGAAGCGGTCCGGGTTGCGCAGCGCGATCGTGAGCGCACCATGGCCGCCCATCGAATGACCGGTGATCGCCTGCCGTCCCATGTCGGCCGAAAACGCCTCGGCGATCAGCGCCGCCAGTTCGTCCTCGATATAGCTGCGCATGCGGAAATGCGGCGCCCAAGGAGCCTGCGTGGCGTCGACGTAGAAGCCGGCGCCCTGCCCCATGTCATAGGCCGGGTCGTCGGCGACCTGTCCGCCGCGCGGGCTGGTGTCGGGCGCGACGAAGATCAGGCCGAGCGCCGCGCAGGCGGCGCGAAACTCGCCCTTTTCCATTACATTGGCGTGGGTGCAGGTGAGGCCGGAGAGATACCAGACGACGGGCAGCCGGGTCCCGTCAGCATGATCGGGCACGAAGACCGAGAACACCATGTCGGTGCCGGTCGCCTGGCTGGGGTGGCGGTACACACCCTGCGTGCCGCCATGACTGCGCCATGAAGAAATCGTCTCGAGCGTCACATCCGGGTCCTTTCAGACGCCGCCTCTGCGCGCGCGCGGCCGCGCTTGTCCAGCATGCTCTGACCGCAGCCGGCTGCGCTCAGCAGTTTGCTGAACCCGCGATGGCGGCGGTTCCAAGACCCTGCTTTGATCTGGTAGCGACGGGTGATGAGCCCGGACGAACAAAGCTTTCCAGAGATCCGCGAGTCGGTGCGTCGCCTCTGCAGCGGCTTTCCCGGCGATTATTGGCAGCGGCTCGACCGGGAGCGCTGCTATCCGACCGAATTCGTTCAGGCCCTGACCGAGGCCGGATTTCTTTCGGTCCTCATTCCCGAAAGCTATGGCGGTTCGGGTTTGGGCCTTGCCGCTGCGACAGCGGTCCTTGAGGAGATTCACCGTTCCGGGTGCAATGGCGGCGCCTGCCATGCCCAGATGTACACGATGGGAACGATTCTGAAGCACGGGTCGGAAGCCCAGAAGCAGGCCTATCTGCCCCGCATTGCGTCAGGGGAGCTGCGGCTGCAGGCATTTGCGGTCACCGAACCCGGCGCGGGCACGGACACGACCCGCATCCAAACGTTCGCCAGACGCTCTGGGGATCGTTTCTTGGTCAACGGACAGAAGATCTGGATCAGTCGTGCCGAACATTCCGACCTGATGGTGCTGCTCTGCCGCACCACGGCGCGCGAAGCGTGCGAGAAGCCATCGGACGGCATGAGCGTGCTGCTCGTCGATATGCGCGACGCCGTCGGCCGCGGCCTGACCATTCGCCCGATCCGCACCATGCTCAACCATGCGACCACCGAGCTGTTCTTCGACGATCTGGAGGTGCCGGCGGCCAATCTGATCGGCGAGGAAGGCAAGGGCTTTCGCTACATCCTCTCCGGCATGAATGCGGAACGCATTCTGATTGCATCGGAATGTATCGGCGACGGCCGCTTCTTCGTCGATCGCGCCACCGCCTATGCCAAGGAGCGACGTGTCTTCGGTCGGCCGATCGGCGCAAATCAGGCGGTGCAATTCCCGATTGCCCGCGCGCATGTGCAGCTGACGGCAGCCGCAGGCGTGGTGGACCAGGCGGCCCGCCTCTTCGATGCGGGCCTCGACTGCGGCACCGAGGCCAACATGGCGAAGATGTTGGCATCCGAGGCAAGCTGGTACGCCGCAGACATGTGCGTCCAGACCCATGGGGGCTTCGGATTTGCGGAGGAATATGACATCGAACGCAAGTTCCGCGAGACGCGCCTGTATCAGGTCGCGCCAATCTCGACGAACCTCATCCTGAGCCACGTCGCCACTCACGCTCTCGGCCTGCCGAAGTCCTTCTGATGGACCCGCAAGCCCATATCGGCGGCCGGCAAGTTCAGGATGACTTTGCGGACCCGCAACGCGTTGAAGCCTTGGGGGCGCTGCTGAACCTGGGCACCGGGGCTGTGGCCGCCGCTGGGCCACTGGCTGCTGTTTCGACCGCAGGTGCTGCAACGGGACCTGGATACGGACGGTGATCCCAGGCGTGACGCCGCCAGCCTGCTGCCGCCCGTCGACCTTCCCCGCCGGATGTGGGCGGGGAGCCGCATCACCTTTCTGGCAGATATCCCGCTGGAGGCACGCCTGCAGCGCAGATCGACCGTCACCGCTGTCACACCCAAGACCGGCCGTAGCGATCCGACGGTGTTCGTAACCGTCGAGCATGAGATTTGCCTTGCCGACGTTCGGGCCGCCATTCGCGAGCAGCAAGACATCGTCTATCGGAATGGCGCGACGGGCGATCCGCCGTCCATCCCGGCCGGTGATAGCCCGGTCATCACGGCGCCATTCGCAAGCTTTTCGCGGACCCTGTCCTGCTCTTCCGCTATTCCGCGCTGACGCTGAACAGCCATCGCATCCACTATGACCGTGCGTTCAGCCGCAACGTCGAAGGCTATCCGGGCTCGTCGTCCACGGGCCGCTGACCGCGACGCCGTTGCTCGACCACGCGCTGGCGCAGCGCCCCCGGGTCCCTGTCCGAACCTTTGATTTCCGGGGCCTGTTGCCGCTGTTCGATGGCGAGCCGATCACGCCGGAGTCGCGCGAAGAGGGCGACCCGATGCGGTTGCACGCCAGGGCCCGCGCGGCCTCGCCATGTCGGCCAATGTGACCTTTGCCATCCCGGGCTGAGTGGTGGCCCCTCTCAGCCCCGACCCCGCCAACCGACGACGCCTCGCGGCGCTTTCGTGCGAAAGCCGCCATTACCAAGATTGAGGAGTCACTCTAAACGCGCGTCCTCGACCGCGAATGCTTGTGCGAATTCGTTGCGAACCTTTAGGCTTCGCAACATCTCTCAGAAGCAAAGTCGGTGACTCGGCCCGATGGCGGAGTGGTTACGCAGAGGACTGCAAATCCATATAAACAAACGGTTTTCTGCCAGAGTTCGCAGAGCTTTTCACGGTTTGTTCTTCGCCGGCTTAGAGTCCTTGCACGTCAGGGTTGGGCAGATGGGCATCCGCTGCTCGGACCAGCGCTAGCGACCGCCGGCCTGAAGTCTGCTGCGAGCCGACAGGAGCGCGGCCGCCACGGTCAGCACTGGCAGCACGTCGCGGATTTTCGTACAGGCGATCGCCCGATGCGCGTCGTGCTTAACGCGGATCTCGATCAGGACGTGGGGGCGGAGGGCACGACCCTAGCGCGCGCCGTCCGTGAAGCAAAAGAGCGCGCCAGCCTCGCCAGCGACTTCGTGGCCGGCATGGACGGCGCGTCGCGGATTCACCAGCTGAGCACCGCCGTCGCCGAATGGCAGCGGCACGAGCGGCTGCGCGACCATATCGACGGCTCGACTACGTCCCAGCTTGCGCGGGCGGCGCAGGGTCACCTCGACAGCCCTACCATGCGTGCGGCGATGGGTTATCTCGACAGCCCGTCGATGAAAGCCGCGATGGGCTATCTCGATGGTAAGACGATGCGCTCAGCCAGCGGCCTCGTCGAGACCCAGTCGGCGCAGGCGGTCCGGGCGATCGCCGAGCGCGCCAGCGCTCTGGCGTTACCGTCAGCACTCGACACCTACCGCCTGTCCACGCAATCGCTCGCGGACCGGCTTACGGTGCTTGATACGGCTCGCATCGAGCACGATCGGGTTGCGATCGAGGCGTTTGCCCGCGGGGCCGCCGCCTCCAACGCGCTTGCACTTGCCTCGCGCGTCGATCGGAGCCTTATCGACGCAACTCAGGCGTTCTCACGCACCCTTCTGCCGGACCTCGGCTCTTGGGCTGCGCATCGAGCCTTCCTCGACGCTTCGGGCCTATGGCTGCCGCGCTGGCCACGCGTCCGCCTGCTCACCACCGCCGAGAAGCGGCGGCGCTTCAAAGTGCGCCTCCAGCAGAACACTGAGGCGGCCCATGTTAAGCGCGCCAAATCGCTCGTGCACCGGTACGAGCGCGTTCTCCGGGAGATCATTGATGCCGCGATGGCCGCCGAATACGGGGAGGACTGGACCGACCAGCGGTTGCCCCTATGCGGTTGCAAAACCCTGCTGAGCCGGGCAGCGTCCAAGGGTGGCGAGCCGCTCGATCATGCAGACTATGCGCATTACCGTGAGATTATGAGCCACCCCGATCATCATTCACGAGTATTCTCGGTGGCATTTGATGACCCCACGGTGCTCGTCACGCTGATCGACGACGCCGGGCGGCTGCGTGCCCGCTCGCACCATGCTGGCGATTTCACGCCGGATGACCTACGCGATCTTCGGCTCGTGTGGCGCACGATCGAAGCAGGCCTGATAGCGCTCACCGAGGACTTCACGGTCGATTGTTGGCAGTAGCTGAACTTTCGGGAGGGCTGCCGTTGTAGCTTGTCCAGCTGAAGGCGAGCTACGCGGATGATATCGAGGAAGGCGCTTTAGCTTCTACCGATGCTCTCGAAGACGTACTAACCCGCGGACGCCTGAGGCTAGGAATTTCAGGGTCGTTGCCCCTCAGGCACTCTTCGCCTTCTTCGGCTTCTTAGTCGAGGTCGGGTAGCCGAAGGCGATAAAGAAGTGAGACACGCAGATCGTGCCGTGGGTGGGTGCGAGGGCTGGGTCTCGGTCATGCTCGGTGTCGAAGTCCGCTGTCGTGAACATCGTCGAGGGTTTTGCGAACGGCTGACCGCCGGCCGTCGCGCGCAAGCGCAGTTTTGTCGCGAGAGCGCTATTTTCAAGCGCCTTCCGGATCGGCGGCACCACTTCCGCTTCGGGGTCAAGGAGGACGCCCACCATGGCGGCGACGGCCTGCTGACGGCTGTAGATTCCGGTGACGAAGCGCCCAAGCCCTTGGTCTTTAAGGTAGTGGTCTCGGTGTTTCTTCTGGCGTCCAAGTCTTTTGAACTCGAAAACAAGCTTCATCGCACCGACGTCATTGTTCCATCCGTAGACGATGTCCGTTCGACGCTCCTCGATCAGCTCTCCAGTGACGGGATCGATCTCGCCGATGATGTCTTCGGCCGCCCACATTCCGAGCAGTCCGCGCTCGCGCGCAGTGTAATTCTCCACGTAGATCTTGAGGCGCTTCGTGAGAGCGCCCTCTTTCGTTTTGGGGTTGAAATCGGCTCTTTCGACTGACGCCAGTTCCGTCCACCCCTGCCGCAGCGCCTCGACGGCTTCCGTCGCCGGTTGGATGGGGAACGCGGCGAACCAATCGACCGGTGTCGTCACGCAGTCACCTTGATCTTGCCTCGCACCGCGCGAGACTGAACGCCGCGTACGATGTGCTCGGCGTCTCGCATGGCCTGGCGAACGGTCCAGCTTCGCTGTGTGAGCGGCCGCACCAGATATAAAGCGCCGTCGACCCAGAGGTGCGCGTCGGGAACCAACGTCAGGAAGTCGCCCGCCGGGATTGCTCGGAGGCCCGCCGCTCGCAACTGGGCTAACGTCTCGAGGACGAGTTCGTCGCTGACTTCAGCCCCGACTTCTGGCGTTTGCGTTGGCTCGTCCACGTAGGTCACCCGTACGATCCCTGACGGGCCTGCGCGCTCCGGATCGCTGGTGACGACGTCGACTCGGAAACGGCCTCGGCCTCGGGTCTTCGTGCGCCAAGAGGTGAGCGCCTCTGCGAGAGCCTTGGCGTAGATCGAGAAGTCGTCGGCGTCGGCCACGTGCTGGGCTGGAGTGTCCAAACTCTTGAAGCTGCGCGGCCGTACGGAAGGCATCAGCACGTCGACGGTTTCCCGGATTAGGGTGCGCTCTTCGGGAGCCAATCCGAAGTAATCGAAGATCGCGTCGTCGATTTCGGGCCGGAGCTCGCCGAAGCGGGGCCCCTGCTCAAGCTCGGACAGGGCGGCGATCTGGTCCATTCTGGTAACGACCGTGCTCAGTGCAGTCGTGGCAGCATCCGGGTCGGGTGCGCCCGCTGGCGGGAAGAACGGGAACGCCTCCACGTCCGTGAGGTGGACGCCGTTACGCTCACAGAGCATCTTCCAGCCGCGCATCATGAGGAAGTAGCGGGCGAGCGTGGAGCGCAGATAAACGGCCGCGAACTTTAAAAGGTCAGCGTCCTCTCGCTTCCCCGCGATCACGCCGATGCTGTGCGTGAATGTTGCGGAACTGTCGTAATACACGGCGCGAATGTTCTGCTCCTCTTTCGAGAAGCCATCTGGGAACAAGACACGTGGGCCGTCGAAGACCGCAAGTACGGCGTTGTTTAGGCCGACCACCGTGTCTTGGGTGACCGGCCACTTGCCGAGCAGGTCTGGGTGGAGAACGGGCGACCCGGCGCTCAACGCGGCGATCGGCACGAACGGGCGGTCGCTGATAGGCCTCGCACTGACGGCATCGCGGCTCCGGTCCTTGAGGTGGATGCCCTTGCGGTACACCCAACGACGAGACTCCTTCGGTCCGCGCCAGAAGTTCGCGAACGTGCCACGCAGGCTCAGGCGGGCCCAGATCGCGAGATCGTTCGCGTCTCCCCACATCAATGTGACGAGAAGCTGAGGGTCTTCGACCACCGAACGCGTCTGCAGGGTGTGCCGGTCGGCGGACTGCATGGTCAGGCGCCCGAGCGCCAAGCTTAGATCGGCTTTCGGAATGAGGTAGTCGAAGGTCTCGCCGAAGGGTATGCGGCCGAGAGCGCTTGCCGGCCGCCGCTCACCGAAAAACACGTGACACGTGTTCTCGGCGGTCGGAAAGAGCAGCCCTTGCAAGTCGCCGAAGTTGATAAGGCGCAATGGCCGACACGCCTCGAACAGGTGCGAGACGAAGTCCGTGCTCGACGGGCCGAGGAACTGACCGATCGGCAGGATGAGGCACGTGCGACCGCCGTCGGCTAGGAACTCAAGGGCGCGGAGGGCGTAAGCACCCGCAATCTGTCGCCGGACGAATGGGGCTGATGCGTTGGCTGACCACTCGTCGGCCGATGTCTGAGCCTCGCCCTCCGGCTCTGCCCAGGGCGGGTTGGAGATGATCAGCGAGAAGCGTCGGTCGTGGAACCGGTGTGAACTGCGGAAGAAATCGCCGTAGTACCTACCATGAGCGAGATTGCTGTCGTTGAGAGAGGGTAGCTTCGCGCCATCGCGCTCCTGCGCTTCCAAAATGTCGGCGGGATCCAGCCCTTCGAGCAAAGAGAGATAAAGGCTGAAGGCCGTGACACGGCATGCCATGAAATTGATATCGCCGCCAAAGATGGTGCGCTTCAGAAGTGCGCCTCGCTCGGCGAAGCCGAGCTGGTGCCCCTCGCGTGCCTCTGAAAGTGCGATGAGGCGACGATAGGCAGTTGTCAGCAGGATGCCTGAGCCGCAAGCACCGTCGAAGATCGTTTCCGACAACGGATCGGGCGAGGCCATGAGCGCCTGATCGACGGCCAGCATGGCGAGGTGCCGTGGCGTATAGTAGGCACCTTCCTTAGCCTGCTGCTCCGGCGTCAGGAACTTCTCGTACAAGCCGGAGAGCAGCTCGACCGGAATGTAGCTGAAGTCGTAGTTCCAGAAGTCACCTTGCCCAGTTCGCATGTCTGTGCGGCGGAGGAACTGATTGAGCAAGTTGAAGCCCACGTCCGACAACGCCGTCCAGGGATCGTGCCTGTCGTCTCCGAGGAAGTCGCCGTTGAAGTCGGACCTTAGACTGTCGATCAGCGTACCCACGCCGTCCCGATCGGCGCGGGCGACTAGGCCGTGGAGCTCGGCGACCTCGCGTCGTTCGCGATACGTGGCGCCTACGATCTCGCGGTGCTCAAGGTAGGAGACGAAGAGCACCTGGCCCATGAGGAGTTCGGCTAGTCTCCGGCGAACCCCCTCGTCTGTGACGCCGTCGAACCCTCCCTCTGTCAGTTTAGCGACGGACGTGGACAAGTTGGCGAGGAGCTTACGGTCGACTCGCGCCTTGACGTCGAACCATTTCGGCATGCGCCGGGATAGGTTCGCCGACGCGACATCGAGAGCCGAAAAGGGACCGTCCGGGCGTGCTTCGTCGAGGCGTAAGCGCTCACCGGCCTTTTTCAGTTTGCGCGCCGGAAGAGCGACGGCCTCATCGCCCTTCACCTCTATCACAACCGTGGCGAGGTTCTGGTTCCATATCCGCTTGCGGGCGTCATCGAGCGCCGCTGCGGAAAGCGGGCCTTCGTCATCGCCGACGAACACGACGGTCGGTACGCCCTCGACGTCGAATACGGCTTGGGCACGCACGGCGCCGTCCGGCTTAAGCAGCGCCTTGATCTCGAGCGCGTAGGGGTGCGTCTCGGGAATGCCTTCTCCGCGGGTATGCAGCACGGCGGGCTCGGCGGCGTAGCCGAGCTTCTCGAGCCACATCTCAACCGCAGCGGTTACCACCATGCCTTCCTGGCTACACCCGAAAGACAGAACATAGCACGAACATGCTGAAGCGAGAATGCTCGCGCGAGACCGGCTGTCGTTAGGACGGTAGGAGTGATCACGCCGATCGCTTTCGACCCGTCGTCGCGACCTTCGGGGCTCGCGGTTTTGCCTTTCTGTAAATGGCGGGAAGGCTGAAGAGATCGAGTTGCCCGCGGTCGGCCGCGGCGTCGGACAGCGCGAAGCCGTCTCGAAGCACGACGAGGTGTGGGTCCAGCCGGATTGACAGGTAGTCCGAACCCGGCGCTGAATCAGCTTCGTCGAGAAATACCCACGCGCCGCCGGGGTGGAGCGCCAAACGTTGCCCCCAGAGCGCGATGAACGATCGGTTTCGCAGCTCCCTGCGCAGCGCCGCGAACGAGTCTTTGTGCGACTGAAGCTCCAGACTGAATTG
Organism: Sphingomonas sp. ID1715; assembly: GCF_013044515.1. Lineage (GTDB taxonomy): Bacteria > Pseudomonadota > Alphaproteobacteria > Sphingomonadales > Sphingomonadaceae > Sphingomonas_B. The sequence goes on from NZ_JABEPR010000005.1 coordinate 167,274, forward strand.
ATCCCTCAGCAGGACAGCGATCCTGAGTACGAGAACGGTTTGCCAGCTGAACTTGGCTGGGCACCCCTTCCGCTTCGGCCGGACGTCGGCTGGAATCAAGGCGCGACGGCTCGTCCACTCGCGAAGCTTGTCCGTCGAAAGGCCGGTGAGTCGTGAGGCGACCGGAGTGGGAACGAAGCGCAGGCGGACCTCCAGGATCGGGTATAAGAACCGATCTACCCACAAGAACGGGTATCATGCCCGTTCTTCTCCGTAAACAAAGAGCTTGCTGGTCGGCAGACGTCGGTGCGTGGCGATCAGGCATCCGCGTATCCCTCATTTGATGCTCTTGAGTCGCCCCATCATGCACGGGCTCATGCGACTGAACAGAGTGCCCGAGCCGCGGATGGCAAGCTGGGCCGGACAGCGTTGTTCCCGTGCCCGCTTGTGCCTTAGAGACCACGGGCTGCCCCGCATCCCATTTTGATAGCGGGCCGCTTGTCTGCCTGGCGGAGCAGCCGTGGCTAAGCGGCGAGCCGTTCCGAGGCCTTGGCTTGTGCACGCGCACAAGCAGGTCAGGCTTCTTTAGTCAGGACTCTGTCCGAATGGGCGCGGCAAGCAGGGACTGGAGCACGGTGTCAATATCGCCGACGTGGATCAGCAAGGCGCCAGTTACGCGATGAGCCTGGCCATGTGCCGTTTCCCAATGATATTGGCTGTCGAAGCGGGCGAAGCTGCCATCATCGGGTTCAATGCCCTTGTCCTGAAGTAGTTCGTAGGCATCTACCATTACATTGAAGATCGCGGGTTCGATGTTCACGGCCAGCCCGTACCAGTGCAGGGCTGAGCCAATGGCCGACCGCTCATCGTCCCGCGCGCGCTGGAGCGCCCGATCGACAGAGGCCTTGGGCACCAGGCACAGAATCGCGAGATCGGTATGAATCTGCGGGACATCGCCTGCCGCGAGCGAGCGCGTGTCATGGAGCAGTTCGGACTCATGATGGAAGAGGTTGCGCAAGGCTCTAAGCGCAAGGTAGTTCTGCGAGGCGTTCAGGTTGGGACGTCCGAGCCTGCTGAGCTTGTCGGCGAGGCTGTGCATCGCATTCAACAGCGCGAACAGCCCGTCTTCGCCTCGGTTCTCGCAGTGGCTTTCGTAGCTTCGGAAAAATCGAGCCGCAGCCGCCGCCACGACGGATTTCGGATCAGGTTCACCTGCCATGGCGACGGCTGTGAAGCTGACAGTTCGCGTATGCAAGCTGGCCGTTTCGACGAAACTGTCTGCTGTAACCCGTTTCAGCAGAACTGGCTGGCAACCGTGAACGACTGACAGAGCCCTGCCGGCGCATGGGATGGCGCCCAGTCGGCCTCTTCTGATTCCCCAGCCGGCTGGCCGCCCAGTTAGGGTCACCCGACCTAAATGGCTTCGCCGGCCGCTCTGCGCCGCCATTGATCGACGACAGTCTCATCATACCGGAGCTGCGGAGTGTAGATCGTCCGTCCAAAGAGCGGCATCCTCCCGCTGCTCCAACTCCATCGACTTTCCCGCAAGAGTATCCCAGTCTGCCGTTCAACCTCGCTCCCGAGTTCTGCGGCGACGTTGCCACCCCTCTTGGCCAGAGCCAATAGTGCCAAACGGACCAGCGGGAGGGTGGCGGGGACCGCGGGCGCGCCTGGCTGCCAGACTTCTATGGCACCCAGACATGCCCGCGCGACGATAAGGTAGTGGAAGCGGGCATCGGCGAGTTGCGCGCCCGTACCAGCTGCGACCACTTTTAGGCGATGAGCTTCACTCAGCCGCGGAAAACGACGGATCTGGTCTAATCCCTCTCGGACCCGATCTGCTAAGCGCTCTGTTCCTCTCGATCCCTGCGGAGGCAGCGGGCCTTTGACCTCGACGATAACAACATCTTCGGAGGCGGGTTCCACGATAATCAGGTCGATTTCGCCCAACTCGTACTTGGTCGAGACGGCTACCTTCAGTGACGAGAATTGCTCCAGCTCGGCAACGAAAGCCCCTATCAGAGTGGGCTCCAGCGTGTGCGAGACCAAGTCGTCAAACCTCTTCTTGTCGAGCCTCATCATGTCTTGAAGAACATTCCTCGGCTGGACGAACCGTAGGACAAGATCGGGCGACCAGCAGATGCGAGTGCCGATGCGAGCGAACGGCGGCGTATAGCCTTCCCCGCCACGGAGTTTCTTCGGCCGGGACGGGTCAAAGGCAAAACTGTCGACGAATCTCTCGACATCGCTGCGCTCGCCCCCGGCGAGCATTACAATCCTTTCGATGGTTTCCGTTTCGGGCCAGCTGATTGAGACGAGATCCATTGTCGCCTCGGAGGGGTCTCCAGCTTCGTCAGCTGTAGCCATATAGTGGATCAGCGCCAGTTCCTGGCACACCTCGGCAAGGGCGAATATTGCGGTCTGGATTTGGCGGAAGCGGCCACCCGAGAAGCCGAGGACTTCAACCATCGCGGTGTCAGATATCACCGGGTCCTCGCGGACATTGGCGGCGTACTTCGCGACCCGGCCAGCCGCCTCATGCACCACCGCGGTCCAATCGATGGGGCTTCGGGCTGCCAGCGCCTTAACAGCAGAGCTGAAGTGCGTGGGCGTCCGGTTAGCAATATGCGGCATGGCGAGGCCGCTCACGAGGATGTCGGTGGCCTCGGCGCGGGCCGCCTGCGGCGAGGAGTGGCCGAGGCTGAACCCGTTTTTGATCCGCTTGGCGACAAGCCGGCCGCGCCGCACATCCGGCAGAACCTCCGAGAAATGCGCGTAAGCGTCGAGCGCGCTTGCGCCGATCGCGCCCGGGTCTTTGGCGCGGAACAATGCATCGGCAAGCGCGGCAGCCATGTCCGGCCGATCGCTGGGCCGCTCGGCAATCCAGCGGAGAATGTAGCTGAGACGGTATGTAATGGTTTCCGCGCTTCTTCGCGCCGCAGCGTCCCTCGCGCCCTCGAAGTGAAGAAAGTAGAAGATCATGAAATGATAGTGTGCCCAGATTGCGCGAACCGGCACGCTTGCCAGCGGGATAGTGGCGATGCGGGCATCTGCCTCCCGCTCGAAGTCGAAGAGTTGCGAATTAGCGTCGACCGTCATGTCTGGAGGCATAAGGTGCGTCGGGGCGGGCTGACCAGTGAGGAGCTGCCCCGTAAAAAGAAGAAATCCGCCACAGCTCGAAACTGAATGGAGTTGAGGAGGAGGGAAGCCCCGGCAAACGTCACTTCTGGCGCGGTCGGACGATCGGCTCGCCAAATGGCAAACGGCGGCTTTGGAGCGGTTAGGAACTCGCGCCGAATGTCAGATGGGCGCAAACCGACTTCCATCCATTCTCATTCCGACGCAGAAAAAATCAGACGGCCTCGAGGTAGACCCACACCGGGATGCTCCCACCTTCTATGCGGCAGCAGAACGATGCTCTCGCGGCCAGCTCGACCAAGCGGATCTCATGATCGAAGCGTTTGGCGGCGCAGGGTTCAACCACAATGATCGCACCGCCAAAACGGACATGGGCTTCCAAGTCATTGATCTGGCGCGCGTCCGAGCAGGCATGGTCGAGCAACGCCTCAATCGTGGCTAAGCGCGTTCCCGAGTTGAAAAGACCCTGCTTGAACTCGAAAGCCCAGGACAAATCACTGCGCGGATCTGCAATCCACAGGTCGCAGCGGCCGCGGCGGTACTGGGCGCTTCGGACAAGACCCCGCTTGAGCGTGGCATAATCCGTAAGCGCCAGGCAGCCGGTGAGGCTGGCGGCGGCCGCCAGGAATCCAACGCTCGCCGTCTCGTTGATGGAAAGTGGGTCAACGCCTGCAAACACGCACTCGGCAAAACGTTCCCGAAGCCGCAGCACCTGCCGAAACCAACGCGTCAGCAGATGAAATTCGTGGCTTCGCTCGTTGCCCGTGAGCCACCGCAAGGCCCCCGCCGGCTCCAGCTGGCTCAACGGACAATCCGCTGCATACGGGCATGATGCTGCAGCAGCTGCGACGACATTGCTTCGAATACCGGCTCGGTAATCTCGATATAGATCCTGCGTCTGTCCCCGGGGTCTGGGCGCCTGCGAACCGCGGCCTGATTCAGCAGCGCCTCGATCCAGCGGTGAGCGGTTGAAGCGGGCACGCCCGACGCAATGGAGACTGAGCTTATCGAGACGGCCCGCTGCTCTGCTTTCGCGACGAACAGGTCGAGCAGCATGTCCCACGCAGGATCGGCAAACAGGCGCGGCAGCCCCACAGACCGTCGCCCGGCATGCAGCGCGATCAGCGCCTTTGCGGTCGCAACGGCAATAGGACGATGATCGCCAGCGCATTCGACCGCTTCGTTCGACTTGCTCTCGAAATCCTGCGGGATTCCAGAACGGCACCGGTCCGTCATAACAAGCCCGCCGCTCGAAAGCTGATCGTTCCTCTGCGCGCGACGATGAGATGATCGTGAATGCGGATGTCGAGGCTTGAGGCCGCGGCGGCCAGGCGGTGTGTCGCGTGCCGGTCATCTGCGCTCGGCTCAGGATCGCCCGACGGATGGTTGTGAACGACGATCAGCGCCGTTGCTCCCACGTCAAGCGCCCGGTGAAGGATCGTACGCGGGTGCATGGTCACCTCGGATACGGATCCCGTTGCGGCAGTCTCGTCACGAAGCAGGTGATTGCGCGCGTCGAGATAGAGGACATGCAGGCACTCGTGCCCTTGATGCGCCAATCGACCATGCAGATAGGCACGGAGCGTCTCGGACGACGACACGATCGGGCGATCGATGAGCGGAATGCGCAACGCATGCAACTGGGCCCGCCTGACGCTCAAAAGAAGATCGGCGACCGCCCGGCTGCCAGTCGCCCTCGCCTGCGCCTCCGGGCTCGCGGCGAGCACGTCGGCAAGCGTGCTGAAGCGCGCGAGGAGGGCGTCAGTCCAGCCCGGGCTCAGCGCTGAGTCGAGGACCCGAAGAAGCGCCTCCAGGACGGGTCGGCACCCTGTCTGCGAAGCCGCGAGCGATGCCACGAGGTGGCCGCTGCGAGCAGCGCCAGCATTGGATAGCTCCAGAGCGTCTGGGCGTTCCAATAGGCCCAGGGAATCACCTTCGCATCCAGCGCGATCGCAAAATGTGAGAAGACCTGAACGCCCTGCATGCCGCTCATCCACAGCGGCCAGAAGCGATTGGCGGCGACGGCGAGCGTCAACAAGCTGACGAAGACCGCCAGATCGACGAGGAGCATACCCAACTCGACACTGTTCCAGCGCGATCCCTCGGGCTGTTCGACCGCAAGGCTCAGCAGGGCGGCGGCCAGAAAGATTATCCCGCCAATCTTTTCCGGACCACCGCCCCGTATGAGCGCGTAGAGGCAGCATCCAAGCCAAAGGATCAGGAACAGAATCAGACGGGTCATGCCCAAGAAAGGACAGGACCGGCATCATCTGGTCAATCGCGCTTCAGGCGACTGCACGCAGATCGGGCCTGGCCGGCAGTTCGGCGGCCGGCGGCTTGACCAGATCGCCCCAGCCCACTTCCCTCAGGCCGATATCGTCCGCCCAGGATTTCAGATCGTGGTGCGTGCCGACCAGCTCGCGCCGCGCGCCCGCAAGCGCCGAAAGGGTGCGGACAACTCCATCGATCGCGTCCTGGCCAAAGACCGCGGAGAGCCGCGCTTCCTGCCTTGCAGTCACGATCCGCGAGGACAGGTCGGACCCGAGTGCGATTGTATCATCAAGCGCCTTTTCCAAGGCGAACAGGCGCTCGGCCACCGATTGGGCGGCTTCCATCCTTTCCTTGCGCATAAAAGTCTCCCGTGGCGCGAACGAGCGCGCGTCAATCAATGAATGTCGTTGGGTGTGAGAGAGGCCTCAGCCGAGCTTGAGGCGGGTCAGCTGGTCGACAAGAGCGACAGCGACGAGCGCCGCAATGCCAAGGCCGATCGTCAGGCCCAGAATGGTCAGCAGTGTCTGTCGAAATGTCAGGTCATTGTCCGGCTTCCCCCTTGTCGGGATCGGCCAGGGGAAGGTGGAGGGCGTGTCGTCATGACCCACGCCGAATGCAGCCTGAGCCTCCCTCAGAACGACACGCCCGCTCGCTTCCCTGGCCGACCCTGTGTCGGATTGCCAGTTCAGTGTGGCGGATGTGCCGGCAGGGCCAACTCCATTCGGTGTGGCTACATACGGCATGTAGTCGGATGCGCCTTCATGTGCTGCAAGCAGCCTCGCCGCTTCCCGGCTCGACGACACTGCCAGCGTCCGCCGTGCCTCGCGCAGCCGCTCGTTGATCGCGCCGGGCGAGGTCCCGAGGAGGCGCGCGATCTCCTTGAACTCATATCCTTGCAGCACCAGCCTCAGACAGTCCTTCTGTCCCGCTGACAGTCTTTCAACAGCGCCCTCGCGCATGCGCTTGCCCCCAAATCATGATTCGCGCGCGGGCGTTATGCCATGATTTCCTAATCTTGCCGTTTCCGGGGAACGAATCCCGGTCCTTGCCGACGCAACCGAGTTCAGATTCGGGAAGACAGGGATGAGCTTTGCTTGAGTTCGATTTCCTGACGCTCGATGAGCAACTGAAGGGCGTGGTCGACCATCGCCGCGGGCTGGTGCAAACCCAGATCGTCAAGTGAGATAAGGGCCGCCTCGAGACGGCGCCTGGTCTCATGCATCTTCGACGCGCGCTCCTCGCTGGTCACTTCATTCTCCCCCTCCGGGCCGGAGAGTGCTTGAGCGGGCTCGACCCTCAAAACAATCGCAAAATAATCGTCACTACCACCAACCCAGGTTTTCTCGACAGCGCCGGCCGTCGGCCGTCTGCATCGAACAAACACCTTGCGCGGCGTTTACCAATTTCCTGACGGATTTGCCCCAAAATGGAGACAATTGAGGCTGCAAGCGGCGGCACCTCGCTTCATGTCTAAGCGTCCACCCTGCCCGCCGCGGCCCTGGGAAGCGACAAGCGGCGGGCACTCAGACTAGGGAGTGCAGTCGGTCCAAACCGCGCCCGAAGCGTCGTTCCGGCCGCATAGACACGAATGAAGAACTTTGCCCTCGCCGATCGAATTGCGGGGTTGATGAAGGAAGCCAGGACGGAGCTCGAACTCAGGCTGGCTCTTGATGAAGCGACCGCCGAAATGGGCTTCAGCTATTTCGCGCTCGCCCAGCACACTCCCAACGTGAAGCAGGAAGGCTTCCGCCTGCACAGCTATCCCGAGGCCTGGGAGCGCTTTTATGATGAGCAGAACCTGACGGTTTCGGACCCCGTCCACCGCGCCAGCCAGCGAACCAATCTCGGCTTCAGCTGGAGCGACATATCGCGGCTGATTTCATTGACCGCTGCCGACGAACGCATGCTGACGCTCGGTCAGGCACGCGGCATCGGCGACGGCTTCACGGTTCCGGGTCATGTTCCGGGCGAGATCAGCGGGTCGTGCACGTTCGTCGTCGAGACCGGACGCGCGGTACCCGCGCTCATGTTACCCGTCGCGCACTGGGTCGGCGCGTTCGCGTTCGAGACCGCAAGACGCATCTGGCAGCAGCGAACGCGCCCGATTCCCGTCTCGATCACGCTCACCGAGCGCCAGCGCGAGTGCGTGTTCTGGATGGCCATGGGCAAGTCGGACTGGGCGATCAGCAAGATCCTGAAGATCGGCTCCTACACGGTGTCACAACATCTGCAGACAGCCCGCGAGCGGCTGGATGTCGATAATCGAACCTCGCTCGCAGTGTGGTCGCTCTACCACGGAATCATCAGCTTTAACGACCTGCTGAAACGCTGAGCTATCCCAAATCCTTGGGATGGGCCGATCGCGGCCAAGTGACGATCACAACGGGGTCCAACCAAGGAGGGACCCCAAATGCAGGTTATCGATCGTTTCGACGCGAGCGCGTTCAACCGCGCGCTCGCGTCCATGTTCAAGGCGCGCAAGCAGATCTTTGTCGACCTGCTCGGCTGGGACGTGCCCGTCATCGACGGGCGGTACGAGATCGACGAGTTCGATACCGAGCACGCCACCTATCTCGTGCTGAGCGACCCGGACGGCGAGCATCTTGCCTCGGCCAGGCTCTTGCCGACGGATCGTCCGCATCTGCTCGACACGCATTTCGCGCATCTGTGCGAGAGCGAGGCGCCGGCCGGCCCCGATGTCCTCGAGATCACCCGCTTCTGCCTCAGCCGCAACCAGTCGGCCGCGGATCGCATGATCTCCCGCAAACGGCTGGTGAGCGCGCTGGTCGATCACGCGCTCTCACGCGGCATCACCACCTATGTCGGCGTGGCCGAAATGGGATGGCTGCAGCAGATCCTTGCCTTTGGCTGGCGCTGCCGCCCGCTCGGACTCCCCGTCATGGACGGTGGGAAGATGCTCGGCGCGCTCAGCATCGACATCGATGCCGAGACGCCGTCGCTGCTCATGGCGAGCGGAACTTATGTGGGCGACCAGGTCGTCCTCGCCGATCCCATGCTGGCATGACCGAGACAAGGAACCAAAATATGATCATGCGGTCGCCGCACGTTGTGCGCGAAGCCTGCCGCCTGCGGGAGCACGGCTACACCATCATCCGCCGAGCCATGGACCCGGAGGTCGTCCTGGGGCTCGCAGAGCGTCTCGCCGATACTTTCGAGGAGACCCCGTTCTGCCGCGGCAGCTTCTACGGCGAGCAGACAAAGCGCTTCGGCGGCCTGCTCAAACGCGATCCAGCCATCGAAGATTTCGTCATGCATCCGCTGGTTCTGGGTCTTGCCCAGGAAATGCTGGGCGACTTCTGCGACACGATCCAGCTCAACATCACGCAGGCGATCGCGGTCCATCCGGGCGCACTTCCCCAGATGCCGCATCGGGACCAGGACATGTGGGGAGGGCCCAAGGGCGAAGCCGAATATCTCGTCAACGTGATGTGGCCGCTGACACCGTTTCGCTCGGCCAACGGCGCCACCCTGATCTGGCCGGAAACGCACGGTCCGGCAGCGCTCGATCAGCCGGACTATTATGGCGACCCGGTCGTCGCCGAGTGCGAGCCCGGCGACGCCATTCTCTTCCTCGGCTCAACGCTTCACGGCGCCGGCGGCAACGCAACTGCCGAAATACGCCGCGGCATGGTGATCGGCTACTCGCTCGGCTGGCTCAAGCCTTACGAGAATCAGTGGCTGGTCTACCCGCCGCCAGTCGCGGCTCGCTTCCCCGGCGTCTTGCAGAAGCTCGTCGGCTATGCACAGCACCGTCCCAATCTTGGCAATGTCGAAGGCCGGTGCCCATCGGAACTGCTTCGCGGAACCCTGGCCGGCCCTGCCGAGGACGCGCTCCGTCCCGACCAGGCCGAAGCCGTGCAGGCGTTTGCGGTTGCGCAGCAAAGGGATCGGCTGGCTGTGTTCCGGGGCGCCGAGCATCGCCAGTGAACGCGGGCTCGATCTTCGAGCGCGTCTATAGCGCGATCAAGGAAGATCTTCTCCGGGGCGCCTATCGCCCCGGAGATACGCTCGAGCCGCGCCAGATCGGCGCGCAGCTCTTTGCCAGCGTCACGCCGGTCCGGGACGCGCTTCACAGGCTCGCCGGCGAACGGTTGATCGAAGCGACACCCCATGACGGGTTCCGCCGTCCGCTCCTGACCGAGAACGGCCTGCGGGACCTTTATCGATGGCAGGAAGTGCTGGCGCTGGCCGCTCTCCGCATGAAAAAGGGCTTTGACTGCAGCGATGCAGGCTCGGCCTGCAATCCGTCGACCGCCGACGCCGTCGAGCGGACGCGCCGGATTTTCGCGGGCGTCGCCGCGCTTTCGTCATCGGCCGAGCTCCAGATCGCCATGCTCCAGACGACCGACCGCCTGGAGCCTGTGCGCCACCTTGAGCCGCGCTTTCTCCCCGATCTCGACCAGGAGCTGCGCGCCATCGAGGAGGGTCTGATCGACCGCGACCTGACCGGAGTGCGCCACCATCTCCAGCGCTATCGCGCACGCCGTTATCGGCTCGCGCCGCATCTGGTCACTGCCCTGCTCAGCCCAGCGCCTTGAGCCGGCCGACAATTTGGCTCTCAAACAATCGCGTTATTTCGAGCGTATAGATTGGGTATATCGAGGCGTCCGACATAGCCTTTTCCTGCTGCCGCTCTTGGCAGCGCATGGAGGATGTTATGGACCGCATCGAACAGAACGACGCGCTGGCCGAGCTCGGCAAGGCGAGCGTCAAGACCTTGGGCGCCGGCCACGATTCGTTCGACGGCATCGGCAACGCCAAGCCGCTCGAAGGCGTCGACGAAGCCGAATAAGGCTGAAAGTGCGTACACGGCGCTGCCGTGTGCGCACTCTTTCCATCATGGGATACGCACTAGCGCCAGACGTCCATGCCTGCGTCGCGGACGATCGGGTCTATTTCCTCGATGCGGGTCGCGACCGCTATTGCAAGGCCGGCCCGTCGGCGAGCCAGGCGCTGATTGCGCGCAACAAAGCGGCATCGACCCCGGACAATGCCTCGCTTACGCCGCTCGTCGAGGCGGGGCTTCTGACCTTCAGCGATGATCGGCGCGCCAGATTGCGCCTGTGCACGCATCCATCGCCGTCCGATGACCTCCACGGCGTGCGGGACAGGCGGGCATCGCCCCGACTGACCGATATCGTCGATATCGCCTGGCTGGCGCTGCTGGCGAGCCGCCGCCTGCGCCGCCATGGTTTCGCCGATGCGCTCCGATGGGCGGGCGTCGAGGCGCCGGTTACAGGGCTGCGCAAGAGCGCGATCGACGAACTCGCGCGCTGCGTCGCCTGCTTCGAGGGGGCGCGCACGCTGCTGCCGACAAGCCCGCGCTGCCTGCTCGACTCCCTCATTCTGAGGCGCTGGTGCTCCGCGCGCGGGATCGCCACGGCCATGGTCATCGGGATCCGCCCCCTCCCCTTCGCCGCCCATTGCTGGGTCGAGCATGAAGGCGTCGTCCTGAACGGAAGCAAGGACAGCGTCGCCAACTTCAAGCCCATCTGCGTCGCGTGAAGAGGCCGAACTTCCTCTTCCGCGTCGGGTCCGATTCCTACGGCCAGTCCATAATCGAGGTCGAGGGTCCGATGCATCTCTCGCCCGCCGGCAATGGCTGGCTGGCGGGGCAGCCCTTCGAACGGGACGGCCGACGCGTCGCGGTCGATTGCACGGACCCGGAGCACGATCCCGTCGAGGTCGCACTCGCCCAAAGGTGGTGGGGCGGCTTTCTTGTCGCCGGGCGCGACGCAACCGGCCGAGTCCGGCTGCTGCGTGACCCGAGCGGGGTCGTTCCCTGCTATTATCTCCGCGTTCGTGACAAATGGTTTTTCGGCAGCGATGCCCGGGCCTTGTTCGCAAAAGCAGGCCAGCGCGCGAGCCTGGACCGGGAGGCACTGGGGCTCGCGCTGCGCTTTTCCGACCTGCGCACCGAACAAACAAGCCTTGAGGGCCTCCGCGAATTGCTCCCAGGCCAGCTCTGCACTTTTCAAGCTGACGGCATTCGCCTGTCGTCGGACTGGATCGCCGAACGCTGGCGCCCGTCCCCGAACCCGCCGGCGGCTTCGGTCAGGCGCGCCGTCATCGATGGTGTCCGGTACACGCTCGCCGGACTGTCTTCGCCGCTCATTCAACTGTCGGGCGGGCTCGATTCCGCGATCGTCGCCGCCGCGGCCCGCCGCTTTCGCGACGACCTTTCCGCCATCAACCTTGTCACGCCCGACGTCGAGGGCGACGAACGCCTCTTCGCGCGCGCCATCGCCCGGCATCTGGGCTTGCGGCTCCGCGAGCGCGAGATCCGCGTCGATGACGTTGATATCCTGACGACACGCGCGGGCTTCCTGCCCAGGCCCACCCACCGCGCCTTCGCTCAGGCAATGGACGATGCGGTTCAGGACATCGCCGGCGGCCATGGTCACGACGCTGTGCTGACCGGCGGTGGCGGTGACAGCGTCTTCTCCTACCTGATGCCGGGCTGCGCGACGTCGGACCCGCTCGCCGGCCTCGCGTTGACGAGCGCCTTCTCGACAGCGCTGGACGAAGCCGTGATCGAACAGGTGAGCGCTTGGCGCATCCTTCGGCTGGCGTTCCGGCATCTGGTCGCGCGTGAGGCTTGGCGCGAGACGAAGAAGCATCTCAGCGCTGACATCCTGTCGCTCGCGCCTCCCGACCATCCCTGGCTCAGGGCAAGCCGCCGCTGGCCGCCCGGCAGAAGATCGCACCTCGCGCTCCTCGTCTTGATCCATAACTATCTCGACTGTTTCGGCGCCAGCGCGGTCCCGGTCCATTTTCCGCTTATGCACCGTCCCGTCCTCGATGCTTGCCTCGCGATCGCGTCCGCGGACTGGGTTGCGGGCGGACGGAACAGGTCGGTCGCGCGCCAGGCATTCGCGTCCGACCTGCCGCTCTCCATCATCCACCGCCGCAGCAAGGGCACATATGAGCGCTTCGCCGCCCAGCTTTTCGAGCGAAATCGAACGGCGATCCGCGATCACTTGCTGGGCGGCCTGCTCCGCGACCTTGGCATCGTAGACACGGTCTCTCTCGAGACCTGGTTCGCGAGCCAGCAGCCGCTCAGGTCCAACCGAATGCTGGCGCTAACCGAGGCCGAGAGCTGGTGCCGTCATTGGGCAGGCTGATCGGCAGCGACGCTTTGGGCTGCCAGCGCGGCCCAGCGTTTTGCGCGTTCCGGGTCGCTCGGCGGCACGCCTTTCAACCAGAAGTCGAACCACTCGATGCAGCTTTCGTACATCGCGAGCAGGTGCGCCGGCTGCCATTTGTTGTGATATTCGTCGGGGTAGACGATCAGCTCGATGGGCCGCTTGGCGCGCCGAAGCGCCTCATAGCCTTCGAGCCCCACGCGCAGTTCGGCATCGCCTGTCTGGACGAGGATCGGAATTTTGACCCGGTCAGCGTTGCGCGCCAGCGAAACCTGTCGCCACAGCTTTGGGTCGGCCTCGGCGGCAGGCAAACCCCAGCTTGCCACCATGTCGCTGAACAGCGGCCCCACGACCGAGGTGTAGCTGACGGGGTCCAGCCAGCCTGCGCCCATCGCCGCCGCCCTGTAGCGGGGATGCTGGATCAGCGCGAACGCCGCCGTCATCACGCCGTCGCTCATTCCCGTCAGGCCGATGTGATCCGGATCGACCGTAGCGCTCGCCAACGCAGCGTCTATTCCAGCGTCGAGCGCTGCCAGCAGGGCCCGCCGCTGCCATAGATTCTCGTACATCTTGGCTTGAAAGGCGTTCATGTCGACGGCATCGGCGCCCTTCTTCGCAATCGCGTGCCGCGGCTGGTTGATGCTCAAGACCGCGTATCCGCGCGCGGCGAGCGGATGGATCGGATATTCATTGCCCGATCCGCCGCGCAGGAAACCACAGCTCTGATATTGGACAATGATCAGCGGGTGCCTGTCTCCCGGATGGTGGTCGGGAGGGAGAGTCAGGTCGCCATAGGCGGCGATGCCGTTGGCGTCAGTCCAGTACAGTCTGCGAACGCGCCCCAGGATCAGGTGGTCGAACTCGGGGTTCAGATCGAGCAGCAATTGCAGCTGGCCTGCCCCTCGGCCCGACAGGGCGACCCGCACGATACGCGGCGGCCGTGTTGCGCCTTCCTCCAGACAGATCAACGCGTCAGCCCCGGCCACGCATCCCGACAACACGTCGCTGCCCGATCGCAACACGCGCGCGACATGACCAGGCCGCCAGACAATGAGGTTAAGGTCGCCGGGGTGGCGATCGGCCTCCCGCAGCACCGCCAGCATCGGTCCAACGGGAATCGCCGCATAGACCTTGCCGGCACAGACACGGTCGGGGCATTTCAGAGGGTGTCCCTGGTAGGACACGCTCAGACGTGAAGGGCCGAACGGGCGGTCTGATCGAACCAGAACCGGCGAGACTCGCCAATCACGATCGGGCGGCTGCAGTTCGAGGGCGTCGCTCACTTCTCCGAGCCTCACACCGCTTTCATTGATCTCCTCAGCGGTTGCCGGGCGCTCCCCGGTCGCGCCGATCCCGATCGAAAATGCAGAAGCAGGAACGCCTGACACATAGGGCTCCCTGCCGTAGATGGGGGCGAACCGATTGTCGTACACCCAGCCTCGCCGGCCCTCGGCGATGAGCTTTTCCCGCGCGGCCGCAAGCCCCGCCCGGCTGCTGTAGATGATCCTTTGTCCGTCGCTGCTGAGGCCGAAATGGATGACGCCGTCCACGGCATGCGTGATCTTGACGGTCGGGCTGCCCGCCAGATCTACGCGCCACACCTGCGGCTGGTCCTTCGTGGACCTCAGATAAAAGACGGACCCGCCATCCGGGCTCCAGTGCGGTTGGTTGAACAAGGGACGGCCGCTTGGCATTCCAAGCAGACCATTCCAGGGCGCCCGGTCCCGGAGCATGGTCTGGCTCACGTCGAGAAGCCTGGCGCGGCCGCTGGCCAGTTCAATGACGGCCAGTCCGACGCATGTGACGTTTGTCTCAGGGTCACCGCGTCGAAGCACGACCGCGAAACGCTTGCCGTCGGGCGAAACCGACATGGGCGGCGGCGCGCCCGGATCGCCATCCCCCCAGCCGGTCTCGCGGACCCGAACCAGATCCGCGGAGGAGATCAGGCGCTGGTGGCCGGTGACCGCCGACGGCAGCAGGTCGTCGCAGTTCGCGGCGAACAATGGAGCCGGCGCGGCTGCCAGCACCGTCACCGCGAGCCGTAACAGGCGGCGGCTCACCAGCTCTTCACCAGCTGGATCGCGATCACGCGTCCGAGCGGATCGGACGCCTCCGGGTTGAAGCCGATCCCGAACAGCCCGTTGCTGTACTGGACATAGGGAGGATCGCTATCGAAGAGATTGGTCGCCGACAGCTGCGCCCGGAGCCCTCTGAGCGGCCCGGCCGTATCCGGGAACGCATAGCCGATGCTCAGGTCGATTGTGGTCCAGCTGGCGACCTTCTGCACCGGCGTCACCGCATTGTTGTCATAGCCCGCCGTCCGATTGATGAAGGTTGCGACGGAGAAACCGCCCCGCGTCCAGGCGGCGCTTCCCCGCCAGCGCGACCGCACCGGCGATCCGATCTTGCCGACCACGTCCACGATCGGCGCGCCGGCCGTGATCGACTGGTCGATACGGTCAATGATCGCGCCATTGCCGTCGAGACTGAGACTGCCGCCGAACGCGGACGTCTCGAAATGGGCCGACATGTCGATGCCGCGCTGATGGACCGAGGACAGGTTCTGCGTGCGCCCGTCGACGACCGCGCCGATCGAGGCCGGCGTCGCCCCGCTCAGGTTGAAAAAGGCCGGATCGGCGAAATAGGCCGCGACGTCCACCGGGCTCGGGTTCCTGGTGGTGATACCGCCATAGACGTCGGGCTGGGCGAGAAAGCTGAACAGGTCGCTTGGAGCCGCGATCCTGTCCCGGTAGCGAATGTCATAGAGTGTGGCGCTCAGACGCAGTCCTCGCAGAAAGCCGGGCTCCAGATCCGTTCCAAGCGTCCAGGTCGTCGCGGTTTCGGGGCCAATGCCCGGCGTGTTGCCGCGGATCAGGATCGTCTGCGTACTCCCGCCAGGCGCGCTCGGATCCGGCAGCCTGAACGCGAAGACGGCGTGAGTGCTTCGGCCGACCCGCAGATTGTCGAAGCTCGGCGCGCGGAACGACGTGCCATAGGTGCCGCGCAGCGTCACGCCTTCGACGGGCTCCCAGCGCACGCCCAGCCGAGGGTTCGTCGTCGTCCCGAAGTCGTTGTAATTCTCGATCCTGACAGCCGCCGACAGATCAAACCTGTGAAACAACGGCACCTTCATGTCGGGCGCGGTCACCGGTACCGCGAGTTCGGCATAGCCCGCGCCGATATGTCGCGCCGGCGGAAACCCTCCGGACGGCGTCAGGTCGGGGGCGAAGCCGACGGTATCGTCGAAACTGTAGGGAACGGCAAAATGCTCACTCCTGACCTCGCCGCCGACCGCCAACCGGACCTCCCCGGCGGGCAGGGGGAACAGTGGCCCATCGGCCTTCAGTCCGGCGGAGAGGAGCGAATAGCGATATCCGATGCTCAGCCGCCCCCGCACCCTGTCGATGGTTGCCGGGTTGGTCGAGGGACCATCGCCAAACAGATTATAGGCCGTCGCCGGATCCGGGTCGGCCAGCGCGGCGGCAAGGCGCACTCTGTTCAGGAGATTGACCCGGTCGCTGCGCTCGCGCTGCTGGCTCGCAGAACCCCGCGCCTCGATCACCCATGGACCGGCATCGAAGCGCAACCCCGCTGCGCCGCCTAGCGACTGGGCATAGCCGCGGTCCGCCTCCGGTCCGAGGTCGCGCTGGAAGCTATAATAGACCGTGATCGGATCGCCCGCGCCCGTGGGATCGACATAGAAGGGATTGGCGCTCGTGACTTCGCTCGGCGACAGATTTTCCGACGGGTAGATCGCCTTCGAAAAGCGCCGGTGGGCGAAAATCCCCTCGGCGAAAAGGGTTAGCCGATCGCTGAGGCTCTGCTCCACCTCCAGATACGCGCTGTGCCGGACCTGGCGCGGGAGCAGATCGACGAACCGCCACTGGTCCTCGAGATTGACCTGGTCCGGCACCAGCTGGTCGGGCCGCAGCGCCCGGCCATCCTGCCCGGCCGGAATCGCATAGAAGCGGTCGCCAGCGAGAATCGTCCCGGGACTGGCGACGCGCTGGCGCTGGTCCGGACCGCCAAAGAGACGCAGATCCTCAGTCGCATAGCGTCGATCGGCCGCGCGCAGGCGCCCGGTCTCCAGATAGTCATAGGCAATCACGGCGTGTCCGCCGCCCCAGCTCAGTCCGCCGATCGCGCCCGCCTGGATTTCGTTGCGGTCGCCATCGGCCGTCCCCAGCCGGACGCGCGTTTCCAAGCCTTCGAACCGGGTACGCGGGATGATGTTGACGACGCCCGCGACCGCATCGGATCCATAGATCGCCGAGGCGCCGTCGGGCAGGACTTCGATGCGCTCGATGACGCTGGACGGGATGAGCGAGATGTCGGTGAAAGCCCCGGTGTAACCGCCGAGCGCGAGCCGGTTGCCGTTGAACAGCACCAGCGTCGACGCACTGCCCAGGCCGCGCAAGTTGATTGCCGAACCGGCGGCGGCATTGTTCGCATTGTCGCGCGCGCTGAGATTGCCGGTCGCCTCGTTCGGACCCTGGCTGAAGTTCTGCGGCAGGGCCTGGATCAGCTGCTGCGTCGTCCCGTAACCACTTCGGTCGATTTCGTCCCGGCGGATCGCCGTCACCCGCGATCCGGTCGGCCCCTGGCCGCGAATGCGCGTGCCTGTGACGACGATGTCCGTTCCCTCGCCTCGACCGATCGGGTCGTCGCGATCGACCGGCACGATCACATAGGCATCGCCGACCAGCCGCGCTTGCAGTCCGGAGCCGCCCAGCAAGCGTTCGAACGCACCCTCCGTGGTGAAACGGCCCTTCAGTTCAGGTGCGCTGCGCCCGCGAACAAGGTCGCTCGACACGACGAAGTTCCGGCCACTGGCGAGCGCGACCGACCGCAACGCGTCGCCGAGCGGACGGCCTGCCTGAATATCGAATTGCTGGCGATCCGCGGCGTGCACTGGCGCCCCTATGAGCGCCCCCATGAGCCCCCATGCCACCGCTATCGTCGAAGCCTTGCCCAACATGTCTCTTTCCTCCCCTCGCCGCCCTTGTCGGCGTTCCGGAGAAAGAGAGTTCGGGGCACGGACTTACCCCCCGAGAAATTTCCAGGCGGGATTATTCGGGTTTTCGGCGCAGTAGAATGGCGCCGTCCGAAGCCGTCGCCATGGAGAGGTCAAGGGAAGCAGCGAGGCTCCGGGCAAGCCCCTCATTGTCGCCCATGAGATAGGCGCCCGTGACGCGCTGCACGCCGAGCGCCGAGTCAGCCAAAGCGATTGGGGTCATGCTGAGCGCATTTGCATCCGCGAGCACCTCGGCCAGAGGTGCATCGTCGAAGCTGATCATCGACTTCGACCAGTTGAGGTCAGACGGGCGCGCGCGCCTGGGAGTGATGGGAGTTGAACCATTGCCGACATCGGCCAATTCGCCGGGCTTGAGCTTGACCCCGGCCTCCTCGCCCTCCTCGTAGCGCGCCAGCTGAAGCTCTCCATCGAGCACGATCACTCGCGTCATACCCTGTCCCACGCTGACGTCGATGCTGGCCGCGGCACTTCGCACAAGCGCGGATCCCGCGCGAAGCAACCCTGGCCGCTGTTCATGCTGAAGCCGCAGGCGCATGCGCCCGCGAGTCAATGCAAGACGGCGAAAACGCTGGTCGAACGCGACCTGAAGTTCGCTGCCTCGGGCGAGCACGACGTCGGAACCATCGGCCAGCTGCACCGTCCTCGGCCCGGCTCCATTTGCGACGATCTGCAGCGGCGCGGCCGCGCGCGTCGACCACAGGGCCGTTGCGATAACGCCAGCGGCGACAGCCAGGACGCTCGCGGCCATTGCGTAGGGAAGGATCGGCCGCGCGAGCGCCGGCACCGGCTCCGCTGCGTCGAGCCGGGGCGCTGCGCTCCAAATGCGCAACTGCCGATCGTAAGTCCGCGCGTTTTCCGGGTCGTCTTGCCGCCACGCCTCGAAATGACCACGCCAGCGAAAGGCGTCCGGCCCGTGCATCCTCACCAGCCAGCGGGCGGACATCTTGCGACGCCGCCCCTCGCGCCACCGGCTCAACACCTTCCGCAGCATCAGCGGTGGATCAGCCGGTCAAGCTCAGCGAGCGCCTTGCTCATCTGCTTCTCCACCCCCTTCACAGACAGACCCGTGCGCTCCGCGATCTGAGCATAGGTCAAACCCTCCACGCGGTGCGCCAGAAAGATGTCGCGGGTCTTTGGTTTGAGCTTTGCCACGCTCCGGTCAAGCCGCTCAAGCAAATCCCGCGCCTCGAACATGCCGACCGGATCTGGCCCGGGATGGAGCTGTTCATCATATTCGGTGGTCGCAGCTCGGCGATTTTCGGCCGCGACCCTCGACGGGTTGCGCAGAAGGTTCGAAGCGATCCGCCGCAGATAACCAGTCTGGTTTTCGATCGGGTCCCCGGATTGGCAACGCCCGGCCAAGCGCAGGAAACTTTCCTGCACGAGATCGCACGCTTCGTCATTGCCGACCCGCCTCCGGAGGATGCGCCGGAGCCTGGATGCTTCCTGGCGATACAAGAGATCGAGGCCAACCGAATGCGCGGTGTCTTCCTCGTCTTCCGCTCGCTTAAGCAACCTGCCGCTACTCATTTCCAGCCCGCCCCGGCTGAACGCAGTCAATGCTCATCGCCGATCGCCTCCGTCGATCCGAGGCGCCGGCAAAGCCGGGTGCTGAGAACTTGCCCGAAAACAAGCGCTGCCGTTTTTGGCCGTTCGCTAGAACGGCTTGGACATAGCGGCTGCCACCCGGCCGCTCCTGATCCGAGCGATCGGCTGAAGATCAAAGCGAGGTTCTCAGGCCTCGACGCGCTTTTGACGCGTGCACTCATACTACGCAGAAGCGGCATCGATGCAATCGTTCCGATTGGTGAGCTGCAGCCGCTTTATGCCCCATAGCCGGGGCAGTGGAGCACGGTCATCCGCCTCCAGGAACTCAATCTACCGGTCGATCGGCAGTGAACTGGCTCTGCAAGTGTCAGATTTGCGGGTCAAACTGAAGCGGTTCGGGCGACCAGATGAGCGGCTGGCCGCCTCGGCGATCGAGGCGCGAGCAGGAAAAGCTAACGGAAGCGTTTCCCGCCCCAAACCACACGGCCAATTATTAGCACGTTTTTCAACTCCACGTCTGGCCAAGCGGGATAAGCATCATTGTCGCTGACGATCGTCACGCGAGAACGATCCGGGCCAGAAGCGATTCTCTTCACATGCAGGCCATCTCCCATGCGGAGGACATAGATCCCGTCCCGCAAACGAGCGCTACCGTCCAGGCGGTTGACCAGAATGTCGTCCCCGTCGCTGAGCGTCGGCTCCATCGAATCCCCGACCACGGTGATCATCGACAACCCGCTTGAATTGCCACCGGCCAGGGTGCGGAGCATGCGGTCGCTGAACGCCATCGCATCGGACTGCAGTTCCTGGTTCGTAATCGCGCCCGCCCCGGCGGACGCCTGGACGTTCAGGCGCGGGATTTTCTTCAGCTGTCCCGGCAGCGCCTCGTCGCGGCCCCCGAGAAGCACTTCGGGCACGCCAAAATAGCGGGCCAGCGTCTTGCGATCTTCCCCGTCCAGGCGTTTTGGCGATCCGCGCTTGATGAACTGCTGGATGTAGGATGGATTGCGCCCGAGCAGCCGCGACAGCGACGCATAATCCTCCTGGCGATCCCGGATCAGCTGCTCGAGATATTCGCGCGGCTCAGAAACAGTCAGGACGTCCACGGACCACCTTCGGCTTAATAAGGGACGAGAACGTAGATAGAACACTCACGACTGCCAAGCTTGCTAGTCCAACGGCAGCGACGTCCACCTGCGCAGGACACGCGCTACATAGCTGGCGGTTTCACCATTATATGGGATGCCACCCGCCCGCAGCACGGATCCCGGCCCCGCATTGTAGGCGGCCAGAGCGAGGCTGATTGAGCCAAACCGATCCAGCATGCGCCGCAGATAGCGGGCTCCTCCTTCTATGCTCTGGAGGGGATCGAGGCGGTTCACGATCCCCATCTCGGCCGCGGTCGCTGGCATCAACTGGGCAAGTCCGGCCGCACCGGCGCGGCTGACGGCCCAAGGCGAATAGGCCGACTCCGTCGCGATCAGCGCGTCGAACAACCCTATCGGAAGCCGGTGTCGCACTTCGGCGGCGCGTATAGCCGGAAGCATCTGTCGGCGAGCGACGGAGCGCCGGCGGTGCAATCCGGACGGCGTTCCTGCCTTCGGTGCCACAGAAAATGACTGCTCTGATCGGGGCAAGGTCACGACCGCCTCCTGGCGATGCTCCAGAAGGAGAAAAGCGGCGCCCTCCGGCTGCTCCCGACCGGGTGCACCGAGGACCGGCACAGACGAGGCAAGCGCAGCGCTCATGGCCGTGGCATTCAAAATCAGAAGGGTTCTCATCGTCCGCACCAGCTGTTGACAGAGCGAGAACATAAAATGAACATTATTGAAGAGGAAAGCGGTGCGCCCGGACACGGCCGCGCCGCGAGGCGGCCCCATCCTTCGTCAAAAGGGCGCGCTTATGTCTTCTTCAACGCTAACAAGTCCTGCTGACGAAGGGCGCGCCATCGTCGAACAGCTCGGCGGTCACTGGTCGCGAAATGGTGGCGTGTGCCGCTGTCCGGCCCACGACGATCGCACGCCCTCCCTCAGCGTCCGGGTCGGCCGGTCGCGGCTGCTGCTGCACTGCTTTGCGGGCTGCAACGCGACCGACATTCTGCGGGCGCTGCAGGCACGCCGACTGCTCGGTGTTCGTGCCGCTGTCGCCGACGATCCGGCGGTTGCCGCCCCAGAACCCAACGTTCTCGCAAAAAGCGCGACACGCATCTGGTCCGACGCGCGAATCATCGCGCAAACCCCGGCCGAGCGCTACCTGCGAAGCCGCGCAATCACCCTCGCCTCACCCGAACTGCGCTACCATCCGCGCACGCCACATGGGCCAAAGCCCTTCACGCAATTTCGGCCGGCTCTGATCGCAGCGGTTCGCGACGATGCTGGACTGATCGGAATCCATCGCACCTTCCTCGACCGTCGTAACGGCCGCCTCGCCAACCTGCCCGCGCCCAAGCTCGGGCTCGGCCGCTTCGGGTCAGGCGCCGTCCGCCTCTGGCCCGCAGCGCCGCGGCTCGGTCTGGCGGAAGGTCTCGAGACGGCGCTTTCGGCAACGATGCTGTTCGATGTGCCATGCTGGGCAACGCTCGGCACAGAGCGGTTCGGACTCGTGAAGCTGCCCGCGATCGTACGCGAGCTCGTGCTCTTCCTCGACAATGACAAAGGCGGGCGGCGCGCCGAAGCGCTGGCCCGGAAAGCGTTCCGCGACAGCGTGTCGATAGAAACGCGCTATCCCCGCGTCGCTGGATTCGACTGGAATGACGTGCTGCAGCGCCGTCGCAGGACCTGAGAGGAAAGGGTGCGACCGTCTTCCGACCCTTGCGAGGCGCTCCTGCCTTGCGGGCCGGAGACCCACGATGGCCACGCGCACGATCACGACCGCCCATTCTCATCCTCCCCATGTCCGCACCGCCTTGGCGCTCGCGCCCTTCATTGAAGCCCAGGAGCCAATCACCAGGCGGCTTCTGCGGCAGCTCTTCGAAAGTGCAACCGGCACGTCGGCGGCATCGGGCGGCTGGTGCATGCGCCATGCCTATGATGCGCTCGAGCTGGCACTCGCGCTGTACGCTTCCAATCCCTCATCGGGTTTGTTCGATGGCGAGCACGCCGAAATCATCGATCGCCTGGAACGGCTCACCGCGGCCCTGCCCTTGCAGAGCCACCGGTCGGAAGACCAGATCGCCTTGCAGCAATTCTCGACGCCGCTGGTTCTGAGTTATGCGGCAGCACGGGCCGCCAGGGTGAACTCGGCCGACACGGTGCTCGAGCCTTCCGCCGGGAATGGGCTTCTCGTTGCTTGCGCTGCACGGTCGCGATGTTCGCTGGTCCTCAATGAAATCGACGATCGCCGCTTTGACGGTCTCCAGGCCATCTTTACGGCCGCGCGCGTCTCGGGACACGATGCCGAGCTGATCGACGACCTGCTCGACCCTGCCATTCGTCCGACCCTCGTGCTGATGAACCCGCCCTTCGCGCGCTCGATCGGCCGCGGCACCGACGGCTTTGCAGCGGCGCGTCACCTCGTAGCGGCCTATCGCCGTCTCCAGCATGACGGCCGCTTGGTCGCGATCCTGCCTGCCGGGTTCAACATCGCAGATTGGGCCAAGCGGTCCCGCGAATCGGTCACGGTAAGGCTGGATGCGCTGTTGCCCCCCGGCATGTTCGGGCGCCACGGGACAGGCGTGGCAACCCGGATGATCGTGCTCGACAAGCTGGGCGGGTGCGAGCGCACCGCGCAGCCCGGCAGCGTCGAGAGGGTTGGCCAACTCCTCGCGCTTATCGCAGACCTTCCTGCCCGCGGACCGACCTTCGGCCAGACTGTCGTCCCAATCCCGCCAACACGCGCGAAACTATCCCTATTCGGACGGGCAGCCGTCGAGCGGCCGCTCCTGCAAGCACGTCAGCCGGTTTCCTCCAAAGCGAACGCTGCAGAGCCGCTTTGCGTCGAAGCGCTCGACGAGCCGGCGCCGCCTGGCGATCCGGTCGGCATCTACCTGCCATGGCGTCCCAGCCGGCTCCGCATCAATGGCGCGCAGGCACACCCGACGGACTTGGTTGAATCCCTCGCAATGGGGTCGATCGCGGCGCCGAAGGTCGCCTATCGGCCTATTCTGGGTGCACAGCTGGTCTCCAAGGGCGTGCTGTCCAAAGCGCAGCTGGAGACGCTCGTCTATGCCGGCGCCGCATTCGAGCGAAACTTGCCCGGAGCGTTCCTGCCGGACGGCGAAGGTTGCGCGCTGAAACCAGACGAACACGGGCAGCGCTACCGTTGCGGCTTCTTCCTGGGTGATGGCACCGGCGCCGGCAAAGGTCGCCAGATCGCCGGCGTCATCCTCGACCAATGGCTCCGCGGCAACCGGCGTCACATCTGGATTTCGAAGAACGAAACACTGCTCGAGGACGCGCGGCGCGACTGGACTGCGCTTGGGGGGCTCGCCCTCGACATCCAGCCGCTCTCTGCCTGGAAGCTCGATGCGCCGGTGCTGCTCGACCAGGGCATATTGTTCGTCACTTACCCGACGCTCAGATCAGGCAAGGAAGAGAAGACCCGCCTCGCGCAGATCATCGCCTGGGCGGGCGTCGATTTCGAGGGCGTGATCGCCTTCGACGAGGCCCACGCGATGGCGAATGCCCTTGGCTGTGAAGGATCGCGTGGCCGCGTCAAAGGCTCAGAGCAAGGGATTACCGGTCTCCGTCTCCAGAACCTGCTGCCCCGAGCGCGTGTCCTTTATGCCTCGGCCACGGGCGCATCGGACATCGCGAACCTTTCCTATGCCTCACGGCTCGGCCTCTGGGGCCAGGAGACGGCATTCGCCGATCGCGAGGCCTTCATCGCCGGCATTCGCGCCGGCGGGATCGCGGCGATGGAACTGGTCGCGCGCGATCTGAAGGCGCTGGGCCTCTATACGGCTCGGGCACTGTCCTTTGCCGGCGTCGAATACGAGTTGCTCGAGCATGCCCTGACGCCCGACCAGATCGGCACCTACGATGCTTATGCGGACGCCTGGTCCATCATTCACCAGAATCTGGAAGCGGCGCTGGAGGCCACCCGCGTCGTCGATGCTGAGAACGGGCGGACGCTAAACGCCAACGCCAAGGGTGCTGCGCTTTCCCGCTTCGAAGGCACGAAGCAGCGATTCTTCGCTCAGCTGCTTCTGTCGATGAAGCTGCCCTCGCTGCTTCCAGCGATCGAGAACGATCTCGAACATGGCCATGCCGTTGTCGTTCAGCTGGTGTCGACAGCCGAGGCGATGCTCGATCGCCGTCTCGCCGACCTGGACCCGATCGAGCGCGAGCTGCTCGAGATCGACCTGTCTCCGCGCGAATATCTCGTCGACTATCTTCTGAACGCTTTCCCCACGCGCCAGATGCGGGTGTTTACTGACGATGAGGGCAATACACGTTCCGAGCCGATGACCGATGCCGATGGACATCCGGTTCATTGCCGTGCAGCCTTGGCCGCCCGCGATGCTCTGGTTGAGCAACTGTGCGCGCTGCCACCAATCGGCACTGCGCTCGACATGCTCACCGAGCGGTTCGGAACCGAGATGGTCGCCGAAGTGACCGGCCGCACCCGGCGTCTGGTCACCAAGGACGGCGCACAATCACTCGAGCGGCGCTCAGGCCGCTCCAATCTCGCTGAAGCGAACGCGTTCATGGACGGGACCAAGCGGCTTCTGGTCTTTTCGGACGCGGGCGGAACCGGCCGCTCCTATCATGCCTGCCTCAAAGCCAAGAACCAGGCGCGCCGTATCCACTATCTGCTGGAACCCGGCTGGCGCGCCGACGCAGCGATCCAGGGTCTTGGCCGCACCCATCGCAGCGCTCAGGCCTCGGCGCCCCTGTTCCGGCCGGTCACCACCGATGTGCGGGGCGAGCGGCGTTTCATCTCGACGATTGCGCGTCGGCTCGATGCATTGGGCGCCCTCACGCGCGGGCAACGCCAGACCGGCGGGCAAAATCTCTTCGATCCCGCCGACAATCTCGAAAGCGAATACGCCAAGAATGCCTTGCTTCGCTGGTACGGCCTTCTGTTCGACGGCAAGCTGCAATCAACCAGCTTCGATGAGTTTCAGCGGCGGACAGGACTCCGCCTCGAAACCGAAGACGGCGCACTTCGCGAGGATCTGCCGCCGATCCAGCGCTGGCTGAACCGCATCCTGGCGTTGCCCATCGCGCTCCAGAACGCGATCTTCGACGAGTTCATGGGACTGGTCGAGGCGCGCGTCACCGCGGCTCGCGAAGCGGGCACGCTCGACCTTGGCCTCGAGACGCTCCCGGTCGACAGCGTCGAGATCAAAGAGGATCGCGTGATCCGGACCGATCAAATCAGCGGCGCGACCACGCATCTGCTGAAGCTTGAGCTGTCCCGACGCGGCCGGCCCACGGCGCTCGAACAGGTGCTCCGACTGGCGGACCGCCCTGATGCCGTGCCCGTCCGCAACCACCGGTCAGGCAAGGTTGCCCTCCGGGTAAACGCGCGCAGCCTGCTTTCTGAGGACGGCGCCAGCATCGGCCGCTATGAGCTGATCCGGCCCGCTCGCCGCGAATATCTCGGCCGCGACCAATTTGGCGAGAGCAGCTGGGAGCCGATCAGCATCGAAGCCTTCAACGCGGCTTGGGAGGCGGAAGCGGACGAGATCAGCGCGACCGTGCATGCCGAGACCCTCTATATCGCGACTGGCTTGCTGCTGCCGATCTGGAACAAGCTCCCCGACGATCATTGCCAGGTGCTGCGCGTCGTCGACGAACATGGCGCGTCAGTGCTCGGACGTGCTGTGCCGATCTCGGCAATGGCGGAGTTCAGTCGCAAGCTCGGCCTCGACATCACCGTCACGATCGCGCCGGACGAACTGATCCGGCTCGTCGAGCGCTCCAACAAGCCGCAGCCGATCGCCGGCACGGACATGTCGCTGAAGCGCGCGCTTGTCGGCGGCACGCAGCGGCTCGAGTTGGTCGGCTGGGAACCGCGCCGCCTGCCCGAGTACAAGGCGCATGGCTGCTTCACTGACATCATCCGCTATCAGACGCGACTGTTCGTCCCGGTGGACCGGGCCACCGAGATTGTGCGGCGTCTCGAGCCGCCGTCTGCGCCCGCGTAACCTGCATCAGTCGCGGCGCGTTGGGTCGCATGCTATGCCATCGACGAAAGCAGCGGCCGATTCAGATCCTCCCCGGATCCTCGCCTCTGCTCCCAACAGGACAGTGCGCCGTATCGCTTGACCGCGAAGCCACCCGACACCTGAGCGCATGAAAGATCGCGTCCATGCTCGCTGCAGAACGCAACCTCCCGACCATAGCGATCCCGATCGATTGAGCCACATTCCAACGGGCTCGATCCAACCAGCCGCTGCAGGTTCGCCAGGCTGGCGAACGGATCGCCCGGCGCGCATTGCCGACCGGGATTGCAATGGCCGGGTAGCTCAGGCGCATCGATATGAGCCAGTCGAACACGGACCGGCCCACAGCGCAGCGTATCGCCATCCACTATGCGCGGCTTGGCGCAGGTAAACTGATATGAAGGCCCCGCGGCGTCCGGCCGGAACGACCAAGCGGCCGTGCTGGTGGCGATGGCGCCGGCAATCATGATGCTGAAGATGCTGAGCTTGCTCATGCGACCTTGCTTAGCCGAGCGTGCGATCATGAGAAGACTTGAGCCTCGATCCAAACGAAGCCCGCGTCGCGGAACCATCCCGGCGCCAAATTGAAATGGCCCCGCTCCAGGGGTGAAGAGCGGGGCCGATCAGGGAGTCTGCATTGCGGCGGAGGGGTGAGACGCCGTTGAGACCAGCTTATCGCGTCCACCTGTCGCAGAGCTATGTCAGCAAGCGCCGAAAAGTGTCGCGGGTTGTCGCGGGTCGCTCGGCGAAACACTCCACCTCTGGACCGGCAGCCTGAGAGGAAAGCGAGCGGCGCGCCTGCGGCCGCGCGTGACCGGCGGTCGCCACTCCCACCGGCCTCACCGTCAATCTGGATCGGGCGGACCTGCTCCGCCCTCCCCTTACAGGAGACACAGCATGGGTTGGCTCTTTATGGAATCGACGGGGCGCTTCGATAGCCCCCAGCACTATCTCGATGACCAATTCACTTTCCGATCCGAGCGCCAGCAGGCCCGTGTTCTTCGATCGGAAGTCGTCGGCCAGACCTATTATGCGGCGGTCGAGCTCACGCGCGCCGAGAGCGTCGAAGTGATTGGTTTGGTTTGCCTGCTCGACTTCAACCCGGCAGTCCCGACGGGTAGCTGGGGCTATAAGGATATGGATGAGGCGATGGGACCAAACGAGGCCGCCTGCCCCGCCCGGATCCTGGATCTGCTGACTCCGACAACCGCACCCTATGCCATCGCATGGCGCGAGCGGTGTCGCGCCAATTTGAGATAGCCTCGCCTGGTAGTCAATACCGACACCAGCCCCGGTATCTGCAGAGGAAAGAAGGCGGCTTCTCGGTAGACGGGCGCGGTGCCCGGCCGACACTCAAGGAGCCTCATCATGACCGACGGTACCAGCTTCGAGGAATCGATCCGCCGCTACGAGGAACAGAGGCGGCGACGCGCTGAGCTTCAGCCGGCGGTCGGCGCGCACAACAAGAAGGTGCTGCTCGCAGCGCTCGAGTCAGCGGGCGTGCGTCGTGTGGAAGTCACCTTCGACGGCTATGGGGATTCGGGCCAGATCGACGACATTGCGGTCACCGACCCGGCTGGATTCGGCCTGGATGCGCCGGCTTGCGATGTCGAGCTGCAGCAGGTCGCCCATGATGGCGCGGCCGTGACAACGCAGGTCATGGCCCTCCCGAATGCGATCGAACATATTTGCTACGATCTGCTCGGTGCCCATCACCCCGGCTGGGAAAACAATGATGGCGCCTATGGCGACTTCGTGTTCGACGTTGTCGCCGACCAGATCATCTACACGCACAATAACCGCTATACCGAGGTCGACACCTCGGAATACGAGATCTGAGGAGGCGACGATGGGCCATTGCTATCATCACGCTTTGTCCTCGGTTCGCAAATGGGGCGGCGAGCCGGGCGACTATCTGCCGCTCCACCAATGGTTCGATGAATCAAAGGCGATCACCGCCGATTTCCGCCATCGGGCGCTCCGCCATCATGCCGAGGGCATCTTCATGCTCGAGCGGTTCTTCGGCGCGACGATCACGGTCGCGAGCGGGCGGGTCGTGCCCGTGCGCCTCGTTGGTGAGCAACATGTGCTGGAAGACATCGGCTTTATACCAAGCTTCGCCGACTGGGTGCGCTGCGTCCGTCCGGAACCCTGGATGGGACGCGCGCAGCCGATCCACCGGATCGTCGATCCCTTCGCACGACCAGAAGAGCGGGTTGCCGCATAGAAGCGAGACGCGCCGGCGCCTGACAGAGAAGAGGATGCGCGCGGAAGGCGCTCCGGCGGCGGTCGCCGGGGCTCTTTCCAGGAGAACGACCATGATCCAGGCAATCCCGCTTGCGAAACTGATCCCGTCGAAGCGCAATGTGCGACGGCAGACCGACACCCTCGCCGACCTTCAGCTCAAAGCCGACATTGAAGCACGCGGCCTGCTCCAGAACCTCGTCGTCACGCCGCTCACAAAGCCGAAGGGCGCCTACGCCGTCGAAGCGGGCGGCCGCCGCCTCGCGGCGCTGAAGGCGCTCGCGCAGGAAAACAAGCTGCCGAAGACCTTCGAGGTGCCCTGCCTCGTGCTCGACGACACCGACTCGTCCGCAGTCGAAGCCGGCCTCGCCGAAAACTTCCAGCGGCTGGCGATGAATCCGGCCGACGAGTGCCTCGCCTTCGAGCATCTGATCAACGAGGGTGCTACCATCGGTGGCGTCGCGGCGCGCTTTGGCCTGACCGTCCGCTTCGTCGAGGGCCGGCTGCGCCTCGCCAACCTGGCGCCGATTGTCTTCGGGGCGCTTGGCCGTGGCGACATCACCCTCGACATTGCCAAGGCTTATGCAGTCACGCCTGATCGCGAACGGCAGGAGCTCGTCTTCGAACAGGTGAGCCGCGGCTATGGCGCGCTCAACCCCGACAGCATCCGGCGCATGATGACGCAGGCCACTCTGAGTGCGGCGGATCCCCGCGCGCGGTTCGTCGGCGAGGACGCCTATGTCGAGGCCGGCGGTCGAATCGAGCGCGACCTGTTCGCCGACGAAGCGTCGACCCGATGGCTCGACATCGCGATCGTCGAGCGGCTCGCGACCGAGAAAATGGAAGCGGCCGCCGCTGCGCTTCAGGCGGAGACCGGTCTCGCCTGGATCAAGCCGACGCTCGACGAGCATGTCGGCTGGGAGCACACGCAATCGCTCCTTCGGCTCCATCCCGAACAGTTGCCGCTCAGCGATGACGAACAGGCGGAGGTCGAAAAGCTCCAGGCGGCAGCCGACGATCTGGTCGGACTGCTGGAAGACGAGGAGACCTCCGATGAGGATTGCACTCGGGCGGAATCGGAGCTGGAGGAAACCGAGCGCCAGATCGACGCGATCACCTCAAAGCCGCCGGTGCTCGACGACGAAGCCAAGGCAAATGCCGGCACCTTTGTCGTGCTCGGCCGGGACGGCATCCCGCGCCTTTGCGGGCAATATTACAAGGAGCGACCCGAGCGCGAAGGCGACAATGACGACGAGAAGCGGTCGTCTCTAGAGACGGGCAACGCACGCCCCGCGGCTCCCAGCCTGTCGCAGCGCTTGCTCGACGAGCTGGCGATGCAGCGCCGCGATGTTCTGGCTGCGCATGTCGCCGCCGACCCGGATTTCGCGCTCGACCTCGCCATCTTCATCATGGCGTCCCAGCAATCCGGCTATCAGTCCGAACGGATGGGTTCGTCACTGCGTGCGCCGCATCCGCAGGATCCGGCATTCGGGTTCAAGACCCCCGACGCCCCCGCCACGATCGAGCAGAACCGGATGCTCGAAGAACTCGACCGGTCCTGGGTCGAAGGGGACACACTGGCCGCGCGTTTCGACGCCTTCCGGGCACTGGCTCCGGAAGCACGGGCGGCGTGGCTTGGTGTCCTCGTCGCCGGCACGCTCGAGGCAAGCCTCAACCAGCCTGGATCGCTCAACTGCGCGTTCCACGATCATCTGGGTCAGGTGCTCGGCATCGACGCCGCCGCCTGGTGGCGTCCGACCGCACCGTTGTTCTTCGACCGGGCGAGCAAGCCTGTCATGTTCGAGGCACTGGGCGCGGTCGGCGGCCCGACCCTCGCCAACCGCTACAGCATGGCCAAGAAGGCTGAGCTGGCCGCGACCTGCGAGCGCATCTTCTCGGGCGACCATATCCTCGAGGCCGAGGTGAAGCAGGCGGCGCTCGCCTGGGTGCCGGAGGTGATGCGCTTCAAGGCGCCGGAGCCGGCAGTGGATCCGTCGGCGGACGCATCGTCGCCTGACAACGAGCAGTCATCGGAGACCGAGCAGGCGTCGGATATCGAGCAGGACCAGGCGCCGGGCCCGGATCGCGAAGCGGCCTGACGTCTCCCAAGTCGCGTCGCGTGGGCGGCCCCCCAACCCGGGAAGGTCGCCCATTTTCTTTGAGGAGAGAGAGCGCCGGGCCTGCGAGCCCTTTTGGCTCGCAGGAGACGTTCCCATGAAAGCCAAGCGCGCAACCACCGCCGCACGTCCGCGGTTCAAAAGCAGTCCAGCGGGGGCTCGGCCGCGAACCGGCACTCGCGGCCGTCTCGAGGGGCCCGCCAACGCGGCTTCTGCCGAACGCGAGACGATCTATTCCGAGGTCACCGCGCGCGTGATCGCCGAGCTTGAGGCAGGCCGCCTGCCTTGGGTCCAACCTTGGGATAGCGCCGCGTGCGGCTGCACGATGCCGCACAATGCCGCGACCGGTCGCAGCTATTCGGGAATCAACATCCTGATCCTCTGGGCTGCCGTCATCAAGGGCGGGTACGTTTCGCAGCGTTGGCTCACGTTCCGCCAGGCACAAGCACTCGGCGGCACCGTCCGTCGCGGCGAGCGCGGCACGACGGTGTGCTATGCTGACCGGTTCACGCCCAAGGATGAGGCCGAGCGCGCCCATGACGAAGCGCGCGACGCTCGCACCATCGCCTTTCTGAAGCGCTTCACGGTGTTCAATGTCGACCAGTGCGACGGCTTGCCGGACACGTTGACCGCCGCGCCAACGCCGCTGTCGGAAGCCGACATCCTGCCGCGCGTGCGGGCACTAATCGACGCGAGTGGCGCCGACTTTCGCATCGGCGGCAACCAGGCCTATTATTCGCCGGCCCGCGACTATGTCGCGGTCCCCGAACTCAGTGCGTTTCACGAGCCGATTAATTGGCACCGCACGGCGCTTCACGAACTCGGTCACTGGACTGGTCATCCCACCCGCTTGAATCGCGATCAGCGCGGCTCATTTGGCAGCGGCGACTATGCGCGCGAGGAGCTGGTCGCGGAAATGGCGAGCGCTTTTGCCTGCGCGTCGCTGTCGATCCAGCCCACGGTCCGCCATTCAGACTATATCGGTGGCTGGCTGACTGTCCTCCGCGAGGACCACAAGGCGATCTTCCGTGCCGCCAGTGCTGCCAGCAAGGCGGCCGACTATCTGCTGGCCTTCGTGCCGGAGGTGGAGTGATGCTGGACGACCTCTCCGACGAGGAGCGCATGGAGCGCGTTCGTGTCGCCGTCGACCGGCTGCCGGCCCGCAGGCGCAATATCTTCCTGCTGTGCCGTGTCGAAAACTGGAGCTTCGAGGAGATCGCCGAGGCCTATGGCATCAGCGTCGGTCGGGTGCGAAAGGAAATCGCCCGCGCCCTGCACGATGTTACGCAGGAAGTATTTCATGGACGCCGCCGGCCATGGTGGCGGCGCTGGTTCTGAGCGAGGCGACCGGCGACGCTGGCCTTCCGCTTGAACGCCGCTAGGATCGCCGCCGATGCGAACCGACCTCGATCATCTGCCGCCGGCCAAGCAGCGCGAGCTGGAACGCGTGGTGCAGATCCTGTTCGAGGAGTTCGGCCACGCAACCGCGATCGCGACTTCCGAATGGAAGAAACAGGCGCGTATCCTCAAGGTGATCCTGTACGGCTCGTATGCGCGGGGCGGCTGGGTCGACGAGCCACACACGGCCAAGGGCTACCAGTCCGACTTCGACCTGTTGATCATCGTTAATCATGTGAAGCTGACCGACCGCGCCGAGTTCTGGTCGTCGGCGGAAGATCGGATCAATCGCGAGCTGGCGATCACCAAGACGCTGCGCACGCCGGTCAACTTCATCGTGCACACGCTCCAAGAAGTGAATGATGGCCTCAGCCAAGGCCGCTACTTCTTCATGGACGTCGCCCGTGACGGCATTGCGCTCTATCAGTGCGACCCGGCGGACCTGCCCGAGCCGCAACCGAAGACGCCTGACCAGGCGCTCGCGATGGCGCGGGAGTATTTTGAAGAGTGGCTGCCTAGCGGATCTCGGAAGCTCGAGCTTGCCTTCGAAGCTCTCTCGCGCGGCTATGCGAAGGATTCAGCGTTTCTTCTGCATCAATCGACCGAGAGCTTTTACCATTGCGTCCTGTTGGTCTGCACCTTCTACACGCCGCACGTGCACAATCTCGGCTTCCTTCGCACTCAGGCCGAGCGGATCGATCCGCGCCTGATCGAAGTCTGGCCGCGCGAGACCAAGGCCGACCGCGCGCGTTTCGAGAAGCTGAAGGAGGCCTATGTGAAGGCCCGCTACTCGAAGCATTACCGGATCATCGAAGACGAACTAGCTTGGCTCGGCGAGCGGGTCGAACAGCTCGGTCGCGTGGTCGAGATGGTTTGCACCGAACGTCTTGAGGCTCTGACACGCAGCGCTGCCGCGTAATAATCAGACGAGTGAAGCGGGGAAGTGCGTGTCCCGCTTGCATGAATTTTTAATGAGAATTGTTGCAAAAACCATTCTCAGCTCCTATTTGCCTGGAGGAGTTTAATCATGTCGGCCCTGAGCGATCTCAAGCGCCACCTGCGCCCCGGGCAGGTTTACCGCCGCAAGGACCTTGCCCGTTGGTCCAATGCGGTCGATCGCCATGTGCGGCAGCTGATGGAAGAGGGTCGGCTCGAGAAGGTATCCCCGGGTGTCTACATGACGCCGCGCAAGACGCGGTTCGGCGCGGCACCCGCCAAGCCCGAAAAGCTCGTCGCGACTTTTCTCGGGGATGACCGCTTTCTGATGGTTTCGCCGAATGCGTTCAACGGGCTCGGCGTAGGCACGACGCAACTCTATAACGACCCGGTCGTCTACAACCGCAAACGGCACGGCAGGTTCAAGCTCGACGGCCGCGTCTATGATTTCCGGATGCGCTCTTCAGTGCCCAGGCAGCTGTCGAAGGAATTGCTGCTCGTCGATCTCCTGCACAATCTCGGCAGACTGCCCGAGGACAGTTCGGCCTTGCTTCCGCGCGCACTCAAGAGGGCGAGGGAAATGGATCGCTCGCGCCTTGCACGTGCAGTCCAGGACTTCGGCTCCGCGCGCGCCGAGCGCTTGCTTGCGCCCGTTCTGGAAGAAACGCGCAGACGGGATGTCAACCCGGCGCTTACGCGGGCATACGACCAAGCATGGACGCTCTATGAGGCTCGCTGTCTCTGGAATGTTCGGCGTGTTGCTCACCCGACACCGGGCGACGCACTCGATATCGCGAACCGTCTTCGCCGGTATGGCGATATGAGCGCCCGGCGCCTTGCCACTCACATAGAGGACGAAGCGCGTGCCGCTTAGCGAGTTTCAGAAATACGTTCTAAAGCTCCTCGCGGCGCAGCGGAGCCAAGAGAGCTACATCGCTGGTGGTGCTCCCATTGCTGCCAGCACGAGTCGCTATTCCGGTGATTTTGATATTTTCCATGATCGAGAAGACTTTGTGTCCAAAGCAGCTGCTGCGGACGCCGAGCTGCTGTCGAAACATGGGTTGTCCATTCGCTGGATTCGCAAAGGTACGGGGATTTGGTCTGGCGAGGTAGAGGGCGGCCCGCAGCCGCTGAAGCTTGAGTGGGCGCATGATGCCGGGTTTCGCTTTTTCCCCTCGCAGGCTGACGACGAGTTCGGTTTCGTCCTCCATCCGGCCGACCTCATTACGAACAAGGCTCTGACGATCGCAGACCGCCAGGAGGCGCGCGATGTCTATGATATCGTCAGCCTATCCAGCATTGTGCCGATCGCCGCCGCGATCATTGCCGCGCCCGCCAAGGATCCCGGATACACGCCAGAGTCGCTTATTGCAGCAATGAAGCGCAACATCGCTCATCCTCAAGTCGCATTCGACCGTCTGCGCAGTGACGCTCCGATTGACGGAGGGGGTCTGCTACGGACCCTACGCCAATCGCTCGCCGTCGCGGCGGATTTGGCGATGGCGTTGCCGGACGAAGCTATCGGGAAACTGTATTTTGAGGACGGCGAGATTGTTGTGCCTGACCCAGCCAGACTCGGGAGCTATGAGACCCGCGAGGCGCAGTACCAAGCTGTACTCGCGCAGCCCGAAGATCTGCCCTTCGACACACTCGCGCAGAAGTACGGCAAGAACCAATAGGATCGACAGCTCTTCTCATCAAAGAGCAGTTCGGGGAACACGGCGGGTCGTTATTCGCCGGAAGATCTCACTCCGCACCAACGATCCTTGAGCATACTGGTCGACATCGCCCCCCGTCGAACAGAGGAAAGAAGGCGGCCCCGGACGTGGGCGCACGATGCGCTCGCCTCAGGAGCAGCTTCATGTCCTACGATCTGCCATTCCGTCACCGCCAGGCGCTCGATCCGAGCGGTCTCGACAGCATCGGCGCTTGTCTTCATGCGCTGCAGGCTGCCGCAAAAGATTGCCGCAATGCAGGCACTCCCTTCGAGACCGATCCCGCAGTCGTGCTGCTTGCCCAGCATCTGGGGACGATCGCCTGCCGGTCGTTCCCGGACCGAGCGGCGCTCCGCGACCTATGTGCGGCAGAGCTGTCCGAGCTGGATCGCCAGCCGGTGCTCGCGCTGCTCGCGCGCCGTGGCGTGGCCTATGACGAAGAAGCCAAGCGGCTCTTCCACTCGGCTGCACGCAAGGCACTGCGCGACCTGGCCCAGCATTTCGCGCTGACGCCACCCGACTACGACCTCCGCGTCAATGCGGGTGGCATCGCCGTCTCCGGCGAGGTCACGCTTCACTCTGATCTCGTCTATGTCCAGGTCTCGATCGGCAGCTACGGGGGCCACGAGATCCTCTATCGGTCCGTCCGCGGCCGCGACGATTTTTGCGGCGGACGCAATCACTTCGCTCGGATCGACGCCCTGCTCGAACCGACAAGGTTTGCGGCACGCATTGCTGCTGATCTGGGTCTCGAACTGCCCGCGCGGGATCAGCTTGCTCTTGTCGCCTGATCTCCTGGATCAAGGAGCCGGAGCCGGCCGGGAGAGGCCCTTTGCCCGGCGGCCGCGGCCGCGCAACCCGCATGCCTTCGGCCCGTGTTGGCCCTGACGGGCCGGCCCGCGCCAGCCTCGGCCTGGGGTCAAGCCGCCGCTTGAGAGCGGCGGTGCGCGACCGCTTTGCGCCACCGCGCGGACGGGCTCCCGCGCCGGGCATCCGGCGCCTTTCGAGGAGACCCGTCATGCACACCAGCCTATCCGCCCAACTCGCCCAACTCGAGCTCGGCCATCTGACCATTGCCCGCAATTGCGAGCCACAAGCTGACCTGTTGCCGCCCGATCCCGAAGCCGTCGAGCATACGCTTGCCGCGGTTTGGTCCGACCTGTTTGCGCTGCTCGCCGACACCAATCTCGAGACCGAGGCCGAGGAGCTCGGCTGGGGTCTCGTCAACCTATTCCACCGTGCCGCGGTCAAGAAAGCGGCGCAGATCGACCGAGCGACCGACGAAATCCGGCTGCTGATCGCCAGTGCCGATGGCTCGGAAGTCAACGCCACCGAACTCGAATCCCAGGTCGAGCGCGGCCAGGCGGCGGAAGCCGCGATGATCGCATTGGAGGGCCTACGCGAGACCGCTGCACGTCTCTACATGCACGAGACGGGATCGTCGTGGCGTCCGGCCGGCGGCTCGCGTCTCAGCCATGACGCCAAAACCACCTCCGCCGTCGTTCAGGGCCGCGAATTCCTCGCCGCTCGCGCCGCATCGCGCCGGTCCGCCGCGATGCCCGCGGGCACGCCGGTCGTGTTCGCCGGCGGACGGCTGCAGTTCGCGACCAACGAGGATGCCAAGGCCTTTGCCCAGAATGTCTGGGCGACCCTCGACAAGGTTCGCGAGCATGTCGCCTGTCAATCGGCGTCCAAAAAGGACCCCCTATCGGCGTCCAAAAGAGACCCCCTTCGTCGAGCAGCGTGACAGGTATGACGGGCGCGCCGTTCGCGCTGGTTGCGGCGTAGGGCGGGCGTAGCCCGACCGGAGGCGCAACCAGCGCGAAGCGTTCTCTGCCGGGTGCCTCGGGCGTCAGCTGCGGTGTTTGAAGCGCCAGCTGTCGTTGCCGGTCTCGACGATGTCGCAGTGGTGGGTAATGCGGTCGAGCAGCGCGGTGGTCATCTTGGGGTCGCCGAAGACAGTCGGCCACTCGCC
>NZ_JABEPR010000006.1 GCF_013044515.1 Sphingomonas sp. ID1715
GGCGAGTGGCCGACTGTCTTCGGCGACCCCAAGATGACCACCGCGCTGCTCGACCGCATTACCCACCACTGCGACATCGTCGAGACCGGCAACGACAGCTGGCGCTTCAAACACCGCAGCTGACGCCCGAGGCACCCGGCAGAGAACGCTTCGCGCTGGTTGCGCCTCCGGTCGGGCTACGCCCGCCCTACGCCGCAACCAGCGCGAACGGCGCGCCCGTCATACCTGTCACGCTGCTCGACGAAGGGGGTCTCTTTTGGACGCCGATAGGGGGTCCTTTTTGGACGCCGATTGACAGGATCAGCGAGCACCCGGAATTCCTCGCTGTCCTGGTAGCGTCGGATCAGCCACCGGAAGCTGCGACGGTCGAGCGGAGCCGGCGCGAGCTCACCGCGCTCCACCCTTGCGAGCAGTTCCTCATATTTCGCCACGAACTTGGGCTGTCTGGGCTGGTCCTCGATGCTCAAGCCGCGCGTGTGCGGCATGGCGATGTCGCCGGTGAGCGCATGCCGGAAGCGCCAGTAGCGGCCCTTGGCAAGATAGGTGTAGCGAAGGTCAGCGTCGGCCACGGCGTCTCTCCAGAAACCTGCGTTCGACCTCCTTCGCTTCCTCTTCTCTCTGCAGGGGACTGAGCGGCTGGCCGCCAAGGCTGTCCGCCCATCGATCCAGGTCATGTCGGTCGTAAAGCACGCTCCGTCCATCGCGCTTGGGGGAGGGGCCCCGGTCCCGGATCGTCGATACGCTCCGGGAGAGATAGGCCGCGGCCAGTTCGATCGGCATCAGGCGCGGCCAGTCTGGCAGCAGCACCGTGCGTGCGCGATGACGCGCTGTCAGCAATGCGCAATTTGGGTCTGATTGCATGGGAATCTCGGAAAGGCCTCGGCCTTGTTCGGTGTGCCCTTCCTCCCATCAGCAGGCGTCTCGTCCTGCCCATTCCCCTACATTTTGCCGCTCAGCGTTGCGGCTCGAATTCCCCGAGCTTCTGCTCCCGCTCGATAAGCTCCTGAATGTGGTGATTGATACGCTGGGCGACGAACCGCGCGGCATGCTGGCCCCAGCGCGGATTCACCCTCTCAATATCGTCGCCAAGCTCGGACCTGAGTGTTTCAGGCAGAGCCTCGATGAGCGCCTCGAAGAAGGCGGATAGGCCTGAGTCAGACCATTCGATGGCGAGATCCGAGCGATCGAACAGCGCCAGGGTCAGCGCCCCCCTCGCCGGTACTTCGGCCGCGGCGAGGAGCCGCATCGCCTCGTCAAATCTGACGGCGCGCTTGCCCAGAAGGGTACGGCTCAGTTGATCCTTGCTGAGTCCCGACCGGGCGGTGAGCTCCCGCTGCGAGAGTCTCGAGCGCGTGATCAGCTTCGAAACGACAACTCCAAGCGGCACCGATTTGCCGGCGGCCGAGAGGCTCGACACATCCATATCTACTCACCTCCTGAAGGCTCGACCATGTATTCGGTCCACAAGCCATAGGAAAACAAAACAAGAACATTCTATCGCAATGGCGCAGATCGGCAATCGGGAGTCGATCTCATTATGAAGGCTAATCGCCCTCTGGCTCGGGGCGGCTAAGAAGACGCGAAGGCGTTCGCGGCCTTTGCGAACCGGCGCGCTCCCGCTTCACTGGAACACGCGCGGAATAGGAAGCTTCCTCTCTGAAACCGCGAGACTCCGAAGCAGGATCACTCACCTGGCAAGCTTCGGCCACGACGCCTGCTCCGATCTCAAGGGTCCGACTTATGCTCGTATGGACGGCATCATCGAAGGAGGCGCGTGGCGGTCCCCGTGAGATGCGCTTAGCAGCGGCGCATGAGCGCCTCTGAGGTCATTGCCGCCGCGGAGCGTGTCACCCGCCGTTTCCGGGCCAAGACCCTGTACGCGGGCGGTGCTCGCACTTCTGTCTATCTCGTGCTGCTGCATGACGCCCGGAGAGGTGGGCGCTGGGGCCTCTATGTCGGGCAGACCGCTCGTGATCCGGACGAGCGGTTCGACCAGCATAAGGCTGGGTACAAGGCGAGCGGCGCCGTGCGGCGGTTCGGAGTGCAACTCCTCCCGTCGCTTGTCTCCCATCTCAATCCGATGAGTGGCTGGGAGGCGGTCGAGGTCGAAGCCGCGCTTGCCGACGCGCTCCGGCAGGCCGGCATTGGGTGGATTGAGGGCGGTCACTGATGCCGAACCGACCTTTGTGCTTGCACCCCCACCGGTTCGGCGCTTCTGGGCGCGTATGGCCAGTGATCTGAGTTCTATCCTGACGGCGGTTCTCGATCAGGCGCCTGATTGGGTCAGGACGGAGTTCGCTTCGAAAGATGCGATCCTTCGCCAGCGGGCAGCCGAGACGCTGTCGGCTATGCTTGCCGCGGCGCTCGTCAAGGCACCGCACCTCACGTTTGAACCGCCGGTCGAGAACTGAAGCGGATGCGAGAAGCTGAGGCGCCGGCCCGGCCTGCGATCGGCGGCTCCAGGCGGTGACCGCGCAAGCACCGGTGCTCGATGCCGGCATAGCTCAATGCTTCAGAGCAGCCGCGTCGCTTATGAGCTTCGCTGGAAGGGCTGTTTATGCAGACGGTCTCGGCGCGTGCCACGCTGTCGGCGCCGGGTCAGGTCTCTAGAAACTGGCGCCACAAGGCTCGCCCGGACGGGCGCGACTCGGCCCGGCATCATAGGGAGAGCCGCTATCGCTCTCTCAATCGCGAAACACGCGAAACGCCCGGCATCTGTTCGGTATTTCATCAGCGTGGCGGCGAAGGCCTCGCTGCAAATGCGATCGGTGACGCACCAGCCACGCCAGCTCCGGCAATCCGTTCTTTATTCGTTCCTATTGGTTGAGGCGCCGAGCCGATCGGGTTCCAAGTCTTCGAAGCGATCCATGGCGGGTCGCATCGAAAGCTTGGAGACAAGAGAATGTACGTTTCTGCTCGGGTGCGCGGGCTGTTGAACAGCCGTGCGGGCGATTACCTGCTGGCCGGCCTCGCGGCCGCCGCGGTGGCGACGGCAGCCCATGCGGGCGCGGACGCGACCTTCGCCCCGGCGCTCACCAAGTTCACCGATTTCCTCGAGGGCTCGGGTGGCAAGATCATCGCCGTCCTCAGCCTGGCGGGCGGCATCATTGGCATGGCGTCGGGCCGGTTCAGCCTCGGCCAGGTCGCGTTGCCGGTCGGCGTCGGCATCGGCGTCGGCACCGGCGTGCCGATCGTCACCTCCACCGTCACCGCGCTCATCTGAGCGCCTGGTGAGGGAGGGCGGAGCGACGATCATGACCGACAGATATTTCGTGCCCCGGCGGCTCGACGATCCCGAGCTCATCGGCCTTTGGACCCTTGATGAATTCATGGGGCTGGCGATCCCGTTCGCCTGGGGCATTCTTTCCCAGCATATCCTTTTGGGCGTCCTTTTCTCCTTCGGGGCGTGGTGGGTGCTGCGCAAGGCAAAGGCCGGTCGCGCCAGCTCCTGGGTGGTGCATGCCGCCTATTGGTATCTGGGGGAGAGCTTTGTCCGTCTGAAGGTCACTCCGCCCTCTCATTGCCGCCTGCTGGCCGGGTGAGGAGGCACCTATGCTTGCCGACATCGCGCATCAGCGCGGCCAGGCGCTGCTCAGGCAGCGAAGGCTCCTCCTGATTGCGCTCGCGTCATCCTTCCTGGTCAATGTGGGCGGGCTGCTGGCGCTGTCGTCCAAGGACCGGGAGGTCATCCTGCAGCCGATCACGACGCGACCGCTCAGCATCACATCGTCCGGGGTGAGCGCCGATTATCTCGAGCTCGTCACCCGTGACGTTGCCCTGCTGCTGCTCAACCGGTCGCCGGCAGGGCTCGACTATTGGATGGAGCAGATCCTCAAGGTCGCGCATCCGGCCGCCTACGGCACGCTCAGGGCTGAGCTGGTCAAGATCGTGACCGAGCAGCGCGGGTCCGATCTCGCCCAGGCCTTCATGATCACGGGAATGACGATCGATCCCAAGCGCCTCGTCTCGGAGGTCGAGGGCGAGCTCAAGACCTTTGTCGGCGGCCAGGTGATTGCCAGCGAGAGGAAGCGGTTCCGATTTGGCTGGCGCTACACCGGCCTCAACCTTGCGCTGACCAGCTTCGCACTGGTCAGCAAGCCCGAGGACCTCTCCAAATGATCACTGCACTTTGCCTGGTCGGGCTCGGCGCGACGTCGCTTGCGCTTGGCAGCGCGCGGCAGGCCGATACCCTGTTGAGGCCGCTCGGGGCCGCGCTGCTCGCCGCTGGAGCGGTGCTCGCCGCCGGTCCGGCGCTGGCCGACGAGCATGTCCAGGCCGTGGACAATGGTCAGGTCGCCTGCGCGCTTTCGTCCCGCGAGCTGACGCGCGTGGCGCTGGTCGGCGACGCCTTTGCCAGCGTGAGCAAGATCACGAGCGGGTCGCCGCTCGAGGACTTCACCGTCACCAACGAGCCGGTCCGGGGTGACATCTACCTGTCAGTGCCTGTGGGGTTCGTCGGCACGCGCGTGAGCTTCTTCGCGACCACGAAAAAGGGCTTTGTGTACAAGTTCGCCTGCGAACTTGGCGGGGCCGACGCCACGCAGGTGTTCGTGACCAACCCGGCGATCGCCCTCGACAAGGCAGACGCGGGCTTGCCGCCCATCGCCCCTAGAGACGAGGCGACCCGGCTCATCCAAGCGATGGCGGTCTCGGCCGTGCCCGACGGCTTTCAGATCAAGCAGCCCGCGGCGGCCGCAGTCCGGGTCGGCGAGCTCGGCATTCGGCTGATCGCTGAATATCGCGGCAACAAGCTGGTCGGGAAGACGCTCCGGATTGACAATCGCAGCGCCAGGCCGGTGACGGTGAGGGGCACCGATATTGCGCCCTCGGGCACGCTCGCCGTCAGCATCACCGATACCGACCTTGCGAGTGGCGAGGCGACCACCGCCTATGTCGTGGGTGCAGCGGGAGAGGGGACATGGTGAGCCCAGTGTCCCGAGCCCCTGAGCCGGGCAGCGCCGCGTCCGATACCGCC
Source organism: Sphingomonas sp. ID1715 (assembly GCF_013044515.1). GTDB lineage: Bacteria > Pseudomonadota > Alphaproteobacteria > Sphingomonadales > Sphingomonadaceae > Sphingomonas_B. Next base: position 4,976 of record NZ_JABEPR010000006.1, read on the forward strand.
GCGACAGAGAATGCCCTGGGCGCGCTCAATGCGAAGACCGCCCGGCGCCAGCGCATGGTCCTGGCGGGCGGAGGCGGCACCCTGGCGCTCGCCGCGCTGTGGCTGATCTTCGGCGGTGGCGGCTCGGACCCGACGTCCGATCCCGACGCGCCGCAGCAGATCGAGACCGACGGTCTGGTCAACCGCGACCTCAGCCAGCGCGAGTTCGTCGCCATCTATGGCAATCGCCTGGATGCGCAGGCCCGCCAGCTCAAGAGCCTCGAGGAGAGTCAGTCCAAGTCGGGCGAGCTTCAGACCCGGCTCGATGCCCTCGCCGCCGAGAACCAGGCGCTCAAAGCCGATGGCACCCGCACGATTGACGCGCTCACCCAGGAGAACCAGCTGTTGCGGACGCAGGCGACCCAAGCGGCAGCTGCCCCGCCGCCAGGCCCGCCCGTCTATGGCCCGACCGCCGGCACCGCGCAGGCGGGAGTGGGCACCGGCGCGGAGATGCCGGCGCCCATGCCCGAGCGGAGCGTGAAGACGCTGAGCTTCGTCACGATCGAAGCTGGCGTTCCGAAAGGCGGGCTCAAGGTCGCGCGCGTCCAGGCGCCAGCTATCGAGGTCGAGGACAGCCCGGACTATCTGCCGCCCAATTCCTATGCGCCGGCGCGCGTGATCGTTGGCGTTGACGCCTCTGCAGGCGTCGCGAGCCAGACCGATCCGCTTCCTGTCGTCCTCCGGATCACCGGGCCGGCGCGATCCGTCATCCAGGACGGCAAGCTGCTTGAGACGAACATCAAAGGCTGTGTCGTGAACGGAGCGGCCCGGGGCGATCTCTCGGCCGAGAAGGTCTATGTCAAACTGCAGAAGATGACATGCGACCAGCCGGGTGGCCGCGTCGCTGTGAGCGAGGTCAAGGGCTTCATCAGCTTCGCCGGCAAGACGGGCGTCCGCGGCCGGGTGGTTAGCCGCGAAGGGAGCCTCGTCACCCAGGCGCTGCTCGCGGGCGTGGTGGGCGGATTTGGGCGGGGCTTCTCCGCCAATGCCAACAGCCTGTTCCAGGGGCTGGGGGCGGCTTCGGATGGCCGCCGCCGCACCTTGTCGGCCGGCGAGGTGGCCGAGGGCGGCTTCGGCCAGGGGGTCGGAGAGGCCGCCGACACCGTCTCCAAATATCTGATTGAGCGCGCCGAACAATATCAGCCCGTCATCGAGATGCCGACCGGCATCGATGTCGAGATCGTCTTTCTGGACGGCGTCTTTGTGAGGAACACCCAATGAGCTGGACCCATCAGGTTGCGCGGGGACGCACGCGCCTTTCCCGTGCGCAGGGCGCGCTCTTCTGGAGCGTACTGGCCCTTGGCTCGCTCGGCGCCGGCATGGCCGCCGGTAGCGTCAGCAATCGCATCGCTGCCCAGCATGGAACCGCCACGCAAGCCATGCCTGGGCAGGTGCTCGCGGCGCTCAAGGCACGGCTGCCGCGCACCAGGATCAACACGGTCGCCTGTGACGGCCTGGGTGGGCTGTGCGAGGTGGTTGCGGGCACCACGCTCTTCTACACCGACCGGACTGCCCGCTATCTGGTCATCGGCCGCGTCTATGACATGGAGACGCGCGCCGACCTGACCGCGACGCGGCTCCTCGCGCTCAATCCCGACCTGCTGGCCGCTGGTGGAGCGCGGCGTCAGGCAAGTGCGGACTCCCAAGAGGCGCCGGTGCGGAGGTCGCCGCGTGTCGATCTGTCGGAACTGCCCACAGGCGGCGCGATCCGCTGGGGGCCGCGCGGCGGGCCCAAGGCCGTGGTGCTGAGCGATTTCGCGTGCGGCTATTGCAAGCGCCTCACCGCCGAGCTCCAGGCGATCGGCGCAAGGGTCGAAGAGCGGCCGATCTCGATCTTCGGCGAGGCAAGCCGGGCTGCGGCCGAGCGGGTCCTGTGCGCTGCCGACCCGGTCCGGGCGCTGCACGCGGCCTATGAGCAGCGGGAGATCCCCGCACCGCGGGCCTGCGACACCTCCGGACTGGACGCCAACGAGACCTTCGCGAAGCGCCACGGGTTGACCGGCACGCCGGTGATCATCCGCGCGGACGGCGCAGTGCTGCAGGGCTACCGCCCCGCCAAGGCGCTGCGCGCGTTTCTTGTCGGAGGCGTGGCATGACCCGGCGCCGTCTCCTGATCGCCGCCGCCTCCTCGCTCCTGGCCGGATGCGCGACGCTTGGCAGCACAGTCAAAGGCAGCTTCGACTGCCGTGCGCCCGAGGGCAGCTGCGCGCCGACCTCCGCCATCGACGCGACGGTGGCCGCGGCCGAGGCGAGGGCCGACACGCTGACCCGGCCCCGATCGTCCGGCAGCGGTGTACCCCGGCCGGCGCGCACGGGAGAGCGGACAGTCACCATCCACTTTCCAGCCTTTATCGACGCGCGCGGAGTCCTCCACGAGGAGGCGGTCGCGCATGCCGTGGTCGAAGGACCCGCTTGGGCGATCTCGCCCAATCCCCATGCTCGCTTCTCGCGCAGTCCCGCCCCTTCCTCCCTGCGCGAGGCCGTCGCCGGAGCATCCGCTCCGGCGATCGAGGGGCTTGAGTCGCTCCCCGCTCAAGCCCCTCACCCCATCTCAACCGGGCACCCTGCGGACGTTCCTGGCCAGGCAGCCTTGGATGCGGCGCGCGCGGGGCACCGGATCGGGGAAAGGGCGGTCGCAGTGCCGCGAGCACCGCGGCGAGCCCGCATCCCGCAGGTCGTGCCGGGGGCAAAATCGCACAGGCCTGAGAGCGAGCCGCAACCAAGCCAGCCGGTCCCGAACGGTGCGACCAGTCAGCCGCGAGCCGACGCGCTCGATCTGAGCGAGTTCCTGACGGTGACGCCCGCCACGGGAGAGCCGCGATGAGCTTCTCGGTCGCCCAGCTGGTCCGGACTGTCTCGGAAGGGTTGTTCGGCGATGCGGAAGCCGCGGAGCGCGCGCGACCGGTGATCGGCCTCGACATGCTGTCGAGCTTCCTGCCGTACCGGGTCTATGAGCCAGCGACCCGCCTCTACCTGAACGCCCGCTCGACCGGCTTCGTGCTGAACGTCGCGCCGCTGGTCGGCGCCGACGAGCGCACGGGCGAGCTGATCGGCCAGTTCTTCTCGGAAGGCTTGCCAGCGGGCGCCTGCGTGCAGATCGTCCATTGGGCGAGCCCAAGGATCGGGCGCAACATCGCCCCCTGGTTTGCGCCGCGCTATGCGAGAGGCGGTGTCTATGAGGCGATCGCCCGCCGCCGGGCAGACGCTCTCTACGACCTCGTCTGGTCGAGCGGATCGGCAACCGCGCCCTTTCACGCCCGCCATCACCAGCTGCTCGTGTCCGTAACCCTGCCGACCTCAAGCCCGGTCTCGCGCGAAGAGCTGGCCGCCGTCCGCGAGAATATGGCGGGCGTGCTCCGCTCGCTCGATGTGCCCGCCGCCGATATGGGCCCCGTCGAGCTGATCGCATTTCTTGACGAGCTGACCTCGCCGACCACGGCGAGCGGCGATGATGCGATCGACTATAATCCGCTCGATCCCATCGCCGACCAGGCCATCCGGCGTGACATCGAGATCGTCGTCGAGGAGAACCGGCTCAAGCTCCGCACCGAGCGCTTCCGGCCGACGGGCCGGACCAACGAAGGCGCGCCGGAGATCGGTGAAGTCTATCCTGACCGCTTCGACGTCCGCCACTATGGTGTCCGTAACATGCCCCAGCGCTGGGCGCCCTGGGACACGGCCCGGCTGATCGGCGACCTGTTCACGGACAAGCTGCGCTTTCCTTGTCCGGCCGCCACATGTTTGTGCCTCGTCTATCCCGACCAGGAGGCGGCGACTGCGCGCGCGGGATTGAAGTTTCTGCGTTCAACCTCGCTCAGCGAAGGTCGTTCGGCGCGCTATGTGCCGCGTCTGGCCGAGCAGGCGGCGGAGTGGCGCGAGGTCCAGGCCCAGATGCAGGAGGGCCGGCGGCTGGTCCGCGCCTTTTTCGGGGTGACGAGCTTCTCGCCTGACGGCTTGGGGGACGCGCATGAGCGGACCATCAAGTCGCTCTACAAGGCCGCCGGCTGGGATCTCGCCTGCGAGCGCTTTCTCCAGGTCCAGGGGCTGCTCGCGGCGATGCCGATGACGCTGGGTGACGGGCTCGGCGCCGATCTGGAGCGGTGCCGGCGCATGCGGACCCTGCTCTCGACCACGGCTGCGAACATTGCGCCTCTCCAGGGCGAGTATCTGGGCAGCAATGTGCCGCACCTCATCCTGCTGGGGCGCCGCGGGCAGCCCTTCTTCTGGTCGCCCTTCGAGAACAGCGCCGGCAATCACAATGTCGCGATCCTCGGCAAGTCGGGGTCGGGCAAATCGGTGCTCCTGCAGGAGATGTGCACGGCCCTGTGCGGGGCGGGCGCCAAGGTTGTCGTGATCGACGATGGCCGGAGCTTCATGAACAGCTGTCGCCTGCAGGGCGGCGCCTTTGTCGAGTTCACGCTCGGGTCCGGCTTCTGCCTCAACCCCTTTTCGATGATCGATGCCGACCGCGTCGATGGGGACGATGATTATCGGCTCGACTGCATGGCGATGCTGAAAAGCATCGTTGGACAGATGGCGCGCTATACGGACAGGCTGACAGATACCGAGCGCGGCCTGATCGACCAGGCCGTGAACCGGGTGTGGGAAGTCGAGAGGGGGACAGGGTCGGTCGACGCTGTCGCCGAAGCGCTCGACGCCACCGGAAATGAGGACGCGCGTAATCTCGCCATTGCGCTCGGCCCGTTCCGGTCGGGTGGCACCTATGGCGGATTCTTCAACGGCGAGGCCACGCTGAGGCTGGAGGCGGATTTTACCGTCTTCGAAATGTCGGATCTCGCGACGCGCGAGGAGCTCCGATCGGTCGTGCTCACCGCCATCATGTTCATGACGAGCCAGGCGATGACACGCACACCGCGATCGACCAAGAAGCTGCTGCTGATCGACGAGGCCTGGTCGATGCTGCGGGGCGGCTCGATGTCCGAGTTCGTCGAGACCTATGCGCGCACGGCGCGCAAATATGGCGGCGCCATCGCGACCGCGACCCAATCCTTGAACGACTTCTACAAGTCGGATGGAGCCACAGCGGCGCTCGAGAACAGCGACTGGATGCTGATCCTCCAGCAGAAGCCCGAGACCATCGCCGATCTGAGAAAGTCGGATCGCCTGCAGATGGACGACCGGACGGAAAGCCTGATCCGATCCCTGAAGCGCTCCGGAAACGAATATTCGGAAGTGTTCATTCGTGGACCCGAGGTGCAGGCGCTCGGCCGCCTTGTCCTCGACCCCTATTCCGCCACGCTCTTCTCGTCCTCGCCCGAAACCTATGCCGCGATTGAGCATGCGGTGTCAGGTGGAATGAGCATCGCCGACGCGATTGCGCGGGCCTCAGCACAGGGGAAGCGGGCATGAGCAAGGCGGCTGCCCGCTTTCGCCAGCTTCTCGCAGATAGCTGCTTCGTAGCGCTGATGCTCACGCTCTGGTCGGGCGCCACGCTCCTGGTTTCGCTCGGCACCATACTCGCCATCGCGCTTGCCGCGAGCGGCGGCGATGGCGAGGTGCTGTTCAGCCATCTCGAGAACTTAAGCGTCCATTATCTCTCGGCGGACGCCGCGGCACGATCCGTATTCGAGCGCGACGCCGCCGGCCTGTTTGCCGGCATTGTCACTCTGGTCGTGCTGGTGCGCGTGCCGCGGCTGATTGCCCGCGTGCGGGCAGGTCTCAGCCGGGGCACCTCACCTGGCTGAGCTGATGAGCTCCCGCTGGACCATCGCCGGTCGGGCCCCCGCCCGGATAGCCATGATCGCCCTGTGTCTTGCCAACACGGTCTGGGGCGTTTGGGCCACGCGGGCGATCCTGGCGCTTGAAGGCAGGCAGATCGTGTCGGTCAGCCTTACCGGCCTCGTGAGCGACTTTATCGCTGCCGAAAGCAGGCGAGCGGACTCGCCCGAACAGGCTGCGGCGCGCGTGCGCGCCTACCTCGCCAGCCTCGATCGGGCGGTGGCTGCTCTGGAGCGCGACGGCGCGGTGGTGCTCGTTCGGGAATCGGTGCTCGGACAGGGCGTACCGGACCGAACGGCCCAGGTGCGCCGAACGGTGGAGCAGGAGGTGATCCGTGCGCCTCGCTGACACGATCGGCTCGCCGCGTCTGGCGCGGATCGGCCTCGCGGGCGTCCTGTCCCTGGTTGCCATGGGTTTGGGGGCGCTTGCGAACTGGCGGGATGATCACGCGCTGCTCATCAATGCGACGACGAGCCTGCCGAACTGGGCGTTTGTCCTGGATCGCAGGAAGTCACCTGAGCGCGGCGACATCATCTTCTTCATGCCGCCCGAAAGCGCTCTGCTCGTCCGTCACTTTGGGCGCGACCGGCACCCCTTTGGCAAGATCGTGATCGGCGCGCCAGGCGACCGGATCACCGCGGTCGACCGTACCTTTGTGATCGGCGGCAGGCCAGTCGCGACGGCGAAAGCCGCAAGCCGCCGGGGCGAACCGCTCGCGCTTGGGCCAACGGGCGTTCTCCCGCCCGGCTGCTTCTTTGTCGGCACGCCTCATCCGGACAGCTTCGACAGCCGCTATGCGGCGATTGGCTGGGTTTGCCGTCACCAGATCCTGGGCGTTGGGAGGGCGATCCTGTGAGAGGGGTCGCCTCTGCCACGGCACTGGTCCTCGCGAGCCTGAGCGTTGCGGCTGCTGCCCGCGACTATGGCCAGCACGGCGCCGTTTTCCCCGTCATCGAGGCGGACCTGCTGAGGGTCATCCGGGATCGGCTCGTGTCGATGCAGGCCTCGGGCGCGCTCGATCGTGCCAATCGACAGCTCGCGGAGCGCACGGCCGCGCGCGTGCGGCGACCGGCCAGGGTGCAGGGGATCGTGACCGCCAGCGCGGCCAGGCAGTGGATCGTCGATCCGACCATCACCGTCTCGAAGGACCTGGCCGACGCCCGCGGACGCGTGGTCGTGCGTGCCGGCACGAGGGTCAATCCCCTCGACACGGTGCCCTTGCGCCAGAAGCTCCTGTTTCTCGATGGGGATGACGCGGCGCAGGTCGCCTGGGCTCGGCGGCACACGACGTCGCTTACCGCCAAGCTGATCCTGGTCGGCGGATCCCCGTTCGACCTGATGAAGACTGATCAGCGCCGCGTCTATTTCGACCAGGCCGGAACGCTCACCCGCCACTTCGGCATTCGGGCCGTGCCGGCTCTGGTCGAGCAACAGGGCCGCACGCTCCGGATCACGGAGTTCGTGCCTCGCCCAAGAGCGCAAAGATGAGCGGGCCTGTGCGGAACCGGCAATGGCTTGAACAGGCGCTGCAAGCGAGGCTCGGCCGGCGGCGGCGCTTGCGCCTGGCCTTCATGGCGGCGCTGTGTGTCATTGCAGTCTTCGCCGCTGAAAGCAGTGCGCGCGCCGCGGGGACCCCGGGCCGCTGCACAGGGCGCTTCGTTAATCCGATCACCGACATCTGCTGGAGCTGCCTCTTCCCGATGTCGGTCGGTGGCTTGAACATCTGGCCGTCGCTGGCCGGTCGCCCCGACACCGACAACCCCGACCTGCCGGTCTGCGCGTGCGGATTGAGGCTCGGCATCGCCATGGGGTTCTGGGAACCGGTCCGGCTGGCCGACGTCAGCATGAAGCCCTGGTGCTTTGTCAATCTGGGCGGGATGAAGCTCGATCCGGGGTTCGACATCGGCTTCAAGACGATCGCCGGCCCGAGCGCAGTGGGCGGCAAGGCCCAGAATACGAGCGGCTGGCACGTCCATTGGTACGCCTATCCGCTGATCTACTGGCTCGAGATCGTCACCGACTTTCTGTGCCTCGAGAGCGGCTCGATCGACATTCTCTATATCACCGAGATCGATCCGCTCTGGCAGGATTCCGAGCTTACCGCGTTGATCAACCCGGAAGCCGTTCTGTTCGCCAATCCGCTGGCGCTCGCCGCCTGCGCCGCCGACTGTGTCGCCGCCACCACGCGCCTGCCGACCGACCCGCTTTTCTGGTGCGCCGGCTGTCAGGGCATCATGTACCCGCTCAATGGCAACATCGCGGCGTCGATCGGCCATGTGCAGGCGAGCCGGCTCGCGCTTGCCCGCTTTGCCTACAAGCTGCACCGCGAGCTCGTCGCCTGGGGGACCATGGGCTCGAAGGGCCTGTGCGGCAAATATCTGATGCCGGTGATGCGCAAGCAGCAATACCGTTTCCAGGCGACCAATCCAAATCCCCAGACTGGCGGCCGGTACGCCTGCGCGCCGATCGGGGCGTCCACCACCTTCATGTCGGCCGGCCAGGTCTATCCCGCGATCGGAGAGGATATGGGCTATCTGGTCTGGCGCAAACGCAATTGCTGCGTGCTGTGATGCGTGCGGTGACATTGATCGTGACCGGTGTCGCGGCGACGATCGGGGCCGTGCTGGCGCTGGGCACCGGGCTTGGCGCGCAGACGGTGGATGGCTTGGACCTCGAGCGTGTGCGCGAGCGTGCCCGGCTCGATCCCGGCGCAGCGGCACAGTTCGAGGAGACAATCGCGCGCCGCGGCGATCGCTTCAAGGCGGAAGCCGCCGAACTCGCGGCGCAGGCTCGGGCCGGTCAGGCTAAGCTGAGCGGCGAGGCGCGATCGTCTGCCCCTTCGGGTTCCTTCGACTTCGATGCGATGGTGGCGAGCGCAGGCGCCCGGGCGGAGAGCGACGCGCAGGACCTGCCGCGCCTGATCGCCTTTGCAAGCCTCTCCATGCCGCAGCCGGCGCTCCGTCAGATGATCGCGGATGTGAGCCGCGTGGGCGGCGTCATCGTCTTCAGGGGTTTCCCCGCGAACAGCGCCAGGCGGTTTACTGCGGGCATCGCGACGCTGATGCCCGAGGGCACACCTAATGCGAGCATCGGAATCGACCCGCGCCTGTTCCGAGCGTTCAACGTCCAGGTCGTTCCCACCTATGTCGTGACCACGACCGGATTCGATCTGTGCGACGGCTTCAACTGCCGAACCGCCCTGCCGCCGCATGATCGGATCGCTGGCAACCTGACGCTCGATTATGTCCTGACGACTCTCGCCGGAGGCGATGGCCCCGCCGCGGATGTGGCCCGCATTTATGCCGATCGCGTGAGGAGGCGCCCATGATCCCGCGCCATCTCCTGATCATCCTCGTGATCGTCCTCGGGCTGATGGGCGGGATCGAGACGATTGCGGCGAGCCAAACCCCCGGTGCCGCCAAGGCGGATGGCAAGAGCTTTGCGAACGCGATCGCCGGCAAAGCGCAGGCGGCTGCGCGCACGGCCCCCACCGCCGACGCCGTGCCGCACTTCTCGAACACGGCGCCGCAATCGTCACTGTTCGACAACCCTGACGCCATAGGCGCCCAGTCGGCGGCCGCCGCCGCAACGAACGAGGGCTATCGCGCGGTGCGCTCGTCGATCGGCAACCGGCCGCGGATTGCGCCCATCGACATCGAGGCGACGATTGCACGGTCGCAGGCCATCTCCGATGAGCCCGCGACCTTCGTCACGGGCATGGGGATTGACGGCGGCCAGGGAAGCTGTCGCGAGCTGCCGCCATCGGTGAGCGGCGCTGGCTTCTATGAAGCCACCTGTAACAGCGGCGTCGCGCTGTCCCAGTCGGTCGAGAGCTGCACCATTCCTCTCAATGTGAGCGTCACGCGCACCACACGCTACCGCTATTGGTGCAGCGACTTTGATTGGGAGCGGAACGGGGTCGACGATTGCAGTCTGATCTATCCGGCCGGCTGCGAGCTGACGGGCACGCATCCGGGGCGCTGCCTGCAGGGCACGCCGCAGAACTGCACCGAGCCTGGCGAACCGGTGTCCGAACTTCTGTGCGCCGGCCAGGCTCCCGGTGGCACGCTGCTGGGCACGGAACAGAGCGTGGCCCTCAACGAAGCGCGCGACGAGAGTGCATGCGCCGGGCTCGCAGGCGACGCCGCCTGCACCGGGTCGCCCGAGACCTGCACCTCCAGCGATCCGGTCACCCGCGTCATCGACGGTGTCGCTGTCACCCGGCCATGCTGGGCCTGGTCGCGAACCTTTGAATGCAATCGAAAAGGCGCGGCGCAGGATTGCGGGGAGCTGGAAGCCAATCGCGCCTGCAGCTTCGTTCGCCAGGAGTGCCTGACCGAGGAAGACCCCTGTCCGACCTGGGAGCGTGTCTACCGCTGCCCGCTTCCAGATCGGGAAGCCACCAGGCAGTATATTTGCGACGGCGATATCTACTGCATCGGCGGTGAGTGTGAGACGATCGACCGCCAAGCCAATGCCGAGTTCGGCCAGGCGGCGATTGCCTTGAACGCGGCCAAGCAAGCGGGGCTCGAGTTCGACGAGAGCACATTGAGCCTGTTCAAGGGCGAGCGCCAGACCTGCAAGAAGGCCGTGTTCGGCCTTCTCAACTGCTGCGCCGGCAAGGCCTTTCCCCTGATCCCCTATGGTCAGCTGCTGGTGGTGCTCGGCTGCAGCCGCGAGGAGATCCTCCTCCACCAGCGGGACGCACAAGGCCTGTGCTCCTATGTGGGCAGCTATTGTTCGGACAGTGTGCTCGGCGTCTGCGTGACCAAGCGTAAGGCCTATTGCTGTTTCGAGTCGAAGCTGAGCCGCATCCTCCAGGAGCAGGGTCGGCCGCAGCTGGGTCTTGGCTGGGACAAGCCCAAGCGCGAGACCTGCCGCGGCTTTACCATCGATGAGTTCGCCCGGCTTGATCTCAGCCGCATGGATTTCTCCGAGATCTTCGCCGAGTTCCAGGACGCGGCGAAGCTCCCGGACGAGCTGAGCACCGTCGCCGAGATCCAGCAGAAGATCGAAGACTTCTATGCCCTGAACGGACCTCGCAAATGACGGTGTTGCTGCTCCTCGCCATGCTGGCCGCGGAGGTGGTGCCAATCCAACAGGGCGAAGCCGGGCGGACCGCTCAAGCGAACGGCCAGCAGGGCGATGCCTTTTACTGCCGCGAGCGCCGGCTCGGCACCTGGTTCTACTGCGAACGGCCGGAGGCGCCGCCTGCCAAGGTTGCCGAAGCGCAGGCGAAAGCGGTCGAGCAGCTCGAGGCCATCACTGCGGAGCTGCGGGAGCTGAAGGCGAGGGCGATCCTCGATCCGACGCCTGCTAACGTCACCGCCTATATCCGCTTCCAGCGCGCGCAGCTCGACCGGGCAAGCCTGTTCGGCGATGTCTGGCAGCGCGCGATCTGGCAGACGCCCGAGCTCGATTATACGCTCGAGCGGCCGGTGGGGACGGTCGCGAAGCAGCAATGGCTCGACCAGCGCAAGGGCGAGCGGGCGCGGGCGCTGGACCAGCTCGGCACGCGCTACGGCCTGTTCTACTTCTTTGCGCAGGATTGCGGCGCCTGCCGCGTCATGTCGCCGATCGTGAAGGCGGTGGCGGACACGCACCGCCTGACGGTGCGCGCCATCTCGACCGATGGCGGCCCATCGGAGACCTTTCCTCGCTATACGGTCGAGACCAACCAGCGCGCGGCTATGGGCCTGACCGCCCGGATCACCCCTGCCGTAGTGCTGTTCGACAGCCAGACCAAAAAAGCCATCCCGATCGGCTACGGCATCATCGCCGCCGACGAGCTGATGGACCGCATCTTTCTCCTCACGCAGCGAGAGGCCGGCAGTGACTATTAAGCGCGCCCAAGTGGTGGACGAGAGCCACACCCCCAAGCCAGCGACTCCCGAGTCGCGCCGGAAACGCGGTCGTCGACCGCGGCTCCGTGCCGCAATCGCTCTTGCGAGCCTGCTCCCGGTCGTCACGCCGCCTGCGACAGCCCAGGCGAGCGTGGCGAGCGCGATGGACGACTTCATGCGCGATGCCGGCGGTGCCGCCAATGTGACCGGCCCGAGCGCCTTTCAGGGGCAATCGGCGGGCTATTACAGCCTTGGCAATGTCTGGACCCGCTTTCCCCAGAAGACGACCAATCTCGTGAACCTTCAGTTGCCGTCCGCCCGTGCGGGCTGTGGCGGCATCGACCTGTTTGCCGGGTCCTTTTCCTTCATCAACGCCGCGGAGATCGTCGCCATGCTGAAGGCGGTCGCGAACAATGCGGTCGGCTTCGCCTTCAAGCTTGCGATCGACACCGTCTGCCCGGAATGTTCGAAGGTCATGGATGAGTTTGCGCAAAAGGCGCAGATGATGAACTCTTTGAACATCTCGAGCTGCGAGACGGCGCAAGGGCTGGTGGGCTCACTTTGGCCTAAGGGCGATCTGGCCGACAAGGCGATCTGCGAGGCGATCGGCAACTCGGAGGGCATCTTCTCGGACTATGCCGCCGCCAAGCATGGCTGCGGCAATCGCGGCGAGCGGGCGTCCACGCTTGGCCGGGGCGATCCGGCGAAATGGGATGCGGTCAACTCGGCCGTCCCTCGCAACTATACCTGGACGGTGCTGAAAGCCTCCAGGTTCTTCAACGCCGGCGGCAGCTTCGACCGAGAGCTCGCCGAATATGTCATGACCATGGTCGGCACGATCATCTACGTGCCGCCGACCGACAGCGATCCCGGACGCTTCCAGCCGATCGCGGGCGACACCTCGTCGACACTCGTTACCGCGCTCCTCGATGGCGCCAGCGCCGGACAGGTGCAGGTGTATCGCTGCGACTCGGAGGACAAGTGCCTGTCGCCGACGCTGACGTCCCTGAGCGTGCCGCAGGCGAAAGCCATCCGGCCGCGCGTGACGGCGCTGATCGACGGCATGGTGGCGGCCATCCGCGCGGACACGGCGATCACGGCCGAGCAGAAGGAGCTGCTTCAGCTCGCCTCCATCCCGCTTTACAAAATCCTGACCGTGCAGGCTGCCTATGCCCGCGGGCTGTCGGCAGATGACCGCGCGACCCTGGCCGAGATCGCGTCCATTGACCTGCTCCACGCCATTCTCGACCAGCTGGTCAGCGAAGTCGGCAAGTCCAAGGCGAGCTTTATCGCGGCCGATGAAGCGAAGCTCGCCCAATGGACGGCGCAGATCAATGTTGCGCGAACTGCACTCGCCGATCGGCAGCAGACGACCCAGGCGCGGGTGACCGCGATCATGCAGATCATCCAGAAGACGCAGTTCCTGGAAAATGTGCTCGCGGCCTCGATGAGCCCCGGCATGGCGGCCTCACTCGACTGGTCGCGAGCCGTCAACAATCGCGGATTGAACTGATGGCTTCGCCCGGCCGGCGCGGCCGCAGGGCCGCGACCGACGGGCGATGCTCTTCGAGCGGACGATAGCCCATGAGCACAGTCGAGCTCTTCACGGTCGGCGGCGGCGAATATGTCGTCAACGTGTTAAACGCGGTCGCCGCCTGGACCGGGTCGGGCGGGTATAAGAGCCTCATCCAGGTCGTGATGGTGATGGGGCTCGGCTATGCGGTGCTGATCGTCGCGTTCAATGCAGACTGGCGCGCCTGGCTGAACTGGTTCCTGCAGGCGACGCTCATGTACATGGTGCTGATGGTGCCGCGCATGGACGTGCACGTCACCGACCGCATCAATCCCGGGCTTGCGCCGGCGCAGGTCGCCAATGTGCCGATGGGCCTGGCGCTAATGGCGAGCTTCACCAGCCAGGTCGGCGACTATCTGGTGCGCTCGTCCGAGCTGGTCTTCGGCCTTCCGGGCGACCTCAATTATAGCCGGAACGGCATGATTTACGGGTCGCGTCTTTTCGAGGCGACCCAGTCGCTGCGCATCCGCGATCCCGAGTTCGCGGCCAATCTGGACGAGCATTTCCGTCAGTGCGTCTTCTATGATGTGCTGCTCGGCCGCACGTCCATGGAGACGCTCGCCAACGCGAACGACATCTGGACGGTGATCGGACCGGGCAGCCAGGCCCGCGCACAACGCTTTCTGACGCGAGACGGCTCAGGCCAGGTCAGCTCGACGATCGAGACCTGCCGGGATGCTTATGCGCGGCTGAGCAGCCAATGGACGGCGATGACGGACGATCTCGGCCGGGTCTTCGGCCGGCAGCTCTATCCCAAGCAGAGCGCCGAGCTGGCCAAGGCGAAGCTCTTTGCCGATCTGCCGGTCGCTTATCGCTATTTGACGGGCATCTCGGCGTCCGCCAGCGACATCCTCAAGCAAAGCCTTGTGGTCAACGCGATGGGGCAGGCGATGCACGGAATGGCGGGCGCGTCCGGCACCGGCCAGGTCGATGTCTATGCCCAGACCCGGGCCGAGATCCAGACGCGCAGAACCTATGGCTCGATCGCACACTCGGCCATGAAGTGGGTGCCGATCCTCAACATCGTCCTGACGGTCGTATTTTATGCCCTGTTTCCGGTGCTCTTCCCGCTCTTCCTGATGCCGAAGAGCGGTCCCGTCGCGCTGAAAGGCTATCTGACGGGCTTCTTCTACCTGGCAGCCTGGGGTCCGCTCTACGTGGTCCTGCATATGATCTTGATGCTGAAAGGGGCCGGGGAGCTGGCGGCCGCCGGCGGCTCGAACGGGCTCACGCTAGCGAGCTTCACGGGCATGCGGGACGTCAACGACGATATCGGCCTGCTCGCCGGCTATCTCGTGGCCTCCATACCGTTTCTGGCCGGCGGCATCGCCAAGGGCGCCATGGCCATCTCCAGCCACGCCACCAGCTATCTCAATCCCTCGCAAAACGCCGCGGAAGAGGCGGCGCGCGAGGCCTCGACGGGCAACATCGGCGTCGGCAATGTCAGCTTCGACAATCAGACGGTGCAGACCCGCCAGCACGACCAATGGAGCCAGGCGCCGAGCTTCACATTCGGTGCGGCGCAGACCCGCGGCTTCAATGAGACCGGCACAGCGACGACGACCTTCCCCGCCAACAGCACGCTCGATGTCCCCGTTTCCAAGCTGCCCTTCGCGCCGCAGGTGACGCAATCGGTGGCCACTGAGGCCGCCCGGGTTGCAAGCGAGACCCGCACCCGCGGCGAGACGCTGTCCAACCAGGCGAGCGAGAGCATCAGCAACGCTGTAAGCCGTTTCCAAGAACTGAGGCGCGCAATCACCACCGATCAGTCGGTCGCGAACAGCTATGGCACTGACGCGCGTGCGGCCATCTCCAGCAGCTTCCGTGATGTCGATCAGGCCTCTCGAATGCTCCAATCGCGTTTTGGGCTGAGGGAAGATGTCGCGGACGCACTTGCAATCGAGAAGTTCGTCAGCGGCTCGGCTAGCCTCGGTGGTCGAGCTTCAGTGGGAGGGGCAGCCCTGTCTGGAAGTTTTTCCGCAAGTGGAACTGCAGGGATTTCTCGAAGAACGACGGATAGCGAGTCCATTTCGCAGTCGCGCGAGGCCGCAAGGCTGCAAGACGCGCTGGAGCAATGGTCCGTTAGTCGCGAGTGGTCGGACAGCAGAGGCGCCTTCGAGCGTTCGATTGCGACAAGCTCTCGATCGGACATCGCCAGCAGTGCTTCCGGCATAAGTTCGAGCGTGACGGACGCTCAGAGCTACAGTCGCGAGGCGAGGCGCTTTTTTGAAGAGGCCCGGCGGCTGGAGGCAAGCTGGTCGTCTAGGGAAGGGGAGGGAAGCGTTGGCACGCTCAACACGAGCGACGCCTTCCTGGACTTCGCACGAGCCGAAATTGCCAATACTCCTCTGGTCTATCGGGAGTTCGACCCAGCCAATGCGGGCCACTGGCACAGCGATGATGTTGCGGTCGCCGGCGAACGCAATCAGCTGCTACGGAAGTATGTGGAGCAAGCGGGACAGCGGATGCGCGAGAATGTAGAGCTTCGCCTTGCTTCGCCGGTGCCCGACGGGATTTCACAACCCTCGATTGAGGGGGCGGACGATGTACGACAGAACGGTGCTTTTACTCCAATTCAGGTTCCGAATTTGGACACGCGGAGTATCCGGGAAGCTGCCGTAGCCTTAGAAGACGAGGTCGCACGCGCAAAGGAAGAAGGGGCTCACCTCGTTGGTTCTGAGCGCGATACTCGCCGTGACGAGCACAAATCAGCAACAAGAGGGTTCACCTCAAACAAGGATCGGAACTGATTGACAGATCTCAGTTTGACAAAGCTAGCGCCCAAATCGTGATGAAACTAACAAGAAGGAGAAGAACAAGCCAAGGACTCCGTGGAGTCTTGTCGCTCAGAGGAAGGCTTTCGGCCTCAGGGCTGGGGTAAACTCCCGTGCGATCTGACGGAAAGTTTCGTTCGTCTTGGAGCGAACGTTGCCAGTGAGACTCTTCAGCATGCTCAAGCGTGAGCAGCCTTTGCCTATGCTGCTCAGCCCCTGTGAAATTGTCCGTGTCTACCATGATCATGCCGTCCTAGTAACATTGTACATATTCAGAGCTGATACCGCGAGCCGAAGATCGCTAATCTAATCCGTATACCTCTCCTCAAGATATAGAAGTCTCCAGCGGTTCTGTTGGTTGTCAGAGGAGCGCCCTCCAAGCCAATCCGGTCGGCCGCCACCCTGCTTCTGCTAGGCGCCCTTCCAAGCCGTTCATTAAACCGCCAGCTGATTTCCGATCGGGCGGCAAGTGCGGTCACTCGGCCGGCTGAGAGATCGTCCGCAAAGCTGCCGTCTAATCAGGCAGCGACGGACCTGACTATGTGAGAGCGAGGGCGGTGAGCTGACGGAACTGCCTTAAGGTCCCTCAGCGCCGCGTCTGCGCTCCGATCTACGCTGCGGCCGCGCGATCGACGCCGCAATACGACCTCTCGAAAGCGGCCGGCGTGGGCTCGCTGCGCCTCTGTGCCGCAGAGGTATACGGCGGAACGCGATCGTTCAGGTCTATGCTAGCGATCCCCTGTTTTGTCGCGCCGCCGAGGGGTTGAGCTCCTGAGGCCCGATATCGCTTTAGCAGAGCCAGGCCGGATTTACACTAACTTGGGAGACAGCATTTCGTTTGCTGCGGATATTGCGTTTGTTTCGTTTATTGGTTATATCAATTTGTCCTTGGGAGTGAGCAGATATGTCCGCACTAGCCATCAACCTGGAAGAGGTTCACGAGCCGAGTGTCGAGGAGATCGATGCGGCCCGGATTGCCGCGCGCCAGCTCTCGCAGCTTAACCGAGGCAATCGCCCGCTCAGTTTCGTCGCGCGCCGGGAAGACGGCGAGACGACCGAGCCGGCTGAGCCGATTAGCCTGCCGGCCAATATCTTCAGGGTCATCGTCAACATGCTCGTCGAGATGGGCAATGGCAACGCCGTTGCCGTCGTGCCGGTCACCGCTGAGCTGACCACGCAGCAGGCTGCCGACTTGCTCAACATCTCGCGGCCGCACCTGATCAAGCTTCTCGAGCGCGAGGAGCTGCCGTATCGCATGGTCGGCACGCACCGGAAGCTCCCGGCCAAGGCTGTGCTCGCCTATCGCGACAAGACGATCTTCTCTCGCCGCCAGGCGCTCGGCCGCATGGTCGCCCTCGACGAGGAGCTCGGCCTTTATGACGACGAGCAGGTCGGGACCAGGGACTAGGCATGCTGATCGGCAGATACCTTGCGCTGCTCGACGCGAACGTACTTCATCCCGCCTTCTTGCGCGGGGCGATGCTATGGTTCGCAGAGGAGCGCCTGTATCGGCCGGCCTGGTCGCCGGACATTCTTGCCGAATGGCGCCGCAGCGTGCAGCGCCGTCATGGCGACATCACCGATGCCAAGCTCGACGAAATGCAGGCCATCATGACCGAGCAGTTCGCCGATGCCGAGATCACCGGCTACGAGGCGATCGCCGACGTCCTGGACCTGCCTGACCAAGCCGACCGCCACGTGCTTGCCGCAGCCATCGTCGGCCGGTGCCACGGCGTGATCACCGCCAACCTGAAGCACTTCCCCGCCGAGAAGGTCGCACCATTCAAGATGGAGGTCGTCCATCCCGACGACTTCATCGTCAACATCATCGACCTGCATCCGAGCCGGGCGGTGGCCGCCTGCAAGCGCCACCGCGCCGCCATGACCCGGTCGAGCCCCAGCTCCGAGGAGTATCTTGAGCGCTACAAGGCGGCTGGGTTGATCCAGGCCCACGGGCGGCTCAGCGCGCACAAGGAGTTGCTATGAAGAAATCGGGCGCGACCCGAAAGCCGCGCCCGCAGGAATCCTCGTACGGAACGCAGCCCCCGGACGGGAGTGCGTACAGCCAGAGGCATACACCCGTGCGGCATAGCACGGCTCGGCTTGTACACAAGTTAAGGGCTGCTCCCCGCTTCCCACCTGTACGCAGGCGGGAAGCCAAATGGAGTAGTAGCATGTCGAAGAAGGTCCCGATCCAGGAAGCGCACCGGAGCTCGGTTTCCGGGCGATTCGTGAAGGAAGGATATGCGGAGCGCTATCCGCACCTGACCGAGCACGAACGCATCAAGCGTCCTGACTGGAAGTGAGAGCGTGGGGGTCGGCAGCGAATGCTGCCGGCCCTTCTTCTACAGACCCCTGTCGACCGGTCCGAAGCGCCCGGCAGGACAACCTTCGAGGAAGAGCAGCGGAATGGCAGGTTCAGCGGATCGGCCGACAGCGGCTGAGGCAGCGGCGCGCGGCTCGATCGCATCGACAGCGATCGATGAGGCCGCTCGCGGCGGGAGCGTTGGCGGTGCGTTGCGCCAGGCTGCGCGGGCAAGCGACCAGCTTACCGCAGCGCAAGATGTCGCAAGGCGGGCGCTGGGCCTCGAGTCGAGCGTGACCGATGCGATGCGGCAACTCGGCATCGGCAAGCCGTTCGCCGAGCGACTGGGCCTGACGGCCAGCGTGCGCGACCAGCTCACTCAGCTAGGCTCGCTTTCGTCCGTCGCCGATGCGCTCGGGCGCGCCGGGATCGGGGTGGGCCTCGACGACACGGTAAGTAAGATGCTTGCCCTGTCAAAGGATCGAACGGCTGTTGAGAGGGCTTTGACGCAGTTCGGCGTTGCTGGCCTGGTCGGCGAGCGGCTGCCAGTCGGCCTGGACCCGAGCATGTTCAAGGCGCCGCCCTGGGGTGAGCGGCTGTCCGCCTTTGGTGCGCTCGACAAGATGCGCGCATCCGAGATCGCGCGCAGTGCGCGCTGGACGGAGCGGATCGGCGGGCTCTCCCACGGGAAGCTAGACCTGCTGGTCGGGTCGAATGCGGCGCGAAACTTCAAGTTCGACAAGATCTCGGAGCTGGCGGCCGGCTTCTCCGCCGCGCAGGAAGCGCTCAGGCCGTCCCGTGAGTTCGAGGCGCTGCTCGGCATGCACGAAGGGCTCGGTCGGACCGCCGAGCGCATGGCGCTGTTCGCCGGCTCGGTGTC
This sequence comes from Sphingomonas sp. ID1715, assembly GCF_013044515.1. Classification (GTDB taxonomy): domain Bacteria; phylum Pseudomonadota; class Alphaproteobacteria; order Sphingomonadales; family Sphingomonadaceae; genus Sphingomonas_B. The sequence continues at coordinate 24,129 of NZ_JABEPR010000006.1, forward strand.
TGCCGTCGGAGCCTTCAGCCGGGAGTCGGATGCGAGCATGGCGGCGCTCCTGGGCAGCTGGCGCACGCGCCCCGACCTGCCTCGATCCTTCTGGCGGGACCGCGAGGTTCGGCGCGAGCACTACCGTCGTGCCGAGGTCGATACTGGGCTGGTCGAGATCGACAGCAAGGCCGCCGTGGAAGTGATGGTCGAAGCCGGCGTCGTGGCCGGAGAGCGACATCATGGCATCATGGTCGCGATGATCGAAGCCGGCCCCTTGCAGGTCCGCGTCACCGCAGGCCAGCCCCGGGTCGGCGCCTATCGCCTGATCACCGCGTTCGAGACCGCAATGCGCGCCTTCGTCGCGCGGGCGCTCGCCGACGCGCAAGCCGCCGCGGGTCTCGCCGAGCAAAGCTGGTTCAAGCAGCGTGTCCCGGGTGAGATCGCGCGCCGAGCACAGACCCGTAAAGACGAGGCTCGCAGCGCCGGGGAAGCGGCCCATGACCCCTTGCACTTCATTGATCTGGGTGACCTCGTCACGATCATTACCCAGCGCAACAACTGGCCCTTGTTCGAGCCGACGCTGCAGTCGGCCGAGGCGCTGCGCGTCGACCTTTCGCGACTGAATGCCATCCGCAGGCCGGTAATGCATTCGCGGCCGATAGACCCGGTCCAACTCGCCGAGGCCGTCTTTATTGTCGGCCGGATCACCCGGGCGATCAAGCAGGCGGGTGGCTGGGATGCACTCTGGGATGCTGAAGGCTAGCGCGGAGACCCTGCATCTTCTCAGGGCGACGGACAATAGCCTCTAGCCTTATTCGATGATGACATTGAAGGGTGGGCTCTTAGCGACAAGCACGTCATCCGAGCGGCGGATGACGAACGCTTCGACAATGTGGACGCCGCGATATTGAAGCGACTCCCACCGCCTATTGCCCGAAGTTGGCGGGTAGAATCCGCCGCGGCCTTGCTTGAGCGCCATCGCCATGACGCCGGTGTTCGTCACACGCCATTGCACACGGTAGCCGCTCGGCAATGTGTCGCCGTGATTGATCGTGAGATCAAACCAGATACCCCCATGGCGCGGCAATGTGTCGTCGCGCTGCACAGGTCGCTTGGACGCGGCATGTTGCGAAGCCTGCCAATTAGCCAATATCTGCACATTGGTGGAAAGCGTTCCAACTGCCGGCCAAGGCGGCGACTGCATGTGCGGCGGCTGGTTGAACCAGGACGGCAGGATCGACACGCCAAGTCGCTTGACGAGATCAACGATGCCATCGGCATGATGGGCGGTCGACGTTAGCAGTGAGGCTACCAGGCTGACCCCTTCGTCGACACGCGCTGTGGCCCTAATGACGTGGCTCTTGGCGAATTCGTCGCCGAATACTCGACGCCAAGCCTTGATGCTCGCATCCCGATCTTCTTCCTCGTATGCCTCGTCAATCCATCCACGATATCTGGCAATGAAGGCGCGGAAGTTGGAATATTGGACATCGGTCCAGCCCGCCGCGAAGTCCTCTGAAGGCAGTTTCGGATTTTCAACGCGCGGCTTAGTCGGTCGCCCCTGCAGCCAGTCGTCCAAACGCCCGATCACGGTCCGTAGCGTCGTCGGAACATCGGCGAAGTCGGCCGAATCCTTGTCGAACCACTCGATCTGCTTGCCCAACAAGGTGGTCAGCAGCACCGAAGGGCAAGTGAAAGTCGTTTTAATATCGCGCAAATACTTGAGCAGCCGGGTAACCTTTCGGAACGAGTTCGAACCTGACAGCGCATTTCGTTCGCGCAGCCATTTGGTATACTCAATCGGCTCGCTGCGTTCAAAGCTGTCGGTCGTCCGATTGCAGACCTCGAGACTGCCTTCGAAAAGCCGGCCGCGCACGCAAGGTGCAATGTCTACCTTGCGTTCGCCGGCATAGGTGACCGTGACGCAATAGTCCCAGGTTTTGGCCTTATCGGCATAGGTTGCGCTGTCGGCAAACACCTTCCCCAGCGAGCGGACATACTCGCCAGCAGTCCAATCTTCGACGGGGTCGACAATAACCAAAAGATCGGCATCAAACTCGCCGCTATCGACCGGTTTGATGATCGTATCGTGCGCCCACGACCCCTGCTCCTCGAAGCCGCGTATAGTGGGCTCCCAGGTGCATTGCCGAATAAAGCGCTGCAACGCTTCTACGTTGCTTTCCAGGCTGTCGATACGGGACTGATTGAGATTGACCGTATCGCGAAGAAAGTCTCCAAACTGACTGACCAGTTTCGCCATCGGCCGCCGCCCCCGTTCTGCCTTTGTTTCACGTAGATGGGGGTGGTTAGCTGAAGCACAAGGCTTCAGGAGACCCGAAGTTCGTATCCGGGATTACCGGCTCAACGGGCAGCCAGCCGCGCACGCGAAGCGGAAATTTTAGCTAGTCCGGGCGATATCATTTCGGCGCTCGGTTAGTGGTCGCTGCTATTGCCCGGTTATTTCCCAGCCTATGGCTGACGCCATGTCGACGAACGCCATCCCAATGCGCCAGAATGAGGACGCGACCCTGAAGTTTATGCGCGCGCGCCAGCGGACGTATAGCGTCGCGGAGGGTCTATTGATCTTTCAGATCCTGCTGACGGTGGTAGTGCCGGTGGCCGGCGCAGTCATGACCCTGTTTTACCCGGGGCTTCGGCCGCATTTCGCCGCGCTAGCATTAATCGTGCTCCTGCTCGATACCGTGGTGCTCGACCGGAAATACAGAAAACTGATCAAGCACGCCGCCAAGCTCGGCGAAATGTTTGACTGCCAGGTGCTCGAGTTGCCGTGGAACAACTTCGTCGTCGGCGAGAGGCCAGAGGCAGAGGATATTGGTGCCGCCGCGCGCGCCTTCTCCAAGCGCCACGACGACAGCAATATCTTGAACTGGTATCCGGTCGCCGCCGGCGACCTGCCGCTCGCGCTCGGTCGCATCGTCTGCCAGCGCACCAACTTGCGATATGATAGCCAGCTGCGCCGCAGCTTCGGCACGATCATTATCGTGGTGGTCGCGGTCGTCGTGATCGGCTTGCTGATCGCCGGCCTTGCCCAAGACCTTAACTTCACCGCCTGGATCCTGACCTTCGCGCCGGCCACGCCTCTGCTTTCATGGGCTGGTCGAGAATATTTCCGCCAGCGCGACACCGCCGATTTGCTCGAAGAACTGATGAAGAAGGCTCGCGGCTTCTGGGATCGAGCGCTGGCCGGAAGTTGCGATACTGATGCCTGCCTAGAGGAATCGCGCGAGTTTCAGAACGCGATTTATCTGCGCCGTTCGACAAGCCCGCTTATCATTCCCTATCTCTACAGGATCAAGCGGATGCAGCTCGAGGATGAGATGAACGACGCTGCGAGCAACTTTCTAGCTGAATATCAGGCCCGGCAGGCAAGGGCCTAACCGCGCGTCAGCGCATGCCGTTCTTCGAGTCGATGACATACGCGATCGTCAATCAGTTCAAACCCGGGATAGGCACGTGCACCTAGCTCGATGAAAATCTGCGGCGGGACTCCGATACGCGACCGAGACGAGCGGACGAATTACATACGAATTACATACGAATGAATAGATCAGATGGTGCCCGAGAGGTTGAGCAGCGGCGATGGCGGGAAAACGACAACATTACGTGCCTCGCTTCCTGCAGCGCGGCTTCGTTGCCGATCCGGCGGACGAAGGCGAGCGCGCGTGGCTGCACCGTCGCGGGGCCGAGCCCAAGCTGGTAGGGATCCGTCACATTGGCGTTGAAGATTGGTTCTATTCCAGCAAGTCCGTCGACGGGTCGCCAACCCTAGACGACGCGATAACGAATTATGAGCGCGATTTGGCGCCGAGTGTGCGCGCGCTGCGCGAGGCAGCGCCGGGCGTCGTTATCGATCCTCACGAGACGGCCCAAACTGTTGTCCATCTTGTCCTGCGTGCTGCTCATCTGCGCAATCTGTTGTCCTCGGGCGTATCGCGGCTGAAGGACGAAATCGCCGCAATGTTCACGAATCCTGCCCGGTTAGGAGCGATGATCGGGCTTGGCGGGCCTGCGCTCGGCGAGGCAATGATACGGGCAATCCGCGACACCGCGGCTCAACTCGTACCGACGGGCATCCCGGCGGCATTTGCGGAGCGGTTGATGACCTTCATGCTTCGCGAACTTGGAGACCAACTTGTCGCCAATGCGGCAAATGACCTGGCTCCGCTCATGGTAGGGGCGTTCGGCGACGTTGCGGTGCGGATCCGTGAGGCGCATGCCAGCGCGCTCGCGCGGCCGCTTGCCGATAACGGATGGGTTGGCGAATTGTCGCAATTTGTCTGGAGGGTGGAAGCCGGAGAGGATTTGATCCTGCCGGACGCAGTCGCTTTGTCCCGCGCTCCTGGCGAGTCACTCGCGCCAATGTTCTTCACTTCTGGGGCCGATACAGAGCTGATTGTTGTGCCGGTCGCGCCGACCCGCATTCTTGTCGGGCGGCGCAACGATGCCACTTTCGATACAACGCGTTTCAACCACGATGCTGCGGCCGCATCGGACAGCTTCTTCGTTGCCGCGACGCCGATGGGCGGAACTGGGCTGGTGGAGCAGATCGGCACTGGTCCCGCCAGGGCGCTCGAGCAAACGATTGAGGAGACGATCCAGGAGGCCGAACAGGCTCGTAAGCTGACGACCTGCGCGCTGGAACCCGTTCAACCTGAGGAGCGAATCAGTGGGAACTTCAGCTACTCCGTTCGCCTCGCGGACTTCGGTGACACCATCCTTGCGAAGGAGATCGCCGACATCGTCCAGGCCGTGGTGGCGCGGCTCTCGCGCGAGATCCCCCTGCAGGACCTCGACGGTCTAACAATCGCTGCCGACTACAACGAAGCTCTTGCTTTGCTTGACCGCGGAAACCCGGAGTTGCCGCCAGTGACGAGTGGCGCGCTTGGCTATGGCTTGGGCGTCGCAAAACCGGTCACGGTGTGCCGTGATGGCAGGCGCAAGGAGCATCTGGTGATCGCAGCCGGCATTGCCGAAGCTTGGATCGCGCAAAATGCAGAGACGCGCTCGTTCGGTTTGCATACGTTGGTAAAAATGCTGGCCGGTATCGCTCACACCACTCGCTATGCTGGCGCGCTAACTAAGACCTTCATGCCCGACCCAATGACGCGCGAGTTCCATTTCGCTGTAGCCACGGTGCCATCGGGCTATTGGGCTGCTCGGCATGCCGCTTTCATCGCCCCCGATCAGGGAGAGACATACGCCGCGCTTGTGCTTGAGAGCCTCGACTTTGCCGAACGCGAGATTACTGCCAGCCGCGGGAAAATGGCAGACGGGAGCGACATCGGGCCAACCACACAGCGTGCGCTCGAATGTGTTGCGGCTGTGCTCGGTCACGCCGCCGACTGGCTTGGACACCGCGATGGTCTGACGGAAGGCGATTCTTTTGCTGGCGCTAATTTGCCGGAGCGACTGAGGCCCCGCGGGCTTGATCGCTGGCTTGAAGTGTTCGGTCGTGACCTGACCGCCTGTTACGGCCCAAGTGGCATCCTCGAATTCTCGATCGTGACCACGCTCAGCCGTCATGTCGAACGGCTGTTCTGGAGCTTCGGGCTGTATTGCTGGCCGGAAGGCAATGATGTGCGCTGCATTGTCAGCGACCACTTCTTTTTGCCGCCAAATCAGGCTGCGACCGATCTATCATAGACGAACAGCAGTTTAGCCTTCCAAGTGTCGGCGAAGTGGACCGACCGCGTTCCATCCTCTTTGTCACTTTGATTAGGAACGAACGTCTGCTCTCGAGACTTATGAAACTTCGCTGGACGGCTGATATAACTGTGCGAAGCGGTCAGTCCCGAGATCAGCGTCGATCGTCCGGAAAGGGCGCGGATCCGATGCAGTCGCACGGCTTGCAACCGTCGGATAGATCATCTCCGCGTCGATCTCTGGCATGCGAAGCAAGCTGCCAAGACCTTCAGCGGGGCGGGGCTCCAATTCGGGTCTTGGCAGGCGCAGCCCGCAGCAACGGGTCCAAACTGGCACGTCTGATCAGATCGGATTGGCGGCGCTCACCGATCTTATCGAACAGGGCCCTCAGATGCGTCTTGGCGGTCGTGACCGCTATGCCGCACCGCCGGGCATAGTCCGGCAGTCGCTCCCCGCCCACCAGGGCGGCGAGCAGCCGTGCCTCAGCGGCAGTGAGGCCGTAAGTCTGGAGAAGGCTTCCTTCGCTCGCGGCCGGCGGCTCGCTCGGGCTGATCAGCAGCATGGCGAGGCTGTCAGGCCGCCAGCCGGGGTCTAGCGCGTCCCGGACGGGCACGACGAGAACCGACAAGTAGGTCGCGCCCTGCTCCAGCGGACGGAGACAGAGGCGCTCACCCGCTGGCAATTTATCCCGTGTGGCCGCGCGAATGGCGCCGCCGAGGACCTTGGCCGAGGATGGGGAACGGCACGTAAGCCGACCGTTGGTCACCAAGAGAGTGCCCCTGCTCATTTCCCGCTCCGCGGCGTGGTTCGCATATCGGAGCCTCCCGTCTTGATCCACCAGCGCGACCCCGACGGCCATCGCATCCGCAGCCTGGAGGACGGCCCCCCGTTGCCGTTCCGCCTCCCGTACGTGAAGCCAGGTTCGGTAGCTGCGGCGCAGGTGCGGCAAGAGCCGCCGCAGCGCCTGAATTTCAGAAAGGTCGTAGTCGCCTTGGCGTGCGCTTCTCTGCGCGGCCATGAACATCATCCCCTCGCTTCCCGAGGCGATGGAGGCATAGAGACCCCGATCAAGACCGTGGGCGCCTAGCAGATCGTTGTAGAAGCCAGATCTCCTCCTCTCCGGATCGCTGATGAGGCTGCTGTCCACGATGATCTCACCAGCAGGAGCCGATCGCAGCGCCGACATTCCGCGGTCGTCGCGCCAGAGGTGATCTGCATAGTCTAGCATACCGGCACCGCTTACCGGCCCTGCATCACCTAAGACCCTGACGTCGGCACCATGAGCGAGGAACATTGCCACCGGGGCACCCAGATGATCCTGAAGCGCTGGCGCAAGCGCCTTCCAGCCGGCTGCGCCGAGCGGCACTTCATAGATGTCGTCAATCAGCTGCTCGAAGCTCCGCCCGCCCACGCCCGTCGCCCTGTCCATCCCGAGCCCCCCGTGGGGCAGTCCCGGAAACCTGTCGTCTCAGCCACGACAGGGATGACGAAGTGCGCGATCAGGGGTTCAAGCTCAAATGCGGTCGTACGGACAGGATGCCCCATAGACTTACGACCAGAACTCAAGCCCAATGCGAAGCCGCGGGCCCGCCGACGCGAGCCCGCGACCTCCACGGACAGGCTCAGGCGAGAACCCGCGCGCGCGCACGGCGAGATCGAGCGGTGGCGCCCGCGATGCCGAAGCCGGCGATCATCATCGCCCAGCTCGCGGGCTCGGGCACTGCGGCAGCCCCGCTGCCGTAGAGCACGTTGTCGAAGGCGACGATCGTGCCGGTGTTTATTGGAGCGGTGATCAGGACGTCGTTGAAGTCGCCGTCCGCCACCACGCCGAAGAAGCCTCCCAGGCTGAAGTTCGTCTTGAAGAAGCTTTCCCCGCCAATCCGAAGCTGGACGTTGTTGCTCCCACCGCTCGCGAAGTTGGCCCCGAACGCCCGCAGCGCGTTGTCGAAAGTGAGGACCAGGCCAGCGTCTTGGGCGCCGCCGCTGACTCCGAACGTCTCGACGAAGCGGGTTCCGTCGATCGTCTGGCCACCGACCGGCGTCGCTCCGATCTTGCTGAACAGACCGGTCTGCGGTGAGCGGACGTCGGTCAGCCTGAAGTCCCCGATGTCGACCGAGCTTTCCCTGAAGAAGAAGTTCTCGGGATTGCCGCTGTTGAAGTCTTCGCTGGCCACCTGACCAGCTGCCGCCAGGAACGCGGCGCGGTCGGTGTAGACCGTATAGGTGGCAGCCTCTGCCGACGACGCGACAGCAATCGCCAATGCGGCGGCGGAAAGGGTCATCTGGACCCTCGGATGAAAGGAACTCAACTTTTGCACATTTCACTCCCTGAGCAGTTGGACTGCTCGGCCGGGCTAGCGGAAGCACCGAGGTGCGCGCCTCGTCCGTTCGGAGGAGGGGGCTCATTTTTTGTGAAGTCGCCTCGAAATGGGACAGCAGATCAGTACCCTGAGCGAGTGGCATTATAACCCGCTTCTCGGCGGCCGGCGCACGTGCGCGACGCGCCGCCTGCCGACCCCTCGTCCGCGTCGCGGGGGTGGGAAGCGGATCAGGTATGGAACCGAAGCTTAGTTTCGGTCTGCCGCTGGTTCGATACTAGAGCGCGCCGTCTGCAGCGCTAGTCTGATCAGGTCCGCTTGCCTGCGCTCCCCAGTCTTGTCGAACAGCGCTCGAAGGTGCGACTTGGCGGTCGTGGGGCTTATTCCCGAGCGACGTGCGTAGTCGGCGATGCGCTCACCTCGCGCGAGTGCGTCCAGCAGGCGCGCCTCGGCTGGAGTAAGGCCATGAGCCCGAGCGAAGCTGGCAAGATCCGTGCTCGCCTGACCCACACGTGGAAGGAGCAATGTGGCAAGCGGCTCCCGACCGGTAAGCTGCTGCTGGCGGCACGGCGTAACGAGCAACGAAACGCCCAGCGAGCCGTGACTGGCCCTCAGTTCGACGGTAACGGCGCCAGCCCGCGGCTGCGTCGCAAGCGCGATCGCTCGCCGAAGCTGACGCTCCATGCGGACGTCGCAAGCGCGGATATGGCCGTCCTCAATGATTAGACCGGCCGCTTCGAGGCATGCCTCTGCGGTTGAGTTCGCGCCAACCATCTTGGAGCGCGCGTTGACCAGCATGACGCCCATCCCCGCATGGTCGAGCACCTCCGACGCCAACGCCCGCTCCACGGCGGCGCGACGGAGATGCCGCCACGTCTGCAAGCTGCGTCGCAGGTGCGGAACGAGGTCGTCCAGCAGCCGCACCTCGTCTTCTTCATAGTCGCCGCATCGCGCGGAGCGCTGGCCGCTGACGTAGTAGACCTCCCCGCCTTCACTCAGGAAGGACGCGTACACCCCCCGCTCGGCATCCATGCTCCCCAGAAAGTCATTGTAGAAGGGGGATTTGCGACGCTCATCAGCTGTGACGAGATCAGTGTCCAAGACTATCTGGCCAGGCCGTTCGGCGTCCAACGCATGAAGCGCCCTGTCATGGCGCCACAGATGGAGGCCATACTCCGCCATCTGCAGGGCCGTCGAGCTGGAGCAGCCGGCGAGGAGGCCCACGCCTTCCTGGCGCTTTACAAACAGGCCGACGCGAGCACCCAGCGCGGCCTCCAGGCTGGGCACCAGGATGCTGAGGCCTCCGGGTTCCAGCGGAGCCTGATATATCGCCTCGATTAGGGCTTCTTTGTCGGCGGGGCTGGGCATACTTGATCAGTGGTTCCGGAAGGCCATTCGCTGAGCCTGGCAGCGGTCTTGGCCGAGGGGGCTGGCGATCTGTTGAACTGAGCGATCAACCCTCAAACTTCGGCGACGAAGTTCCGCCGTTGTACTAATTAGGGATCACATGCGCCCGGACGGCTCGCACTTTCCAGACGCCCGTGACCCGTTTCATGATGGTAGCGTTCAGAAAGGTACGGAGCGCTTCCCAGCGGCCTTCACTGTCCTGCTGTTCGATGCGGACAACCTTATCCACCAAAGCAAGGTCAGGTGTAATCATGTCGACCCGACGAAGTTCGCTGACGTGACGCAGTAATGCTGGCCGAGTGTCGAAATCTCTCTTGAAGAAGGCGTGTATCGCTGCTCGGCCTTCAAGCACTGAGTTAGGGCCGGCTTGGATTGTCGCCTCGTCTGCGAAGAGGGCCGCCATAGCGGCAGGATCCGCTCGGTCCCACGCGGCATCCATTGCGGCCGCGGCCTGGCGCACCTTTGCGCTTGCGATCTCGCCGGTCGAGGCTGCGCCGCAAGGGCTAGTAAATACGATTGCAGCCGGAATCACTGCCCAGCAGGGCGAGAACATACGCATATTGATCTCCAGAGTTTGGGTAGCGCAGCAACGATGTCGCGTGAGCGCCGTTACTGATGCTGAATGTCTGGAGTGCGGCACAACCGCTCTTTCGCGAGCACCCTCGGCTATTTCGTCAATGACGTGGACTGCACCGTTCACGAAGCGCGAACGTCACATCCAAGCAAACCCCGGTCCTGGGTCATGGATACATCGACTACAACACCGGACCTCGGTGCGGAGAGCTTGAGCCCTGTTCCAGGGCCGTGATGCTCGGCAGGTTCGGTCTGCACGGGGCAGCGGCCCGCAGCTAAATACCGATCTGCCTCGCCTATCCGGGGTAGATAGGACGACTGGTGCGCGACGCTGTAGTCACTGGCGCTACCGGCGCCTCTGCCACCTTACGCCATTGCCATGACGACGAACAGGGAAATGGCTATTACGAAAAGGGCTGCCGCACCGGAGACTGCGTACCGGATGCCTGCAAACGCGCACATCGCCCGGCGCCGTAGCCGAACGGCCGATTCTGCGCCTTCGCTTGGGCGCGCTGAATGGCTAAAATGCAGCCAATATCGGACGTGTACAGCCGCTACGCTGGTCGGCGGAGATGGGCGCGGAGCTGTCATCAACTACAAGGAAGAACCTTATTCGGGAGCGATGTCTCGATGACGAACAGATGTTCCATATCAGCTCGTCATGCTGCTTGGGCGAGCTCTCCTATCCGGGCCTCACAGGCCGCACGTACAACTTCTCGTAGCGTTGTGACTTGAATAGTTAGCCAGGAGAGCTCGTCAGGTTTGATGCGATAATGCCGCGAGTATCGCGCTTTCACATACGCTGCGCGAAGAAGCTCGTAGCAGCGTTTCTCAAACTTCGTTTCAGTAGGCCAAATCGCCTTCAGAGCCGGCTCTAGGCTCTCCGCTTGTTCCCTTAGCCGGTTTAGGTTGTGGGTCTTGGGACTATACAGCGTCCGTACGAGGAAAAGGCAGTGGTAAAGGCGCTCAACTGCTTGATGCAGGTTGAAGGCCGCAAGTCTAGAATGACCTTTCTGCGAGTGAAATATGACGCCGTCGAGGAATTCATCGGCGATACTAAACCACTCGTCAAAATAGGCCCGGGTCTCTCGAAGTGCCTCCGCCGAGGATAGTGGCTGCGGCTCCACAAACGGGTGGCCAGGCTCTTCGAACAGCAAGATGCCTTCGCGCAGAATGTCCATGAAGAAGTAGCGCCCGAGCCGGAGCTTCTCATTCACGTCATCAAGGCTATGATAGATGGGGCTCACCGGGGTGCGCAGCTCGCGGCTGTCGCCCAGCAGCTGCGTGAGGCGTTGTTCGGCTTGAAGCCAGAACTCAGGAACATCGGTCAGTTCGTCGTGATTGACGACCACCAGCAGATCATAGTCCGAGAAGTAGCGCCCGACAGGGTCTTCAACCCAGTCGCCGCGAGCGTAACTGCCAAACAGGATGATTTTGAGCAGCTTGCCGTTCCGGAATTTCGGCTGGGTCCGAAGCGCAATCGCTCGGGCGAACTCCACACGAAGGACCTCCACGACGAGCGCAAGCTCTCGCCGTTTGCCCTCTGGTAGATGGCCGAGGCCCGACTTCATGGCGCCCAAGCTGATGAGGACAGCGTCATTTGCCAAGCACCAAGTTGCTCCGGTTAGAGGTTGAGGCGTGCATCTAGCGTGGCGAGCGCGCGCGCAATCAGTTTACCAGCTTGCCGCTTGGAAACCTGCATGCGCTCTGCGACCTGCTCGCTGGTGAGCCGTTGACTGGCGGCGAGTAGGAAGGCTTGCCTCTCGAGCGCCGGCAGTACGTCAACTTGCGCCTGCAGCTGTTTCAGGTGATCGTCCGACAAGATTGGGAGATGGTCGGTCATGGAGACGCTCCTGCTGTGCGCCTGCCGCCGCCCTCCTTTCCTCTGCTCGGTCGCTGCTATCGAGAGGGGATCGGCGCATGGTTGCTGCTCGGCAGCCTGCTCGCGGCAAAGGGCGCCCCGGCTAGTAACAAGCCGCCGCAGCGCACGACGCTGAGAGGAAGCGGGTGCAGGGGGCCGCCATGCACTAGAGCCCGCCTGAAGCTCCGTAGCATCCTCGTCGGGGCGGCTCAGATCTCGCTCGCTGGCCCCAGGAGGGTGTTCCACAGAGCGTGACGATCCTGATGCTCGTGCCGGCCGATCTCGAAAGGTAGTTTTTTACTCCTAAGCGAAGCAGGCATAGGAGCTCTCATGCCCAGTGAGCTCTCTCTGTCCGTGGTCGGCGCAGCGCATGCCAATGCGGACGGCAGCAATCGCCGCTTCGAAATTTTGCTGTGTGTTCCGGGGGAGGCCGTCGAACTCGTACCGGAGCCCACCAACAAGGCGGATCCTCATGCGATTGCTGTGCTGTCCTCGCGAGGCGTGCAGATCGGGTATCTGACCGCCGAGCGCGCGCCGTGGATCGGCAGCAAGATGGCTGCTGGTGCCGATCTTCGGGCCGTGTTTCAGCGAGCCACAGACTATGGCGCGCTTGTAAGAGTGAACCTCGTCGGCGCAGGGCCGGTCTTGCCACCAATCAAGCCGAAACGGGCGTCAGCTCGGCCTGAGCGAGACGATGATTTCTGGCCGGACTACATCCCGCCTGACCACTAGATGCCGATCTCCCACGACCTTGCGCGGCCACCCTCCGGATCTAGGCCTCGATCGGGCGCCACCTTCGGCTTGGAACTCGCGGGCACCGGGTGACCCTGGGAGGGGAGGGGCCGAACGCCGCCCGTTGCCTCGAGTGCCGAGGTCTTGCCGCCGGAATTGCGGAGCAGCTGCCGCTCAACGGCGCCGGCTCGATCCACGATCAAGGTGAGTTGGTCGCGCAGCCGAGTGACCGTGACCAGGAAAGTCTGCTGATTGACGAGCTTCCGGTCGCTTGTCTCCATGACTGCGATGCCGCGATCAGATGTGAGCCCCTGCGACATATGAGCGTTGAGGGCATAGGCGAGGTCGAGTCGCTTCAGCATGGGATCGCCGCGTGGCAGCTCGAGCGTGACGCCCAGCGACGTCTGGATCGTTACGCCGCGCTCGGTGATCGTGTTCACCTGCGCCTGGTCGGCGTTGAACAGGCCGCGCTTGTGGTCGTTGGCGGTCCAGCGGATGCGGTCGCCGTCATGGATCGACAGGGCCTTGCGCTCGTAGAGTTGCAGCGGCGACTTCGAACCAGGTCGCAACCTGTCGGGTCGAAACCCGATCTCTCGACCGCGCGAGAGCTTGAGGTAGACAGTCCCTGTCCTGTGATCGACACGGGAGACCTCCGCTCGAGACCGGGGCAATCCCTGACGCCGTTGCGGGCTGGACACCTCGACGATCATGCCGGCCGCGTATGTCTGATGGTAGCGCAGTTCTTCATCCGTGGTGCTGATCCTGTCGAGCACCTCCAGGTCCAGCCGGCCGGGTCCCAGTTCGCCGCGGGCATGCCGACCTTCCTGGATCGCCACGTTGATCTCGCTGCGCAGCCTGCGGCCTGAGGCATAGATGGCCGTTGCAGCGCGGTCCTCACCGCCAAGCGCCAGCCATCGCTCGGCCGCTTCCCGAGCGCCACGCCCGGGCGCCTCGACCGTAAAGGGCCGGAGTGCGTCCATCGCGCGCTCGACACTGCCGATCTGGGCTGCTGCGGCTGCTTCCTTCACCGCCTCGCCGCGAGCGCGCAGGTTCTGAGACATATGTGCCGTTGGCGCGCCCGCCTGCTGCATGATCGAGAAGGGCTTGCCGGCGTCGACGGCGCCGAGCTGCCGGGCATCCCCGACAAAGGCGAGCCGGCCGACCTCCAGCTTCTCGGCTAGAACCATCAGCTTGAGCTGGTCGGCATTGGCCAGCATCGACGCTTCATCGACGAGGAGGGCGGCTCCCTTCAGCGACGGCACGTCTGCTCCGAGAGCACCGCCGTCGAGCAGGGCCTCGTAGCGCTTCAGAAAGCGCGCGACCGTCGATGACGCTATGCCGGTCTCGCGCTGCAGCATCTGCACAAGCGTGTTCTGGACAGCCAGGCCGATCACCTGACCGCCGGACTGCTCGATGAGCCTCGCGGCTGGCGCCAACATGCTGCTCTTGCCCGCACCCGCGACGCCCTGGATGGCGATGATCCGGTCTGACGAGGCGAGCAGCATCGCGCCGGCGGACAGCTGGCCCAGGTTGAGGCTGAGGCCCGATCCCGACGCTGCTTCGGCCTGGAGGAGCTCCGCTGCCCTGTCGACGGCAACAAATCGTCGGCCCTGGCCGCGCCCAGCTTCGACCGCCGAGAGGATGCGCTCTTCGGTCGCAATCGCCTGCGCAGTCGTCACCATCTCGGCAGCGCGACCGGTGCCTTGTGTCAGGTGCCTGCCGTGGAGCAGCGAGGCGATGCGGGCCTCCAAATCAGCGACCTTGACCGGCAATCCGGTATCGAGCGCCGCCTTCAGCAGGTCCGTGCTCTTGAACGCTGCTTCGCGCTGCTCGAGATGCCGGAGACCTGACGCAACGGCGTGAGCAGCGGCGACCTTTGGCGCATCCAGATGGTGAAGGTCGCGGGGGAGATAGGGGTCTCTGGGCGCGAGACCGAGCCGTTCCGCCAAGCCGCCGAGGGCGGTTTTGAGCTCGCGCCCGATCAGCCCGGCCGCGATCCCGATGCGTTCCCAGGGTGTGGGCGTGTGCTGGGCGCGCGCGGCGGCCTCGCCAATCAAACCGGGCAGGTCGAGGCCCGTCTTCTCGGCTGCCTCCCGCCATCCCGCGTAGAGCGCATTCCGGTCGGTCACGGGCGCCTTGGCGGTGCGCGTCATCAGTGTCGCGGCGGCGAAGGCCTCGGGCGTGCGCGCCCGCATTTTGCCGACCTTGGCTAGGATCTGCTGGCGCCGGGTGCTGAACGCCATGACGGCGTTGCGGGTGATCCCGGCGGCCTCGAAGTTGCCGTGCTTGCCCGGGGGACCAGTCTCGTAGCCGAGTGCCTGCACCTTCTCCCGGAAGCTCGCCATGCTGATCGCATTTAAGAGCGTATTCAGAGACCAGAGCTTCTCGTTATGGAGGGCCCGCCATTTTCCGTCCGGCCCCTGCGTCACATTGGCGACGACGGCGTGCAGATGCGCCTGAGGCTCCTGCTCACGGCTGGTGTCATGCTCGAACAGCGCGACCGCCAGCTTGCTGGTCGGGACGATCCTTTCCTTGCCGCGCACCTCCATGCGGGCCTCGGCCGCATTGGCTTCGGCCCAGGCGAGGGTCTCTTTGACCGCCTCCCGATAGGCGGCGATGATGCGCCGATCGCCACCGACGAGCGCCAGCAAAGACCAGCTTTTCGGAAGCGAAAAGGTCAGGTCGATGCCGCTCCTATGGCGGCCGGCGACACCGACCCGCGAGCCGTCCGGCAGCTCACCGCGCAGCAGCGTTTCGAAACTGTCCTTCTCGACCTTGCCGGTCAGCCCCAGCGCGGCCGCCCCTTTGCCGAACCACTCGCCCGACTGCTCAGCCTCGGCAGGGGCATAGTAGTTGTCGGCGGCGAAATAACCCGCAGCACCTTCGGCCGAGCGCACCGCAGCCACCGACAACATGGCTGCGCCTCAGGCTTCCAGATCGGGTTCGTCCAGGCCTTGCTGGGTCTCCGCGCCCGCGCCGCTCTTGAGTTCGCGGACGGTGAGATTTTCGGGCGCAGGGGCGGTCGGCAAGACGTTGCCCGGATGATGGGAGGACAGTTCGGTCCGGCCAGACGACAGGGTCTGTGGTCGGACCTGACCGGCTCCCGGCGCTGACGCGTGCGAACCGCCCCGCGTGCTGCTCGCCCGCTCTCCCGTCCCGGTGCCGAGCACCGGCGGCCTTCCCTGGTCGCGTCTGACGGGTCCATCCAGGGGGCCGGTGAGCTGGGTATCTGAACGCGCAAGCGGGTCGCTGGTCGATCTGTCTGCGGCCTTTTCATCCAGGCTGTCGAACAGTGGCATGGGGCGCTGAGCGCGCCCAGGCCTGGGCTCATCGCGACCCGCACCCGGGCCTGGTCCTTGATCCGAACTGGCGTTCGCGCCGGGTTCGGCGAGCCGCCTGTCGGCAGCTGATGTGAGGGTTGGCGTATGTCCCGGATGAGGCATCGGGGAGCGCGGCACGAATGGATCAGCAACCGATGGCAATGGTCGGGGCCGGAGCCGAACCGGCGCCGCCGGAAAGCCGTCAGGAAACTTCAGAAAGCCGTCGAGCGAGGGCAGGTTCATCAGCTGATCGGGCAGCAACAGCGGCTCGATCTGCCGCCTGGGCGTAAGGCTCACGGCGTCGCGCGCATTGTTGTAGCCATAGCTGAAGCCTTCCTCCATCTGCCGGTACTGGCGGTGCCCGATAAAGTCGGAGCACCAGGTGGCGGACTCGCGGTCGGCGGTCGCCAGAATGAGCTTGGTGCGGGCGAGTGCGGCCAGGGTCATGGCCATGTTGTCGCCATAAGTCTCCTTGAGCTTGGCATAGGCATGGACGCCGGCGACGATCGCACCGCCATAGTTGCGGGCGGTCTGCAGGCCTTTCTCGATGGCGGGCAGTCGATGCAATGCGCCGAGCTCGTCGAACAGGAACCAGAGCTTCAGATCGGGGCAGCGCGGACCCGACATCAGGGTGGTCATTGCCGTGTCCATCCAGACGGTCAGGAGCCGGGACGCAACCGGCATGTCGACATAGCGGGCGGACACGAACAGCATAGCCCCTGGGCCAGATGCGCCTTCGACCCAGCGCCTGACCGAGAAGGGCTCGCCGCTTGTCGGCAGCATCCGGAGCGCCTTGGCATTGGCGTTGAAGACGGCCCGGATCGACTCCGCCATGCGGGCCGCTTCGGGAGCGGTCAGCGGGTCGGCGACGGTCCCCTCCATGAGCTTGTGAACATGGGACAGGCTGGCCGTCATCAGCTCGGCCGAGAGAGCCGCGTTTGTGGCGCGGCCTTCGCGCATCAGCTTCAGGCACATCTCGACGAACAGCATGCGCGCGGCGAGCACCCAGAACTGTTCGGCGCCACCCCCGTCATGCGGCACCAGCGCCTCGGCCGCCGCGGTCAGCGACGCCTCTTCGGTGCAATCCTCGAAGACCGACCACATGGGACAGCGGGCGTCGAGCGGATTGAGGATCGTGTCCCGGGCGGGATCGTAGAACGCCTCGATAAAGGCGCCCGTGAGATCGAAGACGACCGCGCGAGCGCTACGATCCCGAACCTGGGAGAGCAGGTCGCGCAGGGCGACGGTCTTGCCGGTGCCGGTCGTGCCGATCAGCATCGCGTGGCTCTGCTCGAGGCGCCACGGAAAGGAGACGCCGGCCAATGCATAGGGTTCGTAGAGCCCGGCCTGCTGCCGCTCGAGCGCCGAGGTCAGACGCCAGGACCAGCCCAGCACACGGCGATATTCGTCGGCCCGTTTGACTCGATTGTGAGCCGCGATCTCCGTCGCCAGCTGGGGGAGCTCGGCCAGCGTTGCGCCCCGCTCGTGCCGGCTCTCCTTCGAGCGTCGTCCGAACCATGCCGCGACCCAGGCGAAGGCCGCAATGGCTGGGATCGAGATGCATGCGGCAAGGGCGCTGGCCTCGCCGGTGGCCGCCATCAACCTGCCCCAGGCCCGGAGCAGGAGAGGGTGGGTGGGAAGCGCCGACAAGGTAAGCTGGATGTGCCCGCCCGAGGCCAGATTCAGATTTACTGCCTTGTCCGGGTTGAACTCGAACCAGCCATAGATCCAGGCATAGACGCGCATCCAGCAAAGATAGGCCTCATGGTCGGACAGGGTTGAGGAAGCCCGCCACCAGATAAGGCCCGCGAAGACGGCGGCGGTGACCAGCAGCGGACCCTTCAGCCCGGCCGCGAACATGAAGCCGAAATGCCCGAGCAGCTGGCTGCCGCGGGTGAAGTTTGTAAACTCATGCCGCATGGCCAAGACCCTCCTCGGCGATGCGTTCCCGCCAGATCCGGAGCAGGCGCGGGCGCAGCTCAGGGTCGGGATGCGCTTCCAGCAGCCCATCAAGTGCGATGGTCTGGAACAGCATATTCTGACGTGCCTCGACCGGATCGGGGCGTCCATAAAGGTCGGCAATGACGAGCTGACGGAGCGCCGACGCGACCGTCAGGTTTCGTTCGCGCGCACGCTGGACATAAGCCTGGCCGACCTGACCGGCGACATAGCAGGCAAGCTGGAAACGGCGGGACATGACACACACCTGTCGTCAGGGGCATGGTGGGCACGTCGCAAGGCAATGAGAACAGAAGCAGAACGGTCCCGTGCCGTCAAGCTCAATGTGGCAGGAGATCGAGAGGAAGCACCTTGACCATCAATGATGGGCGCTGGTGGGCAATGACCATAGCAGCGACAGCTGATGGTCAGGCGAGGAAGTGGCGGTTTTCCGCCGAATATTCCTGCGGCTCGCCGCGTAAGGTGTGCTCTTTGTTCCCTATTTGCGAAGGATGTGCGGTCGTTGGATCGTCAGTCGGGAAATCGGGATCAATCGGCGTTACCGGTGGGACCTGGCAGGGTCGCTGCCGCGATCTTCCCAGAACGGGTCGTCGAACCGTTTCCCAGCTTTGCGAGCAAAAAAGAGGAGGGCCTTAAAGCCCCCCTCGCGTGTCAGTATTCGTCGCTGCGGCCGGCGCCGACTGTGTGGACAATCCGGTCTGCCAGGTCCTGCATCAGGCTCTCGTAATCCCCTTCGTCAGCGACCCAGTAGCAGCCATCGTCGGTGCGGATGATGTGCTGGTCGAAGTAGCTATGGGCGGCACGGTCTGTCGCCTTGGCATAGGCCGCCAGATACGCGGCAAGCTCCACATCGCTGTAGGGGGTGGCGTCGGCGGTGCTGAACTGGCTGAGGTAAGTCATGGTCCGTCTCCTGCTTCGTCTTAGACGGCGCGTCTGGGGACAGCGGGAGGGGTCGGGGGTCAAGGATCGTGCGCAGCACGACCGCGTGAGCGGCGATGGGGGTCACGATTTTTTCAGCCGCCGCGCCGACCTTCGCCGGTGAGCGCTAACGCTTGATCGGCTGAAAAAATGGTGGGGCCCCATCGTCCTTGAGGCCCGGCTTCTGCCGCTGTCATTCTCCCTCATGTCGAGCGAGCAAAAGAGCTCGGGTGACGCGGGCTCGATGCCCGCGGCGCCCGAGTTATCTCGATGCCGGGCGAGGTGCTGGGACGTCGTTCCCCAAGGTTCTAAAATCCGACTGCTGAAGATATCAGGCGTGCGCGGCGTCCTGCAGCGATGCGACAATTAATGGGTCCGCGCCCACATCGCGACCTTGATACGCGCGAGCTGGACCGCTCTCGGCGGGACATCCTAGTGCAGACGGCAATTCCTCAAGCCTCTTCGTAGGTGGGACGCGGCTCATAGCTTGCGAAGAGCTCGATCTGCTCCAGCCGCTGCTCGAGCGCGGCAAGCTCTGCCTCGAGTTCGAGCGCATGTTCGCCATGTCCGCGACCGGCGTCGTGGAGCTCTGCGAGGACCGTCTCGATTACGTCGATCCGGGCTGCGATGTTCTCGAATTGTGCGTCGTACATGATGTGAACTCCCTCATTCGCGTTGGCGATGAGGAAGCGGGCGACGGCCGATCGGCGCTGGTCAGGGACGGGCGTCAGCCCGTCGCGCAAGCGGCGAGGGGGGAGCCGAAATGCGGAGCATTTTGGGGGAACCGTCGTCCTTGAGGAGCGGCCAGGACCGGCCGTCATGCTTCCGGTTTCGGGTCAGCGAAGCCGTTCCGCCAGGTCGCATTGTGGGGCCCTTCAGCGACGAGGCCGTCCATTCCGCGCTTTCCTAACGGCCGATCTGTGCACCATGATCGCTCCCGGAAGGGGCTTCGACCGACAAGGAGAAGGGTCGTGGCCAAGAAGAAGCCGAGCGCGCTCGAGGCGCTCGCACGATTGAACGATGAGCGTGCTCAACTGGAGAACCGCGGTGCCGAGCTCAAGCGCGCGGCTGCGCTCGAACTCGGGATGATCGTGCTTGATGCAGGCGGCGGGGCGATCGGACCCGCAAAGCTCAAAGAGCTGGTCGCGAGGATTGTCGCGGCCGGCGCCGATGTATCACTTCAGCGGCTGGCATCAAGCAGCGAAGTGCTGAGTTCGACAGGTGAGCCGAAGCGCCCGGGCGGAGAGCCGGCGGAGGTGCAGCGTGGCTGAGCTTGAACCCGCCACTGATACTCCCGATGTGACAATAGAGGTCATCGCATTGCTGGCCAATCCGGCAACAAGCTATTGGCTCAGGGACGCGCTGGTGAGCGCGCTCGACCGCGACCCGTTCGATGCGGAGCGCGATGCGCTGGCCCTTTCAACGATCCTGACCAGAAACCTTGACGCGCTCGTCGCTCGGCACTTTCTGGACCGCGCCGAAACATGAGAACTTGCCCCGGCGGCTTGCAGCCGCCGGGGCCGAGGTTCCGCTCAGAAGGGCACGTCTTCGTCGAGATCGAGATCCGACTGCGGGTTGCTCGCCTGCTTGCCGCGGCTCAGGAACTGGACGTCCTCGGCGATGATCTCGGTCGCGTAGCGGGTGACGCCGTCTTTCTCATATTGCGAGTAGTGGATGCGCCCGCGGACGGAGACCAGCATCCCCTTGGTGGCGAACTGGCCGACGGTCTTACCGAGGCCGTTGAAGCAGGTGATGCGGTGCCATTCGGTGTCCTTTACGGTGTAGCCGGTGGCGGGATCCTTGAGCACCTTGCCCTCGCTGTCGCGCTTGGGGCGGCTGGTGCCCACGCTGATCGAGGTGATCGTGGTGTCGCCGCGGGTGGAGCGGGTCTCGGGGTCGGCGCCGAGGTTGCCGACGAGCAGAACGGTGTTGGTCATGGGTCGTCTCCTGATCCGTCGCCGGGACCGTCCCGATCGACTGAACCCCGGCCATGGCGACCGAGCGGAGGGGCGCACCGAGAGTCCCGAGCGTCGTCGAGGGACCGAGGGGAACCCCGGACCAAGGCTGGCGCGGGCAGCCCGCAGGGCAACACGGGCCTTGGGCTGCGGGTTGCGACCATTCGATCCGAGCCATAGGGGTTTGAGAAGTCGATGGAGGCGGTGCTGGCGTTGTCCGGAACAGCCAGACCCTGGCCTGGTCAGCTGCCCCGCCGCGTTGTGTCGCCGGTCTTCCCCCTCAACCGCAACGCCGTCGATCCCCATTCCGCGTGCTCCAACCACGAACGGGGGGCATAGAAGGTGCGGTTCTGCCAGCGCTCCTGTGAAGGTGGATCGATCTGCACCAATCCGACAACGGGCATAGATCGTAGGTCAAAGGCCAAATGGGGCAGCTCTCATTGGCGTTCCATCGGCGCCCATGAGACCGTCACGGTCCCCCCCGAAGTGGGCCTGATGGCGTTTCAGGGTCTGTGCTCGATGAATGGGAGCATCCCGGCACCGGGCTCCTGAAGCCAGCGTCTGGAAGCGAACTGCGCCGGTAAGCTACCGCGAGCAGAGCCTGTCACCGCCATAGCGTCGCCAACGAAGCGCATGACCGCTTCGCACCATGGCGCAGGAGAGGTCGCCGACCTTCGGCGCTGCGCATAAGGCTGCTGTGCGAGCGCCCTTGCCCGATCCCATCGAGGTGCATCTCAGCGCTGGTGCCCGTACCTTGACGTGCCCAGTGTTCAGCCGGCCTCTGGGTCCGCCGAGCAGCTTAACGAGATGATCTCGCGCTGCCTTTCCAGTGCCGGGCGGGCATGGATGACCGGGCTTGCAGCTCTCGTCGAGTTCTCGCGTGGCAATACCAGACAAGCGGATACGCGGGCCCTCGGCGCACCAGATCGGGCCGTCACCGTCCCAGACGGCGACCGGCGTGCAGGTGAAGTCAGCGCCGCCCGCAACGAACGCGGCAAGAAGCAGCAGCAAGCTCATGAAACAGGCATCCTCAATCGACCTGCAAAGGACGGCAGGCCAGCATCGCTCGCAGCGGAGACCGCGATGCGCATCAACGCATCGCGGTCGCAAGCCTCATGCAGCTTCTGCCGCTGCTTCAGCTTGCACTGCATGCCGCTTCGGGTTCGTTCCGAGCGGCCCGCGCCGATCGACGACTGCAATCCGGCGTGCCTTGGCGCCGATGACGAGCCGTTCGAGCACGCCATTGCCGGCGAACGCGACGACGTAACGCGGATTGAGCGAAAGCATCTGCTCGTTGCGGCGGAAGCCGGCCCGCTGGCCCAGCCGGCTGTCGAGACCGAACGCGATTTGCGGGATCTTGTGACGCTCGGCCCAGGCCGCAGCGAGCCGATCGACGCCTTTGCTGTCGCCGCCATGGACGAGCACCATTTCGGCGACATGCTCGCGGACCTTGTCGAGTGTCGTCCAGACATTGTCGGCAAACGCCTTGGCCTCCTCGTTGCTCGCGAAAGCGTGTCGCCCTCCGGCGAAAACGACCGGCGATCCGACTGGCATTGCTGCCCGGCGCTTGGTCTCGGCGCGTGCCTTCAGGAAGTCTCGCCCCTGAACGACGGCGGACGTCGCCTTGCTGTCGTGGTTGATGCGCGAGCCACCCGCGGGCCGCCAGGAGGAGCCGGTCTCGCGCATATAGAGCTGCGCGGCGGTCTCGCGCAGCGCCTCGAGGCCGAGCATCGTCGTCTCCGCGGCCTGTGCGCGTTCGATCTGTTGCTCAAGGTCGCTGGTGTGGACCTCCGAGCCGTCGGCGGTGGCGATCAGCAGCCGGATTTCGTCAGTCGCGCGGTCGATCTGCGCAGACTTCTTGGTGGCGGCCCGATGGAACAGGTTCACAAAGCCCCAGGCGAGCTCTTCGGCGTCGGCCTCAAGCGCGGTGTCGGAAAACAGGCCGAACAGGTCAGACCAGACAGCGCCGAGCGTCTGATCGATGGCATCCGGGTCGGGCATGGCGAGAGTGAGATCGGGTTCGGCAGCGCCGATCGAGAGATGGCCGAGTTCCAGCGCTGCGAGCTGCGCGGACAGGGTTGAGGGCATGGCGGGTCTCCTGAAATTATCGCCGGACGATCCGACGACGGGAGCCGAAGACCCGGCGGCACCGGGCTCGCCCGCACCGGCGCGCATGCGCGCCGGGACACCCCCCGCCAAGGCTGGCGCGGGCAGCCTCGCACCGCGAGGCAACACGGGCCGCAGGCGGGCGGGTTGCGGGAGAGCCGCCGCCGGGTATAGGGCCTCTCCCCGTCGGAGCGGCGAGAGCTCTGGAAGCTGCGACATAGCTTCTCGCCGCGTCAGGCCACCAGCCTGGGCTCAACGACTTGCGGCAGTTCGAGACCGAGTTCATGAGCCAGTCGTGCGGCCAAACGGTCAGGGTGGAGCAGCTCGCGGATGCCGGCCCAGTGATTGCTACCTCCGCTATAGTCTTGACGGCCAGCGACCCGGCGGAAGAGGATTTCGCCGGCGCCGTAGCCCGACAGCGCGACCTGCACGTACAAATGATCGGCATGAAGGATCACTTCGCCGGACACGGCAGGGCCACCCGCGCACACGCGAAGGTCATAGTCGGCGGGACTAAGGTGGAGGGCATCGGCAAGCCGTCGCAGCGCCTTGCGTGCTTCGGCATGGAAGAGCCGTTTCGCGGCATCGTCATGGCTCACGCCCCGCGCCGCTAGCGTCGCGAGCACCGGCTTTCGGGCCAGATCGGCAAGAGCCTCGGCGCACAGGCCGCGCAATGCTGCACGGTCCGGCATCAGGGCCGTTGCGACCTCGCCAAGGTGACGCGCCAAGAGGATCACGGCCGGGTCCGACTCGAACGGCAGCCCGGCATTTCGACAATCCTTGGCCGCGGCCTGAACGGCGTGGAGACAGGCAGCCAGGCTATCGAGCCCACTCGGATCGAGCGCCTGGGCATAGCGAAAATGGACATCGTAGGTCATGAGAGCTGCTCCTGATCGGCGCACCAGCGCGCCCATCGGTGCGGCGCGGTAGCTCTCCTCTCAGGGACGCTGGACGAGTCCGAACTGCGCTGGCGTAAAGGTCAGGGACTCGGTCGCGGGAAACGCCGCCAGCGCGAGCAGGCGACCCTGCTCGACGCGCAGATGCCAGGTCTGGCCGGTCCGGGGCTGCGTTTCGGCAAAGCCGGCCGGATCCAGCAGCGCCACATTGGCCCGACGCTTGGGGTCGCGCGCGGACCGATACCGTATGGCCTGCGCATCCGCGGCACGCGCCTCGCTTGAGAGCGCCTGACACGCCACATAATCGTCGGACAGCCACTCTGCTTCTTGCGCGGCGAATGGCGCTTGGGTCAGATCAATGGTGCGTCGCGCAGCGATCGTGACGCAGAACGAGCTATGCTCGCTGACAGTGCTCGGCGGCACAAAACCGGGCGACCGCGTGAAAAAGCGCAGGCGCCAATAAGCGCTTTCCGCGATAGCCGTATGCTCATGCTCGGAGGCATAGAAGATGCCCGGTCGCTCGTCCGCGTGACGGAACCGGGATGCCGACCGGTGGCCATAACGAAAGGGCGAGGCGAGCAGGTAATGCAGATGCCGCGCAGCCGGTGGTACCAGCGGCTTCACCGCCTCGGCGAGATCCTCAAGCAGCGCCTGATCGGCGATGCTGGCGGCCAGCCGATTGGTCGAGATGCGGTGCTGCGCTTCGACCACCCGCCAGACCCGTCTGCGGACCTCGCGAAACTCAGACGCGAGCGCGGTGCGCGTCCACATAAGCGCAGACCCGGGCAAGGCCGGTGAAAGTGACAAGCAGTTCGATCGGTGCCGCTTCCAGGTCGAGATTGGGTGATTTGAGCCAGGCCTTGCTGGCCTCGTCGTCGCTGCCCATCATGGCGTCGAGGCTGCGGAACAGCCTAACCAGATATTGCCCGGCCTCGAACGCCTTGCTGTCGGCCTCCAAACCGAAGCTGCCACTGCGCAACCGGGAGATGGTGGCCGGAGAGAGGCCCAGCACGCGTCCGAGCCGTTCGTTCGTCAGCGACCACAGGTCCGCTATGCGCGCAATGGCCTCTGACAAAACCCGGCTCTGCTCGGTCGAACTGCTTTTGAGCTGCGTCGCCAACGAGACCTCCACAGAACGAAATATAGCTTCCTTGTTCCAAAGAACAAGAGAGTCAGGCAGCTTCGAGTATATCGGGTTCGCGCTGCTCATCGGGCTGCACGGTCTCCCGTGACCCCAAACGCAGGATGAGCGCCGACGCCTCTTCTGCCTTTGCAGCCGCAGAAAGGATCGCTCGGCTGTCGGCCTTGAGCACGCGCAGCCATGACGCAAGATAACTCGCGTGGTTATCGAGATGCTCGGTGGGCAGACCGACCTCTGAGCCAATCATTGCGGCAGCAAGTTCCGCAATCAGTTCCTCCATCGCATAGGCGTCACTGCCGAACCGGCCATCGAGCGAACGCGCGAGCCGGCTCGTATGGCCGGTCCAATGGGCAAGCTCGTGCGAGAGCGTCGCCCGATAATGGTCACGACCTCGAAAGGCTGCGATCTCCAGCATTGTGATGTGATCAGTCGACGGGCTGTAATAGGCTTCGCATCCGCCATGCCGCAGCCTGGCCGGAATTGCGGCGAAGAAGGCGTCGAGCCTCGTATCGCGTTCGTCCACAGGCAGCGGCTGTGCCGTCGGCGGGGCGTAACGGGCGGGCAGACCGTCAACCTGCGAGGCATTGAAGACGACAAAGCTCTTCAGGACGCGGCGGGCCTCATCGTGCGCCTCGCCGGTCTCCCGGTCCTCGACGGTTTTGGAATAGCTTTTGTAGAAGACGGCGATCGTGCCGCGCTCGCCCTTGCGAACCTGGCCGCCCTGCAACTGGGCCTGGTGATAGGTCAGCCAGAATGGCGATGAGAAACCGCCGGCTTCGGCCGCCATCCAAAGCCAGAGCACGTTGATACCGCGATACGGAGTACCGCAAGAGCGTAACGGGCGCGACACCGCGGCGCCGCTCCAAGGGCGCACCCAGGGCCTGGTGCCGGCTTCAAGCCGTTCGATGATAGCGCGCGTGATGGTCTCGGCCGGGCTCGTACGATCGGTCTTCGAGGAAAATGGCATGGTCTCTCTCCGGAAAACGGGCCCAATCGGCCCGCTCCGGCGGCAGCCGCCTCTCCTCCTGAGGCACGCAAATGGGCGACTTCCTGTCGAGGAAGCCGCCCATCCGTCACGACCTGCAGGAGACGTCAGGCCGCTTCGAGCTTGTCCGCATCGACTTCCAGCGATGCCGCTGCCCCGCTGGCGCCAGCCGCCTCTGGATCGCCGGGACCGTCGGCAGCGGCCTCGGGATGGACCGCCTGATCGGCAGGCACACTCCCACCTGCGAACCGCATGGGGGCAGGAACCCACGCCGTGGCCGCTTCCTTCACCTCGACCTCGCCGATGAAGTCGCCGGCGAAGATGCGTTCGCAAGCCTGGGCGAGCTCGGCTTTCTTCGAGGCCATATAGCGTGCGGCGAGGACCGGCCCGCCGACCTCACCGAGTGCTTCGAACATCATCGGCTTCGAGATGCGATCGAAGAAGTTGCTGCCGGTCGGGCGCCACCAGCGGGCCGTGTCGATGCCGAGCAGCGATCCGAGATGGTCGTGGAAGCGGCAGGCGCTTGCCCCAGCGACATCCAGACTTGCCTCAAGCGTTCCTGCAACTGCGTGGCCGAGCCAGGCTGCGCGTGCGTCCTGCCCAAGTGCCCGAAACGCGTCGAACCGCGCGGCCAGGCTTTCGCCCTCGGTCCATGACCGGTCAAGCGCTGCTTCAGCCTCCTCACGTGCGATCGTCGCGGGTGCCAACGGCGTCTTGAACCCCAAGATCGGATCGCTCGGATGCCGCGCTGACAGCGAGGAGCC
Source organism: Sphingomonas sp. ID1715 (assembly GCF_013044515.1). Lineage (GTDB taxonomy): Bacteria > Pseudomonadota > Alphaproteobacteria > Sphingomonadales > Sphingomonadaceae > Sphingomonas_B. Next base: position 50,710 of record NZ_JABEPR010000006.1, read on the forward strand.
GTTGCGCTGACCGCAACTAGCGCGGTCGATCATCAGGAAGATCGCGAGGTCGAGCGCAAAGTCGGGATCTGCGGCGACATGGACTGCGAGGATGTCGCGACGCTGGATCGCGAGTTCGTCAGTCAGTCGCTGTGTGAACGCCCCACGCCTGCCGGTGCTCGAGTCATCGCGCTCCTCGGATGTATCGCCGGTTTCGTCCTCGGGCGGCGTGTCGGGCTTCTCGGCATAAACGGCCTCATGGAGGCGCGGTTGGCCGTCGCGACCAAGGACGAGGAACCTTCCGAGCGTGGACCGCGCCGCCTCGTCGATGACCGGCGGCTTGTCCGTGATCGCCTCGATCGCATGTTCGAGCCGTTCGACTTCGGCCTCGGCAGCGGCGCGCTGGTCATCGGTCGCGTCTTCATCCTCAATGATCGCGATCTGGTCCGATGCGCTTGCCTCGAGCGCAGTGACTTCGGCTTGTTCTTCAGCGGTGAGGGCAGGGGCCTCAAGCGTGACGCGCTGCAGTCCCTCGGTCTGCTCCCAGCTGACATGCTGATCGAGCGATGGGCGCACCCATCCGAGACCGGTCTCGGTGGCAACCGAGGCAGCCGCGGCTTCGAGCTTTTCGCTCGCAAGGCGTTCAAGCAGCGCGATGTCGAGCCACCGTGTCGACTGATCGTCGGCGAACAGGTCACGCTCGACACGTCCGCCCGCAGCGACATAAGCGTCCTCGCCAACGAAGCGCGCACGCGGATCCGAGGCCGCGACGGTCGCCTGGGTCATCATGCGCCGGATGCTGTCCGGATGAGCGCCATTGTAGCTCGTCGCCATCTGTTCGAAGACATAGGCCTGCCGTTCCTGGTCGGGCGTCGTGGCATAGGCCTTAGCGATATCGAGCGTGATGTCGCCGCGACCGAGCGCCTCGAACACAACCGGCGCAAGCGCCGCAAGGCGGAGCCGGCCTTCCACGAAGCGGACAGTCAGGCCGAAGCGTTTCGCTACGCCTGCCACATCCGATCCCTTCTCGATGAAGTGCTGAAAGGCGAGGCATTCGTCGGCGGGGTTGAGCGCCAGCCGCTGGAAGTTCTCGGCGAGGCTGGCCTCGGCGGCGTTGGTGCCGATGTCGTCGAGAACGAGGCAGGGAACCCCGAAGTCGACGGGCAGCTTGTCATCGGCGGCCAGCGCCGACAGTGCAGCGAGCCGTCGGCCACCGCCCTCCACCGCATATTTCCCGCGCGGCTTTTTGAGCGCGGTGACGATCAGATTCTGGAGGAGGCCGCGGGCCTCGATATCGGCTTTGAGCTCGGCATCGGCAGCAGGATCGCTCTGCCGGCGCACGTTGCGCGAAGATGGCACAAGCTTGTTGAGGGGGATCGTCTGAGTCATGGGACATCTCCTTGTGGACGAACCGGACGATCGCCCGGCTCGCCTCACCCCGGCTTCCTCTTCTCCCGACATCGGGCGGTGCAGCCGCTGATGTCAGGCGGCGCCGGAGGCGATGCGAGCGATGACCTCGGCGGCACTGTCGACGGGCACGAACAGCCGGGTCTGGTACCGGATGATCTCGGTGAAGCAGCCATGAGCCTTGTATTCGGCGAGCCGTGCGGGCTCGAACGCGGTCAGCTCGAGGCGTTGCGACCCGTTGACCAGCGACCGCTTGAGCTCGAGCACCCCTGGTCCAGAAACGCGCAAAGGCCGGCCCGTTTTCAGGACCGATGCGACAACCTCATTCGGCGAAAGACCCGCGTCGAGTTCGAGCCCGAGCCGCGTGCCGAGCGCGGCGAGCGACGACGGCGGTATCTCGCGGCCGAGCAGGGAGCGACCAGCGGGATCGGCGACGCGCAGGACCTGGACATGATCGTCGGGCAGCTTGTCCCAGATCGGCAGCAGCAGCCCGGTTGCGAGATGGAGCGTCTCGCGGCAAGGCGTCGCGAGCGCCTCGCCGACCTCCTTTGCCCACAGGATCGCAAATCGTGCTTCATCGACAGGTCGCCAGTTCGTCTCTTCGAACAGGTCGCGGGCCAGATAGTCGGATCGGGTTGGTCTGAGCAGTTGGTAGCGCTGCACAGGCTCGCCGTCGGATGTCATCAAGCTCCTGGCATTGAGCCGGAGCGCGACCATTCCGGACTTTTGATTGATGAGCGGCTGAGCGTCATTTTGCGGGGTGCGCAGGGCAGATACGCGCTCGATAGTCATCGGCTTGAGGCGTCGCGAAATCTCAAGGCGGAGGAGATGGGTGGTCGCGCCCGAGACGGTATCGGTCCGGATGACGCGGTCTTCGGCGATGTCGAAGCGGTCGACCAGCAGCGTCTCGACGCCAATGTCGAGCGTGCCGGCATCGCGGGCGGCCGAGACCCGCGCTTCGATCAAGGCCAGATACTCGTCGAAGATCGCGTTCTGCAATGCGATCGGGAGGGCCAGCAGCCGGTTCAGCCAGCGCTGGATGGGAGGCAGATCCTCGCGCAGTCCTCCATCCTCGCTCTCCAGCCTGAGGCCGGTGCGATCTTGAAAATCGCCGAGCGTGGCCGAGCGAAGCTTGCCGTCGAACAGCAGCCGGTACCAGGTCATCAGAGCGTCCTTGGCATAGTCGCTTTCAAGATTGTCGGCCGGATCGAACAGGTTCTGGCCTCCGGTCTGGCGTTGACCCCGGGTCAGAGCCCCCAGCGCGTCGAGCCGCCGTGCAATGGTCGAGATGAAGCGGCGTTCGCCGCGAACATTGGTCGTGACAGGACGAAACAGAGGCGCCGAGGCCTGCCTGGTGCGATGGGTGCGGCCCAGACCCTGAATGGCGGCGTCGGCCCGCCAGCCCGGTTCCAGCAGATAGTGGATGCGTCGCGCCTGGTTCTTGGCGTCGAGGCTTGCATGATAGCTGCGGCCAGTGCCGCCTGCGTCAGAGAAGACCAGCACCTGCTTGGTGCCGTCCATGAAGGCCTGAGCTTCGATCAGGTTCGACCGTGGCGTCCTGTTCTCGATCCGCTGCCGGCCGTCATTGCCAATGACGAGCCGACGGGTGCGGCCGGTGACCTCGGCAACTGCCTCGGTCCCGAACCGTTCGATCAGGGCATCGAGCGCCGTAGCAATCGGAGGGAGCGCGCAGAGCTGTTCGATGAGGGTGTCGCGGGCCAGCATGGCGGATCGGCAATGGACAGGGCGTCCCTCGTCATCCGACATCGGTTCCGAGCGAACCGTGCCTTCCGCGTCAGTGAAGACCTTCATTTGGCGTGTCGGAAACGCGGTGGTCAGATAGTCGACCACATATTCTCGCGGGTACAGGTCGATCTCGAGCGCTTCGCGCTCGTCGGGCGTCAGGTCGGCAAGTCGCCGATCAAGCATCGCCTCTGCCGTCGAGACGAGCTGCACCACCACAGCGTGGTCATTTTCGATATCGGCTTCAATCGCGGGAATGAGGCTGGGCAGCTTCATCGACAGCAAAAGCTGCGCGAAAAAGCGCTGCTTGGTGCCCTCAAAGCGCGACAGCGCGGCCGACTTGGCGTTGGCGTTGAGCGTCGCGCCAGATACTGCATCGACGACGCGGGTCTCCTCCAGCACAGCGCTGAGATTGCGGTGGATGATCGCCCAAGCCTCGGCATAGGCGTCGTAGATCCCGATCTGCACATCGCTCAGCGCGTGTTCGAGCAGATCATATTCGACGCCAGCGAAGGACAGGGCACGGGCGGTGTAAAGGCCGAGCGCTTTCAAATCGCGTGCAACCAGCTCCATTGCTGCGATGCCGCCCTTGCGGATTGCGCCGACAAACTGCTCCCGGTCGGCGAACGCCGTCCCCGGGCCCCACAGGCCGAGCCGGGTCGCGTAGGAGAGATTCGCAACGTCGGATGCGCCGGTCGCCGATGCGTAGAGCACGCGGGCGCGAGGCAGCAGGTTCTGCAGCCGAAGCCCGGCGATGCCCTGTTCGGATCCCTTGACCTTGCCCCGGCTGCCCGTCTCCCCGGCAGCGTTCGCCATCGCGTGTGCTTCGTCAAACGCGATTACGCCGTCATAATCGGTGCCCGCCCACTCGACGATCTGCCGAAGCCGGGTCGCGTCGTCGCGTCCGGATCGGAGCGTCGGATAGGTGACGAATAGGATACCGGCATCGAGAGCGAGTGGCGCTCCGAGCTTCCAACGCGACAGCGGCTGGATGTCCAGGGCGAGCCCGCCCAGCGCCGACCAGTCGCGCCGCGCGTCCTCGAGCAGGGTCTCGTTTTTGGAGAGCCAGATGTGGCGCCGACGACCTCGGAGCCATTGATCGAGGATGATCCCGGCAATCTGCCTGCCTTTGCCGGCTCCGGTGCCGTCACCCAGGAAGAACCCACCGGCATAGGCTGTTCCGTCGGCGTCCGGCTTGAGCGTGCAACCCTCATCGGTGGCCACGAACCGACCCGGCGTGTCGCGCTCGAACGCGTCGCCAGCATAGACGAGCGTCTCAAGTTGCGCGCTCGAGAGAACGCCATCGGTCACAAGCCGGCGCGGAAGACAAGGTAGGTAGGTCGGCTTTGGCGCCGCGACCGACCCCATGGCGATCGACTCAACGAGCGGGGTGGGATGTTCGCAGGCATCCGGAATGTTGAGCCGGCTCGGGCGCCATGGGAGGTAGATGCCGACCTGATCGCCAACGGGTGCGGGGTCTTCGAGAATGGCGAGGTCCAGGGCCTCGGCCAGATCCGCCGACTGGCTCCGGACAGGTGTAGGAGCGAGGGCTGGCCGTCCACGATGACGATCGCCGAACAGCGATAGCCGGGGAGGGGCGGGTGCTGGGATCGGTGGAGCAGCCGACCGCGCGGGAATCCTGCTTATCGGCTCGAGCAAGGCACACAAGTCGTTGGTCTCCACATCGCATGGAGCGACCGTGTCCACGAGCTTGTCGATCACGATCAGGCGGACAGCGATGCCGGTGCCCTGCTTGGCGTAGAGCCCTGCCGCGAGCCGCGCGTCGAGCCGAAGCGTCGCCTCTTTGGGGCGGCTATCGGTCCAGCCCCTGGCGCTGAACCGGTCCGGCATGATCGCCACCAGGCGTCCGCCGGTCCGGAGTCGCTTCCAGGCGGCGTCGAGATGGCGAACCGCAGCATGACGGTCGTCGCCGCGGCCGTGCGAGCGCGCGAATGGCGGGTTCATCATCACGACGTCAGCACTCAGCGAAGCCGGGAGCAGATCGTCGAGGATCTCGGCATCATGCCCAGTGATCGATGCGGTCGGGAAAGCCGTCTCGAGGCAAGCGCGCCGCCGGACATCGATCTCGTTCAGCGTCAGGCGGGACCCGGTCCGTGCCGCTGGCCAGACGAGAAGGCCAGTCCCTGCGGAAGGTTCGAGGACAAAGTCCTGCGGGCGGAACATTGCCGCCATGCCGGCGAGCCAGGCGACAGGGATCGGCGTTGAGAACTGCTGCAGATCCAGCTGATCCTCGCTGCGATAACTTTGCGTCGGGAGGCGAGCAGCCAGGGCCTGAAGGCTGCTCAGCGCGGCGGCGGGGGACCCGAGACCAATCGGGCAGGTTGGGCTCGTCAGATACAGGACCTGGGCCAGCTCAAGCGCCCGATAGGCGTCGTGGATCGACCACCCCGCGGACGCGTCGGAGCTTCTCGTCGCACTTTCGAACAGGCAACGAAGGAGGCGCGCGTCGATCGGAATATCGACTTCGAGCATCTCGGCGAGGCGGGTTGCGGCCGTGAAGACGGGGTCGGCGGGGACGGGGCAGTCAAGTGCGAGCGCAGTCTGCATGGCGGATCTCCTGCCCGCCCGGGCGGAGTCGCCCGAGCTGGTGCATCACGCCACCGCCTTGCTCTCCTCTCGATCGTGCGCGCGGTCCGAGAGGCCGAGTTCGTGTTGCAGAACATCGTTCCAGTCTTGGCCGGCCAGGTTGGGGTAACGCGCCTCGATGGAGAGCCCAGCTTCGCGATGCGCCTCACGACAGAGGCGTTCGGCTCGTCGGCCGGCGGCATCATTGTCAAGAAATAGGGTCAACTGTCGCACTGAACTGGGAATGGCGACGTGACGAAAACGCTCAGTGCCAAGAGCCGCCCAGCAAGGGATGTTGAACAACTGCCATGCCGACAATGCGGTTTCGATGCCCTCCGCGAGGCCTAGAATATCATCCCGCGGTGGCGCGAGGCGAACCGCCCCCTTGCCCAGGCGACCCAAAGCCAGCTTCGAGGGAGATCCGCACAAAAGGCTGTCGTGCTTGAAGGCGAGAAAGGTCCGGTGAACCGCGATTAATCCGCTGTCATCTCTGACCGCTGCGATCATCGCCGGGCGAAAGCTTGTGAGCGGCGCACGTCCTTGCGGTGCACGTGGGTGAAAACGGAGCTCGGTCGGCAACAGGTCGATGCCTCGAGATTGAAGATAAGCTTCGGTCAACGTTCCGTCGGCAGGTCGTGCTTCCGACCATATCCGTGCCGCCAATGGCGCGAGCGACTTCGTGAATGCCGGCGGGGAGATTATGTCGCCGCCACCGCCCGTCGACGTGCCGACGATGCGCAGCGCGCGTAGCGCTTGGATGACGAGAGCAGCTTCGCAGCCTGCGAAGCAGTGAAACAGGAGCCGGCGGTGACCTGGGCGAACGCTGAGCGAGGGCGTGCGGTCAGAATGCGCGGGGCATCGGCACATCCCTCCATTTGTTCGCCACTGGCCGCCGAGCTCCTCGACGATAGCTCGCCCTTCGGCGTCTAAAGAAGGCGCGTTCGAGGACATTTTCTGCACGCTGTTCACCTCCTCATCCCAGACCCGCGCTCCGCTCCGCCGACCTCTCCTCATCCATAAGCAGGCCTTTCGCAGAGGTTCCGTTCTATATATGTTCTGCTGTGGAAGGCGCAAACAGCATGAGGACCGCATATGCGGACGATCCCGTTTGGCCGCGCTTTCCCGGTCATATTAACTTCTACTCTCGCGGTTCTGGCGAACCCGGGCGCTGCCGGGGCCCAAGGTGTCGCGGTAGATCCGCCGTGGCTCGCAACACCCTCGGCCGATCTGCACAGCGGAGCGAAAAGCGAGTTCATGTTGGTCGAGCACAAGGCTTATGAACGCGAGTTCGACGAGGTGCGGACAAAGACGTCGTTGCGATTGTGGCCGCCTAGCTCGACCGTACCAAGCACGGTTCCGAATTACCGCAGACCAGGTTCGTCCCCGGCACGTGATCGGGTGATCATCCAAATCACCGCAGCGGAGAGAAGGCATGGTCTGCCGGCGGGCCTGCTGGACGCGTTGGTTGCCGCCGAATCGAGCTATAGGTCAGACGCAGTCAGCAGGGCTGGAGCCGCGGGACTCGCACAACTCATGCCGGCAACGGCGCGGTCTCTCGGCGTGTTCGATCGGTTCGACATCCGGGCAAATCTCGACGGCGGCGCGCGATACCTACGCTCCATGATCGATCAGTTCGGATCGATCGCAATGGCACTCGCTGCCTATAATGCCGGGCCCGGTGCAGTGATCAGGGCACGAGGCATTCCCCGCAATGGTGAGACGCCGGACTATGTGAACCGCGTGATACGCCATTGGCGTTCGCTATGGCGTTAGTCAGCGCCAAGACGCTTGAGTAAACCTGGCCGCGTGGAGGACGGTTGAGAGAAGTGATGGTGGCGCATCGTAGGAGTGACGTGGGCTGCATTCTTGGCGGCAATTGAGTGTCTTGGACCCCAGGCGGAGTTGCGAAGTGGGACAGCAGGGACGCTGCACCACAATGTTCTAGTCGGCGATGATTCGCGCTGAGTACGAGAAGGCATTCGCCGATCGCGCGAAAGATGCACAAGACGGGGCTGAGCACGGGGATAAGCAAGCGCCCGACCTCGTGAACAGGTGAGGCGCGCACGCCGCTGGCCGATGTATGGCAGCGCGCCCGGGGGTGCCCACAGCTGGCAATCTGCGACTGCTGCACGTCGTTCGGTGTGGTGTTGAAGAGGGAACGCCCAGAGGATCGATGAGCAGGGGTCGGAATAGGCCCGAGCTTGTGCTGCTTTTGGGGTGAACTCGTTGGCAAGCGGCCGCGTTGGATCTCAGGGTAGGGCACTTCTCACACGTGGAATCTCATCCACGAGGATTGCTTGGCAAGCGGCTTCGTTCTGTCTATGTTCTAGTTGTTCGGCTTGAAGGTGGTCCGTGGACGTTCGAAGCATCACTGATCCTCGCCAGTATTTAGACGAGCTGATACGAGAGCGGCGAGAGGACTATGCGTCCCTCTCGAGGCTGATCGGCCGCAATCCCTCTTACATTCAGCAGTTCATCAAGCGGGGCAGCCCAAAGCGGCTCGATGAGGAGGATCGGCGGACGCTTGCACGTTATTTTGGTGTTCCAGAAGCAACGCTCGGCGCGAGGGAAGACGCGAAGGTGCCACTTCGCAAAATACCCACGCTCGAAGTTCGAGCATCTGCCGGCCATGGCGCGTTCTCTGTTCCTGAAAGCTCATCCGACAGCATGGGATTTAGCGAGCGCCTCCTTCGGGAACTAGCTGGAGGAGACCTCGCCGGACTTTCGATGATCAAGGTGGTCGGGGACTCGATGGCCCCTACCTTGAACGATGGCGACGACATAATGGTCAATCGGCTCGACGCAGCATCGCGCCTGCGAGACGGAATTTATGTGATCCGTATGGGCGACGGCCTTCTCGTCAAGCGAATCGCTAGAGAAATTGATCGTCGCCTTGTCACCATCATCAGCGACAACAGCGCTTATCCGGCCTGGCCCGGAACGGCACTAAAGGACATAGCAGTCATCGGCCGCGTCGTCTGGAGTGGAAAGCGCCTGCGCTAAAGAAAGCAACGGCGTTGACGCTGGATGCATTCTACTCGCACGACGGCGCCGGAACGACATGTCTCGTATGAAGTATCTTGGAAGATGCCGAGAGCACGGGTCACGACAAGCTCGACGCAAAATCGCAATGTGACGACGGACCGGCGGTCGGCCGATGTGCTGGAAGATTATCCCGGGGGTAGGCGCCGGGCCGAGCCACTCAGTTAAGCCCCGAGTCCAGCGGAGATGAAACCCTGCTCAATACGCCGCTATGCTGCAAGTGCGAACGCACGCCCTTAGGAGGCAGCTTTGTCACGGCCATCTCCAAAATGCGAGGTGGCGGTCGCCGGTCGCGCCCGCCTGCACCAAGGCCATTAAGAGATCACTACGCGCCATCTGCTTCTTGTTCTTTACCGATCCGGCCGGCTTTGCCTGCACCTTCGAGCTGGTTGTCCGGGCGCTGCGTTATCCGGCCTGAACAAGTCCACGTTCTACTTCCGCGTCGATCTTCTTGGCGTCTAACTTCTGCAAGACCCTATGCACCGTTGACCGGTGGACCCCTAGAGTTCGCGCGACTCCGGAAACTGTCGACTTGGGATCCTGAAGAAGTTGCTGCGCCGCTTTCAGCTTCTCTGCACTGAGCTTGCGAGGGCGTCCACCTATTCGCCCCTGCGCCCTGGCTGCGGCCAAACCGGCGAGCGTTCGCTCCCGGATCAGCTCGCGCTCGAACTCCGCCAAAGCGCCGAAGAGATGAAATACCAGCCGCCCGCCAGCCGTTGTGGTGTCTATACCCTCGGTCAGACTACGCAGCCCAACCCCTTCGGCCTCGAGCCTCTGCACGATTTGAATGAGGTGCGGCAGCGACCGACCGAGTCGATCGAGCCGCCAAACGACGAGGGTATCGCCGGCGCGTGTATGGCTCAGAGCCTCCGCCAAGATGGGCCGCTCTGCCGAGGCTCGCGACGCATGCTCCGAAAAGGTACGCTCGCAACCTGCTTGGGTCAGCGCATCGAACTGCAAAGCGGCGGTCTGGTCATCCGTTGAGACTCGTGCGTAGCCAATCAGCATGTCGGAAAAGATAGCACCCGCCGGATTTGCGCGACAGAGATTTTTCGACGACTTTCGCGACGGTCCACCGCCTGTTTTCGGCCGCAACTTAGCGCGGTCGCAAGAACCTGCGGTATTACGTCGTTCGGACACTCATCAGCGGTGCGAAGATTATTGCTGCTGTAGCTCTGGGACAGCAGCCGCGACGCGACCGACATGTCGACGTAGCGCGCGGACACGAACAGGATCGCGCCGGGCTTGCTGTCGCCGGCTACCCCGCGCTTGACCGAGAAGGGGGTGCCCGTCGTCGGCAGCATGCAGTGAGCCTTCGCGTTGGCGTTCAAAACGGCACGGATCGGCTCCGCCATGCGGGCGGCTTCGGGCGCGGTCAGCGGGTCGGCAACCGATCCTTCCATCAGCTTGTGACCACGGCCGACAAGGCTGACGACGCTGATCGCGTTCGCGCGGATCGAGGAGCAGGGCGCCACGCCCAACATTCCCGCTAAATCAAACCGCACATGGAGGCCGTGCTTTTCCACACGGCTCTACCGCGACCGCAAGCTGATCGGGCGCTTCTTCAATAAGCTCAACCACTTCCGCCGCATCGCTACCCGCTACGACAAGCTCGCCGGGAATATCTCGCCATGGTCCAGCTCGCCGCATTGCGGCTGTGGCTGCGGGTATATGAGTCTACCGCCTAGTTGATCTACAGCTGGAAAGGGGCCCTGCGGGCCTCATCCGCCGCTGAGCTGTTTACCTTTGGAGGCATACAGGAAGCATCCAGACCGAAAACGCAGCGTGAAACTGGCTGCGTTCGGCAGGATGGCTGGCCTTCTACAAAGACGGCTGGAGCTTTTTAGACTGCTGTTCCCAAGCGTTTCTAACCTTTTTTAGAATTGTGCAGCGATGCGCATCTGCGCCCGAACTGACGAAGCGACAGAGAAGCCTGGATGAGGTTTATTCTTGAAAGAGCTCAACAGACGTCATTTCGTTCTAGTCTAAGCACGGTCGGCTTAGCGCCCTGTGTGGACGGCTCTCCGTAGACAATGGTTAGTTGACGCTACAGTTGCCGGTCGTTGCGGCCATGTGTCCGGCCTTTCATGCGGCCTTGTGATCGCCGCTGGCCATAATGCCTTCTGCGGATCACCGAAGATTGCCGGAGCGCGGTGGAGTCACACGATGCTTTTTTCGGCTCAACTCGACTACAAACTTCCTCGCAGCACGCTGGGCGATGCGAGGGCCTAGCCCCTTCATTGCTTCGATCCGATCTTGTTCGCCGGGGTCCCGTTCTCGCTTGAACCGCCATCGGTGGATGGTTTGAAATCGGGCAGTTTGGTCGATCCCAAGCCCCCCTGCTCGATCCTCTTGGCGACATCTCCGGCTCGACTGACCGGTCCCCGGAGCGATCGGACGGTCTCAGTGACGTGGCGGGCATCCGCTTCCAGTCTCCTGATCTGAGGTCGCGCCCTCGAAACCGACTGCCCGAAGGACATCGCTGACTTGTCAGCCGCATTCAGGGACCGAGAAAGTCTTTCACCAATCTCGCCGCGGGAGCCCTCAAGGCGCCGGCGCAGCCTCGCCGCGCCGGCGCCTGTATTCGCAATCTGCTTTGCTAAAGCACCGATCCTCTCAGTCTGGGGCAACCGTCCTGCTACCCGATCGACCTTACCGTTCCAGGCCTCCGAGCTACGGGAAAGTTCTTCCAAACGCTCCTCGATCGAGCGTAGACCGGCCGGATCAAGCGTCTTAGATACGCTCTCCGCGGTCGACGATACCTTTGCGATGAGGTCTGCTGGACCGCCGCCGCCCAACAGTCCGCCGCCTTTTGCTGGTATAATCGGGAACGGCTGCCCCTCTCGTGCCGCGATCACTGGATTGTGAATGTTGTTGCCACTCAGGCTCAGTTTTGCCGATCCATCAAATAACGATCGCTCGATCGACGCTGTCACACCGCGATGAAGAATGGTGTCACTGGTCAGTACGAACCTCACGGTCACGAAATCTGGGTTTTTGGGATGAAGCTGGATTTCAGTTACGCGGCCGATGGGAACACCGAGAAGGTTCACGGCCGACCCCGCTTGCAGGCCATCGACAGATTGTTCAAATCGTATCTCGTACGTCGGCCCCTTGGTATCGCTCGCCTGGAGAAGCCAGAATGCGAATCCGATCGCGGTGACCAAGAGCACGCCCACGATCAGGCTCACCTTCAACCAGTTTGAACGCGTTTCCATCGGGAGCTAGGAATCCCGAGGCCCGTCGCGCCAGGAGCGATGCTTCGCGATCGACTCTGCATGCGCCGCTCTCATCGCCTTCTCACACCTTCGAAAACGGCCAGTGCAACAGCGCCGAGAGCCAAAAGGCCGGCCAAGAGAGGCTGCGAGAAAAGCACTATCGCCGCGCAGATCGCCAGGGTGGCGGGATAGAGCTGCGGAGTACCCCTGCCGGCACGCTCTCTTCCGCGTAAACGCTCAAGGTCCTTGGGCGCGATACTGACGGTGATCGAGCCAGTTCGCGCAACCTTCTCGATCTGTCCGACGAGGTTCGGCGTTGCCAGAACCGCTCGTCCGAGCGCCGCGAGCAGCTTGCCCGCCTCGCCGCGCAGCCGGGCAGGGCTTGCCCGCTCCCGCATCATTTCCTTTGCTATCGGAGCAAGCTCGCGAGCGATGTCGAATGCCGGATCGATGCGCCGGACGAACCCCTCGGCGGTCAGCAAGGTCCGGAGCACCAGGGCGAGGTCAGGCGGAAGCGCGAGATGAAAGTCGCGCAGGATCGCGAACACCATCTGAAAGATGTCGGTGAGGTCAATCTGATCGAGCAGGACGTTGCTGAAGCGGTCGATCAGTTCGGCCATTGCCTCTTCGAGCCGGACCCGGTCTACGTCCGGATCACCGGCCCAGAGCATAAGGATATCAACGACACCGCCGGTGTCCTCCGAAGCGATCGCAAGGCCAAGCCGAACGAGTTCCTCCCGGCGTCTCGGCAGGAGGGTGCCCACGGCACCGAAATCGATCAGGCCAAGCGTGCCGTCTTCAAGGAAGAAGACGTTGCCGGGATGCGGATCGGCGTGGAAGTGACCGTTGATGATGATCATGCGCAGGATCGCCTGCGCATAGGTGCTGGCAAGCGCAGCCAGGTCGAGATCGCTTCGGCGGGCCGCGTCCAGATCGCTCGCGGGAAACCCGCGAAGCCGCTCCTGGATGTTCACTCGCCTCCCCGAAAGCTCCCAATCGAAGCGCGCGGTCCGAACCCCGTAGTCCTTGAGATAGTGACCGATTGCGTCACTGGCGCGGGCTTCTGCGCTGAGGTCCATTTCCCGGTCGAGGCTCTCGGCGAAGTGGCGCAGCAGTTCGTCCGGCTTCAGTCTCGCGATCTCGGGGATACGGCGCTCCGCGACCCGGGCCAGTCGTCGCAAGAGCCGAAGATCGGCATCGACGATGCGCTCGATGCCTGGGCGACGAATCTTGACGATAACGTCCCGCCCGTCGAGGAGCGTTGCCGCATGGGCCTGGGCGATCGAGCCAGCCGCGATCGCTTCGGTGTCAAAGTGCTTGAAACTCGTGTCGATTGGCCCCCCGATCGCCTCCTCGATCAGCGGTTGCACGGCCGCAAATGGAAGCGGGGGAACGCGGTCCTGCAGCTTTGAAAGTGCATCGACCCATGCCGGCTCCAGAAGGTCGCTTCGCATGGCGAGGATCTGTCCGAATTTGACCGCTACGGGGCCCACATCCCGCAATAGAGCGACGATCGCTTCCGGCCGGGTATCTTCAAGCGGCTCGTCACCTCCCATCCCGAGACCCAACCGAGCGGCAAGGCCCTTGAGACCGTGGCGCCCGAACAGCATCAGGATCTGTGCGAACCGCTCCCGTTCCTTCAGAGCTGCCGCTTCCATGGGACCGTTCGAAGTCGGGTCAGTCACGCTGCCGGGCACTCGCAGGCGGCGTTTTCGTCTCACGGTCGCTAGTCTTCTCCAGCCCATCAAAAAGCCGGTTCAGGTGCCCGATAGCCCCGTCTAGACCTTCCAGCTGCTCGGCTGTCAGGCTCCCGAAGGTGCGGGCTACAATCGCGTCGTAAAGCGGCATGGCCTGATCCAGCGTAGCCCTGCCGACGTCAGTGATTTGCACCAGCTTCGACCGGCGATCGTCGGCCACTGGTGAGCGCGACACCAATCCATTCTGCTCCAGCGCATCGATCGCCTGGGTGACCGTACGCGGGGCCTGATCGAAAAAGCCCGCAATGTCGGTCGAGCGGCGCGGCTTCTCAGCTAGGAAAGCCAGCAGCTTAAGCTGGGCCATTGAAGCACCGTGACCGGCGAGATGCGCGTCGATGAGACGACGCATCCTGTACCAGGTCCATCCAAAGGTCGTCGCAACGGCACGGAGCCGTCGATCGTGAGGTTCCATACCATATGGTATTGCCGTGTCTTCACCGGCGTGGCAAGCGCAGCGGGAGAATGGCATCGGATTAGGATTGGCATGGTCGATTATCAGGCAACCGCGTCTGCGGCGGCCGAAAATGAGGAAGCGCCTCGAAACTCACCGCTGAAGTCGCCACGTGTCAGGCTCGCACTTCTCGTCGGCGCCATCGTGATCGCGGTAGCGGGTCTCGTGTGGTATCTGGATCACCAAAACCGCGGCAAATACATGCAGGGCACTGACAACGCCTATGTCGCCGCCGACTCGGTCGTGATCGCGCCCAAAATCGCCGGGTACGTGGAGCGCGTCTTTGTCGCTGAAAATCAGTCGGTTCGCCAGGGGCAGTCCTTGGCTCGGCTCGATCCGCGTGAGTATCGCGCGCAGACCGAACAGATCAACAGCCAGATAGGAACGGCGGAGGCCTCGGGAGACACGACGCGAGCTCAGATCGAGGAGCAGCGAGCCGCGATCGCTCAGGCGGAAGCGCAGCTCGAAGCTGCCCGCGCTGAAGCTGCGTTCGCGACGCAGCAAGTCAGCCGCTATCAGCCACTCGCGGCGTCCGGCGCGGAGCCACGCGAGCGGGTCGCCCAGCTTCAAACGCAAGCACGCCAAGCCCGAGAGCGGGTCAGTGCCGCGGAAGCAGGACTGCTCGCAGCGCAGCGGCGCGTGAACACGCTCGACGCTCAGGTTCGGCAGGCTCAGTCCCAAGCCCAGGCCGCGCGGGCTCAGTTGGCGGCGGCGCGCGTGAACGTGGAATCGACCGTGCTCACAGCGGCGATCGATGGCCGGGTGGGTGATCTGGCTGTGCGCGTGGGTCAGTTTGTTCAGCCCGGCACGCGCATGATGACGTTGGTGCCCGCAGACCGTCTCTTCATCGAGGCAAACTTCAAGGAAACGCAGCTCGGTCTGATGCGGATCGGCCAGCCGGTCGTCATCGAGGTCGATGCGCTGCCGGGTGTTGAGCTGAAAGGGCGCGTTGCCAGCTTTGCCCCGGGCACGGGTGCTCAGTTCTCCGTTCTTCCGCCACAGAATGCGACAGGCAACTTCACCAAAGTCGTCCAGCGTGTCCCCGTGCGCATCTCCGTCGAGGCCCTTCCGCAGGTTCGGCGGCTGCTCATCCCCGGAATGTCGGTCGAGGTGACGGTCGATACTCGATCGGCCAAAGGTGAACTCGACCGCATCCGTCAGGCCAGCCGGGGGCGCTGACGATGGCTACAGTGGCAGCACCTCAGGGTGGTTCTCAAGCGCAACGGGCCGATGCTACCGCGTGGATCGCCGTAGCCGCCGGCGCCCTTGGTGCACTGCTCGCCACCCTGGACATATCGATTGTCAACTCTGCACTGCCCACAATTCAAGGCGAAATAGGAGCCACAGGAACTGAAGGAACCTGGATCGCGACCTCGTTTCTTGTCGCTGAGATCGTAGTGATACCTTTGAGCGCGTGGCTGGAACGGCTGTTGGGACTGAGAACGCTGCTCCTGATCGCGGTCACTGGATTCACGGCGTTCTCGATTTTGTGTGGTGTCGCCACGGATCTCACCACCATGATCATCGGACGAACCGGTCAGGGCTTTATGGGGGGTATTTTGATTCCGACGGCCATGACGATCGTGGCGAAGCGCCTGCCACCATCGCAGCAGCCAATCGGCATGGCACTTTTCGGAATGACCGTGATCCTTGGCCCGGTGATGGGTCCGCTTCTAGGCGGCTGGCTGACGGAGAATCTGAGCTGGCACTATGCGTTCTTCGTGAACGTGCCGGTCTGCGGCGTGCTCCTGCTGCTGCTCCTGCTCGGCCTTCCGCACGAGCGGACGAACTGGATCTATCTCCGCGAAGCGGACTGGTTCGGGATTATCGGAATGATCCTGGGGCTCGGCGGCCTGACGGTCGTTCTGGAAGAGGGGCATCGCGAGGAATGGTTCGAGTCCACCTTCATTATTCAACTGACGATCATGACCATCGCCGGGTTTGCGATGTTGGCGATCGGACAGCTCTGGGCATCAAAGCCAGTCCTGAAGCTTGGGATCGTCATGAACCGGCAGTTCGGCAGCGTCGTCGTCATGGCGCTGGCGCTTGGCATGGTGATGTATGGCTCCAACTTCGTCATACCACAGTTTCTGGCACTCATTGCCGACTACAACGCCCTGCAAACGGGCCAGGTCATCTTCCTTATGGGCGTGCCCGCCTTCGTGTTGATGCCTTTCGTGCCGTTCCTGATCCGTGTCGTGGATATCCGGCTCGCCGTCGGCACCGGCCTTGCCGTTATGGCGGTGAGCTGTTTCGCGAGCACGAGCCTGACCGCGGAGTCAGCCGGCGGGGCATTTACCACCGGACAGCTCCTGCGCGGTGTTGGCATGATCCTCACGATGCTGTTCCTTAATCAGGCGACCATTGCATCGGTTTCCAAGGAAGATGCCGGCGATGCGTCTGGAATCTTCAATGCGGCGCGCAATCTTGGCGGATCTTTTGCTTTGGCGGGCCTCGCTTCGTTTCAAGACCAAAGAATGTCACTCCACAGCCGGCGGATGGAGGAGACACTCTGGGCAAACGATCCCAGGCTGCGTGAGTATATCGACGCGATGTCAGGCGCGCTCGGCAGCACGGAAGCTGGGCTGCAGTCGCTTGCAGGCACCATCCAGCAGCAGGCATTCGTGATGACATATAATGACATCTTCTGGACGATGGCGGCTGCGACTCTGGCAACCCTTCCGCTTGTCTTCTTTCTCCGCCCGCTGCCCAAAGGGCAGCCGATGACGATGCACTGAGGTAAGAATGGCAAAACTTAAAGGCATCTTCATCGTCCCGCTCGTCCTCGGCGGGTGCGTCGTCGGCCCCGATTATGCCGGACCGCCGGAACTTGGCCGCGCCGCCCCAAGATCCAGCTTCGTGCGTTCGACAGCGGCTGAGACCGTCAATGACCCTGCTCCCGCTGAATGGTGGACTCGCCTTCAGGACCCGGTGCTCGACGAGCTTGAGCGGCGTGCGCTTGTCTCCAGTCCCTCTCTTGAGATTGCACAGGCCAGGCTCCGCCAGGCCCGTGCGTCCGTTCGCCAGGAACGCGCCAACCGCTTTCCCACCGCAGGCGCTCAAGGGACCGCGATCTTCGCTGATCTGCCCGGCATAGATCTGCAGTCGTCCCAGGGAAGCGGCAGCCCCGCCCCCCCGATGGCTCCTTCAGCCTCACCAGACCCCGACACATCGCTGAGGTTCTTCAACCTCGGCCTCAATGCGAACTGGGAGATCGATCTCGCGGGTGGGCAGATAAGGAAAATCGAAGCTGCGAACGCCTTGGCCGCGGCGGCGGCCTACAACGCCGCCGACGCACAGGTTCAGCTCGCAGCCGAGGTAGCGCAGACATACACGAACCTGCGGGATCGTCAGCAACGCGCCGCTGCCCTACGTAGCGGACTTGCTCTTCAGCAGCAGCAGTCGGATTTCGCCCGGCGACGTTTTCAGCAGGGCACCGTTGCTGCTTTCGCAGTGGGGCAGGCGGATCGTGCTGTTCAGGTGAACATCAGCGATCTGGCTTCCACCGAAGCGGAGATTGAGACTTACCTCAATGCGCTGGCCGTGCTCGTCGGCGAAGCGCCAGGATCTCTTGATACGTTGCTAGCGCCCGTGCGCGATGTTCCGCTGCCGCCTCACAGCGTCGAAATCGGTGATCCAGTCTCACTTCTGCGGCGCCGGCCAGACGTCAGAGCCGCAGAGCGCAACCTCGCCGCCACGACCGCGAGGATCGGGGTGGCCGAGGCGGTGCGATTTCCGAAGATCAGCTTCATGGGTATTCTCGGCATCGGCGGAACGTCGCTTGGTGATCTGGTCGATCTGGGGAATGTCTCGAAAATCGCCCTGCCTCAACTTCAATGGGGCCTGCTCGATTTTGGTCGAAGTGCTGCTGCAATCGCGCAGACGCGCGCCGGTCGAGATGAGGCCGAAGCACAATATAGGCAGGTGGTGCTTGGCGCGCTGCAAGACGCTGAAAACGCGCTATCCCGATTTGCGCAGCAACGCCGCACGGCGGCCGCGCTGGCCGAAATCAAGCGGTCCGCCGATCAATCGGCTGTTCTCATGCGGCAGCGGTTCGGGAGCGGCGTGATTTCCCGTGGCGACCTGCTCGAGGCGGAGCGCCAAAGGGTGCTTGCAGAGGCGAACCTGCGCAGCGCGCTCGCATCACTCACAGGCGCCTATATCGCAGTTCAGAAATCGCTTGGACTCGGATGGAGCCCTGCTGTTGACATGGCATCGCGGCAGCCGTGACATATGCTCTCAACGGCAAACTGGTGAAGAAATATGGTGCTGATCTGGTCCACTGCGAGAGATGACTGAGATCACTCCGGATATCGTATCGACTTGGGCCCCCGATCCCTCTCGATTGCCTGGCTGGTTCGTCAGCGCACTGTCCGTTCCGCGCGAAGAAGGTTTCGTGGAAGTTGACGGCGTGCGCATGCACTATTTTCGTTGGGGGAATCCAACGGCACCACCGATACTGATGACCCACGGCTTCCTGTCGCATGCGCGCTGCTTCGCATTCGTGGCGCCGTTCTTCGCCGAGGATTACCACATTGTCGCCTACGACCTATCAGGTATGGGCGACAGCGAACCGCGCGAGAAGTGCGACATGGCCGCCCGCGGATGCGAGATGATCGGGGTCGCGGAAGCGCTGGATCTTTTTGCCCATCGCTGCAAGCCGATCATTGTCGCGCACAGCTTCGGCTCCGCAGTGGCTCTCGAGGCGCTTTCGCTCGCACCCGACGCGTTCTCCGGCGCGGTGATTTGCGATCTGATGGTGCTGCGCCCGTCGCAGCTCGATGCGTTCTGGGGGACAGGCCGCGCCGGTCCGGGATCCGGCGATCCCGACCGGCCCCATCGCCGTTATCCCGATTACGCAAGCGCGCGCGAACGATATGTCCTGTCGCCGCCGCAGCCCGTTACCGAAGCGTTCCTGATGGATTACATGGCCTACCACTCGCTCCGCCGCGAAGGCGATGCATGGACCTGGAAGTTTTCGCCCTCGGTGTTCGGGCCCGAAGAAGCGCACGGCGAGTGGCGCGAGATGGGACACCGGCTCGTCACTGCGCCGGGCCGCAAAGCCGTAATACACGGCGAGCAAAGCCTTCTCTTTACGAAGGACTCGGGTGACTACATTCGCGAGCTTGGCGGCGCCGATATTCCTTTGATCGCCGTGCCCGAGGCTCGCCATCATTTGATGCTCGATCAGCCGCTGGCGTTCGTCGCCGCTCTGCGGGCCTTGCTCGCTGTTTGGCGTCTCAACCCGGTTAAACGTCCCTGTTGAAGGTTCCGCGGATGAACGTTCAAGCACAGCGGATAAGGTGCTTAACATCAACAAGCGCCCATTTAGCAGAAGCAATTGATAGCGGTTCTTGAAGTGCAGGCGATTCATACGCTTTCGGGCTGAAGCCAAGTCACGATTAGCGACCGGCAGTGTGCTGCTGCTACCGTGCCGCGCGGCGTCGTTTAACTAGCGTGCAGCCTGCAAGTGCTTCGGCTTGATCGATGAGCGCACGGACGGTGGACTGTGACAGTCGGTACCGGCGCGCCACAATCGACACTGCCCGCGCAGGCCAGAGCTATCACCAGAGTATGGAGATCGGGTCCATAGGTTCGTTGCGCCTGGTTCATTGCGCTGAGGGTGGCTTCAGCCACCCGGCGGGGCGGGTGATACTTCCTGCAGCCCACCGCCCAGCGCGACGAACTCGGCCGCACGTAGCGCCAGCAACGCTGCCGCCCTACCAGCGCGTCGGACACTTCGCGGAAGGCCTCCTGGACAGTGCGTTGGTAGGCTGCGGTCAGTTCGTCGGCGACCGCGCGGCTGATTTGGACCTGCGCCTCGCGCCGCCCCCAGTCGAAGATCGGCAGGTTGAGCGCACCGCCGAACGACCGCTCTGGCTGTCGCCCTGCACCAGATCGCCCAGCACCGGCGATGCGAAGCCCAGGCTGCCGGTCAGCGAGATATTGGGAAAGAATGCCGCGCGCGCCGCGCCGATATCGGCATTGGCGGCGCGCAATTGGTATTCGGCAGCGATGATGTCGGGGCGGTTCGTCAGCAGGTGCGAGGGCAGGTCCGCGTCGATCGCCGCGAACTGACCGGGCATCGGCAAGCGGGAGACCTTCGGGAAGGTCGCCGGCAATCGGACCGCCGGTCAGCACCGTCAGCAGGTTGCGCGACTGATCGGTGGTCCGCCGCAACTCGGCGATCTCCGTCTCGGCCTGCGTCAGCAGCAACGCCACCAACGCTCCTGCTTTTAGAATCAGCAAGCGGGTTAGCTATAGTGGGACCAGCGACTAGCCGAGCGATCACGAAACCCAGCGATACAGCACGGAAGCTCGGCTGGAGTCCAAACGAACTGAACCGAGGCAACGCTTGATGCCACCATCCGCAATGAGCGACATATATGACTCAGATAACTCCGCGCCTGAGCATGGTTCCTCCAAGAGACAGTTGTGTCGGATTCAAGTGCGATCCGTAACTTGCTCGACATCAGGAAAACATTTCTTGGAGCATCAAGGGGAGTGTCGGTCGGGGATCAGCGATCATGTCTCTACCCATAATGACAGCCCAGTAAGTCTCTGTTCCGCCGGCGAGGCGCCATGTCTGAATGCGTTTCGTATAGATGTTAAGTTCATGTTCGCTGCTGATGCCGATAGCCCCGTGCACAGCGTGCGCCGTCCTGACAAGCACAGACGCGGTTCGCGAAGCCACGATCTTGGACCAAGCGGCGGCGATCTGGCTTGGCCAATGATCTTGGCTTGAGGCCGTCTCACAGGCCATGCGTGCCGCCACAACATGCTCCGCTGCGACGGCCAGATTCTGCTGCAGCGCCTGCTGCTGCGCGATGGATTTGCCGAACTGCACTCGGTGCAGAGCGTAATCGACGCTCATCTGCAAGACCGTATCGCTCGCACCCACAATCAGAGCAGCGAAGAGCACTGCCCCCGCGGTGCTTAGAGGCTCCGCCGCTTCTTCCACACCCGACCGTTCTTTGCCCGTGATAATTTCATGCGGGCCCGCATAGTTGTTCGCGTCGGCATAGTTCGCGTCCTTGATGCAACTCAGTTCCAGCTCGCCCCTTTTCTCTGTCAGAATATATTCAGCGTGCTGTGCGCCCGGCAGCACCAGTGAAGGGAGGCCGAGTACGATCGGACCGGATGGACAAGTTCGTCCTGATTTCGCCAGAACGGCGCGTGCGATCATCGTCTCGCCGATCGGGAGTGGCACCGCCCGTCGTCCCATGGCTAGGAACAGCGGCATGGTCTCGGCAAAGGAGAGACCGGCCCCACCTTCGGCTTCCGGCACCAAAGCATCAAGAAACCCTGAGACTTCGAGCGTTTCCCAAATACCGGATTTTGCGGAACCTTCCTCGATGCTCCTGATTGCCGGGCCGTCGAACAGGTTAGAAATCATTCGGTCGAACATGTCAGGAAGACTGGCGTCGTGCATCACCGCAAATGCATCCCGCGCGCAATGATCCCGCGCAAGATTTCGCGCGTGCCGCCTCTCAGCGAGAAGCTCGGGCAAATCATCTCCAAATAGGCCAGCGCCCGGTAGAGCTCCGGCTCCACGTGCTCCTCCGGGTGGGAAGCTAGATCGTCGCCGACTATGCGAGGGATGTCCTGTTCGAAAGCCGTGCCGAGGTCCTTTACCATGCACGCTTCGACCTCCGGGCTTTCGCCCGCCGCCAGCTGCGCGGTGCAAGCTAGCGACATGGCGCGGAGGCTAGCCATCCGGGCGAGCAGACATCCTAGTATTTGCGCGGTCGTATCGTCTGTCCGGCCCGCCTTATGCAGATGTCGACGCCAGCCGTCGAGTAGAACCATGGAGGAATAAATTCGTTCGGGACCGCTTCTCTCGTAAGCGAGTTCGGCTACGACCTGCTGCCAGCCCATTCCTTCCTCGCCAATTAGCGCGTCGGGGCCGAGTTCGACATTGTCGAAGAAGACTTCTGCGAAATGGTCGTCCCCGGCGAGATCGCGAATGGGTCGGATGTCGACACCCGGGAGCCTCAGGTCTACTATCACTTGCGACAAGCCCCTGTGCCGATCTTCTGACTGGCCGGACGTCCGAACGAGGGCAATCATGTAGTGCGATCGAGCTGCGTTGCTGGTCCAGATTTTCTGGCCATTTAGGCGCCATCCCTTCCCGGCCGCCTCGGCTGTGGTGCGGACCGCCGCGAGGTCCGAGCCCGCATCCGGTTCACTCATGCCGATGCAAAAGAATGTCTCACCACGACAAATCCCGGGAATATAACGCCGGCGTTGCTCTGGAGTACCGAACTTGATCAAGAGCGGAGCGCTCTGACGCTCGGCGATCCAGTGAGCCGCCACTGGTGCGCCCGCCGAGAGAAGCTCTTCGACTACGACGTAACGTGCGAAAGGGCCACGACCTGCGCCCCCATATTCAACAGGCAACATCAGGCCGATAAGTCCGGCGTTTCCCAGCTTCCGGCTAAATTGAGCATCGAAACCCGTCCATGAGCGAGCTCTGATTTCGAGCGGTGTCCCAGCCACTGCCGCAGCAGCAATTTTGGCCGCCAGCGCGCGGAGGCTTTCATCCGCCGCGGGAACCTCGGCATAGGAAAACGCGGCGAACATGGGGTGGTACTTCCTTCAGGTGCCTGTCCTCAGGAGTCGGCTCTTTAGCATGGCACTACCTCAAAAAGTCAACACTCGGTAAAAAAGAGGCTGCTCCATCTGCGGCTGGATCAGAGATGTGCGGCGACTTGACAAAAAATGCCATGCGTAGGATCTTACGCCAAGATTGGCGCTTTCGGGCCGCCGGAGGGCATGCTTAAACGTGAACGGAGATATAATCTTCGGCCCCCGAGACGTGGCCACTCCCTGCGACCCGATTGGGCTCTGACGGAGGTGATGTACGCCGGCTCGTCCGCAAAAACCAGCTCGACGAGAGGATGGTGCGTTTTGCTGCACAATAACCCTATTTTGAGCATGGCAATGCACGATTGGTTTCTTTGGGAGCCACAGCCACTTTGCGTTGCCGAGGATTGACTGGCACTTTGCCTAGGCCAAGAAGGGTGTACCTCATTTGCATATAGAGCTAACTTCGGAAGAGTACGCGTTCCGCCAAGATGTTCTTGATTTTCTTGAACGGCACCTGACCAATGCGGTGCGGCGGGCGAGTCGGCTTTCTACAGGCGTATTCGTCGATCCACCGTGGGCGAGCGAATGGCATCGAGCGCTCTACGAAAAGGGCTGGATCACCTATGCCTGGCCGAAAGAATATGGCGGGTGCGGCTGGTCCTCGGTGCAGCGCTACATCTACGAAAGCGAGGCGGCTCGCAGCCGGGCGCCGGCAGTCTCGCCGATGGGAGTCAATCTGGTGGGTCCGGTGATCTGCGAATTCGGGTCCGACTGGCAGAAGGAATTTTACCTACCACGCATCCGGTCAGGCGAGGATTATTGGTGCCAAGGATTCTCAGAACCGGGTGCGGGTTCCGACCTCTCTAGTCTCAAGACGCGGGCGGTGCGCGATGGTGACGATTACGTTGTCTCGGGCGACAAGATTTGGACCACTCACGCCCATTTTGCTAACATGATGTTCGCCTTGGTTCGCACCTCGCAGGAGGAAAAGCAGCAGAACGGAATCAGCTTTCTCTTAATCGACATGAGTTCGCGCGGCGTCACGGTGAAACCGATCATCACGATCGCGGGCGACCATGAGGTAAACCAAGTCTTTCTGGACGACGTACGCGTGCCGGTCCGGAATCTCGTCGGAGACGAAGGGAAGGGATGGGCTTACGCGAAATATCTGCTCGAGTTCGAGCGCGGAGGTGGAGCGCCATCGACCCGCTGTCGGGTGGCGCTTGAAGGATACAAGACGATCCTGCGCAACGAACCAGGCGACATACCAGGCAGGCAGTTGATCCACGAAAAGGACATTCAGCTTCGCCTCGGCCAGTTGGAAGCCCAGGTGATTGCTCTCGAAACCCTTGACATGCGGCAGGTCTCCCGACGGCAGGCCGGTGCCAGACCGGGCACGACTGCTTCGATCGTAAAGACATTGGGATCGGAATTGCTTCAGGCGATCGAGAAGGCGTCTCTGGACGCAATGGGATCCCGTGGCCTTCCGGCGTTAAAGCTCCAGGGACCGGATTTTCTCGTGGCACCCGAGGCACCCGTGCCCGAACACGGGTGGGCCGTCGCTGGGCGACATCTAAATGGACTTGCCGCGACGATATTTGGCGGAGCGTCGGAAATCCAACGCGAGATCATCGCCAAGGAACTGACTTGACCAACCGCGCACCGGTCGCGGGCAGCGGGGGTCTGGCGCGGCGGCAGTCCCGCCAAATTGAGACAGGGTCGTTTCAGGTAGCTTCGAGTTGGGCCAGCTTCAGCGCATGCGATCTTTTGTTTCCATAGCTTTCCAGCAGGACAAGGGCGCGCTTGTAGCAATGGGAAAGCTCGTATTCATCGGTGAGTCCGATCGCGCCGTGTAGCTGGATGGACTGCTTGCCGATGAAACCGAAGGCATCTGCCATCGTGACCTTCGCAGCGGAAAGCTGGCTGATGGCCTGCTTGGTCTCTACCGCGTAAAGACCAAGCCCTGCGACGACGCTCTGCGCCAGTTCGTAATGCATCACCATTTCCGCGAGGCGATGGCGCACGACCTGATTGGCGGCGAGGGGCTTGCCGAACTGGATGCGGTTGTTCGTGTGTTCGACTGTCAGGTCGACCATGCGGCGGAGGATCCCGAGGCATTCGGCCACCGCCGCATGCGCGCCGGTGCGATAAATTCCTGCAATGGCATCACTTGCATTTTGGCTGACCACGATCGAGCCAGCAGCCAATTGGACATTATCGAACTCGATGTCGGCTGCTGGCGTTCCGTCGATGAGCCGGTGATTATTGATGCCGACGCCCGGTGCGTCGGCCGGAACCAGCAGCAGGACGGCGGGCAGCTGTCCGCCTTCATCCTCTGGCGCCGCGCTCACGAGAAACAGGTCGGCCGATGGGTAGGTGACGAAGGACTTGGTCCCGACAAGAATGAGCCCCTCTTCGTTGGAACTGGCTCGGAACCGCGCGGTGTCGCAGTATTGGTTCTCGCCGTCGCCGGTGATGGCGACGGCGACCGTCCTCCTACCAGAAATCATGCCTCCCGCCAGGGACCGCGCGAGATTGCGGTCGTCAAACCAGTTTAGTGCGACTGCGGGTATGGCAACATTCTGTGCAAATGGCTCTAACGCCAAGTGATAGCCGATTTCCTCCTGAATAATCGCAACTTCTTTCGCCGTGCCTCCCAGTCCACCCAGATCGGTGGAGAACGGCAATGCCAGTACGCCCAATTCTGCCAACCCAGTCCAGTTCGACAGATCGTAGCCGCACTGCTGGCCCAGATAGAGTGTGCGCTTCTGAACCGAGCATCGGTCCGCGAGGAAGTTGCTTATGGTATCGCGATACAGAGCCTGCTCATTGCTCAGATCAAAGTTCATAGCGCTTCCAAAAAGACAATGATGAGTAGGTTTGGATGACGCCAATTGGAGGGATTGGCAAGGCTCGCAGATTCCCCTGCTGAATGGGGTCGAGATTTCCTGGACAGGTGCAGGGGTTGGGCACACATCAGGCATTCCAGAGGCGCCGAACCTTCGAGCGCAAAAAATATATAACGATGCATAGTTTTAGCTTGGAGGGATGCATAGTTCACGCTAAGATTTGACTGCAGTTTGCGGGGGGCCGGCGAAGATCGGTCCAGCGGCGGGAGGACGGGATGAAAGCGCTAGAGCCGATCTCGATCGCTGGGGTCGTGGTTCCAAACAGGGTAGTGCGTACCGCGCACTCGACACACTTCGGGGCCGGCGGAATCGACGCAAGCCTGATCGACTACCACGTTGAACGCGCCCGCGGCGGCGTGGGCCTAACTATTCTCGAAATCGCCGGCGTACACCCGACTTGCCCCTCGTCTATCTGCAATTTCGATGATTCCATTATCGATGGCTATGCCCAGCTGATGGCGGCCGTGCGCCCCCACGGCATGCGCATGTTCCAGCAGTTGTGGCACGCCGGGCACAATGGCGTACCGCTCGGCGGCGGAACGCCCTGGTCCTCTTGCGATTTGCCCAGTCCGGTTCTCGGCGTGGTGCCGATCGCCATGAGCAAGGCTCAGATCGACGAGGTGGTGGCGGCTTTCGCGGCTGCGGCCAGGCGTTGCAAGGAGGGCGGGATCGACGGCGTCGAATTGCACGCCTCGCACGGCTATCTGCCGCAACAGTTCATGTCGCGGATGCTCAACCGCCGCGAGGACGAATATGGCGGCAGCTTCGAGAACCGGATGCGCTTCACCGTCGAAGTGCTTTCTGCGATCCGCGAGGAGGTCGGTTCCGATTATCCGGTGGGGGTGCGGTTGAGCCCCGAAATCGTCGAAGGCGGGATGACCCCCGAAGAAACGGCGCAAGCGGCTAGGTATCTCGAGGAGCGGGGCCTCATCGATTTTCTTGATGTTTCGATGGGAGGCTATTTCGCTTTTCCCAACATGATCGGAGGGATGTTCGAGCCTGCCGGCTACGAATTGCCAACCAGTGCTCCCGTGACAGCGGCAGTCAAAGTTCCCCGCATCGTGACTGGAAGGTTTCGCACGCTGGAAGAGGTCAGTCAGGTCATTTCGGAGGGGACAGCCGATCTTGTCGGCATGACCCGCGCGCACATCGCCGACGCCGCGATAGTGCGCAAGACGCGTGAAGGCAGGCAGGCGGAAATCCGTCCTTGCATCGCCTGCAACCAAGGCTGCGTCGGAATGCTTCTGGGCCCGGAGCGCCGGATGGGATGCACTGTCAATCCTTACATAGGTCGGGAGGGCGAGCTACACGACGAAAAGCTGCCACAGCCAGACCGGAGGCGCAGGGTTCTGCTGAACCCGCTGATGCAAGTTTTAGCCTCGGTGGCGAGTGTTTGAGCCGATCGAAAGAGGATTGCAATGAATTCAGCTATTGCAAGCGCGGAACCGTTCAAGTTTGACTTCACCGATCCGCAAGTCATGGAATGCCCTTATCCGCTCTACGAGCAGTTGCGCGGGCATGCTCCGGCTCACTTTGTGGAGGGTGCGGGTTTCTGGATCATCTCGCGGTACGACGATTGTCTGGCAGCAATCCGGAACCCCAAGGTTTTTTCAAGCAAGATGGGGTTCCGGCCGGGCGCCGTCCCCGATGAAGTGATGCGAATCTACACCGAGGAAGGATTCGGCGACTTGCCAGATACGCTGGTCAGCAACGACCCCCCCTCGCACACTCGTTATCGAAAGCTAGTCGATCGTACCTTCACCGCCGGCCGGGTCCGCCAGATGGAAGAGTATATGGTCGAAGTCGTCAGGGAACTGATCGACAACTTCATCGAGGACGGGCGCCTGAAGGTGATGCACGACTTCGCCATTCCCGTACCCATGTTCGTCATAGCCGACCAGCTTGGCGTCCCGCGCAGCCATCGCGACAAGTTCAAGGAGTGGTCGGACGCGGCCGTCGCCCCGCTCGGCCTATTGATTTCCACCGAGCGCAAAATCGAATGCGCAAAGCTCGCCGTCGAGATGCAGCACTATTTTGTCGAAGTATTCGCCGATCGCCGGAAAAGCCCTCGCGACGACATCATTTCCGACCTCGTAACGAAGGACGTTGACGGAGCGCCGCTGGACACGCCTGAACTGCTCTCGATCCTCAATCAGTTGCTCGTCGCCGGCAACGAGACGACCACCAGCGCCATCGGCGCCTCGGTCATCCGGCTCGCCCAGGAACCCGAACTGGTCGAGCGGCTCGTTAGAGAGCCGGGCAAATGCGACAATTTCGCAGAAGAGATCCTGCGTCACGAATCTCCTGTCCAAGGCCTTTTCCGGATGACGATGGAGGATGTCCAGATCGGTGGAACGACCATTCCGAAAGGCAGCTTGGTCAACTTGCGCTACGGCTCGGCGAACCGCGATGAGCGAAGGTTCGAGTGCCCGGCTGATTTCGACGTCGACCGCAAGAATTCCTCGTCGCATCTCGCCTTCGGGGCCGGCATCCACCACTGCATCGGTGCGCAGCTGGCGCGGCGCGAGATCGCGATCGCGGTCCGAGAAATGACGGCCCGGCTGAAGGACATTCGTCTGGTTGATCCGGATAAGCTCTCGCACACGCCGAGCGTGATCCTACGCGGCCTCAATGAATTCGAGATCGAGTTTTCGAAGCGTTGAGGAAGGAGGGGAGGCAGCATGGCGTTTGATTACGATGTCATAATTGTCGGTGGCGGTGGGGCCGGCATGGCGGCCGCCATCACCGCCCATGATTGCGGCGCGCGCGTGGCGCTCCTGGAAGCGGCGGATCAGTTGGGTGGATCGACGGCGCTTTCAGGAGGCGTGGTCTACGGTGCGCCGACGAGTGTCCAGCGCGCAGCCGGTGTCGAAGGCGACAGCGTCTGCGCGATGTACGAATATTACATGACGCTCAACCAGCACAAGGTAGAGCCGGCGATTGTGCGGCGGCTGTGCGAAATGTCTGGGCCGGCGATCGAGTGGCTGATCCAACTCGGCGTGACCTTCGCTCCCGCCGACCTCTATGCCTCGGGCGTGGAAAGTGTCGCGCGCGGCCACAAGGCAACCGGCAACGGCGCTGCCATCGCGGAGGTTCTGGACCGCGAGGTCAGCCGCCGCGACATCGACGTGTCGCGCGGCTGCCGGGTGACCGCCCTGCATGCCGACGAAAACGGCGCCGTGCGCGGCGTGGTGCTGGATGGCGCCACCGTAAGCGCGCGCAATGTGATCATCGCCACCGGCGGCTTTGGCCATAACAAGCTGCTGCTGAACCGCCATTATCCCGAAGCTGCCCGGCACGGCGACTGGACCTGGGCGATCACCGCCAAGACCTGCACAGGCGATGGCCTGCTGATGGGACAGGCCGTGGGCGGCGATATTGCGGGCCACGATCGCGGCCTGCTCCTGACCACGCCCGGCTTCTACCGCGACCTCGAAGTCTTCGTCCCTGGCTGGCTGGTCTACGTTAACCGGGAAGGGCGCCGGTTCATCGACGAGACAACTGAATATGCGGTGATGTCCGGGGTGGTGAAGGATCAGCTCGGCGGTTCGGTGTTTGCGATCTTCGACGAGAACGCGCGCGCCAACGCCGAACCCGAGCCGCGCTACGCTGCAGCGCATAATGCCGGCCTCATCACCCTCAATTGGGTGATCGACAAGATCGACGAACAGATCGCCAAGGGCAAGGTGATCAAGGCCGATACGCTGGCTGAACTCGCCGATCGGGTGGGCATCGAGGGCAACGCGCTCCAGACAACGATCGCCCGCTACAATTCGGATTACGCGAAGGGCCAGGACAGCAAGTTCCGCAAGGATGCCAGCCTGATGAAGCCGGTCGCGCAGCCGCCTTTCTATGCTGCGGAAATCCGCCCGGCGATTGTCTGCCTCACGTCCACCGGCCTGCGCGTGGATGAGGACATGCGCGTTCTCGACAGCGCCGACCGACCCATTAGCGGCCTATTTTCAGCCGGCGAAGTGTCGGGCGGAGTGCTGGGCGACCGCTACATCGGAGGCGGCAACTCCATCGCCAATGCGATCGTCTTTGGCCGCGTGGCGGGCGAGCAGGCGGCGCGGGAGGCCGGGGCTACGGCAAACAGGGAACCAGCATGATGGCCGGCGATCTATCGCTTGAAGGCAAAGTGGCGCTCGTGACGGGAGCGGCGCGGGGAATCGGGCGCGAAATTGCCGATCGGATGGCCCAGCATGGCGCGCGCGTCGTCGTAACCGATGTCGAGCCCAAACTCGGCGGAACAGCCGCAGCCGCGATGAAAGGGGCCGTCTACCGCGATCTTGACGTGACCAGCCCCGATCAATGGAACGAGGTGATCGAAGCGCTGCGTGAGGAACACGGCCGCCTTGATGTCTTGGTCAACAACGCCGGCATCAGCCCCGCAGCCAACATCGAGCAGACCGATCTAGACCTGTGGCGTCGAGTGCAGTCCATCAATGTGGAGAGCGTATTTCTCGGATGCCGGACCGCTCTACCGTTGATGCGGGCCTCAGGGGATGGTGGCTCGATCATCAATCTCAGTTCCGTACAGGGCCTGCGGCCGGCGGCAGCGCTGGCCGCCTATTCGGCGTCCAAGGCCGCCGTGCGGGCCCTCACCAAATCGGTGGCGCTGCACGCGGCCAGCGATCGGATTCGCTGCAACTCGGTTCATCCAGGGGGGCATTCACACTCGGATGCTCGACGATTTCGCCGCCCTCACCGGCGACGCCGACGCCGCCCTTGCTCGGATGAATGCGGCGAACCCGCTAGGCCGGGTTGGCCGGCCCATCGATATCGCGAACGGGGTTCTGTACCTGGCGTCCGATCTGTCAGAATGGGTGACGGGCCTTGAACTCGTCATCGACGGGGGCTCGACCCTTTGATGCGCGGCACACGGGATCCTAGTGGCTGGCGAGTCTGGCGAAACCAGTACGAGATGGATGATCTCGTCCGACAAGACGTGTGGGAAAACCGCACGACTTGGCAGGATGCGGTTGCGAAGTCGGAAGCGGACCCCGGCGGCGTCGCGATCTGGTTCGATGATGGATCTGACCTGAAGTTTGGCGAAGCCGTAGATGAGGCGCGCCGGTTGGCCGTTTCGCTGGCTGAACTGGGCCTGCGCAAAGGCGATGTGGTCAGCGCCAACCTGCCGAACTGGCGGGAAATGGCGATCATCAACCTCGCTTGCTGTGCCCTCGGCCTGGTGATCAATCCGATTATTCCCATCTATCGCGATCATGAGGTGGGGTTTATCCTAAAGGACGCCGGATCGCGTGTGCTGTTCACGCCGGGCGTTGTGAGCAATTTCAACTATCCGGAAATGGCCCGGCGGCTCGCCCGCCAGACACCATCGCTGGAATGGCTAGTAACCGTGCGTCCTGGTGACGGGGAAACCCTGAATTCGAGCTACTCCGCCATGGTTGAGCAAGGCGATCCGGACCGCTTCCAGGCAGACCAAGTTGACCCCAACCATATCAAGCTGCTGATGTACACGTCTGGAACGACCGGCGTCCCGAAAGGCGTTCTGCACAGCCATAACACGCTGAGGCGTTCTGCGGCCAATTCCGCTGAAGCACGCGGGGTGGGCGAGGGCGATATCACACTCATGGCTTCGCCGGTCACGCATGTGACCGGATACTCCTCTCTGGAACAGGCGTTCAGTTCGCCGATCAAGACAGCGCTGATGTCTCGGTGGGACAAGGTTACGGCGGTCGATTTCATCGAGCGGACCGGCGCGACTCTCACGGTCGGGGCGACGCCCTTCCTTAAGGAGCTGGTGGATGAAGCGCAGGCACGCGGCACTGGTCTGTCGAGCCTGCGCCAGTTTGCTTGCGGCGGAGCCGAGGTGCCGCCGCAGCTGATCGCGCGTGCACACGATGTCCTGGAGAATTGCCGGTGCTTCCGCGTGTATGGCAGCACTGAAGTGCCGTTGGTGACCCAGGGCTTTCAGAAGAAGGAAGACGCGAGGCTGGCCGCTGAAACGGATGGCCGCATCTATAACTATGATGTGCGCATCGTCGATTCTGAAGGCTGCGATGTGGCTCCGGGTAACGAAGGTGAGATCCTCGCGCGGGGTCCATCCATGTTCCTGGGCTATACTGACTGGGAAGAGACCGAGAAAGCTGTCGATCAGGACGGCTACTTCCACTCGGGAGACCTAGTCCGTGCGGGTCCCCAATGCAGCATCGTGGTGACCGGCAGGCTGAAGGACCTTATCATTCGCGGTGGCGAGAACCTCAGTGCGAAGGAAATTGAGGACGTGCTCCATCGCCATCCTGCCATTCAGGAAGCTGCGGTTGTCGCCATGCCCCACCCAAGGCTGGGGGAAGGGGTATGCGCATGGCTGATACTCCATGACCACCGCCAGCGGCTGGGAGCCGAAGAACTGAGGCGGTTTCTCCATGAACAGGGTCTCTCCCCCCAAAAGAGCCCGGAAAGCATACACATAGTCGACCATTTCCCCCGCACCGCATCCGGAAAAATTCAGAAGAACATCTTGCGGCGAAAAACTCGGGAAAGATTAATGATATCAGGGAGAGCTTAAAATGCCAAAAAAACACCTGTTCCTTTCCAGCTGCGCGGTCGGGCTTTTTGCATCTAGCGTAATGCCTTCGCAAGCCAGCGCGCAGGATCCAGTCAAAGTGGCGTCCGAACGGGCAATGGACGAGGATGATGGCGCCATCATTGTCACGGCGCGCCGGCGCGACGAAGCATTACAGGATGTGCCGATCTCGATCACGTCCATTGGCGGCGAGTCGCTCGAGAAGTCCCAGATCTCAAAACCGGAAGCATTGGCGGCCCGCGTTCCGACACTGAACATCGCAGTCGGTGGATCGGGTTCGGGCGGGCAACTCAGCTTGCGCGGTATTGGATCCTCCAACGTATCTGCTGCGTTCGACAGCGCCGTAGCGCTGGACTTCGACGGGATTGTGGTGAGTTCCATGCGCTTGGTTCAAGCCGGCTTCTTCGATGTCGCCCAGATCGACGTACTCAAAGGCCCGCAGTCCCTTTATTTCGGGAAGAGCGCGACTGCGGGCGTCGTTTCCATCCGATCCGCAGATCCGACCTCCTCATTCGAGGCGGGACTGCGCGGGTCTTACGAGTTCGAAGAGAAGGGTTACACTGCCGAAGGCTATGTTTCCGGCCCCATCAGCGATTCGCTCGGCTATCGGATCGCGGTTCGCTACAACAAGGTCGACGAACTCTATTTCAACGCTGCGCCCAATGTCGCCAATCCTTATCGCGGAGAGGAAAACCTCAACATTCGCGGGACGCTGGAATTTGAGCCCAGCGACAGCTTCAAATTCAATATCAAGGCGAATTACGTCGGCCATAGAAATGACGGGGAGGTGCGCCATACCCAGATTTTCTGCGGTCCAAACGGTGTTGCCGATCCGCTGGTACTGCTGGGCGGAGCGGTGGTCGTCCCCGCGGGCTATGACTGCAATGCCTTTGACAACACGTTCTGGCTCCCCGATTCCGCCCCTCAATTGAGCCGGAAGGGGCCTCCGGGGATGGACAACAACGGAGGAGTGCCGTTCAACGAAACGGATATTTACTTGTTGCGCGCCCGCGCGGACATCGGATTGAGCGACAGCCTGTCGCTCGCGCTGGTGACGGGCTACTTCGACTTCGAGTCGCGAGGTCAGGATTTCTACGGTTACGGCGGCGTATTCGGCGTTGGTACCGACCTCAACCACAATCGCACTGAACAGTTCACGCAGGAGGTCCGATTTTCCAGCGACAACGATGGGCCGCTGAACTGGCTGTTAGGCGGCTTTTACGAGCGACGTTCCATTTTGTTCGAAGCCGCCCAAAACGCCGTCAACATCTCGTTCTTGGCTCCAGACCCGGTTACAGGGTCTACATTCGACTGGCGGCGACTTCACTTCACCAAGACCGATGCCTTCTCGTTATTCGGTAATCTCCTGGTCGAGCCTACCGACCGCATCGAGCTTTCGGCTGGCGTGCGATACACCAAGGAGGAGAAAGTCAACCGGATTGAAGTGCCCTACGTTCACGCGGTGCTGTCACGGCCCCCGTTCAACTTCCTTCGAAGCGGTTTTCAATCGCCACAAATTCGTTTCGACGACGAGAACTTCTCTCCCGAAATTTCTGTCAAGTACGAGGTATCCAACAACGCGCAGGTTTATGCGGTATACAAGAAGGGCTTCAAGTCCGGTGGTATCGACAACAGTGCTCTCCCTTCAAGCGGCTTGAGCGCCATCGTCGCATCGGGCGATTATTCGCGGTTGATGTTCGATTCGGAGACTGCTGAGGGGTTCGAGATCGGCCTGAAAAGCACGCTGGCACAGAATCGGCTTCGCCTCAATGTGTCGCTGTTTAACTACGTCTTCTCCGATCTGCAAATACAGAGCTTCGATCCAGTCGCGATCCAGTATTCCACTAGTAACGCGGGCGAATTGCGCTCTCGGGGGGGAGACATTGACCTGAGTTGGCGTGCGCCGGTCGATGGATTAACCTTGTCTGCTGCAGTGGCATACACCGATGCCGAGTTCACCGACACCTACATCTCCAATGCGGGGGTAGATCTGAACGGCAGGGCAGCACCGCGTGCACCGAAATGGTCTGGCAACGTTTCGTTTGATTGGAACCTCCCGGTGGGGGACAATCTGAAGCTTAGCCTGTTCGGGCTGGCTAACTACTCCGGATCCTACTTTGCTGATGCAACGACATTGAATGACTATGTTCAGAACGATTATGTGACATTGGATGCAAACATTTCGATCGGAGCTCCGGACGATCGGTGGCGCTTGTCGCTGATCGGCAACAATCTGACCGACAAGATTTACGTGAACCAGGCTTCCGGTCGGCCATTCCGACAGGCGCTCATCGGCGACGACCTCGCTCTGACGCAAAACAGGGGACGGCAGGTCTTCGTTGAACTGGCGTTCAAATACTGACGGGGAATACGGTCCATGATGTCGATGGAGTGGAACGATGGTTGAGACGCTAACAGGTACGAAGCGATCCCGGGGCCTGTCTTACCAGGAGCTTTTAGAGTCGGATTCCAAAGTTGTGCCAGCTTCGCTCAAGAAGGAATCCCTGCTCGATCATGCTCCGATCTCGGTCGGCGTGGACCGCTATTTTGCCCGTGAGTTCCACGATCTCGAGGTCGAGAAACTCTGGAGCCGCGTCTGGCAGCTTGCCTGTCACGAAGACGATATCCCGAGGGTGGGCGATGCGCTGAGCTACGATATCGCGTCGCGTTCCTACATAATTGTCAGGACGGGCGCGGACGAATTTTCGGCCTATCCAAATGCCTGCCGCCATCGCGGCCGACGGCTGATTGAAGGGTGCAAGAAGGGGCTTGGGGTGCTCCGCTGCCCGTTCCATGGCTGGTCGTGGCACCTGGATGGCAAGCTGAGGGAAGTCCCCTGCCACTGGGACTTCCCGGGCGTCAGCGAAGCATCTCACTCCTTGCCCAAGGTGAGTACCGGGCGTTGGGGTGGGTTCGTGTTCATAAACCCTGATCCCGACGCAGAGCCGCTTGAAGCGTTCCTCGGAGATATCGACGAGCACTGGACCACGCTTCCCTTCGAACGGCGCTACAAAGCGGTTCATGTCGCCAAGAAGCTGCCATGCAATTGGAAGATCGCGCAGGAAGCCTTCATGGAGTCCTATCACGTGGTTGCGACCCACCCGACGCTTCTTATGGAGATGGGTGATGCCAATTCGCAGTATGACAGCTTCGGCACCTTGTCGCGGGCGATTTCCCCTCAGGGAATAGCCAGCCCGCATGTCGGGGCTGAACTCGCCGGTGAACCACATAGCGACACCACCCCATTTACCGCTTTTCGTCACCCGATCACAGGCGACTATTATGAGCGGCTGGAAGAAGACCGCATCCGTCTGACCAGAAAGGACGGGCGGAGCGGCATCTTCAATTCAAGGGCGGA
The DNA here is from genome assembly GCF_013044515.1 of Sphingomonas sp. ID1715. Lineage (GTDB taxonomy): Bacteria > Pseudomonadota > Alphaproteobacteria > Sphingomonadales > Sphingomonadaceae > Sphingomonas_B. The sequence continues at coordinate 86,299 of NZ_JABEPR010000006.1, forward strand.
ACCCCTCGAGGGCGAACTGCCAAACGCCGATCTGCACATTTGCAACTGGTTCGGCGGTAGGCTGACGCCGGACATGCAAGCCGCCAAGCATCTCTACGGTGCGTTGCCAGTCGCCGATGCAAGGGCGAGACGGGCCGCGGCACGGCGTGAGCAACTGCGCCCGCTGATGGGCGATGAGATCGATAATGTGTGCGACGCGGAACTTGTGGACTCCATCTATTACAGCATCTTTCCCAACATAAGTCCGTGGGGCTGCTTCAATCCGATCTTTTACCGCTTCCGCCCCGATGGCGACAACCCGGAACAGTGCATTCACGAAGTGATGTTCATGCTGCCGGTGCCCGCGGGCCAGGATCGTCCACCTCCCGCACAGATTCACTGGTTGGATATCGACGAGGATTACTTGGAAGCCCCGGAGCTCGGTAGCTTGGCCAAGGTATTCAACCAAGACCAGCTCAACCTGCGCGCGGTGCAGCAAGGCTTACGTAGTGTTCCAGAAGGCCGGATCACCCTGGCGGAGTATCAGGAAACGAAGATACGCCATTTTCATGCCAGTCTCGACGAATGGCTGGGCTTCTGAACCCGCGAGATTCGACCCACCGCCGAACAGCAGAATGCGAGGAGAGTTCATGAGCATGCCGGTGTCTCCGCCTTCCCTCGGGCCAGATTTGGCGCGGACGATTTATCGAAAGGCATACCTCATTAACCGAACGGACGAGCGGTTTCGGGCGATGCTAACGAATGGAGAGCTGGCGGTCGCCTACTATCCGGTCCGTGGGCAAGAGGTTATCGCCGCGGCCGCGATGGCCGCGCTGCGGCAGGACGACTACCTCGTGACAACCTATCGCGGTCTCCACGATGCGCTGGCTAAGGGTATCCCCTCGCGCTTGTTGTGGGCCGAGTTCGCCGGCAAGCGCACGGGTACCTGCAAGGGCAAGGGGGGGCCGATGCACATCACCCATCCCGAAACCGGCGTCATGGTGACCACGGGTATCGTCGGTTCGGGCCTCCCGATTGCCAATGGTCTCGCGATGGCGTCGCAAATCCGCGGCGAAAGCCGCGTGGCCGTGGCAAGCTTTGGCGATGGGGCGAGCAACATCGGCGCCTTTCACGAAGCGCTAAACATGGCCTCGGTGTGGAAGCTGCCGGTGATTTTTCTGTGCCAGAATAACCAGTACGCTGAGCACACCGCGTTGGCTGCCGGCACGTCGGTCTCCAGAATTTCCGATAGGGCGGTGGCGTATGGCATGCCGGGGATTTTCTGTGACGGGCTTGACCCTGCCAGCGTTTACGAAGCGATGAATGAGGCTGTCGGTCGTGCGCGCGCCGGCGGCGGGCCGACCCTGCTTGAAGCAGGCGCCTTCCGTCTCCTGGGGCATATATTCGGGGCAGACTACAGCTACGTGTCAAGGCAGGATCTCCACGCGGCAGAAGAACGAGCCAGTATGGCCAAGCTGCGGCAGTGGATGATTGAAAGGCAGGTACGCGAATCCGATCTCGAGCGGATCGAGAAAGAGGTAGATGCCGAAATCAACGACGCCGTGGCCTTCGCGCTCGATAGCGAGCCGCCCGACCCGGACGATATCCGGTTCGATATCTACGCGACGGAGCAGGCTGCATGAGCGAGAAGACCAGTTTCGCCCAAGCGCTGAACTCAGCGCTCGATCACGCCATGGCGGATGACGAGAACGTAATCATGCTCGGCGAGGATGTTGCCGACGAGCAGGGCGGCGGTGTATTCAAGGTCAGCAAGGGGTTGTCGCGGAAATACGGGACTAGCCGCGTGCGCTCCACTCCCATCTCGGAACAGGCCATCATTGGCGCGGCGGTCGGCGCGGCGATCACCGGCATGCGCCCAGTGGCCGAAATCATGCTGATGAACTTCATTACGGTCGCCATGGATCAACTGGTCAACCACGCTGCCAAACTGCGTTTCATGTCCGGCGGCCAGACCAGCGTGCCACTAGTGGTGCGCACGACGACCGGCGCGGGCGTGGGGTTTGGGGGCCAGCATTCGGATATGCTGGAAGCCTGGTTCGCCCATGTTCCCGGGATCAAGATTGCCACCGCGTCGAATCCGGCCGATGCCTACGGCCTGCTGCGATCGGCGATCGAGGACGAAGATCCGACTATCCTAATCGAGAACATCACGCATTACGGGATGACCGGACCCCCCGCCGAGCCGGGGTACCGCGTACCCTTGGGCAAGGCGGCGATCGTGCGGCGGGGCGATGACATCACGCTCGTCACTTATGGCCGCGGCGTCGGCGATTGCCTCAAGGCTGCCGGCCAACTTGCAGAGGACGGCATCGACGCCGAAGTGATCGATCTTCGCACCGTATCCCCGTGGGATCAGGAGGCCGTCCTTTCCTCAGTCGCCAGAACCAGGCGCGCGGTGATCGTTCACGAAGCGGTCCGCCCGTTCGGTGCGGGGGCTGAGATCTCTGCGCGCATCCACGAAGAACTTTTTGGCGATCTGGCGGGCCCCGTCCGGCGGGTTGCTTCCTACGCTTCTCCCGTTCCGTTTGCGAAATCGCTGGAGACCGCCTTCCTTTACAGCGTCGCGGACATCGTCCAGGCGGCGCGCGACACCACCGAAAAGAAAGCAGATCGATGAGCGTAGAAGTTCGCATCCCCAAGCTCGGGATGAGCATGGAAACCGCCACGGTCTCCGAATGGCACGTCAAGAACGGCGATCAGGTCACCAAGGGCGCGCCGCTGTATTCGGTGGAGACCGACAAAACGACGACCGAGGTTGAAGCGCCGGCGGACGGGCAGGTTGAGATCATCGGCGAACCGGATACCGAATATGAGGTCGGTGCGCTGATCGCGCGGATCACTTGAGGACCGGCACAGGAGGGCGGCATGCAGATGCGCAACCAGATTTTCGTTGGCGATCAGGGCGGCAAGGTCCACATCGTCGCGTTCAGGAACCGTGACACCGGCAAGATTGTCTTTCCCATGCCTCAAGGAGCGGGAGCGGCGGACCACGAACCGGTCGAGCTGCCGTCGAGCGGAACCTTGTGGACCTATACAATCCAGCGCATCCCGCCGAAGGATCCGCCTTTCGAGGGCATAAACAGCCCGGAGGGGTATCAGCCTTTCGCGGTCGGCTATGTCCGCCTCGGGGACGAGATTATGATAGAGGGCCGGATCGCGGGCCATGCTGAAGCTCTCCAGATCGGAATGTCGATGGACTGTGTGCCGATGTCGTTCCCCACCAAGGATGGGGCGGAAATGACGATTTACGCCTTCGTACCGGCCAACGGGAGCAGCAAGTCATGAATGATGTCTATGTGATCGGTGTCGGCGCACATCCCTTCGGCCGGCACGATGGCAAGACGGGCCTCGATCTCGGGGTCGATGCTACCAGACTGGCGCTCGAGGACGGGGGGATCGAATGGAACGACGTTCAGGCTGCCTTTGGCGGCTCGTCGGCGTCCGGCAATGCAGATGCGGTGCTGCCCCGCATGGGCCTGACCGGAATTCAGTTCATCAATGTCTCTAATGGTTGTGCCACCGGCGGATCGTCCGTCCTGTCTGCGTACTGGGCGATCAAGGCCGGGGAATTCGACACGGCCCTGGCGGTCGGGTTTGACAAGCATCCGCGCGGATCGTTCAATCCCGATCCTGACAGGTACGGTCTGCCGCAATGGTATGGCCAAATCGGTATGATGCTAACCACCCAGTTCTTCGCCATGAAGATCCAGCGCTACATGCACGATCACGGCATTTCCGCCCGGACGCTGGCGCGGGTCGCGGCTAAGGCGTTCGAGAACGGCGCGCGCACCCCCCATGCATGGCGTCGCACCCCTATGGATGCCGATGCCGTGCTGAATTCGCGCATGATCAGCGATCCGCTGACGCAATATATGTTCTGCAGCCCTTCGGAAGGGGGCGTAGCGCTGATCCTGGCGTCGGAGAAGAAGGCGCGCGAGCTGGGGCGCACGCATGTCAAGCTCCGGGCGGCCGCAATCAGGACCCGGCCGGAAAATAGTTTCGAGGTATTTTCCCCCTCGCTCTCGGTCGAACGCGGCGAAACGTCCACCGTGCTGGCGGCCCGGGCTGCATACGAGAATGCCGGCGTCGACCCTGAAGATATCGACGTCGCTCAGATACAGGATACCGAAAGCGGCGCGGAGATCATGCACATGGCCGAGAACGGCTTTTGCCGCGATGGGGAGCAGGAACAGTGGATTGCCGACGGATACACCGCGATTGGCGGGCAGTTGCCGATCAACACCGATGGCGGGTGCATCGCGTGTGGCGAGCCCATCGGTGCCTCCGGCTTGCGGCAAGTCTATGAAAATGTCCTCCAGCTCCGGGGGAAGGCGGACAATCGGCAGGTGGAAGGGGCCAGGCTGGCCTATTCCCAAGTGTATGGCGCACCTGGCCTGTCTGCGGTCGCCATCCTCGAGAGAGCGTAAACGGCACGTTGATCATTATGCGGCCAGAACCGCGTGGTCGCCGGTGCGAACGTGCCGGCTCGGATAGGGTGATCCGTTGAAAATCCAGAAGACTTACGACAGTCCCGGGATGGCCGAGCGTCGCCGGCGGATCCTTCACGAAACCCGCAAGCTCATCAATGAAGAGGGGCTGGAAGGGTTCAGCATACGCGAGCTGAGCAGGCGGGCAAATGTAGCTCCGAAGACGCTCTATAACGCCTATGGCGACCGCGACCGTTTGATCGGCGTGGCTATTCGCGAAGTGTACGATGCGGTTCGTCAGAACGTGAAGTTCAAGACGTCCGACAGAACGCTGCCGGGCCTGCTCGATCGCGCCATGATGCTGAACCGGGGCAATCTCAAAGCCCGCAATTATGCCAAGGCGGTGGCGACGATCTACTTTGCCCCGGGAACCGGTGCGGACTTGCGCCAGATCTTGCAGGAAATGGCTGTTGGCAACACCAGGGAGTGGCTGGAAGATCTCCGCGACGTGGGGCAGCTTCAAAACTGGGTCGACGTTGAACATCTGACGCGAAACATGGCAAACATGGAATATGGCCTGATCATGGACTGGGCCACTAGCAGGGTAGAGGACGCAGAATATCTGTTCCGTTTTGCGGAGATCGTGCTGCTCAGTGCGATGGCGGCTACGAGAGGGGAAGTCTATGAAACGGCGAGAGCGATGATGACTCGCATGGCGGAGACGGGCAAGGTTCCGGCATTTGAGAACCCGGTTATCAGGAATCTGGCCTACTCAGGCTTTTCCAGAGGCTCCTGAACGCCGGTTCGGGACACGGTCGTCTGCTCCAGAACAATGCTCGCGCGAGACAGTTGTAAACGGCCACCGGCCGGCAACACCGTCAGTCTTGCAAGGCGCCGCATAAATAGCATGCATGAACGTGAACGCGTTGACACACGTCGTTACTAGAGCGGGATGACATCAGGCTGCACCGTAGCCTGAGTTGGTCAGGTAGTTGGCGCACTCGGCAGGCGGGAAGCGGTCGAGGAGGCTGCCGATGCGCTGCCAGGTGGCGTCCTTGGTTCGTTCGGCGGCGGCGCGCAGCAGGTGCTTGAGCTTGGCGAAGACCTGCTCGATCGGATTGAGGTCGGGCGAGTAGGGCGGGAGGAAGAGCAGCCTTGCGCCGGCCGCGCGGATCGCCTGGCGGACGGCAGGGCGTTTGTGGCTGGAGAGATTGTCGAGGATGACGATGTCGCCTGGCGCGAGGGTGGGCGCGAGGAACTGCTCGACCCATGTCAAGAAGCTCGTGCCGTTGATCGGCTGGTCGAGCACGCACGGCGCGTCGATGCGATCGTGGCGCAGGGCGGCGAGGAAGGTCATCGTGCGCCAATGGCCATAAGGGACCTTCGCCCGCAGCCGCTGGCCCCGCGGCGCCCAGCCGCGCAACGGCGCCATGTTGGTCTTAGCCCAAGTCTCGTCGACGAAGACGAGGCGCGCGGGATCAAGCCGGCCCTGATATTTTCGCCACTGCGCGCGTCGCCCGGCGACCTTTGGACGAAGCTGCTCGGCGGGTAGAACGCTTTTTTTTGAAGCTCAGCCCCTCGGGGTGGACGAAGCGCCAGACCTGCACATAGTCGACCTTAACCCCGCGTGTCGCGAGCTCGGCGACCAGACCGCGCAAAGTGAAGTCGCTCCGCGCTCGCTCGAGCAGCCAGTCGCGGTGCCCACCCGCAAGAACCGATGGCCGGTGCCCGCCGATCTTGCCAGGCGCGGCGCTGCCCGTCCGGCGATGCCGCTGCGACCAGCGCACCACGCTCGCCGCGCTGATGCTCAACCTCGCCGCCACCGAACGCACGCTCTCGCCGGCAAACACCCGCACCACGGCCCGCTCACGCAAATCCATCGAATAAGGTCGGGTCATCGCTGCCGGCTTCCAACCCAGCCCGCAGCTTGATGATGTGGACGCCCCCGCACTGAGCCGCGGCTGTATTGTGGTTCGGTCACCCGCAGGAGAGGAGTTTACGATGAGGATCACGACGATAGGGCTCGATCTGGCGAAAAGCGTGTTTCAGGCGCATGGCGCCGACGAGACGGGCGCGACGGTTTTGACGAAGCGCCTGCACCGCAAGCAGATGCTGCCGTTCTTCTCGAAGCTGTCGCCTTGCCTGATCGGGGTGGAGGCGTGTGCGACGGCGCATCACTGGGCTCGCACGCTCGCCGCGATGGGCCATGAGGTCCGGCTGATGCCGCCGTCCTACGTGAAGGGCTATGTCAAGCGCGGCAAGAGCGACGCGCTCGATGCCGAGGCGATCTGCGAGGCCGTCGGCCGGCCGACGATGCGCTTCGTGCCCGTCAAGACCGTCGAGCAGCAAGGCATTCTGATGGCGCAAACGCGCTGCGGGCGCATTTGGCCGAGCTCGGGCTGGTCGCGAACCCCGGCGTCGCCAACCTTGCCAAGCTTGCCGAGCAGGCGCTGGCCGACGAGACGGCGCTGCCGCCCTATGCCCGCGCTGCGCTGTCGATCATGGTGCGCCAGATCATGGCGTTGACCGAAGAGATCGGCGCCCTCGATCGGCAGCTCATGGAATGGCACATGGCGAGCGAGGCCAGCCGCCGGCTCGCGGCCATCCCCGGCGTCGGCATCGTCACCGCGACCGCCGTTGCCGCCACGGTGACCGATCCCGAGCAGTTCACATCAGGCCGGCAGTTCGCCGCCTGGCTCGGGCTCACCCCGCGACAGCATTCGACCGGCGGCAGGACACGGCTCGGCGGCATCTCAAAACAGGGGGATCGCTACCTGCGCAGGCTGCTCGTCGTCGGCGCGACCGCCGTCATGCGCCACAACAAGGACAAGACGACGCCGATGGCCAACTGGATTAGGAAGCTGCTCGAGAAGAAGCCGTTCCGGCTTGCCTCGGTCGCGCTCGCCAACAAGCTGGCAAGGATCGCTTGGGTCGTGCTGACCCGTGGTGAAGTCTATCGCCCACAAGCGGCCGTCGCCTGAAGGAAAGCCCCCTATTCGAATTGGTAGCGGCAGTCGATGATGTGTAACGATCGAGCCAATGGCGCGGCAAACCCGTCTGATTCAATGCGCCTCACCAGCGCGTCAGCCTGTCCAGGGACCTCGCCAGCGGATTTCCATCAGGGCCAGCGGTCAATCACCCGACCGCACCAACAGGCCGGACATATGAAAGCAACCGATCAACACACCCCGACAAAAGCCCTTGCCAAAGGGGGCGTCCACATATGAATCAGACTTCCGCGCCCAAGGGAATCCACTTTCGATTCACTAAAGCGTCATCCCGCTCTAAGTGCCCTCGCAAGTCATTCCACCGGATAAGGCTTGAGGACAACAGGGCGTCCATCGCTACCGGATTGTGCAATCTCATTGCTATATGCGGTCGCCCAGACGACGGGAAGATCTGGTCGCTGTTCAGCAAGAATTCCGGTCCGCAGGCGCGAGCCTCACCATAGCGCCGCCGACTTGTTAGTGACCCGCTTTTGCCCGGGGGAGCTGGCAAAGCCTCGAGGAACAGTTGCGTGCATTTGATCTGCTGCTGCTAGGCTTCACTCTCCGGGGGCGGTCGATCAGCGTCGGCAGGTTCGGGAATACGATGCCCAAACCTGCTTCGGCGCGCAGTAACCTCGTGTCAGTCGCCAAAAGGCGGACTCGGTCTGATGAGCTCGACTCGCGTTCCAAAGGCGGGGCAGGATCATGCTTCGCTCAAATTGGCTGCGAAATGCTCGGGCAACTGAGGGAATTGTCCGAACACCATCGCCCCGCCCACCGTTTTCCAAATCCATTCATTGGGCTCCCGGGCCCGTCGGGTCGCAGCCGGCGCCGATCCCGAGCTTCTTCTTATATCACGCGGAGAGCGCATCAGGGTCCTTCGCCGGGAATAACAGCCCACCAATTGCTTCGACACCCATTTTTCATCTCCCCGCTGCCGTAGCGTCAATGTCAAAGCGTACAGATACTGTTGCAAAAACACGACATTCCCAAGGGAAAATGCCGCGGATTTAAACGCACACTGTAGATGTTGAGCGACGCTGACTCTAAAGGCCAAGCAACAGAGAAGTTTTGGGAGAAGATGATAATGAAACAGTCAGCCTGGCTGCTGTCGGTAGCCCTTTGCGCGATCACCTCGCCTGCTTTCGCCCAGGAAGCGACGAGCATCGCTGCGACCGATACCGCGGCCGCTGCTGCCGATAGCGCCATGAATGCTGGCGACATCGTGGTCACCGCGACCCGCCGGGCGAGCCCGCTCTCCGACGTGCCGATCGCGGTCAGCGCTGTCACTGCCGAAACGCTGCAGAACTCCGGCGGCACCGACATCCGCTCGCTGAACCAGCTTGCGCCGTCGTTGCTGGTCTCGTCCACCGGTAGCGAAGCCAACGGCTCTGCCCGTATCCGCGGCATCGGCACCGTCGGCGACAATCCGGGCCTCGAAAGCTCGGTCGCCGTATTCATCGACGGTGTCTATCGCAGCCGGACGGGCGTCGGCCTCAACGAGCTCGGCGAAGTCGAGCGCGTCGAAGTGTTGCGCGGTCCGCAGGGCACCCTGTTCGGCCGCAACGCCTCTGCCGGCCTGATCAATATCGTCACGAAGAAGCCGTCGTTCGACTTCGGCGCGACCGGAGAGCTGACCTACGGCAACTATGATTTTATCCGCGGTGCCTTCGGCGTCACCGGCCCGATCACCGAAGCGCTCGCCTTCCGCCTGGACGGCGTTTATGTGAAGCGCGACGGCTTTTACCGCAATGTCACCCAGGCAGGCGGTAGCGAAGCGAGGGTCAACGACCGCGACCGCTACTTCCTGCGCGGCCAGCTCCTGTTCGAGCCCAACGACGATCTCAGCGTCCGCCTGATCGGGGATTATACCAAGCGGGATGAAAGCTGCTGCGGCGCCGTATATGTCGCGACCAAGGAAACGTTCGACGCGACCCGCACGGGGGAAGCGGCGAACACGAATCCCGACGGCAACGTCACGCTCAGCCCCACCAATCGCATCGTCGATATCCTTCGCCGCGCCGGAGGACAGGTTACCTATCCGCCGCAGAACCCGTATCGTCGGCAGGTCGAGATTTCGCCGGGCCGGACGTTCCGCAACGAAACCGAAGATTATGGCGGCTCGGCGGAGGTCAATTGGGACTTTGGCGGCGCGACCCTGACCTCGATCACGGCCTATCGCCAATACAAGGCCGGCGGCGCAGGCGACGTCGATTATTCGGCGGTGGACCTTACCTATCGCGCCGACGACGGCAATTCGTTTCGTCAGTTCAAGACTTTCACCCAGGAGCTGCGGCTGCAGGGTTCGCTGTTCGAGGACAAGCTCGACTGGCTGATCGGCGGCTTCTACACGAACGAAAAGCTGCGCGTTCACGACAACATCAAGTTCGGCTCGCAATATGGCGCCTTTGCCGCCTGCCGGATCGTCGCAACGATCAACCCGAATGCCGCGTTGCAGAACGCAGCCAATCCGGGCTGTTTGAGTGCGGGCGGCCGCGCGACACTGCTGGGCCAGCTGCCGGGCGGAACCCCCGCTTTCGGCGCCGCGACCCCGCTGGTCGTGGCCGGCATCGATCGCCTCAGCACGGTCAACAATGTAGGCGACCAGCTGGCGATCTACCGGCAGGACAGTGAGAACTTCGCTGCCTTCACGCACAACATCTTCAATATCACCGATACGCTCAGTCTGACGCTCGGCGCGCGCTACACGCACGAGAAAAAGGATTTCAGCGCGTCCTTCAATAACAACAACACCATCTGCCCGGTTCAGCAGGCCGCCCTTGGTCCGTTGCTTGCTAACCCGGCGCTCGGCGCACTAGTCGGCGGCATCGTGACGCTGACCTGCACCGGCAACTCGAGCTCGCAGCTCAATACGCTGAACCCGACCAGCAGCCGCGAGGAAGACGAAGTGACCGGCACCGCGGTGCTGTCGTGGAAGCCGAGCCCGCGCCTGCTCACCTATGCCAGCTATTCGAAGGGCTATAAGGCCGGCGGCTTCAACCTGGATCGTTCCGATCTGGGCGGGCCCAACGGCGTGTTCGGTCCACGCAGCAATGCGGATGCGGCCGGCCTGCAATTCGAGCCGGAAAAGGTCGATGCCTATGAGATCGGCCTGAAGTACAGCACGCGTCAGTTCAACTTGAACGTCGCGGCGTTTCGGCAGGACTTCAAGACGTTCCAGCTGAACACCTTCAACGGATCGATCTTCATCGTCCAGAACATCGCCTCGTGCAGCGATGATCTCGGTGGGGCCGACCGGGATGCCAGCCTTGCGACGGGTGCCTGCACCGGCAAGACGAAGCCGGGTGTGCGTTCGCAAGGCGTCGAGATCGAGGCGGCCGTCTACCCGGCGCGCAACGTGGCATTCACGGCCGGATACACCTATACGGACACCAGCTATCGCAAGAACCTGGTTGGCAGCTCACAGGGCGAGGCGCTGAGCCCCGCACTGTTCCTGTTGCCCGGTAGTCAGTTGTCGAACGCGCCCAAGAGCGTCGTGACTGCGTCCTTCACCTACACGCCGGACTTGGGCGCGAGCGGGCTTAGCGGGCTGCTCTACATTGACGGCCGCAACACATCCGACTTCAACACCGGATCTGACCTGTTCCCTGAAAAGAGCCAAGAGGCATTCACGCTCGTCAATGCCCGTGTCGGCATTCGTGGGCCGGATCAGCGCTGGGCCGTCGAGCTGTGGGGCCAGAACATCTTCGACGTGAACTATCAGCAGGTGGCGTTCAACACGCCGTTCCAGGGTGCGGGCAGCATCGCCCAGACGCAGGCGTTCGGCACCGTCGCCAATCAGCTGTTCTCAAGCTTCCTCGCAGAGCCCCGCACCTACGGCGTCACGGTGCGCGGCAGGTTCTAACGGCTAAGCGAAACTACAGGAGGAGCGGTGGGAGGCCATCGCTCCTTTTTCTTTGACTAGGCGGCAGCGCGCTCTAGCGCCGCGCCTTCGCAACTCGGTTCGCGCTGGAGGATTTCTGGACGCTTAAATTAACCGAACGAGCACCGTCCGAGGCGTTCTGAATGCGATTGACGTGATGGCGTGGACGGCCCCTGCAGCAGCGTAGCCGTGCAATACTGCGGTCGTTGTAGTCCCGCGCTAGGCTAATCGACACCAGAAGCATGAAGCCCTGTGCGGCGAGCATCACGCGCCTGCGGTCGCGATCGTCGGCGACCGCCCCTGACCAGAGCGACAAGAGGAGGATGGGGAGCGCGGTGGAGGCCTGGACAAGCGCAACCATCTGCGGCGAGGGAGTGAGCGGCGTCATTAGACTAGCCACGAGGCGCCGACGGACTGGATCAAGCCGCCGAAATTGGAGGCGATGCTGGCTATCCAAACGGCGCGGAAGACGGGGATTGATAATGGCGAGCTCGGCGTTGGTTCAGCCATGCGCTGCAGATGAGCGCTGATAGCGTCTATGCCAAGCCCATAGGGTGCCGGCTATGGGATTACGATCAGCTACGGGGAACGCGGTGAGTTCGCCCCAGAATGAGCAAGGATCAAATAGGCCATGAGTTCAGCGGGTCCCGGTCCGGGTGCAGCCAACTCGCTCGTGCCAGAGCACTGATGTGACGTCTCCAAAGCCCCGTTCTCAGTCACGACGCGGAACCCGTCATGCCCACCCAGGCCAGATGAACGTCTGCTGTCACTCCGATCAGTCCAATCGGACCTTCTGGTATCGGCCAACTCCTGACATTCGTGAGGTCGCTCGTTCGGCCGAGATTCAAGGCGCTACACTTCATTTCCATCTTGAAGGGTGCAGGGAAGGGGGGCTGATCATCGCCCCACTCGGCGCGGTATGGCGCTCAAAATGCTTAAAATGAAGTGCGAACTTTGGCTATTTTCAGCCAATTCCAGCGGATTTGCCGTCCATGCTCAGGCCGACCAGCTGGGACGGCACCAGCTTCGCTTCGGTCTCCACCATGATACCGGACCGTGAGACGTTGCGGACGGTGGCGTCGGCGCGTCCTTCGACCACGAAGGCTGTCGCTTTCAGCAAGACGCGGCTGCGCGGCGTTGCGCGCTTGTCCAACACCTCCGGAGTCGAGAGTTCGGGAACGGTCCCCTCGTCATTGGCAGCCAACTCGCCGCTGAAGAACGATTTGAGTTTGTTGACGAACATCAGCCTCTCCTGACAATAGGAGCGGGTAATTATCGAGCGGTCGGTTGCTGCCCTGTAAGCTTTTTGCCGTCCCGGATTACGAATCCTTACGGTATCGATGTTAACCTTCAGCTTAGCTTCGGGCCGGGCTTGTGCGGAGAGGAATTTGGTCGGGGCGACAGGATTCGAACCTGCGACCCCCACACCCCCAGTGTGATGCGCTACCAGGCTGCGCTACGCCCCGACCAGAGAGCCTCATCGACCGGAGAGGTCCACGAGCCCAGGCGCGCGGCCTTATGGCGGCCGCTTCCTAAACGCAAGCTTTAGCCGCCGATCAGCGTGCGGCGGTGCTCGGCGTCATAGGCGTCCACCTTGATCTCCAGCACCTGAGCGGCCCGAAGAGCAGCGTTGAACGTCGCCATATGGGGCGCCTGGAAATGTGCTTCGAGCGCCGGCCAGTCGGCCCAGATCTCGCTGATCCGCATCACGTCGGGATCGAGTGCATCGATGGCGAAGCTGTAATGAAGGCAGCCGGTTTCGGCGCGCGTGGCTTCGACCTGCGCGCGCAGTTCGGTTGCGAGGCGCTGCAACTCGCCGGCGGCGAGACGGGCGTGGCCATGGACGATGATCATGCGGTGCATCTTCTCCTGAAAGCCGAATGCCCGAGTCGTTTCCGACCCGGGCACCCGCGTGACGATCAATCGTCAGCCCCCTTGAAAGCTGTCGCTCGACATCTGGGTCAGCTCCCCTTCAAGAGACCCGATGGAGCGACTGCTCTCCCCGAACCACGGCCGTTTACTAGCCTGAGCTTCGAACGACCGGAAAACTACGGTAGCATTCCGGAAGAGTCATCTGCGTTTATCCGGCGTTCATGTTAATTGCGCGAACCTGTGGCAACCGCGCAACAGCATGGCTTGCGCCACCTTCGGCCGCCCCTTAGACGGACCCCGCCTATCCACTCCGGTTCCCAAAAAAATGATCCTGTCCCGATATGAGCGGATGATCGCCCGGCGCTATCTGTGGCCGGGCAAGGGCGAGGCGTTCATCGCCCTCGTCGCCTCGATCAGCCTCGTCGCGGTGATGCTCGGCGTCGCCGCGCTCGTCATCGTGATGAGCGTGATGAACGGCTTTCGCGCCGAGCTGTTCGACAAGGTGGTGGGCCTGAACGGCCATGCCGTGGTGCAGGGCTATGGCGGGCGCCTGCCCAATTGGCGCGAGATCCTCGCTCAGGCGCAGAAGACGCACGGCGTCACGGAAGCGCTGCCGCTCATCGAGCAGCCGCTGATGGCGAGCTATGAAGGCAGGGTCGAAGGCGTGCTCGCCCGGGGGATGCGGGTGGAAGACATCCGCGCCAACGCGGTGCTGCGCGGCAAGGTGCTCGACGGCGAGCTGAAGGCGCTGACGCCCGGCAGCGGCAATGTCGCGATCGGCGCGCGGCTGGCCGATATGCTCGGCGCGCGGGTCGGCAGCTCGATCAGCCTGATCAGCCCGCAGGGGCAAACGACCGTGTTCGGCACGGTGCCGCGCATCGTCAGCTACCGCGTCGCGGCGATCTTCGAGGTCGGCGTCTATGATTACGACAAGGCGTTCGTGATCATGCCGCTCGAAGATGCGCAGACTTTGCTGATGCTGGGCGACGACGTGGCAATGATCACCCTGCAGACGACCGATGCCGATCATGTCGGCGAGATTTTGCGGCCGCTGCTGCCGGTGGTCGCGAACAAGGGCCTGCTGACCGACTGGCGGCAGATGAACGCGACGATCTTCGAGGCGCTGCAGGTCGAGCGGGTCGCGATGTTCGTCGTGCTGTCGATCATCGTGCTCGTCGCCGTGTTCAACATCCTGTCGTCGCTGATCATGCTGGTGCGGGCGAAGACGCGCGATATCGCGATCCTGCGGACGATGGGGGCGACGCGCGGCGGGCTGATCAAGATCTTCGTTACGATCGGCACGCTGATCGGGGCGGTCGGCATCGTCGCCGGACTGATCCTGGGCGCGGTGTTCCTCTTCTACCGCCAGTCGGTCGTGAACTTCGTCCAGCTGGTGACGGGACAGAATCTCTGGGACCCGTCGATCCGCTTCCTGACCGAGCTGCCGGCCAAGACCGATCCGGTCGAGGTTACCGCGATCGTGCTGATGGCGCTGGGCCTGAGCTTCCTCGCGACGCTCTACCCGGCGTTCAAGGCGGCCAGCACCGATCCGGTGCAGGTGCTGCGTTATGAGTGATGGCGAGATCGTCATCCTGAACTTGTTTCAGGACAAGGTTCGTAGCGACGGATGCTCGGCGAACCCTCGGACCGCCCGAGCCGGAAGCCTTGTCCCGAAACAAGTTCGGGATGACGGAGTGGAGCGTTGACCCAGCCCGTTCTCTCCACCACCGGCCTCACCCGCGATTTTCAGCAGGGCGGCGAGACGATCCATGTGCTGCGCGGGGTCGATCTTGGCGTTGCGCCGGGGGAGATCGTGGCGCTGCTCGGGCCGAGCGGGTCGGGCAAGTCGACCTTGCTGCAGGCGGTGGGGCTGCTCGAAGGCGGCTTTGGCGGTTCGATCCGGATTGCGGGTGAAGAAGTCTCGCAGCTCGACGGGGACGGGCGCACGCAGGTGCGGCGCGACCGGATCGGCTTCGTCTACCAATTCCATCATCTGCTGCCCGACTTCAGCGCCGCGGAAAACGTTATCCTGCCCCAGCTGATCCGCGACGCGTCGCCCGAACAGGCAAGGTCGCGGGCCGAACTGCTGCTCGGCGCGCTGGGCCTGGGACATCGGCTGACGCATCGGCCAAGCCAGCTTTCGGGCGGCGAGCAGCAGCGCGTGGCGGTGGCGCGTGCGCTTGCCAACCGGCCCGCGCTGGTGCTGGCGGACGAGCCGACCGGCAATCTCGACGAGGCGACGGCGGACGTGGTGTTCGATCAATTCCTGCGGCTGGTGCGCGAAGAAGGCTCGGCGGCGCTGGTGGCCACTCACAACGAGCGGCTCGCCTTGCGCATGGACCGGGTGCTGCGGCTGCACGAGGGCCGGCTCGCCTAGGGAAAGTTCCGCGCGCGCGCGCGTTGCCGCGCCATGCGTGCCCTTTCCCTGATCCTCGTCGCCGCGCTTGCCACGGGCGGCTGCAAGAAGCTCGAAACCAACACCGTCAAGGACGCAAAGGCCGAGAGCAAGGCGGCCGACGAACGGCGGGTCCGGGAGGCCTGCGCTTCCCAATCGAGCTATGAGCGACTGAAGGCGCTGGCCTTCGAAAAGGCGGAGGAAGTGCGCGCCGGCCGCACCGCAATGCTCGACAAGCTCCGCGCGGCGACGGTGGTGCGCATGGAAGACCCGGTCGTCAAAAGCCGCGACGACGCGCTGAACGTCACGGTGTGCCGGGGCCGGATGATCATCGATCTGCCGCCCGGCGCCGAAGACGCGTTCAACGGCGAGCGACGGCTGGTCGCCGATGTCGAGTTCGCGGCGCAGACCGCGGCTGATGGCAGCGGCATGGTCTATCAGCTCGATGGCGCGGAGCCGATCATCTACCGGCTCGCCGCGATCGACATGAAGGGTGGCGCGCCGATGCCGACTCCTTCGGGAACACCCGAAACGCAGGTCGCCGAGGCCCGGCCGCCTTCGCCGCCCGTGATCGCGCCGCCACCGGCACCGGCGCCTCGGCCGTCCGCCCGTGCGACGCCGGAGCAACGACCGCCGCAACGCGAGATCGTCGAGGAGGAGCGGCCCCGTCCGGCGCTCGCGCGCCCGAGCTTTAACTGCCGCAATGCGCGGACCCGGACCGAGCAGATGGTGTGCGGCGACGAACGCTTGGCCGCGCGCGACCGGGAAATGGCGTCGCAATATTACAGCGCGGTCGCGGCCGCCGATCCGGAGACCCGCGCGATCCTGCGTGAGACGCGCGATCGCTTCCTCGCCCGGCGGGAGCGGTGCGGCGGACCGGGCTGCGTCGCGCGCGCTTATGAGGATCGCATGGACGAGATCGACCGGATCATGTCCGAGTGACTTGACGCGCCGCACGGAGCAGCGTTCCATGGACGCGGCAGGGAGCGGGAGAGTGGCTTATGGTCCGCCGTGCGTGTTCGATGCTGGTGCTAGCATCGTTGCTGGGTTCCTGCGGAGGAGATGGCGGCGGGCCCGCGCCGTCACCGACGCCGACGCCCACCAATGCGCCGCCGACCTTTACCTCCGCGGCCACGGCCAACGTCACCACCGGCGCCAGCGGCACCATCTACATGGCGCAGGCGAGCGATCCGAACAATGATCCGCTGACCTATTCCATTTCGGGCGGCGCCGATCAGGCGCTCTTCCAGGTCAGTGGCGCCGGCGCGCTGTCCTTCCGCACGCCGCCCGATGTCGGAACGCCGACGGACCAGGACCGCAACAATGTCTATCTGGTGCAGCTGCGGGTGTCGGACGGGCAAGCGGCCGCGACGCTCGACCTTGCGCTGACCGTCGTGCCGACCGCGAGCGGCTTTCGTGTGCGGCGGGTGGCGACCGGGTTCAACCAGCCCGTGTTCCTGACGCAGGTTCCGAACAGCGACCGGGTGTTTGTGGTGGAGCGGGGCGGAGTGATCCGCATCCTCGATCCCGCCACCGGCACGACCGCCGCAACGCCTTTCCTTGACGTGTCGGCGCAGATTTCGACTGACGGCGAACGCGGGCTGCTTGGACTGGCCACCGCCGACGACTATCCGGCGAGCGGCACATTCTACGTCTTTCTGACCAACCAGCAGGGCAGTATCGAAGTCCGGCGCTATCGCCGCAGCGCCGGCAATCCCGATCTCGCGGACGCATCCACCGCCGACGTCATCCTCACCATCCCGCATCCGGGCTTTTCCAATCATTATGGCGGCTGGATCGGGCTGGGTCCGGACGGCCTGCTCTACATTGCGACCGGGGATGGCGGGGGCGGCGGCGACCCGAACGACAATGCGCAGAACCGCAACAGCCTGCTCGGCAAGATCCTGCGTATCGATCCGCGCGGCGACGACTTCCCCGCCGATCCGAACCGCGACTATGCCATCCCCGCCGCCAATCCGTTTGCCGGCGGCGGCGGCGCGCGCGAGGTGTTCGCCTATGGCTTGCGCAATCCATTCCGAGCGAGCTTCGACAACGGGGCGCTGTTGATCGGGGATGTCGGCCAGAACGCGGTCGAAGAAGTGGACATCCTGCCGGTTGACGCCGGTGCCGCGACGAACTTCGGCTGGCCCATCCTGGAGGGCACGCGCGCCTTTCGAGCCGGCAGCGCCGCGGGGCTGACGCCGCCGGTGACCGAATACACGCACGGATCGGGGCCGCTCAACGGCAACACGGTCACGGGCGGCGTCGTCTACCGGGGTCCGATCGCCAGCCTGCAAGGCAGCTATATCTTCGCCGACTTCATCAACCCGCGCCTATGGTCGGTGCCCCGGAGCATGCTCGTCGCCGGCCAGACGCTGCCGAGCACGAGCTTTGTCGACCGGCTGCAGAGCTTTGCGCCCAATGCCGGCACCTACACCAACATCGTGAGCTTCGGGACCGACCGTCGAAGCAACCTGTACATCGTCGACTTCGACGGCGAAATTTTCGTGCTAGAGCCAACGCCGTAACCTTGGGGGTAAGATGGCGACGATCCTGAACCATGAAGTGAAAGCGGCGACGGGCGGCACGGAGCCGCTCCGCGAGCATGCCGGCAAGGTGCTGCTCATCGTCAACGTCGCCAGCAAATGCGGCTTCACGCCGCAATATGCCGGGCTGGAGGCGCTCTATCGCAAATACAAGGAGCGCGGGTTCGAAGTGCTCGGCTTTCCGTGTAACCAGTTCGGCGCGCAGGAGCCGGGCGACGCGCAGGAGATCGCGAACTTCTGCTCGCTGACCTACGACGTCACCTTCCCGGTGTTCGCCAAGATCGAGGTGAATGGACCCAGGGCCGATCCGCTCTGGGAGCAGTTGAAGAAGGACGCGCCCGGCCTGATGGGTCTGACCTCGGTCAAGTGGAACTTCACCAAGTTCCTCGTTGATCGAAACGGCAACGTGGTCCGCCGCTACGCCCCGACGACCAAGCCCGAGGATATAGAAAAGGATATTGAATCATTACTCTAGGTTAGCCGGTGCTTTTGTGGTGCGTCGATTCCGGTTCCGCCGCGTTATGAGCGCGGGATTGACGGACTTGAGGTGCACGCGTGGAACTCTGGGGCGGGCATGAATGCACGGTCAACCGGGTCGAAGACCGCTTCTGCGACCAGAACCGGCTGACCGGACACGAAGGCCGCGTCGATGATCTGGAGCGCTTCGCGTCGCTGGGCGTGAAGGCGCTTCGCTATCCAGTGCTGTGGGAGCGCGTCGGGCCCGATCGCCCAGGCGAATACGACTTTAGCTGGAGCGACGCCCGCCTCGCCGAGCTGCAGCGGCTGGGCATCAGGCCGATTCTAGGCCTGCTCCACCATGGCAGCGGGCCGTCTTTCACCAGCCTTGTCGATCCTGACATGCCGCGCCTGTTCGGCGACTATGCCCGTGCCGTCGCCGAGCGCTATCCGCATGTCGAGGACTGGACGCCCGTCAACGAGCCGCTGACCACCGCGCGCTTTGCCGGGCTCTATGGACATTGGTTCCCGCACGGCCGGGACGAAACCAGCTTCCTCACCTGTCTCGTCACCGAGATCGAGGCGACGGCTGCCGCGATGAAGGCGGTGCGCAGCGTCAATCCGCATGCGCGCCTGATCCAGACCGATGACCTAGGCGACAATTACGGCACGCCGCGCATGAAGCGGCTGGTCAATCATTATAACGCACGCCGCTGGCTGGGTTGGGACCTGCTGGTCGGGCAGGTGGACGAAAACCACTATTACTGGCGTTGGATCGAAAAGGCCGACCTGGCTGACCGCGTGAAGGCGATCTGTGCCGACCCGTGTCCGCCGGACATCATCGGCGTGAACCATTATGTGACGAGCGATCGCTTCGTCGATCACCGGCTGAGCCGCTATCCCGACCTCGTGAAGCCTGAGATCGGCTTTCACGACTTTACTGCAACCCGAGTGATGGACCCACCGCCGCCGGGCCTCGAATCGGTTCTCCGCCAGGCCTGGGAACGCTACGGCATCCCGCTCGCCGTGACTGAGAGCCATCTCGGCTGCACGCGCGAAGAGCAGATGCGCTGGCTGGCCGAGGGCTGGAATACGTGCCTGAAGCTTAAGAACGAAGGCGTCGACATCCGCGCCCTGACGGCCTGGGCCCTGCTCGGCAATTATGACTGGTGCAGCCTGCTGACCGTCGAGGCCAATCACTATGAGGGTGGCCCGTTCGACGTGCGGGCCGGTTCGCCGCGCGCGACCGCCCTGACGCGGGTGCTGAAGGCATTCGGCGGTGATGCCGAGGCAGGCGCTTGGCTCGACAAGCATCCGGCGATGGGCCGGCCGGGCTGGTGGCGGCGCGACATCAGGCTGGAGCACGCCCCCTATGTTTGGACCGAGAAGAAGACTGCGCCGATGGAAGAACGGGCAGGGCCGCCGATCCTGATCACCGGCGCCAGCGGTACGCTCGGCCAGGCACTCGCCCGCGCCTGCGAGCTGCGCGGGCTCGACTATGTGCTGACCGATCGACGGGCGTGCGCCATCGACGATCCGCGCTCGATCGCACAGGCGCTCGACAGCCATGAGCCCTGGGCGGTCATCAACGCGGCGGGCTGGGTGCGGGTGGACGATGCCGAAGGCGAACGCGACGCCTGCTTCCGTGCCAATGCCGACGGTGCCGCGCTGATGGCGCAGGCCTGTGCAGAACGCGGGCTCAAATACACGGTCTTTTCCTCGGACCTGGTGTTCGATGGCGCGAAGAACGACGCCTATCTGGAGGACGACGCACCCAAGCCCCTCAATGTCTATGGCGCCTCCAAGGCGGCAGCCGAGGAGCGGGTGCTGAAGGCGCTGCCGGAAGCGCTGGTGATCCGCACCGCGGCATTCTTCTCGCCCTTCGACGCCTATAACTTCGCGATCTGGGTGGAGCGGGAGTTGCGCGAGGGTCGGCCGGTGCATGCGGCCGAGGGCTTCGTGGTCACCCCGACCTTCGTGCCCGATCTGGTCCATGCCAGCCTCGACCTGCTGATCGACGAGGAACAGGGCGTCTGGCACCTGACCAATCAGGAGCCGGTCAGCTGGTTCGATTTCGGCAGGCGCGTCGCCGAGACGCTGGATCTCGATCCGCGGTTGGTCCGCGCCGCACGTCCGGAGGAACTGGGCTGGCGGGCGAAGCGGCCGACCTATGTGCCGCTCGGCTCTCGGCACGGGCAGCTGTTGCCCAAGTTCGAGGATGCACTCGCCCGGCACAAGGAACGGCGCCGGACCGAGATAGCGTGAGGGGAATGCGGGGATAAGTCGCCGCTTCCCTTTCCGAATCCGGCACCGGGCCCCATAGAAGCGGCATGTCCCACGCGCCGTTCGTCCCTTTACGCATCTTCTCGTCATTCACGATGCTGGAAGGGGCGCTCGATCCAAAGGACATCGTCAAATATGCGAAGCGCCACGGTTTCCCCGCCGCTGCGCTGACCGACCGCAACGGGCTCTATGCCGCCATGGCATTTTCCGAGGCGGCGATGAAGGCGGGGGTGCAGCCGATCATCGGCACGATGCTGGGCGTCGCCCGGCCGCGCGAGGACGGTGCACCGGTGCTGGACTGGCTCGCGCTCTATGCGCAGGACGAGACCGGTTATCGCAACCTGTGCGAATTGGTCTCCGCCGCCCATCTGGACCGGCCGCTGGAGCAGGACCCGCACGTGCCGCTGACGGCGCTCAAGGGGAAGACGGACGGGCTGATCTGCCTCACGGCGGGCGCCGAGGGTGCGCTCGCGCGGCTGTTCGCGGAGGAGCAGGCGGCGGCGGCGATCGACTATGTCGACCGGCTGGAACTGCTCTTCCCCGGCCGCTTGTACATCGAGCTGTCGCGCCGGATGAACGAAGTCGAGGCGCGTGCCGAGAAGCATCTGATCGACTTGGCCTATGCGCATGAGCTGCCGCTGGTCGCGACCAATCCCTGCTGCTTCGGCGACGAGCATTTCCACGCCGCGCACGATGCGATGCTGTGCATTGCGAGCTCTTCGTACATTGACAGCGAGGACCGGCAGAAAAGCTCGCCCGACGCCTGGATGAAGCCGTTGCCCGAGATGCAGAGGCTGTTCGAGGACCTGCCGGAAGCGCTCGCGAACACGCTGGTCGTGGCGCAGCGCTGCGCGGTGGCCGCGCCCAAGCGCAAGCCGATCCTGCCGAGCCTTGCCGGCGACCGCGACGCCGAGGCGGAGAAACTGCGCGAGGACGCGCGGGCGGGGCTGCGTGCGCGGCTGGCACGATATCGCTCCCCTGCGGAAGCGGGGGTCCATGAGCTACAGGGTTCAGCAGCCGGCGACTCTGAGCCCCTGCTTTCGCAGGGGAACATGGAGGAGGCATACCCCGACTATTTCAACCGGCTTGAATTCGAGCTGGATGTCATCATCCAGATGGGGTTTCCGGGCTATTTCCTGATCGTCGCCGACTTCATCAAATGGGCGAAGGCGAACGGCATTTCGGTGGGGCCGGGGCGCGGTTCGGGTGCGGGTTCGGTGGTCGCCTGGGCGCTGACCATCACCGATCTCGATCCGATCAAGCTCGGCCTGCTGTTCGAACGCTTCCTCAATCCCGAGCGCGTCTCGATGCCGGACTTCGACATCGACTTTTGCGAAACGCGGCGGGAAGAAGTGATCCGCTACGTCCAGCAGCGCTACGGCACGGACAAGGTCGCGCAGATCATCACCTTCGGGCGGCTGAAGGCGCGAGCGGTGCTGAAGGACACCGGCCGCGTGCTGCAGATGAGCTATGGCCAGGTCGACCGGCTCGCCAAGCTGATCCCCAACCACCCGACCGACCCCTGGACGCTGGAGCGATCGCTGAACGGCGTGTCGGAGCTTGCGGCCGAGTATAAGAACGACGCGCAGGTGAAGCGGCTGCTCGACCTGGCGATGAAGCTGGAGGGCTTTCCACGCCACAGCTCGACCCACGCGGCGGGCGTCGTGATCGGCGACCGGCCGCTGGCCGAGTTGATCCCCATGTACCGCGATCCGCGGTCCGATATGCCGGTCACCCAGTTCGACATGAAATATGTCGAAGGCGCGGGGCTGGTGAAGTTCGACTTTCTTGGGCTCAAGACCCTATCGGTGCTGCAGAAGGCCGTCGAGATGCTCGCCAAGCGTGGGCTGACGGTCGATCTGGACGCGCTCAGCTGGGATGACGAGCAGGTCTACAAGCTGCTCCAGCGCGGCGATACGGTCGGCGTGTTCCAGCTTGAATCGGAAGGCATGCGACGGACGCTGGCGGCGGTGAAGCCGACCAACTTCGGCGACATCATCGCGCTGGTCTCGCTCTATCGGCCGGGACCGATGGACAATATCCCGCTGTTCGGCGACCGCAAGAACGGCCGCGCCCAAGTCGCCTATCCGCATCCGCTGCTCGAAGGGATCCTGGCGGAGACCTATGGCATCTTCGTCTATCAGGAACAGGTGATGCAGGCGGCGCAGATCCTCGCCGGCTATAGTCTCGGCGGCGCCGACCTGCTGCGCCGTGCCATGGGCAAGAAGATCAAGGCCGAGATGGATGCGCAGCGGGCGATCTTCGTCGAGGGCTGCGCGAAGACGAATGGCATTCCGGCCGACAAGGCCAATGAGCTGTTCGACTTGATCGACAAGTTCGCGGGCTACGGCTTCAACAAGTCGCACGCGGCGGCCTACGCGCTGCTCGCCTACCAGACCGCGTGGCTGAAGGCGCATCATCCGCACGAATTCTACGCCGCGTCGATGTGCTACGACATGGCGCAGACGGACAAGCTCTGCGTCTTCGTGGACGATATGCGGCGCCTGGACGTCGCCGTGCTGCCGCCGGACGTGAATGCGTCGGAGGCGGAGTTCGTGGTGGAGGAGCGCGAGGGACTGGCCGTACGCTATGCGCTCGGCGCGCTCAAGAATGTCGGCGAGCGGGCGATGGCGCAGCTGGTCGAAGAGCGGCGAACGAACGGGGCCTTCCGGAACCTCGACGATTTCGCCAACCGCGTCGATGCGAAGCTGCTCAATCGCCGGCAGATGGAAAGTCTGGCGGGGGCAGGAGCGTTCGACGCCATCGCACCCGAGCGGGCGGCGGTGTTCGGGACGGCGGAGACGATCCTTGCGGTGGCCGCAAGCGCCGAACAGAGTCGGACCAGCGGGCAGGGTGGGCTTTTCGGCGGCCCGGACACGAGCATGGCGGCAATCAAGCTGCCCAAGGATGCCAGCTGGTCGCTAGCCGAGCGCATGGCGCAGGAGAAAGAGGCGTTCGGCTTCTATTTCTCCGCCCACCCGATCGACCGCTACCGCCATCTGGCCGAAGCGCATGGCGCGCGCAGCTATGGCGCGCTCTGCACCGCGAATATCGGCGAGGAGCGTGTCGCATCGACCATGGCGGGGCTGGTCGAGGATGTGCGCTGGCGCACCTCGGCCAAGGGTCGGCGGTATCTGCTTGCGACCTGTTCGGACGCGACCGGCCAGTTCGTCGCCAGCTGTTTCGACGAGACGGCGGGCAAGGACCTGGAAGAAGCGGCGCGGGTGGGCGGCTGCGGGCTGTTGTCGGTCGAGCTCGACAAGCGGCCCGGCGAGGAGACGCCGCGCGTGACCATCCGGTCCATACGACCGTTCGAGAGCCTGTCGGCGAGCACGAGGCTGGAACTGCATGTCGCGGTGGAGGACCCGGCCGCGATCCAGCTGATCGCGGACCTAGTGCGCGACCTGCGCGGCGGCCGCGGCGAACTGCGGTTGAAGGCCCAGACGGATGCGGGGAGTGCCGATGTGCGCCTCAGCCGGGACCTGCGCCTCGACGCCGAGCTGGCGGCGCGGATCGAGCGGCTGCCGGGCATCGCCTCCGTATCGCTGAAGGCGGCCGAGCTGCCGAAGCTGGCGCTGGTGAGCTAGGCGATGCGAGGAATTCTGCTCGCGTCCGTCATGCTCGCGGCGGCGCCGGCGCTGGCGCAGCCCGAGCAGCTTGCGCCGACGCTGCCGCCGATGCTGTCGCTGCGCGAGCAGGCGTCGGTGCGGGATCGTTGGACGGCCGAGCGGCTCGACACGATTGTGCCGGCGCTGATGCGCGAGCAGGGCATCGACATGTGGGTGCTGATCGCGCGGGAATATCTCGAGGATCCGGTGCTCGCGACCATGCTCGACGCGCGCAGCCTGCGGGCGCGGCGCCGCACCATCCTCGTCTTCCACGATCCCGGCGGCGGACGCCCGGTCGAGCGGCTGACTGTCAGCCGTTATGGCGTCGGCAACCTGTTTCAACCCGCCTGGGTGCCGGAAACGCAGCCCGACCAGTGGCGGCGCCTTGCCGAACTCATCGCCGAACGAAATCCGAGCAAGATCGCGGTGAATGTGTCGGCCGCGACGGCGTTCGGCGACGGCCTGACACAGAGCCAGTATCAGGCGTTCACGGCTGCTCTCTCTCCCGAGCTGCGGTCGCGGATCGTGCCGGGCGAAGATCTGGCGGTCGGCTGGCTGGAAACCCGCACGCCGGCGGAAATGAGCCGTTATCCCGAGATCGTGCGCACCGCCCATGCGATCATCGGCGAGGGCTTCTCGAACCGCGTCGTCAAGCCGGGCGCAACGACGGCGCAGGACCTGGCCTGGTGGTTTCGCGAGCGCATCGCCGAGCTGAAGCTTGCGACATGGTTTCACCCATCGGTCGCCATCTTCCGTCAGGGCGTTGCGCAGGAACTCGGCGGCGATGAGGTGATCCGCGCGGGCGACATGCTGTGGGTCGATTTCGGCATCATGCACCTCGGGCTGGCGACCGACACGCAGCATCTCGCCTATGTGCTGAAGCCGGGAGAGACGGACGCGCCCGCCGGGCTGAAGGCCGGTCTGGCGGCAGCCAATCGCGTCCAGGACGCCGTCACCTCGTCCTTCTCGACCGGGCTCAGCGGCAACCAGATCCTCGCCGATGCGCGCGCAAAGGCGCTGGCGCAGGGCCTGAACCCGAACATCTATTCGCACCCGATCGGCTATCATGGCCACGGCGCGGGCGCGGCGATCGGCTTTTGGGACGATCAGAATGCGAGTGAGCGCGGCACGCACAAGCTGCGGCCGAACACCGCCTGGTCGATCGAACTGTCACAGACCCAGGCGGTGCCGGAATGGGGCGGGCAGGTGGTGCAGTTCCGGACGGAGGAAGACGCCTTCTTCGACGGCCGCAGCGTGCACTACCTCGATGGCCGGCAGACGCGGTTCCACTTGATCGGCGATCGTTGATCCGGGCGCGGAGCGGCTAGCCCCGCGTCCAGCCGCAGCGGCCGTTCAGGGTGTTGCGCCTTTTGTCCCAGCATTGGTTCTCGAGCGGGGGCAGCAGCGGGGTATAGGGTGGGATCCAGAAGTTGAACTGCTGTTCGCCGCCGAGGGCAAGGCTCTTGCGCAGTTCCGCCATGCGGCGTTCCGCCACCTGGTAGAGCTGGCCCTTGGGCGCGAAGATCGCCTCGCGGCCAATGGCGCCTGCCGTTTCGCAGAAGGTCAGCTGGCCCAGCACGGTCGAGAAACTCGAATAGGTGCGGGTGCCGTACTGATCGAGCTTGGCCTGACCCTTTTTCTTGTCGCTGCGGGTGAAATAGCCGCTGAGCGTCTGATAAGCCTGGGCGAGCTCGGCACGATGGTTGTCGAGCATCGCATTATACTGGTTGCGGGTGAGCAGGGTCGGTTCGAACTGACATTGCAGCGCCGCCACGTTGAGCCCGGCGCGCAGGTTCCAGAGCAGGGCGGCGCGCAGTTCGGCCGGGGTGGCGCCGGTCAACGGACCAGTGATCGCGCCCGGCTCGATCCCCGTCACCGGCATGCCGCGCAGATCGGGTGCCTTCCAGAACAATGCGGCGGATGCGGCACCGGAGAAGGAAAGGAGCGCGGTGCCGGCAGAAATCAGGCGATAAAGTCGTGAAGGCATCGAAACGAAACTCCGGCCGAAGCCACAGACTAGACGTTTTCCCCTGTCGAACAAACCGTTAGCAGGATTCAAGTCATCGTAAAGATGGCGCGGCCCGTCGCCAAAGAAGAAGGGCCGCCCGGTCGCCCGGACGGCCCTTCCAAATCCGATTGATCGGACCGATTACATGCCGTTCGAGCTGTTGCCCGTGGCGTTGCCGGCCATGTTGCCGGTGGTGTTGCCACCCATGGCATTGGCGTCGGTGCCGTTCATGGCGTTCATGTCGTTCGCCATGGTGCCGGTGCCGTTGGCCGCATCGACCGCGGTCATGTTGTCGCCGGTGGTGTTCATGTCGGTGGCGTTCATCTCGGTGACGTTGGTGGTCTCCGTGGTGTTCGCCTCTTCCTTGCTGCCGCACGCCGAAACGACGAGGGCGGCGCCGGCGATCATCGAGCCGGTCAGAACTTTCGCGAGAAGGTCACGCATTCGAAACTCCCTTATATTGTCGATTTGGCCGGCTCGGTGGCCCTCCGTTAGCCAAATCAGGCCCGTGTTTAGACACAAAAGCTTCACCTCTCAAGAGTTGTTCTTTCAGCCCTTGTTAAGCCGCGCCAAAAACGCGGGCGCGGTGAAGCAAAGCGCGTGGTCCAGCGCTTGGAACGACGCATTGTTCCCGATCGAAGCGAGGCTGGCGACCGGGAATTCGCTGATACCGCAGGGAATTATTCCGCCGAAATGATCCAGGTTAGGATCGACGTTCAAAGAAAAGCCATGCAGCGTCACCCAGCGCCGTACGCGGACGCCGATCGCCCCGATCTTCGCTTCACCTCTGGGCGTGTCCACCCAGATGCCGATCCGGCCGTCGATGGCCCGGGCGGCGAGGCCCAGTTCGGCGAGCGCCGCGATCAGCCATTGCTCAAGCTCGTGGACGAAGCAGCGCACGTCGCGGCCCCGTTTGTCGAGGTCGAGCTGGACATAGCCGACCCGCTGACCGGGCCCGTGATAGGTATAGCGGCCGCCGCGCCCGCTGTGATGAACCGGAAAGCGCCGGTCGAGCAATTCGGCCGGATCGGCGCTGGTGCCGGCGGTGTAGAGCGGCGGGTGCTCGACCAGCCAGATACGCTCGGCGCCCTCGCCCGCCCGGATCGCCGCCGCCCGCGCTTCCATAGCGGCGACCGCCGCTTCATAATCGGTGAGGCCGGGCGCGACCTGCAATTCGACGCCGTCGATCATCGCGACGCCTATCGCGGACGCTCGCTTCGCGCGCAACCGCCGCTATAAGCGCGCCGATGCAGCGACACGATAAACGGCTCGACGGCGGCCAGGCCTGGACGGATGCGATGGCGCTGCTGAAGGGGCAGCGCGAAATCCTGCTGACGGTCGCCGGCTTCTTCCTGCTGCTGCCGATGCTCATCCTGCTGATGCTGCGCTGGCCGGTGCTGGACGCCGAATCGTCCGCCGGGGCGGTCGCCGGGTGGAATCGGTGGACCGAACACAATTCGCTCTGGCTGTTGCTGGTGGCGGTGTGCGGATCGTTCGGGCGGCTGGCGATCCTGATCCTTATCCTTGATCGCAGCCGGCCATCGGTTCGCGAGGCGCTCGGCGGTGCCGCGCAGCTGTTCCTATGGTTCTATCTTGCCGGCATGCTCGCCGGACTCGCGCAATATGGCGGTCTGCTGCTGTTCGTTATTCCGGGGCTGTATCTGGTCGGACGCCTGTTCGTGGTCGAACCGGCGCTCGTCGCCGAGCGCCTGACCAACCCGCTGCGCGTGCTCGCGCGCAGCTTCGAGATCACCCGCGGCAATGGCTGGCGAATCTTCGCGGTGACGGCGATTGTGGTGGTCGGCGGCACCATCTTCCTGCTCGCCGTCAGCACGGTGGTCGGCGTGTTCGCGGCGCTGATGAACGTGAACGGGCTGGAACTCTTCCTGTCCGCCTTCATCTGTGCGGCCGTCTTCTCCGGCATCTACCTCGTGCTGCTGCTCCTCTCGGTCGCCGCCTATTGGCAGCTAGCGGATCAGGGGCACGTGCGGAGCGGCGCTTTCGGGTAGGTGCCCGGTCAGCCGGGGATCGGCAAAGGTCTCCACCGCGCGCGCATAGGCGGTGAATCCCTGCGCGCGGTAGAAGCCGAGCGCGGAGGGATGATCGAGCGAGCAGGTATGCACCCAGACGCGGCGCACCTCCTTCGCCCAGGCGAGCGCCAGCGCCTGGGCCATCAGCCAGCGGCCATGACCCTGCCCGGCGAGCTCCGGGACCAGTCCGAAATAGGCGAGTTCGCACGTGGCGGGCTCGCGAAAGTCCAGTTCCAGCATGCCGACCTCGATGCCGGCGCGGTCCTCCACCGCGAAGACCTGGACCCGCGCATCGGCGATAATCGCCCGTACCTCGTCGTCGGGCATCACCAGACGCGAGAACCACAGCCAGGGTTCGCCGACACGCCGGAAGAGGGCGCGGTATTTGCCGAGGTCGGGCGCCGCCCATCGCACCAGCCGCAGCGGCGCCGGTGGGAGCGGGCGAAGTGGCGGGCGCTCGCGCATTTCCAGCGAGGTGACGATCGCGGCGACCTGGCCTGGTAGAACGGCGGCAAGCGGCATGGACGGGCAATCCTGATTTTTGGGTGTGCTTAGCGTTAAGCATTAATCGTGCGCGGCTTTAAGAGTCCTTCAACCGTCGCAGGGGTAATCGGGCCATGGCTGACACACGGCCGGCAGGCTTTGAGTAGAGTATGGAGACCCCGATGCAGTTCGTCCGCAAGATCATTCGTGAGAACAAAGGCGCCACCGCGATCGAGTACGGCCTGATCGCCGCGCTGATCGCCGTCGCCGCGATCACCGCCATGTCGTCGCTGGGCGGCAAGGTGGGCACCACCTTCAACAACGTCTCGGCCAACATGAAGGTCAGCTAAGCTGATCGGCTGAACGGCCCTTCGGACTTCCGAAGGGGGTGACGGGCGGCGAGGCAACTCGCCGCCCGTTTTCATTCCCAGGCCGCTTCGGGCGGCAGGCTCATCAAGATGGCGTCGATGTTGCCGCCCGTCTTGAGGCCGAACAGCGTGCCGCGGTCGTAGACCAGGTTGAACTCGGCATAGCGGCCGCGCCAGACGAGCTGGGCGCGCTTGTCGGCCTCCGTCCAGGGCTCGTCCATCCGGCGGCGGACGATCTGCGGGTAAATGTCGAGGAACGCTTCGCCGACGTCGCGTGTGAAGGCGAAGTCGGCGTCGAACTCGCCCTCCAGATGATCGTAGAAGATGCCGCCCACGCCGCGATGCACCTTGCGGTGCGGAATGTAGAAATAGTCGTCCGCCCATTTGCTGAAGCGCTCATAATAGCCGGGGTCGTGCGCGTCGCAGGCGGCCTTCAGGCGGGCGTGGAAGTCGGCGGTGTCGTCGTCGCGCGGCAAGGGCGGGTTGAGGTCGGCGCCTCCGCCGAACCATTGTTTGGTCGTGCGCAGGAAGCGGGTGTTCATATGCACGGCCGGCACGTGCGGGTTCGCCATGTGCGCGACCAGGCTGATGCCGGTCGCGAAGAAGCGGGGATCGTCGCCGGCGCCGTGAATCGATTTGGCGAACTCGCCTTCGAACCGGCCGCCTACGGTCGAGACGTTGACGCCGACCTTCTCGAACACGCGGCCCTTCATCACGCCGCGCACGCCACCGCCGCCCGGCGTCCCGTCCGGGTCGGTGCGGTCCCAGGGGGTGTAATCGAATGCCGCGTCCGAGCCGGCATCGCGCTCGATCGCTTCGAACGCCGCGCAGATGCGGTCGCGCAGGCTCTCGAACCAGGCACGCGCGGCGCGCTGCTGTTCGTCCAGTTCGATCATTCAGTGAGTCCCCCGGTCTGCCGCAGCGCTTCGTGCAGGGCGATACCGGCGGCCACCGAAAGGTTCAACGAGCGCAGTCCAGCGGTGATCGGAATACGGATGCGGAGTTCGGCGGCCTGGTGGACATGCGGCGGGGCGCCGGCGCTTTCGCTGCCCATGATGATGATGTCGTCCGGTTCGAAGCGCGCGCGGGTGATCGGCACGCTCGCATGCGCGGTCATGAGCACCAGCCGTTCCGGCCGCGCGGATCGGAACGCGTTCCACCCTTGGTGGCGGGAGATGGCGACCTGATCGTAATAGTCCATGGCCGAGCGGCGCACCCGTTTGTCGTCCCACGGGAAGCCGAGCGGCTCGATCAGCTCGAGCGGGGCGCCCAGGCAGGCGCAGGTGCGCAGGACGGCGCCCACATTGCCGGGGATATCGGGCTGGAACAGGGCGATGCGCATTCGCCGCTTCCTGAACCGAAACAGAATATTTGCAACCGCAGCAATCGGCGCTATCAGCGCGCCAGCCGTGCCGGGGGTGTCCCGTCGCGGTCGCGCGGGCATGAGCGCAGGGACCTTCCGATCCCGCCCAGGCCCGCGGCCTTCAAGGGTTTTCGCAAAAGGCAGATGATGGCCACAGTCGAGCATCAGCACCGCGAAGAAGCGCTGGCCGAAGAACAGGGCCATCGCCGTCGCGACTTCATCAACATCGCCGCGGTCAGCTTCGCGGGGGTCGGCGCCGCCGTGGTCGTGCTGCCGTTGATCAACCAGATGAACCCGGCGGCCGACACGCTGGCGCTGGCATCAACCGAAGTCGATTTGTCGCAGATCCAGCCGGGCCAGTCGATCAAGACGATCTTCCGCAAGCAGCCCTTGTTCGTGCGTCACCTGACGCCGGCCGAGATCGCTGCCGCCAATGCCGTGCCCACCGGCAGCTTGCGCGATCCGCAGACGCTCGCCGACCGGACCAAGCCGGGCAAGGAGCAGTGGCTGATCACCATGGGTGTGTGCACCCATCTGGGCTGCGTGCCGCTCGGCGCGGGCGAGGGCGAGAACAAGGGTGAGTTCGGCGGCTATTTCTGCCCCTGCCACGGCTCGTCCTACGACACCGCCGCGCGCATCCGCAAAGGCCCTGCGCCGAAGAATCTCGAAGTGCCGGATTATGTGTTCCGGTCGGACACCGTCGTCGAAGTGGGAGTGGCGGCATGAGCTTTCC
This sequence comes from Sphingomonas sp. ID1715, assembly GCF_013044515.1. GTDB lineage: Bacteria > Pseudomonadota > Alphaproteobacteria > Sphingomonadales > Sphingomonadaceae > Sphingomonas_B. Next base: position 117,741 of record NZ_JABEPR010000006.1, read on the forward strand.
CTGGGCCAATCATTACCAGCCGAAGCACCCGTTCATGAAGTATCTGGATGAGCGGCTGCCCCTGCCGCGGCTCGTCTACAACGCGATCGGCGGCGGCTATCCCGTCCCGCGCAACCTCAATTACTTCTGGAATTTCGGCGTGCTGTCGGGCCTCGCGCTCGTGCTGCAGATCGTCACCGGTATCGTGCTGGCAATGCACTATTCGACAGACGGCGCGACCGCGTTTCAATCGGTCGAGCGCATCATGCGCGACGTGAACAGCGGCTGGATGCTCCGCTACATGCACGCCAACGGCGCCAGCTTCTTCTTTATCGTCGTCTACATTCACATCTTCCGGAACCTCTATTACGGCTCCTACAAGGCGCCGCGCGAGATGGTGTGGCTGCTGGGCCTTGTCATCTTCCTGCTGATGATGGCGACCGCCTTCATGGGCTATGTGCTGCCCTGGGGGCAGATGAGCTTCTGGGGCGCGAAGGTGATCACAGGCCTGTTCGGTGCGGTGCCGTTCGTCGGCGAGCCGATCCAGGTGTGGCTGCTCGGCGGCTATGCGCCGGACAATCCTTCGCTCAACCGCTTCTTCTCGCTCCACTATCTGCTGCCGTTCGTGATCGCCGGCGTGGTGATCCTGAAGATCTGGGCGCTGCACATTCCGGGCTCGTCCAACCCGACCGGCGTTGAAGTGAAGCAGGCATCGGACACGGTGCCGTTCCACCCCTATTATACGGCGAAGGATGGCTTCGGCGTCGGCGTGTTCCTGCTGCTCTATTGCTTCATGGTGTTCTTCGCGCCGAACTATCTGGGTCACCCGGACAACTATATCGCGGCGAACCCGCTCTCGACCCCCGCGCACATCGTGCCCGAATGGTATTTCTGGCCGTTCTACGCGATTCTGCGCGCCTTCACGGTGGACTTCATCCTGCCGGCGAAGCTCTGGGGCGTGATCGCGATGTTCGGCTCGATCATCCTGCTGTTCTTCCTCACCTGGATTGATCGGAGCCCGATCCGCTCGACCAATTATCGCCCGCTCTACAAGCCGTTTTTCTGGGTGCTCATCCTCGACATCCTGGTGCTCGGCTATTGCGGCGGCGCGCCGGCGGAAGAGCCCTATGTGATGATCTCGCAAATTGCCGCGATGTATTATTTCGCCCACTTCCTGATCATCCTGCCGATCGTCTCGGCGATCGAGAAGCCGTTGCCGCTGCCCAATTCCATTACCGAATCGGTGCTGCACGGCGAGGAAAAGGAATCCGCGCCGCTGGGTGCGGGCGGCACCTTCGGCAACGTGCAGCCGGCCGAATAAGGACTGACGGACAATGGCTCGACTGATCGCTTTCCTGGCCGGCCTCGGCTTCGTCCTGGTCCTGCTCATCAGCTTCATCACCGGCGCATCGACGGTGGTGGGCGAGGGGCTGCCCCATTCCGCGGAGCGCGAGTTCCACAAGCATCCGCGCGAGGCGGATGTCGCCGGGCGCAGCCCGTTCACCAAGTTCGACCGGGCGCAGCTGCAGCGCGGCTTCCAGGTCTACAAGGAAGTCTGCTCGGGCTGCCACTCGCTGCGCTACGTCGCGTTCCGCAACCTGTCCGACCTGGGCTATTCCGAGGCGGAAGTGAAGGCGATCGCCGATCAGTGGGCGGTGCAGTCCCCGTCGATCAATCCGGAAACCGGTGAAGCCTCGACCCGCAAGAACCTGCCGGCCGATCACTTCCCGTCGCCTTATCCGAATGACGTCGCGGCGCGGGCTGCCAACAACAATGCGTTGCCGCCGGACCTGTCGTTGATCACCAAGGCGCGCCACGAAGGCACCGATTACGTCTATTCGCTGTTGACCGGCTATGCGCAGCAGCCGGCGGCGCTGCTGAAGAAATATCCGGACGTGAAGACGCCCAAGGGCCTCTATTACAATCCGTATTTCGCCAACCTCAACATCGCCATGCCGCCGCCGCTCGTCAGCGACGGGCAGGTGACCTATGCGGACGGCACGAAGGCCACCGTTGATCAGATGTCGAAGGATGTCGCCGCGTTCCTGACCTGGACGGCCGAGCCGCGCATGGAGCGGCGCCATCAGACCGGCTTTGCCGTGCTGATCTTCCTGCTCGTCTTCACCGCGCTCGCCTACATGTCCTACCAGAACATCTGGGCGTCGAAGAAGGGCGCGCTGGCGCGGGGGTGAGGAGACCGGCTCATTGTGCTCCGGCGAAGGCCGGAGTCCAGTGACAAGGGCTCCGGCCTTCGCCGGAGCGCGAAAAGGTAGTGGCTTGACACTCGACCTGAAGGCACTGGTGCGCACGATCCCGGACTTTCCCAAGCCGGGGATTCAGTTCCGCGACATCACCACGTTGCTGATCGACGGCCGTGGCTTTGCGGCCGCCGTCGACCGGCTGGTGGAACTCGCCAAGCCCTACGGCGCCGACCTAATCGCAGGCATCGAGGCGCGAGGCTTTATCTTCTCAGGTCCGGTCGCGCGCGCCCTGGGCGCCGGTCTGCTTCCGGTGCGAAAGCCCGGCAAGCTGCCCGGCCCGCGCATCGGCATCGACTATGCGCTGGAATATGGCAGCGACCGGCTGGAGATCCACGAAGGGGCCTGCGTGCCTGGACACCGTGTCTTGCTGGTCGACGACCTGATCGCGACCGGCGGCACGGCGCTCGCCACGGTCGAGCTGCTGCGTCGGTGGGGTGCCGAGGTCCCGGCGGCTCTCTTCGTTATCGACCTGCCGGAACTCGGGGGAGCGACGCGCCTGCGGGACGCAGGGGTCGAGCCGAGTGCACTGATGGAATTCGCCGGGCATTAACCCCGTAATCCACAGCTTCCATGCGCCGCGGTTAACGAACCTTCAGGAAGTCGGCGGCTATTCCATTCGGCGTGAGTGGGGCGCGACTTCCAAGGTTCGGCTGGCTGGCGATCGGCTTGGCCTTGTGGGCGGCCGCCCTGCTTGGCGGCGCTACGGCGGCTGTGGCCCAATCCCCCGTCAGACTCACCGAAAGCTGCCGAGTCGCAAGCGACAATGCCGCGTCGCTTGCCCAAATACTGCCCGCACTCAAACGCTGTTCGCAGCCGACCTCTTATCACCATGTCGGCACCACTTGGCTCAGCTATGACCGGTTCGGCGTCTATCTGCTCCCCACCAGGACCTGGCGGCTGACGCTCGACAATCATCGATCCAGCGCCGTCGATCTCTTTGTCGTGCAGCGCGGCGGCACGGTTCAGCATCACCATTATGATCCGAACGCGCCCGATCGCGAATGGACGGCGGGCAATTATCAGTCGATCCTGTTCACGCCCGAGCGTGACGTCGAACGGCTGGTCGTACGCCTGCAGGACGCGCAGGGCGTCACCTTCGTGCGGCCGCCGCGCCTCGCCCGCGCCAAGGTGTTCGCGCCGATCGAGCGCGACCAGACCGCGCTTTACGGCATCGGCGTCGGCATGCTCGCGCTGACGATCCTGTTCCACATGAGCCTGTTCTTCGCGATGCGGCGGCGTTTCCAGCTGATCTATTGCATTCATGTCGGCCTGCTGCTCGGCTATGGCCTGGCCTATTCCGGGCTGATCCATCTCGTCGCTCCCCAGCTCGGCAGCGGCGCCATCTCCGACATCGTCAGCTTCACCATGGCAGCGGCGACGGCGACCGGTATCGCCTTCGTCATCGAATTCCTCGGTCCGGTAACGCCGCGCTGGCTCCGCCGCTGGGCAATGGGTGCCGCCTGCGCTTCCGCGACGGCTGCCGTCGCTCTCGTGATTGCGCCCCCTTCGATCGACTATGCCGTGTTCATCGTCGCCAATCTGGTCGCGATGCACTCGATCCTGTTGACCACCGGCATCATCCTGAACGCGCTGGCGCGACGCGAACCAATGGCAAGCGCCCTGGTGCTCGGCTGGAGCCTGCCGATCTCTGTGTCGCTCATGTACCCGGCTCGTACCATGGGGCTGATCGGCAACGGCGTCTTGCCCGACGGCCTGATGATGTTCGCCGCGACGATGGAGTGCCTGATCCTGTCGCTGCCGGTCGCCGGCCGCATCCGTGCGCTGCGCATCGACCATGAGCGCGCGGCAGAGCGCCATTCAATGCTGGAGCGGCAGGCGCACACTGACGCGCTGACCGGGCTCGCCAATCGCCGCGGCTTCGGTGAGGCGCTGGAGCGGGCGGCAATCGCCCATCCCGAGCCGTACCCGATGGCGCTGCTGCTGATCGACATCGATCATTTCAAGCGGGTCAACGACCAGCATGGCCATGCCAAGGGCGACGCGATCTTGCGCCACGTCGCGCTTCATGTCGCGCGAGTCGCCGGATCGGGCGCCGTGGTCGGCCGCCATGGCGGCGAGGAATTCGTCGTTGCGCTCCGCGGCTACGATCTCAATCGCGCATCCACCATCGCCGAACGAATCCGGATCGGCATCGGCCAGACCTTCGAAGAGGAAACCAGCCTGCCGCCGGTCACGGTGAGTATCGGCGTGGCGGCGGGGGACAGCGCCGCCGTCGAGACGCTGCTGCACGACGCGGATTGCGCACTGTATCGGGCGAAGAACGAGGGCCGCAACAAGGTCATGCTTGCCGACGGGCCGCTCGTCTACGCGGCTGCCGCCTAGGCGGCGTCACCATTGCGGCGTGCGGTCGACCGCACCGGGATATGCAGGACATTGGCGCGGGTGCGGACCGCCTCCTGCGACCGGTTCATGGCGCGAGCGACCTCCGGCAGCAGTTGGCCTTCCGCAAAGCGACGGCGCAGCTCCTCGTCTGCCGTTTCATCCCAACGTGCACCGTGGCGGGTACGCTTTTCGAAATGAATCATCATCGACCCCAAGTCTGAGTTGGGGGCGCTATGCGACTCCTGCGCTGAACACGTTTCGAATGACTTGGTTATCTGACGTAAATCTTTGAACGTGTTCGATTAACGGCCGTTCATTATTGTCCGGGTCTTAATGCCGGTACATGCCGCGCCGCTTCTCCCGGGTCGGTGCCCGGCACTGGCAAGGCACCGATGGGCTCGCCCCTCGCCGCCCGGCCCGCGCGTTGGATCGCCTCTCGCAGCCGCGGATAGATGCCGCAGCGGCAGATGTTGGTGATGGCGGCGTCCATGTCCGCGTCGGTGGGCGCCGGGACGCGCTTCAGCAATACCGACGCGGCCATGATCATGCCGGGGATGCAATAGCCGCACTGCGAGACGTTCAACGCCGCAAAGGCCTGTTGCACCGGATGGCTGCGGTCGCGCGACAGGCCCTCGATGGTCGTAACGAAGCGGCCCTCGCAGGCAGCGATCGAGATGCGGCAGCTCGCCACCGCGGCGCCGTCGATGTCGACGGTGCAAGCGCCGCACTCGCCGGTGCCGCAGCCATATTTGGTACCGGTCAGATTGGACGCGTCGCGCAGCGCCCATAGCAGCGGCGTTTCCGGATCGAGCAGATACTCGACCGGCTGGTTGTTGACGGTGAACCGGGTCAAGCGGTCAGTCGCGCCAGCTCGGGTCGATCTTGTCGACGCGACGCACCATGGCGTCGAAGTCCGCCTTGCCGGGCCCGCCGGGGGCAGAGGCCTTGGAAATGTCGCGCTGGTGAATGGCGATCACTTCGGGCGGGATGGTGAGCGGCTTGCCCATCGAATGGGTCGCCAGCTGAATCTCGCAGGCACGCTGCAGCGACCAGTGCTTGACGAAGGCTTCAGGGATCGTGCGGCCCATGACGAGGATGCCGTGGTTGCGCAGTAGCATGACGCGCTTGTCGCCGAGATGCTCGAGCAGCCGTTCGCCTTCTTCCGCGCGGACCGTCACGCCCTCGAAGTCGTGATAGGCGATCTGGCCGACCCAGTTGGCGGCGTAGAAGTTCGTCGGCTGCAGTCCGCCTTCCAGCGAACTGACCGCCATGCCGGCGGTCGTGTGGGTGTGGGCGATCGCGTGCGCGTCGGGCAGATGGCGGTGGAACAGGCTGTGCTGGACGAAGCCGGCCAGGTTCACCGGATAGGGGTTGTCGTCGAGCTTGTTGCCGTCGATGTCGATCTTGACGAGGTTCGATGCCTTCACTTCGCTGAAGTGCAGACCGAAGGGATTGATCAGGAACGCGTCCGGCTCGTCCGGCACCTTGACGGTGATGTGGTTGTATATGGACTCATCCCAACCGAGCATCGCAAAGACGCGGTAGCAGGCCGCCAGCTCCTGCCGCGCCGCCCATTCGGCCTCGCTCATCGTGGAATTGCGCAGCACCGCGGTTGCCATCCGATCCTCCTCCTAAGCCTGCTTGTATCGCATGGCCGATCAGCCATCGCAACGCTCTGCAAATAACGTTGCGGAACCGTTGCGGCCCTCTGTGCGTCTAGTGCCACGGTTCTACACCAAAGATCAGGACTAAGGGTAGCAGGTTCGAACAGGAGGTTAGGATGGGACTTATTGTTTGGCTGATCGTCGGCGGCGTCATCGGTTGGCTTGCCAGCATCATCATGCGGACTGACGCGCAGCAGGGTATCCTGCTCAACATCATCGTCGGTATTGTCGGCGCGTTCATCGGCGGCCTGATCTTTTCGGGCGGCAGCATCAACAACAACGGGCTGAATCTTTACTCGTTCCTGGTCTCGCTGCTGGGTGCGGTGGTTCTGCTTGCGATCGTGAACCTGTTCCGTCGCGGCAGCGTGCGCTAAGCACAGGTTCGTCACGCACGAAGAATGGGCCGGGCGGCAGCGCCCGGCCCTTTTTTGTGCCTATTCGAGTTCGAAGCGGACCGAGACGCTGACCTGCAGCGCCTGTTCGCCCGGCAGAATCTTGGAGGCGGGCGCCGCCTCGGCCACGTCCATGCGCATCATGACTGGCATCGGGCGGGGCATGTCGAACGAAGCCTCGCTGATCGAGAGGATCCGCTTGATCCTGAGCCCTGCCGCCTTGGCGTAGAGCTCCGCGCGCGCGCGCGCCTTGGCCATGGCATCCAGCCGCGCTTCGTCGAGCGCCGTCGCCGGTTGGTCGAGCATCAGGTCCGGTCCGTTGATCTGGTTGGCGCCGGTCGCGACCAGCGTGTCGAGGATGGTCCCGGAGCGCGCAATGTCGCGAAACCGCACGGTTACGGTGTTCGACGCCTGATAACCGGTAATCACCGGCGGCTCGTTATTGGCATAGCGATATTGCGGCGACAGCGAGATGTTCGCGGTGCGGACATCCCGATCGGCAACTCCCGCCTTTTTCAGCGCGGCGATGACGCGATCCATCCGCGCGGCATTGTCGCGCATCGCTGATGCGGCATCTGCCGCCTGGGTGACGACCCCGGCGCTGATCGTCGCCACATCGGGCGTGCGCCGGGTCTCGCCCTGTGCGGTCACGTCGAGCACCGTTCCGCTGATCGGCTGCACCGGCAGCGCCTGGGTCTGCGCCGCGACGGGTGCGGCGGCGAGCGCCAGTCCCAGCCCGAATTGTTTCTTCATCTCTTGCCTCCGCTGATTGTTGCGGAGCCGTTCTCGTGCACCGCCGCTGGCTGGGGGCTTAACGGATTCGGGCGCGGGTCCAATGGTCGCGTCGGCAAGGGTCCAGACGAACAGGTCCCTTCCCACCTCGGCCAGTCTCCACTAAATGCTCGCACGGAAAGCGCGTCCAAGGCGGTCCCCGGGCGCAGGCCCGAAAGCGAGCATGATTCCGCCGTTTCCACCCTTGAGGTGGGTGACTTATTGATGTAACACAGCTCCGATAACTCGAAATCGTCGGGGCGGAAGGCACGTGAACATGAACTATGAAACCAGCATCCGGACCGACGCAGCCGGTTATCCCGTCGAAAGCGACGGCAATGCGGGGCGGCGCCGTGCGCTGATCATCGGCGCGCTGGTGCTGGTGGCGGCCATCGCGATCGCCTTCTTCATGTTCCGCGGCGGCGACAAGCCCGCGGCAGGTGCCGAGCAGAACAAGGCGCCGGCGCCGAGCGTGACCGTCGTGGTGCCGGGCCGCCAGCCGGTGGCGCGCACCGTATCCGCGACCGGCACGCTGGCGGCGCGCCGGGAAATGCCGGTCGGCGTGGTCGGCGAAGGCGGCATGGTCACGCGCGTGCTGGTCGAGCCGGGCGCCTGGGTCGGCGCCGGCCAGGTGCTGGCGGTGGTTGAGCGTTCGGTGCAGGCGCAGCAGGCGGCCTCGCTCCAGGCGCAGATCGGCGTGGCGCGCGCCAATGCCCGCCTGGCCGAACAGGAACTCGCCCGCGCCCAGCAGCTCGTGTCGCGCGGCTTCATCTCCAAGGCCGACGTCGACCGGCGGATCGCCACCCGCGACCAGACGCTCGCCCAGGTGCGCGTTGCCGAGGCGCAATATCGCGAATCACTCAACCGCAACGCGCGGTTGGACATTCGCGCGCCGGCCGCCGGCCTGGTGCTGACCCGTGCGGTCGAGCCCGGCCAGGTGATCGGCGGCGCCAGCGGCACCTTGTTCCGCATCGCGATGGGCGGCCAGATGGAGCTGCGTGCCCAGCTGTCCGAAGCCGATCTGGCGACGGTCGGCGTGGGTTCGCGTGCGACGGTCACGCCTGTCGGATCGACCCGCAGCTTCTCCGGCGAGGTCTGGCAGGTCGCGCCGGTGATCGATCCTCAGTCGCGCCAGGGCATCGCCCGGGTCGCGCTGACCTATGATCCGGCGCTGCGGCCCGGCGGCTTCGCGCAGGCGGAGATCGTCACCGGCCGGATGGACGCGCCGCTGCTGCCGGAATCTGCGGTGATGAGCAGCGATACCAGCCATTATGTCTATGTGGTCGGCCCCGACAACAAGGTGCAGCGGCGCGAGGTCAAGACCGGTCAGGTCACCGACGCGGGCGTCACCATCCTGGCGGGGCTGAGCGGAAACGAGCAGGTCGTGCTGTCGGCCGGCGCATTCCTCAACCCCGGTGAGACGGTGCGACCCACGCGCGCCGCCGCGCGCCGCTAAGGGACGGGTTCCATGAGCTTCCGCAACATCTCGGCCTGGGCGATCCGCAACCCGGTGTCGCCGATCGTGCTGTTCATCGCGCTGACGCTGGCGGGCATCATCAGCTTCATGCGGTTGGACGTGAACAACTTTCCGGACGTGTCCTTCCCGGCGGTGACGGTCACGGTGACCCAGCCGGGCGCGGCGCCGACGGAGCTCGAGACCCAGGTCACGCAGCGGATCGAGGCCGCGGTGCGGAGCATCAGCGGCGTCGAGGACATCTCGTCGCGCGCGGATGAAGGCACGAGCTTCACCATCGTGCAGTTCAACATCGGCACCCCGGTCGACCGCGCGCTTAACGATGTGCGCAATGCCGTCGACCAGATCCGCAGCGACCTGCCGGATGGCATCCTGGAACCGCAGGTCACGCGGATGGAGACGAATGACGGCGGGCCGCTCGCCTATTTCAGCGTCGAATCGACCGACATGACGCTCGAGCAGCTGAGCTGGTTCGTCGACAATACTGTCGCCAAGCAGCTGCTCGCCGTGTCCGGCATGGCGAAGGTGCAGCGCGGGGGCGGTGTCAGCCGCGAAATCCGCGTCATCCTCGATCCCGCGAAGCTGCAGGCGCAGGGATTGACCGCGGTGCAGGTCAACCAGGCGCTGCGCCAGATCAACCTCAATGCCGCAGGCGGCCGCGCGGAGATCGCCGGCGCCGAACAGTCGGTGCGGGTGCTCGGCAATGCCGGCAGCGCCTATCAGCTCGGCGAGACCCAGATATCGGTCGGCAACGGCCGCATGATCAAGCTCGCCGACGTCGCCGACGTGCGCGACATGTATGCCGAACAGCGCAACCTCTCCGTTATGAACGGCAAGGAGGTGACGAGCTTTTCGATGCAGCGGGCCAAGGGCGCCTCCGACGTGTCCGTCTATGACGACGCCCTGAAGGTTATCGACAAGCTTCAGAAGCAATATCCGAACGTCAAGTTCAAGCAGCTCTATACGAGCGTCGAATACGCCAAAAGCCAGTATCACAGCTCCATCGACACGATGATCGAGGGCGCGGTGCTGGCGGTGGTGATCGTGTTCCTGTTCCTGCGCGACTGGCGTGCGACGATCATCTCGGCGCTGGCCATTCCGCTGTCGGCCATCCCCACCTTCTGGTTCATGGACATGATGGGCTTCACGCTCAATTTCCTGACCCTGCTTGCGCTGAGCCTGGTCGCCGGCGTGCTGGTCGACGACGCGATCGTGGAGATCGAAAATATCGTCCGGCACATGCGGATGGGCAAATCGGCCTATCAGGCTTCGATCGACGCGGCGGACGAGATCGGCCTGGCCGTGCTCGCCACCACCATGTCGATCGTCGCGGTGTTCCTGCCGGTCGGCCTGATGCCCGGCATATCAGGCCAGTTCTTCAAGCAGTTCGGCATGACGGTCGTCGTGGCCGTGCTGCTCAGTCTCGCCGTCGCGCGTCTGATCACGCCGATGATCGCCGCCTATTTCCTCAAGGCGCATGGCCAGCAGAGCCATGGCGAGGGCAAGTGGATCGACTGGTATATGAAGGTGCTGACGTGGAGCGTCCGGCACCGTTGGAAGACCGTGCTGATCGGCGGCGGCGGCGCTTTCGTGGCGACGATCATCGCCTTCGCGACCCTGCCGATGACCTTCCAGCCGACGATCGACCAGGATTACAGCCAGGTGCAGATCGAAATGGTGCCGGGCAGCACGCTGGAGCAGACCAAGCGGGTCACGCTGCAGGTCGCGTCCATGCTCGCCGCCGATACGGCCCAGGTGGATGCCGCGTTCGGCGACATCAACCCGACCCAGGCCAATATCTACCTGACGCTCAGGAAGGATCGTCCGATCTCGAGCGTCGACTGGGAGCGCAAGACGGCGGCCAAGTTCCAGCAGATCGCCGACGCGCGGGTGAACTTCCAGTCGCAATCGGGCGGCGGCTTCGGCCGCGACATCATCATCATGCTGGGCAGCGACGATCCGCCCAAGCTCGAGGCGACCGCCAACAAGCTGGTCAGCGAGATGAACACGCTGTCGGAACTGCGTGGTGCGCGCATGGCGGGCGACCTGAAGCGGCCGGAAATCATCATCACGCCGCACATGAACCTGGCGGCCAGCATGGGCGTGACCACCCAGGCGCTGAGCCAGACGATCCGCATCGCGACGCTGGGCGATATCGACCAGAACAGCGCGAAATTCTCGCTGTCCGATCGCCAGATCCCGATCCGCGTGTCGATCAACGAGAATGCGCGGCGTGACCTGTCGACGATCGAGAACCTGCCGGTGCCGACGACCAGCGGCGGTTCGGTGCCGCTGAAAGTGGTCGCCGACGTGAAGTTCGGCGCCGGTCCGACGACCATCCGCCGCTACAACCAGATCCGGCGCGTCGTCGTCGGCGCCGATCTGGCACCCGGCGTCGTCACCAGCGACGCGATGAAGAAGCTGAACGCCCTGCCGACAATGAAGGCGATCCTCGACGGCAAGATCGACGGCGTGCAGAAGATCCAGGCCGGCGACAGCAAGTTCCAGGCGGAAATGCTGACCAGTTTCGCGATCGCGGTGGTCTCCGGCGTGTTGCTCGTGTTCGCGGTGCTGGTGCTGCTCTACAAGCGGGTCATGCCGCCCTTCGTGAACATGGGATCGCTGATCCTGGCTCCGCTGGGCGGCGCACTGGCCCTGCATCTGGTCGGCATGCCGATCTCGATGCCGGTGTTCATCGGGCTGCTGATGCTGCTCGGCATTGTCGCCAAGAACTCGATTCTGCTGATCGACTTCGCCATCGAGGAAATGTCCAAGGGCGTGCCCAAATTCGAAGCGATCATCGACGCGGGTCACAAGCGGGCGCAGCCGATCGTGATGACCACGGTCGCGATGGTCGCGGGCATGATCCCGACCGCGCTCTCGCTGTCCGGCGACGGCGCGTGGCGCCAGCCAATGGGCATCACCGTGATCGGCGGCCTGATCCTGTCGACGCTCCTGACCCTGGTGATCGTGCCGGCGGCATTCAGCCTGGCCGACAGCTTCGAAAAGTGGCTCGCGCCCAAGCTGTCGCGCATGCTGACCTTCAAGCCTGGCGACGATAAGCAGAGCCCGACGCCGCAGCCCGCGGAGTAGGCGACGGCCGCGCCTCCTTCCGCGCATGGGGAGTTGAACCTTGGCGCGCGCCGCGCTTTGGTTAGCCGATGACCGGCGTGCCTGCCCTGACGATCCGCAACGGCCATGGCGCGCGCCGCATGCGGATCGTCGCCACCGGCATGCTGGTGGCGATGGCAGCTTTGTTCTTCGTCGCGCGCGCGCTCGAGCAACATAATCCCGCTTGGGGGTTCGTCCGTGCCTTTGCCGAGGCGGCGATGGTCGGCGGGCTTGCGGACTGGTTCGCGGTCACGGCCTTGTTCCGCCACCCGCTCGGCCTGCCGATCCCTCACACCGCGATCATCCCGCGGAACAAGGACCGGATCGGCGACACGCTCGCCGCATTCCTGAAGGACAATTTCCTGATCCCGGGCGTGGTCGCGCGACGGATGCGGCGGGTCGACCTGGCGGGCACGGCCGGGCGCTTCCTCGCCAATCCGACCGAAGCTGAGGGGCGGACGCGCGAGGCCGCGGCACGCATCGTCGCCGATGTGATGGAAGCGCTCGATCAGGAGCGGCTCGGCGGCATGGTCAAGGGGCTGATCGACGGCCGCCTGCGCGCTCTCGACGCGGCGCCGATGCTTGGCCAGGCGCTGCAGGCGGCAATCGCCAAGGATCGCCATATTCCGCTGCTGGAGGGCATGATTCGCTGGGCCGCACGGACGCTCGAAGGCAATGAACATCTGATCCGGCAGATGGTACACGATCGCGCCGGGTCGATCCTGCGTTGGACCGGGCTCGACGAAACGCTCGCGGATAAGATCATGGACGGGTTGCTGCGCCTGCTCGACGACCTGTCGGTCGATCCGGGCCACCCGGTGCGGCTGAAGGCGGAGGATGCGCTTGCCCGGTTGGCGGAGGACCTGCAGTTTGATCCGGTCATGCAGGCACGGGTCGCCGACTGGCGCGACGAACTGCTCGATAACGATGCGATGCGGCGCTGGCTGGACGGACTGTGGGAACAAGGCCGCGCCGCGCTGCTCCGTGCCGCCCGCAATCCGCGTGGCGCGCTCGGCGGCAAATTCGGGGAGACGTTGCGTCAGCTTGGCGAGACGCTGCAGAATGACGAGCGGCTGCGCGTCACCATCAACCGCTTCGCGCGCCGCTCGGCGGTCGGCTTTTCCGCACGCTATGGGGAAAGCATCGTCAAGCTGGTCAGCGAGACGGTGCGCAGCTGGGACACGCGCACCATTACCCGCCGGCTGGAAGATGCGGTCGGCCGCGACCTGCAATATATCCGCGTGAACGGCACGATCGTCGGCGGCCTGGTTGGCCTGCTGATCCATGCCGTCGAGGTGTGGCTCTGACGAGATCGCCTCGCGGGATGCTCGAGGACCCCTCGAGAGCTTGAAGGAGCGGCACAGCAGCCGCCCCTTCAACGTCAGAGGCTAGGCCGGAATGCCGCGCGCGGGGTAGGCCGTCGCGCGAACGCCGGGCCGGGAAATGCCGCTCCGGAAGGTCGTGCCGGTCGCGCGGTGAGCGGCCAGACGAACCTTGTTGAGCGCCTTGGGGCCGCCAATCGCCGCCGCTGCGCCCAGCAGCAGCAGGCCGCCAATGGCGAGTGGCTCATTCCGCATCGGCTCGCTCCTTCATCTGGTGGGCCGCAGCGACCTCGGCGTCGCGGGTGGCGGTGTGGATGGTGCTGGATGCTCCCATGTCGCCATTGGTCGTCTTTCCGGCTCCGGGACCGGCACCCAGATCGGCGCCGGTGACGGGGTTCTTGGCAGGATCGGACTTCAGCCGCGCCATCATCTTGCCCATGGCAGCCGTGTCAACGGGTCCGAGCTGTACGCTCGCAGTGCCGTCGCCGCCGGGATCGGCTGGCAGCACTTCGTTGAGATCGTCGACCCGGTTCCATTGCTCGCCGCTGTTCCAGGAACCCTGCATGTCGCCCTCGCCTTGGGAGGCGTTCACATACATGTCGGTATAGGGATCGACGCCCGGCAGCTTGCCCGGCGGGAAATTGTCCTCGATCGCGAACAGCGCCTTTTCGAACGACTTCTGGTGCGCGATCTCACGCGTCATCAGAAAGCCGAGCGCTTCCTTGATGCCGGGATCGTCGGTGACGGCGATCAGTCGCTCGTAGACGATCTTGGCGCGGCTCTCGGCCGCGATGTTCGAGCGGAGGTCCACGGTCGGCTCGCCCCGACTGTCGATATAATTGGCGCTCCATGGCACGCCGGCCGAGTCGATCAGGCCGGGGCCGCCGCCGAACAGGACCGATTCCTTCACGCTGGTGCTGGAGGTGCCGACCATCTGGTAGAGCTCGGTCTCGGCGAGTTGGGCCTCGGTGAGCTGCGCCCGCACGCCCTTGTTGAGCATGGCGATGATCGATCCAATCACCTCCAGGTGGCTGAGCTCCTCGGTCGCGATATCGAGCAACATGTCCTTGCGGCCCGGATCTTCCTCGGCGAGGCCTTGTGTGAAGTAGCGCATCGCCGCCGCCAACTCGCCTTCGGCGCCGCCGAACTGTTCGAGCAGCATGCAGGCGAGCTTCGGGTTCGGCTCGGACACGCGGACGGTATATTGCAGCCGCTTGTTGTGCATAAACATCGGGGTCGTTCCTCGCTGGATAGGACAGCGAGTCAGCGCGCCGGCACGAGCAGCGTTCCGACCGTTACGGGCACGGCCCGCAGAAAATACTTCAGGTGCAAGTGCTTGGATGCGCAGACAAGTGCCGCAGTTGACGGCCTGCTCATCCAAGCGATGGAGGTCTGGCCCTCAACCAGCCTCGGTCGAAGCGCAACGCCGCCGGCCAGGCCGGCGGCGTTGCGTCTGTGCCGGTTCGTTAGCCGAAAGTGACTTGCGTGGAGCGGCGGCGGACGGCCGCACCCATGAGCCCCAGGCCGCCGATCATCATGGCCCAGGTTGCCGGTTCCGGAACCGACGCGAGGCTGAACTCGACCATTCGGTCGATGCCGTCGCTGGGATGCTGGACATTGACGAACGCCCTGAAGGGATTGGTGATGTCGAAATAGAGCCCGGTCGGCTCCGCGCCCAGCGATGACAGGCTGGCGAACCGCGCCAGCGACGCCGCGACGCCATTGGCGCCCCAGGTTGCCTTCCAGATGTCACCCGGCTCATTGTCCTCGACGATCCAGACATCGCCGAACGCGTCGATCGCGATATTGTCCGGATTGATGAAGGTGTCGCTCGAAGCGTCGAGGGTCAGTCCGGTCGCCTGGTCGATCGTCACGCGGTCGTCGACGAAGGAGCGAACCTGCGGCGCATCGGGGTTGGACAAATCGATCGAATAGACGTGATGGCGCCCGGGGCTGGAGCCGGCGTCGGCCGTGGTAGCCGCAACGACCAGATATTCCACGCCATCCTTGTTGACGAGATGCATGTCTTCGGGACGGCGGTAGTTGGTCGCGTTCACCTGATCGCCGGCCTGGCGCGCGTTGACGGTGGGATCGGTGATGCCGGGGATCGGCGTGCCATCCGGATTGTTGAGCGGCACCCATTCGGCGACGCCTTCGCGCTGCTCCGCATTCGCGGCGTTGATGCGCAAGGTGAAGATCTGGCCGGTGCCCGCCAGCGGACTCGTGTTCGGATCGTCTGGATTATAGTCGGCGGCCTTGTTGTTCGGCACGAACTTGTAGATGCCGCCGTTATTGTCCTCATCCTGATAATAGAGGTTGCCCTTGGCATCCCAGGCGACGCCTTCGAGCGACGAACGACCGATCTTCGGCCGGTCTATGGCGACGATCGAACCGGGAGCGGCGAGGGGGTTCGTGATTTCGATCAGTCGGCCATTGGCGACTTCCTCGCCGATCACCACCGTGCCCCAGGGCGTCCAGCGAATGGGATCAAGCGAGCGATAGCTGGTGCCGTTGAGAGCGCCCTCGAGCAGTTGCACCGGCGTGTCGGTGACGCGGTCGTAGCGAACCAGGCCACCGCCCGCCGATTCATTGACCGTGAACAGGTAGCGGCCGGCATTCGGCCCGGTCTCGTTCTGGACGATCATGTCGAAGTTGGAGTTGCCATTGCGGCCCGCTCCGGCGCGCCACAGGCCGTTCTCCTGATTCGTGAACAAGGTACGCTGGGTCCAGCCGTTGGCCAGGACGAAGGGCTGATCCGCCGGGCGCGAGCCGAGCGTGGCGCTGGAGCTCAGCGGCGTGAACACGATCGCCGCCTGCGACCCTGCAGGAACGGCAGCAAGGACGAGGCCGCCAAGGAGCAGTGCGTGAATTCGGGAAGGCTTCATGATCAACCCCTGTGTTTGTCGGAACGACGGCGCCCGGCTCGATTCGCACGAGCAGGGACAGGGGTTCGGCTAGGCGCGCAAAGCGATGCTATGGTGACGTCATGATGACGGTCACTGTCATGAACGCAGTATCAGACAGGAGTTCGGCCGGGCGGTGAATGCAGGACGGATTTGTGCTTCAATACGCCTGCGTAGGCCCGGGCAATCTCTCGGTGGTGTTTGCGCGGATAATCACCCGTCGCTGTCGCGTTCGATGTCGGCGCCGACGGCGGAGAGCTTCTCTTCCAAGCGCTCGTAACCGCGGTCGAGGTGGTAGACGCGGTTGACCTGGGTCTCGCCCTTGGCGGCGAGGCCGGCGATGATCAGGCTCATCGAGGCGCGCAGGTCGGTCGCCATCACCGGCGCGCCGTTCAGTTGCTCGACGCCGTGAACGACGGCGGTGCGGCCCTTGACCTGGATATCGGCGCCCATGCGCGACAGTTCGGGCACGTGCATGTAGCGGTTCTCGAAGATCGTTTCGGTCAGCACGCTCGACCCGTGGGCACGCGTCAGCATGGCCATGAACTGGGCCTGCATGTCGGTGGCGAAGCCAGGATAGGGGTCGGTGGACAGAGTGAGCGGCTTCAGCTCGCCGGTCGCGCTGACCAGAAGGCCGTTCTCGCGCTCCTCGACCTCGACGCCCGCTTCGCGCAGTCCGGCGATGGTCGCCTGCATCTCGTCGGCGCGCGCGCCTTCGAGCTCCAGCCGGCCGCCGGTGATGCCGACCGCACAAGCATAGCTGCCCGCCTCGATCCGGTCCGGCATCACCGCATAGGTGGCGCCGTGCAGTTCCTTCACGCCGTCGATGGTGAGGGTGGAGGTGCCGACGCCGTCGATCTTCGCGCCCATGCGCTGCAGGCAGCGGCAAAGATCGACGATCTCCGGCTCGCGCGCGGCATTCTCGATCACCGTGCGGCCCCTGGCCGTGGCGGCCGCCATCAGGGCGTTCTCCGTCGCGCCGACGGACACGATCGGGAATTTGACCGTGCCGCCCGGCAAACGGCCGCCCGGGGCGATCGCGCGCACATAGCCGGCGCTCATCTCCAGCCGCGCGCCCATCGCCTCGAGTGCCTTCAGGTGCAGGTCGATCGGCCGGTTGCCGATCGCACAGCCGCCCGGCAGCGACACGGTCGCCTCGCCGGCGCGCGCGAGGATCGGCCCCAGCACCAGGATTGAGGCGCGCATCTTCCGGACGATGTCATAGGGCGCCATCGTCGCGGTGAGGCTGGTCGCGCGCATCGTCATCACGCGGCCGAATTCCTCCGGCTTGGTGCCTTCGATGGTGGTCGAGACGCCGAGCTGATTGAGCAGATGGCCGAAGCTGTCGACATCGGCGAGCCGCGGCAGGTTGCGGATGGTCAGCGGCTCGTCGGTCAGCAGCGCACAGGGCAGGAGGGTGAGGGCGGAGTTCTTGGCGCCGGAGATCGGCAGGCGGCCTTCGAGCGGGCGCCCGCCGCGGATGATGATGCGGTCCATGGCGGGGGATTAGCGGGTCGTTCCCGTGACGCAAGCCGTTCCCCGGCGCAGGCCGGGGTCCAGCTTCACGGCCGATCTGGGCCCCGGCCTACGCCGGGGCGCTCGCCACCTTCGTGGCTCACGCCTTCTCCAGCGTGCACTGGAGCGGGTGCTGGTTCTGGCGGGCGAAGTCGATCACCTGGCTGACCTTCGATTCCGCGACTTCGTAGGAGAAGATGCCGCACACGCCGACGCCCTTCTGATGGACGTGGAGCATGACACGCGTCGCGTCCTCGATGCTCATCCGGAAGAAGCGCTGCAGGACGAGCACGACGAACTCCATCGGCGTGTAATCGTCGTTCAGCATCAGCACTTTATAGAGCGACGGCTTCTTGGCCTTGGCGCGCGTGCGGGTGGCGACGCCGACGCCCGTGCCGGCATCATCGTCGCGGCCTTCGCCTGCCATCAGCGTCGGTCGTTCGGTCATTGGGATATCCGTGTCACGCAAGCGGAGAATATGGCAACGCGCGCCCGGCGGGCAAGGGTGCAAACGAAAACGGCCGCCCCGAAAACGGGGCGGCCGTCGCTCGAAGCCAGCGGGAAGGGATGCCGGCCTCAGATTGGGACCGCTCAGGCGGCGTGCTTGAACTTCTCGGCCGCGACCGCGAAGCGGTTCGAAATCGGCTGGAAGATGTCGCCGGCGAGCTTCAGCGCGGTCTCGCTGTTCTTCGAGGTCTCGGCGATCAGCTGGTCGAAGGCCGAACGCGCGAACTCGCTCTGCAGCTGGAAGAACTCGGTCGGGGTCTTCGCCGCGGCGAAGCTCTTCAGCGCGGCGGTCGCCTGCTCGAAGTTCTTGCGCGCGGTTTCGGCCGCGTTCTGGCCCATCTGCTCGGCAACCTTGGCCGCGACCTTCGACGATTCGACGATCGCTTCGATGTTGCCCTTGTTGAACTCGTTCAGCTCTTCGAACAGCTTGGTCGAACGCTCCATCGCCGCCTTGGCGCGGGTGTTGACGTCAGCGAACATCGCGGTGGCGCGCGCCTGGGCGTCCTGAGCGAAGTTCTTGGTCTGCTCGGCAGTGGTGTTGACGGTGTCGGTCATGGTCGGTCCTTTCGTTTCGGTCGCAACCGGCTGGACGGTCGGCGTGGATTCGGCGATGGCAGGTTCGATTACCGGCTGAGCCACGATGGGCTCCGCCACGGCCTCGACCGTCGCTGCGGCAATCGCGGCGGGCGCGGTCATCGCCGGTTCGGCGGTCGCCGCTGGGGCAATCTTCTTGGCCGGCGCCTTGGTGCCGGTCTTGACGACTTTGGTGCTCATCGAGAGGTCTTTCCCCGGTTTGCTGCAGTGCACAATATAGGAGCGGTGGCCGATTTTCAAGCCGAATTGTGCGGTGCAGCAAAATGCCCGAAGCGGGCCGAGGTTCCGCTTATTTGTACAGGCTCTGGTCGCCCTGCACAAAGGCTTGCCCGCGCGCTTCCAACCAGCTGTTGACGATCATCGGCGACAGCCAATTTGCCTCGAACGCGCGCTCCAGCCGGGGCGAAGTGACGAATGCCGCCTTTTGTCGCGCCGGATCGAAGCGCTTGCGGACTTCGTCCAATGTGAGCCCCTCTCGTGCCATCGGACCGATCTGCGTGCGCAGGTCGTTCAGCGCCACGGTCAGCTTGTCGAGATAGGCTGAGTCCTCCTGGGGAGCGCCATGGCCGGGCACGAGCAGCGCGAAGTCCAGCGCCTTCACCTTGGCCAGCACGTCGATCCACTCGCCGGGATAACTGAAGAAGCCGAACGGGAGCGGCGCGACGACGATGTCGCCGGTTAGGATAATCCGCTGGCGTGGCAACCAGGCAAGGGCGTCGCCATCGGTATTGGCGCGTCCGAAGAAACGGAGTTCGACCGGCCGCTCCGGGTCCGCAATCGTCAGGCGGTCAGTGAAGCTTTCCGTTGGAACCACGATGTGGGTGCCGGGGTAGCTGCGGGCGAAATCCTCCAGCTCCCGCGTTGCCCGATCGAAGCGGGCGCGCTGCTCGTCGCTCGTGTCCGGCAGGTTGCGGCGCTGGGCAAATTGCGCGCGGGTGCCGGAGACCTGGTTCCAGACCGCGACGTCGTATTTCTCATCGGGCTGCCGGCCGACCAGGCTCAGCGTCTTGCCGGCGAGATGTCGGCGGGTCGCCTGGGTGGCGATGATCCGCATGTGTGGCCAGGCCCGCTGCAGTTCGGATGCACCGAGCGGATGGTCGTTATGCCAGTGAGTGATCAGCAGCGCCTTGACCGGCTTGGGACCGAGCGACCTGACGAAACCGACGATGGCGCGGCCATGGCCGGCGGTGGCGCCGCTGTCGATCACGACCATGCCGTCCCGCTGCTCGATCACGGTGACGTTGCTGATCGCCGCGCCGACATAGCCGTCCGGCATCGTCAGCAGATGGATGCCGCGCGCCAATTGACGCGAATCGAACGGTGGCCAGCTCGCCGCCTGCACTGGCGTGGCGAGCAAGAACAGCAGCACGAGCAAGGCACGCATCGTCAGTCCCCCTGACCGCACAGCTGCTGCGGCGGGCGGCTCGGGGCAATCTCCGCTCGACGACTGGCCAATGCCGGTCGACGGGCATCGTCTGGACCTGTCCTCGCTTCCGGCTTACGTAAACGTCAGGAGAGAGAAGATGACGATCGAGTCCGTTGACGTGCTGGTGGTGGGCGCCGGAATCTCCGGGATCGACGCAGGCTATCACCTGCTGACCTATTGTCCGGGCAAGAGCTACGCGATCCTCGAAGCGCGCGACGATCTGGGCGGCACCTGGGACCTGTTCCGCTATCCCGGCATCCGCTCCGATTCCGACATGCACACGCTCGGCTTTTCCTTCCGTCCCTGGAAGGAAGCGAAGGCGATCGCCGACGGTCCCTCGATCAAGAAATATCTGCGCGAGACGGCGCGCGATTACGGGATCGACAGGCACATCCGCTATCAGCACCGGGTGAAGCGCGCCGCCTGGGACAGCGAAACGGCGCGCTGGACGGTCGAGGCGGAACGCGGGCCTGAGCGGGAGCCGGTGACCTTTTCGGCCAACTTCCTCTTCATGTGCAGCGGCTATTACAATTACGATGAGGGCTTCACGCCGCAGTTCGAGGGGCGCGACGCGTTCAAGGGGCAGATCGTCCACCCGCAGCACTGGCCCGAGCAGCTCGACTACAAAGGCAAGCGTGTCGTGGTGATCGGGTCCGGCGCCACGGCGGTGACGCTGGTGCCGGAGATGGCGAAGGACGCTGCCCATGTGACCATGCTGCAGCGCTCGCCCACTTACATGGTCTCACGGCCCGCCGAGGACAAAGTCGCGAACGGTCTGCGCAAGGTGCTGCCGTCGAAACTCGCCTACGGCCTGACGCGGTGGAAGAACGTGCTGTTCGGCATGTATTTCTATAAGAAGGCGCGGACCAATCCGCAGGGCGTTAACCGGTGGGTGCTGGACCGCGTGAAGGCGCTGTTGCCCCAGGGCTATGACATGGCCCATTTCACGCCCAGCTATAATGTCTGGGACCAAAGGCTCTGCCTCGTCCCGGACGGCGATCTGTTCGAAGCAATCAAGAGCGGCTCGGCCGACGTGGTGACCGGCCATATCGACCGGTTCACCGAAACGGGCATCCGGCTGAAGGACGGCACGGAGATCGAAGCCGACATCATCGTGACCGCGACGGGCCTGAACCTGCAGCTGCTGAGCGGAGTTGAATATCTGGTGGATGGCGAGCGGATCGCCCCCAACCAGACGATGACCTACAAGGCGATGATGTTTTCGGGCGTGCCGAACCTCGCCACGTCGTTCGGCTATACCAATGCGAGCTGGACGCTGAAGGCGGACCTGACCTGCATGTATGTCTGCCGGCTCATCAACCACATGGACAAGACCGGCACCCAGATCGCCGTGCCGGTGCTGAACGACCCCGAAGTGCAGGAAGAGCCGTGGCTGAGCTTCAGCTCCGGCTATGTGCAGCGCGCGCTCGCGCATCTGCCGAAACAGGGCTCGAAGCGGCCGTGGAAGGTGCACCAGAATTACGCCAAGGACCTGCTCGACCTGAAATTCGGCAAGGTCGAGGATGGCGCGATGACCTTCCGCAAGGCCGGCGCCAAGGTGCGCGCGCCGGAGCCGATGCTGGAAGCTGCGGAGTAGGGGCCGTCGTTCGCTCGTCCTGAGCGGAGCGCGCAGCGCGTAGTCGAAGGGCGCTGTTGATTAGGTCCGGAGGAACGCCCCTCGACTTCGCTCGGGACGAGCGTGGGTGAGCAGGATCAATGGAAATCCCGCGTCTTCACCTTGATCACATCTTCCGGGTCGGCGCCGGTGCGGAACGGCTTGTGGTAGCTGTCACGGACGCGCTTTTCCCAGCCGGCTTCGCCGCGATCCGGTGAGCCGCCATGGGTGGCGCCGTCGCCGGGGCCGGGACGGTGCGGGAAGTCCATCTCGCCGACCGAGCGCAGCAGCGCCGTTTCGTCGGCGACCGTCTCCGTGATGATGTGGATGACCTGGCCTTCCTTCTGCACCTTGCCGACGACCGAGATCATCGCCGACGACATGATCGTCCGCCGCTGCGCCTCGAAGCGGTCCGGCCAGACGATCAGGTTGGCGACGCCCGTTTCGTCCTCGATGGTGATGAACAGCACGCCCTTGGCGCTGCCCGGCTTCTGGCGGACGAGGATGATGCCGGCCAGTTCGACGCGACGGCCGTCGCGCACGCGGTCGAGATCGGCGCAGGCGACCATGCCGCGCCGCTTGAGCTCGGGCCGCAGGAAGGAAAGCGGGTGGGCGCGAAGCGACAACTGGGTGGAGCGGTAATCCTCGACCACTTCGCGGCCCGCGGTCATCGGCCGGAGCGCGACCGGCTCCTCGCGCGTCTCGACGGCGGCGAAGAGCGGCAGCTCGGTGTGCCCCAGCCCGCGCACCTGCCAGAGCGCCTGGCGCCGGTCGACGCCAAGACCGGCGAACGCGTCCGCTTCCGCCAGGCGTTCCAGCGCGGCGACGGGCACGCGGGAACGGCGCCAGACCTCCTCGATGCTGGCATAGGGCCGGTCGCCCCGCGCCGCGATGATCGCCGCGCCATGGTCTGCCGCCAGCCCGCGCACGACGCGGAGGCCGAGTCTTAACGGCCAGAGCCTGTCTGCTTCTCCGTTCGTTTCGAGCGAAGTCGAGAAACCCTGGGTTCTGGAGCTTACGCTTCTCGACTGCGCTCGAAGCGAACGGGGTTGGGCGTATTCTTCCGATAGGACCACCGTATCCCACCCGCTGTCATTTACGTCCGGGGGCAGCACCTTCACCCCATGGGCGCGGGCGTCGCGGACGATCTGGGCGGGCGCGTAGAAGCCCATTGGCTGGGCGTTGAGCAGGGCGGCGCAGAAGATGTCGGGATGGTGGCACTTCATCCAGCTCGATGCGTAGGCGATCTTGGCGAAGCTGGCGGCGTGGCTTTCGGGAAAGCCATAGCTGCCGAACCCTTCGATCTGGCGGAAGGTGCGGTCGGCGAATTCGGGGCTGTAGCCCTTGGCGATCATGCCGTTGACCAGCTTGTCGCGGAAATGGCTGACCCCGCCAGTGAATTTGAACGTCGCCATCGACCGGCGCAGCGCGTCCGCTTCGGCCGGCGTGAAGCCGGCGCCGACGATCGCCACTTTCATCGCCTGTTCCTGGAACAGCGGCACGCCGAGCGTCTTTTCCAGCACCTCCCGCAACTCGTCGGACGGGTAGATGGCCGGCTCCTTGCCTTCGCGGCGGCGGAGATAGGGGTGGACCATGTCGCCCTGGATCGGCCCCGGCCGGACGATCGCGACTTCGATGACGAGATCGTAGAACTCCTTCGGCTTCATCCGCGGCAGCATCGACATCTGCGCGCGGCTTTCGATCTGGAACACGCCCAAAGTGTCGGCGCGCTGGATCATCCGGTAAACTTCGGGATCGTCCTCCTGCATCTCGGGCGAGGCGAGATCGAGGGCGATGCCCTTATGCGCCTTCAGCAGGTCGAACGCCCGGCGCATGCAGCCGAGCATGCCGAGGCCGAGCACGTCGACCTTCATGAACTTCAGTTCCTCGATATCCTCCTTCTCCCAGCCGATCACCCAGCGATTGGGCATGGCGGCGCGTTCGACGGTGAGCAGCGAATCCAGCCGATCGCGGGTCAGCACGAAGCCGCCCGGATGCTGGCTCAGATGGCGCGGCGTGCCGATCAACTCCCGCGAGAGGTCGAGGGTCAGCCGGATGCGCGGGTCGCTGGTGTCGAGATTGAGCTGCTCGACATGCTTTTCGCCGACGCCTTCCTGCGACCAGCCCCAGACCTGGCCGGCCAGCGCACCGGTCAGGTCTTCGGGCAGGCCCAATGCCTTGCCGACTTCGCGCACGGCGCCGCGCGCGCGGAACCGGCTGACCACGGCGGTGAGCGCCGCATGTTCATGGCCATAGGTGCGGTAGATCCACTGGATCACCTCCTCGCGCTGCTCGTGCTCGAAATCGACGTCGATGTCGGGCGGTTCGCGGCGCTCGCCCGAGATGAAGCGCTCGAACAGCAATTTGTGGTGCACCGGATCGATCGAGGTGATGCCGAGCACGAAGCAGATCATCGAGTTGGCGGCGGAGCCCCGGCCCTGGCACATGATGCCCTGGCTGCGGGCATAGCCGACGATCGAGTTCACGGTCAGGAAATAGGGGGCGTAGTCGAGCTGCCCGACCAGCCGCAGTTCGTGCGTGAGCAGCTTTGAATAGGCGTCGGGCACGCCCTCGGGAAAGCGCGCCTGCAGCGCTGTCCAGGTGAGCCTTTCCAGCGCCTGCTGCGGGCTGCGGCCGGACATCACCACTTCTTCGGGATATTGATAGCTGAGCTCGCGCAGCGAGAAGGTGCAGCGTTCGGCGATCTCGGCACTGGCACGGATCGCGTCGGGGTGGCTGCGGAACAGCCGCGCCATCTCCTCGGGCCCTTTGAGATGCCGGTCGGCATGGCGCTCGCGGCGGAAGCCCAGTTCGTCGATGGTGCATTTGTTGCGGATCGCCGTCATCACATCCTGCAGCAGCCGGCGGTCGGGCGAATGGTAGAGCACATTGCCGGTCGCGAGCGGCTTCAGGCCGAAGGAGCGCCCCATCGCGGCAAGCCGGTGCAGCCTGATCGGGTCGCCGGGCCGGCGGTGATGGGCAAGTGCGACATGCCCGCGGTCCCCGAACAGGTCCGCGATCTGGCCCATGGCGATCCGCGCCGCATCATCGGGCTGGTTGGTGATCAGTGCGGCGACCAGGCCATCGGCATGGGCCTCGACATCCTCCCAATGGAGGAAGCACTGGCCCTTTTCCCCCTTGGCGGGATCCGCGCGCAGCTTGCCGGCGGTGAGCAGGCGCGTGAGGCTCGACCAGCCGGCCCGATCTTCGGGCCAGACGAGCAGGGCGTTGCCGTCCATCAGATCGAGCCGGCAGCCATTGATCGCGCGAATGCCGGTCGCATCGGCTGCAATCAGCGCCCGGACCAGCCCGCCGATGCTGTTGTGATCGGTGATGCCAAGCGCCTTGTAGCCGAGCAAGGCCGCCGCCGCGAACAGCTCGTCACACGACGATGCCCCGCGCAAGAAGCTGAAATGGGTGGTGACGTTCAGTTCGGTGTACATGGCGAGTCGGGCGCCATTGTACACGTTTTGTTCTGGTTATAGCTAACTTGCCGCTCGTCCTGAGCGGAGGCTGCAGGCCGAGTCGAAGAGCATCTGCACCCGGGCCCTTCGACTATGCGCTCCGCGCTTCGCTCAGGACGAGCGAAGGAAGCCTAGCGGCTGCCCATGATCTTGCTGTCGTTCGTCTTGGCCCAGTTGGCCTCGCCGATCACATAGGCGCGCACCGCTTCGGCCCCCACCTCGTCCATCACCGGCTTGAAGCTGACCATGCCGCGTTCGTGCAGCACGCCATCGATGACCACCCCCTTCCAGGTCGCCGCATCCGCCAGCACCGGTGAATAGCGTAGATCGGGCGTGACGCCGCCGCTGACTGCATTGGCGCCGTGGCAGACCGAGCAATAGCGGCCGAACAGCGCCTTGCCTTGGGCGACCTGGGCCGACGGCGCGGTGGCGGCGCGGGGATCGAGCCGCATCGCCGTCTGTTCGGGCGCGGCGGGCAGCCGGCCCTTGCCGCCCAGCTTCAGCACGATCAGCCGCGGAATGCTCGGCACCTTCTTGGCGGGCAGGCCGGCATAGCCGGACGTCAAGTCCCAGGCGCCGCCGCGGCTGGTGGTGAAGGCGACATATTGCACGCCCTTGATCGCATAGCTGGACGGGGCCGCCATCACGCCCGACTGGACCGGCAGCGCCCAGAGCTGCTTGCCGCTATCCGCCGCATAGGCGCGGAACTCGCCGAGCGCGGTGCCCTGGAACACGAGGTTGCCGGCGGTCGCCAACGTGCCGCCATTCCAGGGCGTCGGATATTCGACCCGCCAGCGCGCCTTGCGCGCGGCCGGGTCCCAGGCGACCAGCGAGCCCTTCGTGGCGGCGATCGCTGCCTTGATGAAGCCGGGATCGGGCGGCAGCGCGCCTTCGCCCATATTCGCCGCCACGTTGAAGCCGAGCGCCTTCCTCTGCGCATCCTCCGCGACCAGCGGCGGGATGAAGCCGAAGCCGATATCATTGACCGGCAGATAGACGAGCCCGGTCGCCGGCGAATAGCTCATCGGCTGCCAGCTATGGGCGCCGATCGGCGCCGGCGCACCGATCCACGGTTTGCCGGTCTTGTAGAAGCGGGCGTCAGGATTTTCGATCGGCCGCCAGCTGTTCGGATCATAGCCAGTCGCCCAGTTCACCTCGGTGAACATGTCGGCCGAGATCGGCTTGCCCGTCGTCCGGTCGATGACGAAGAAGAAGCCGTTCTTGGGCGCGTGGTACATCACCTTACGGCCGCCCATGTCCGCCAGCAGGATAGGCTGCGTCGCGGTATAGTCCCAGCTCTCGCCCGGCGTTTCCTGGTAATGCCATTTATATGCGCCGGTGTTCGGATCGAGCGCAACGACCGACGACAGGAACCAGTTGTCGCCTTCGCCGCCGCTGCGGATGCCATGGTTCCAAGGGGAACCGTTGCCGACGCCGAGATAGAGCTGGTCCAGCTCGGGATCGTAGACAATCGCATCCCAGACGGTGCCGCCGCCGCCGGACGACTTCCACTGCCCGTCCTTGCTCCAGGTCGCCGCCACCTTCGCCATGATCGGATCGGAGGCTTCGCCATCCGGCTGACCTTGAGCGTTCGGCACGGTGTAGAAGCGCCAGCGCTTTTTGCCCGTGGCAGCGTCATAGGCGGTGACATAGCCGCGCACGCCGAACTCGGCGCCGCCATTGCCGATCACGACCATGTCCTTCACGACGCGCGGCGCGCCGGTGATGGTATAGGGGCGCGTGGTGTCGGTGGTCTGGACGCTCCACAGCTCCTTGCCGGTCGCGGCATCGAGCGCGATCAGCCGGCCGTCCAGTGCGCCCAGATAGAGCTTGCCCTTCCACACCGCGACGCCGCGATTGACCACATCGCAGCAGCTCTGCACGCCCTTTTGCCCATCGACCTTGGGATCGTAGCTCCACAGCGGCTTGCCGCTGACCGCGTCGAAGGCGAAGACCTTGGACCAGGGACCGGTCACATAAAGCACGCCATCCACCATCACCGGCGTCGCCTCGAGGCCACGCGCGTCCGGCAGGTCGGCGAACCAGGCGATGCCGAGCTGATTGACATTGCCGGACGTGACTTGGGTCAGCGGGCTGAACCTCTGCTCGCGATAGTCGCGGCCGATCGCCGGCCAGTCGCTGCCGTCGCCGCCCTTGGTCAGATAGGCGCCGTCCACCTTTTCGCCCGTCTTCGCATAAGCCGCCGCGCCCAGCACCAGCGCCGCCGCCACCATCGCCCGCATCCACCTCTCCACGCTCTATTTGTCGGCACTGTGCGACAACAGGTTGCGTTTTGCCACGGCTTTTCGAATGGCTCGGCTGGTGAAGAGTGACGATCCGCGGCAGGGCAGGGAGGCAGTGATCCTGCTTGCGCTGGCGCTGTCGGGACTCGGCTATCTGCTGGTGGCGTTAGGCGAGTGGGGGCTGGCCCGCTGGCCGGGACTGCTCCTGATCCTGCCCTTCGCCCGCCGCGCGACATACGCCTTGCAGCCGCCGAAAGTCCCCTGGCCGGCCTTGCCGCTCGCGCACCTGCCGATCGCGATGCTTTGCGCGGCGGCCGGATTGGCGGTGACGCTCGCCATGCACAAGCTCCTCGCGCTGCCCCCGGCCGCATTGCTGCCAGAGGTCAGGCGAGGACTGGTCTTCTATTCGTTGGCCGTGGTCGCGTTGATGATCGGCCGACACCCTCAGGCGTAAGGCGGCTTGTCGCGGTCGGTCGGGCTTTTCGTGAAAATCTCGCAGCCGGTTTCGGTGATGCCGACCGAATGCTCGAACTGGGCGGATAGCGAGCGGTCGCGGGTCACCGCGGTCCAGCCGTCCTCCAGCACCTTGCAGTCGGGCCGGCCGATATTGATCATCGGCTCGATCGTGAAAAACATGCCCGGCTTGAGTTCCGGTCCCGTGCCCGGGCGGCCGGCATGCACCACCTCCGGCGCGTCGTGGAACAGGCGGCCGAGGCCGTGGCCACAAAAATCGCGCACCACGCCATAGCGGTGCTTCTCGGCGAAGCTCTGGATCGCATGCGCGATGTCGCCCATCCGATTGCCCGGCTTTGCCTGTTCGATGCCGCGCATCATCGCCTCATAGGTGACGTCGACCAGCCGCTTCGCCTTCACCGGCACATCGCCGATCAGGTACATGCGGCTGGTGTCGCCGTGCCAGCCGTCGAGCAGCGGAGTCACATCGACATTGACGATGTCGCCATCCTTCAACGTTCGGTCGGACGGAATGCCGTGACAGACGACATGGTTGATCGAGATGCAGCTGGAATGGGTGTAGCCGCGATAGCCGAGCGTGGCCGGTACGGCGCCCGCGCGCAGCATATGCTCGCGGATGATGGCGTCGATCGCCTGCGTCTCGACCCCTGGGACCATGTGCGGCACGATGGCGTCGAGGATTTCGGCCGCGAGGCGCCCGGCCTTGCGCATGCCGTCGAATCCCTCGGGTCCGTGCAGCTTGATCGCGTTGGTGCGCGTCGAGGCGGAGTCGGCGTCGATATAGCTGGTCATGGCGCTCATATAAGCCGTCGCACCGAAGGAACCAAATGTCTCCATTATGGGCGAAGTGCCAGATTTTTGATGCGCTTGCGAAACGCCGGGCTATGCTGGCTCCGATCCGCACCACCCACGCGGGTCGCGAAGGGAGTAGAATCATGAAGCGTAGCTTGATCGCACTTGCTGCCGCGCTGAGCATGGCCGCCGCGCCGGCGATGGCTCAGACGAGCGCATCCAAACTCTCGCTGACGAGCGCGGCGCGCTCCTCTGCCCAGGTCGAGAACGGCAATCAGCTCGGCGGAAACCTCGTGCTGATCGGCCTTGCCGTCGCAGCCGTGGTGGCCCTGGCCGTGTTCGTCGTGTTCGACGACGACGATCCCGCCAGCAACTGATCGCGGCTTGCAAAACAGGACGGGGCGCCGGCAGCGATGCCGGCGCCCTTTTCTTTTGCGCCTCTGAATGCTTGCACCGCGTGGCGGCGGGGTTAGAGCCGGCGAATGGTTGCCGAACGCATCTGGACCGCGGGGCTCGTCATCATTGGCGACGAGATATTGTCCGGGCGGACGCAAGACCGGAACATCGCGCAGATCGCCTTGTGGCTGAACCTGCAGGGTATCCGCCTGGCCGAAGTGCGGGTGGTCGGCGACACCGAAGCGGCGATCGTCGAGGCGGTGAACGCGCTCAGGTCCCGCAACGATTATCTCTTCACCACCGGCGGCATCGGTCCGACTCACGACGATATCACCGTCGACGCAATCGCCGCCGCGCTGGGCGTTGCGGTGGTGGTGCATCCCCGCGCGCGCCAGATGCTGGAGCGCTATTACGAGACGCGCGGTGGGGTGAGCGAGGCGCGGCTGCGCATGGCGCGCGTGCCCGAAGGCGCCGACCTGATCGAAAACCGCATGTCGGGCGCGCCCGGCATCCGCTGGCAGAATATCTTCATCATGGCGGGCGTGCCGCACATCACCGCGATGATGCTCGACGCGCTCGCCGGCACGCTGGAGGGCGGCCGGCCATTGCTGTCGGAGACGCTCGGCTGCTGGGTGGCGGAAAGCGAAGTGGCGGACCTCCTGCGTGCGACCGAAAAGGCGCATGAAGGCTGTCAGATCGGCAGCTACCCCTTTTTCCGCGAAGGCAAGGTGGGCGCGAACTTCGTCATACGGTCGACCGACGCGAACTCGCTTGCGGCGTGCCTGGGAGACCTTCGCGCGCGGCTGATCGATGCCGGCCGCGCACCGGTCGATGGCGGCATCTGAGCGTTCATGGCGCGGTTTCTGCTGGGCTGGGAGCTGGGGGCGAATCGCGGCCATCTGGTGCGGCTGGCGGAAATGGCGCGCGGGCTGGTCGAGCGGGGGCATGAGGTCGCCGTCGCGTCGCAACGGCTCGATCTCAGCTTCGATTGGCCGGCCGGCGTCACGCTCTGGCAGGCCCCGCTATGGCCGCGCCTCCTCGCCAATGTCGGTGCCGTGGGCGGCGACTTGCCCAACACCATGGGCGACATTCTCTATCGCGTCGCGCTCGAGAACCCGGACGCGCTGCCGGCCCTGATCGCGGGATGGCAGGCGCTGATGGCCGCGGTGAAGCCGGATGCCGTCGCCGCGGACTTCGCGCCGGCGCTGCTTTGTGCAGTCCGGGGTTCGGTGCCGGTGGTTGCCGTTGGCTTGGGCTTCGACACGATTCCGCCCCAGCTCGAACAGTTCCCCAGCCTGACCGGCAAGCCGCCCGTTTATGCCGAAGCGCCCTTGCTGGAGCAGGTGAACAAGGGACTTGCGCAGATGGGCGTGCCGACGCTCGACCGGCTGCCCGCCATCTTCGGCGCCGATCGAGTGCTCGCCGGCACGTTCACCGAACTCGACCCCTATGCGCCGTGGCGCCAAGAGCCGGTCGTCGCGCCGTCCGTGTCGCATCCGCTGGGCGAGACGGCCGAAGGGGAGGAAATCTTCCTCTACGCCGATGCGACGTTGCTCCGCGCCGGACCTTTGTGGGACGGGCTGGTCAGGTCGGGTCTGCCGGTGCGCGTCTACGCGCCCAGCTCGACCCCGGCACAGCGCGCGGAAATGGTGCGGCTCGGCTTTAAGGTGGAGGTGCAGCCGGTGCCGTTCGAGCGCATCGCCGCCCGCTCGCGCCTGGCGATGACCTCGGGAGGCCTGGGCTTCGTCAGCAGCGCGCTCGCCTCCGGGTTGCCCGTCGTGGTCATGCACCATGATCTGGAAAAGGGACTGACGGGCCAGGCGGTCACGCGCATGCAGCTGGGCGGCCATGTCCATACCGGATCGATCCAGGCGGACGCGTTCGCGACGTCCCTTCGCCAGCTCTACCAGAATGACAGCTTCCAGCGTCGTGCCCGGGAGCTCGCGCCCGGCTTTCGCGCACGGCTGGCCCCGACGCAGGAAGCTTTAGCGGTCGAAGCCCTGCTGGACCTGGTCGGCGCGCGGTAGGCGACGGAGCAGGACCAGCGCCGCGAGCCCGAGTAGCGCGGCGACAAGGAATGCGGCGCCGGGGAAGTGGATCGGCGCATCCGCCCCGGTGAACTCCGCCATCACGCGGGTCAGCACCAGCGGCGCGACGATGTTGCCGACGCCCATGCTCATGCTGGCGATGCCCTGCACTTCGCCTTGGGTCTCCGGGGTGGCACGGCGGGACAGCATCGCCATCAGGCTCGGCTGCACCAGCGACTGCACGGCGATCGCGATCATGATCGCAAAGGCCTGCCAGCTGCTCTGCGCGAAGGCATAGGCGATGAAGCCGGTGATGGCGGCGATCAGGCCGATCGTCGCCGCGTCGCGTTCGCCGAAGCGCTGCACCGCGGGGCCGGTCAGGAGGGTCTGGGACAGGGCGATCACCACGCCCACGGCGGCCAGGCTCGCGCCGATCATGGCGTTGGACCAACCGAAGTTGGCGATGACGTAGAAGCTCCACGTCATCGGATAGACCATGCTCGCGGTCTGCCAGAGCGTCAGCACCACCACCGCGCCCCACATGCCCGACACAGCGCGGGCCGCGGCGACCGCGCCGAGCGGGTTTGCGCGGCGCCAGTCGAACGCGCGGCGCTTGTCCTGGGCGAGCGTCTCCGGGAAGAGCGTCAGCCCGTAGAGGAAGTTGAGCGCGGCCAGCGCCGAGGCCGCGTAGAAGGGCGCACGCTCCCCCAGTTCGCCGAGCAGGCCGCCGATCGCCGGTCCCGCCACGAAGCCGACGCCGAACGCGGCGCTCACATAGCCGAAGGTGCGGGCGCGTTGGTCGGGCGGAGTCGTGTCGGCGATCGCCGCCTGGGCCGGCGCATAGCTGCCCCCGAACGCGCCGGAGAGCAAGCGGCCGAGAAAGATCAGGGGAATGGTGTTCGCGATGGCCAGCAGCAGATAGTCGATGGCGAGACCGCCTAGCGCGATCAGCAGGACGGGGCGTCGGCCGAACCGGTCCGACAGATTGCCGAGAATGGGCGCCCCGAAAAAGGTGGTGACCGCGATCGCCAGCCCCATCCAGGCGCCGAGTTCGATCGCCTGTGCCAGATCGAGTCCGCCGACCTTCATCAGCAATCGCGGCAGTACCGGCATGATCAGCCCGAAGCCGATTGAATCGATGAAGATCGTCGCAAGGATGAAGAAGAGCGGCTTGCGCCTGGACATCGGCATACCCCCGCGTCCCTCTTGCCGAGCGCGCGCGAGGGAGACAAGCGAGCGCGTCAGGAGGCGTTGAATGGCAAGACTGGACGGCAAGCGCGCGGTGATCACCGGCGCGGCGAATGGAATCGGGCGCGCGATCGCGGAACGCTTCGCGGCGGAGGGTGCCGAGTTGCTGCTCGCGGATATCGCGGCGGCGGAGCTTGAGGCGGTGGCGGCGCGGCTCGGTCAGCGTTGGGTCGTAGCGGACCTGTGCGGCTCGGCCGGGCTCGACGCGATCTTCGCCCGGGTGGACCAGGATTGGGGCGGGCTCGACATTCTCGTCAACAATGCGGGGGTAACGCACGCGGCGACGCTCGACGAACTCACCGAAGACGATTTCGACCGCGTTCTCGCGATCAACCTGAAGGCGGCGCTGTTCGGAACGCAGCGCGCGGCGCGGCTGATGGGCGAGGGTGGTGCGATCATCAACATGTCGTCCGTCAATGCCGTGCTCGCGATCCCCAACCAGATTCCCTATGTCGTTTCGAAGGGCGCGCTCAAGCAGCTGACCAACGTCACGGCGCTGGCGCTGGCGCCGCGCGGCATCCGGGTGAATGCGATCGGTCCGGGCACCATCCTCACCGACTTGGCGCGGGGCATTATGAGCGACAAGGCGGCCGAGGAACGCGTCCTCAGTCGCACGCCCCTGGGGCGGACAGGCGCGCCGGAGGAGGTCGCCTCGATCGCGCTGTTCCTCGCAACGGACGAGAGCAGCTATCTGACCGGCCAAACCATCTACCCGGACGGCGGGCGGCTGGGCCTCAACTACACGATGCCGCCTCGGGGCTGACCGAAGCCGCCACCACCCGGCGTCTCGATCACGAACACGTCGCCGGCGGCCACCTCCACGGCCTGCGCTGCGCCGATCTCCTCGACGGAGCCGTCCGCCCGCTCGACGCTGTTCCGGCCGCAGGCACCGGGCCCGCCGCCTTCCAGGCCGAAGGGCGGGACACGGCGGCGGTTGGAGAGGATGGCGGCAGTCATCGGCTCACGAAAGCGGATGCGGCGCACGACGCCATCCCCGCCGCGCTGCCGTCCAGCACCGCCGGAGCCGTGCCGAACCGCGAAGCTTTCGAGCAGCACCGGGAAGCGCCATTCAAGCACTTCCGGGTCGGTCAGCCGTGAGTTGGTCATGTGCGTGTGCACGGCCGAGGCGCCGTCGAAGTCCGGGCCCGCACCGGCACCGCCGCAGATCGTCTCATAATATTGGTGGCGCGCATTGCCGAAGGTGAAGTTGTTCATCGTGCCCTGCGCCGCTGCCAGCGCTCCGGTCGCGCCATAGACGGCATCGGTGATCACCTGGCTGGTCTCGACATTGCCGGCAACGACGGCGGCAGGATGGCGCGGCTTCAGCATCGAGCCGTCGGGGATCACGATGTCGATCGGCTCCAGGCAGCCATCGTTCATCGGGATGGCGTCGTCGACCAGCGTCCGCATCACGTAGAGCACTGCCGCGCGGGAGATGGACGGCGGCGCGTTGAAATTGGACGGCAGCTGCTCGCTGGTGCCGGTGAAATCGACGCGCGCCCGCCGGGCGGTTCGATCGACCGTAATGGCGACCCGCACGACCGCGCCATTGTCCATCTCATATTCGAAACTGCGATCGGGCAGCCGGTCGAGCACCTGCCGCACGGCCTCGGCGGCATTTTCCTGGACGTGGCGCATATAGGCGACGACGGTCGGGCGGCCATATTGGGCGACGATGCGATCGAGTTCGGCTGCGCCGCGGGCACAGGCCGCGATCTGGGCGCGGAGGTCGCCGACATTGCGATCCGGATCGCGCGCCGGCCACGGGCCGGACGCCAAGGCGGCGCGGAACTCGGCTTCGAGCAAGGTGCCGTCCTCGACCACCAGCAGCGAGTCGAACAGCACGCCTTCTTCGTCCAACGTGTGGCTGTCGGGCGGCATTGAGCCGGGCGTGCGGCCGCCGATATCGGCATGATGGCCACGAGCGGCGACATAGAAGTCGGGCGCGTCACCCTCGCCGAATACCGGCATCACCACGGTCAGGTCGGGCAGGTGCGTGCCGCCGTCATAGGGATTGTTGATCAGATAGACGTCGCCGCGCCTCAGCCCGCGTGCGCTCGCCTGCGCCTTTTCGCGCATCGCGCGGACGCTGTCGCCCATCGATCCGAGATGCACCGGCATGTGCGGCGCATTGGCGACGAGCCGGCCTTCGGCATCAAACAGCGCGCAGGAGAAATCGAGCCGTTCCTTGATGTTGACCGACAGCGCCGTGTTCTGCAGCGCCTGACCCATCTGCTCGGCAATGGCCATGAACAGGTTGTTGAAGATTTCGAGCCGCACCGGGTCGGGAGCGGCCAGGTCGCTGGCTTCCTCGTGCGATCGTCCGCTTCCGGTCCGGCTGAGGATCAGGTCACCGGCTTGGGTCCGGGTGACGCTCCAGCCCGGCTCGACGACGGTCGTCGCGCTCGCATCATGGAGGATTGCCGGACCTGCCAGAGGTTCGTTGAGAGCAAGGGCTTCGCGCGCCAGCAGTCGCGCTTCGCGCCATTCCCCGGACACGAAGGCCGGAACGATGGCTGCCTCGGCATCGCGT
Source organism: Sphingomonas sp. ID1715 (assembly GCF_013044515.1). Taxonomy (GTDB): domain Bacteria; phylum Pseudomonadota; class Alphaproteobacteria; order Sphingomonadales; family Sphingomonadaceae; genus Sphingomonas_B. Next base: position 152,795 of record NZ_JABEPR010000006.1, read on the forward strand.
GATTCGGTGCCGAGACTGCCATGCGCGACGGTCGCGGGCACGATCAGTTCGGCGGTCATGCTTTCGACGATCAGCGGCGTGCCCGGTGAGGTGAAGGCGAAGCGCTGCCGGTAGAGCGCCTCGAAACGCTCCCTGACCGTCGCCGCATCTCCGGGAGCGACGTCCAACGCCGTATCGGTACCTTCATAGCGGACGCTCAGCCGATGCTCGAAGCGGCGCCCGGCGAGGTCGAAGCCGTCGCTGGCAATGCCGGCTAGGCATTCCGCTTCCAATGCGCCGAAGCTCGCATTGAGCGAGCCGAGCAGCCCCTCGTCGAGCCGCGCCTCGACCGCGCGGGTGCGGAGCACGCGCTGGTCGGCGAGGCCGATCCCATAGGCCGACAGCACGCCCGCCAGCGGATGGATGACGATGCTGGTCATGCCGAGCGCGTCGGCGACCAGGCAGGCGTGCTGACCGCCGGCGCCGCCGAAACAGGCCAGCGCATAATCGGCAAGGTCATGGCCGCGCGCGATCGAGATTTTCTTGATCGCATTGGCCATGTTGTCGACAGCGATGGCGAGAAAGCCTTCCGCAATCTGTTCCGGCGTGCGGGCGGGCAGGCCGGCGGCGATCATAGCCTCGGCGATCTCGACCAGCCGGGCGCGTGCGGCAGCGATGTCGAGCGGTTCGTCTCCGTTCGCGCCGAACACATGCGGGAAGACGTCGGGCTGCAGCTTGCCGAGCGCGGCGTTGCAGTCGGTGATGGTGAGCGGGCCGCCGCGTCGATAACAGGCCGGCCCGGGATCGGCGCCGGCGCTTTCCGGCCCGACTCGCATCCGCGCGCCGTCGAAGCTGCAGATCGAGCCGCCCCCCGCCGCGATCGTGTCGATGCTCATCATGGGCACGCGCAGCCGCACGCCGGCGACAACCGTCTCCAATGTCCGTTCGAAGCTGCCGGCATAATGTGACACGTCGGTCGAGGTGCCGCCCATGTCGAAGCCGATCACTTTGGCGAAGCCGGCCGCCTCGCTCGTCCGCGCCATGCCGACGATCCCGCCGGCCGGGCCGGACAGGATGGCGTCGCGGCCCCGGAACGCCTCGGCCGGCGCGAGCCCGCCGTTCGATTGCATGAAGGAGAGCGGCACCTCCGGCCCGAGCGCCTCGCGCACCTGACCGACATAGCGGTCGAGGATCGGCGAGAGATAGGCGTCGACCAGCGTCGTGTCGCCGCGGCTGACGATCTTCATCAGCGGACTGACCCGGTGGCTCACCGAGACCTGGGTGAAGCCGACCTCTTCCGCGATCCGGGCTGCCGCTTCCTCGTGCTGCGGATAGCGATAGCCGTGCATCACCACGATCGCGGCAGCGCGAAGACCTTTGCCAAACGCGTCCTGCAAGTCGCTGCGCAGCCTTGCCTCGTCGAGAGGGGAAAGGACCTCGCCCTGCGCATCGATCCGCTCATCGGCTTCGATCACGCAGCTTTCCAGCCGATCGGGGAGCACGATGTTGCGGTCGAACAGCTTGGGACGGTTCTGGTAGCCGATGCGCAGCATGTCGCGGAAACCGCGCGTCACGACCAGCGCGACCGGCTCGCCGGCCCGCTCCAGCAGGGCGTTGGTGGCGACCGTCGTGCCCATCTTCACGCTGCCGATCCGGTCGGCAGGCAGCGGCGCTCCGGCGTCGACGCCCAGCAGCTCGCGAATGCCCTGGATCGCGGAGTCGCGATATCGATCCGGATTGGCGGAGAGCAGCTTATGCGTGACGATCTGCCCATCGGGCCGCAACGCGACGATGTCGGTGAAGGTGCCGCCGCGATCGATCCAGAAATGCCATTTGGCTGCTTCGGTCATCCTTGTTCCCCTAGCCTCCATCGCCGGTGGAGCAAGGTGGCGAACGGCCGCCAGTCCCCTAGCGTCATGCAGTGACGAACGAAGGATCTCTTATCGGCGAAGTCCGACGCTTCCTCGATGCTGCTCGTGACCGCGCTGCCGACCACCCCGCAGCAGATGGAGACGTAGTCCAGCTGGACACCCACGCCTTTGCCTGGATGGCGACCATCGCGGCGGCGCTGGACGCCTTGCTCGCGTGGCAAGCCGATACCGATCTCGACTGGAGCATGAAGCGGATCGGCGCCGCGCAGCTGCTGGGCGAGTTGGTCGGCGGCATCGCGATGAGCGGGAACGAGGTGGTGCGCCCGTGGGAACTCGGCCTCGAGGCCAAATCGCACCGGCTCCAGCAAGCGAGGGCCTCCTGGCTCGCCGCTGGCGACCGGGACACCCGGCGCAAACTGGCCGACCGGCTGCTCGCAGGGGAACGCCCGAGCGAGCGGAGCGGCGACGACACGCTGGACGGGGTGCGTGATCAGGTGCGCGCCTTCGCGAAGGACCGGATCGCGCCGCACGCGCATCGCTGGCATCGGGCCGATGCGCTGATCCCCGCCGAAGTGGTCGCCGAAATGGCCGATCTCGGCCTGTCGGGGTCACGATTGCGCCCGAACATGGCGGCCTCGGCCTTGGCAAGCTGGCCATGGCGATCGTCTCCGAAGAACTGAGCCGCGCCTGGATCTGCGCCGGTTCGCTCGGCACCCGCGCGGAGATCGCGGCCGAGCTCATCTCGGCCGCCGGCACGGACGCGCAGAAGGCATCGCCGGCAGTTCGGCAAGCCGCTCCACGCCTTCGCCCGCGTGTCCGACAAGATCGCGCTGATGGCGGTCGAGACGGTGATCGCCCGTGAGCTTTGCTACGCCGCCGCCCGCGCCAAGGATGCCGGGCGGCGCTGCGATGTCGAGGCGGGCATGGCCAAGCTCTACGCGACGGGTCGCCTGGACCAATGCCGATCAGTGCGTGCAGATCCACGGCGGCAACGGCTATGCGCCGGAATTCGAGGCGAGCCGCCTGCTCTGCGATGCGCGCATCCTCAGCATCTTCGAAGGCGCGGCGGAGATCCAGGCGCATGTGATTGCCAGAAACCTGTTGCGCGCGGCTTGAGCGACGGCAGGTAAAAGTTTCTTGTGAGGCAGCTTCTACCGCTTAAGTCGGGCGGCGAAAGGATCGAAGTGGCAAGGCACCTGACCCATCTCGAACGGCTCGAGGCCGAAAGCATCCACATCATGCGCGAAGTGGTGGCCGAAGCCGAGCGGCCGGTGATGCTCTATTCGATCGGCAAGGACTCGGCGGTGATGCTGCACCTTGCCAAAAAGGCATTCTTCCCCGCGCCGCCGCCCTTCCCGCTGCTCCATGTCGACACGACCTGGAAGTTTCGCGACATGTATGCGCTGCGCGAAAAGGCCGCGCGCGATGCCGGCATGGAGCTGCTGGTCCACCAGAATCCGGAGGCGAAAGAGCGGGGGATCAATCCCTTCGATCATGGTCCGCTCCACACCGATATGTGGAAGACGGAAGGGCTGAAGCAGGCGCTCGACCTGCACGGCTTCGACGCGGCGTTCGGCGGGGCGCGGCGCGACGAGGAGAAGAGCCGGGCCAAGGAACGCGTCTTTTCCTTCCGCTCCGCCAATCACCGCTGGGACCCGAAGAACCAGCGGCCGGAGCTGTGGAACCTCTACAATGCCCGCAAGAACAAGGGCGAGAGCATCCGCGTCTTCCCGATCTCCAATTGGACCGAGCTCGACATCTGGCAGTACATCCATCTGGAGGGGATCGAGATCGTGCCGCTCTACTTCGCGGCGCCCCGCCCGACGGTGGAGCGCGACGGGCTGATCCTGATGGTCGACGACGACCGCTTCCGCCTCGCGCCCGGAGAGACGCCGGTCACCCGCTCGGTCCGCTTCCGTACGCTCGGCTGCTATCCCCTGACCGGAGCGGTCGAGAGCCAGGCGACGACGCTGCCCGACGTCATCCAGGAAATGCTGCTCACCACCACCTCCGAGCGCCAGGGCCGGGCGATCGACAAGGATGCCGGCGACGCTTCGATGGAGAAGAAGAAGCAGGAGGGGTATTTCTGATGGCGGATCACCCCGCCTATCGCACCGACGAGCTGATCGCCCGCGACATCGAGGCGTATCTCGACCGGCATCAGCACAAGTCGCTGCTCCGCTTCATCACCTGCGGGTCGGTCGATGACGGCAAGTCCACGCTGATCGGGCGGCTGCTCTACGATTCCAAGATGATCTTCGAGGATCAGCTGGCGGCTCTGGAAGCGGACTCGCGCCGCGTGGGGACGCAGGGGCAGGAGATCGACTTCGCGCTGCTGGTCGACGGTCTTGCCGCCGAGCGCGAGCAGGGGATCACGATCGACGTCGCCTACCGCTTCTTCGCCACCGAGAAGCGCAAGTTCATCGTCGCCGATACGCCGGGTCACGAGCAATATACGCGCAACATGGTCACCGGCGCCTCGACCGCGGACCTGGCCGTGATCCTGATCGATGCGCGCAAGGGCGTGCTGACCCAGACGCGGCGGCACAGCTACCTCGCCCACCTGCTCGGCATCCGCAACATCGTGCTGGCCGTGAACAAGATGGACCTGGTCGGCTATGATCAGGCCGTTTTCGATGCGATCGTCGCCGATTATCGCACGTTCGCGGCCTCGATCGGCATCGGCGCCTTCGTCGCCCTGCCGATCTCCGGCTTCAAGGGCGACAACATCACGGCCGCGTCGGCGAACACGCCCTGGTATGACGGGCCGTCGCTGATCGAGCATCTGGAGACGGTCGAACTCGACCTTGCGGCCGATGCCACCAGTGCCTTCCGCATGCCGGTGCAATGGGTGAACCGGCCCAATCTCGACTTCCGTGGCTTTGCCGGCCAGGTCGCCAGCGGCACCGTGGCGGCGGGCGCGGAGGTGCGGGTGCTGCCATCGGGCAAGACCAGCCGGGTGGCACGGATCGTCACTTCGGGCGGCGATCTCGACACGGCGGTGGCCGGCCAGTCGGTGACGCTCACGCTTGCGGACGAGATCGACTGTTCCCGCGGCGACGTGATCGCGTCAGCCGGCGATCCCCCGGAAGTCGCGGACCAGTTCGAAACCACGATCATCTGGATGGCCGACGAGCCGATGCTGCCGGGCCGCAGCTATTGGCTGAAGCTTGGCACGCAGACGGTCACCGCGAATGTCCAGGCGCCCAAATATCAGGTCAACGTCAACACGCTGGAGCATGTCGCGGCGAAGACGCTGGAGCTGAACGCGATCGGCGTGGCCAATCTCTCGACCGACCGGCCGCTCGTCTTCGAACCCTATGCGCGCAACCGCACGCTCGGCGGCTTCATTTTGATCGACAAATTCACCAATGCGACCGTCGCCGCCGGCCTGATCCATTTCGCGCTCCGCCGCGCGCGGAACGTCCATTGGCAGCCATTGGACGTGACCCGCGAGCGGCGCGCCGAGCTCAAGAACCAGCGGCCCGCAGTCTTGTGGCTGACGGGCCTTTCGGGCGCGGGCAAGTCGACCATCGCCAACCTCATCGAGAAGAAGCTGGCGCGGATGAACCGCCACACGTTCCTGCTCGACGGCGACAATGTGCGCCACGGGCTGAACAAGGATCTGGGCTTCACCGATGCCGACCGCGTCGAGAATATCCGCCGCATCGGCGAGGTCGCCAAGTTGATGACGGACGCCGGGCTGATCGTCATCACCGCCTTCATCTCGCCGTTCCGCGCCGAACGGGACATGGTGCGGACGATGCTGCCCGAAGGCGAGTTCTTCGAAGTCCACGTCGACACCCCGCTTGCCGAAGCGGAACGGCGCGACGTGAAGGGCCTCTACGCCAAGGCGCGGGCAGGGCAGCTCAAGAATTTCACCGGCATCGACAGCCCCTATGAGCCGCCCGAGCGCCCGGAGATCCGGATCGACACCACGCTGATGACGCCGGAAGAAGCGGCCGACGCCATCATCGCGCAGCTGATCCCCTGATCTTCCTGGAGAATTCTGGAGCGGGTAGCGGGAATCGAACCCGCGCGTTCAGCATGGGAAGCTGACAGGCTACCATTACATCATACCCGCCGGTGCCGGCGCATCCCTTATCGCCGCTATTGGAGGCGGGCAAGCGGGTGCAGAATTGCTTCATTCCATTCCCGATATCCCCGTTATCCACAGGCCATTGTGTATTGCCGCGACTCAGAAGTCATGACAGCTTCTCTTTGTGGTTCGGAGCGGTCCACCGGAAACGGGAAGACGATCCGAAGCACAGCTCGACGGAAGCCAAGTCTTTCGAGACGAAGCAGACAGAGGGCAGGGCGAGCGAGAAGATCTAGTCAAGAAAGCGCGCAAGCGGTGACTTGATTTCGATCTTGGAACAGTCCGGCGATGCTCGTGCCTTCGGGCGAGGTGTTGCAAAAGGATTGTTGATCGAAGCAGAAATGCTTCTGATTGACGATCCGCAAATGGGGAGCGTCCGAGCAGCGATGCGAAGGCGAGACCCGAGAGGAGGCACCTGGCCGCGAGGTCAAGGACTTCCGATCCGCCCAGTCCTGCAGCCACCCCTTGGGGCAGCGCAGCGGACCGGGAAAGTGGGGGCTGATGGCGACATCAGCCCCCATTATCTTTCGGGGGGTCGGGGAACCGCCTCGCTATTCTCCACCCCGAATAAACCATCCGTCGGTCGATCGGTTGACCCTCCTCGGATAATCTCCCAGACCTTCCCGATAGGTCGAACCGGGAGGATTTCATGACGTTGAAGGCAGTTGCGGCGCTTGCCGCGGCGATCGCGCTGGCGCCCGCCGCATGGGCACAGGCGCAGCCTACCGCCGAGTCGCTGCTTGCCCGCCATATCGATGCGCTGGGCGGGCAGCAGGCGCTGGCCGCGCTCAACTCGGTGGAATTCGACGGCGAGCTGCGCTTTCCCGGCGATTTCAAGCTGACCTACAAGGAAGTGCGCGCACGCGAGAACGGCGCTTCGCGCACCGAAGCGGCGTTGCAAGGGTTGACCCTGACCCAGGGCTTTGACGGGAAGTCCGGCTGGCGCATCAATCCCTTTCAGGGCCGCAAGGACGCCGAGACCATGTCTGCGGACGAGGCGCGTTCGATCGCCGACTCGGGATCGGTGCTCGGGCCGCTGGTGAACGCCAAAGCGGACGGCTCCGCGGTCAGCTATCTGGGCCGCGAGGATTTCGACGGCACCGACGCCTATAGGCTGAAGGTCGTGCAGAAGGACGGCGACGAGTTCGTCTATCTGCTCGAGCCCGAGACGATGCTGGCGATCAAGATGACGGAGACGCGGCGCATCCGGGGTGCGCAGCAGGTCACCGAATATGAGCTGGGCGATTACGAGAAGGTCGCCGGCGTCTATTTTCCGATGTCGATCGAGAGCTGGCAGGACGGCCAGTCGAGCCAGCGGCAGCGCGTCACCATCGAGAAGGCGGTCGCCAATGTGCCGGTGACGCCCGCGATGTTCGCCCAGCCCGTTTCCCCCTCCAGCGCCAAGTGAGCCGACCGATGCGCAACCTGCTTCTCGCCACCACCGCCCTGCTGATCGCGGCTCCTGCGCTCGCGGCGACGACCGCGCCCGACCTGTCGGGCTTAGGCATTCGCAACATCGGCTCGGCCCAGATGTCCGGCCGGGTCGCGGCCATCGCCGCGCGCGCGGAAAAGGACGGCAAGACGACAATCTTCGTCGGCTCCGCCTCAGGCGGCGTGTGGAAGTCCGACGACGGCGGTACGACCTTCAAGCCGGTCTTCGACAAGCAGCCCGTCCAGTCGATCGGCGCCATCGCGCTCGACCCGAACAATTCGCAGACGGTCTGGGTCGGCACCGGCGAAAGCTGGACGCGCAATTCCGTCTCGATCGGCCACGGCATCTACAAGTCCAGCGATGGCGGCGACACCTGGGAGTCTATGGGGCTCCCGACCAGCGAGCGGATCGTCAAGATCCTGGTCCACCCCCGCGACGGCAACACCGTCTATGTCTGCGCGCCGGGCCGGCTCTGGTCGGACAGCGCCGATCGCGGCGTCTACAAGACGACCGACGGCGGCAAGAGCTGGGCCCTGATCCTGCGCGCGGCCAATCTGTCGACCGGCTGCTCGGGCCTGACCATGGACCCGTCGAACCCCGACCGGCTGCTCGCCGGCACCTGGGATTTCCGGCGCAAGGGCTGGACCTTCCGGTCCGGCGGCGACGGGCCCAACGCGCCCTCCGGCAGCCGCCTCCTTGAGACGCTCGATGGCGGCCGCAGCTGGCGCGAGCTCAATGACGGCAACACCAAGGGCCTGCCGAAACAGCCTTGGGGCCGCGTCGAAGTCGTGTTCGCGCCGTCCAATCCGCGCCAAGTCTATGCGTTCGTCGAAAATGTGCGCTCGGCGCTCTATGTCTCGGAAGACGGCGGCAAGACGTTCGAAGAGCGGGACCGCAGCCAGGGCATGGTCTGGCGCCCCTTCTATTTCGGCAAGATCTCGGTCGATCCCACGAACGACAAGCGCCTGTTCAAGATGGGCTACCGCGTCAGCGCCTCGGAAGACGGCGGCAAGAGCTTCGCCGACTCGGCCGGCGCGAGCCATGCCGACTGGCACGATGTCTGGATCGATCCGACCAATCCGAAGCACCTGATCGGCGGCGACGATGGTGGGCTGTGGATCAGCCATGACGGCGGCAACAAATGGGAGCATGCCCGCAACCTGCCGATCAGCCAATTCTACCACGTCAGCACCGACGACCGCGATCCGTATCAGGTCTATGGCGGCCTGCAGGACAACAGTTCCTGGGTCGGCGACCAGGAATATCCGGGCGGCGTCACCAACAACCGCTGGGAGAATCTCTACGGCGGCGACGGTTTCTGGGCCTTCCCCGACCCGGCCGATCCGAACTTCGTCTATGCGGAATATCAGGGCGGTTCGATCTCGCGCATCAATCGCACGACGCTGGAGCAGAAATTCATTCAGCCGGCGGCGGGTTATAAGGAAAAGCTGCGCTGGAACTGGAATACGCCGATTCACCTGAGCCCGAACGAGAAGGGCACGCTCTATATCGGCTCGCAATTCCTGTTCCGCACGCGCGATCAGGGCAAGACCTGGGATCGCATCTCGCCCGACCTTACCACCAACAATCCGCTGAAGCAGCGCCAAGAAGAATCGGGCGGCATCACGGTCGACAACTCGGCCGCCGAGATGCACACGACCATCTATTCGATCTCGGAAAGCCCCAGGGCACCGGGCCAGATCTGGGTCGGCACCGATGACGGCAATGTCCAGCTGACCCGCGACGGCGGCGCCAACTGGACCAACGTCACCAAGAGTCTGAAGCTGCCGAAGGACAGCTGGATCAGCTGGGTCGAAGCGAGCCGCCACGATCCGGCCGTTGCCTATGTGGCGGTGGACCGGCACATGTCGGGCGATTTCGCGCCCTATCTGTTCAGGACCGCCGATTTCGGCCGCACCTGGCGTCCGCTGATCGGGCCACGGACCGACAGCGTGCGCGGCTATGCGCATGTGGTGAAGGAAGACCGGCTCAATCCGAACATCCTGTTCGTCGGCACCGAGTTCGGGCTCTACGCCTCGACCGACGGCGGTGCGAGCTGGGCGCAGTTCAAGCCGAACAATTTTCCCAATGTGGCGGTGCGCGACATTGCCGTGCAGGACCGCGATGACGACCTGGTGCTTGCCACCCATGGTCGCGGCATCTGGGTGATCGACGATCTGAGCCCATTGCGCGCGCTCGATGCCACCAAGCTCGCCGCTAATGCGGCGCTGCTGCCCGGCCAGCCGGTCCAGCAGCGCATCCAAGGCAATGGCGGCTGGTCCGACGGCAACGACGTCTATTCGGGCGACAATCCTCCCAATGGCGCTGTGATCACGTACTACCAGAAGGCGCGGCACGTGATCGGGCGGATGAAGCTCGAGGTGCTGGACGCGCAGGGCAATGTCGTCGAGGAGCTGCCGGCGTCCAAGCGCAAGGGACTGAATCGGGTGGTCTGGTCGATGCGCACCAAGCCGCCGGTGGTGCCGCCCGCCGCCCAGCTCGCCTTCAACGCGACGCAGGGCCAGCGGATCATGCCCGGAAATTACACGGTGCGGCTGACCAAGGCCGGCGAAGTCTCGACTGCGCCGCTGGTCATCGGTCTCGATCGCCGCGCCACCTTCACAGCGGAAGACCGGGCGGCGCAATATGCGGCGGCGGAGCGGGTCAAGGCGCTGTTCGGCCGGATGACGCGGGTGGTGATGGAGATCAACGGCGCTCGCGGCATGGCGGCCCAGATCGCGGCCAAGCCTGACTCATCCGCTGCGCAAAAGGCCCAGGCTCAGGCTTTTTCCGACAAGGCCGATGCGATCCGTAAGGAATTGGTCGCGACGAAGGAAGGCGGCGCCATCACGGGCGAGGAGCGGCTGCGCGAGCATATGGACCGCGCCTATGGCCTGGTCACTTCCAGCGAGGAGCGGCCGACCAACTATGCGATCGCTCGGCTTGATGCGCTCGAAAAGGAGCTGTCCGAAGTCGAGGCGCAATGGGCCGCGCTGAAGGGCGACGCAATGAAGAAGCTGCAGACCGCCGCTGTCGCGAATGGGCTGGAGCCGGTCGACCTTGCCGCTATCGAACTGCCGGAAGAGACCGGCGGCGGTGACCTGGAGGCGCTTGCTGAAGGCATGGTGGGCCTGCGCTTCGTCGGCGACCTGACGAAGCTGACGGCATTGGGCGAAAAGGACTGAGATGATCGACTTGGCACTGGGCCTCGCCGCTGCGGCGGCGGGGCTTCAGGACACGCGCCCCGGCACCATCCGGGTAGAGGGCGCGCGTCCCGTCCCGCAGCAAGGCACAAGGCCGAAGCTCAACCACCTGCTGCCCGAAGTGGACGGGACGCGCATCACCGTCACCAAGAAGAACAGCACGACCAAGCTGGATCAGCAGCCCCCGGTGGTCGAGACACAGGGCCGCGAGCTCTTCGCACGCTCACCCGGCGTGCTCGTGTCCGAGCAGCAGACACCGACCCAGTACAACATCAGCTATCGCGGGCTCGGCAATCCGCAGGAAGCGGAGTTCGTGCTCGTGCTGCAGGACGGGATTCCGATACAGTCCGACTGGATCGGCTTTCCGACGCTCTTTTACGTGCCGCTCCCGCAAGGCCTGTCCGAAGTGCAGCTGATCCGCGGCGGTTCGAGCCTGATCTACGGCCCGGAACCCGCGCCTGCGATCAACTTCGTGTCCAAGCGGCCGGACCCGAAGGGCCCAGCCTTCCGTGCCTCCACCCAGCAGCTGGCCGGCAGCGACGGCCTCTATTCGACCTACAATGTCGCCGAGGGTGCCTCCGGCAGCTTCGAATATCGCGCCGCGCTCGGCTATACTCACAGCGACGGGCAAAGGCGGAACAGTGCCTCCAACCTGCTGCAGGGCGACCTTTACCTCGGCTGGCGGCCGAGCGATCGCGCGCTCTGGTATGTGCGGGTCCAAGGCCACAGCGCCGAGGCCGGCAATCCCGGCCGGATCAGCCAGCCGCAATTTCTCGCCGATCAGAATTTCGCGCCGACGCCGTTCAATCGCGACTGGGTGCGGCGGGGCGCCGTGATCCTCGGCAACGAGCTCGAACTGGGCGACGGCTGGCGCCTGGAGGGCAAGGCCTGGGCGTCGACGCTGCAGCTGTACACGCGTGCGGCCGCAGCCGGTGCCAACCCCGCCACGACCACGCTGCAGGACGAATATTTCCACAATGAGGGGCTCGACATTCGCGCGCGCAAGCGCTGGGGGCGGGGCAATGCGTTTACCTTCGGCGTGACCGGCACGCACAGCGACGCGCCCTTCAAGCAGTTCACCAGCACCAACATCAAGGCCGACCGCGGTGATCATGGCGGCACGCCGCGGCTCGATCAGGCGCGCGACAGCTGGTACGGCGCGGTCTTCGCCGAAAATGTGTTCCGCCTGCCGCACCGTTTCCATGTCGTGCTGTCCGGCCGGCTCGACGTGGAGAAGCTGCGCATCCGCGAAACGGTGCGCCCGCCGAACCTTACCCGGCCACTCGCCAATGTCGAAGTGAGCCGGACGGTGCCGCTGCTCGGCGTCGGCATCGGCAATGATTTCGGCAAGGACAATGAGACCTATCTGAGCATCACCCAGGGCTATCGCCCCTTGCGCTATTTCGACGTGGCCTCGCCCTTCTCGAACCTGCGCCCCGGCCGGGAGGCGGATGCGCCCAGCTCGACTTCCTACGAGGCCGGCGTGCACGGCACGCCGCTCACCGGCCTGTTCTACGATGTCAGCCTGTTCCAGATCAACTTCAGCAACCGCATCGAGAGCCGGCGCCTGAACGCGACCGACGTGATCAACGTCAATACCGGCGACACGCGCCATCGCGGCTTCGAGGGGGAGGTTCATTACGACTTCCTCGCCGGTCGCCGTTCGGCCGAGCATCTGACGGCGTTCGTCAACCTGTCGCTGCTGGACGCGAAATTCGTCGACTCCGACAATCCGGCGCAGATCGGCAAGCGGCCGGCCTTTGCCCCCAAGTCGATCGTCAAGGGCGGGATCACCTGGCGGGAAACGGGCAAATACAGCCTTGCCCTGACGGGCCTGGCCGTCAGCGCGCAATATTTCCAGGATTCCAATCTTCCGGTCGGCAGTGGTGCCAGCCTGGTGCCGGCCAAGGTGCCCGGCTATCGCGTGTTCGACCTGGCCGGCGAGTGGACGGTCTTGCCCCATGTCCGGCTACAGGGCGGCGTGCAGAACCTGTTCAACGAGAAATATTATGCCCGCGTGTTCCAGACCGGCCTCGAGCCCGGCCGGCGGCGGGCCATCTATGGGGGCATTCAGGCGGACTTCTGAGATCGCCATCGCCTGTCCCGGCTAGCCCAACGCGACGACTCCGTCTTCGGCGGGCCGGGCGATCTCCGCGTCGCCGAGGTGCAACAGGTCCGACAGCACTTCGCCGCTATGCGCGCCCAGCCTGGGTGCGGCGCGGGGCCGCTGCCGTTCCAGCATCGGCGCACCAAGGCTCGGCCCTCGCTGGAGCCATCCGGCCCGAGCGGCCAGCGCCTGAAGTCCGGGCCGCCGCCGATCTGGTCGATGCGGATTACCTCCGCGCCCATCTGCGCGAGATAAGGGCCGGCGGTGGGCGACGCGACGAAGGAGGATGCTTCGACGACGGTCAGGCCGGATAAGAGCTGGTACATGCGCGCGACTACCCTCCTTATGCCGCACTATATGGTCCAGACGCTGGTCGACAGCGGTGGGGTTTGCGCCTCCCCACATCGGCGGTCTGGCTGTTCGATGCTCTTCTGGGAACCGGTTGGCAGCATGGCGGAAAGCGCCAAACCAGCGCCTGCGACATTCGATTTTTGATGCTTCAGTGGCGAATCCGGCTGTATTCCCATGGCCCCTCGTTGAAGGAAGAAGACGCGTGATTCTCCGTCGTGCCGCTATTGTCGCTCCGATCCGCACTGCCGTGGGCAAGTTTGGCGGTGCCTTGTCCAGCCTGACCGCGGGCGAACTCGGCGCCGTCATCCTGAAGGCGCTGGTCGAGCGCACGAAGATCGACCCGGCGCGCGTCGACGACGTCATCTTCGCGCAGGGCTACGGCAGTGGCGAGGCGCCGTGCATCGCGCACTGGTCGTGGCTGCTGGCCGGCTTTCCGGAAGGCGTGCCCGGCTATCAGCTCGACCGGCGCTGCGGATCGGGGCTGCAGGCGATCGTCAACGCCGCGATGATGGTGCAGACCGGCGTCTCGGACGTGGTGATCGCCGGCGGTTGCGAATCCATGTCCAATGTCGAGCATTACACGACCGAGCTGCGCAAGGGCGCGCGCATGGGCGGGCTGACGCTGCACGACCGGCTGACCCGGGGCCGGGTGATGAGCCAGCCAATCGAACGCTACGGCGTGATCAGCGGGATGATCGAGACTGCCGAGAACCTGGCCAAGGATTATGGCATCGGCCGGGAGGAATGCGACGCCTATGCGGTCCGCAGCCACCAGCGCGCCGCGGCCGCCTGGGCCGGCGGCCTCTTCGATGACGAGCTGGTTCCCGTGGCGGTCCCGCAGCGCAAGGGCGAACCGCTGACGTTTGCGCATGACGAGGGCTATCGGCCCGATGCGAGCATGGAGACGCTCGGCAGCCTGCGGCCGATCGAAGGGGGCGTCGTCACCGCCGGCAATGCCAGCCAGCAGAACGACGCGGCGGCTGCCTGCCTGGTCGTCGCCGAGGACAGGCTCGAGGAACTGGGGCTGGAGCCGATCGCCTGGTTCCACAGCTGGGCGGCGGCGGGTTGCGATCCCAGCCGGATGGGAATCGGCCCGGTGCCGGCCGTCGAACGGCTGTTCGCGCGCAACGGCCTCAGCTGGTCCGACATGGACGTCGTCGAGCTGAACGAGGCCTTCGCGCCGCAGGTACTCGCGGTGCTGAAGGGCTGGGGTTGGAGCGAGGATGACAGCCGGCACGACATCCTCAACGTCAACGGTTCCGGCATCTCGCTCGGCCACCCGATCGGCGCGACCGGCGGCCGCATCCTCGCCAATCTGACGCGGGAGTTGCAGCGGCGCAACGGCCGTTATGGCCTGGAGACCATGTGCATCGGCGGCGGCCAGGGCATCGCCGCGGTGTTCGAACGCGCGGCCTGAGCACCCCGGCTCTCCCTGCAGCGCTGCTTCGGTGGACGAGCGTCAAATCGACGTCCGGCCGTCGCAGTCGCTGGCGGAGAGGGAGGGATTCGAACCCTCGGTACCGTTGCCGGCACGCCGCATTTCGAGTGCGGTGCTTTCGACCACTCAGCCACCTCTCCGCGAGATGCTTGGGCACGGGGAAGAGCACCCGGTCGAGCGAAGCGGTGCCCCTAGCGGAACGGATGACAGGGCACAAGCGTCTGCTTGCGTGTGCTTCGGCGCGACCTAAATAGGTGCGTAATGAACAAGACGTCCGCCCTGTCCGAAACCGCCATCGCCGCTCCGCCGATCGTTCACGCCCGCTTCGCGGTGGGGGACGTCGTCCGGCATCGGCTGTTCGATTTCCGCGGCGTGGTGTTCGATGTCGACCCGGTCTTCGCCAATTCCGAGGAATGGTATCAGGCGATCCCGGAAGAGGTGCGTCCGCGGAAGGACCAGCCCTTTTACCACCTGCTCGCCGAGAATGCGGAGAGCAGCTACGTCGCCTATGTGAGTCAGCAAAACCTCGTGTCCGACGACGATGCGGGGCCGGTCAGCCACCCGGCGATCGACGGTATCTTCGAGGATTATCGCGACGGCCGCTACCAGCTCCGCCGGGAGCACCGGCACTAGGCGCTAGACGGCTGTCTTCGCGTCCACCACTTTTTGCGGGCGCGTATCGGGTAGCACGGCGCGCAGATGACGCTGGACGTCGCGATAGCATTCGCAGGCGCATTGCTCGATCGCCGGCCGATCCAGGATCACCATGCGGCCGCGGCTATAGGCGATCAGCCCGCGCTCCTGCAGCACCCGCGCGACGCCGCTGACGGTGGTCCGCTGCACGCCCAGCATTTCCGCCAGATATTCCTGGGTAAGCGCGATCTCGTCGGAATCGACGCGGTCGTGCGTGGTCAGCAGCCACCGGCACAGCCGGGCATCGATGGGATGAAGAGCATTGCAGGCGACCGACTGCATCGTCTGCGCCAGCAGCGTGTCGGCATAGCGGCTGAACAGGTCGCGGATTGCCGCCGAGCGTTCCTTGGCCGCCTCCAGCGCTATCGTATCCATCTTGAGCGCGGTACCGCCGATCTGCACGACCGCGCGCGCGAAGGCGGGCTTGCTGCCGGCGCTGACGATACCGCCGATGGCGCCCTCGCGGCCGATCGTCGCGGCTTCCACGGCGCGCCCGTCGCTCATCGTCACGACAAGGGACGCGACCACGCCCGGTCCTGGAAAATAGGTCTGGGTCACGTCCTCGCCCGGCTCGAACAGCACGTCGCCGCGATTGAGGATCACCGCCGTCATCAGCGGCTCGATCATGGCGCGTTCGGCGGGTTTCAGCGAAGCGAGCAGGCGGTTGCCCGCGAACTGCAGGGCCACGTTCAAGGTCGCCACGTCGCTGCGCACGTCATTATTATCGTTGTTCATCGCGCCCCCCGGCGTGGCTGGCCCCCCACGGACCAAAACCGTCATTGGCGTAACGACTACCGCCACTTAGCTGACACGTCTGTCCGCAAGCCGACATAAGCGGACACAATCATTGTGTGTCACTTCGGCACAACATTCCAGATCAAGTTGAAGGGTGAAATGACTTAACGCGGCTGGGCGCGCGCGGCGTCGCTGGCAAGCCGATCCGCACGTTCATTGTCGGGATGGCCGGCATGACCCTTCACCCAGGTCCATTCAATCCGGTGCGGCGCCGCCGCATCGATCAGCCTTTGCCAGAGGTCGGCGTTTTTCACGGGCTTCTTGTCGGCCGTCTTCCAGCCGTTGCGCTGCCACCCCTTCAGCCATTTGGTCAGGCCGTCCATCACGTAGCGGCTGTCGGTCGAGAGCTGGACCCGGCAGGGCCGATTGAGGGCGTTCAGCGCTTCGAGCGCGGCCGTCAGCTCCATGCGATTGTTGGTCGTCAGCGGTTCGCCGCCCGACAGCTCCTTCTCACGCGCGCCATAGCGGATGATCGCGCCCCAGCCGCCGGGACCCGGATTGCCCTTGCACGCGCCATCGGTGGCGATCTCGACCAGCGGAAGTTCGTTCACAGCGCGGCGTAGTGGTCGAGCCGGCGCAGAAAGGCGAGGGGGTCCTTGCGCGTGACCAGCGCATCGGCGGGCGTATTGAGCCAGTCCCAGGCGCGGGTGAGCAGGAAGCGCAGGCAGGCACCGCGGGCGAGCGCGGGGAAGGCCGCCCACTCTTCGCCAAGCAGCGGGTGTTCGGACTCGTAGCCGGCGATCAGCGCGTCGCCGACCGCTGGGTCGAAGTCCGGCGCAAAGGCCCAGGCGCTGTGCATCACGGCGAGGTCCCAGGCGCGCACTTCGGTGCACGAGAAATAGAAGTCGATCAGGCCGCTCACTTGGTCGCCGCGCATCAGCACATTGTCGGGGAAGAGGTCGGCATGCACGACCGCCCGCGGCAGGTCGGCGGGCCAATGGGCGTCGAGCCAATTGAGCTCCACCTTGATCCGATCCCCCAGTCCTTCAGCGATCCCGTCCAGCTGCGCGCCGCAGCGCCGCGCGAGATCGTGCCAGCCGGCCGGTCCCAGGCTGTTCGGCCGCTCCAGCGGGAAGTCGCGCAACGCCACGTGCATGCGGCCGAGCGCAGCCCCAGCAGCGCGCGCCTGGGCCGGTGTGGGTCGCGTGACCGACACGCCGGGCAGAAACTCGATCAGGCAGGCGGGCCGCCCCGACACGCGCTGGATCTGTGTGCCGTTCGCGTCCCTCAGCGCTTGCGGTACCGGATTGCCACGCGCGGCCAGATGGTCGAGCAGGCTCAGGAAGAAGGGCAGGTCCGCTTCATCGACCCGCTTCTCGTAGAGCGTCAGGATGAACCGGGCTTCGGTGGTGTCGACCAGATAATTGGAGTTCTCCACGCCTTCCGCGATGCCTTTGGCGGAGACCAGCTCACCCACGCCATAGCGGGCGATCAGCGCGGCGAGCTCCTCGGTCGGCACTTGGGTGTAGACGGCCATGGCGGGGATGATGGCCGGTCTGACCGCCATTTGCCAAGCATGTCGGTCGCATGCGCCTGCCGAATGCGGTATGTGCGGCGCCGGAGGGTGAGCCCATGGCGACTCGGTTGGCAGCGGTACCAACGGCCTCGCAGCCTTATGCGCTGCGTTGCTGGGGCGACTTCGCGCTCACCGACCGCGCGGCCGATCAGGATATCCGGCTCCGTGGCCGCAAGGCGCGCGCCTTGCTCGCCTATCTCGTCATGCATCCGGATCGGGCGATCAGCCGCGAGCGGATCATGGGACTGCTGTGGGGAGACCGGCCTGACGAGCAGGCGCGGGCAAGTCTCCGCCAGACGCTGTTCGAGCTGCGCGCGCTCGCCCGGGCTGACCGGCCGTTATTGCTGATCGATCGCGAAACGGTGCTGCTCCGTGGCGAGGCGGTCGAAACCGACATGCAGCGCTGGCAGCGCCTGGCCGCTCAGGGCCGCTGCGACGAGATGTTCGGCGAGCTCCCCGAGCGCGGCGAAACGCTCTTCGCCAATCTCGACGGGATCGACGAGAGCTATGACGAATGGCTGCAGGTCGAACGCACGCGTCAACAGGAAGTGCTGATGGCCCTGGTTGCCGATGCTTCGGCGGGCGCACTGGCGAAAGGGCAGACGCGGGCCGCGCGGGCGCTGCACGCTCGGTTGCTGGAGCTGGGCGACGCCGGAAACGGCTCCGCTCCCGCTCCTGCAGCCGCTTCGATAGCCGCGCCCGTGCCTCCGTTGAGCACGCCATCGCCCCCGCGCAGCCGTTCGCCAACGCTGGTCGCCGCGGCTGCTGCGCTGCTTCTGACGGGCAGTGGGACGGCCCTTTGGTGGTTCTCCAGTCCGCAGAGGTCGCCGGTCGCGGCTGCGCCCTCGAACGAGGTGCGGGACCTTTACGAGAACGCACGCGAGATCATCTACTATCGAAGGGGTGACCAGTTCGGCGTGGCCAAGACCTTGCTGAACAAGGCGCTTGTGCTGCAGCCCGACTATGCGCCGGCGGTGGCGGCCTTGGCGGCGGTCACCGAAATGGACAACCCGACGCCGGCGTTGCACGACGAAGCGGTCCGGCTGGCGCGGCGCGCGGTGCAGATCGATCCGAATTCGGCGCGCGCTCATGGCGTGCTGGGCATGGTGCTGCGCTTCGAGCCGGCTGAGGCACGCGCTGAGATCAAGAAGGCTGCCGCGCTCGATCCGATGGATGCGGAGCTTCAGTTCTGGCTCAGCAACGTGCTGGGCAACGAGGGCGACTTTGCCGCACGCCTGCAGGCATTGCGGCGCGCGGTTGCGCTCGACCCGCTCTGGCATCGCGCGACCGGCTCGGCAGCCGTCGCCGCACTCGAAATGGGTTATCCCGAGGAGGCGGAGCGCTACGCCGCCCGGCTGCGACAGACGACCACGGCCGACGCCTTCCTCTGCGATTATGCGATCGACTGGACGGCTGGAAATTATGCCGATCTGGTCAAGACCACACAGGCGGCGCGCGAGCGGGTGGATAGGCTCGGCTCGATCGACAACAATCTGGGCCGTGTTTTGCTCTTGCTCGGCTATGAGCAGCCGGCGCGATTGTTGCTGAGGCTGCCGCCGCCGCTCTGGCGCATCGTTTCGGGGCAGGGGCCCGTGCCTGGGGAGGTGGGGCCGTTGGTGGCGGCCGCCGAGAGTGACTCCAGGGCTAGCGAAGTGCTGGTCGTCGCGATCGACCAAGCCCTCGCATCGGGCCGAGCGGCGGAAATCGTTGCCGCATTCGATCGAAGGATCGGATCTCTTGGCGGATTGCAGGACGGCAGCGCGTCGTTCGACGACATCGTGGACCTGTCGCCGAGCATCGCGCTCGCGCTGCGTAAAGCCGGACGGAATGCAGACGCCGAGCAACTGCTCGCCCGCGCGGACGCGGCGCTGCGCGCCAGCATGGGCGGGGGCGCCAGCCCCAATTGGCTTTACGCCGCCGCCGCGCGCGTATGGGCCGCGCAAGGCCGACGAGACGTGGCGCTGTCGGCGCTTGCGACCGCGCTCGATCGCGGTTGGCATCATGCACCGGTGACTCCGCTCCCCGATCTGGCGAACGTCCCTGCCTTCCAGACACTGCACGGCGATCCCGTCTTTGAGCGCCTCCGCGCCCGCGAACGCGATCACCTGCTGCACGAGCGGGCGAAGCTGGGATCGTCCCCATTTTGGACAGAAGCGACATAAACGTTCGACGTTCGCCGAATTAACGATCCGCTAACGCTGTTCTAACGCTGCCGCCGATCCTCTCGCGCCATTCCCGAATCGTGGCCACGCCACGCTTTTGGGAGAAGAAGATGTATCAGGGGAAACTCCTCGCCGCGGCCGCGGCGATCGCGACCTTCGCGGCCGCTCCGGCGGCCGCCGTCGACTACACCGTCGACAGCGATCCGGTGCTGTTCTGGAACGATCTCGCGATCAAGACGGCGCCGGCGAACGCGGCCAACCAGGCGCGCATCATCGCCGCGATGAACACGGCGATCCACGATGCCGTCAGCCGCAGCTACAATGGCGCCGACGTCTATTACAATCAGGGCGTAAGCGCGCCAGGCGGCGATGTCCGCGCGGCCGTATCGGTGGCCGCGCGCAATGTGCTGGCGTCGCTGAACGGCAGCAACCCCACCATCGTCGCGATGTACGACGCGGCGCTATCGGCCAATCTGGCGAAGGTGCCGGACGGTACGGCGAAGACCAACGGCATCGCGACGGGCAACGCCTATTCGGCGGCCATGCTGCTGAACCGCATGAACGACGGTTCCACGCCGCCGCCGGGCTTTTCCTATACGCCAGGCAATCTGCCGGGGCAGTGGCGCCCGACCCCGCCCGGCAACCTCGCCGCGGCGATTCCGTTCTGGGGCCAGGTGAAGCCGTTCCTGCTCAGCTCCGGCGCCCAATTTCGTCCCGACGGGCCTCCGGACCTCGACAGCGCGGAATATCTCGCCGCCTATAACGAAGTGAAGGAAATCGGCGCCAAGAACAGCGCGACGCGGACCGAAGATCAGAGGCTGAGCGCATTGTTCT
Source organism: Sphingomonas sp. ID1715 (assembly GCF_013044515.1). Lineage (GTDB taxonomy): Bacteria > Pseudomonadota > Alphaproteobacteria > Sphingomonadales > Sphingomonadaceae > Sphingomonas_B. Next base: position 173,275 of record NZ_JABEPR010000006.1, read on the forward strand.
GGGATGTCTCGAACGGGACTACCTGGAACCGGATCGGCTTGGACCTGATCTCGGACGACAATCTGTCCACGCTGGAAAATTCGCGGGTTATGGCCAAGCTGTCCACAGCCGTCGCGGACGCGCTGATTGCGGGCTTCGACGCCAAGTACACGTACAATTTCTGGCGTCCCGTCACCGCCATTCGGGAAGGCGATAATGACGGCGTCGACGGCACCGTCGGCGATGCGAACTGGGAATCGCTGTTCGCGGCGCCCAATCATCCGTCATATCCGTCGACCCACTCTCTCCAGTCGGGCGCGGCGTCGGCGGTGCTGCTTGCACTCGTCAAGGATCAGGCGTTCTGCAACCAGATCGGACCGGACATGCGCTGCTTCGACGGTATCGCCGATGCCGCGCAGGACGCGGCCAACAGCCGGCTATGGGGCGGCATCCACTTCCGCTTCGACAATGAGATCGGGCTCGCCACCGGCCAGACGATCGGTCGCTGGGCGCTGGCGCAGAACGCCTTCAATGCGGTGCCCGAGCCGGCAAGCTGGGCGCTGATGATCGCCGGCTTCGGACTGGCCGGCGCGGCGGTGCGGCGGCGCGTGGTGAGAGTCGCTTACGCGTGAAACGAAGAAGGGGCGGCTCTCGCGTGAGAGCCGCCCCTTCTCTGCGGAGTGCTCCGGCGAAGGCCGGAGCGGTGTCCGCAAGGCTCCGGCCTTCGCCGGAGCACGATGCTGAAGCCTAAGCTTACTTCAATTCCACCGTCGCGCCGGCTTCTTCCAGCTGCTTCTTGAGCTTCTCGGCTTCGTCCTTCGACACGCCTTCCTTGACGGCCTTGGGCGCGCCCTCGACGAGAGCCTTCGCCTCGGTCAGGCCGAGGTTGGTGATCGCGCGGACTTCCTTGATGACGTTGATCTTCTTGCCACCGTCGCCGGTGAGGATCACGTCGAACTCGGTCTTCTCTTCCGCGGCCGGAGCAGCGGCGCCGGCGCCACCCGCACCCGGCGCGGCAACCGCGACGGCAGCGGCGGCCGAGACGCCCCACTTCTCTTCGAGCATCTTGGACAGGTCGGCCGCCTCGAGGACGGTCAGGGACGAAAGCTGGTCAACCAGCGACTGAAGGTCTGCCATTGTAAGTCTCCGTTTCTAAAAGGTCTTAAGCGTCTTCTTTGGCGGCGTAGGCGCCGAACACGCGCGCAAGCTGTGCGGCCGGGGCCTGAGCGATCTGCGCGAGCTTGGTCGCGGGTGCCTGAACCAGGCCCACGATCTTGGCGCGCAGCTCGTCGAGCGACGGCAGCGAAGCGAGTGCGGTGACGCCCGCCACGTCCAGGGCGGTGTCGCCCATCGCCCCGCCGACGATTTCGAACTTGTCGTTCGTCTTCGCGAAATCGACGGCCACCTTGGCCGCCGCGACGGGATCGTTGGAGTAAGCGAGACCGGTCGGCCCGGTCAGCATCGTGCCGATGCTGGCATAGGGCGTTCCCTGGATCGCGATCTTCGCCAGGCGGTTCTTGGCCACCTGGTAGCTGGCGCCGGCGTCGCGCATCTTGTTCCGCAGATCCGTGGACTGCTTGACGGTCATGCCCTTCGAACGGGTCACGACCACCACGCCCACGGTGGAAAAGGTGCTGCTCAGCTCTTCGACCAGCTCTGATTTTTGAGCTCGATCCATGCCATTCTCCTGCGTGACGCACGGAAACGCCCGTGCGCCGGTCACTTTGTCCGTGGGGAATGGGCAGGGGTGCCGAGGCTCAAGCTTAGCCAAGCGGAGCGGCGGCAGACCCGAAACTTTCTTCCCCGTCTAGGCTGGAGATTAAGGAGCGAACTCCACCAGCTGTCTCGGACGGTCACGACCGGGGCATGCCCCGATCGAAGCGCGCGCCTATAGCCGCTTTGCCGCGCACGTCAAGCACGGGAACGGCTGGCGTGGCCTGCTCGTTCGGCGCTATCACCGTAACGATCCGCAGCCAATCGAGGGAAAGATCATGGCCGACACCCCCGCCGACAAGCCCAAGCGCCGCCGTACCGCCAAGTCGGAAGGGGCGGAGACGCCCGCGGCCAAGCCGGCGCGCGCCAGCCGCGCCAAGGCTTCGGCCAAGGCGGCGGAGGCAAAGCCGGGCACGCGCACCAAGAAGGCCGCGGCGCCGACGATCACTCAATCCACGCCCGAGAAGCCGGCGCGGCCGCGGAACGCCAAGGCCGCGCCCAAGCCGCCCGAAGGAACGGCTAAGCCCGCGCCGCGCAAGCGGGCCGCGCCAAAGGCAGCCGCTGCCGTTGCCGCGCCCTCCGCACCAAAGTCGACCTCTGCACCAAAATCGACTTCTGCACCCGCACCCACACCCGCGCCGGTTCGAGCGAAGGAGCGCGAGTCCTTCCCCGAGCCGCCGAAGATGGGCTGGATCGCGGCCCTTGGCGCCGCTGCGGCGTTCGGCGGCGCCTGGTTCGTCTGGCGCGCCTCGCGCGCGGAAGAGCCTGATTATCAAACCATCGAGAGCGACGGCGCCGTCGAGATCCGTAAATATCCGTCGCTGGTCACCGCCGGCACGCAGGTGCGGGGAGAGCGCGAACAGGCGCTGCGCGACGGATTTCGCACGTTGGCCGACTATATCTTCGCCAAGTCTCGCCCCGGCGCCAAGCTGCCGATGACGGCCCCGGTGCTGGCCGACGCACCCGGCGATGGTGGCTGGCGCACGCGCTTCATCATGCCACGGGGCAAGGCGCGGGCTGAACTTCCGGCGGCTCCGCATGGCGTCGAGCTGACGGCAGAGCCGGCGGCACGCATCGCCGCCATTCGCTTTTCCGGGCGCGCCGACGACGCGACGCTCGAGACGAAGGAAGCCGAACTGCGCTCATGGCTGCAGACCAAGGGCCTGCCGCATGAAGGCAAGGCGGTGCACGCCTTCTACAATGCGCCATTTCTGCCCGGGCCGTTCCGGCGCAACGAAGTGCTGGTGCGGTTGAGCGACGAAGGCGGCATGAGCGCCTGAAGACCGCCCGCAACAGCAGCCAAGTCCCGAGCCTCAGGCAACTCGTTGAGTAACTGAAACTTCTGCGCCTCTCGCAGGTTTAATGAAGTCAGTGACTGTCGTCGACACTGTATCGGCGGCGGCACCTCGGGAGTGTTGTTTATGGTCAACGGGTCGCACCGTCCGGCCGCGTCCATTCGCGGCCGGAGGGGCCGTGCTTTGCCCGCGCCAGGGCGAACCGGCCGGCTGCCGGCCGTCAAGTTCGCGGCGGCGTTCGCGCTCGCGGCGCTTGGCTCCGCCACCACGATGGGCGAGGGGCTGTTGAGCGCCGGGGCGGCGGCGGTCGCTCAGGCCACCGACCTGGTCGCCGACCGCTCGCCCGGCGCACGAACCGGCGCGTCGATCACCAAGGGCAAGCCGCGCATCGATGTCGGCAGGGTCGCGCGGGCGCTCCCCCGCATCCGCGACGCGCGGGCCTCGTCGCACCCGCCGGCAGCGCGCGCGGCTCAGGCCCTGCCGCGTGCGGCCGCTGCCGCGCCTGTGGCCGCGGCGGCGCCAGCCTTGGTCGGGCCGGCTGTCGCAGAAGGTCCGGTCGCGTTCTTCGGAGCGCCGGGCGGTGGTGGCGGATTCATATCCGGCCCGGGCGTGTTCCTGCCCTCGTTCGGTGGTGGCGGCGGCGGCGGTGGTGGGATCGTCCTGTTGCCGCCCGAAGAAAGCCCGCCGGAGACGGTCGTCCCTCCCGTCGCGGCGCCGGTGCCCGAACCATCGTCCTGGGCATTGCTGATTGTCGGCTTCGGCGTCATTGGTGCAGCATTGAGGACGTCGAAGGAGAGCCGGCTGCGCAATGGCTGACGCTCGGTCCGGGTGGGGCCGCTGGACGCTGCGCGCGTTGGCCGCGGCGCTGTTGGCCGGCGTGATCGCGCGCGTCGGCACCGATCCGGTCCGGCCTGCACCGGCGCCAGCGGTCGCGACGGCGCCCGCCAACCCGGATCGCGTCTTTACCTCGCCGCGCGAGGCCATTGCCCTGTCGGGCGTCCCTGCAGGTGCGGTCGAAAGCGTGCTCAAGGTTTCGGCACCGATGCATTATGGCGACGCGATCTGGCGGGAAGCGGGCGTTCCCGCCGGCCCGATCTGGGTGCGCGTCGATCGCCGTTCGCAAATCCTGTCGGTCTTTCGCGGCCCGCACGAGATCGGCACGGCGGTGATCCTGTATGGCGCGCCCGAAAAGCCGACGCCGGCGGGGCGTTACCCAGTGCTTGGCAAGGCGGCCTATCACATCTCGCGCACTTACAACGCCGAGATGCCCTATACGCTGTGGCTCACCCGTGACGGCATCGGCATCCATGCCGGCAATGTCCGCGAGGGCGCGGCGACGCATGGCTGTATCGGCGTGCCGAAGGACTTTGCCCGCCGCCTTTTCGACCTGGTCCAGGTCGGCGATCCGGTGGTGATCGTCTAGGACCCCTAAGGTCTTTCCTTCCCGTCCGCTTTCCGCTAAGGGCGCCCGCTTCCAGGCACATGCTGTGGGAACAAGCCGCGGGAGAGGCATTATGCCTCGTCTGTACCGCTAAACTTGAAACGGGTTCGGCGCAGCGTCGCCAGGCCCATCTAGAGAGTGACTTATGGCTAAGAAAATCACCGGCTATATCAAGCTGCAGGTGCCCGCCGGCGCCGCCAACCCGTCGCCCCCGATCGGCCCGGCCCTGGGTCAGCGCGGCGTCAACATCATGGAATTTTGCAAGGCTTTCAACGCCCAGACCGGCGATCAGGAAAAGGGCACGCCGCTGCCGACCGTGATCACCGTCTATGCGGACCGCAGCTTCTCGTTCGAGACCAAGACCCCGCCGGCTTCCTATCTGCTGAAGAAGGCGGCGAACCTGAAGTCGGGTTCCAAGGAGCCGGGCAAGGCCGTCGCCGGCCGCATCAAGCGCTCGCAGCTCGAAGAGATCGCGAACGCGAAGATGAAGGATCTGAACGCGAACGACATCGCCGCCGCGACGAAGATCATCGAAGGTTCGGCCCGCGCCATGGGCCTCGAAGTGGTGGAGGGCTGATCCATGGCCAAGCTGACCAAGAAGCAGAAGAATTGGACCGTCGATAGCGAGAAGCTGCACGGCGTCGATGAAGCGATCGCGCTCGCCAAGCAGTATGCCACCGCCAAGTTCGACGAGACGATCGAGGTCGCGCTTAATCTCGGCGTCGACCCGCGCCATGCCGACCAGATGGTCCGCGGCGTCGTGACGCTGCCCAAGGGCACCGGCAAGACCGTCCGCGTGGCCGTGTTCGCGAAGGGCGCCAAGGCCGACGAAGCGCGCGAAGCGGGTGCCAATGTGGTCGGCGCCGAAGACCTGCTCGAAACCGTCCAGGCCGGCACGATCGACTTCGATCGCTGCATCGCCACGCCGGACATGATGGGCCTGGTCGGCCGTCTGGGTAAGGTGCTGGGCCCCAAGGGCCTGATGCCGAACCCGAAGCTCGGCACGGTGACCATGAACGTCGCTCAGGCCGTCAAGGACGCCAAGGGCGGCCAGGTCGAGTATCGCGTCGAAAAGGCCGGCATCATCCATTCCGGCATCGGTAAGGCGAGCTTCCCGGCCGAGGACCTGCGCGCGAACTTCGACGCGCTGGTCGATGCCGTCGTCCGCGCCAAGCCTTCGGGCGCCAAGGGCAAATATGTCCGCAAGGTCGCGGTCAGCTCGTCCATGGGCCCGGGCATCAAGGTCGACGTGGCCGAAGTCGCGACCGCCTGATCCTAACCGGATTGAACAGTAAGGGGCCGGTTCACGCCGGCCCCTTTTTTTGTCGGCGCCTCGTCGCGTGGGCTGACAGCTCCGTCGCCTCGGCTTGGCGGCGCGGGCGGAATTTGTTAACGGCGCAGCCGACAGGAGGAAATTGACTGATGTTGCTTGAAGTTATGACCAGCCTGCTGCTTGCGGGCGCGCCCGAGGCGGTGGCGAATTCCAGTGCTTCGACCGATCAGCCGCAAGCCGAGCGCAAGATCTGCCGCAAGCAGATCGAAACCGGCTCGCTGATCAAGGGCAAGAAGGTCTGCTTCACCGCGAAGCAGTGGCAGAAGCTCGCCGACGCCAATCGAGAAGAGGTGGAGCGCACCTCGTCGATGGGCAGCTCGTCCGGCAAATAGTGGATGCGAGGTCCGGCGGATCGCCGGACCCCCTTACTTGACGCGCTCGACCTGCTCGAACTCGAGCTCGACCGGCGTCGCGCGACCGAAGATCGACACGCTCACCTTCACGCGACTGCGGTCGAAATCCAGTTCCTCGACCACGCCGTTGAAGCTGGCGAACGGGCCGTCCAGCACCTTGACCTGATCGCCGATCTCGTAATCGACCTTGATCTTGTTCTTAGGCGCAGCGGCCGCGGCTTCTTCCTTGGTGCTGAGAATGCGCGCGGCCTCCGCCTCGCTGATCGGCTGCGGCTTGTTGTTGGTGCCCAGAAAGCCCGTCACCTTCGGCGTGTTGCGCACCAGGTGATAGACATCGTCATTCATCTCGAGCTTGGCCAACACATAGCCGGGGAAGAACTTCCGCTCCGATTGCACCTTCTTGCCGCGCCGCACTTCGGTGACGGTCTCGGTCGGCACTTCGACCTTCTCGACGAGCCGATCGAGGCCCATGCGCGTCGCTTCGGACAGGATGGCGTCGCGGACCTTGTTCTCGAAACCGGAATAGGCGTGGATGATGTACCAGCGTGACATGTGTGTTTGGCTTCCCGTCAGGCGGCGAGGTTGAGGAGCATCTTCACAATCGCGGAAAAGACCGAGTCGATGCCGAAGAAGAAGATGCCGAGCAACGATGTCATGATGATCACCATGACGGCGGTCATCATCGTCTCGCGACCGGTCGGCCAGACCACCTTGGCGGTTTCCGCGCGCACCTGCTGCACGAACTGAGGGATGTTGCCGATCTTCGCCACTGTCTTGTCCGTCTTTCGGGTGAACGCCCCCGTCCGGGCCAGCGCCCGAGAGAAGCATCACCGATGTAGTGAGAGTTGAAGGGCTATAAAGGGCAGGGGCGGGGGAGGCAAGGGGAGCGGGCGAGGAGTTGAACGGAAGAGGTTGCCCCACACCGGTTTGGGCTGAGCTTGTCGAAGCCCTCCCTTCTTTCTGGCGTGGGAGCCGACACGGGAGTTAATCCCGTGTCGTCAGTCGCTGCGTCCGCAGCGCTGGCCGGCTGTTCGCGTCCGCTGTGCGGAACGGCGCGCTGCTATCGCTGCGCGCCTCGCTCCGGCTTGGCAGGAGTGGAGGGACTCGAACCCCCGGCCCTCGGTTTTGGAGACCGATGCTCTACCAACTGAGCTACACTCCTGTGCCGTGCCGGGCGCTCTAGCTGCGCGCCCTCCCGGGTGCAAGGCTCAGGCGGCGGCGCTCTTGCGTCCGGACGTGAACAGCGCCCGTGCGTCCGCCGCGATCATCGGGCGGCCGAACAGATAACCCTGGACCTTGCGGCAGCCGAGGCGCCGGATCATCGCCAGCTCGTCGTCGGTCTCCACGCCCTCGGCAGTGGTGGCCATCCCCAGGCTGTCCGCCAGCGCGACGACGGCGCGGATGATCGCGACGCTCTCCGGCGCATTGCGGGACGCACCCTGCACGAAGCTGCGGTCGATCTTGATCGTCGAGAATTTGGTGCGGCTCAGATAGCCCAGCGACGAATAGCCGGTGCCGAAATCGTCGAGCGACAGGTTGACGCCCATCGCCAGCACGTCGCGCAGCACTGCGATCGCGTGCGGCGCTTCGGTCATGAACACGCTTTCGGTGACTTCGAGTTCGAGCCGGTGGGGCGGCAGGCCGCTCCGCTGCAACGCATCGGCGACCGATTTGGCGAAGTTGCGATCGTGCAGCTGTTCGGCCGAGATGTTGACCGCGACGCGCACCGTCGACGGCCAGATCACCGCTTCCTGGCAGGCGGCGTTCAGCGCCCATTCGCCGATCGGCCCGATCAGCCGCGCTTCCTCGGCGAGTGGGATGAACTTGTCGGGCGGGACATTGCCCAGCTGCGGGTTCTTCCAGCGCATCAGCGCTTCGAAGCCCTCGATCGTGCCCGATTCGGCGGACACGACCGGCTGATAATGCAGCTCCAGCTCCTTGTTGGCGAGCGCGCGGCGCAGGGCGATTTCCATCACGCGCCGCTCTTCGGCGTTCACGTGCAGTTGCGGCTCATAGACGTGCAACGTGCCGCCGCCGGCATCCTTGGCCCGGTGCAGCGCCAGATCGGCGGAGCGCATCAGCATTTCCGCGCTGTTGCCGTCGCGCGGCCCGATCGCGGCGCCGATGCTCGCGCCGACATAGAGGATATGATTGTCGATGTCGTAGGGGTGGGACAGCTCGTCGATGATCCGGTGGGCGAGCTTCTCGACGCGGCCCTGATCCGATCCGTCCTTGATCACGACGCCGAACTCGTCGCCGCCCAGTCGGCCGCACAGTTCCTTGGCCGTCATCAGCGAGGCGAGCCGTTCTCCGACACGGGTCAGAAGCCGGTCGCCGACCGCATGCCCCAGCGTGTCGTTGACGCTCTTGAAGCGGTCGATGTCGATGATCAGAAAGGCGCAGCGACTGCGCCATTGCTCGGCCTCGGTCAGGGCCGATCCGATCGCTTCGGCCATGTGCAGGCGGTTGGGCAGGCCGGTCAGGGTGTCATAGCGCGCCATGCGGTTGATCTTGTCGGCGGACCGGCGCTCGGCGGTGACGTCGCTGCCGGTACCGCGAAAGCCGGCAAAGCCGCCGCGCCCGTCCTGATCCGGCCGTCCGTTCAGTTCCCACCACAGCGTTTCGCCGGCGATCTGCACCGGCAGGATCAATTCCTCGAAGGCTTCACGCGCCTTGATCTTCTCCGACAAGGTGCGGAGCGCCGCCGAGAAGTTGCCGCTTTCCCAGGTATCGCCGGCGAGCAGCTGCAGGAAGGACCGGCCTTCCAGGGCTGCCGCTTCCTGGCGGAAAGCGTAGGCGAGCCGCGCCGATACGCCGGTCAGGTTGCGATTCGCGTCGATCTGCCAGCTCCAGTCGGCGGCATGGTGATCGTCGGCGGCATGGAGCGGCTGCGCACTGACGACGGGCAAGGCGGCAAAGCCTGTCTCGCCGCCATGATCGCGCGCCCGCTGCACGCACCGCTGGATCAGCACCGCGTCGACAGCCAGCGTCGCCAGGGCAACGGAAAAGGCAGGCCAGAAGCCGGCCGCGCCGCTGACGATCATCCAGGCGATCGCCACCAGCGGCACTGCCGAAGCGAGCAGCACATAGCCGGCCACGCCCGAGGCGGACGGCAGGGCGGCGGACGAGGTGCGCAGCGTCATAGACCCGCGACGCTAGCGGGCCTTAGTTGACATAAGGTAAGCGTTTGGAACTCAAGCCGCGAGCGGCTGGATCTCGCCCGACAGATAGAGGTTGCGCGCCTTGGCCCGGCTGAGCTTGCCCGAGCTGGTGCGCGGCAGTGTGCGCGGTGGCACCAGTTCGACCACGCAATTCATGCCGGTGATGCTGCGCACCTTGTCGCGGATCGCGTCGCGCAGCCGCGCGCGCTCGTCCTGATCGGAGGTGCGGCACTGGACGAGCACCGCCGGCGTTTCCTCCCCGCCCGGCAGAGTGATCGCAAAGGCCGCGATGTCGCCCGCCTTGAAGCCCGGCAGCTGCTCCACCGCCCACTCGATGTCCTGGGGCCAGTGATTCTTGCCGTTGATGATGATCATGTCCTTGGCGCGGCCGACGATGTAGAGATAGCCGCCCGACAGATAACCCATGTCGCCGGTGTCCAGCCAACCGTCGACCAGGCAGGCCGCGGTCGCATCGGGATCGCGGAAATAGCCGGCCATGACCGACGGCCCTTTGCACCAGACCTTGCCGATCGCGCGTTCGGGCAGCGGCGAGCCGTCCTCGTCGCGCACTTCGACCGTCATGTCCTTGACCGGCTTGCCGCAATTGACGACGGCGCGGAACCGTTGCGGCCCGTCATTGGCGGCGGCGCCGCCCGACAATTCGGTTTCTTCGACGAGCTCTACCTCGATCCCTTCGCCCGGCGGCATGATGGTGACGGCCAGCGTCGCTTCGGCCAGGCCATAGCTTGGCAGGAAGGCACTGGCCTTGAAGCCGGCATCCGCAAAGGCGTCGACGAAGCTCTGCATCACGTCGGGGCGGATCATGTCGGCGCCATTGCCCGCCAGGCGCCACCGGGACAGGTCGAACCGGTCCGAAGCGCGCGTCTGGCTCGACATGCGGCGCGCGCAGATGTCGTAGCCGAAGGTCGGAGAATAGCTGATCGACGTGCCCTGGTTGCGGCTGATCAGGTCCAGCCATGCGAGCGGGCGCCGCGCGAAATCCTCGGTTTTAAGATAGTCGACCGACACCTGGTTGGCGACCGGCGACAGCATGCAGCCGACCAGGCCCATGTCGTGATACCAGGGAAGCCAGGAGATGCAGCGGTCGCTGTCCTGCACTTCCATCCCATGCGAGTGGGCCGACAGGTTGTTGAGCAGGGCGCGGTGCGTGACCGCGACGCCGTGCGGGAAGCGGGTCGAGCCGCTCGAATATTGCAGATAGGCGATGTCGTCGGGCTGGGCCGCGGGAAGTTCGGTCGGCAAGGCCGCGATGGCGCCGAACGACTCCCAGTCGGTAGCGGCCACCCCCGCCAGCCGCGCCGCCTCGCTCGCCATGCTGTCGAGCTCGGCCGGGTAAAGCAGCAGCACCGGATCGCAGCTGTCCAGCTGCACCTTCAGCTGGTCGACATAGGCCGCGGCACCGCCGAAGGAGGTGGGCAGCGGCAGCGGCACCGGCCAGGCTCCGGCATAGATGGCGCCGAAGAACAAGGCGGCGAAATCGGGTCCGGTCTCCGCGATCAGGGCGACGCGGTCCGCCTTGCGGACGCCGCGCGCGATCAGCCGGCCGGCATGGCCGAGCGCGTCCTGGCGCAGCTCGGCATAGGAATAAGGCCGGGCAAGCGTGCCGCGCGCGTCGCAGAAGTTGAAGCCGCGCCGGCCTTGCGCCGCATAATCGAGCGCTTCGCCGAGCGTGTCGAAATCGGAAAAGCGACGCGGCAGCGCATCGTCGGTCGGAGTGGCGATCAAATCTGTCATCTTCTGAGTGTACGACCCTGTTTGGACGGCGACGGGCGTCTGCAGCATCGCGAATAGCCCTTTTCTTCTTGCCTCAACCTGCTCGCAGCCTGAAAACTGCGCGGCATGACGCCAATGCAACTCGTCCTATTCCCTCTCCGGGCGGTCTAAATCGGACCTGACTGTGGCACAATCGTGGCGTCATGACCGGCAGGTGCCGCCGCTCGACGAGGCGGCGCTGGAGCGGCTCGCGCTCCGCTATGTCGAACGCTACGCCACCAGCCGCGCCAAGCTGCGGCGCTATCTCGAACGGAAGCTGAGGGAACGCGGCTGGGGCGGCGACGCGCCGCCGGACCTCGTGCAGCTCGCCGACCGCTTCGCCGAGCTCGGCTATGTTGACGATCAAGGCTTTGCCTCCGCGAAGGCGGGAGCGCTCGTGCGCCGCGGCTATGGCCCGCGCCGCGTGAGCCAGGCTTTGCGCGCCGCAGGCATAAGCGAGGTTGAAGCGGCGCCGGCCGAAAGCGAGGCACGCGACGGCGCCTGGGCGGCGGCGCTCGATTTCGCCAGGCGCAAGCGGCTTGGGCCGTTTGCGGCGGCGCTGCCGGATCGTGCGGGCCGGGGCAAGGCGATCGGCGCCTTCCTTCGCGCCGGCCACGATCTCGCTACCGCCCGACGGCTGACGGACGCCCGGCCCGGTGAAATCCCGGAGCGGGACGATCGTTAACGAAGCGTGAATCTTCGTTTCGGATTTGAGACAATTGAGCTATGGTCCACGTAGCGAACAGGGGGTTACGTCGCGTGAAAACGGAGAGGAATGTTGCGCCAGTGCTCGCGCCGGGGGGCGACGAGTGCTGGGACGACGATCTGCCCAGCGGGCAAGTTCATGAACTGGAACGGCATTCCGGTGCCGTCAAATGGTTCGACGCGACGCGCGGGTTTGGCTTCGTCGTGGCCGATGGCGATGTCGGCGACATCCTGATCCACTTCTCCGTGCTGCGCGATCATGGCCGGCGCAGCCTTCCCGAAGGCTGCCGAGTCGAATGCCTCGCCGTGCGCCGGGATCGCGGCCTGCAGGCACGGCGGCTGATCAGCTTCGATCTCAGCACCGCGACCGGTCCGGACCTCGACCTCTTGTCCGCGCCGCGCGACCGGGTCGATCCGCTGCAGCTGGCCGACGAAGCGGGCGATCCGGAGCCCGCCTCGGTCAAGTGGTTCAATCGGCTGAAAGGCTATGGCTTTCTGATCCGGGGCACGGATGGCGCCGACGTGTTCGTGCATATGGAGACCTTCCGCCGCGCCGGCATCATCGACGTTCAGCCCGATCTGCAACTGGTGGCGCGCATCGCCGAGGGCCGCAAAGGGCCGCTCGCGGTCGAGGTGCAGGCGCGCGCATAAGCGCCTTTCTTCCGCGCGCAGGGGCGGCTAAACGGCCTGCCCATGGGTTTGCTCGCATCGATCTTCACCTGGTGGAACGGCGCCACCATCGGCACCGCGCTGCACACGCGCCGTCATGGCGGTAAGGTCGGCGAGGACCAGTGGGGCAATGTCTATTTCGAGGCGAAGAAGCCGGACCCGGTGTTCGGCACCCACCGGCGTTGGGTGATCTACAAGGGCGCGAACGATGCCAGCCGCGTGCCGCCGGAATGGCATAGCTGGCTACACCACCAGGCGGCCGATGTTCCGGACAAGGCGCTGCCGCCGGCCCGTGCCTGGCAGAAGGAGCCGGTGCCGAACCTGACCGGGACGGCGCAGGCCTATCGCCCGCCCGGCGCGCTGGAAGCCGGCGGCGTGCGCCCGGCCTCTACCGGCGATTACGAGGCGTGGAGCCCCGACCAGGCATGACCCGCGCCGTGACGCTGGCGATCGGCTTTGCCGCGCTGGCCGCGATCGCCGGCGGGGCCGTCGCGCTGCAGAATGAGAGCGCGGCGCCCGTCTCGACCGCAGAGCCCCCGGTGGCGAAGGCGACTCCCCGGGCCCCCGCGTCGCAGACCGCCGAGGCGCCGCCGCCGATCCAGGGCAAGGAAACGCCGATGGGCGAGCGTGTCGCCGTCATCGGCCTGCTCAACAAGCGAAACGGCATCTCGCGCGACCTGACGATGAAGCCTGGCCAGGCGCTGCGTGCCGGCGACGTGATCGTGCGGCTGCGGGCGTGCGAGACCACCGCTCCCTGGGAAGTGCAGAAGCTGACCGGTGCGTTCGTGCAGGTCGACCGTCAGGGCATCGACAAAAAGTGGCGGCGGGTCTTTTCCGGCTGGCTGTACAAGGAGTCGCCGTCGTTGAACGTCGTCGAGGACCAGATCTATGACGTCTGGCCCAAAAGCTGCACGATGACGCGGCCGGAGATCGGCCCCGCCACCATCCGCGCCGCATCGGGCGTATCCTCCGGTGGCGATGCGCCGGCCAGGCGGTCGAGCGCGCGGAAGTCTGGCAATGACGCGCCTGCGGCCGCCCCTCCCGCGCCGGCCGCCACGGCTGCACCCAGCAATCCGACATAGACCTGGCGCGGCACTTCGATCGCGCCGAGCGAGGCGAGGTGTTCGGTCAGGAATTGGCAGTCGAGCAGTTGATAGCCGCCAACGCGCAGTCGCGCGACCAGATGCGCCAGCGCGACCTTGGAGGCATCGCGTGCGCGCGAAAACATGCTCTCGCCGAAGAACGCACGGCCGAGGCTGACGCCGTAAAGCCCGCCGGCCAGCGCGCCGTCCTGCCAGCATTCGATCGAATGGGCATGGCCCCGCGCAAACAGTTCGTTGCACGCGCGCTCGATCTGACCGTTGATCCAGGTGCCCCCCTCGCCGATGCGCAACTCGGCACAGGCGCGGATCACATCGGCAAAGGCGCGGTCGGCGGTGACGGTGAAGCGATCCGAGCGCACCGTCTTGGCGAGTGATCGGGAGAGGTGAAAGCCGTCGAGCGGCAATATGCCGCGGCTCGCCGGCTCGACCCAATAGACGTCGCGGGCGCGCCGGCTGTCCGCCATCGGAAATATGCCGGCCGCATAGGCGCGGAGCAGAAGATCGCAGTCGAGCGGCCGCATCGCTCCTTCAATAGCGGCGCCGAGCGGCAGGGAGGAAGGGATTTCCCTCCCGCCGCCCAGCCGCTAAGGCGGCCCGCCCTTCAGCTAAGGTCTTCCGTGCGCGCGTTTCTGATTGCCTTGTTCTGGTCCGTTGTCCTGGCGACGCTTTATGCGACGCTGCGGCCGCTGCTCGTCCATGTCCCCGTCTCGGATAAGACGCAGCATGCCGTCACCTTTGGCGTGCTGATGCTGCTCGCAGGGAGCGCCTATCCGCGCGTGCGATTGGGCTGGCTGGCCGCCGCGCTCGCCGTGTTCGGCGCGCTGATCGAGATCCTGCAGCCTTATTTTCACCGCGACCGCGATGTGCACGACTGGATCGCCGACTGCATCGGCATCCTGATCGTCGTGGCGCTTCTGTGGCTATTGCGTCGCTGGCTCGGCTCAGACAGCCGGCATCTGGTCGAGCCAGAGTTGTAGCGGGCGCCAGGGCAGCGGCTTTTCGAAGCTGATGCCGGCGACATCGCCCTTGGTCCAGCGCACCAGCGCGTTGGTGGCGGCGACGTCGTCGATCGCCACCACGACCGGCGCATCCTTTTGTACCGGCTGGTCGATGCGGCAGCTGAGGCCGGTGATCGAAATGTCGAGGGTCGTGCCCGGGATCGTCTCGCCGTCGGCGATCAGACGCAACGGCCCACAGCGGGCGAAGCGCGGCGAGCGGGGGCGGACGCGCAGCAGCGACCCGCGCTCCTCTTTCAGCATGCGCTCGACATTGATCGGTTCTTCCAGCTCGACGCCGGCGCCCTGGTCCTTCGCCCAGCGGACGATGCCTCGCATCTGCTTGTCGGACCGCAGTTCGATCGCCAGCGCCTGCCCCACAGCCGGCGGATGCAGGCACTCGAACATCAGCCCGTCCGCCGAGATGTTGCGCACCACGCACAGCTGGTCGCGCCCCTCCCACACGCCCCGCGCGACGCGCAGCACCGAGATATGGCGCTGGCCGGTCCGGCGCTCATGATCGTCGTCGGGCATTTCGGGCTGAAAGGCGAGGGCGGTGTTCATGATCGGCAACGCTAACCCCAATCGCCTAAATTCCACTTAATTTGCGGCAGCGGTTCGTGCCGCCTGCGGAACCATGTCGTCCCCGGTCGCGTTGGCGCAGGAAAGGGGTTCGCGTTTGAAGTCGATCGGTCTGGCCGCGGCGGTGCTGGCGTGGGTGCCTGCCAGCCCGGCGCTTGCCCAAGGGACTCTGCCGGGCGAGGCGATCGTGCCCGATGCGGAGTTCGAATCCGCACTGCCACGTATCGAGGACAGCCTCGATGCGCCACTCGGCAGCATCGAAGATTTCAGCCAGCCGCCTGCGCCGGTGCAGGACCCGGCCTTGACCGAGCCGCTACCGCCGCTCGCCACCTTCGATGTGACCACGCCTTCCACCCCCGTCGCGGCCGAAGAAGAGGAGAATGCGGCGACGGTCCGCTACCGCGTCGCCGTCGAAGGGCTGGACAAGGTCGATCTGGAGGGGCGCTTTCGCGGCCTCTCCGCGCTGGACAAGGGCGATGGCCAGGCGGCCAATGGTGCCGTCATCTCCGCCCGGGCGCGCGAGGATGAGCGGCTCGCGCTCACCATCCTCCAGTCCGAAGGCTATTATGATGCGGTCGTCACCTCGCGCGTCGAGCCGGTCCCGAACGAAGCCAATCGCAGCGTCGCCACGATCAGCGCGGTGCCCGGGCCCCGCTACAAGCTCGGGGCCATCGCCGTCACTGGTCCCGCCACCCAGCCCCCGACGCTGGCTCGCGACGCGCTGGAGCTGAGGCCCGGCGATCCGGTCGTGGCCGCCGACATCGAAGCGGGCGAGGCGAACGTGCTGCTTCGCCTGCCGCAGAATGGCTATCCGTTCGTCGATCTCGGCAAGCGCGACGTGCTGCTCGATCCCGAGACGCGGCTGGCCGATTATACGCTCCCGGTCGATCCCGGCCCGCGCAGCAGCTTTGGCGGCGTGGCCACGACCGGTAAGCTTGCCTTCGACGCCCGCCATGTCGGCATCCTGACCCGGTTCAAGCCCGGCGAGCTCTATGACAGTCGCAAGGTCGACGATCTGCGCGAGGCGATGGTGGCGACCGGCCTCTTTTCCAGCGTCGCCGTCGAGCCGGTGCGCACCGGCCAGCCGGGTCCGGACGGCACCGAGCGCGTAGACCTGAACGTCGTGCAGCAGGCGGGGCCGCCGCGGACGCTCGCGGCGCAAGCCGGCTTTGCGACCGGCCAGGGCTTCACGCTGCGCGGTAGCTGGACGCATCGTAACCTGTTCCCTCCGGAAGGCGCGCTGATCCTGAGCGCCGTCGCCGGCACGCTGGAGCAAGGCGCCGCCGTCACCTTCCGCCGCAACAATGCCGGCAAGCGCGACCGCACGGTCAGCCTGTCGCTCAACGCCGCGCATCAGGATTTCGAGGCCTATGAGGCGTTCACCGCCCAGCTCGCCGGCCGCATCGCGCGCGAATCGACGCCGATCTGGCAAAAGCGCTGGACGTGGAATTACGGCTTCGAGCTGATCACCACCGACGAACGCCGCAAGGTACCGGGACGTTCGACCGGCGACGGCACCTATTTCATCGGCGCGCTGCCGGCGCAGCTTGGCTATGACCGCTCGAACAACCTGCTCGATCCGACCAAGGGGTATCGGCTGACCGCGCGGATCAGTCCCGAGATCTCGCAGCGTGCCCATGGCGGCATGGAGCAATATGTCCGCGGGCTGCTCGACGGCAGCGTCTATTATCCGGTCGGCGACAGTTTCGTGCTCGCCGGCCGCGCGCGCTTCGGTTCGATCGTGGGTGCGCCGCGCGACGAGATCGCGCCTTCGCGCCGCCTTTATGCCGGCGGCGGCGGGTCGGTGCGCGGCTTCGGCTATCAGGAGCTCGGCCCGCGCGAGATCGTCGCCAACCCGAAGTTCGATCCTGAGAAGCCGAAAAAGGCGTCCGAGTTCCTCGCCGTTCCGCTCGGCGGGCGCAGCGTCAACGAGTTCGCGGTGGAAGGCCGCTATCGCTTCGGCAACTACGGCGTCGTCGCCTTTCTCGATGTGGGCCAAGTCTATGAAAGCAGCATGCCGAAGCTGTCCGACCTGCGCTTCGGCGCCGGCATCGGCGGCCGGCTCTACACCAATTTCGGCCCGCTCCGCGTCGACGTCGCCACGCCGCTCGGCCGCCGCAAGGGTGAGTCCTGGCTGACTGTCTACGTATCGATCGGACAGGCCTTCTGATGCGGGCGCGGCGGATCGCGCTCTGGGCCGGCGGCATCCTGCTCGCGCTCGCCGCACTGGTGGGGCTGGCGCTGCTCGGGCTCAACACCGATCCTGGGCGCCGCTTCATCGCCGATAAGATTGCGGGCTTCTCGACTGCCTCGGGCCTGCGCTTTCAGGTCGGACGGATCGAGGGGTCCATCTATGGCCGGATGGTGCTCCGCGACCTGCGGGTCAGCGACACCAAGGGCGTGTTCGCGACGGCGCCGCGCATCGACCTCGATTGGCGGCCGTTCGCCTATGTCCGCAGCCATGTCGATATCCGCTCGGCGACCGCGCCGCTGGTGACGCTGATGCGCATGCCGGTGCTGAAGCCGGTGCCGAGCGATCCGAACGCGCCGATCCTGCCCGATCTGGACATCGATATCGGCCGCCTGAAAGTCGACCGGCTGGTGCTGGAGCCGCCGGTCGCCGGGCAGAGACGCGTGGCGAGCATCGAAGGCAGCGCCCGCATCGCCGATCGGCGCGCCCAGGTCCGCGCCAATGCAGTCGTGCAGGGCGGCGGCGACCGGCTCCGGCTGATGCTGGACGCCGTGCCCGACGACAACAAGCTCGATATCGACGCGCAGCTGACCGCCCCTGCCGGGGGCGTGGTCGCGACCATGGCCGGGCTTAACCAGCCGCTGCAGGCGCAGATTGCGGGACGGGGCAGCTGGCAGGCGTGGAACGGCCGGGTGCAGGCGGCGCTGGGCGGCCAGTCGCTCGCCGACCTCGCACTGACCGCACGGAACGGCAGCTTCACGCTGCGCGGCCCGACGCGGCCCTCTCTCTACAATCCGGCGCTGGTGCGGCTCGGGCCGGTGCTCAATGTCGACGCGAGCGCGAGCGTCGACAAGCGGATTGCCGACACCCGCTTCGCGCTCCGTTCGGATGCTCTGTCGGTCGATGGACAAGGCGAGGTCGACCTTGCGCACAGTCGCTTCGGGGCGCTGCGCATCGATGGCCGGCTGACTCGCCCGGCTTCGTTGGCGCCCAATCTCAGCGGCCGCGACGTGCGGCTGCGCATGTTGCTCGACGGGCCGATGGCCCGACCGGTGGTCGATTATCGCCTCACTGCCGATCGCATCGGCTTCAACGACACGGTGGTGGAGGGACTGCAGGCTGCCGGCCGCGCGCGCGTGAACGCGGACCGTATCATCATCCCGGTGGCCGCCCGCGCCGCGCGCATCACCGGCCTCAATGCGTCCGTCGCCGGCTTGCTGACGGATGTGCGGATCGACGGCGACCTTGCGGTCAGCGGGGACACGATCCTGTCCGACAATCTCCGCATCCGCTCGCCGCAGATCGACGCCACGGCGGTGGTCGTCGCCGACCTGTCGAGCGGCGTCTATCGGGGCGGACTCAAGGGCCGGATCAACAATTACCTGATCCAGGGCGTCGGGATCATCGGCCTCGAAACCGATGTGAACCTCGTCACCACGCCGCGCGGCGGCTTCGCGCTGACCGGACGCTTCGCCGCGCAGACGATCCGCATCGACAATGAAAGCGCGCGCAACCTGCTCGGCGGCCGCACTTTGGTGACGGGGCGTATCGCCTATGGCGATGGCGGGCTGGTCACGATCAGCCGACTGCGCGTCGCCGCGCCCAAGCTGCGGATCAGCGACGGTGGCGGCACCTATCGGCCGGACGGCAGCATCAACTTCCGCGCGACCGGCGTGTCGAACGATTACGGGCCCCTGGCCGTGCTCGTCACCGGCACTGCCACCCGGCCGCAAATCCGCATCCGCGCGTCGCGGCCGAATATCGGCGTGCAACTGACCGATGTCGACGCGGTGATCCGATCCACCGGCAATGGCTATGCGATCACCGCGAGCGGCGGTTCGCCCTATGGGCCGTTCAGTGCCGACCTGTTCGTGCGTGCCGGCGGCGGACCCTTGGCAGTCGATATTCGCCGGGCACGCTTCGCCGGCATCGATTTCGCCGGACGGGTCGTGCAGACGGCGGCCGGTCCGTTCGCTGGTCAGTTGAGCCTCAACGGTTCCGGCTTCATCGGCACTGTGCGCCTCGGCGCACAAGGCCGCATCCAGACGGCGCAAGTCTCGGCGCGCGCCGTGGACGCCGTGTTCCCGGCCAATCCGCCGATCCGCATCGCCCGGGCGCTGATCGAGGCGCGGCTGGTGCTTTACCCGACGGCGCCGCTGATCGTGGCTGATGTGCAGGCCGCCGGTGTCCGACAGGGCACGCTGCTCGTGCAGACGGCCCGCGCCCGGATCAACTATCAGGGTGGCCGCGGCACCGCGGCACTGGTGGCGAACGGGCGGAGCGGTGCCACGTTCAACATCGCCGCCAATGCCGATCTGTCGCCGGGTCTCTACCGCGTCGCGATGCAGGGGCGGGTGAACTCGGTCCAGTTCCGCCTTGCTCGCCCGGCGGTGATCCGGGCTGACCGCGGGGGCTATCTGCTGGAACCCGCCGCCATCGTGCTGCCTCAGGGCCAGGTGCGCCTCGCCGGCCGCTATGGTCCGGGCCTGGAGCTGCGCAGCCGCTTCGACAATCTCGACCTGTCGGTGCTGAACGCCTTTGCGTCCGGCGCCGGGGTGGGCGGTCTCGCGACGGGCAGCCTGACCTTCGCGCAGGCGGGCAATGCCTTCCCGCGCGCCGACCTGCGGCTCGATATCGACAATTTCACCCGCTCGGGCGCCGCGGTGGTGTCGGAGCCGGTCGACCTCGCGCTGCTCGGCACGTTGCGGCCTGAAGGCGGCGTCCTGAACAGCGTGATCCGCCGCGGCGGCGTGGCGATCGGCCGGCTGCAGGCGCGGCTGCAGCCGGTCGGCGCCGGCGGCAGCTGGACGGAGCGCCTGCTCGCCGCACCCCTTGCCGGTGGCATCCGCTATAATGGTCCGGCGAGCGTGCTCTGGTCGCTGACCGGCATCGCCGACCAGCAGCTGACCGGACCGATCGGCCTTGCCGCCGATTTCAGCGGGCGGGTCCAGCGCCCGCAGCTGACCGGCATCGTCCGTGCCAACGCACTCGGCTATGTCAATGAAAGCTACGGCACCCGCATCCGCAACATCCGCCTGACCGGCCGCTTCACCAATGACCGGCTCGAAATCAGCGAATTTGCGGGGCAGGCGGGCGAAGGCACGGTCGCCGGCCGGGGCACGATCGGCCTGTCGTCCGCTGCCGGTTACCCGATCAACATCAGCGCCACGCTGAACCGGGCGCGGCTCGCCCGCTCCGATGCACTCGGCGCCACCGCGAGCGGCGAAGTGCGGCTGGTCAAGGCGGCCGGCGGCAACGCCACTATCTCGGGCGATGTCCGGCTGCCCGAGGCGCGTTACCAGATCGTTCGCCAGGGCGCGGCCGAGGTCGCGGTGCTGGAAGGCGTGCGCCGCAAGGGCGCGCCGCCGCCCTCCAACCAGCCAGATGAGGCCGAGCCGCTGCCCGGCTTGTTCAATCTCAACCTGCGAGTGCGCGCCGACAACCAGATTTTCGTGTCCGGCATGGGGCTCGAATCCGAATGGTCCGCCGATGTGCGCGTCACCGGCACGTCCGCCGCTCCCGCGCTCACCGGTCGCGCCGACGTGATTCGCGGCACCTACAGCTTCGCCGGCCGCCGCTTCGAGCTCGACGATACCAGCCGCGTCACTTTCGAGGGCAGCACCAATCCGGTGCTGAACATTCGCGCGACCGGCGACGTGCAGGGCACCGCGATCACCATCGTGATCGGCGGCCGTGCGCTCAATCCGCAGGTCAGCTTCACCTCCAACCCGCAGCTGCCCCAGGACGAGTTGCTCTCGCGCGCGCTGTTCGGCGAATCGCTCACCAACATCTCGGCGATCCAGGCGGTGCAGCTGGCGGCGGCGCTCAACAGCCTGCGTGGCGGTGGTGGCGGCCTGAACCCGCTCGGCAAGCTACGTTCCGTCGCCGGCATCGACCGCCTCCGCATCTTGGGCGGCGACGAGACGACCGGCCGCGGCACGGCCGTCGCTGCCGGCACGTACATCTCCAACCGCATCTATGTGGAGTTCATCACCGATGCGCGGGGCTTCACCGCGACCCAGATCAACGTGGCACTATCGCGGGCGCTGAGCCTCTTGTCGCAGGTCAGCAGCTTCTCCGGCACCAGCGTCGAGCTGCGCTACCGGAAGGACTATTAACCGCTCTGGCAGTGCTCCGGGGCAGGCCGGAGCCCTGTGGCGCAACGCTCCGGCCTTCGCCGGAGCACAAATTTGATCAACCTCTCAGTGCAGGACTGAAGGTCAGCTCGAAGCTGTTCCACCCGAACTCGTACAATTCAGGCGGCAGCTTCAGCGGCGAACAACGGACAACCGAGGCGATCGCCGCTTCGGCCATCTCGTCCGCAAAGATCTGGTTGCTCGGCGTCACGCCGCTCTGCGAGATGACGGTCGGCAGGCCCAGGATCGTGCCATCGGGCGCATAGCGCACATGCAGCCGCGTCGTGATCCGCTTCCCCTCGCCCATGATCTTGGGCGTGCGGTAGCAGCGGCGCACCTGCGCGGCGGCATCCGCCGTGACCTTCCGCGCCAGCTCCGGCGCAATGCCGCGCGGGGCGGAAGCCGTGGCGCAGGCCGACAGCGAGGTCAACAATAGCAAGGAAACAAGCAGCGTCCGCACGGCGGCATATTACCCGCTCGCCCCGAGCGAAGTCGAGGGGCGCCTGTCGCGGAAGGGAGGGCCTTGTTCTTCAGCTCCGCGGCTTCGGCGGACCACGCCGTCCGCCGGGCCGTCCACCAGGACCGCCGGGTCCACCCGGACCGCCGCCCGGCCGGGGACCGGGGGCCGGCGGCCGCCTTTGGCCGCGTCCGACAACGGGCGCCGGCGCCGGCGCACGCCGCTCGGGCGTGCCGCGGCCGGGCTGCACGGAATAGCCTTCCTTCAGCAGGCGCGTGAACGCCGCGCGCACGTTGGTCGCGATTGCCGCCTGCACATCCTCCGGCAGATCGGCGAGCGTCACATTGGCGTGGATCGCGTTCAGATCACGCAACAGGGTATTAGGCAGGCCTTTGGACGCCGTCTTCAGCGCCTGGATCGAGTCGATCACGGCGGAGAAGATGATCTCCTGCATCAGGTCGGTCGCGCTTTTCGTCATGCCGCCCCTGTAACGCGTGGCGGCGCTTTTGGTAGCGGCTTCGCGTCCAGCGGCTAAAGGAAGCGCGGTGAACGACTATGATGCGATGGTGCTGGGCGGTGGTGCCGCCGGACTGATGTGCGCGGCGGTGGCCGGACAGCGTGGGCGCCGCGTGATCGCCGTCGAACATGCCGATGCGCCGGGCAAGAAGATCCTGATCTCGGGCGGCGGCCGCTGCAACTTCACCAATATCCACACCGCGCCCGACCGCTACCTTTCCGCCAATCCGCACTTCGCCAAGTCCGCGCTCGGCCGCTACACGCCGCAGGATTTTCTCGGCCTCGTCGAAAGGCACCGCATCGCCTGGCACGAAAAGACGCTGGGCCAGCTCTTCTGCGACGGTTCGGCCCGGCAGATCGTCGACCTGTTGCTGGATGAATGCGCGGCAGGCGACGTCGAGCTGATGCTCGGCCAGGCGCCGGGCGAGATCGCGCACGCCGACGGCCGCTTCCGCGTTCAGGTCGGCGCCCGCGTGCTGCACGCCCCTGCGCTCGTCATCGCGACCGGCGGCCCGTCCATCCCCAAGCTCGGCGCCACCGGCTTCGCCTATGATCTCGCCCGCCGCTTCGGTCTGAAGCTGGTCGAGCCGCGGCCCGCGCTCGTCCCGCTCACACTCGGTGGCGAGGAGGCGCTGTTCCGCACGCTCTCCGGCGTCGCCACCGAAGTGATCGCCAGCGCCGGCAAGGCGTCGTTCCGCGAGGCCGCCCTGTTCACGCACCGGGGGCTGTCCGGTCCCGCCATTCTCCAGGTGTCGAGCTATTGGCGGCACGGCCAGCCGGTCGCGATTGACTTCCTGCCGGACCGGACGCCCGACTGGCTGATCGAAGCCAAGCGCACCTCGCCGCGCGCGACGCTTCGCAGCGAACTCGCCCGCGCACTGCCCGACCGTCTTGCGGATACCCTGTCCGAACGGCTCGGCCTCACCCGCGAACTGGCCAACCTTCCCGACGCCCAGTTGCGCGCCGCCGCCGCCCGCCTCGCCGGATGGACATTCCAGCCGAATGGCACCGAAGGCTTCGCCAAGGCCGAAGTAACCGTCGGCGGCATCAGCACGGCCGAACTCTCGTCGCGCACGATGGAGTCGCGCAAGCTGCCCGGCCTCTATGCGATCGGCGAAGCCGTGGACGTGACCGGCTGGCTCGGCGGCTATAACTTCCAATGGGCGTGGGCGAGCGGCTGGGCCGCCGGCGTTGCGATCGGAGAAAGGCCATGAAGCGCCTGTGCGGGATTCGCTCGGATTCGGTCAGGGCGGAGCGGCCTTCGCGGCCACGAGCATGGCTGATTGCGGAGAATACGGGGAAAATCAAAAAGTTCCGAAAGGCCGGATTCGGCGGTTGACGGCTCTGAATCACCCCCATATATGCGCCTCCACCGCAGCGACGCGGACCACTGGTCCCCACTGAGGCGGTCATCGGAACAAGGGCATCGGTCACCCTAGCAATAGGGCAGGATCGACTGTCCTTCGTTTTCGGCTCTTTGACATTGTTGATGAATGATGAAGGGACATGTGGGCGGCGGCTCCGGTCTGGCACGGCTTCTGGGCGTGTTTGGATCGGTCAAAGCTTAAGTCTGTCTGTATGTCCTTCACGTATCCATACGTAAGGAGGGTGCCGTTTCTGACGGTGCCTTCAAGTGCAGGCAGGCTCCTAGGAATGAGCGGTTTGTGGTTGGGACTATTCCTCCTGATTGCAGATCGGACATCAAACTTGAGAGTTTGATCCTGGCTCAGAACGAACGCTGGCGGCATGCCTAACACATGCAAGTCGAACGAGACCTTCGGGTCTAGTGGCGCACGGGTGCGTAACGCGTGGGAATCTGCCCTTGGGTTCGGAATAACTTCGGGAAACTGAAGCTAATACCGGATGATGTCGTAAGACCAAAGATTTATCGCCTGAGGATGAGCCCGCGTGAGATTAGGTAGTTGGTGGGGTAAAGGCCTACCAAGCCGACGATCTCTAGCTGGTCTGAGAGGATGATCAGCCACACTGGGACTGAGACACGGCCCAGACTCCTACGGGAGGCAGCAGTGGGGAATATTGGACAATGGGCGAAAGCCTGATCCAGCAATGCCGCGTGAGTGATGAAGGCCTTAGGGTTGTAAAGCTCTTTTACCCGGGATGATAATGACAGTACCGGGAGAATAAGCCCCGGCTAACTCCGTGCCAGCAGCC
>NZ_JABEPR010000007.1 GCF_013044515.1 Sphingomonas sp. ID1715
AAGTGGATATGACCTCAGCACCTGTATGCACGGGCATCGATCAATGACTTCGCCTCCACTTTTGGCGAAGCCAATCCTCGGCCAAAGCACCATCCCTCGACATGCTCGGGAGAGCCTTTGGCCGAAATCCTTTTGCGGCGGCTCTATAGCTTGGTGGCCATAGCGTCTGTGACCCACCCGATCCCATCCCGAACTCGGACGTGAAACCAGACTGCGCCAATGGTACTATCGCTCAAGCGATGGAAGAGTAGGGCGTCGCCAGGCTTTAAAGCCGCCGCAATATCAACAAACCCATTCACATGTTCCCGCGAACCGCTTCGGCCGTTCGCCACAGTTGGCGCGGGGTGGAGCAGCCCGGTAGCTCGTCAGGCTCATAACCTGAAGGTCGCAGGTTCAAATCCTGCCCCCGCAACCAACGCGCCGGCTTGATCGCCGCGTAATCCCCAGCAGAGATTTAGGCGAGTTCGTCCTCGCGCACGCGTCCGCTCAGCTTGGCGGCGGCGCCTTCCCAGTCGCCCCGGCGGACGGCGCGACGGCGGGCGATCAGCGCGATCAGGCAGAGCGCGCCGGCCGCCTGCAGCAGGCTCATTGCGTCGGGCAGCGGAAGAGTGGTCATGCAAAGCGCTCCTTTGCGGCCGTTCCTCGCACGACACGGTAAAGCGGCCCTTATCGCCGCTGGTTAATGCTCGTTGTTTTCTGTTCATGAAACCGGGCCCGAGGGGCCGCGTTTCAGTGCGGGATCGCAACGACTGAAAGGATTTCCCATGCGCAAGATGATGATCGCGCTGAGCGCTGCGGCACTGGCCGTTCCCGCCACCACCATTCCGACCGATAGTGTCGAGGCTGCATATCGCACGTGGCGCGGCAAGGACGGCCGCATCTATTGCCGCCGTCCGAACGGCACGACCGGATTGATCGTCGGCGGTGCGGTGGGTGCGCTGGCTGGCCGCGCGATCGACGGCGGCCGCAATCGCACGCTCGGCACGGTGGCCGGCGCCGCCGCTGGCGCGCTGCTTGGCCGCGAGGTGCAGAGGAGCAGTGCGCGTCAGCGTTGCGTCGCGCGCTAATTCACTCGTCGCCGCCGGGGCCGTCTTCGGTCTCGGCGGCGTCTTCCTGTTTCTGAGTGCGACCAGCCCCGGCGGGCCCTTGGTCGCCATAGCCCGGCGCCGTCGACGCCGGGCTTTCCTCGTCAGATTTCGTCGTCGAGGTCATCGTTCAGCTCCGCATCGACATCGCCGTCGAGAACCTCGTTGCCGAGATCTTCCGGAGACAAAATGGACATGCCGAGCGCGTCCACCTCTTCCGGCATGATCTCGCTGGTCCGATCGTCTTCGACGAAATCCTCGCCGCGATCGCGCGCCATATCGGTCAGCACCAGGCCGTCGCTCGGACCGCCGCCTTCATATTCGTGCAGTTCGGCACGCTGCGACTCGTCGAGACCTTCCAGATCGCCATCGGTCGCTTTCGGTTGAACCCGCCCGTCCATCGCATTCTCCTTTGAAGCTGCGACTGAAACGGCCTCGCGTGACGCTCGGTTCCTGTCGACGTCGCCAGCCCCTCTGACCTCGCTTCGCCAAGGGACCGACGCTGTTGAAGCACGAGGTCGAAGCAAGGATCATCCCCGCATTTTGTTCGCCGTCCGGAAAAACACGGGCTTGGGCCGGTCGCGCCAGTGATCTAGAGTGGAGCCATGCTCGACACTCCGACTCCCACGCTCGACGCGCTGTCGCTTGCGACTCAATCGGCCGATCCCGACGGTTTCGCCCAGGCGTTCGGTGCCTCATTCCAGCGCTTCGGCTTTGGCGTGATCCAGGATCATGGCATCGATGCCGGCCTGATCGACCGCGCCTGGGCGCTTACCAAGGCGTTCTTCGACCTGCCGACCGAAGTGAAGGCCAAATACCACATCCCCGGCAAGGCAGGCGCGCGGGGCTATACGCCGTTCGGGATCGAGACCGCCAAAGGCGCCACCGAGAACGACCTCAAGGAGTTCTGGCATGTCGGGCGGGAGCTGCCGGCGGGCCACCGCTATGGCGACGTCATGCCGCCCAATGTCTGGCCCGAAGAAGTGCCCGGCTTTCGCGAGACCTTCCTTGCACTCTATGCGGAGTTCGACCGCGCCGGCGCCAAGCTGCTGTCGGCAATCGCCCGCTATCTCGGCCTCGACGCGGACTGGTTCGTGACGCCTGTCCGGGACGGGAACAGCGTGATGCGGCTACTCCATTATCCGCCGGTGTCGCCCGAGGCGCCGGGCGTGCGCGCCGGGGCGCATGAGGATATCAATCTCATCACGCTGCTGCTCGGCGCGGAGGAAGCCGGGCTGCAGCTGCTCGATCGCGACGGGCGCTGGCTGTCCGTCTCGCCGCCGGAAGGCGCGATGGTCGTGAACGTGGGCGACATGCTGCAGCGGCTGACCAACCATGTGCTGCCCTCGACGACCCACCGCGTCGTCAATCCGGCGCCGGAGCGTCGCGGGCATTCGCGTTATTCGATGCCCTTCTTCCTCCATCCCGCGCCCGATTTCGTCATCGAGACGCTGCCCGGCTGCATCACTGCGGACAATCCCAACCGCTATCCCGAGCCGCTGAGCAGCCAGGAATACCTGAATCGCCGGCTGCGCACGCTCGGCCTGCTCAAGGACGGCGGCACCGCCGGCTGACGTTGACAGCGGGCGCCCGAAAACCTAGATCGCCCGCCTCTCGGTGCCCCGTCGTCTAAAGGTAAGACTACGGACTCTGACTCCGTCAATCGAGGTTCGAATCCTCGCGGGGCATCCAGTGTTTCCGAAAATCCGCTTTCCTGACCCTGTCGCCCGGCTATGGTTTGTCCCACCGGTGAGGGAGACTTTTGGCGACGGCGTTTTTCTCGGCTTTGGCGAAGGTGCCGTGGGCGCAGGTGATCGACCTGGCGCCGGGGCTGGTCGACAAGGCGCAGCAGCTGGCGCGCGATGTGCGCGGCGGCAGCACCACGTTGCTGATACCGGCGCAGCCCGACCCGCTCGCCGGCCTCAAGTCGGAAGTGACACGGCTGATCGAGGACAATGCCGATCTGCGGCGCGACCTGGGGCAGGCGAGCGAGTTGCTGACCGAGCTGGCGCGGACCAACCAGTTGCTGGTGGCGAAGCTGACCTATTGGCAGCGGCTGTTCTGGTTTGTGGCTGGCGGTGCCGGTCTCGCATTGCTGATTGCCATCGCGGCGCTCGCCCGGTCTTTCTAGCCGCGCGGAAGCGCTAGGCGTCCCCCGCCTCACCCCGATATTTCAGCTCGAGATACTTGCCTTGGGTAGCGAGCTTGTCGAGCTGCCCGCTGGCCAGCTGCTCGGTCATCCGGCCGAGTTCGCTTTCGACGACGCGCAAGCCCTCGACCAGTTGCGTATCCGGGCCTTGGCGGCGCAGCGGCTGCGGCACCCGCTGATAGCCGCGCACCAGTTCCGGCAGCTCCTCGCCGATCAGGCGGCGGACTTCGGCGGCGGCGGGCTCGCGTTCGTCGAGCATCTGCACGCACGGAGCGAGTCCCTCCAGGCGTACGCCGATCTGGTCGATCAGGCGATTGGCCGGGGCCGGCAAGGCGAGTCGCTGACTTTCCAGCCATTGCTCGGTGCGCGCCGGGAGCGCCTTCAATGGCACCTGCGGCAGTTCCTCTGCCTTGGCGACCGGCTCGGCGGTGAACAGGATCACGCCGACCCAGGCGAGCACTGTGGCGAGCGCCACCGCCATCACGCCGACGCCGCCGATCGGGCTGATCATGCCCCAGACCACCGCACCAACCAGGATGGCGAGCGTCACGAAGAACATGCGCCGCATCATCCGTGCGGCGCGCGCCTTCCGCCGCTCGTGCCGGCGGCGGGCGGCCGCACGCCCTTCCGGCGAAGCCCGGCGGATCAGCTCTTCGGCCTTGGAAATGATCAGGTCCGAGTTCATGTGCCGGTCTTAACCCACGTCCAAAGGCTGGAGCGGGGAGGCTTGCCCCTGCTCGGCACCTTCTGCCCGGGCGATATAGCCTCGCGATTTCTCGACCTCGTTCGACAGCGCATTGACCGTCGTCTTCATCGATTCCAGCGCCTTCACCTTGAAAGTGTCGATCGAATCCATCGTGTCATAGACATTCTGGAACGCGCGGCTGAGCACCTCCAGGGGAATGGTCGAGGACGCTGCTTGCTCGTGGATCTGCGCGGTCTGCGTCTTCAGCAGCTTGCCGGTCGAATCGATGATGTTGGCGGTGGTCGTGTTGAGCGCGGTGATCTGCTCCAGCACCAGCCGCTGGTTGGTCAGCGCCTGCGCCACCGTGACCGCCGTGCGCAGCGCCGAGACCGTCGTGGTCGAGGCCCGATCGACACCCTTGATCAGCTCGACATTATTCTTCTTGACGAGATCGAGGGCGAGATAGCCCTGCACCGTCACCGCCATCTGGGTCAGCAGATCCTGGGTGCGCTGGCGGACATAGAAGAGCGCGGATTCGCGGATCGCCTTGGCCTTGGCGGGGTCGGTCGCGTCCAGCTCGTTCGCCTTGTCCTCCAGCTTCTGATCCAGCGTCTTCGACATGTGGATCATCTGTTCGAGCCGGCCCATCGCGGCCCAGAGCTTCTGCCGTTCGACCGTGATCGCGGCATTGTCCATCAGCAGCTCGTCCTTGCCCTTGGCGAGGCGGCTGAGGATCGCGGCGATATGGCCTTGGGCCGAGCTATAGCTGTCGAAATAGTTGCGCAGCTTGTTGCCGAACGGGATGATGCCGAACAGCTTCTTCTTGGTGAAGAGGTCGCCGCGCGATGAGGGGTCCAGGTCCTCGATCGTCCGCCGCAGTTCCGCAAGATCGGTGCCGACGCCCGACTCCTGGTCCATCGCGCGGACCGGTCGGTCGAGGAAGCGGTTGCTCTCGCCGGCCGCCGCCTTGATCTCGCGCTGGCCGAGCGCGGTGATCGAATCGACGCGCTTGCCGAACTCGGGGCTGTTGACGTCCTGCGCGATGAGCTCGTCGACGAAGCTGTCGACGCGCTTTTCGAGTTCGGTCTTTTGTTTCTCTTCCAGCGGAACCAGGCCCGCCGCCTTTTCCGGGGCGACGACGGGAACGGGATCGGGCGGCGTGAGGACGAGGCCGCTCTCTTCGACCGTGGCGGTAGTTGCCATGCTTCTTACTCCTGCCCCTTGCGATGCTGAGATTAGAGGCGTGGGGCCGCCATTCAAGCCGCATTCGGCGAAGGCGGATGGGCGTTGGTCGGCGACAAAGGGATCGGAATGGCGCGTTCCGATTTATCGGAAGCGATGCTCCGGAGGCTCCTCCTGCTTCTAGCGGCCCTGGTGGCCACGCCTGCCTTGGCCCAATCGGCGCCTGGCGCGGCCGAGTATCGCGCCTGGATGGGCAAGGGCCCGAACCGGGTGCGTGTGCGAGCCTTCGAAGCCTTTCTCCGCCGCTTCGGGGTTGCGGGGGTGCTGCCGACCCAGCAGATCCTGCGCACCGCAAGCGCGTGGCGAACTTGCGGTACCCCGTTCGAAGTGCCGCCCCCCGGCACCTGGGGCCGGATCGTGCCCAGCCTGCGCTTCATTCGCGACCAGGTCCGTCCGCGCGTGGGACCAGTCGAGGCTGTCTCGGGTTATCGCAACCCGCGTCTGAACCATTGCGCGGCCGGTGCGCCGCAGAGCGCGCATCTCGGCTTCTGGGGTGTGGACCTGGTTCCGACGACCCGCATCACCCGCCGGCAGCTCTTCTCACGGCTGTGCGCGCTACATGCGAGCGCGACCGGACGGTCGGCCGGCTTCGGGCTCGGCTTCTATACCGGCACGCGTTTTCACGTGGACACCAAATCCTGGCGGCTGTGGGGCAGCAATAACCGGAGCGGAACCTCGCCCTGCCGCTGAGGCTCAGTGCGCCTCCGTCTTAGGCGGCGGAGTTCCCTTCTCGGCCCCGTGTGGCACCGCCTGCTTCGAAGGCGGCGTGGCGGCGGGCATGGGGGCTGCGCCCGCGGCATTGGTGGCCTGCGCTTCGCCGGCCTTGTCCATTGCCTGCTGGACCGACGATCCGGGCTGGCCGGGGGCGCCCGCAGCACCATTGTCGCGAATGGCATCTGCCTGCTGCTCTAGCACTTCGGCGGCCTCCGGCGTGCTCTGTTCGGCGGCATTGTCGAGCTTGTCGGCCTGCGCTTCGGCCTGATCGGACGCGCGGCCCGCGCAGGCGGCGAGCGAAACCAGGGCGGCGAGAATGAGGGCGTGTTTCATCCCCCCTGAACGCCGCTCTGCGTGGTGGGTTGCCTCAGAGCAGCGTCTCGCCGCCGATTGTGCGATAGGCGATGAAGCCGGTGAGCAGCACCGACAGAGTCATCGAAAAGGCCATCAGCCCCCAGCCGAACAGGGTGAGGATGCGCGGATTGGAGCGCTCCGCCCGCTTGTTGTTGCTGATACTGGCGAGCACGAAGCTGGCCAGGACGCCATAAGTGAACGCTGCGAACTCGAACATGCCCGATCCGTCCCCCCGGACTGATTTCCTGACGCCTTGCCGAAGCACACCAGTCCCGGCAAGCGCCGCCCGCCGGCAAATGCGACGAGTTGAGGCAATCTAGGGAACTAAAGTAAATGTTGCGTTGCAGACAGTTACGCTGGCGTAATCAACTGTGGCATCCTACGGGTCGCGGATGGTGACCAGCCGATGAGCGCAGAGTTGCTGGCGGTGCTGCTCGGCCTGTTCTCGGCCGTGACCCTGGCGTCGGCCAATCTCGCAGTGAAGATCGGGGCGGACATTCTTGTTGGCCGGGCGATCCTGTCCTGCTCGGCAGCCCTGCTGATCGCGCCCGCCGCATTGTTCGTGCCGCTGCCCGACGGTAAGGTGATCGGCGCACTCGCGCTCGCGATGCCGGCGCACTTCTTCTACCAGATGTGCCTGGTGCAGGCGATGAGCCGCGGCGCATTGTCGCTGGTCTTCCCGGTGATGCGCGGCCTGGCGCCGCTGCTGACGGCGGCCACGGCCTGGGCCTTCCTGGGCCAGCGGCTGAATGTGATCGAGTGGCTGGCGCTGGGCGGCGCGACGGCCGCAATCATCGCCTTTGCCCTGCCGCCGCGTGGATCTCGCCTCCGCGACCATCCTGACGGTGCCGCGCTCATCTGGGCCGGCCTCACGGCAGTGGGCGTGTCGCTCTACAACGCCACCGATGCGCGCGGCGTCCGGCTGGCGGCCGATCCGCTTACCTTCATCGTCTGGCTGTTCCTGGTGGACTGGATATGCGTGACCTCTGCGGCGCTGCTGCTGCGCCGGGGGCAGTTGCTGGCGGCGATTCGTCCGCAATGGCGCTCCGCCGTGACGGCCGGAGCCCTGTCGATCTTCTCTTTCGGCAGTTCGCTCTACGCGATGTCGCTGATCGACGCGGCGAAGGTGTCCGCTCTTCGGGAAACGTCGGTCGTGTTCGCGGCGGCCATGGGCGCGCTGCTGCTGAAGGAAGGGTTCGGTGCCCGCCGCATGGCCGCCGCCGGGGCGCTGGCGACGGCTCTCGTCGCGCTGCAATTCGCGGGGTAGGGGGGCGCCATGTCCATTGTGCGCCTGATCGGCCTACCCACCGATGTGAACTCCAGCTTCCTGCGCGGCCCGGCGAAGGCACCGGGCCATATCCGCGCCGCGCTGTTCTCCGACATGGGCAATCTCGCGACGGAATCCGGTCGCGAGCTGGTCCAGGACATCGCCGTCGAGGACGCGGGCGACCTGCCGCTCGACGAAAGTTCTGCGGACGATCCCCGGATCGAAGCGGCGGTGGCTCAGGCATGCCGCGACGGGGCGACGCCGATCCTGCTGGGTGGCGACCACGCCGTCACCTATCCGGTCCTACGCGGGATCGCGGCGGTGCACGGGCCGGTCAACATCCTCCATTTCGACGCCCACCCCGATCTTTATGACGAGCTCGGCGGCAACCGGCGCTCGCACGCTTCGCCTTTCGCGCGGGTCATGGAGGAAGGTCTCGCCACCCGCTTGGTACAGGTCGGCATCCGCACGCTGAACGCACACCAGCGCGAGCAGGCGGCGCGCTTCGGGGTGGAGATCGTGCCGATGCGCGACTTCGCCGCCGCTGCGGTGCCGACTCCGGCTGCCCCGCTCTACATCTCGATCGACCTGGACGGGCTCGACCCGGCCTGTGCACCCGGCGTCTCCCACCATGAGCCGGGCGGGCTGAGCGTGCGCCAGTTGCTCGACGTCCTGGCACGCGTGAACGGGCCGATCGTCGGCGGTGACGTGGTCGAGCTCAACCCCGATCGCGACCTGAACGGCATGACGGCGGCGGTCGCGGCCAAGCTGGTCAAGGAACTCTGCGCTCTCGCTTAAAGACCGTAGATGCGGTCCAGCACATGAGCGACATCGACGAAGCGCTCCGCCTCGCCCGAGAAGCGTTCACCCGCGGCGAGGCGTCGCGCCCAGTCGGCGGCGGCGCGTCCGCCCCAATCGTCGGGCGGGCTCGCCAGCGTTTCGGCGGCGGTGCCGCGATAGCGTTCGGCGACGAAATCGAAGAAGGAGCCATTCACGTTGCGCAGCGCGGCACCCTGGCCTTCGCCATAGAAGCTGGCACCGATGATCGCATCGCGTCCGGCCGGCAGGTTCCACGAACAGGCGAGGCTGATCACCCGGCCATCCGCCAGGGTGATCGTGGCAACGGCATAATCCTCGCACTGGCCCGGTCCGAGCGGTTGACCTTTCGCGAGCAGTCGCGCCTGCACATCGGCCACCTCCGGAAAGTCGAGCGCCCAGAGCGACAGGTCGACCAGGTGCACGCCTAGATCGATTACGCAGCCGCCGCCCGACTGGGCGGGGTCGAAGAACCAGCTCTTCCCCGGCCCATAGGCGTTGTGAAACATCAGATCGACGGCGCTCACCCGCCCGAGCTCACCGGCCTGTAGCAGCTCCCGGATGCGCCGCATGCCTTCCGTGTGGCGATAGGACAGGTCGAGGCCGAGCAGCCGGTCCGCCTTCTTCGCGGCGTCCACCACCGCCTGCACCTCGGCGGCGCTCCGGCCCAACGGCTTCTGGCAGAAGACGGCGATGCCCGCCTCCAGTGCCTGGATCGACTGTTCGGCATGAAGGGCGCTTGGCGTGGCGATGACGATGCCGTCGAGATTGCGGGCCAGCAACGTGTCCAGGCCCT
This sequence comes from Sphingomonas sp. ID1715, assembly GCF_013044515.1. Lineage (GTDB taxonomy): Bacteria > Pseudomonadota > Alphaproteobacteria > Sphingomonadales > Sphingomonadaceae > Sphingomonas_B. The sequence goes on from NZ_JABEPR010000007.1 coordinate 9,109, forward strand.
CGACCCGTTCGGCTTTTGGCGCGAGCTGGGCCGCTTCCGCCGCCATCTCGTCCGAAGGATCGGCAAAGGCGACCGCTTCGATCGTGCCGGTTTTGATCATTGCCTGCATGCGGTGCCGGCCGATCCAGCCGGTCCCCAGGAAACCCAGTCGCATCAGAAGGTCACCAGCGCCTTGATGAAGTTGTCGGGTCGGTCGCGCGTCGCGTCCAGCGCCTCGCCCAGCCGGTCGAGCGGATAGCGGTGCGTATAGAGTTTCGACGGGTCGAGCCGGCCGGAAGCGATCGCGTCCACTGCCTCTCTGATCCCGGCGATATAGGCCTTGGGATCGCGTTCATGGGCATTGATCACGTCGATGCCGCGCCAGTTCCACAGCCACATATTCACCTGACGCGGCCCGTCCTGATGATAGCCGGCGACGATCAGCTTGCCGCGTTCGCCGGTCAGCTCGGTGGCCAGGTCGAGCGGCCATTGCTTGCCGACGGCTTCGATCACGCGCTCGCAAAAGCGGCCATCGGTCAGGTCCTTCACGCGTTCGATGATGCGCTGGTGATCGTCCATCGGCACGGTCTCGGCCGCGCCCATGTCGCGCGCCACCTGCAGCGACTCGTCGCGGCGCGAGATCGCGATGACCCGCGCGCCGGCATCGGTAATGAGCCGCGTGAGCAGGGCGCCGAGAAAGCCGATGCCGACGATCGCGACCGTCTGGCCCGCCTGAATGTCCGATCGGCGGAAGATGTTGAACGCGCAGCCGAGCGGCTCGCCGGGAAAGGGCGCATCGGCCAGCTCCGCCGGCAACTTCACGACCGCATCGGCGTCGGCGATGTCATATTCCGCGTAGGATTTGTAGGAGAGGGCGGCCACACGATCGCCGACATCGACGCTGGACACGCCGTCGCCAACCGCGTCGATAAAGCCCCAGCCTTCATGGCCGAGATCGCCTGGCTTGGTCGGAAACTCCATCCATTCAGGGCCGGACCAGGGCGTCAGGTTGGACGCACAGACGCCGCACCCTTCGATCCTGACCCGCACCTGGCCGGGGTCCGGCACCGGCATCGGCACATGTTCGACTTCGATCCGTCCCGGTCCGGTCACGACCGCGGCGCGCATGCTGTTGGGTGCCAAGAACAACTCCCGCTTCTTCTTCGAAGCAGAAGCGTGCGAAGCGGCAATACGTTCCGCGCGCGATATGGTCAGCCGGCCATCGCCATGACCTTCGCGAGTGCGTTGCTCAGCTCCCCGCGCGCGAACGGCTTGGCCAGACGCGGCAGATGCTCGGCATGCTCGGCCGATCCGATGAAGCCGGTGATCAGCAACACCGCCATCTCCGGCGCGATCTCCCGCGCGCGGGCGGCGAGCTGGCCGCCATCCATGCCGGGCATCATATAGTCGGTGACCAAAGCGTCGTAACGGGTGCCGTCCAGGCGTGCCAGCGCTTCGCGGCCGCTCGCCGCCTCGTCCACTTCGTGGCCGAGATCGCGCAGCATCTCCGCCGTTCCCGACCGCACCAGCTCCTCATCGTCGACGAGCAGAACCTTCAGCGACGGCAGCGCGTCCACGGCTTCGACCGGCGATGGCGCTTTGGCGATGGCGGGCGCCGCCGCGGCGGGCAGCCACAGGTCGACGCATGTGCCTTTGCCGGGCGCACTGTCGATCGCCAGGGCACCGCCCAGCTGTCCCGCGAGGCCATGGACCATCGACAGGCCGAGCCCGGTGCCACGCTCCTTCGGCTTGGTCGAGAAAAACGGCTCGACCGCCAAACGCAGCGTTTCCTCGTCCATGCCGATGCCGCTGTCCTGAACCGAAATGCGCAGATAGTCGCCGGGCGCGAGATCGGCCCGCTCGGGATCGGTCTCGCCGACGACGCGGATGGCAAGCTGCCCGCCCTGCGGCATCGCATCGCGCGCGTTCACGCACAGGTTCAAGATGGCAAGTTCGAGCTGGTTGGGGTCGGCAATCGCGGGCGGCAGTGCAGATGGCGCATCGATGCACAACTCGATCCCGCGTCCCGCCGAGCTCGCGATCAGGTCGCGCATGCCGTCGAGCAATTCGGCAAGGTTGATCGCGACCGGCTGGAGGGGCTGGCGGCGGGCGAAGCTCAATAGCCGCTGCACCAGCACGCGCGCGCGGTCGGCAGACTGCAAGGCTCCGTCGACCAGCTTCGCTAGGCGAGCGTCCTGATCGGCCACGCGATGCCGGATCAGGTCGAGTGCGCCAGTGATGGGCGTCAACAGATTGTTGAAGTCGTGCGCAATGCCGCCGGTCAGCTGGCCGATGGTCTCCAGCTTCTGTGCCTGGTGGAGCTGCGCCAGCGCGGACTCCCGCTCGGCCACCGCCACCGCGACTTGCTCCGCAAGATTCCGGTTGGTCTCGCGGACGGCAATCTCGGCGCGGATGCGCTCGACCGCCTCCCAAGTGCGCGCCGCCACTTCCTCGACGAGGCGTACTTCGGCATCGGTCCAGTCGCGCGGTTCGGCCGAGTGTAGAAACAGGACCGCGCCGATGCCGCCTTCGCGCATCATCGGCACATGAATCGCGGCCATGGCGCCGCTCGCCGCCTCGATCTCGCTGGCTTTGTCGCGTGTGCGCGGATCTGTTGCCGCGTCGGCGAGCCGAAACGTCCGACCATGCGCAAGATCCAGCACGGACGCGCCCCGCAAAGGTCCCCGCTCCGGCCCGATCTCAACGCTCAACGAGTCTGGCCGCTCGCGGGTCGTGAAACCTGACAAGATAGTGGCCTGCATTCGCTGCGGATCGATCTGGACGAACCCTACGGTGTCCACGGCCAGTTCGCGGGCGAGCATCTCGGCGATATCGTTGGTTGCTGCCTGCACGTCGGTGGCGCCGCGCAGTCGATCCGACACGCGCAGCAGGATGGCGCGGCGCAGTTCCGCTTCTTTGCGGTCGGTGACATCGACGACAACACCGACCGAGCGTCGGCTACCTGGCGCGCCGATGAACTGCCCGAAAGTGTGCAGCCAACGCGTCGCGCCGGTGGACCGTTGAACGACGCGATGCTCCAGCTCCCATGGCCCGCCGCGTTCGGCCGCCTTGGCATGGGCAGCCGCCACCGCCTCCCGATCATCTGGGTGCAGCGTGGAGACCCACATGGCCACGCTCGCCCGCTGGTCGGAGCCTGCCGGCAGTCCCAGCATGTTGAAGGCGGTGTCGGACCAGATGCCCTCGCCCGTCTGAAGGTCGAGATCGTAATAGCCGAGCCCGGTGCCGGCGATCGCCAGCCGCATGCGCTCTTCGCTCTGGCGAAGCGCCTCCTCCGCGCGGGCGCGTCGGACGGCTTCGTCGATCCGCTCGGCGGTGAGCCTAGCGATACCGATCTCGTGATCCGTCCAATGGCGCGGCTCGTCCTGGAAGATCGCCAACACTGCAATCAGATCGCCGGCGCGAAGCACCGGGATTTCGAGAACGGCGCGGGTGCCATAGGGCTGCGGACCGACCCAAGGCACCAGATCGTCCAGCGCGAACGGCTCGCCGCACTTGAGCCTGCCGAGCACCTCCTCACCGAACAAGTCGAGCGGATAGCGGCCAGCCCGGCTTGGCTTACCCCCGCTCGCCCAGTCGGTGACGACCTCGACATGCGTCATACCTTCGGCGATCTCACCGAAGCCGACGAAGGTTGCCCCCAGATAGCCGCCGAGATGGGCGCAGGCGGAATGCATCGCCGCGCGCGGCGATTGTGACTGGCGGAGCAGCTCCGCAAGCTCGGCCATGTAGCGGCTGCGCAGCTCGCCCAGCTTGCGATCGGTGATGTCGGTCTGGGCACAGACCATGCGGGTCGGCTGGCCCTTGGTGTCGCCTTCCACTCGGCCGCGGCTGTTGATCCAGCGCGTTTCGCCGGTATCGGGCCGTACGATGCGATACTCGCGCGCAAAGTCGCATGGCGCGGCAAAATCTTCGCTGGACCAGGCAAGGACCTGCGCTCGGTCGTCCGGATGCACGCGTTCGAGCCAGGTATCGGCATAGACGCCGGTCAGCGGCGCGTCCGCGGGCAAGCCTTGGATCTCGAGATATTCGGGCGACCGGTGGATGCGGCCGCTCGTCATGTCCCAGTCGAAGCTGCCGATGCGGGCGGCGGCCTGGATCAGCCGCAGCCGCTCTTCGCTTTGGCGGAGCGCCGCCAGCAGATCGTCCGGCGCGAATCCCTGTTCTGCCTCTCTCACATGGCTGAAGCTAAAGCGCGCGGGCCTTGGGGGGAAGGCGGCTGGCGCGTCGCATGGCGCGCCGCTATTCGGACGCCATGCCTCATCTCTATCTGGTCGACGGCTCCGGCTATATCTTCCGCGCCTATCACCGGCTGCCGCCGCTGACCAACCGGCACGGCGAGCCGGTGGGCGCCGTCTATGGCTATACGACGATGCTCTGGAAGCTCGCCGACGAGCTGCACAAGGCCGAGGGGCCGACCCACATGGCGGTGATCTTCGACGCCTCGGCCAAGTCGTTCCGCAACGACATGTACAGCGACTATAAAGCGCACCGACCGCCGCCGCCCGAGGACCTGAAGCCGCAATTCCCGATGATCCGGGATGCGACCCGCGCCTTTTCGATGCCGTGCCTCGAAGAGGAAGGAGTGGAGGCGGACGACCTGATCGCGTCCTATACCAAAGCGGCGCTGGCGCAGGGCTGGTCGGTGACGATCGTCAGCTCCGACAAGGATTTGATGCAGCTGATCGAGCCCGGGCTCGATCTCTATGACACGATGAACAACCGCCGGCTGGGCGCCGAGCATGTCGTCGAGAAATTTGGCGTGCCGCCCAATAAGCTCGGCGAAGTGCTCGCGCTGATGGGCGACAGCGTCGACAATGTGCCTGGCGTGCCCGGCGTCGGCCCCAAGACCGCGTCGAAGCTGATCGTGGAACATGGCGATTTGGAAGGCGTGCTGGCGGCCGCGCCGTCGATGAAGCCGGGCAAGTTGCGCGACAATCTGATCGAGCATGCCGAGGCGGCGCGACTGTCCCGCGAGCTGGTGAAGCTGAAGTGCGACGTGCCTTTGGTGCACCCGCTCGAAGAGATGGAGTTGCAGGGCATCCCGGAAGCGCCGCTCCGCGCGTTCCTGGAGCATCACGGCTTTCGCACCCTGCTCAACCGGCTGGCAAGCGTCAGCGATGCGCCTGCGGAGGCGCCCACCTCGGTCGAGCTGCCGCCCGACCCGCCCTGTAATCACGACGGCTATGAGACGATCCTGTCGCTGGAGGATCTCGACCGCTGGGTGGAGGCGGCGCGCGCGCAGGGCTTCATCGCCGTCGACACCGAAACGGACAGCAAGGACCAGGTCCATGCCGGTCTGGTCGGCGTCAGCCTCGCGCTCGAGCCCAACAAGGCCTGCTACATCCCGCTCGGCCATGGTGGCGGCGACCTGCTCGGCGGCGACTTCCCGCAGCAGATCCCGTTCGACGCCGCGATCGCGCGGCTGAAGCCGCTGCTCGAAGACCCGTCGGTCCTGAAGATCGGGCACAATATCAAGTTCGACCTGTGCGTGCTCGCCCGGCACGGCATCCACATCGCGCCGTTCGACGACACGATCGTCATCAGCTTCGACCTGGATGCCGGGCTGCACGGCCATGGCATGGACGAACTCGCCGCCACGCACCTCAACCACAGCTGCATCGCCTTCAAGGACGTGGTCGGCAGCGGCAAGGCGCAGCTGAAGTTCAACCAGGTCCCGCTGAACGACGCCACCCGCTACGCCGCGGAGGATGCGGACGTGACGCTGCGGCTGTGGCGGCGGCTGAAGCCGCGGCTCTCGGCCGAGCAGGCGACCGGCGTCTACGAGATGGTCGATCGGCCGCTGGTCCCGGTAATCACGGCGATGGAGCGCGCCGGTATCAAGGTCGACCGCGAGAAACTGTCCCGGCTGTCCGGCGACTTCGCCCAGCAGATTGCGGGTATCGAGGCCGAGATCTTCGAGATGGTCGGGCAGCGCTTCACCATCGGCAGTCCCAAGCAGCTCGGCGACATCCTCTTCGAGCAGATGGGACTGAAGGGCGGGCGCAAAGGCAAGTCGGGCGTCTATTCGACCGACGTGAACGAGCTGGAGCGGCTCGCCGCCGACGGTGTGCCGGTGGCGCAGCGCGTGCTCGACTGGCGCCAGCTAACCAAGCTCAAATCCACCTACACCGACGCGCTGCAGCAGGAGATCAGCCCGGACACCGGCCGCGTCCACACCTGCTATTCGCTCACCGGCGCGCAAACCGGGCGGCTGTCGTCAACCGAGCCCAATCTGCAGAACATCCCGATCCGCACCGAAACCGGACGCCAGATCCGCGATGCCTTCGTTGCGGAGCCGGGCAACGTCATCCTCTCGGCCGACTATAGCCAGATCGAGCTGCGCATTGCGGCGCACATGGCGGACGTGCCGCAGCTGCGCGAAGCCTTCGCGGCGGGCGAGGACATCCACGCGATGACGGCGACCGAACTGTTCGGCGAAGTCAATCGCGACACGCGCGGCCGCGCCAAGACGATCAACTTCGCGATCCTCTACGGCATTTCGCGTTGGGGCCTGGCGGGCCGGCTTGGCACCACGGCCGACGAGGCCCAGGCGATGATCGACCGCTATTTCGAGCGCTTCCCGGGCATCAACCGCTACATCGCCGAAACGCTCGAAAGCGTGCGGGAGAAGGGCTTCACCACGACCCTGTTCGGCCGGAAGACTCATTTTCCGCGCATCAAGTCCAAGGTCATGCACGAGCGGCAGGGCGCCGAACGCGCCGCGATCAACGCGCCGATCCAGGGCACCAGCGCCGACATCATCAAACGTGCGATGGTGAAGATGGTGCCGGCGCTGGAGCAGGCCGGCCTGCCCAATGTCCGCATGCTGCTGCAGGTGCATGACGAACTCGTCTTCGAACTGCCCGAGCGCGACGTGGACTCAGCGGGGGCAGTCATTCGCGACGTCATGGCGGCAGCCGCCGAGCCGGCGGTCAGGCTCAGCGTGCCCCTGGGCGTCGAGATCGGCCACGGCGCCAGCTGGGGCGCAGCGCATTAAGTCGATCCTCCCCGGAACGGGGAGGGGGACCGCGACGCGCAGCGGCGTGGTGGAGGGGGCCCCTGACTTCTCCATCTAACCGAGGGCCCCCTCCACCATGCTGCGCATGGTCCCCCTCCCCGTCCCGGGGAGGATTTTCATTTCGCGCGTTAACCTCAGATGCCCCCGGCCGCCGCTTTCGACATCGTCCGCTTCTACATCCCCATCCTGCTGGGGCTGGGCGGCCTCATCCTGCTGGTCGCCTGGCTGCCGCTGGTGCTGCGCAAGCTGCCCTTGTCGCTGCCGATCCTGTGCGTCGGCATCGGCATGGCGGTGTTCAGCTGGACGGTCTTCGCCGGCTACGCGCCGCACCCGGCCAAGACGCCCGTGCTGGTCGAAAAGGCGTCCGAACTGATCGTGATCGTCTCCCTGATGGGAGCGGGGCTGAAGATCGATCGGCCGATCGGCTGGAAGAGGTGGAACCTGACCTGGCGGCTGCTGCTCGTCGCCATGCCGCTGACGATCGTGGCGCTGACCTTCGCCGGCCAGACGATCTTCGGGCTGGGCCTCGCCACCGCGCTGCTGCTCGGCGCGGCGCTGGCACCGACCGACCCGGTGCTCGCCTCCGACATCCAGCTCGAAAGCCCGAAGAGCGACCAGGACGACGAGACGCGCTTCACGCTCACCACCGAAGCGGGGATGAACGACGCCGCCGCCTTTCCATTCGTGCATCTGGCGATCGCGCTCAGCCTGGCGGCGGGGGTGCCGGCGACCTTCGCCGAATGGGCGCTCGACGCCCTGTTGCTGAAGGTGGCGGTCGGCTTTGTCGCCGGCATCCTGCTGGGATGGCTGTTCGGCCGTATCATCTACCATTTTCCGCGCGGCACCCGGCTGTCGCGGACCGGCGATGGCTTCGTCGCCCTCGGTGCCACGCTCAGCGTCTATGCGCTGGCCGAACTGCTGCATGGCTATGGCTTTCTGGCGGTGTTCGTCGCCGGGCTGATGCTGCGGCGTTCGGCACGCGGGCACGACTATAATGATCGCATGCACGACTTTGCCGACGAGGTGGAGCGGCTGCTGATGATGATCCTGCTCGTCTTCTTCGGGGGCATGCTGGTCGCGGGCGGGCTGATCGCGAATGTCGGCTGGCGCGAAGCGGCCTTTGCCGCGTTGGCGATCTTTGTCGTCCGTCCGCTCGCCGCCTGGGTGAGCCTGTGGGGCACGAGTTGTCCGCCGCTGGAACGCTTTGTCATTTCCTTCTTCGGAATCCGCGGGCTCGGCTCGGTCTATTACCTTGCTTATGGGGTGAATCATGGCCGTTTCGAGCATGAAGCGTCGCTGTGGAGCGCGCTCGGTCTGGTCATTCTTGCGTCGATTCTCCTGCACGGCGTCACCGTCACGCCCTTCATGCGCCGGCTCGACCGAGCCTCCGAGACGGTGGAAAAGAGGGATGCACCCGCCTAAGAGGTGCCGATGGGGGAGCCATCCGCCGCCCGCGACAGCGACATAGCGAGCCTTGCGAAGGGCGGGCGCACCAACTTTTTCGGCTTCCTGCTCCGGCTGCTCGCGCGGCTGCCCTTCCTGTTCATCGCTGGCCGGCTTTACGGTCCGGAGGCGCTCGGCCGCTTCGCCTATGCGATCCTGATCATCGAGTTCGCCGCGCAATTGGCGACACTGGGATTGAAGCGCGGCCTTGCCCAGCAGCTCGCCTCGGCCGAAAAGCGGCCGCATGTCTGCGTGGTCTGGGACGGGCTGCTCGTCGCCGGCGTCGCTTCCGCCATCGCCGCCGCGTTCCTGATTGCGGTGCCGCAGATCATGTTCCCGAACAGCCAACTGAACGGGCTCGACCGGCTGCTACCGCTGACGATCTTCGCGCTCGCCTGGTCGGATGTGTCGCTCGCCGCGCTCGCCTATCGCCGTGACGTCGCCGCGACCGTGCGCGCCCGCGCCGTGGTCGAACCCTGGACGATCAGCATCGCCGCCGGCCTGCTCTATTTCTATTCGGCGCGAGACGGCCTGATCCTCGCCTATGTGCTGTCGCTGATCGCCGCGCTGATCGCATCGGTCTGGCCGCTGATCCGCAGCTATGGCTGGCCGCGCGGCTGGTCACCCCAGCCTGTCGCGCTGTTCCGCATCGCCCAGCGCAATGCGCCGCTCGCCGCCGCCGACGCGATCGAATGGGGCACCCGCAATGTCGACCGCGCCATTCTGGGCCTGTTCTTCCCGCCCTCGGTGGTCGGCATTTATTGGGTCGCGCAGCAGATCGTCACCCTGCCGCAAAAGCTCAAGACCAGCTTCGATCCGATCCTCGGCCCGGTGCTGACGCAGAGCCTTGCCGATGGCGACAAGGCCGCAGTGGCGGCGCAGGTGCGGCAGGTCGGCTTCTGGATCATCGCCGCTCAGGCCGGCATTGCCCTCGCGCTGACCATCCCGGGCGAAGCGGTGATGGGCCTCGCCGGGCCGCAATTCGTCGCCGGCACCGGCGCGCTCGCCTTTCTGATGATCGCCGAAGTGGTCGCGGCGACCGCGGTCGTGTCCGAGTCGGCGCTGGTTTATGTCGCTCGCCACCGCAACATGATGATCTCGCTCGCCACGATCCTGTTGCAGGTCATGCTGAGCTTCGTGCTGATCGTCGCCCTGCGCCGCGCCGGCCTGCCGCAGAATGTTCAGGCGGTCGGCCCGGCCATGGCGTTGCCGATCGCGCTCGGCTTTGCGGCGGTCACCAAAGCACGGCTGCTGTCCGGCCTGCTCGGCGCGCCGGTGTCGCCCTGGCGGTGGGCGCTCGTCTGGGCAGCGGCCGTCGCCACGCTGGTTGGGTTCGTCGCGACCAGCATTCCGGAATGGAGCGAGCTGCTGATTGGCATGCCCGCAATCCTGGTCAGCTATGGCTGGGTGATCTGGAGACGCGGCTTCACCGCTGAAGACCGGGTGCTGTTCAGGCGCAGTCGCGGGGAGGAGCCCAGCATCCCGGCACCGGGAGAGACACGGCAGGATCGGTAGAACACTACTCGTTCCGTTTGCTTCGAGCGAAGTCGAGAAGCGTATCTCGACTTCGCTCGATACGAACGGGAATGACTAGTGCCGGAAGTGGCGCATGCCCGTGAAGACCATCGCCAGCCCGGCCTCATCGGCGGCGGCGATCACCTCTTCGTCGCGGATGGAGCCGCCCGGCTGGATCACGGCCGTCGCGCCTGCCTCCACTGCGGCGAGCAAACCGTCGGCAAAGGGGAAGAAGGCGTCCGACGCCACGGCAGAGCCGATCGTGCGCGGCTGAGCCCAGCCCGCCTTCTCCGCCGCGTCCTTCGCCTTCCACGCGGCGATGCGCGCGGATTCCAGGCGGTTCATCTGCCCCGCGCCGATGCCTGCCGTGGCACCGTCCTTGGCATAGACGATCGCGTTCGACTTGACGTGCTTGGCGACGGTCCAGGCGAACAGGCAGTCGGCGAGCTCCTGTTCGGTCGGCTGGCGCCTGGTGACGACCTTCAGCTCGTCGGGGGCGACGGAGCCATTGTCGCGCGACTGGAGCAGCATGCCGCCGGCGATCGACTTCATCAGCAAACCGGGCCGCCGCGGGTCGGCGAACTCCCCGCACAGGAGCAGCCGCAGATTCTTCTTGCGCGCGAACACGGCGCGTGCGGCCTCGTCCGCATCCGGCGCGACCACGACTTCAGTGAAGATCTCCGCAATGGCTTCCGCCGTGGCGCCGTCGAGCGGCCGGTTGCAGGCGATGATTCCGCCGAACGCCGACACGGTATCGCACGCGAACGCCGCCTTGTAGGCGTCGAGCAAGGTGCCTGCGCTGGCCACACCACACGGATTGGCGTGCTTGACGATGACGACGCTTGGGCCCGCGTCCTTGAATTCGGCGACCAGCTCCAGGGCCGCATCGGCGTCGTTATAGTTGTTGTAGCTGAGCTCCTTGCCCTGCACCTGCTCGGCCTGCGCAATGCCGCGCGTCGCCGGACCCGCAGGCACGTAGAGCGCCGCCTTCTGGTGCGGGTTCTCGCCGTAGCGCAACTCCTGCGCCAGCCGCACCGGAATGGCGACCGTCTCGGGGAAAAGCTGCTGCTGGTCGGCAAAGGCGAACCAGGAGGCGATCGTCGCGTCATATTGCGCGGTCAGCGCGAACGCCTTGGCGGCGAGCCGCTTGCGCTCTTCCACGGTCGTGGAACCCTTCGCCACCAGCGCATAATCGGCCGGATCGGTGACGATGGCGACGAAGGCGTGGTTCTTCGCTGCCGAGCGCACCATCGAAGGGCCGCCAATGTCGATATTCTCGATCACCTCCGCGCGCTCGGCGCCGCGGGTGACCGTCTGGGCGAACGGGTAGAGATTGACGACGACCAGGTCGATGGCGCCGATGTCGTGCGCCTCCATGGCTGCGACATGTTCCGCATCGTCGCGCACGGCGAGCAGGCCGCCATGGACCTTGGGATGCAGCGTCTTCACCCGCCCGTCCATCATCTCCGGAAAGCCGGTCAGGTCGGAAATGTCGCGCACGCTGAGCCCGGCGTCCCGCAGTGCCTTGGCGGTGCCGCCGGTCGACACCAGCTCCACGCTCTTGTCGGCCAGCGCCCGGCCAAGTTCAACCAGGCCGGTCTTGTCGGAAACGGAAAGCAGCGCGCGGCGAATGGCGATGTCGGTCATGGCTCTTCCTGGAATGGCGTGCGCTCCCTTAGCGGTTCGGACGGGCTTGTCGAAGCCCGCTCTTGCGGTGGGCGAGCGGCGCGCTAGGCGGGCGGCATGTTCGCTTTGCTTGTCCTGTCTCTCGCGCTCGCCATGGACGCCTTCGCGGTGTCGCTGGTGCGGGGCGCCGTCGGGCAGAAGCGGACCGCGCATGCGATCGAGCTTGGGCTGGCCTTCGGGCTAGCTCAAGGCCTGATGCCGCTGCTCGGCTGGGGCCTGGGCCTCGTGTTCAGCGACACGTTCGAGCGCTATGATCACTGGATCGCTTTTGTGCTGCTGTCCGTACTCGGCGCGCGCATGCTGCTAGAGGCGGGCGGCGACGACCAAGCCCATCCGGTCGGCAGCCATGGCCGCCTGCTGGGCCTGATGGTCTCCGCGTTCGCAACGAGCGTCGATGCCGCGGCGGCGGGGCTGACCCTGCCGTTGCTGGGCTCGGGTATTCCGGTCGCGTGCCTGACCATCGGCGTCACGACCGGCCTGTTGTGCACCGCCGGTTACCTGGTCGGTTCGCGCGCATCCGCCAAGCTGGGCCGCGCCGCGGAGCTATTCGGCGGCATCGTCCTGATCGTGCTGGGGATCAAGATCCTAACCCAGCACCTGATGGCCTAGCCGGCGCGCTTGAGCAGCCAGGCGACGCTAGCGCCCCCTGCGGGCGACTCGCCGGATACGACCAGCTGCTGAGTCTCCCGCGGACGGCCGCTCGCATCGACCCACAGGCTTTCCTCGACGGTCAGCGCGGCGCCCTTGCAGCGGAACTGCCAGAGCGGGCCGCCATCGACGCGCAGCAACGCGCCCAGATTGTCGGCGGTCAGCGTGACCTCGACTTCGGGGGCGAGGTGGAAGCGGATCGCGAATCCCGGCGTTGCCTTCCGCCGCCCGGATGGGAGCAGCATGTCCTCGCCGGTCAGCTGCCGACCGTCGACGCTCAGCGCCAGCTGGCGGCGATGGAGCAGGCCGAAGCGGCGGACATAGCCGTCATGGCTCGCCTCGATCCGGCTGCCGCCTTCCAGTTCCTGACGGTCGATCGCGACTTCCGCCACGCCGCGGCCGAGGCTGCCGTCGGCCAGAATGGCGGTCGAGTTGGCGTCGTTGACGATCAGGGTCGAATGGGCCGCCGTTGCGCGCAGTGCCTGGGCGAGCGCGGACGGCAGGTACGCGCCTTCATGCCGCGCCCCGCCGCAGCTGACGATCAGCCGGTGCGGTCCATCGGACATTTCGAAGGCCAGGGTCGATGCGCAGCCGCCCTTCGCCAGGCGCGAGGCGGGGGGCGGGGCGGCGTCGACCGTCACCACCGTGCCGCCGCCGGCGAGCCGCTGATAACCCCAGTCGCGTGCCTGGCGCAGCGGCCGGGCGCGCACCTGCGATGCTTCGACGACGGCCGCGATCCGCAGCTGGTCCAGCGGCAGCCCGCCCTGCCAGCTGGCGAGCCCGCCATCGCCATGGGTGACGCCCAGCAGGGCGGGTATCGCGCGGGCGAGCACCGGCTCGATGGCGGGCAGCGGCTCTTCGCGGCGCGCTTCATAGGCGGCACGCAACAGGCTCAGCAGCGCGATCGCCTCCACCAGCGTCGATGGCGAGCGGCAGGCGATGCCGCCGTCTTCGGTAAAGACGGTATTGAGCGCGCGCGTCAGGCCGGCCTCGGCATAGGCGCGGCGCGGTTCGCCGCCGGGAATGAGCAGGCCCGCGGCGATCAGCCCCGACCAGGCCGCGACCTTGCCGATCCCATCCGGCGCCTTGTCGGCGGCGCGATCCAGATGCCGCGCACCGCGTGCGAGCGTGTTCAGGACGGCCGAGCGATAGACCAGATCGCGGCTCGACAGGATCAACGGCGCATGCGCGGTCCAGTAGAGGATGCGCTTCCCCCACAGATCGGCGCGCCACGCCAGACCCTCGACTTTCTCGGCATGCGCCGAGAGCCAGCGGCTCATGATCGCTTCGGCCACCGGCGCCGCCTGCTGGCGGGTCGCGGCGGTGGACAGGTCGCGCAGCCAGGCAAAGCTGTGCAGATACTCGATCAGCCCCGGCGAGCCCTGCAGCGTGCGGAAATCGAGCTCCCGGATCGCGATCTTCTCGCCGCGAAAGGAGATCACGCCGCGCAGCAGCAATTCGCCGGTCTTTGGGTCGCCAATGACCGGATCGTCCGGCGCGGCGAGCAGCTTTAGCGGGAAGCGCCCCCGCAGCCGCAATTTGTGCAGCGGCGTGCGCCAGGTCAGCCGCTGCAGGCTCTCCGCCAGCCGCTGCGACAGCGATATGCCGCGGTCGGTGTCGACGCGGATGAGCCTCTTGCCCTGTTCGATGCCATCGGTCGGGTCGATCGGCTCGTGCTTGGTCATCAGCCTCTCAATGCGCGGATGTTGTCGGCATAGGCGGCCGGGCCGCCCTTGAAGGTGGCGGTGCCGGCGACCAGTGCGTCGGCACCGGCAGCGATCGCCCGGGGAGCCGTGACGCGGTCGATGCCGCCATCGACTTCGAGGTCGATCGGCTTGCCCGATTTGTCAATCTGCTTGCGGATGGCCTCGATCTTGCGGAGCTGGCTGTCGATGAAGCTCTGCCCGCCAAAGCCGGGGTTTACGCTCATCACCAGTACGAGGTCGATGTCCTCCAGCACATAGTCGAGCATCTTGGCCGGCGTCGCCGGGTTGAGCGACACGCCGGCGCGTTTGCCGAGCGCCTTGATGCGCTGAATGGTGCGATGGAGATGCGGTCCCGCCTCCGGGTGCACGGTGATCGTGTCGGCGCCGGCTTCGGCAAAGGCGTCTAGATAGGCGTCGATCGGCGAGATCATCAAATGCACGTCGAAAGGCTTGGTCGTGTGCGGACGCAGTGCCTTCACGACCATCGGGCCGATCGTGATGTTCGGCACGAAGTGCCCGTCCATCACATCGACGTGGATCCAGTCGGCGCCCGCCGCGTCGATCGCGCGCACTTCCTCGCCCAGCCGCGCGAAATCGGCGGAGAGGATCGAGGGCGCAATGCGGACCGAATTCTGCATTGACACAAGACCTAGTGGGTCGCCGCGCGCCCGTGAAGCGCACGCGCCCGCTTATCCACAACGGCTAAGCCCGTTTGAACCGCGCGATGAAAAAACCGTCGGTCGCGCCCTTGTCCTGGAGCGTCGAAGGCAGGGTGCGGACATAGCCTTGTGGGTGGGGCACGATGCCGTTCGGCAGCTCGTCGGCGGCCACAGGGTTCAGGGTTAGGCCCTGGATGTGCGGCAGGTGCGCCTCCCCTTCCTCCGGCTCAAGCGAGCAGGTCGCGTAGACGAGCGTCCCGCCCGGCTTCAGCCATGTGGCGGCACGCTCCAGCATCGCCCTTTGCAGCTCCGCCATTTCGGCGATCTGCCGTGCCTTCACCCGGTGCAGCACATCCGGGTGGCGACGGAAGATGCCGGTCGCGCTGCAGGGCGCGTCGAGCAGGATCGCATCGGCCGGTTGTTCGGGCGTCCAGGCCATCACGTCCGCTTCCACGACATCTGCCGTGAGCTTGGTGCGCCCGAGATTCTCGCGCAGCCGCTCGAGACGCGGAGAAGAACTGTCGACGGCGGTCACTTGCCAGCCGGCGGCCGCGAGCTGCAGCGTCTTGCCGCCCGGCGCAGCGCAGAGGTCGAGGACCTGGCGCCCATCGCCCGTTCCGAGCAGGCGCGCGGGGATCGATGCGGCGAGGTCCTGCACCCACCAATGGCCTTCGGTAAAGCCGGGCAGGTCGGTGATGCGGCTCTGCGCTTCGATGCGCGCGTGCTTGGGCGCGAGGTGCCGCCCCTCAGAGCGGCGTGCCTGTTCGTCGTCGGCAAAGCTCAGGTCGAGCGGGGGCGGCGCGGCCATGGCGGAACGGGCCGCATCGACCACGTCCCGGCCCCAATTCGCCAGCCAACGCTCTTCGACGGAACGCGGCAGGGTCGGCGGCGACGGCAGCGCAACCTTGCGGCGCATCAGCGCGCCGAAAACGCCATGCACCAGCCGGCGCGGGCCGCCATCGACCAGCGGCAATACGGTGCTGATCGCGGCATGCCCCGGCGTGCCGAGCGCCAGCGCCTGGACGAGCGCAATGCGGAGCGCGAACCGCGCCTTGGCGTCGGCGGGGAGTCGCTGCTGGGTCGCCGAGTCGATCAACGCGTCGAGATCCGCCAGCCGGCGCAAGGTCTCGGCGGCGATGGCGTGGGCAAGGCCGCGATCGGCCGGGGCAAGATCGCGCCCGGCACTCTCCAGCGCTGCCTCCAGCGGCAGTCCGCGGCGGAGCACGCCGTCGAGCAGGCGGAGCGCGGCGCGGCGCGCGTTCACGCCGACTTCGGATTGAGGACGGGGCGGCTTCATGCTTGTGCGGGCGGCGCTCTGCGCCCATCTGGGCTGCAGCACAAGGAGCCATGTCCATGGGCCAGCGCCCCGCGCATGTGAAGCCGCCCGCCTATCTCAGCAAGAACCCGCCCGTGCCCAGGCCCGAGCAGGCGAAGGACTCGAGCGATCCGCTCGGCATCGACCCTACCCGCTATGGGGATTGGGAGCTGAAAGGAATCGCCGTCGATTTCTAGTGCAGGATCATCTTGTCGCCGCTGATCTGGACCGCGTCGAGGCGGCGAAGGTAATTCTGGCCGAGCAGCGAGACATCCAGCCCCTCGAGCACGACGCCACCCACATCGTCGCGCTTCTTCCCGTCCACGTCGATCGACTTGATATGGACCTCCTGGCCGATCGCATCGCCTGAGGCGGATCGACCCACCTTGGTGAACTCGGCCGGGTCGAAGGGCACCCCCGCGCGCGTCGCATCTTCCTTGGTCAGCGCAACGGTTTCGGCGCCGGTGTCCACGACGAACTGGACCGGCTGACCATTGACCTGCGCGGTGACGAAGAAGCTGCCGCTGCTGCTCCGTTCAAGCACGGTCTTGTGCGGCTTGTCGGACCGAACAGCGGCCGCCGACCCGCCAGGCTCGGCCGACGGCCAGATCAAACCCAGGAAGACGCCGCAAAGGATCGCGGTAAGCAAAGGCAGGCGCATGCCACCGGTTTAGCCGAATGGCCTTGCACAATGCCTAACGCTTGCCGATCAGCGGCAGCGCACCTGCCCACGTTGGACTTCGCGGCCCAGCGCGGCGCCCGCGGCACCGCCGATCAGCGTACCAAGAATGCTCGAGCGGCCGCCATCGATCGCGTTGCCAAGCAATGCGCCGACCGCGCCGCCGATGATCAGGCCGGTGGTGCCATCCGAGCGACGGCAATAATAGCGCCCGTCATTGCCGCGATAGATGCGGTCGTTCCGGGTTAGCGCGCGCTCGCGATAGTAGCGGCCGTCGCGGTAATAGCGGTCGGCGTAATAGACGCGTTGACCGGGTTCGAGCCGGTTCCAGTCATAGCGGCGCGCCTGCCGCCAGTCGCGCAGCGCCTGGCGCCGTTCGCGCTGCGCCTGACGCATGTCCTGCCGGTATTCGCGTTCGATCTGGCGCCGATTCTGCGCCTCGGCCGGAGCCGACACCAGCGTCGGAGCCGCGGTCGCCGCCATCATCAGGCCGATCAGGAACCTCTTCATCACTCTGCCTCCGTTCGGTGCGGGGGCTAAACGGGTCGAGGCGGCTCCGGTTGCCTATTCGGTGCGCAGGGGGCGCGCGAGCAGCGTGTCTATAACGACATCGACCTCGATCCTGCCTTCAAGCAGCGCGCAGACCGCGTCGACGACCGGCATGTCGACCCCCGCATCGCGCGCCGCCTGCTGCAGCACCGGCGCCGTGAATGCTCCTTCCGCGACCGTGCGCCGATCGGCGAGCAACTCCGCCGCGGCTCGCCCTTCGCCCAGGCCCTTGCCGAGCGAGAAGTTGCGTGAGCTGGTGGAGGAGCAGGTGAGCACCAGGTCCCCCAGACCCGACAGGCCCGCCAGCGTCTCCGGCCGTGCGCCGCGCGCCATGCCGAATCGGGTCATTTCGGCAAAGCCGCGGCTGATCAGCGCCGCGCGCGCATTCTGGCCCAGGCCGCGCCCTTCGACCACGCCGCAGGCGATGGCGAGGACGTTCTTCACTGCACCGCCAATCTCGGCGCCGATCACATCGCGCGAGACATAGGGCCGGAAAAAGGGCCGGGCGAGCTGTGCTGCCAACGACCTGGCGAGCGTGTCGTCGGGGCAGGCGAGGGTGACGGCAGTCGGCAGGCCGGCCGCCACTTCATGGGCGAAGGTCGGCCCCGACAGCACCGCGATCGGTGCACGCGGCTGCACCTGCGCGGCGACTTCGGACATCAGCAGGCGCGTGCCAGCCTCGATGCCCTTCGCGCAGAGGATAAGCGGCGCGTCGCTGGCGGCCATCTGTTTCAGAACCGCGCGGAGATGCTGGGCGGGTGTGACCAGGAGCAGCATCGTGCAGCTGCCCAGTTCCTTCAGTGCGCCACTCGCCCTGATCGCCGGCGACAACTTTGTGCCGGGCAGGAACAGGCTGTTTTCGTGGCTCCGGTTGATCGCCTCGACGACTTCAGGCTCGCGCGCCCAGAGCAGGACGTCTTCGCCGCCCGCCGCCACGACCTGCGCGAGCGCCGTGCCCCAGGCGCCGCCGCCGACCACGCCGATCGTCACGCTTTCACTCCCGCGCCGCGCGCCGGAGCAGCGTCGGGGTCCAATGGCCAGCGCGCGCGCGCCGGCGTGTCGAGAGGATCGACCAGGCCTAAGGCGAAGCGCTCGGCGCCCGCCCAGGCGATCATCGCCGCATTGTCGGTGCACAGCCACAGCGGCGGGGCGACGAAGGGCAGTCCATGCTCCGCCGCCAGCGCCTGCAGCGCGGTGCGGATCGCGCCATTGGCCGCGACTCCGCCCGCCACCACCAATGCCGTTGCCCCGTGAGCTTTCCGCATGGC
This sequence comes from Sphingomonas sp. ID1715, assembly GCF_013044515.1. Classification (GTDB taxonomy): domain Bacteria; phylum Pseudomonadota; class Alphaproteobacteria; order Sphingomonadales; family Sphingomonadaceae; genus Sphingomonas_B. The sequence continues at coordinate 27,595 of NZ_JABEPR010000007.1, forward strand.
GCGCCGCGTGCGGTCAACCAGGCAGTCGACCACCGCCTGCTGAAACGAGGCGGAGATATCGGCGGCCGACCAGCGTCCGGCATCGCGAGCACGGGCAACCGCGCTTTTCAGCCCTGCGAAGGAGAAATGCGGATCGGGCGTGCCGACCAGCGGACGCGGCAGCGGCACGGCCCTCGGATCGCCATCGCGCGCCGTGCGCTCGACTGCGGGACCACCCGGAAAGCCGAGGCCAAGCAGCTTCGCCGTCTTGTCGAATGCTTCACCGGCCGCGTCGTCGATGGTGGTCGCGAGCCGGCGGTAGCGGCCGACACCCTCGACAAGCAGCAGCTGGCAATGGCCGCCTGAGACGAGCAGCAGCAGATAGGGGAAGTCGAGGTCCGGCGTTGCGAGGCGTGGGCTAAGCGCATGCCCCTCGAGGTGATTGACCGCGATCAGCGGCTTGTCCGCCGCGAGCGCCAGCGCCTTGGCGGTGACCAGTCCGACCATGACGCCGCCGATCAAACCGGGCCCGGCGGTGGCAGCGATCGCGTCGACCTGATCGAGGCCAATGCCTGCATCGGCAAGCGCCGCCTCGACCAGCGGGGTCACTGCCTCGACATGGGCGCGGGCGGCGATTTCCGGGACGACACCGCCATAGGGCGTATGCTCGGCCTCCTGGCCAGCCAGCCGGTGGGCGACGATCTCGCGCCCGGTCGTCACCAGCGCCGCCGCCGTTTCGTCGCAACTGGATTCGATACCGAGGATCAGCGCCATGGCCGCCCCCTACAATCTCGCGCGGCGCCTGTCTAAAGGAGGCCGATGGAGAGAAGACTTCGCCTCGGCACCCGTGGCTCGCCGCTTGCGCTTACCCAGGCGAACTTGGTGAAGCAGGCGCTGCTGACCGCGCATGGCTGGGGCGACGAGACGATCGAGATCGTCACCGTGAAGACCAGCGGTGACCGCATTCAGGATCGTCCGCTCGCCGACGTCGGCGGCAAGGCGCTCTGGACCAAGGAGCTGGACCTCGCCCTTGATGAACGCCGGATCGACTTCGCCGTCCATTCGATGAAGGACGTCGAGACGATCCGCCCCGACGAGATCGTCATTGCGGCGATGCTGCCCCGCGCGGATGTGCGTGACCGGTTGATCGGGGCGGAGTCGATCGCGGCGATCCGTCAGGGCGGACGGGTGGGCACGAGTTCCCCGCGCAGGAGCGCGCAGATCCTGCGGCTGCGCCCGGATTGTGAGGTTGTGCTGTTCCGCGGCAATGTCGACACCCGCTTGGCCAAGCTGGCCGCGGGGGAGGCGGACGCGACCTTGCTGGCGGCGGCGGGTCTGGAGCGATTGGGCAAGGCGGTCGGCGCGCCGGTGCCCGTCGACGAGATGCTCCCGGCGCCGGCGCAAGGGGCCGTGGGCATCGAGGCGCGGCGTGACGATGCCGAGACGCGCGACTGGCTGGCGGCGATCGACGATCTCGCGACCAGCCGCTGCGTGCGGGCGGAGCGCGCGTTGCTCGCGCGCCTCGGCGCGGACTGCCGGTCGCCGGTCGCCGCCTTGGCGCAACAAAGCGACGGAGGCATGGTGCTGCGCGCCCAGATCCTCCTTCCGGACGGCAGCGAGGCCGAGCAGGGCGCGTTGACGATCGGCGACCCGTCCGAAGCAAGCGATCTGGCGGCGGAACTGCTCGCCCGTGCCTCGGACCAGCTGCGCGCCCATTTTCAGGGATGACCCGGCCGCTGCTCGTCCTGCGGCCCGAGCCCGGAGCGAGCGCCACCGCCGCACGGATCGAGGTGCTCGGCCTCGAGGCCATCGTCTCCCCGCTGTTCCGCATCGTGCCGCTCCATTGGGAAGCCCCTGATCGGCCATGGGAGGCGCTGCTGATCACCAGCGCGAACGCGGCCCGCATGATCGACGAGCGGATCGACCGTGCCGTGCCGGTCTATGCGGTCGGCGCAACGACCGCGGCTGCGGCGGAGCAGGCGGGATTCCGCAATGTGATCGTCGGCCGCGGCGACGTCGCGCAGCTGGTCGACCGCGCCGCGGGCGACGGGGTGCGCGCGCTGCTCCACCTGGCGGGGGCCGACCGCACCGGCTTCGATCCGCAGGGGCTGAAGGTCGAGGTACGCGCCGTCTATGCCGCCGAACCGGTGGCGCCCGGACCGGCGTTTCGCGAAGCGCTGGAGCGGGATGCAGTGGCGCTGCTCCACTCCGCCCGCGCCGCGCGGCGGTTTCGCGAGTTGGCCGGTCCACAGGGTGCGATCGCCGCGATCAGCCCTGCCGTGCGCGCTGCGGCGGGCACCGGCTGGGCGCACGCGGTCGCAGCGGAGCGGCCGACCGATGACGCGCTGCTGGCGGTGGCGGCGCGGCTGTGCCAATGAAGCAGGGAAGATGAGCACCAGCTACGACACGCTCCAGCCGAGATCGGCGCGCAGCCGCGCTCCGCTGGTGATCGGCGCGATCGCCTTCATCGCCGGGCTGCTGCTCGCCGGCTGGGTGCTGTCGCGCTGGGACACCGCGCGCAACTGGCTGTTCGGCGCGCCGTCGCAGCAGGCGGTCTCGGCCGCGCCGCAGCCGCAACTGCCGGTCGCCCAGCCGGAGCCGATCGTGCCCAACGAATCGATGGTCGCGGTCGACCCGAGCACCGCCGCGGCGCTCGGCCAAAGGGTCGGCGAGATCGAGGCCCGGATCGACCGGGTCGCCGAGCGCGCCAATGCCGCCGGCGACAATGCCGCCCGCGCCGAAGGCCTGCTGATCGCCTTCGCCGCCCGCCGCGCCATCGATCGCGGGCTGGGGCTCGGCTATATCGAGGGGCAGTTGCGCGAGCGCTTCGGTGCCACCCAGCCGCAGGCGGTGGCGACGATCATCGCCGCCTCGCGCGAGCCGATCACGCTCGACGAGCTTCAACTCGGCCTCGACGATCTCGCGCCCGGTCTCGCCAGCGGCACCGCGGACGAGGGCTGGTGGCCGTCGCTGCGCAGCGAGCTCGGCAGCCTGGTGGTGGTGCGCAAGGTCGGCCAGCCCTCGCCGGTCCCGACCGAACGCCTGCGCCACGCCCGCCGCCTGCTCGCCGGTGGTCAGGTCGAAAAGGCGCTGGTCGAGGTCGCGCGCTTGCCCGGCCGGTCCAAGGCGCAGAACTGGATGGCGGCGGCGCGGCGCTACATCGTCACCCGCCGCGCGCTCGACGTGATCGAAACCGCGGCGATCCTGACCCCCAAGGCGCCGGTCGCGCCGACGCCCTTGCTGCCGGACCCGCCGCCCGCCATGTGAGCCGGGCCGATGGCCTATTCCGTCAAAGAAATCTTCTACACGCTGCAGGGCGAGGGGCGGCAGGCCGGGCGCGCCGCCGTCTTCTGCCGCTTTGCCGGCTGTAATCTCTGGTCGGGCCGCGAGCAGGACCGGGCGGAGGCCGTCTGCACCTTTTGCGATACCGATTTCGTCGGCATTGGCGGCACCGGCGGCGGCAAGTTCGCCGATGCCGAGGCGCTTGCGAGTGCGGTGGCGGCGACATGGAGTGGCGGGGAGGGCCGCAGGCTGGTCGTGCTGACCGGTGGCGAGCCGCTGCTGCAGGTCGACACTGCGCTGATCGATGCGCTGCACGCCCGCGGCTTCGAGATCGCGGTCGAGACCAACGGCACGATCGCGCCGCCGCCGGGCCTCGACTGGCTCTGCGTCAGCCCGAAGGCGGACGCGCCGCTCGCCGTCACCTCGGGCGACGAACTGAAATTGGTCTATCCCCAGCCCGCGGCGACGCCGGAACGGTTCGAGGCGCTCGCCTTCGATCACTTCCTGCTCCAGCCGATGGACGGCCCTGCCCTGGCGGAGAATACCGAAGCCGCCATCGCCTATTGCATGGCGCACCCGAAATGGCGGCTGTCGGTGCAGACTCACAAGGTGGTCGGCATCCGCTGAGCTTAGCTTGGGGTGCGCCAGAAACCCCGGGCTAAGGTCATGAAGGCTGGCGGATTCTTTCCGCACATTCCGCACGTTCCGCACATATTGCACGTGCAACATGTACATTTTCTGTCGATCTCAACGGTTCAAAGAGCTGCCACATACCGTGGCTCGCGCCCACGCTATCAAGTGGGGTACCGAATAGGACAGGATTTTCGGAAGGCGCGTCACAAAATCAGCAAACGTCCGTGACGGGTGGTATGCGGACCTTCAAGGAGCTAGCTTGATGCCATGCACGCAGGCAGCAACCCTCCCCAAGCATCGCGGATGTGGCGTTTCGTGCTGCAGGTGTATCTCTGGCTAAGCGTGGCTCTCAGCATGGCGGATGCCCTGGTCTTGGGTCTGCTCACGACAGGTGAAGATGCCCATTTGATCGGAGCTGCGCTGCTTTGCTTTGCTGGATTGGCGGCGGCGTTCGCGTTGTCGGTTCCTCGATTAACCGCGCCTAAGCCGTGGCATTGGCTGCTTGGAGCAGTCCTAGTTGCACCCGCCATTCTGACTGTCGTCACCCGCTAAGCTTTCAGAAGTGGCTTCCGGCCGTTCGATCAGGCTCGTTGCGCTGCATAGGCAAGCAAGCCAATGGCCAAGAGAGCTAAGCCAAACAGGTCCAAGAACCGAACGTTCCTCGCCGTCACCCGACGCGCTTGTTCCGGCACTTCAGCTTCTCTTGCTTGCGCCTGACCGAACCACCAGCGGAGGGTCGCCGCAAAGAAGATCAAGACGATGATCGCCGCGCCTAAAGCAAACTCCATACGGCACTTAGATCAGCATGTCGGCATGTCTGCAATGGGTGGATTGCGGACGTTCCAAGTCTTTCGATTTAGGAACAGGCCCCCATCACGGTCCGATTGCCCTCAACAAAGACAGGGCACTCCATACCCCGGCTTGTCTCTCGCTGACATCTACCGGTTGCTCGAAGTCCGCCTTTGATCGGGGGTATCTTATTTAGGATATGGTCTGCGACACAGGCACCTTGGCAATCCCGCTTTCCGGAGCAGGGCTTGCCGGCATCTTTGAAGCGAAAGACGCATATGCGCTTCACGGGTAGCCCGCGAGCTGGCTGGATGCTCCCGCCCCTAACCTTACAGGCAGCTACTTGAGCGGGAGACAGGTCAAGGCTTTGGCCGTGAGCAGGGGCACCGCACAGAACCACTAGCCCGATCAGCAGCCATCTCACAGAGTCGAGCCCTCTCAAGTAGAACGGCGCTGCAAACTGGCACGAAAGACGAACGTCCGCAAAGGGTCGGAACCGGACATTTAATCCCCGAACTTCGCCGCCCGCTTCTCAATGTTCGCTCGCACCGCCTCGACCTGGTTGGGCGTGCGGATGACGGCGGCTTGTTCGACGCTTTCGGCCATCAGCAGGGCTTCGGCGTCGGGGGCGTAGGCGTTGTAGAGGCGTTTGGCGCCGCGGATCGCTTGCGGGTTCTTGGACGCGATCTCGCGGGCCAGAGTGAGGGCTTCGGCGCGCGGGTCTTCGGCGAGGCGGGTGGCGAAGCCGAGGCGGAGGGCTTCTTCGCCCGAGAATTCGCGGTTGGTGTAGGTGAGTTCGCGCAGGACATCGTCGCGGACAAGGGTCCGCCACAGGGCCACGCCACCCATGTCGGGCACCAGGCCCCATTTCATTTCCATGATGGAAAGGCGCGCGGCCGGGTGCATGATGCGCATGTCGGCGCCGGACATGATCTGGAAGCCGCCGCCGAAGGCGATGCCGTGCACCGCGGCGATCACCGGCACGGGCAGTTCGCGCCAGCCCCAGGCGACGTGCTGGAAGATGTTGGCGATGCCGTGGGTGCGGTCGGTCAGCGTCTTGCCGGCGCTCGCCCCGCCCGAGGCCATGCTGGCCATGTCGAGTCCGGCGGAAAAGGCGCGGCCTTCGCCCGACAGCACGACCGCGCGGAGGCCCTTCATCGCGCGCAGTTCGGCAAGCGCGGCTTCGATGCCTTCGAACATCGCCGGGTCGAGGGCGTTCAGTTTGTCGGCGCGGTTCAGGCGGACGTCGGCGACGCCGTCATTGAACTGGATCGTAACGCGTTCTTCCATCCACCCACTCCGGTTTGGGCTGAGCCTGTCGAAGCCCTCCCTTCCCGCTTTGGTGTACAGCAAGGAAGGCCTTCGACAAGCTCAGGCCGAACCGTGCCAAGGGGTCAAACGATCGTGCTTTCCTTGCCCCAGTATCGGTCGCGGATCAGGCGCTTGTAGAGCTTGCCGGTCGGGTGGCGCGGCAGTTCATCGACGAAGTCGATGCGGCGCGGCGTCTTCACGCCGGACAGGCTCTGGCGGCAATAGGCGGTGAGTTCGTCGGCGAGCGCGGCGCTCGCTTCGGTGCCGGCCATCGGCTGGATCACCGCCACCACCTGCTCGCCCATTTCGTCATGCGGCGCGCCGACCACCGCGACATCGGCGACGGCCGGATGGGTGACGAGATGATTCTCGATTTCCTGCGGGTAGATGTTCACGCCGCCCGAGATGATCATGAAGCTCTTGCGGTCGGTCAGGTAGAGATAGCCCTCCTCGTCCAGCCAGCCGACATCGCCGAGCGTCGACCAGCCATGGCGGTTGCGCGTCTCCGCCGTCTTTTCCGGATCGTTGTGATATTCGAAGTTGGTCTGGCCTTCGAAATAGACGAGGCCGGTTTCGCGCGGCGGCAGGTCATTGCCGTCCTCATCGCAGATATGGACGATGCCGTGCACCGCACGGCCGACCGAGCCCGGGTGCGACAGCCAGTCCTGCGGGCCGATCGCGGTCATGCCATTGCCTTCGGAGCCGGCATAATATTCGTGGATGATCGGCCCCCACCAATCCATCATCGCCTGCTTGACCGGCACGGGGCAGGGCGCGGCCGCGTGGAAGGCGACCTTCAGCGACGAGATGTCGTAGCGGCTGCGCACCGCGTCAGGCAGCTTCAGCATGCGGACGAAATGGGTGGGCACGAATTGGGCGTGGGTCACCCGGTAGCGCTCGATCGCCGCAAGCGCCGCTTCGGGGTCGAAATGCTGCATGACGATGGCGGTGCCGCCAAAGCGCTGCACCGTCATCGTCCAGCGCAGCGGAGCGGCGTGGTAGAGCGGCGCGGGGCTCAAATACACGCTGTCGGGCCCGACCAGGTACAGGCCTTGGGCCAGCATCATCAGCGCGTTGGGCGCGTCGATGTCGGAAGGGTCGGGCAGCGCCACCCGCACGCCCTTGGGCCGGCCGGTCGTGCCGGACGAATAGAGCATGTCCACGCCCGCGCTTTCGTCGGAAATCGGCGTGTCCGGCATCGCGGCGAGCAGGGGCTCGACCTCCTCGAAGCCTTCGGCCGTTCCGTCGAGCATCAGCCGGTGCACGTCGGCGTTCAGCGCGGTCGCTATCTTGGCGAGCGAAGCTTGGGTGACGAGCAGGCGCGCGCCGCTGTCGGCCAGAATATAGTCCACTTCGGGCGCGGTCAGCTTGCAGGAAATGCAGACGAAGAAGAGGCCCGAGCGTTGCGCGCCCCAGGCGAATTCGAGATAGCGGCTGTGGTTTTCCAGGAAGAGCGCGATGACGTCGCCACGCTGCAGCCCGCGGGCGCGGAACAGTTGGGCGACGCGGTTGGAGCGCGCGTCGAGCTCGCGATAGCTGATCGTTTCGCCGGTTTCGGCGATGATGATCGCCGGCTTGTCGGGCTGGGCAGCCCCGTGACGCGCGGGATGCATCCTCTCTCCTTTTGTTTGCGGAAAGGAATACGCGACTCTAAGCCGCCTGCAATGCCCGTGAATTCCGCTTTCGATCCCGAACGCTTCGTGTCGACCCTCGCGTCCCGCGCCCATGGCGGGCTGATCGGGCTGCGCTATGTCGGACATGGCGAGGACTGGGCGGAACTCGCGATCGATTATGACGAAAGGCTGATCGGCGACGAGGCGAGCGGCGTGCTCGCTTCGGGGCCGATCCTCGCGCTGATGGACATGGCGACCAGCATGTCGATCTGGATCAAGCAGCAAAGGTTTCGCGCGCAGGCGACGCTCGATCTGCGGGTCGATTATCTTCGGCCGGCGACGCCCGGCAAGGCGGTGATCGGGCGCGGCGAATGCTATCGCATCACCCGCAGCGTCGCCTTCATCCGCGGCCAGGCGCATGACGGCGATCCCGACGATCCGGTCGCGCATGTCGCCGGCACCTATATGTTCACCGATCTATGAAGCTGCCGCCCTATGCCGGCCTGCTCGGCCTGACCATCACTGGAGAAGAGGCCGGCGCCCCGATCCTCACCATGCCCTGGCGCACAGGGGTGATGGGCCGTCCCGGCTTCCTCCACGGCGGGGCGATCGGCGGGCTGCTGGAGATGGCGGCGATCGCCGCCCTGCACGCCCGCTTCGCGGATGATGAGCGGCCGCGGATCAAGCCAATCACCGTGACGGTCGACTATATGCGCGGGGGCCGGGAGGCGGAAACCTTCGCGCTCGGCCGCATCACCCGGCTGGGGACGCGGGTCGCCAATCTCGAGGCGAGCGCCTGGCAGGAGGATCGGGACAGGCCGATCGCACTCGCGCGGATGAACGTGTTGTTGAGCCGCTCCTAAGCCGCTCGCTTCGAGCGAGGTCGAGAAGCGTATCTCGACTTCGCTCGATACGAACGGTGAAGGAGGTCAGGCGTCGATCGACACGCCCACCTTGGCGCTGACCAGGCCTCCATCCACCGTCAGCGTCTCGCCGACCACATAGTCGCCCGCCTGGCTCGCCAGGTAGACGGCGGCGGCGGCGAGGTCCTCGGGGCGGCCGATGCGCTTGGCCGGGATGGAGCGCGCGACTTCCTCGCCATGGTCCCGCGCGGCGCGGTTCATCTTCGAGGGATAGGCGCCGGGCGCGATCGAGGTGACGTTGATGTGATCCTCGATCAGCCGCGCCGCCATCCGCTTGGTCAGGTAGATGAGGCCCGATTTGGACGCGTGATAGCTGTACGTCTCCCAGGGGTTCAGCCGCTGGCCGTCGATCGAGGTGATGTTGATGACCTTGGCCGGCCGATCGGCAGAGGCCGCCGCCTTCAGCATCGGATAAAGCGCCTGCGTCAGGAAGAAGGGCGATTTCAGGTTCAGGTCCATCACCTTGTCCCAGCCCTTTTCGGGGAACTGCTCGAATGGCTCGCCCCAGGCGACGCCGGCATTGTTGACGAGAATGTCGAGCTTCTGTTCGTGTTCGGCGAGCTGGGCGGCGAGCGCCTTGCAGCCGGCGACGGTCGAGAGGTCCTGCGGCAGGGCAATGCAGTTCGGCCCGAGCTCCTCTGCCGTCTGCATGCAGTCTTCGACTGTGCGGGCGCAGATATAGACCTTGGCGCCCTGGGCGATGAACGCCTCGGAAATCCAGCGACCGATGAAGCGCGACCCGCCGGTCACCAGCGCGACGCGACCGTCCAGACGAAACAGCTGTTCGATGTTCATGGCTCTCTCCCGTTGTTCGTCGCTCTTCGGGTTGACCTTACGTGCCCGTCAAGTCCAGCGTGGCGAAAACGACAAGAAGGAGAGGCGCCTTGGGCGCGACCGCAACCGCAGAGCAGGCGCTGTCGCGCCGCACGCTCACGCTGTTCCTGCTGACCCTGACCTATTTCTTCAGCTACATGGACCGGCAGATCCTTTCGATCCTGCTGGAGCCGATCCGGGCCGATCTGAAGCTCAGCGACACGCAGCTGGGGCTGCTGACCGGGCTCGCCTTCGCCGTCTTCTACGCGACGCTCGGCATTCCGGTCGCGCGGCTCGCCGATCGCGGCAACCGGCGCAACATCGTCGCCATCTCGCTCGCGGTCTGGAGCCTGTTCACCGCTCTGTGCGGGCTGGCCCAGAATTATGTCCAGCTGCTGCTGGCGCGGATCGGCGTCGGCGTCGGTGAAGCCGGGTCGAGCCCGCCCAGCCACTCGATGATCGCCGATCTTTACCCGCCCGACCGGCGCGCGGGGGCGATGGCGGTTTACACCTCCGGCGTGGTGCTGGGCGGCGGGTTCGGCACGATGATCGGCGGCTATCTGGCGCACGAATATGGTTGGCGCCTCGCGATCATGGCGGTGGGCCTGCCGGGGCTGGCGCTCGCAATCATCGTCCGCCTGTTCGTCGTCGAGCCGCCGCGCGGCATGTCCGATCCGGCACGGACGCATCGGCCGCACAGCCGCCGTTGGCCGAAGGCTTCCGCTCGATCTGGGCCGAGCCTGCCGCCCGCCACCTCGTCGCGGCGGTCACGCTCACTTCGCTGATCGGCTATGCGCTGGCGGCATTCGGTCCCTCCTTTTACGTCCGCAGTTTCGGCCTCGACGTGCGCACGGTCGGGCTGATCCTGGGGCCGCTGGTCGCGATCGTCGGCACGATCTCGGGCGTGGGCGGCGGCATCCTCGCCGATCGCTGGGCACGTAAGCGCGGACTGCACGTCCAATCCTGGCTGGTCGCGATCCTCAAGACGATCGCACTGCCGTTCCTGATCGCGATGTATCTGGCGCCGGACGTGCGCATCGCCATTCCGGTCTACGCGATCGCCGTGCTGTTCCAGTCGAGCTATCTCGGCCCGACCTTCGCGCTGCTGCAGGGGCTGGCGCCGATGCGGCTGCGGGCAATGTGGGCGGCGATCACGCTGCTCGTCATCAACCTGATCGGGCTCGGCCTCGGACCGACGGCGATCGGGGCGATCAGCGATGCGTTCCGGCCGTTCGTGGGCGAGGAGTCGCTGCGTTATGCTTCGCTTACCACGGCCGGGCTGACGCCCTGGGCGATCTGGCATTATTGGCGCGCCGGTGTGCTGCTCAAGCGGCGTGCCGTAGCGTCCTTTGATGACGCGGCCGGCGGACCTATGCTCGCGAAAAATTAGGAGAGAGATGGATGCGCTTCAGCGGCAAGATCGCCGTGGTCACCGGGGCTGCGTCGGGGATCGGGCGGGCGTCGGCTTTGCGCTTCGCCGAAGAAGGCGCGACCGTTATCGCCGGCGATGTCGACGCGGTGGGCGGGCAGGAACTGGCGGACACGTCCAACGGCCGAATTCGCTTCCGGCGCACCGATGTGACCCGTGAGGAGGACATCGTCGCGCTGCTCGCCGCAGCGGAAGCGGCGGGCGGCCCCGACATCCTGTTCAACAACGCAGGGGCTGGCGGGCTGCGCGCCAAGATCGACGAGATCGACGGCGATGGCTGGGACCGGACGATGGACCTGCTGCTGAAGTCGGTCGCCCTCGGCATTCGCCACGCCGCGCCGCTGATGGCGAAGAAGGGCGGGGGCGCGATCGTCAACACCGCGTCCGTGGCGGCGCTCGCCGCGGGTGCCGCGCCCACCGCCTATTCGGTGGCCAAGGCCGGCGTGCTGCACCTGACCAAGCTCGCCGCCGCCGACTTGGCCAAGGACAACATCCGCGTGAACGCCGTGCTGCCGGGCTTCATCATGACCAACATCTTCGCGTCCGCGGTCGGCCTCGAAGGCGCGGCGCGGGAACAGGCGAATGCGATGATCGGCCATGTCAGCCAGCAGGTGCAGCCGATCCGGCGCTCGGGCCGCCCGGAGGACATTGCCGCCGCGGTCGCCTTCCTCGCCAGCAACGATGCGAGCTTCATCACCGGCACGCACATCCTGGTCGATGGCGGTATGTCCGTGGGCCCCCGCCACAGTTGGGATCCCGACACGCCCGGCCTGTTCGAAGCGCTTGCAAGCCTGGCGCCGGCGGCATGATCTGGATTCTCCGCTCGTCCCGAGCGCAGTCGAGGGGCGCTCGTGCAGGCTCCCAGACACGCCCCTCGACTTCGCTCGGGACGAGCGAGGATAGAACACGATGACCGGCGCCCGCGTGCCGCTGCGCACCAAGCTGGCCTACGGCCTTGGCGCGATTGCCTATGGCATCAAGGACAATGGCTATTCGGTCTTCCTGCTGCTCTTCTACAATCAGGCGGTCGGGCTGCCGGCGAGTTCGGTCGGGTTCGTCATCGGGCTCGCCCTCGTGTTCGACGCGTTCGTCGATCCGATCATCGGCCATTTGTCGGATCGCACGCACACGCGTTGGGGCAGGCGGCATCCCTGGCTCTATGCGTCCGCGCTGCCGATCGCGCTGACCTGGGCGATGCTCTGGCATCCGCCGGAAGGCACGGGACAGACCATTCTCGGCTATCTGCTGATTGTCGCGATCCTCACCCGGGCCGCCATCGCCACCAACGAAGTGCCGAGTCTCGCCATGGCGCCGGAACTGACCCGCGACTATCACGAGCGCACACTGGTGCTGCGTTACCGTTTCCTGTTCGGCTGGGCCGGCGGGCTGGGGATGCTGATGGCCGCCTATGGCTATTTCCTGGCGCCGCCGATCGGGAGCCTGTCGGGTCCGCTGGCGCGCAACGGCTATGGCTGGTTCGGCGTTGCCGGGGCGACGGTGATGGCGGTGGCGGTGCTGATCTCCGCGATCGGCACGCACCGCCTGCTCGCGCACCCGCCCGCGCGCCGGATCGAAAGCAAGCAGCTGTCGGCAACGCTGGGCGACATCAGGGACACGCTGTCCAACCGCGCCTTCCTGCTCCTGATGCTGGCCGGCCTGTTCGGCTATACCAATCAGGGCATCGGCTTTGCGATCTCCAATTATAATCTCAGCTTCGTCTGGCAGTTCGCGCCGGTGCAGTTCCTGATCTATTCGGTTGCGCTGTTCGCGGGCGTGGTGCTGACCTTCCTGCTGGTCGGGCCGCTCGCCCATGCCATGGGGAAGAAGCGCGCGGCGGCGATGCTCACCGTCCTGGGCGCGACCGTCAACATGGCGCCCTACGCACTCCGGCTGGCCGGCCGCTTCCCGGAGCCGGGATCGCCCAACCTGCTGCCTGTTTTCCTCGCCTTTGTCGCGATCGGCACGGCGATGGGGGTAGGGGCGATGATCCTCGGCGCGTCGATGATGTCCGACGTGGTCGAGGCGTCGGAGGAGCGGACCGGACGGCGCGAGGAGGGGCTGTTCTTCGCGGGCGCCCTGTTCATGCAGAAATGCTCGGGCGGGGTCGGCATCTTCGTGACCGGCCTGATCCTGTCGGCAGCGCAGTTTCCAGCGAAAGCACGGCCGGGCGCCGTGCCCGAGCCCGTGATCGATCACTATACCAGCTATTTTATCGCGGTGACGATGACGCTGGCGACGGCCGCCGCCCTCACCTTTCTTCGCTTTCCGTTCGGCAAGGCGGAACATGATGCGCGCCTTGCCAAGCTTGCCGTAGCGGCAGACGAGAGCGGAGCCGTTTCGTGACTTTTTGGGGCTGGAAAGCCCCTTCGTTAGCTGCCTAGAAGGCGCCAAATCGCGACCGGGAGAGAGCCATGGATTTCGACCTCACTGAACGCCAGACCTATTGGCGCGACCGCGTCCGCGACCATATCGAGCGCTTCGTCCGCCCCCGCGTCGACGAATGCCACGAGCAGCACGTCACGGGCGATCCGTGGAAGGTGATTCCCGTCATCGAAGAGGAAAAGGCGCGCGCCAAGGCGGCGGGCATCTGGAACCTGTTCATGCCTCCCTCCTCGGGTCGCGTGCCGGTGGACGACAGTTTCGAGTTCGAGGGTCCCGGCCTCACCAACCTCGAATATGCGCTGTGCGCCGAGGAAATGGGGCGGGTCGGCTGGGCGTCGGAGGTGTTCAACTGCTCCGCGCCCGATACCGGCAACATGGAAGTGTTCCACCGCTACGGCACGCGCGAGCAGAAGGAGCAGTGGCTCAAGCCGCTGATGAACGGCGAGATCCGCTCAGCCTTTCTGATGACGGAGCCGCAGGTCGCCTCGTCGGACGCGACCAACATCGAGACGCGGATCGAGCGGGACGGCGACGATTATGTGCTGAACGGCCGCAAATGGTGGTCGTCCGGTGCCGGCGATCCGCGCTGCAAGATCGCGATCGTGATGGGCAAGAGCGACTTCAGCGCCGCGCGTCACGCGCAGCAGTCGATGATCCTGATGCCGCTCGATGCGCCGGGCGTCACCATCCTGCGCCACCTGCCGGTGTTCGGCTATAACGACGCGCCGCACGGCCATATGGAAATCGAGCTGAAGGATGTGCGCGTGCCCGCGTCCAACATGCTGCTGGGCGAGGGCCGCGGCTTCGAAATCGCGCAGGGCCGGCTCGGACCGGGCCGCATCCACCATTGCATGCGCACCATCGGCGTGGCGGAGGAAGCGCTCAGGAAGATGTGCGAGCGGCTGCTGTCGCGCGTCGCCTTCGGCAAGGTCATCGCCGAGCATAGCGTGTGGGAACAGCGCGTGGCCGAGGCGCGCATCAACATCGAGATGAGCCGGCTGCTCTGCCTCAAGGCGGCGGACATGATGGACAAGGCCGGTAACAAGGCGGCACAGGCCGAAATCGCCATGATCAAGGTTGCCGCCCCCCGCATGGCGCTCCAGATCATCGACGATGCCATCCAGGCCTTTGGCGGCGCCGGCGTGTCGGAGGATGCGGGCCTCGCCAAGGCCTATGCGCACCAGCGCACGCTGCGCCTCGCCGACGGCCCGGACGAAGTGCACAACCGCTCCATCGCGCGGCTCGAGTTCGGCAAATACGGCGGCAAGGAAGCGATCGCTGCCGCCAAGGCCCAGTTCAGCTCGGGCGACATGGGCGTGGCACGGTGATTCGCACGGAACCTCGTCATTCCCGCGAAAGCGGGAACCCGGCCTTTCTTCCCTGCCACTCCTGGGTCCCCGCTTCCGCGGGGATGACGAAAGAAGAAGAATGAAAGCCGCCGTTCTTTTCCAGCCCAAGGAGCCGCTCAGCGTCGAAGACGTGCAGGTGTCCAAGCCCGGCCCGCGCGAGGTGCTGATCCGCACGGCGGCGTGCGGCGTGTGCCGGTCGGACCTGCATTTCGTCGACGGCGCCTATCCGCATGCATTGCCGGCAATCCCCGGCCATGAGGCGGCCGGCATCGTCGAGCAGGTCGGCTCCGAGGTGACCACGGTCAAGGTCGGCGATGCGGTCGTGACCTGCCTCTCCGCCTTTTGCGGGCATTGCGAGTTTTGCGTCACCGGGCGCATGTCGCTGTGCCTGGGCGGCGATACGCGGCGGAAGAAGGGCGAGGCGCCGCGCCTCACCTTCCCGGATGGCCGCGAAGTCAGCCAGATGCTGAACCTGTCGGCCTATGCCGAACAGATGCTGATCCACGAGCATGCCTGTGTCCGCATCGATCCGGAGATGCCGCTCGACCGCGCCTGCGTGATCGGCTGCGCGGTGACGACTGGTGCCGGCGCGGTGTGGAACGCGGCCAATGTCACGCCCGGCGAAACGGTGGCCGTGGTCGGCTGCGGTGGCGTCGGACTGGCGGTCGTGAACGCCGCGAAGATCGCCGGCGCCGGCCGCATCATTGCGGTCGATCCCGTGCCCGAAAAGCGCGAGATCGCGCAGAAGCTCGGCGCCACCGATGTGGTGGACGCTGCGTCCGAAACCGCGGTCGCCGAGATCGTCGAGCTGACCAGGGGCGGCGTCGATCACGCCATCGAGGCGGTGGGCAGGCCGCAATCGGGCGAGCTCGCGGTCAAGGTGCTGAAGCGCGGGGGCACCGCCACGATCCTGGGCATGATGCCGCTCAGCCACCAGACCGGGCTCAGCGCGATGGACCTGCTGTCGGGCAAGAAGCTGCAGGGCGCGCTGATGGGCGCCAATCGCTTCCCGGTCGAGATCCCGCGCCTGGTCGACTTCTACATGCGCGGGCTGCTCGACCTGGACACCATCATCGCCGAACGCGTGCCGCTGACCGAGATCAATCACGCCTTCGATCAGCTGCGCAAAGGCGACACGACGCGCTCCGTGGTGGTGTTCGACGCATGATGAGGTCCGCCCCTCCTTGCGCTCCGGCGAAGGCCGGAGCTCTGATCGAGCAAGGCTCCGACCTTCGCCGGAGCGCAGGTGCGGCATGACTGACGCAGCCACCTCGATGGTCGGCACCATGCCGGTGCCGGACAAGGATCGCCTGGACGAAGCGCGGCTGGCCGAGTGGATGGGTGCGAACGTCGAGAGCTTCGCCGGGCCGATCACGCTTTCGCGCTTCAAGGGCGGCCAGTCCAATCCAACCTACCGGATCGACACGCCGGCGCAGAGCTATGTGCTGCGTCGGCAGCCGTTCGGGAACCTGCTTCCGTCCGCCCATGCGGTCGATCGCGAATATCGGGTCCAGGCGGCGCTGTTTCCGACCGGCTTTCCGGTGGCGCGGCCCTACGGCCTGTGCACGGACCGCGACATGATCGGCTCGATGTTCTACATCATGGGACTGGCCGACGGGCGGAACCTGTGGGACGGGTCGCTGCCCGGCTACACGCCCGAGCAAAGGCGCGGCGTCTATCATGCGATGATCGACACGCTCGCCGACCTGCACAACACCGATCATGAGGCGGTGGGGCTGGCCGACTATGGCAAGCCCGGCAATTATTTCGAGCGCCAGGTCGGTCGCTGGACCAAGCAATATCGGGCGAGCGAGACGGAAACGATCGCAGAAGTGGACCGGCTGATCGAGTGGCTGCCGTCCACTGTGCCGCAACAGGACCGCGTGTCCATCGTTCACGGCGACTATCGCATCGACAACATGATCTTCCACGCTTTGGAAGATCGAGTGATCGCCGTGCTCGATTGGGAATTGTCTACGCTCGGCGATCCGCTCGCCGATTTCTCCTACTTGCTGATGAACTGGGTGACGGAGCCGGAGGGACGCTCCGGTATCAAGGGTCTCGATCACGGGGCGCTCGGCATTCCGACGCTGGAGGAAGCGGTCGAACGCTATTGCGCCCGCACGGGCCGCGCCGGCGTGCCGGACCTGAACTGGTATTTCAGCTACAATCTCTTCCGGCTGACCGGCATCGTGCAGGGCATCAAGAAGCGGATCGTCGACGGCACTGCCTCGTCGCCGCAGGCCGAAGCGACCGCCGCGCGGGTGCCCGGACTGGCCGCGGCGTCCTGGCATTTCGCGCAACTCGCGGGGGCAAAATGAACCTGTTCGATCTCTCCGGCAAAACCGCCATCATCACCGGCTCGTCGCGCGGCATCGGCAAGGCGATTGCCGAGCGGATGGCGGAGCATGGGGCGAACGTCGTCGTCTCCAGCCGCAAGCAGGAGGCGTGCGACGAGGTCGCGGCGGACATCAACGGCCGCTACCCGGGTAGAGCGATCGCGGTTGCCGCCAATATCTCCGACAAGGCCGGGCTGCAGCATTTGGTCGACGAGACGCGGCGGGCCTTCGGGCAGGTCGACATCCTCGTCTGCAACGCGGCATCCAACCCCTATTATGGCCCGATGGACGGCATTGCCGACGAACAATTCCGCAAGATCCTCGACAACAATATCGTCTCGAACCACTGGCTGATCGGCATGGTCGCGCCGGAGATGCGGGGGCGCAAGGACGGGGCGATCGTCATCATCTCGTCGATCGGTGGGCTGCGCGGGACGGCGGTGCTCGGCGCCTACGGCATCTCCAAGGCCGCCGATATGGCGCTCGCCCGCAACCTGGCGCACGAGTTCGGGCCGGACAATGTGCGGGTCAACTGCATCGCGCCGGGCCTGATCAAGACCGACTTTGCGCGCGCCTTGTGGGAGAATCCCGAAACGCTGAAGCGCTCCACGCAGGGCGCGCCGCTGCGGCGGATCGGCGAACCGGACGAGATCGCCGGCGCTGCCGTGTTCCTGGCGGCGCCTGCCGGCTCCTTCACGACCGGTCAGACCATCGTGATCGACGGAGGGCAGACGATATGATCCTTCGAGACGCCGTTTCGGCAAGCTCAACGGCTCCTCAGGATGAGCGGATCACATTTTGTCACGCTCATCCTGAGGAGGAACTGAGCGCAGGCGAAGGCCCGTCTCGAAGGACAGTCTCCGCCAAGCGGGAGGCCAGGTCATGAGATTGTCAGGCAAGGTCGCGGTGATCACCGGCGCCGGTTCGGGCATCGGCCGCGCGACGGCGCGCCGCTTCGCCGCCGAGGGCGCGAAGCTCGTCATCGGCGACAAGTCGGAGGCGGTGCACGAGACTTCGTCGATGATCGGCGGCGACGTCCATGCCGTGCAGATGGATGCAGGCTCCGAGGCCGATGTGCAAGCGATGGTGGCGGAGGCGGTGAGCCGCTTCGGCGGCCTCGACGTGGCCTATGCCAATGCCGGCGTGTCCGGCGGGCTCCCCGGCATCTTCGACCTGACCGTCGAGGAATGGCAGCAGCTGCTCCAGGTCAATCTGATCGGCCCCTGGCTGATGATCAAGCATTCCGGGCGGCACATGATGGAGCAGGGGCGGGGCGGCTCGATCATCTGCACCGCCTCGGTCGCCGGCATCCGTTCGGGTGCGGGCGGGGCGCATTACTCGGCATCGAAGGCGGGCGTGATCAACCTGGTCATGACCGCGGCGCAACAGCTCTCGGCGACGGGCGTGCGCGTCAACGCCATTTGCCCGGGGCTGATCCAGACCGGCATGACCCAGCGCGCGTTCGACTATGCGGAGCAAAAGGGCGTCACCGACAAGATCGGCCGTCTCAATCCACTCCGCCGCGCCGGCCAGCCGGACGAGATCGCCAATATGGCGCTGTTCCTCGCCTCCGACGAAGCATCCTATGTCAACGGCCAGGCCATCGCCGTCGATGGCGGCCTCTCCTCATCCCATCCCGTGACCCGTCAGGAGACGGGCAAGACTGCAGCATAAGGAAGAACCATGTCCGGCCCCATCACCACCGAAGTCCGCGACGGCATCCTGATCGTCACGTCCAACAACCCGCCGGTGAACGCGCTTGGCGCGGCCGTGCGGCAGGGCCTCGCCGCCGCCATCGACCAGCTGGAGCGCGATGACGAGATCAAGGCGGCGGTGATCCGCTGCGAGGGCCGCACCTTCTTCGCCGGCGCCGACATCACCGAGTTCGGCAAGCCGCCGGTCGAGCCGATGCTGCCGCAGGTCATCGACCGCATCGAGGCGTCGAGCAAGCCGGTGGTCGCCGCGATCCACGGCACCGCCCTCGGCGGCGGCCTCGAAGTTACGCTCGGCTGCCATTACCGTGTCGCGGTGCCGTCCGCGAAGCTCGGCGTGCCGGAAGTGAAGCTCGGCCTGCTGCCCGGTGCTGGCGGCACCCAGCGCCTGCCCCGCATCGCCGGCATCGAAGCCGCTGCCGAGATGTGCGCAACGGGTAATCCGATCAGCGCCGCCAAGGCACAGCAGGTCGGGCTGGTCGACAAGATCGCCGAAGAAGGCCGTCTGCTCGAAGACGCGCTGGAGTTTGCGAAAGGCGTGATCGGCGTCGAGCCGCGGCGCAGCCGGGAGGTGCCGGTCCATGGCGACCCGGCCTTCATCCAGAAGTTCGCGACCGAGAACGCCAAGAAGTTCCGCGGCTTCGATGCGCCCGCCGCCAACCTCCGCTGCGTGCAGGCGGCAGTCGAATTGCCCTTCGATCAGGGCATTGCGTTCGAGCGGCAGGAGTTCATGAAGCTGATGATGGGCACGCAGTCCGCGGCCCAGCGCCACATCTTCTTCGCCGAGCGCCAGGCAGCGAAGATCGACGGCATTCCCGAGGACATCAAGCTGCGCGACATCAAGCGCGTCGGCGTGATCGGCGCCGGCACGATGGGCGGCGGCATCTCGATGAACTTCCTTCAGGCCGGCATCCCCGTGACGATCGTCGAGGCCGCGCAGGAGAATCTCGATCGCGGCGTGGGCGTCATCCGCAAGAATTACGATGCGTCGGCCGCCAAGGGCCGCTTCAAGTCCGAACAGGTGGACCAGTATATGGGCGCGCTGACGCCCACGCTGAAGCTCGAGGATCTGGCCGATTGCGACCTGATCATCGAAGCGATCTACGAGAATATGGACGTCAAGAAGGAGACGTTCGCCAAGCTCGACAAGATCGCCAAGCCAGGTGCGATCCTCGCGTCCAACACGTCCTATCTGAACATCGACGAGATCGCCGCGTCGACGAGCCGTCCGCAGGACGTGCTTGGCATGCACTTCTTCTCGCCGGCCAACGTCATGAAGCTGCTGGAGGTGGTGCGCGGCGCCAAGACCGCGCCCGACGTGCTCGCCACCGCGATGGCGATCGGCAAAAAGATCGGCAAGGTCGCGGTGGTCGCCGGCGTTTGCTACGGCTTTATCGGCAATCGCATGCTGATGCCGCGTCAGGTCGAGGCCAACAAGCTGCTGATGGAAGGCGCGACGCCCGAACAGATCGACCGCGTGCATGTCGAGTTCGGCATGCCGATGGGTCCGTTCCAGATGTCCGACCTGGCCGGCGTCGATATCGGCTGGCATCGCGACCCGAACAGGATCGAGAACGTCCGCGACGCGCTCTGCGCCAAGGGGCGCTGGGGCCAGAAGACCGGCAAGGGCTTCTACGATTATGACGAGAAGCGGCGCCCGACGCCGTCGCCCGAAGTGCAGGCGATCATCGACGAGTTCGCCGCCAAGGAAGGCACCAAGAAGCGCGAGATCAGCGACCAGGAGATCGTCGAGCGCACGCTCTACACCATGGTCAATGAAGGCGCGCTGATCCTGGAGGAAGGCATCGCCCAGCGCGCCTCCGACATCGATGTGGTGTGGATCTACGGCTATGGCTGGCCCGTCTATCGCGGCGGCCCGATGCTGTGGGCGGACCATGAAGGCGCCGACAAGATCGTGACCGGCCTCGAAAAGCACGGCTTCAAGGTCGCCAAGCTGCTGAAGGAAAAGGCGGAGACGAAGGGGCGCTTCAACCGGCCGGTATAACCGTCCTGCATGGTTTCCATGCATTTGACAGGGTGACGATCTGTGCGACTATGGCGGAATGGAGCCTGGCCGCACGCGCCTGATCTATCGCCACAAGCTGGCCACCCGGCTGTGGCACTGGGTGAATGCGGTGACGATCATCGTGCTGCTGATGAGCGGGGCGATGATCTTCAACGCGCATCCGCGGCTTTATTGGGGTCAATATGGCGCCAATCAGGATCGTCCATGGCTGCTGATCGCGTCCGACAGCCAAGGCGGCTATCTGAAGATTGGCGATCGCCGCTGGGAGACGGACGGCGTGCTCGGCCGCTGGACCGCTGCGGACGGATCGGTGCGGACGAACGCCTTTCCCGGCTGGGCTACCATCCCGTCGAACTATGATCTGGCGCTTGCCCGCCGCTGGCATCTGGCATTCGCGCTGCTGCTCGGTTTCGGCCTGCTCGCCTTCATGGTCGCCAGCCTGATCAATCGCCATTTCAAGAAGGACCTGGTGCTGCACCGGCGCGAGCTGACGCCGCGCCATCTCTGGCACGATGTCGTCGAGCATCTGAAGCTCCGCTTCCACAATGCGGAAGACCCCGGCGCGTTCAATATCCTGCAGAAGCTCAGCTATATCGGCGTGATCTTCATCCTCATCCCGCTCGTGATCATGACCGGCCTGACCATGTCGCCGGGCATGAACGCGGCCTGGCCTTGGCTGGTCGATCTGTTCGGCGGCCGCCCCTCGGCGCGATCGCTCCACTTCATCGCCGCCGCCCTGCTGCTGCTGTTCATCGTCGTGCACCTGGTGCTGGTGCTGCTGTCGGGACCGCTGAACGGCGTGCGCGGCATGGTGACCGGGTGGCTGCGCGTACCGGCGACGGCGGAGGAGAGTCAGTGAGGCGCCTCTTCAATCCTCCCCGGAACGGGGAGGGGGACCGCGGGCGTCAGCACGTGGTGGAGGGGGCCCCGGGTTTGGTGCGGGCGGAGGGCCCCCTCCACCATGCTGCGCATGGTCCCCCTCCCCGTTCCGGGGAGGATTTGCTTCTGTCCCGCCGACGCCTGATCGGGTCGCTAGGTGCGGCCGGGCTGCTGTCGGGCTGCGACAAGCTCGGCGAGAACGAGACGTTCCGCTCCATCCTGTTCAAGGCGGAGGATGCGCACCGCTATCTGCAGCGGTCGCTGACCGATCGGGGCGCCCTGGCCCGCGAGTTCGCGCCGGAGCAGATGAGCCCGGTGTTCCGCACCAACGGCACCAACAATCCGAATACGCCCGATTATCAGGCGCTTGCTGCCAACCGCTTCGCCGACTGGCGGCTGGTCGTGGACGGGCAGGTCGCACGGCCATTGTCGCTGAGCCTCGCCCAGCTTCGATCCATGCCGACGCGGACCCAGATTACGCGCCACGACTGCGTCGAGGGCTGGAGCGCGATCGGCCAATGGCATGGCGTGCCGCTGAAGCTGCTGCTCGACCAGGCCGGGATGCGCTCTTCGGCACGCTACGTCGTGTTCCACTGCGCCGACCGTTATGGCGAGCGGCCCTATTATGAGTCGGTCGACCTGATCGACGCTTTTCACCCGCAGACGATCCTCGCCTGGGGCATGAACGGCCATCTGCTCGATATCGGCCACGGCGCCCCGATCCGGCTGCGGGCGGAGCGGCACCTGGGCTACAAGCAGGCGAAATATGTGATGCGGGTCGAAGCGGTAGACAGCTTTGCCGGCATCCATGGCGGCAAGGGTGGGCTGTGGGAGGATATTGCCGGCTATGAATGGTATGCCGGCATTTAGCCCCGCCCTTCGGCACCAGACCGTTACGTAGGCGTTCCGCACGCATGGCCCTGTTCGACACGCTGATGCGCCGGGTGGTGAGGCGCGGCGAACTCACCGTGATCTTCGCCGACGGGACGCAGCGAACATTCGGTGCCCCCGATCCCGAAATCCGGTCGGTGACCGTCCGCTTCGCCGACCGCGCGACGCCGCTCAACATCGCCCGGCTGCCGCGGATCGGCGCCGGCGAGGCCTATATGGACGGCAAGCTGATCGTCGAGCAGGGCGACATCCTCGACCTGATCCGGCTGATCCGGGCCGGGCAGCCGTTCGAGCGCGGGGGCGAGCTCAGGCCGCCCAACCCGCTTCGTCGCTCCGTGCAGGACGTGCGCGGGCGGTTCGACCGGCTGAACTGGACGCGCCGATCAAAGCGCAATGTCGCGCATCATTACGACCTTTCCGACCGGCTCTACGACCTCTTCCTCGATGCCGACCGGCAATATAGCTGCGCCTATTTCACCGACCCGGCGAACAGCCTGGAGCAGGCGCAGGCGGACAAGAAGGCGCATATCGCCGCCAAGCTGGCGCTGCGATCAGGCCAGACCGTGCTCGACATCGGCTGCGGCTGGGGCGGCATGGCGCTCTACCTGAACCGGGTCGCCGATGTGGACGTGCTCGGCATCACCTTGAGCGAGGAGCAGCTGAAGGTCGCACGGCGGCGTGCCGAGGAAGCGGGGGTCGCCGACCGGGTCCGCTTCGAGCTGATCGACTATCGCGACGTGACCGGGCGGTTCGACCGGATCGTGTCGGTCGGCATGTTCGAACATGTCGGACCGCCGCATTACCGCACCTTCTTTCGCAAGTGCCGCAACCTGCTCGCCGAAGACGGCGTGATGCTGCTGCATACGATCGGCCGCATGGGCGGCCCGGGCACGACCGACGCCTTCACCTCCAAATATATCTTTCCCGGCGGCTATATCCCGGCGCTGAGCGAGATCGTCCGGGCGAGCGAATCCGCGCGACTGATCGCGTCGGACGTCGAGACGCTGCGGCTGCATTACGCCTATACGCTCAAGCACTGGTATGACCGCACGGTCGCCAAGCGGGCGGAGATCGAGGCGCTCTATGACGAGCGCTTCTTCCGCATGTGGCAATTCTATCTGGCCGGAGCGCTTGTCTCGTTCGAGCATGGCGGCATGTGCAACTATCAGGTGCAATATGTCCGCAGTCGCCACGCGGTGCCGATCACCCGGGACTACATGGCGGATGCCGAGCGGAGCTATAGCGGGTAGCGCTCCAGCCGCTCGCGCCAAGACGCAGCGATCATCTCTTCGAGCACGGCTGCGTCCACATCGGCGAGCTTGGTGATGTACAGGCAGCCCTTGCCCTTCTTGTGCTTGCCAAGCTTCGCCAGCAATTCGTCGCGGGCCGGATATTCGCTGCCGAGATAGAGAGTCAGCGCCGATTTCCGCGGGCTGAAGGCGATGCGTGGCGCTTCGCCCGAATGGCCACTCTCATAGGTATAGGCATAGCGGCCGAAGCCGATGATGCTTGGCCCCCACATGGTCGCGGGTTCACCGGAGATGCGCTCCATCATCTCGATCAGCTGTTGCGCTTCCGCGCGGCGCTGCGGGGGCTCGGCGCCGTTGACGAAGTCGGCCACGCTGACGCTCGTCGGTTTCGTCTTGTTCTCGGCCATTGCACCCCTCCCTTGTTGCGCATAGGGCGCGCGCCACACGGAGGTTCTATTCGATGGCAAGCAAGGTCAACCGGGTCGTTCTCGCCTTTTCCGGCGGGCTCGACACGAGCGTGATTCTGAAGTGGCTGCAGCAGACCTATGACTGCGAGGTGGTGACCTTCACCGCCGATCTGGGCCAAGGCGAGGAGCTGGAGCCGGCGCGGCGCAAGGCCGAGCTGATGGGAGTCAAGCCCGAGCACATCTTCATCGAGGATCTGCGCGACGAATTCGTCCGCGACTATGTCTTCCCGATGATGCGCGCCAATGCGGTGTATGAGGGCCAGTATCTGCTCGGCACCTCGATCGCGCGGCCGCTGATCGCCAAGCGCCAGATCGAGATCGCCAAGCAGGTCGGGGCCGACACCGTCTCCCACGGCGCGACCGGCAAGGGCAACGACCAGGTGCGGTTCGAACTCGGCTATTACGCGCTCAACCCGGACATCAAGGTGATCGCGCCGTGGCGGGAATGGGACCTGACCAGCCGCACCCGGCTGATCGAGTTCGCCGAAGCGCATCAGATCCCGATCCCCCGCGACAAGCGCGGCGAGGCCCCCTTCTCGACCGACGCGAACCTGCTGCACACTTCGTCCGAGGGGAAGGTGCTGGAGGACCCGTGGGAAGAGGTGCCGGACTATGTCTATTCGCGCACCAACAATCCCGAGGATGCGCCGGACACGCCCGAATACATCACCATCGACTTCGAGCGCGGCGATCCGGTCGCGGTGAATGGCGAGGGCCTGGGACCGGCGGCGCTGCTCGAGAAGCTCAACGATTATGGCCGCATTCACGGCATCGGACGGCTTGATCTCGTCGAGAACCGCTTCGTCGGCATGAAGTCGCGCGGCATGTACGAGACGCCGGGCGGCACGATCCTCCATCTGGCGCATCGCGGCATCGAGCAGCTGACGCTCGACCGGGGCGCAGCGCATATGAAGGATGCACTGATGCCGCGCTACGCGGAGCTCATCTACAACGGCTTCTGGTTCTCGCCCGAGCGCGAGATGCTGCAGGCCGCGGTGGACGCTTCACAAAAGTCCGTGACCGGCACCGTACGGCTGAAGCTGTACAAGGGCGCCGCGCATGTCGTCGGACGCAAGGCGGACGTGAAGTATAATCTCTATTCCGCCGACATCGTAACGTTCGAGGATGATCTCGGCGCCTATGACCAGCGGGACGCGGAAGGCTTCATCAAGCTGAACGCGCTGCGGTTGCGTCTGCTCGGCCGGCGGGATCGGTGACCCAGGCTCCTCCCCGGAACGGGGAGGGGGACCAAGACGCGGAGCGGCTTGGTGGAGGGGCCGGCGGCGGAGCCGACGGTCGGAGCCATCCTCGCTTCGCTGCGGCCCCTCCACCCTCCCCGTTGCGGGGAGGAGCTAACACCCTCGCGCTGCTCCTCGCCGTCGCGCTGACGGCGCTGTGGACGGCGCTTGCCTGGACCGACCTCGCCGCCTTGCGCTTGCCCGAGCCGGACGACATGGTGCGGCTGGCGCAGATCAGGGACTGGCTCGACGGCCAGAGCTTCTCCGATCTGGTGCAGGCGCGGCTGGGTCCGCCGGGCGGGACGCCGCTACACTGGTCGCGGCTGCCGGACCTGGTGCCGGCGCTCATCATCTGGCTGCTGTCGCCGCTGATGGGCGTGGCGCGCACCGAGATCGCGGCGGTGATCTTCTGGCCGGAGCTGCTGTTCTTTCTGCATCTGCTGCTCATCGGCGGGCTGGCGCGGCGGCTGGGCGAGGGGCGCAGCGCCGCCCTCGCACTGGCGATCGGCGCCTTCGCCTTTCCGGCCATCGCGCTGTTCGCGCCGGGTCGGATCGACCATCACGGCCTGCAGCTGGTGCTGAGCGAGGCGATGCTGCTCGCGCTGCTCTCCTCGCGGCTGCTGCTGGCGGGAGCGGTGGCGGGCGTCAGCCTGGCCGTCGGCGCCGAGGCGACGCCGGTGATCGCGACCGCCATGCTGTGGCTGGCGCTCGGCTGGGTCAGCGACCGGCGGGCGGTGGCCGGCTTCGGCTTCGGACTGCTGATCGCGAGCCTTAGCGCCTTGGCGCTGCTCCGGCCGCAAATCTGGCCCGGCGAGTTCTGCGACAGCTTCACGCCGCCCGCGTTCACGCTGATGCTGATGGCGTCCGGCTATTGGCTGGTGCTCGGAGGCCTAGCGCCGCGCTTGCCGGATGTGCGCTGGCGTGCCGGCGTCGCCCTGTTGCTCGGGGCACTGGTGCTCGCGGCGGGCTGGCTCGCCGCACCAGCCTGTTTCGGTAGCCCCTATGGTGCCGCCGATCCGCTGCTGCAGCGGGTGTGGCCGGAGCAAGTGGGCGAATATGGCGGGCTGCTCCGCCAGTCGCCGGCGATGCTGATCGCATGGCTGGGACTGCCCCTGATCGGCCTGGGCGCCGGGCTGTGGCTGAGCTGGCGTCGCACAAGCGCAGCCATGCTGCTGCTGACTGGCGTTCTGATCGTCAGCATCCTCGCCAGCTTCCTGCAGCTGCGCACCTTGTGGTTCGCGGCGGCGCTGGCCGCGCCGCTGCTGGCGCAGGCGATCATCGCGATCCGCATCCGCGCGTTGCAGGTGCTGGCCGCGATTGCCTCGGTCGGGTTGGTCTGGCAGGGGCTCGGGCTGCTGGCGCCGCCTCGGGCTGTGGCTGCCGAGACCTGCACCGACCGCCACACGCTGCTGGCGCTGGACCGGCTCGACACGGGCACGTTCGCAGCGCCGATGAGCCTGTCCGGCTATCTGATCGGCGCGACCCAACACCGCAGCCTGGGCGGCCCCTTCCACCGCGACCGCGCCGGCAATCGGGCGCTCGCCGAGCTCTTCCTGTCGAGCCCGGAAGAGGCGCGCTACGTCGCCAATCTCTGGACCGTCGACTATGTGGCGCTTTGCCCGAGCGCGACGGGTGGCCTGCCGCCGCCGCTGCTGCGTCCGAGCGGCCTCGCCGCGCATCTGCTGAGCGGGGCCGCCCCCGACTGGCTCGATCCGGTGCCTCTGGTCGGCAGCAACCTGCTCGTCTGGCGCGTGCGGGCCATTGCCGGCCCCGGACTGCGCCCGTAGGAAGTCGCATGGCGGGGGATTTGCTCGACAAGCGGTGGGTCTGGCTGCTGCTGGCGTTTGCCATGGCGGTGCCGCTGCTGTGGCCGCAGGTGCCGCCGCTGGTCGACCTGATCGGTCATATGGGCCGATATCAGATCCAGACGCATATCAGCCAAGTGGCGTCGCTGTCGCAGGCGTTCAGTTTCCAGTGGAAGCTGCTCGGCAATCTCGGCGTCGACCTGCTGATCGTGCCGCTGTCGAAGCTGTTCGGCGTCGAACTCGGCGCCAAGCTGATCGCGCTCGCCATTCCGCCGCTGACTGCCCTCGGCATGCTGTGGACCGCCCGCGAAGCGCATGGCCGCGTGCCGCCGACCGCGCTGTTCGCGCTGCCCCTCGCCTATGCCTATCCCTTCCAGTTCGGCTTCATCAATTTCTCGCTGTCGGTCGCGCTGGCGTGGAACGCGCTTGCCCTGTGGATCAGGCTGGGCCGGCTCGGGCAGGTGCGACTGCGCACCGCCCTCTTTGTGCCGCTCGCCTGTCTGTTGTGGCTGACGCACATGGTCGGCTGGGGGCTGTTCGGACTCAGTGCGTTCGGCAGCGAGCTGGTGCGGAAGCAGCGCACCGGTGCGCCTTTGCCAGGCGCTGCAGTCGCAGCGGGGCTCACCTGCCTGGGCCTCGCCCTGCCGCTCGTACCGATGGTGCTGCTCCGCACCGACTCGCCTGAGGCAGTGAGCTTCGACTGGTTCAACTGGAACGCGAAGCTGTTCTGGATCACCTCACTGCTGCGCGACCGGTGGGAGCTGTTCGACGTGCTCAGCGCCTGGACGCTGTTTGTGATCGTCGCGGTGGCGGCCGTGAAGCGGCGTTTTGATCCGCTGCTGGCAGTGCCGGTGTTACTGTGCGTAGCGGCCTTCGTGCTGATGCCGCGGGTCGCGGTCGGCTCCGCCTACGCCGACATGCGGCTGTTGCCCTTCACCATGGGTCTGGCGCTGCTCGCGATCCGTTCGGAGGCAAACTGGATGGCTGCCGCCGGCTTGCTGTTCGTGAGCGCGCGACTGGCAGCGACAACCACGAGCTTCCTGCAGTTCGACCGCAGCTATCGGAGCGAGCTGCAGGCGATCGACCATCTGCCCCGCGGCGCCTCGGTGCTGTCGCTGGTGGTGCGGCCCTGCGGCAATGCCTGGACGACGCCGCGGCTCGACCATCTGCCGGCGCTCGCCATCGTCCGGCGCGACGCCTTCACCAATGATCAGTGGACCGTCGACAGCGCGCAGGGGCTCGAGGTGATCAAGCCCGGCGTCGGTCGCTACGGCAACGACCCGTCGCAGCTCGTCTATCCGAAGCAATGCCGGGGCGAGGGATCGGACCTCGACAAGGCGGTCGCCGAGTTCAACCGGGCCGCCTTCGATCACCTCTGGGTGCTCGGCGGAGGCGCGGCAGCACCCGATCTACGCCCCATCTGGTCGAACGGGCATTCCACGCTCTATCGTGTGGTCCGATGACCCGGCTCGCCCTCTCGATCGTCGTGCCCTGCTTCAACGAGGAAGCGTGCCTGCCAGAGCTGCACCGGCGCCTGTCCGAGGCGGCGCGGGAGACGGTCGGCGCGTCGCACGAAATCGTGCTGGTCAATGACGGCTCGCGGGATTCGACCTGGCAGGTGATGCAGGCGCTTGCTGCCAGCGATCCGCATCTCGTTGCCATCAACCTGTCGCGCAACCACGGCCATCAGCTGGCGCTGACCGCCGGGCTCGACCTGGCGGTGGGCGAGCGCATCCTGATCATCGACGCCGACTTGCAGGACCCGCCCGAGCTGCTGCCGGCGATGATGCGCGAGATGGACCTGGCGGGCGCCGACGTGGTCTATGGCGTGCGCCGCTCGCGTGAGGGCGAGACGGCGTTCAAGCGCGGCACGGCCAAGCTCTTCTACCGTCTGCTCTCGCATGCGACCGACACCGAGATTCCCGTGGACACTGGCGACTTCCGCCTGATCAGCCGCCGCGCGCTGGACGTGTTCCTGGCGATGCCGGAACAGGCGCGCTTCATTCGCGGCATGGTCGCCTGGCTCGGCTTCCGCCAGGTGCCGCTGCCGTACGATCGCGACGAACGCTTTGCGGGCACGACCAATTATCCGCTGCACAAGATGCTGCGCTTTGCGCTCGACGCGCTGACCAGCTTCTCATCGACGCCCTTGAAGCTCGCCAGCCATGCCGGGCTGTTGCTGTCCTTCGGATCGCTGCTGCTGATCGTCTATATCTTCGCCGGCTGGCTGTCGGGCCGCGCGGTCGAGGGCTGGACCTCGCTGATGCTGGTCGTGGTGGCGCTGGGCGCGGTGCAGATGTTCGTGCTCGGCGTGATGGGCGAATATCTCGGCCGGCTCTACAGCCAGGCCAAGCAGCGGCCGCTCTATGTGGTGGCGGACATCAGGGGCGCGCGCGCCGACCGTCAGGCGCGGCTCGGCATCGACGCCTCAGCCGAACGTCCAATGGCGGTGCATCAGGAAGGTCGCGAAGGGCGTGACCAGGACGTTGGGGACGATCGGCCACCAGGTCGGGCCGCCGAGCGCCTTTACGAGTAACCACACGAAGAAGCTGTTCAGCGCAAAGCCGAACAGGTTCACGGCGATGAAGCGCAGGCTCATGCCGGCATGATCGTCGCGCGCGCCATGGCCGGCAAAGCTGATCCAGCCATGCGCGAAATAGCCGATCGCGACGCCGATCAGGAAGGCGACGCCGATCGAGACGTTCGGGTCGAGCCCCGCCCATTCGACGCCGAAATAATAGATGGCCTGGCCGAGCGCGGTGATCAGCGCGCCGATGATGGCGTAGCGGATCAGCTGGACCGTGGCGGGGGAGTTCAGTTTCTGCAGCAGCATATCAAAACCCGGTTTGGCCTGAGCTTGTCGAAGGCCTCCCTTGTTCTTGGTGCCGAAAGGGGAAGGGAGGGCTTCGACAAGCTCAGCCCAAACCGCTCCGTAGGTATCACCGCAACCGCGCTTCCACCGCAGCCTTGGCCATCGCGATCGGCTTGACCAGCGCCGGCGGGATCAGGCGCACCATTGCGCGGCGGGCGCGCCAGCGCAGGTCGCCGGAGACTTCGACCGACGCCCCCTCTGGCACCTTCGCGGCGCGGATGCCGTCGGACAGGCGCTGCGCCCCCGCCTGGTTCGCGTAGATCAGCGTGTTGAAGCGGTACCAGGGCATAATCTCGGCGTCCGCAGCGATGCGCGGGCGCAGCCAGTCGTAAGCCTGGTAGCCGCGCGCGGCGAACTTGGCGCGCCAATAGCCGAGCGGCTGCTCGTTGACATGATGCTCGCCGCCCTGATGCGGCACGGCGGCGGAGAAGAGGATGACGTCGCCGTGGCGCGACAGCGAGTCGACGAAGGCCTCGGCACGGCTGGCGGGCAGATGCTCGGCGACTTCCAGCGACTGGACGAGATCGAAGCGACGGCCGAGATCGAGCGGCTGCAGCAGGTCGTGCGGCCGGAAGCGCTCCGCGGGAATAGCGAGCCGGTCGCGCGTCACATAGTCCCCGTCGACCGCCAGCACGTCGGGGACGCCCGCCGCCATCCACTCCGCCGCCCAGGCGCCGTGGCCGGAGCCGATATCGAGCAGGCTGGCGATCGTCATTTCGCCGAGCAGCAGCCGCGCGACGGTGCGCGCCGACGCCCGCGAGCCGGCGTCGATATAGTCGTAGAATCCGCCCGAATAGACGTGGTCAGCCATTGCTCTTTGCCCTTCGCGTGCGATCCCCTAATGATCCCGCCAGCTTACTGAAAGAACAATGTCGGCCGACCCGTCCTCCCTGTTCGACCGCCGGTGGCGGCTGCTCGTCGTCACGCTGTGGCTGGCGGCGTGCGTCTGGCTGATCTGGTCGCGCTGGGGCAGCATCCACTGGTTCGCGCTGGGCGACACCGACGACAATATGCGGATCGCGCAGGTGCGCGCCTGGCTGAACGGCCAGGGTTGGTATGATCTGCGCCAGTACAAGCTGAACCCGCCCGTCGGGTTCGACATTCACTGGTCGCGGCTTGTCGACCTGCCGATCGCCGGCCTGATCCTGGTCTTCCGCCCGCTGGTTGGCGGTCGGCTCGCCGAGCAGATCGCGGTGACGGTGGCGCCGCTGCTGCCGCTGCTGGTGGCGCTGTTCAGTGCCGGCCTGGCCGCGCGCCGGCTGATCGATCCGCGCGCGGCGCTGCTCGCGGCGGCGCTGGTGCTGTGCTGCCAGATCGCGCTCGACATGTTCCGGCCGCTGCGCATCGATCATCATGGCTGGCAGCTCGCCTTCCTGCTGGTGACCATCGCCGGCCTGGCCGACCCGCAACGCATCCGCGGCGGCATCACGGTCGGCGTCGCGAGCGCGCTGTCGCTGGTGATCGGGCTCGAGCTGCTGCCCTATATCGCGGTGGCCGGCGCCTCGATCGGCCTGCGCTGGATCGTGCACCGCGAGGCGAGCCCGCGGCTATTTTCCTATGCCGCGACTTTCGGCCTCGCCTCCGCGATCGGCTTCGGCCTGTTCGCCAGCTATGCGAACCGCGCGCCGGTCTGCGACGCCTTGTCACCGGTCTGGCTCTCGACCGTGCTGGTCGGCTGCGCGAGCCTGCTGGCGCTGACCCTGCTCAACCCGGCGCGTTGGGAGCTGAGGCTCGCCACGGCGGTGCTCGCCGCCAGCGCCGTCGCGGCCTTCTACTGGCTGTCATGGCCGCACTGCCGCGGGCGGCTCGAGGGCGTGTCGCCGGAGCTCTACAAATTATGGCTGTCGAACGTGCGTGAGGCGCGGCCGATCTATGCCCAGAACGCGCAGACGATCGTCGCGACCTTGATGTTGCCGGCGATCGGCTTGGTCGGCGCCGCCTGGGGAATCTGGCGCGCCCGGGGGCAGGAGGTCGTGTTCTGCTGGCTGTCGATCGTGGTGCTGTCGCTCTTTTCGGTCGGCATGCTGTTCTGGCAGGTGCGCGCCGGGCCTGCGGCGCAGCTGATCGGCGCAGTCGGCGCGGCGTTCCTCGGCTGGCATCTGGTGCGCTGGTTCGGCTCCTCGCAGCGGATGCTGGTGCGCGTGTTCGGCGTGGTCGGCGCGTTCCTGCTCGTTTCCGGTATCGCAAGCTATCTCGCCTTCCCCTTCCTGCCGAAGGAGAAGAAGAACGAGGCCTATTGGAAGAAGGTCACCGCCGCCAATCGCCGCTGCCCGACCCTGCCGGCGCTGCACCCGATCGCGCTGATGCCGGCGACGACGATCTTCACCTTCGCCGATCTCGGGCCGCGGATCATCGCGGTGACGCATCACAAGGCGGTCGCCGGACCCTATCACCGCAACGGCCAGGCGATCCTGGACGTGCATCACGCGTTCGACGGCGCGCCGGACCAGGCGCGGGCGATCGCCAGGCGGCATGGCGCGACCTTGCTGCTGGTCTGCCCCTTCTTCGCCGAATCGACCGTCTATCGGGCGCGCAGCCCGAACGGCTTCTATGCCCGGCTGGAGCGCGGCGAGCGCTTCCCCTGGCTGGAGCCGGTGAAGCTGCCGAAGAACTCGCCTTACTGGCTGTGGCGGATCAGGTGAGTGCCGCGCGCACGCCGTCGATCACGAACTGAACGGCAAGCGCGGCCAGCACCACGCCGAGGATACGCGTGATCATCGCTTCCAGCCGGTACCCGAGCAGGCGCATCAAGGGGCCGGCGAGCAGCAGGGCAAGCAGGGTCAGCACGAGCACCAGGGCGAGCGCGGCGAGCACGGTCAGGTCCTGCTCGAGCCCTTCCGCGCGCGAGGTGAGCAGCATGGCCGAGGCGATGGATCCGGGACCCGCGATCATCGGAATGCCCATCGGGAAGATGGAAATGTCCTCGTGCGCTGGCTGCGCCTTCACGTCTTCGGCGCGCGTCTCGCGGCGCTGCTGACGCCGTTCGAAGACCATTTCGAGCGCGATCAGGAACAGCATGATGCCGCCGGCGATGCGGAACGCGTCGAGGCTGATGCCGAGCGCGCGCAAAAAGGCTTCGCCGACCAGCGCGAACACGACCAGGATCGCGCCCGCGACGCCGACCGAGCGCAGCGCCATCGCGCGGCGATGCTGCCCGGTCGCACCGCTCGTCAGGCTGGCGAAGATCGGCGCGCAGCCGGGTGGATCGATCACCACGAACAAGGTGGCGAAGGCGGAGATGAAGAGTTCTAGCACGCGTGCTTACCTACTCCGCTCGTCCCGAGCGAAGTCGAGGGGCGGATGTGACGAGTCCGTGCCAGCGCCCCTCGACTACGCTCGGGACGAGCGAGTTGGTCACAGGTCGGGAGAAACATCCACGCCCTCCCGCCGGCACGCGCTCACCAGCGTATTCCGCAGCAGCACGGCGATCGTCATCGGGCCGACGCCCTTGGGCACCGGCGTGATCGCGCCGGCGACGGGCAAGGCGCTGTCGAAATCGACGTCGCCCACCAGGCGGGTCTTGCCCGGCTCGGCGGCGGGGACGCGGTTGATGCCGACGTCGATCACGGTCGCGCCGGGCTTCAGCCAGTCGCCCTTCACCATCTGCGGGCGGCCGACGGCGGCGACGACGATGTCGGCGCGGCGGACGACTTCCGGCAGGTCGCGGGTGCGGCTGTGCGCGATTGTGACGGTGCAGCTTTCGCGCAGCAGCAGCGCCGCCATCGGCTTGCCGACAATGTTCGAACGGCCGATCACCACGGCGTCGAGGCCTGACAGGTCGCCCAGCCGATCCTTGAGCAGCATCAGGCAGCCGAGCGGCGTGCAGGGGACGAAGCCGTCGAGCCCGCTGGCGAGCCGGCCGGCGTTGACGGGGTGGAAGCCGTCGACGTCCTTGGTCGGATCGATCGTCTCGATCACCGCCTGCTCGTCGATCTGTTTGGGAAGTGGCAGCTGGACGAGGATGCCGTCGACCGCGGGATCGGCGTTCAGCCGGCGGACCAGCGCGAGCAGATCGTCCTGCGCGGTGTCGGCCGGCAGTCTGTGTTCGAAGCTGAGCATGCCGGCTTCGACCGTGGCCTTGCCCTTGGAGCGGACATAGACCTGGCTGGCGGGGTCTTCGCCGACCAGCACCACGGCAAGGCCCGGCGCGCGGCCCGCCTGATTGCGGAAGGTTGCGACGCCGTCCGCGACCCGTCCGCGCAGGCCGGCGGCGAAACCGGCACCGTCGATGACCGCGGCCTGGCTCACATCGATGCGGCGATCATCGGCGTGAAGATCGCCGGCAGCACGATGCTCTGCAGGATGATGATGAGGAGCAGCACGACGAGCGGCGACAGGTCGAGCGCGCCCAGATCCGGCATGATCCGCCGGATCGGCCGGTAGAGCGGCGCGGTCATGCGATCGAGGGCGATCAGCACCGTGCGCACGAAGTCGCTGTGCATGTTGATGACGTTGAACGCGACCAGCCAGGACAGCACCGCCTGGATGATGATGATCCAGCGGGCGACCGTCAGCAGCAGGTCGAGGATTTGATAGATGACGAGGGCCATGGCAGCTCCCTAGCCTAGACGGTCACACCCGCACCAGCGTGCCGACGCCGGCCTTGGTGAAGATTTCGAGCAGCACCGCATGCGGGACCCGTCCGTCGAGGATGACGGCGGCGTCGACGCCCTGGCCGACGGCATGCAGGCAGGTTTCGAGCTTCGGGATCATGCCGCCGCTGATCGTCCCGTCCTCGCGCAGCCGCTGGATGTCGGCGGGATTGAGGTCGGTCAGCAGCTGCCCCTGTTTGTCGAGCACGCCGGCGACGTCGGTCAGCAGGAAGAGGCGTGCGGCGCCCAGCGCGGCGGCAATCGAGCCCGCCATGGTGTCGGCGTTGATATTATAGGTCTCGCCCTTTTCGCCCAGGCCGATCGGAGCGACCACCGGGATCATGCCGGCCGCCTCGATATGCTGGATGAGCTTGGCGTCAACGGCGGTCGGCGTCCCGACAAAGCCGAGATCCACCGGCAATTCTTCGTCGGTTTCCGGGTCGTAGACCGAATGCTCCAGCTTCACCGCCCGAACGAATTTGCCGTCCTTGCCAGAAATGCCGACCGCGCTGCCGCCTGCCTGGCCGATCAACGCGACCAGTTCCTTGTTGATTGCGCCGGACAGGACCATTTCGGCGACGTCCGCGGTCTGCTCGTCGGTGACGCGAAGGCCATCGACGAACTCCGACTTCACGCCCAGCTTTTTCAGCATCGAGCCGATCTGCGGGCCGCCGCCATGCACGACGACCGGATTGATGCCGACCGCCTTCAGCAGCACGATGTCTTCGGCAAAGCTCATCGCGACGCTGGGGTCGCCCATCGCGTGGCCGCCATATTTCACGACGAAAGTCTGGCCGGCATAGCGCTGCATATAGGGCAGCGCCTCGATCAGGATCTCCGCGCGGGAGATGAGGCTGGCAGAGTCGGTCACGGGCCTGATCCTCACTTGCCGTCGAGCCGCCGCCCGAGCGCGACGAAGAGATAGATGACCGGCGGCACGAGCAGCGCGGACAGCACCACCTTGGCGAGCATCTGGCCGAGCAGCAGCTGGCCGATCGGAAACACGCCGAGAAAGGCGATACTGACGAACAACAGGGTGTCGACGACCTGGCTGAGCACCGAGGCGAGGCCGGCGCGGAACCAGAGGAGTCTGCCTCCTTCCTTGCCTTTCAGCGCCGAGAAGATGGTGACGTTAAGCGTCTGCGAAATGCCATAGGCGACGATGCCGCCGAGCCAGATGCGCGGCGTGCCGCCCATGATCATCTGGAAGGCGTCGCGGCGGGCCGGGTCCATCTCGGGCGAGGCGGGCACGGCCAGCACGACGATCGACAGCAGCAGCGACACGATGAGCGGCACGAAGCCGATCTGCACCAGTCGGTTGGCGATGGCCCGACCGTGCAGCTCGGCAACCGCGCTGGAGGTGACGACGAGCAGCAGGAAGGCGAAGATGCCGGCCTCTACTGCCAGCGGCCCCAGCGCGACCTGCTTGTTGCCCAGCACGCCCGCGATGCAGACCATGCCGCCATAGAAGATCGAGAAAGCGAAAAGCGAGGGCGGAATGGCGCGCGACTGCGCGGCGGGTTCGAGCATTTGGGGCTGGTAGAGGGTTTGTGTTAGTTGTGAAAGAGAGTCGCTCGTCCTGAGCGGAGTGCGCAGCACGCAGTCGAAGGGCGCCGGCACCGCGCCCCTCGACTTCGCTCGGGACGAGCGAACATTTCCTCTACTTCTCCACCCCCTTCATCTTCCCCCATTGCCTGGCCGCGGTGTAGCCGAGATAGCCCGTGCCGAAGAGCGCGTAGAGCGGCTCGGGGAGGCCGTTCAGATAGGCGGTCATGCCGTGGGCAAGCGCCTCGGCGGTCGCGGGCGACAGCGCCGAGAGCAGGCCCATCGGAATGGACCAGAGCAGCAGCGCGTACATGACGTAAAGGAAGCTCGGCCGCGCGCGGCTGGTCCAGGGATCGGGCGATTGCGCCTCGGCGACGATCGCCGAGAGCTGCGTCTTGACCGCCTCCAGCTCCTGACTGCCCTGCAGGCGGAGCAGCTCCAGCTTGGCGGCGTCGCGCGCTTTGGGGTCGGGAATGAGCTTGTCGATCAGGCTGGCGATCGGGCCGACCAGCGTTTCCAAAAATGCCATGATGATCTCCAATGTTCTCGAATGTTCGCAGTGGCCAAGGCGATCAGCCGATCCGGTTGGCGAGCCAGCCGTAGAGAAAGGCTTCATTGGCCGGGCGGCTCTCGGCGAGACGCAGGTAGCGTTCGCCCTGCAGCGCCTCGATCGCCTTCAGCAGCACGGTCTCGCCGGCCGCACCGCGCGTGCGCATGAAGCCGGCAAGCGCCGCAAGCGTTGCGGGGCCGATAAGCCCGTCCACTGCGATGTCGGCATAGTCTCTTGCGCCGCGATTGAGCGCATTCAGCGCACGCTGGAGAAAGGCGGTGGCGACCTTCGGCCCCATATTGACGCCGGTGTCGAACAGCTCGGCGGCGATGCGCGGCGCAAGCTCCGCGACATCGTCATAGCGGGGCTTCAGCCAGTAGAGCCGGCGGTAAATGGCGGCGGCGGTGGCGCGGGGGAGGCGGCGCATGTCGCCCGTCCAGCCATTGGCGCGCGCCACCGCCTGGGTAATGCCGAAACTGGTGGGACCGCCGCGGTCGGCGGGATGGTTCACATAGCCGCCTTCGCGGTCCAGCAGTTCGTCGATAAGCGTGTCGATGGCCATGGTCAGTCTCCCGGTTGCGAGTCGAGAGGCTAACCAAATAGGTTAGGTGTAGGACAGCGTTCTTTCATTTTCGTCATTCCCGCACAAGCGGGAACCCAGCAGCACAAGAAGAAGCTGGGTCCCCGCTTTCGCGGGGATGACGATAGTAAATTTATGCGATCTCCCGCCCGATCAGCATGGGTCCGATCCGGCGCGACGAGCCCGCGTGGAAGCCGACTTCGGCCTCGAAATCCTTCGGATTGGCGAAGGTGCCGAAGATCATGTCGTAGAGCGGCAGGTCGCCATAATTGTTCGCGTGGTGGCCGCGTTTGTGGTGCAGCGAATGGCTTTCCGGGCGCTGTACGACATAGCCCACCCAGCGCGGCGTGCGCACATTCATGTGCTGGAACATCGAGCAGAAGGTCGCGAGCACATTGACCAGCAACGCCGCCTCGCCGCTCAGGCCGAAGCCGAGCACCAGCGCCAGGCTGGTGAGCAGCGCCCAGCCGATCATGTCGAGCGGATGGAAATAGAAGGCGCCCCAGATGTCGAGCCGTTCGGCACTGTGATGCATCTGGTGGAACCAGCGCCACAGCGGCCGGACATTGTGCATCGTCCGGTGCCAGGCATAGATGAAGGCCTCCAGCACCAGAAAGCCGCCGACCACCTGTGCCCAGAAGGGCAGTCGGGACCCGTCGACCAGCTGATATTGGCCGAGCCACGCGTCCCAGGCGAGCGGCGCAAAGGTGCCCACCGCGAAATAGAGCAGGGTGGAGGCGATGCCCTGCAGCCGCCATCCCGTCACGCCGGGCCAGGCCTGGGCGCGGCCGCCCAGCTCCACGAGCACGAAGCCCAGGAACAATGCGAGGGCAATCCAGTGATAGGTTCCGAACAACCTGTTTTCCCGCCTTGTCTCTTGATCAGGGACGGAAATCTACGGAGCGGCTGATTTTCACTCTAGCAGGAACGCGGTCGTTTTTCAGCGCCGTGGAGAAAATCGCGACAGCGTGATAGCTTAGGGGAAGCTTTGGGGGCAGACGAACGACGATGGTCCAGCGATTGGTCGAGAAAACCAGACCGGCGGTGCAGTTGCCGGCCGATGCGCGCAGCAAGGGCGAGCGCACGCGCGACCGTATCCTCGACATCGCCCAGGACGCGATCATCCACAAAGGCTTTGCCGCGACCTCGATCGAGGAACTGGTCGAGGCGGCGGGGATCACCAAGAGCGGTTTCTTCTACCATTTCCGCGACAAGAACGATCTCGCCCGGCAGCTGTTCGAGCGCTTCATGGACGAGGACAATGCGATCCTCGACACGCTGACCGCCCGTGCGCGCACCCTGTCCGAAGACCCGCTGCAGAGCCTGCTGATCTTCCTCAACCTCTATGCCGAGACGATGGATGACATGCCGGAGCTGCACCCCGGCTGCCTCGTCGCGGCGATCACCTATCAGGAGCAGATGTTCGACCGTGAGGTACGCGCGATGAACCGCGAGTCGATCCTGGGCCTGCGCGCGCGGTTCCGCGAATGGCTGGCTGAGATCGAGCGCACGCACGCGCCGCGCATCGCCACCGATTTCGATGCGCTGGCCGACCAGCTGACGACCGTGGTCGAAGGATCGATCGTGCTGTCCAAGGCACTGGCCGACCAGCGGCTGATGGGGCGGCAGATGCGGCTGTTCCGCGACCATGTGAAGCTGATCTTCGGCGCATGAGGGTCGCGCTGCTGCAGCGGGCCGCGCCGCTGCTGGGACTGGTCGCGAGCGCCTGTTCGCCGCTGTCCGCCTTCAACTCGGTCGTGCCGAAGGATGAGGGCGGGCGGCTGGCCGCTGCCGACATCGCCTATGGCGAGGGACCAAGGAGGCGGCTCGACATCTATGTGCCGCGCGGCGGGGGCGAGGGGCCGCGGCCGGTGATCGTCTTCTTCTACGGCGGCTCGTGGAACTCGGGCGCGCGGAGCGGCTATGGCTTTGTCGGGCGGGCGCTTGCCGCGCGCGGCTTCGTGACCGTCATTCCCGATTACCGGCTGGTGCCGGAAGTCACCTATCCCGGCTTCGTCGAGGACGGCGCGGCGGCGGTGCGCTGGGTGCGGGCGCATGCGAAGGATTATGGCGGCGACGGCGATCGGATCGTGCTCGCGGGGCATTCGGCAGGTGCCTATATCGCGGCGATGCTGGCGGTGGACGGGCGCTGGCTCGGCGACGATCGCAAGGCGGTGCGCGGGCTGGCGGGACTGGCCGGGCCGTACGACTTCGCGCCCTTCACCGTCGCCGCATCGCAAGCGGCGTTCGGGCGCTGGCCGA
Source organism: Sphingomonas sp. ID1715 (assembly GCF_013044515.1). GTDB lineage: Bacteria > Pseudomonadota > Alphaproteobacteria > Sphingomonadales > Sphingomonadaceae > Sphingomonas_B. The sequence continues at coordinate 67,106 of NZ_JABEPR010000007.1, forward strand.
ACGCGGCCGAGACCCAGCCGGTGACGCATGCCGATGCGAGTGCCCCGCCCGCGCTGCTCTTGAGCGGCACGGACGACACCACCGTCAAGCCCCGCAACAGCGAGGCGCTGGCGGCCAAGCTGCGCGCCGTCGGCGGGGCGGCGGAGGTTAAGCTGTATCCGGGCGTCGCGCATATCGGCATTCTGACGGCGATCGCGCGGCCGTTTCGCGGCAAGGCGCCGGTGGTGAGGGATGTGGCGGACTTTGCCGAGCGGGTGACGCGGTGATGCTCCCCGGCGCAGGCCGGGGCCCATGAGCACGGAGCAACTGGGCCCGGCCTTCGCCGGGGAACTCAGGCGAGCAGCCGCTCCGGTCCGATCTGCTCCAGGGTCGCACCGGCATTCGGCCAGGCGCTTGCCGTCACCAGCGCCGCGACGATCTCGGCCATCGCCGGGGCGGTCTGGAGGCCGTAGCCGCCTTGCCCCGCGAGCCAGAAAAAGCCGGGCGCGTCGGGCGCGAAGCCGGCGACGGGCACGCGATCGGCGGCGAAGGTGCGCAGCCCCGCCCATTTGTGGGTGAAGCGACCGACCTCCAAGGTGGTGAACTCGGTCAGGCGATGCGCGGCGACCGCCATGTTATACTCGTCGGGCTGGGCATCGCAGGGATCGTCGGGGTTCTCGTCGACGGGCGAGGCGATCAGCCGGCCGGCGTCCGGCATGAAATAGAGGTAATCGACCGCCGTCTTGACGAACGGCCAGTCGCGCACGTCCACGTGCCGAGGCGCATCGAAGCCGATGATGGTGCGGCGCAAGGGGGTGAGGCCGAGCGGCTGGACGCCGGCAAGCGCCGCGACGCGGTCGGCCCAGGCGCCGGCGGCGTTGATCAGCACGGGCGCCTCGAAGCGGTCGCCGCTCTCCGTGCGAACCGACCAGCGCGGCGCGATCTCCGCCACGCGCGCTCCGGTCACGATCTCGCCGCCCGCCGCCCTGATCGCGCGCGCATAGCCTTGCAGCAGTGCGTTCGGGTCGAGCCGCAGCCCCTCTAGGTGCACGAAAGCGCCGACCACCGCATCGGGCGCCCATTTGAGGACCGGACAGAAGCGCGCGGCGCTGGCTTCGTCGAGGCGCTCGACGGCGTTGCTGAGGCTGCGCGTGATCCGCTCCAGCTCGGCGAGCGCGGGCAGCATCGCTTCACTGGCGATGAACAGGGCCGGCGTGATCCGCGCGAGCGCGTCGAACCCGTCGGGCGGGTCGAGGAAGAAGGCGCGGCTGTGCGCGGTCAAGGCCCGCACCGTCTCGCCGCCGATCCCGAAATGCGAGAAGGTGGCGGAGCGGCCGGAACTGTGGAAGCCCAATGCGTCTTCGGCCTCGAGCAGCACGACCCTGCCGTGGCGCGCCAGCGCCGCGCCCGCCGACAGCCCGGCGACGCCGCCGCCGATGATCAGGAAATCCGCGGTTTTATTCATTCTCTATCGTCACCCCGGTCCTTCGACACGCTCAGGAGAGCACTTGACCCGGGGTCCAGCTTCTTCTGCAATCGGAGGACAAAGGAAAGCTGGATCCCGGCTCAAGGCCGGGATGACGAAGGGAGATGATCATGCGCAAGGCTATGATGTCGGCGATCGCCGCAGTCTTCCTCGCCAGCGCCGCGCCGCGGCCGGCCTATGATGTCGTGATCCGCGGCGGCACCGTCTATGACGGCAGCGGCGGCAAACCCTATGTCGGCGACGTGGCGCTGAAGGGCGACCGCATCGCCGCGCTGGGTAAGGTGCGCGGGCGCGGCGCGCGGGAGGTGAACGCCAGCGGCCTTGCCGTCGCGCCGGGCTTCATCAACATGCTGAGCTGGGCGACCGAGACGCTGATCGCCGACGGGCGGAGCCAGGGTGACATCCGGCAGGGCGTGACGCTCGAGGTGATGGGCGAGGGCTGGTCGATGGGGCCGCTTAATCCGGGCATGAAGAAGCTCGCGGTGGCGCGCCAGTCCGACATCAAGTTCCCGATCGCCTGGACGACCCTCGGCCAGTATCTCACGCATCTGGAAAAGCGCGGCATCTCGCCCAATGTCGCGAGCTTCGTGGGCGCGACGACGGTGCGCATCCATGAACTCGGCGAACGCGATGTCGATCCGACGCCCGACCAGCTGAAGCGGATGCGCGCGCTGGTGCGGCAGGCGATGAACGAAGGGGCGATGGGGCTGGGCTCCTCGCTCATCTACGCGCCGGCCAACTTCGCCGAGACGCCCGAACTGATCGCGCTCGCGACCGAGAGCGCCAAGTGCGGCGGCATGTATATCAGCCATATCCGCAACGAAAGCGATGATCTGCTGGGCGCGGTCGACGAGCTGATCGAGATTGCGCGCAAGTCCGGCGGGCCGGCCGAGATCTACCATCTCAAACAGGCGGGCGCCGCCAACTGGGACAAGCTTCCCGCCGTGATCGCGCGGGTCGAGCAGGCGCGTGCCGCCGGCGTGCGGATCACCGCCGACATGTACACCTATACTGCCGGCGCGACCGGGCTCGACGCGGCGATGCCGCTCTGGGTGCAGGATGGCGGGCGCGAGGCGTGGATCAAGCGGCTGCAGGATCCGGTGGTCCGCGCGCGTGTGATCGCGGAGATGAAGCGGCCGGGCGTCGGCTGGGAGAATCTGCGGCTGCAGGCGGGCGGCGACGACAAGGTGCTGCTGCTCGACTTCGCCAATCCCAAGCTCAAGCCGCTGACGGGCAAGACGCTCGCCGAAGTTGCGCGCATGCGGGGCAAGTCGCCGGAGGAGACCGCGATCGACCTGGTGGTCGAGGACGGCACGCGGGTCGGCACGGCCTATTTCCTGATGGACGAGGCCAATGTCCGGCGCCAGACGGCGCTGCCCTGGATGGCGTTCGGATCGGACGCGGGCAGCATGGCGCCGGAAGGCGTGTTCCTGCAATCTAGCACCCATCCGCGCGCCTATGGCAATTTCGCGCGGCTGCTCGGGCGCTATGTGCGCGAGGAGCAGACGACGAGCCTTGCCGATGCGATCCGCCGCCTGACCGGCTTTCCGGCGGGCAATCTCGGCCTGAAGGATCGCGGCCTGCTCAGGGCCGGCTATCATGCCGATCTCGCTATCTTCGACCCGAAGACGATCGGTGACCGCGCGACCTTCGACCGGCCGCAGCAATATGCGACCGGCATGCGCCACGTCTTCGTGAACGGCGTGCAAGTGCTTAGAAACGGGGAACATACCGGCGCCAAGCCCGGCCGCTTCGTCAAGGGACCGGGCGCGGGCCGCTGCCGAGCCTGACCTGGATCAGGAACCGCGCCGCGCTTCGGGTCGTTGTGGCGCGCGGTTCAACTGACCAGGAGTAGGTGATGCGTAAGTTCAAGCATGTGCTGTGGGGCGCGGCGCTTTCGGGTGCGCTGCTCGCAGTGACGCCTTCCGCCGCCGCGACTCAGGACGAACGTGCCCGTGCCGCGATCGCGGAAGCGAACGCCAAGATCGAAGCCGCGCTGTCGGCCAAGGGTGGCGCCGACAGCGCCGCGCTGACCGCCGAGGCGCAGGCGGCGCTGCGCCAGGCGCGCGAACAGATGGGCCGCGACAATGAGCTGCGCGCGATCGAAGCGGCGCAGCGGGCGTCGTCGCTCGCCGACCGGGCGCTTGCTTCGGCCCGCACGGCCGAGACCCAGGCGGCCGAGGCGCAGGCTGCGACCCAGGCCCAGACCCAGGCAGCAGTCGGCGCGGCGCAGGCGCAGGCGGCGGACGCTAATGCCCGCGCCGATGCCGCCCAGGCCGCGGCCCAACAGGCGGCTGCCGATGCCGCCGCGGCCCGCGCGCAGGCTGCTGCTGCCGCCCAGCCGGCGCAGACCACCGTCACCACCTCGACCGAGACGCAGGGCACGACGGTGACCTCGGGATCGGGCACGGTGACCAAGGCCAAGCCGGTCCGCCGCACGACCACCACCAAGCGGACCACCACTGCCGCGACGCCCAAGGTGAAGACCACCACGACGGTAACGACCGAGCCGAAATAAGCGGCTTGTCCGTCCGGCTTCAGGAGCAGCCCGGCGCAGTGCGCCGGGCTGCTTCGCTATTTGCGGCGGCGCCAGTCGAGCGAGCGGCGGTTGAGTTCGGCCAGGTCGACCGTGCCGAAAGCGCAGGCTTCGCCGAGCGCGACGGCGCGCGCGAGCAGCGCGGCATCGGCTTTGCGATAGGCGGGACGGCCCCGCACGGCATGGTACCAGATGTCGTCGCACGCATTGTCGAGCAGAATGCGCTGGAAGCAATGATCCTGATCGACCGGCCAGCGCCGCGCCCTGGCCAGGCCGGGCAGGATCGTCCGGGTCAGCTCCAGCCAGCGACTCTCGAGGGCGGCGCGGTCCATCCTGCTTCCTTGCCATTTGCCCTAAAGTCGCGGAAGCCGGCGCCATGTTGAAAGCGTTGATCTCGCCGCCCGGCCGCATCCTGATCGGGCTCTTTGCCGGGCTCCTGCTCGGCATCCTTGCGGCGCGCTCCGGCGGCAGCGGCGTGGATATCGCGCTCACCGTGGGCGAGACGGTCGGTGGATTGTGGCTCGACGCGCTGCGGATGACGATCGTGCCGTTGCTGGTGTCCCTGCTCGTCACCGGCATCTCGGCCAATGCGGACGCCGCGCGCGCCGGCGGGATCACCGCTCGCGCCGTGCTGATGTTCGCTATCTGCCTGTTGAGCTCGGCGACACTGGCGGCGATCATGATCCCGTCGCTGCTCTCCGTCTTTCCGCTCGCGCCGGAAAGCGCGGCGGCGCTGCGCACGGCGTTGGGCCAGGCCGCGCCGACGCCGACCGACACGCCGGGCATCGCGCAGTTCCTCCGCTCGGTGGTCCCGACCAACCCGGTGGCGGCGGCGGCGAGCGACGCGATCCTGCCGCTGATCCTGTTCACCGCCGTGTTCGGCTTTGCCGCGACCCGCCTGCCGGAAGAGCCGCGACGGCTGCTCACCGGCTTCTTCGCGGCGGTCGTCGAGACGATGCTGATCATCATCAACTGGGTGCTTTGGCTGGCGCCGATCGGCGTGTTCGCGCTGGCCTTCGTCGTCGGCGGGCGCGCGGGCGTCGGCGCGTTCGGCGCGCTGGTCCACTATATCCTGATCGTGTCGAGCGTCGGCGTGGTGATCTGGATCGCCGGCTTCGTGATCGGGCCGCTGCTCGGGCGGCGGCCGTTCGGCACCTTCGCGCGTGCCGCCGCGCCGGCCACGGCGGTCGCTCTCTCGACGCAATCTTCGCTCGCCAGCCTGCCGTCGATGCTGCGCGGCGCGGAGCGGATGGGCGTGCCGGTCAGCGCCGCCGGCGTCGTGCTGCCGCTGGCGGTCGCGATCTTCCGCGCGACCGGGCCGGCGATGAACCTCGCCGTCGCCCTCTATGTGGCGCATTGGGCCGGGATGGAGCTGACCGCGACGCAATATGCCGCCGGCATCGCCACCGCGTCGATCACCACGCTCGGCGCGGTCAGCCTGCCGGGGCAGGTGAGCTTCGTTACCTCGATCGCCCCGATCTGCGCGGCGATGGGCGTGCCCATCGAACTGCTCGGCATACTGATCGCGGTCGAGACGATTCCCGACATCTTCCGCACGCTCGGCAATGTCAGCATGGACCTGGCCGTCACCGCCACCGTCACGCGCGGGCTGGACGGCACGGAGGCGGATGCGGCGCTGGAGCGGTTTGTGGGCGAGTGATCGGGCTTTCCGCAGACGTTTCTCGACTTCGCTCGAAACGAACGGGATAAGGAACGGTAGGGGGGCGCAGCATGGCGACGCAGGTGCTTGAAGAGGCCGTTCACCGCGACGCCGGATTGAAGCGGGAGATTGGCGTCACCGCCTTTGCCGCGACAATCGTCAACGGGGTGATCGGCGGCGGCATCTTTGCAGCACCGGCGGCGCTCGCCGGATCGGTCGGCGCCTGGGCGCCGTTCGCGCTGCTCGCCTGCGGGATCGCGATGGGCGCGATCGTCTTGTGCTGCGCCGAAGCCGGCAGCCGCGTGCCGTCGAGCGGCGGTATCTATGCCTATGTCGAAGCGGCGTTCGGACGTGGCTGGGGTTTCGTCACCGGCATCGTGCTGTGGCTGAGCTGCGTGCTCGCGGCGGCCGGCGTGGCGGCCGCGTTTGCCGACGCGATCGTCGCGCTATGGCCGACGGAGGCGCCGGCCGTGCAGCGCGTATTGCTGCTGGTCGGGGCGTTCGGGCTGATCACTGCGGTCAATCTGCGCGGTGTCGCGTTGGGCGCGCGCCTGGCCAGCCTGTCCACCGTAGTGAAGCTGGTGCCGTTGCTGCTGTTCATCGGGGTCGGCGCCTTTTTCGTGGAGCCCGCCAATCTGCGGCCGGCAGCGGGAGTGGACTCCGGCTCGTTCGGGCGAGCGATGATCCTCGCGCTCTTCGCCTTTTCGGGCATGGAGACGGTGCTGGGCGCGAGCGGCGAAGTGGCGCGGCCTGAACGCACCGTGCCGCGCGCGCTGGTGCTGGCGATGGGCATTGTGCTGCTGCTCTACCTCGCCATCCAGATCGTCGCGCAGGGACTGCTGGGCGCGGAACTGGCGGGATCGGCCGAGCCGCTGGCGGAGGCGATCGGGATCGCGTCGCCCGGCCTGGTGGCGGTGATCGCGATCGGTGCGGCGCTGTCGCGCGGCGGCTGGCTGTTCAGCGATGTGATCGGCGCCCCGCGCATCCTCTTCGCCTTTGCCCGCGACGGGCTGCTGCCGGCGCCGCTCGGCCGCCTGAACGGCGCGCATGTGCCCCATGTCGCGATCCTCACCCATGTCTCGATCGCGCTGACGCTGGCGCTGATCGGCAGCTTCGGCTCGCTGGTGCTGCTCTCCGGGCTCTTCACCGTGCCCATCTATCTTGGCGCGTGCCTGTCGGCGGTGAAGCTTCGCCGGCTCGACGTGCGGCTGATCGGCGAGCCCTATCGGGTGCCTGGCCTCATAGTGGCGGCGGCGATCGGCATCGTCAGCATGATCGCGCTGCTCGCGGGCGGCCAATGGATCGAGATTGGCGGGCTGGTTGCCGCGATTCTGGTCAGCGGCATGATCTACCTGGTGCGCAAGGATCGCTCGTCCCGAGCGTAGTCGAGGGGCGTCTCTCCGACTCAGGCGATCGCGCCCCTCGACTTCGCTCGGGACGAGCGGGGGTGGTGACAGTTCGATTACACTTGTCGTTGGTCGAGCGGGGTCAGCCGTTCATCGGCCGCGCACGCGGTTTGCAGATGCGCCGCTCCGGCCGGTCGAAGCGCGCATGCATCGCCGCACAGCCTTTCGTAACCAGAGGATGCGCGGCGGGACGGAGACGCTCCCCGGCCCCCTTCGGACCGCCGCCAAACAGGCTCCGCCCCCTTCGGAGCCGCCCGGACAAGCATTCGAAGGAAGGATCACGCCATGTTCACCCGTTTCGTTCCCAAGGCCCTGTTAGCCTCTCTCGCCGCCGGCGTCGCGACGTTCGCCTTCGCCCCCGCCCATGCCGAACTCGGCGCGCCGCGCTCGGTCGCCGTGTCCTATGCCGATCTCGACCTGAAGAGCGACGGCGGCAAGGCGCAGCTGAAGAAGCGCATCGCGTTCGCCGCCGAGATCGTCTGCGGCCCGGCCGATAACTTCTCCTATTTTTCGAAGAAGTCGGTCGCCGGCTGCCAGGATCGGGCGATCAGCAACGCCAGCCGCGGCATGGTCGAAGTGTTCGCCAATGCCGAGAGCACGATCCGCGTCGCCGCCAACTGATCTTTAACGGTCACTCGGGTCCGGTCGCTTCCCCTCATCCCCGGACCCACCACAGGGAGCCCCGGCCTGCCACCAGGCCGGGGCTTTTTCATTCCTCCCCTCGCGAGGCGAGGGGAGGGGGACCGCCGAAGGCGGTGGAGGGGCCGCACCCCGGCTTTGCCGAGGGAGGATACTGACCCTCCGCTTCGCTCCGGGCCCCTCCACCATGCTGCGCATGGTCCCCCTCCCCCAGCAAGGCTGGGGGAGGAGCCCAGACCTACCGCCCGGCCATGGCCTTGGCGTGGTCGAGATAGGTGCGGCCGATGCGGACCTCCTCGCCGTCGCCGAGGTCGGCGGACCAGACGCCGCCGCCATCATGCTTCAGCCCCTTGATGCGATCGCGGCGGACGATGGTGGAGCGGTGCAGGCGGATGAACTTCTCTGGATCGAGCCGTTCCTCGAGCGCACTGATCGTCTGGTGGAGCAGGTAGCTGCGCTGGCCGACATGAAGGCGCATGTAATCGCGCTCGGCATCGATCCGCTCGATGTCCTGCGCGGCGATGCGGATCAGCTCCGAGCGGTGCGGGACCCAGAATTCCTGGACATAGGTGTTGGCATGCTGGCCGGGCTCGCCGGTGCCGCGCCGTTCGAGCACGCGTTCGATGCCGCGCTTGAGCCGATCGGGCGCGACCGGCTTCAGCAGATAATCGACCGCGGCGACATTGAACGCCTCGACCGCGAAGCTGTCGAAGGCGGTGACGAAGATGATGGCCGGGCGGTGCTTGGCCGAGCCCAGCGCCCGCGCCACGCCCATGCCGTCCAGTTCCGGCATCGAAATGTCGAGCAGCAGCGCCTCGGGCTCCAGCGCTTCCGTCATGCGCAGTGCGGCGAGGCCGTCGGAGGCGGTGCCGACCAGATCGATCAGCGGTTCGCGGGCGCACAGCACCTGCAGCCGCTCGATCGCCAGTGGCTCATCATCGACGATCAGGGTGCGCACGGGCTTGGTATCGGTCATCGGCGCAGAGGTTTAGGCGATGGTACGCGGTCCGCAAGCCCCGCCGCTAGCAGCTGCCGCGCACTTCCGGCATGGCGAGGGTGACGACGAAGCCGCCTTCCTTGGGCGCGTGGGACACGACGCCGGCGCGGCTGCCGAAGCGAGCCTGGAGCCGGTCGCGGACATTGGCGAGGCCGACCCCGGTGCCATGCTCGTCGGCATTGGCCGGGCCCTTGCCGTCATCGGCGACGGTCAGCACCAATTTGCCTCGCTCGCTGCGGGCGGTGATCGCGATGGTGACGGGCCGATTGACGCCCGAGACGCCATATTTGATCGCGTTCTCGACCAGCGGCTGCAGGATGAGTCCAGGCACGCAGAGGTTCATCAGCTCTTCCGGGACGTCGATGCGCGTCTTCAGCCGCTCGGGAAAGCGCACCGCTTCGATGTCGAGATACAGGCGCTGGAGCCGCACCTCTTCGGACAGGGGTACGTCGTCCATCGGGTCGCCCGACAGGCTGGTCCGATAGAAGGTCGACAGGTTCATGATCATCGATTCGGCTTCGACGTTGCGATCGGTCATGACCAAAGACGACAGCGAGTTCAGCGTGTTGAACAGGAAATGCGGATTGACCTGGTAGCGGAGCGCGCGGATCTCCGCTTCCTTCGCCGCCTGCGCGAAGCCGGCGATGCGCCGTTCCGCCTCGCGCGTCTCGGTCGCGTAGGAAATGGCGAGGTAGAGCGCGGCCCAGGCAGCGAGGAAGAAATAGCGTGAGACGGCGATCTCGGCGACGCTCTTCCAGATTTTCGGATGCGTCGCCATTTCGCGGATCATCGCCTGGTCGGCGTAGATCTCTTCCGGCTTGTAGACGTTGAAGAAATAGTAGTTGATCATCGCGATCGCGATGGCCGCGGGCACCGCGGCGACGAAGGCGACGGCGATGCGGGTGCCGAACGAGCGGTCGTCCGCCCGGCGCAGGATGACGTAGAGCAGGAAGGTGATGCCGATGCCGGCGACCGTCACCGCCAGCCGCCGCTGGGCCAGCTCGCCCTGGTTGCCCCAGCCCGTGATGAACGACTGGGCAGTCGCGATCAGGACGTAGAACAGCCAGAAGCCGAGAATGGAGTAGATCGCGACTTCCAGGCCGACGCGCGCATTGCGCCGGCGGTCGCTCGATTCTTCCGTCATTGCGCCCAGTCTAACGCTCCACGGGCTCGCGCGCGACTTGCCCTCGCGTCCTCGGTCGAACCGCAGATTGGGTTCATCGAAGGGCAGCAGGAAACCTGCGTCGGCCTGGTTCGTTACGGAGGTGTCAACAGACATCGAACGGAGTGATCCCATGGCCGAGGCCGGAACTCAAGACGCCGCCCTGCGCGATCCGCGCCAGGATGCGCATCAGGACAAGTCGATCCAGCGGCGGCTGGAGCGGGACCCGTTCGATGCGGATGCCAAGGTGGACGCCGGCTCCGACGAGTCTATGGACGCATCCGACCCGCCGGCAGCCGCCGCGCCCGGCAGCCAGGAACCGGCGCCCTCGTCCGGCTATGACGAGGCGAAAGAGCGTGCAAACGCGCAACAGTAATTTGCTTATCCACTGATTTTATTGCGCGCACAGGCCGCTCGTCGCAACCTGTGTTGCGTTGCAGCAAGCTTTCTGGTTCGATTCCTTCCGGGGCTGTGATGCAGTTAACGGCGCGTAAAGCACCGGGGCTGCATAACGGCAGGGCAAAAGGTCGGAGTAGAGAGCATGGCGAGCAAGGTCGGCCCCGCTGCGGGCGCAATGTCGCTGGTCGAAATGAAGGAGTTTGCGAGCTTCCCCGCGGGAACGCAGCGCTACATCCGCCGCGCCCTCGACATCGGCCTCGAGCGCCACGATGCCGTCAAGCTCTGGTCGCGCGACGTGGTCGAAGCCGCCAGCATCAAGGCGCAGGCCAAGATGTATGAGCGGTTGGAAGAGATTCGTGTTCTCGTTCCTGACGACAGCGGCCTCGACGCGGTCGAGCCGTTCATGATGCCGCTGGTCACGCTGTCGGCATTCGACCTGGGCCAGGGGCGGCTGGAGAGCTTCTCGGCGTATCGCTTCCTTTACGAGCGGCTGGTCGGGCCGAGCGTGCGGCCCTGGCTGCCGAGCGCCTTCTGCGCCGCTGCCGCGCTGCCGCACCTGCACCCGGACAAGCGCCGCAAACTGCTCCAGTCGATCAGCGAAGCGGCGGCGACCGCCCCGGGCTGGTCGAGCCGTGCGCCTGCGTTCTATCCGCAATGGGTGGACAAGGTGGAAGTCGCGGCGAACTGAGTTGCTAGTGCTCCGGCCTTCGCCGGAGCACTTAGCGTTTTCATCGCGTCACGACGCTCTTTCGGCGCCTCCGGCAGCACTCGACGCACCCACCCGCGTCTCCGTCGAACACATAATTACAGGACCAGTGAAGGTCGTCACAGCACGCCTCCAGCGACCGTCTAGACACCGTTGTCAGACGCAATGGAGACGAAGAATGCTGTTTCACCTGTCGATCGAAGCCGATGATCCCAAGCGCACCGCCGAGGTGCTCGCCGAGATCTGGAACGGCGTCGCCATGCCGTTCGCGGCCGTGGCCGAAGGGTCGTGGATGGCCTTCCACCCGGCCGACAACGGCACGATGATCGAAGTCTATCCGCGCGGCACCGACCTCGCGATCGGCGACAAGGGTGCGCTCGGGCTGGCCAGCAGCGATCGCCGCGCCAGCGCGACCCACTTCGCCATGTCGACCGACAAGAGCATCGAAGAGATTTATGCGATCGCCGAACGCGAAGGCTGGCATGCGCAATATTTCAGCCGCGGCGGCGCCTTTGGCGTGATCGAGGTCTGGATCGACGGCTGTCAGATGATCGAGGTGCTGACGCCCGAGATGCAGCGCGAATATCTGGACAATGTCACCATCGCCAATTGGACGCGGATGATCGATGCGCTGGAGGCGCAGAAGCTCGCCGCCTGACCTGACCGAACATCATGCCTGACTCCCCTCGGGCATCCACCTCCCCTCTCCCCGACCCCAAAAGGAGGTGGGCCCCGCAGCCTGATCTTACCCCGGATTCAGGTGCGGGGCGATGACGGGGCCGTGTCGCCTTCGGAGTGGATCTCCGACACTCGCTGCACATCGGGATAAGGCATGATCAGCCGCCCGTCGGGTGCGCCGGTCAGGCTCACCTGCGTCGGGAAGGCGAAGTCCAGCCGCTCCGCGGCGAAGCGCGCCATGATCGCCATGCCGAGTGCGGTGCGCGCGTCGTAGAAGACCTGATAGTCGGCGCTGGGCACGTCATATTCCAGCTCATAGTCGAGCGAACTCGCCCCGAACCCGACAAAGCCGGCGCGGACGAAATGCAGGCCCTGACCTTCGACGATCTCCTTGAGCAAGGCCGGCACCCGCGCCGCCTGGTCCGGCGAGAGCTGGCTGACCAGCCCGAGCGCGAACTTGCCGCGGCGGTGATCGAGGCGCGTATTGTTGCGGATCTCCTTGTCGAGCAGGTTCTTGTTGGAGATCACCCGCTGTTCGCCGCTGATCGAGCGCAAACGCGTCGATTTAAGCCCGATCGCCTCGACCGTGCCGCTGGTCTGGTCATAGGCGATCGAATCGCCGCGCCGGAACGGCCGGTCGAACAGGATCGACAGCGCCGCGAACAGGTCCGCGAAAATACCCTGCGCGGCGAGGCCGATCGCGATGCCGCCGATGCCGAGTCCGGCCACCAGCCCGGTGACGTTCACGCCGAGATTGTCGAGGATGACTACCCCGGCGAGAACGAAGAGGACGATCGAGACGAGCAGGCGAATGATGTTCATCGCCGAGCCGAGCGCTTCGTGCTCGCCCATGGTCGTGCGGTGCTCGACGAAGCCGATGACGATCTCGCGGGCCCAGATCGCCACCTGGATGACGGCAGCGACGGTGAAGACGAAATCGATCGTCTGCTGCACCATCTCGGGCGGCTGGGCATAGCCATCGACCAGCTTGGCGGCGGCGGCGAGGATGAACAGGTTGCTGGTCTTGTCGATCGCGCGGCCGAAGACCGTCGCCCAGCCGGTGCCGCTGCGATCGCGCTCGCACAGCCTGCTACCGAGCCGCCGCAGGGCGTGCATCACGATGACGATCACCGCGCCAGCGGCGACGCCGACCAGTATCTCGAGGAAATGCTGCTGGAACCAGAGGGACGTGCCGTCCCACATGTCGGTCATCTGCTGGCGAACGGACGGCCGTTCCCCAGGGGTCATATTGGTGGCGATCGTTCTTCCTCCATCGATCAGGCGGCGGCGCGAAGTTTCTCGCGTGCCTCTGCCAACTGGTCGAGAAATGCAATCAGACCGCGTTCGTAACGATCCAGATAGCGCATGGAGCGCGGCAGGCGCATAGACTCGTCCCATGTCGCCCCGCTCTTGGCGAGGTCTATCAGCGCGGGATGAACGTAGGATTTCCGGGCGATGGACGGCGTGTTGCCGAGCTCGTCCGACACGACCTCGAGCATCTGCTTGAGCGTCACCTTGCCCTTGGTGTCGAACAGCACGCGATAGGCGATGACGCTGGCGCCCCAGGTGCGGAAATGCTTGGCGGTGAAATCCGCCTGCATGGCTTCCTTGATATACTGGTTGACGTCGGTCGAGGTGACCGGATGGGTCTGGCCGTCGTCGTCCAGCCAGCGGAACAGGTGCTGGCCGCGCAGGTCCTGCATCGTCTTGACGAACCGGAGCAGCGAGCGATCGCTGATCGTCAGCTTGCGCATCTTGCCGGACTTGGCGCGGAATTCGAGCTTCAGCGTGCCCGCGCGCACCTCGGCATGGCGTTTGCGCAGGGTGGTGGCGCCGAAGCTCTTATTCTCCTGCGCATAGGCTTCGTTGCCGATGCGCACCTTGGACAGGTCGAGCAGACGGACCACGGCGGCGCACGCCTTGTCCCGGCCGAGGCCGCGCTTTGCCAGATCCGCTTCCACCCGGGCGCGCAGCGCCGGCAGCATCTGGCCGAAGGCGGAGCAGCGGTCATATTTCGCCGCCTCCTGCGCGGCGCGGAAATCGGCGTGGTAGCGATATTGTTTCCGCCCGCGCTCGTCCCAGCCGATCGCCTGGATATGACCGTTGGGGTCGGGACAGAACCAGGCATTGCCATAGGCGGGCGGCAGGCCGATCCGGTTGAGCCGGTCGATCTCGTCGCGATCGGTGATGCGTTTGCCGTCCGGCGAGAAATAGCCCCAGGCGCGGCCGAAGCGGCGGCGGGTGATGCCCGGCATTTCATCATCGACGAAGTTGAGATGCGAGTCGCTGAGATCGGTCACATGCGCGGAATGCGCGAAGGGGAAGGGGCGTTCCTTATCGTACCTGCGTCATCCCGAACTTGTTTCGGGACAAGGCTTGAGCTGCATCGAGGCTCGAGGCGGAAATGCTGCTTTATCGCCGCCGAACATCATGCCTGGCGGACACCTTGTCCCGAAACAAGTTCGGGATGACGATTGTGCTTGCTAATCCGTTTCGATCGTCAGCGCTTCGATCACCAGTCCGCCTGCGTCCTCGCGCCAGCTGAGATCGGCGACGATGTGGCCGGCGAGCGGCAGGTCGGCTTCCTCCGCGCCGGTCAGGTCGATGCCCGCCCCGCAGAGCAGGCGGTGGCGCATGCCGCTGAACGTGACGCTGGCCCAAGGCTCGGACGAGGAGGTGAGTACGAGCAAGCCCGGATAGCGTGCGATCAGTGCGCGGATCAGGCCGCGGTGCGGGTCGGCGCGCCTCATTGCTGGTCGCCGATGAACGCAGTGATGCGGGCACGCAGCCGGGCACCGGGCTCTCGGCCGCGGCGCAGATCGTGGACCAGCCGGGGGTCGCGCGCCACGGTCCTGCCGAAGCGAGTCGCGGACATGCCGCTGCTCCGTAGATAGCGTTCCACTTGCCTCAAGATCATGTCCTCACTCCCGCGACTCGCCCGATAGGAGTTTTCCTATTTCATAGGCGTTTTCCTATTTGTCTATGCAATTTCCTATGCTATGACTCCGAAATGGACCGGGACGCTCGTGCCGCGCTCGACGCGCTGATCCAGGAGCGGCGGGAGGATTATGCGTCGCTGTCGCGGATGCTCGGGCGCAATCCGGCCTATATCCAGCAGTTCATCAAGCGCGGCGTGCCGAAGAAGCTGGACGAAGAGGATCGCAGCAAGCTCGCCCGCTATTTCGGCGTCAGCGAGACCCTGTTGGGCGGGCGCGACGCTGCCGCCGACGATCTGATCGCGGTACCGGTGCTGGACGTGCAGGCCTCGGCGGGCGCGGGCGCCTTCGCGGAATCGGAGCGGGCCAAGGCGCGGATGCGCTTCGACCCCAGTTGGCTGCGCGGGCTGACGCTCGACCCGCGCCAGCTCTCGGTCATCCAGGTCACCGGCGATTCAATGCATCCGACGCTGAATGACGGGGACGATATTCTGGTCGACCGCGGCGATCGGCGCCTGCGCGACGGCATCTATGTCCTGCGGATGGACGGCGCGTTGAACGTCAAGCGGCTGCTGCTGGAGCCCGGCCGAAGGGTCACGGTCCGCAGCGACAACCCTGCCTATCCGAGCTGGCCGTCACTTGAGCGGAGCGCGCTGGACGTGATCGGGCGGGTGGTCTGGGCCGGGCGGCGGCTGGTCTAAGGTGCTTGTTCCCCGGCCTTCGCCGGGGAGCAGCGGGAACGCTCAGTCGTTCGCCGCGACCTTGACCGGAGCCGGCTTGCAGCCGCGCATCCGGGCGACACCGCGCAGATAGCCGCGGCGGGCAATGCCCGCGTCCACGGCCGCGTCATAGCGGCGCTGGGCCCCGGCTGCGCCACTGACCTCGCGGATGACGCCGCGGAAAGGGATGAAGCTGCCGACGATGCTCTTCGCGACCGACGTCGTGGTGAGGCCGTTCTTCCGTTCTGTCCCGGAGTCGAAGTCGGGACCGAGCACCGCGTCGAGTTCGGCCAGCGCCGTGTTCAGCTGGCCGCAATTGCGCGTCGCCTCCCGCGAATAGGGATCGTCCGCGGCGGAGAGCAGCACCGGGGGAATGTCACGCTTCTTCAGGTTCACATCCTCGGCGGGCGTCATTGCCGCGTCCTGCGCCACCTTGTCGGCTGATTGGGCAAGCGCCGGAGCGGCCCATGCCAGCAACGCCGTGCAGAGAAGAAGGCGCATGTCGATGTTCCCTGTTTACCAATCCTTATGCCTCCGAAACGAACAAGCATAGGCCCAGGTTGCACAGCCGGTAGCGAATCGCTATACTGACATGCATGTCAGCAGAGTTCGCCCCGCCCAAACCTGCCGAACTGCCGGTACCGTTCATGAACACGCGCCGCGACTGGAAGGCGGCGCTGGTCGCGCTGCGCAAGCTGCTCGCGGACGGCAACGACACGGTACAGGTGTTCCGCATCATGCGTGCGCTCAATGCCGGCAACGGGGCACGCAACTACCACAAGCTGCTCGAAGCGCCGGGTGGCGGCCGCATCGCCTATAGGCGGACGGAACTGGCCGAGCTGTTCAGCGATCCCGCCTTTATCGCCAGTTTCAAGCCGGGCACGGTCGGCGCCGCCTATCGCGATTTCCTGAACCGCACCGGCTATTCGGCGATGGGCCTGGCCGAAGTCGCCAACTCCGACAACATCCCGCACGAGGCCGAACATCCCTATGCCTGGTTCGGGCGGCGCGAGCGCGACATCCACGATATCTGGCACGTGCTGACCGGCTATCAGGCCGACGAGCCGCTCGGCGAAGCCTGCCTGGTCGCCTTCTCCTTCGCCCAGACCAAGGGCCTGGGCTGGGCCGCGATTGCGCTCGGCGCATCGCTCAAGGCCAGAAAGATCACCGGCAGCTGGATCTTCGCGAAGGCGGTGATCGAAGGCTATCGCCACGGCAAGCGCGCCGAATGGCTGTCCGGCCAGGATTATGAGCAGCTGATGCACGAGCCGATCGCTCAGGTGCGCCGGCGCCTGAAGATCGGCGATCCGGTGCGCTACCGCGAGGCGCAGGCCTGGCTCGCGGCGCGGGGCTTTACGGGGCTCTGATCAACTCGACGGCTTGCGCACCGTTCCCGAATAGGAGGCGACGATCGCGTCGCCCTGCTCGACCAGGCCGCGGATGAAGACCAGCCGCCGGGTGGTGCGCAGCACCTCGCTGACGCAATCGAGCGGCTGATCCAAGCGGCCGGCGCCGATGAACTGCGTCGCAAGGTCGAGCGTGACCGCCGTCCCGGCTTCGATGATGCCGTGGCTGCGGCAGGTGGCGAACAGCGCCACGTCGATCCAGCCGAGCAGCGCGCCGCCATGGATATTGTCGCCGAGGTTCGAATGCTGCCGCTGCGGAAACGCCCGCATGCGCACGCGCCCGTCCGGCTCCGTCCGCACGATCATGTCGCCGAGCAGGGCGTTGAAGCGCGTCGGATCCTTGAACCCCCAGCGCATCCAGCCGGGATTCGCCGGATCGGGTTCGTGGAGAAAGCCGGGTGAGAGATCGGTCATGCTGACCCTGTAGCGGGTGGAGCTACGCCGTCCAGTTCCCCGGCGAAGGCCGGGGTCCATCCGTCGTTCAACTGGGTTTGGGCCTTCGCGGTGGAGCAGCTAGGTCAAGGTTTCGTAGAGATCGTCCCAAGTCGGATTCATCTCCTCGATGCGCTTGATCTTCCAGGCCCGCTGCCACTCCTTCATCTGCAACTCGCGGGCGCGGGCGTCCTGAATGTCGTCATAAGCCTCGAACCACACCAGGCGTTTCAAGCCGTATTTCTTCGTGAAACCGTCGATCAACCCTTCACGATGCTGCCAAACGCGTTGGCAGAGGTCACTCGTCACGCCGATGTAAAGCGTGCCGTTTCGCTTGTTCGTCATGATGTAGACGAAGCCAGGCCTCGTCATATCAGTTCCCCCGCGCAGACCGGGGCCCGTGATTTGGTGCTAATGGACCCCGGCCTTCGCCGGGGAACAGTTGCAAATCAAATCGCGCGTTCGACTTCCATCTTCTTGATCTCGGCGATCGCCTTGGCGGGGTTGAGACCCTTGGGGCAGACGTTCGCGCAGTTCATGATGGTGTGGCAGCGATAGAGGCGGAACGGATCTTCCAGCTCGTCCAGCCGCTCGCCCGTCTCTTCGTCGCGGCTGTCGGCGAGCCAGCGATAGGCCTGGAGGAGGATGGCAGGGCCGAGAAACTTGTCGGAGTTCCACCAATAGCTGGGGCAGCTGGTCGAGCAGCAGGCGCAGAGGATGCACTCGTAGAGGCCGTCGAGCTTGGCGCTGTCCTCCGGCGTCTGCAGCCGCTCCTTGCCCGAGGGCGGCGGCGTCACTGTCTTCAGCCAGGGCTGGATCGTCGCATATTGCGCATAGAAGCGGCTGAAATCGGGGACGAGGTCCTTGATCACGTCCATGTGCGGCAGCGGCGTGATCTGCACGTCGCCCTTCACGTCGGAAATCGCCTTGGTGCAGGCGAGCGTGTTGCGGCCATCGATGTTCATCGAGCAGCTGCCGCAGATGCCCTCGCGGCAGGAGCGGCGGAAGGTGAGCGACGGGTCCTGCTCCGACTTGATCTTGATCAGCGCGTCCAGGATCATCGGCCCGCAGCTGTCGAGATCGACTTCGAACAGGTCGTAGCGCGGATTCTCGCCGCTATCGGGATCGTAGCGGTAGATCTTGAACTTCTTAACGCGGGTCGCACCGGGCGCGGCCGGGAATTGCTTGCCGTTCTTCCTGACGACACTGTTCTTGGGCAGCGCGAATTCGGCCATGAAAGTCTCCGTTTGCGGAAGGGCGATAGCGTGGCCGGACGCCGATCTCAATGGCGGCGGAGCGTGCGGCTGACGGCGAGGCCCATCACGCAGACATTGAGGAGCGAACCGCACAGCATCGCCACGGCGCCGCCGATCGTGCCGTAGAGGTGGAGCAGCAGCAGCATCAGGCAAACCATCGTAACAGCGACGCTGGCCTGGATGGTCAGGGCGACATTCTCGCGCCCCACCGCATAGAGCGCGGGCTCGAACGCGACCGCGACCAGGTCGACCACTGCGGCGGCGCCGAGAATCACCAGCAAAGGATAGGCGGCGGCAAAGCCGGGACCCGCGATCAGCGCCAGCGCCGGCCGGCCGATGACGAGCAGCAGCAGGACGATCACGACGCCCGCCAGCGCCGACGCGCCCGCGGTGCGCAGCACCAGGCGACGAAAGGCGTGCGGCTCGATCGTGGCATGGGCGCGAACCAGTTCCGGGAACAGGGCGCGCGACAGCATCTGTCCGACCTTGGCGAGCGCCTGCCCGAGCTGGTGCGCGACCCGGAAGCGGCCGGCCGCCAGCGTCCCCGCGACCAGACCGACCAGCAGCACGGCGCCCTGCCGGCTCGCGAGCGCGAAGGTCTGGCTGGCATTGGTGACCAGCGCCATTCGCCAGAAGCCGGGATTCTCTTCGCGCAGCAGCCCGGAGCGGAGCGGTGCGTCGCGCCAGCCGAGCCCGTGCAGCAGCGGCCGCGCCTTCACCCAGTAAGTGACGGAGGCGAGCAGCTCGGACGCGACCCAGACATAGAGAAAGACCGTCAAGGTCGGCGCGACGAGGGCTGCGACGCCGGTGCCGACCAGCCGTACGACCGGCACGACGAGATCGATCGCCGTCGCCTGCGCGAACCGGTCGTGCAAGCGGAACAGGCCGAGCAAGGCGGAGCGCGCGGAGAGCAGGATGCCGCAGGCGACGCCGAGCGCCTGCCAGTGCAGCTCCGGTGCCCAGCCGAACGCGTCGGCGGCGAAAGGCATGCCGATGGCGGCGATCAGGCACCCGAACGCGGCCGCGCCGTAATCGAGCGCGAAACAGGCCTTGAGCAGCCTTGCCAAAGCAGCATGCCGTCCCTCACGCAAATGGCCCATGCCGTAGCGCACCACCACCTGCCAGACCTGAAAGCTGACGAAGGCGGCGATCGTCTGGGCGACCCCCAGGATCAGCGCGAAGGTGCCGAACCCCGCCGGCCCGAGCATGCGGGTGACGATACCGAGATAGACGAGGCTGAGCACTGCCGCGACGCCGCGTCCGCTGAGCAGCCACGCCAGGTTGACGAACACCGCGCGCCCGCTCGCTGCGCGTCCGCCGGGTAGCTGCGGGGCGGTCACCTGCTATTCGGCTGCGGCAGGCGCGGTGTCGCCGAGCCGGCGGCGCAGCACCACTTCTGCGCAGCGATAGGTCCGTTCGTTGTCCACGTCGATCGCATGGCCGCCATCGGCGAGCACCACCGGCTCGATGCGGATCTTCAGCCGGCGCGAGATGCGGCGGAATGCGGAGGCAAGCGAGACCAGCCGGTAGCGCAGCATCAGCACGTTGATCAGGCCGAAGGCGGTGATCAGCCGACGCGGGTTCTTGGCGAACTGCCCGCCTTCGCGGAAGGTCTCCGCCGCCTTCAGCGCCTTGGCCGAGCCGGTCGCATAGAGGTTGCAGTTGGAATAGGCGTCGTCCGAAAACTCGTAGAACCGCCGCTGCCCTTCCGGATGAGCCGCGAGCACGGCGGCCTTGGTCGCGACCGCCACCGTCACATCTGCGCCGGCGGCGAACGGCGCCAGCATCGCGGTCACCGCGCCCGAGGTGAGGTTGATATTGTCGGCGGTCGTGAAGACGATCGGGCCGTCGACGCCTTCGGCCGCGCGATAGACGCTGTCGGCCAGGTTTGAAGCCGATGTCACGAAGTCGATCGGCACCGCCCAGCGTGTGCCCAGATGCGCGCGGAACAGCTCGGCTGCGCCTTCTTCGAGCGAGATGCGCACGCGATCGAGCCCGGGGGTGGCGGTGAGCGCGTCCATCACCCAGTCGATCAGCGGCCGGCCACAAATCGGGATCAGCCCCTTGTGCGAAACGCCATGCGCTGCGGCGAGCGGATCGAGCTTGCCGTCGCGCTGGGCGCTCAGGACGACTGCGGTGAAGCCCATGATCAGTCCTGCGCGATCAGGCCGTGCCGGTACAGGCTCTCGGCAAGGATCGTCTCGATCAGCTGGGCTTGCGTCCAGCCGGCACGCCGGGCCGAGCGGCCGAACACCTTTTCCGACCAGAGATTGCAGTTCAGATTGACCTCGAGGAAGTTCACTTCGCCGCGATCGAGATCGAGTCGGAATTCATAGCGGCCGTAATCGAAGGGGAAGAACTCACCCAGCATCTTGCGGGTGAGATCGTCGATGATGGGCTGGAAGTGAGCGTCGTCATAATCGACGAGCTGATATTTCTGGGCCCGTTCGACCAGGTCGCGCTTTTCGTAATAGGTGCGCAGATGGCTCGGATCGGCCTGTTCGAACAGCATCATCGGCATGACGAACGGGTCGCCGCGCACGGTTACGACCGGCACCTCGACATCCGAACCTCTCAGGAACGGCTCCATGATCGCGTCATGACCCATGTCGTGGATCTCGGCGACGGCATGGGCGACGCCGGCCCAGTCCGATGCATCCATCACGCCCCAGGAAGCCGAGGAGGCATTGGGCTTGATCACCATGCGCTCGGCCATGGGCGCGCCGGCTTCGGTGACGGGCGCGCCGCGGCGGAAGATCTTCCACGGCGCGGTCGGCACGCCGCGCGCGGCGGCGCAGAGCTTGGTCAGATGCTTGTCGTCGGACAGGCCGCGCAGGATCGGCGAGGCGCCGAGATAGGGAATGCCCAGCCGCGTGCAGAGCAAGGGCAGCATCATTTCGGAGTTGAGGAAGCCGCCGCGGTTGAGCAGCGGAAACACGAAGTCGACGCCGGGATTGTCGAACAACGCCTCGTAGCGGTCGGCGAGTTCCAGCTTCAGACCGAGCTCCTGGAGAATGGTGCGCACCTCGACATGGTAGAGGGCGTGGTTGCCGTCTTCCGGATGCAGCCCGCCGCCCCATTTGGCATGCTTGGCAATGAACATGATGCGGAGGCGGTCCTTTGCCTCCTGTGGAATGGTGAGCGGCTGGGTCATCAGGCGTGCAAATAGTCGCCGCCCGGCCCGAACGAAAGGCCGGACGGCGTTGGCGCCTCCTCAACCCGCACGAGCGGGCAGGAAGCGGCTGTTGCGGAGGAGCGCGGCGGCGACCAGCGAGACGATCAGGCCGACCGGAAAAATCTCCGAAAAGGTCATCGGCACGCGGAAGAGCGGATTGGCATATTGCGCGCGGAACCGGTCCATCTCGGCGACGTAGCGGGCGAGCTTCTCACCGCTCATTCCCGCGGCGCGCTGCTGCTCGATCATCAGCCGGGCATAGTCGCCGGCGAAGTCGACGCCGCTGACCGCGAGCGCCGCTTCCCAGGCGAGACAGTAGATGAGGCCCGCCACCGCGCTGATGCCGAGGCCGATGCCGAACGCCGTCCAGAAGCGGATCACGCCGCCCAGCTCGACATCGCGATAGCGCTTCACCGCCACGAAGATGGTGCTGAGCGCCAGCAGCATCGTCGTATAGCCGATGAGCATGCCGTATGCGAGCGGCGGACCATCCAGGGCGACCATCATGACGAACATCGGCACGCCGACGATCAGACCGGCGATCGCGCCATAGGAGAAGATGCGGGCAGTCATAGTCGGGCTCCCTTCAAACAGACCGCCTCATGGGGCCAGCCGGGCCGCGGCCACGCAATCGCCCGAAAGGGTGATTGTGACGAAATCACCCCTCTTCCTCGCTCCGAATCATCGGATCAGGCCAAGTTCGCGCGCCCGGGCGATCGCATCGGTGCGCCGGCGGGCGCCGAGCTTTTCGTGGAGGCGAGCGACGTGCGTCTTGATGGTGTTCGGCGATACGCCGAGTCGCAGCGCCACTTCCTTGTTGGAGCGACCGGCGGCGAGTTCCCGAAGCACCGCCAGCTCGCGATCGCTGATGCCGAGGGAAGCTTGAGCGGCTGTGTTTCCGGTCGCCTCGTGAGGTCGTCGCGCACCGACGACGCGGACGCCGACGAACACGCCCAGCGCAAGAAAGCCTGCCGCCACCAGGGCCAGATGCCAGCCGCTCGTCTGCGCGCGCACCAGGTGACGGTAATCCAGCCATTGCAGCAGCACCGCGCCGGCGGCGAGCGCGGCGCCGTAGATCAGAACCGGCGTCCATGGCGGCGGCCGCCGCCTTCGCTTGCCCCCAATCCCCATGTTGGCAGTGGTGCGCCGGGCTCCTAAAGCGCGTCAATGCGTTTTGAGGATTTGACGCCGGATCAGCGCCGGGCCGCCGAACTGATGACCCAGGGCGGCGATGCCCGGATCGTGCTGACGCCAGATCGCTGGCAGAATCGCTATTACTCCGCACCCTATCCGCAGGACGTGCTCGCTTATGCGTCCTCGACCGCGAACGACATATCGGGCGACGCCTTCGCCCATATCGTGTCGCTGGGGGAGCAGGACTATGCGGCCGGGCTGGAGAGCCTGCGCCGCCGCATTCGTGCCGCCTATGGCGTGGCCGATGATGTCGCGGTCGTGTTCGCGCCGTCGGGCACGGACCTGGAATATGTCGCGCTCGCCTGCGTCGCCGACCGTGCCGAGCGGCTGCACAATATCCTGCTCGGCGCCGACGAGGTCGGCAGCGGCTGCATCCATTCCGCCCATGGCCGCTATTTCGCCAAGGAAACCGCGCTCGGGCAGGCAGTGACGCCCGGGGAGCCGGTGCCCGGCCTGGGCGAGCGCGTGACGATCGAGGACATCGCCGTCCGGGATGCGCTGGGCCACGCCTTCACCAGCGCGTCTATCCGCGACCGGATCGAGCAGGCGCTCGACGGCCATGCCGATGCGCATGCGCTGGTCCATGTCGTCCATGGCTCGAAGACCGGGCTGATCCTGCCGCTGCTCGAGGATATCGACGATCTCCTCGCCCGGCATCAGGGGCAGGCGACCTTGGTCGTGGATGCCTGCCAGGCGCGGATCACCAGCCCGGCCATCGGCGACTATCTCGCGCGCGACGCGATCGTCTTCATCACCGGTTCGAAGTTCATGGGCGGTCCGCCGTTCAGCGGCTTCGCACTGGTGCCGCCTTCCTTGGCGCACAAGGCGCCGGCGCTGCCGGAGGGGTTCGCGTCGATCTTTCGCCGTGCCGAGTGGCCGGCTGGTTGGCCGGGTGCCGACGCGCTCGAGGATGGGGCCAATCCGGGTCTGCTGCTGCGGCTGTCCGCTTCGGTATTCGAGCTGGAGCGGTTCCAGCGCCTGTCGCTGGACCGGGTCACGCGCGTGATCCTCGCCTTCCACGCCGCAGTGCGGACGGCGATGGTGGAGCGGCTCGGCGGACGCCGGATGGCGCCCTATCCGCCCGGCCACCGCACCGAAGGCGACGCCCACCCGATCGAAATGCGTACGCTGTCCACGATCGACTTTTCCGGACGGCCGGGCCGGCCCGACTTCGATGAAGCGGTGCGGTTGCACAAGGCGCTGGTGGACCGCGGCATCCGGCTCGGCCAGCCGGTCAAGTGCGTGAAGCTGGAGGATGGCCGCTGGGGCGCGACCCTCCGCCTCGGCCTCTCCATGCCGCAGCTGGTCGGTTTCGACGCGCTCGACGATGCCGAGTTGCATGCCCGCCTGGCAGCCGACATGGACCGCATCGCCGACGCCATCGCATGCGCCTGACCGACTGCCACAATGTCGAGGATTTCCGTGAGCTGGCGCGCCGGCGCCTGCCTTCCCCCGTCTTCCACTATATCGACGGCGCCGCCGACGACGAGTTGACCAAGGCGCGCAACACCGCCGCGTTCGACGACTGCGACCTGGTGCCGCGCGTGCTCGCGGGTGTGGCGCAGGTGGACATGCGGACGACCGTGATGGGCAGGGAGGTCGCGCTGCCGCTCTTCTTCTCGCCCACCGCCTTGCAGCGGCTGTTCCACTGGCAGGGCGAGCGCGCGGTCGGCGCGGCGGCCGAGAAGTTCGGCACCTGGTTCGGCATTTCGAGCCTCGCCACGGTCAGCATCGAGGAAGTCGGCGCGACCGTGCGCGCGCCCAAGCTGTTCCAGCTCTATGTCCACAAGGATGAAGGGCTGAACCGGTCGATGATCGACCGCTGCAAGGCCGCGAACTTCGACGCGATCGCGCTGACGGTGGACACGATCGTCGGCGGCAATCGCGAGCGGTGCCTGCGCACCGGCTTCACCTCGCCGCCGCGGCTGACGCCCCGCTCCGCGGTCAGCTTCGCCGCGCACCCGCGCTGGACGCTCGACTATCTGTTCCGCGAGCGCTTCGCCTTGCCCAATCTGCAGACGCATGTGTCGCAGGGCACGACGGTGGCGCTGTCCGTCGCCGACTATTTCAACACGATGCTGGACCAGTCGATGGACTGGAAGGCGGCGGAGCGTATCCGTGCGGAATGGGGCGGCGCCTTTTGCCTGAAGGGCGTCATGTCGGCGGAGGATGCGCGACGGGCAGTCGATATCGGCGCAACCGCGATCATGGTCTCCAACCATGGCGGCCGCCAGCTCGACGGTGCCCGCGCGCCGTTCGACCAACTCGCCGAGATCGTCGATGCGGTCGGCGACCGGATTGAAGTGATCTGCGACGGCGGCATCCGGCGCGGGAGCCATGTGCTGAAGGCGCTCTCGGTCGGCGCGAAGGCGTGTTCGGGCGGGCGCATGTACCTCTATGCGCTCGCCGCTGCCGGGCAGCCGGGCGTCGAGCGGGCGATGGGAAAGCTCCGCGACGAGATGGAGCGCGGCATGAAGCTGATGGGGGCGCGCAGCCTCGCGGATTTGGGCCCGGAGAATCTGCGCTGGCGGTGACAGGTCCTGTTCCCCGGCGGAGGCCAGGGCCCAGCATCGCCGCCGCGGAGTAGCGCGAGCAATGGACCCCGGCCTCCGCCGGGGAACAGACGGCCTCAGAAAGGACGATCGCGACATTCCGCGCGACGAAAATGCTCGTCGCGGAACGTTTCGTTCCCGTCGATGCTGCGGTGCATCCAAGCCTGGGATCGGCTCGTAGCTCGCCCCGCGGCCGCACTTCGCGGCGCCAAATCAAGATACCTTCGGGGAAATAAGACTATGAAGACCTTTGTTGCTTTCGCGCTTCTCGCCACCACCGCCGCGGCTCCGGCCCTGGCGCAGGACGAGACCTGGACCGGCCCCTATGTCGGCATCCAGCTCGGCTACAACTTCACCCAGAACAACAAGAACGAGTCCGTGCTGTTCGACAAGAACCTGGACGGCAGTTTCGGCGACACGGTGACCACGGCGGCCGGCGCCAACGCCTTCTCGCCCGGCTTCTGCGGCGGCGCCGCGCTTGGCAACTCGGCGGCGGGCGGCTGCCGCGGCGACAAGGACCAGGTCTTCGGCGGCATCCACGCCGGCTATGACAAGCAGTTCGGCAATGTCGTGCTGGGCGTGGTCGCCGACTATAACCGCACCAATGTCCGCGACAGCGTGACGGCGTTCAGCACCACGCCGGCGTCATACACGCTGACCCGCCGCCTGAAGGACACGGCGAGCCTGCGCCTGCGTGCCGGCTATGCGTTCGGCAACACGCTGGTCTACGGCACCGGCGGCCTCGCCTGGGGCAAGGTCAAGAACCGCTTCACGACGACCAACTCGGTGAACAGCTTCACGACCAATGGCAATGACGATGCGTGGGGCTATCGCCTGGGTGCCGGCATCGAGCACAAGCTGACGCCGAACATGACGGTCGGCCTGCTCTACACCTATCAAAGCCTCGACGATAACAGCTACCGCGTCCGCGCGGCCGGCCCGGCCCCGGCGACCAATCCGTTCATCCTGACCAACGCCAACGGCACCGATTTCCGCCGTTCGGACAAGTCGTTCGGAATGCATGGCATCGCGCTGACGGCGAGCTACCGCTTCTGACGAGCGGGGCGGGGAGCCTCATTTCCGGTCCGCAACCGGGGCTCCCCGCCACTGTTCCCCGGCGAAAGCCGGGGTCCAGCGATGCCGAAGACTGGGCCCCGGCCTGCGCCGGGGAACAGCTCTTCAGAGCGTCGCGAAACCTTCCAGCACCGGCACGCAGCGTCCGCCGACCGAGGCGCGAATGTCCGATTCGTCGCGCCAGGCCTTCAGCCGCAAGCGGCTGGGTCGCCCCATCTCCACGCCCTGGATAGCTTCGTAGCTGAGCTCGCGATCTCCGCTCAGCGACAGCAGCAAGGCCGCGAGCGTCGCATTGGCGCTGCCGGTCGCCGGGTCTTCCCAGGTGCCGGACAGCGGCGCGAACATCCGCGCCCGGAGCGGCCCGGCGGCAGGTCGGCAATAGAAGAAGATCGAGAAGCGGTCGGCATCGGAGGCTACCTGGGCCATGCCGTGGCGGAAGCCGGCCAGATCGGGCGCCGCGCCGGCGAGCGCGTCTTCGCTCACCTCCGCCAGCACGAACTCGACCCCGACACTGGCGCGGACAGGCTTGTGGGCGGAAGTCAGCACGTCACTCTCGTCGAGGCTGAGCGCCCGGGCGATCGCCGCTGGAGACACTTCGCCGAGCAACGACAATGGCTGCGGCGCGTCGATCTCGGCACCGCCGGCCGCGTCCAGCCGTACCTCGACGAGGCCGGCCAGTTCCTCGAACCGGAACCGGTCCTTCCCGGGCCGCAGCTGCGCGAGCACATAGGCCGTGCCGACATTGGGGTGACCGGCAAAGGGCATCTCGGCCGTGCGGTTGAAGATGCGGACCCTGGCGTCGTTCGCCGGATCGTCCGGCGGCAGGACGAAGCTGGTCTCGCTCAGGTTCATCTCGGCGGCGAGGGCCTGCATCTCTCCGTCCGAGAGCCCCGCCGCATCCGTGAACACCGCGAGCTGGTTGCCACCGAAGCGCGTGTCGGTGAACACGTCCACGGTCCTGAACGCATAGCGCCGTGTCATGCCAAGCCCCTCTTTCCGGTCCAGTCCACCCGGCGCGTCACGTACATGACCACGCCCAAGGCCACGAACAGCATCACCGATCCGATCAGCAGCGAATAGGCTTCGAGGCTGAGCAGGATGTAGAGCACGGCATAGAGCGCCGCGAGCAGCCCGCCGACCCAGGCCGCACGCCGCCAGCTCTTCAGCACCGCTGCCGAATAGGCCGCGATCTGGCCGATGATCGCCGCGCTGGCGAGCAGATAGGCGGCGGTGAAGCCGATCACTTCGGCAAAGGCGAGCAGCAGCACGAAGAACAGCACCAGGCCGACGCCGACCAGCAGATATTCGACGCTCGCGACCGTCACGCCGCCGATCACGTCGAACATCAGGAAGGTCAGGAAGGTGAAGCCGATGAACAGGAAGCCGTATTTCACCGCGCGATTGACCTGGCTGTAGAGATCGACCGGCTGCACGAGCGTGACGCGCGCCTGCTGCTCGCCCGCCGGCTCCAGGATCAGTCCGCGCGGACGCACCTCGACGGCACCGCCTGCGGCAGGATCGCGTACCTCGACCAGAGACTTGCCGAGCGCGAGATTGCCGAGGCGGTAGGTGGCGGTGAAACCCTTGTCGTCCACTTTGCGCGTCGCCGGCAGGAAACCGCCCTGAAAGCTCGGGTGGGGCCAGGCGGAGGTGAGCGTCCAGCGTGTGTCGCCGGCCTGGGGCGCGAGCGTCAGATGCGCATTGCCGCGCATGGCATAGGCAAAGTCGCTGACGAGCGGCGCCGCGCGGATCGGCGAGGCGTCGAGCGGGGCGTAGAAGCCCGAACCGCCGGTCTCGACGGGGCCCTTGCCCGGCTGCAGCAACAGGGCCGCACCGCCGACGCTCACCCGCGGCGGTGCGCCGAACAGGCCGCGCGCGTCGGAGAGGCCAAAGCGCAGCTCGGCGCGGTCGAAGGCAAGCCGGTCGGCGGACACGCCGTAACGGGCGAGATCGGCGGGCAGCGCGAAACGCGCGCGGCCGTTCACATCGGCCTCGTAGACGACAGCTTCGTAGATCGAGCGCTGCCGCCGTTCCGGCTTCAGCTGCGTGCCGATCTCCGCCACCTGCGGCGACAGGACCAGTTCGCGCCAGACGTCGCGGCTGCGCGTCACCTGGCGTCCGGCCTCGGTTACCGTCTCGTTCGCCTGGTCGAGATAGGGAATGACGAGGAAGGGACCTGCCATCGTCTGCGGCCCGCCCCAGCCTTCCGCGATGGAAGCGCGCGCCGTCTCCGACTGCGATTGCTTATCATAGACGAGCAGATAGACCGAGAAGAGCGGGATCGCGAGCAGCAGGCCGATCAACCCGGCGAACAGGAATTTGGCGCCGGGCGTGCGGTCGCGGCGGGCAGGAGCGGCATCGTCCATAGGGTTTCCTCCGTTCAGCCGTTGCATATCAGCGACGAGCTGATGCTGGCCAGTCACGAAGTGTCGCAAACTGTATGTTCCCCGGCGAAGGCCGGGGTCCAGCTACGGCACTCTGGGCCCCGGCCTTCGCTGGGGAACTATTGCCCTTCGCAACTTCAGGTTAGAGACAGGGGCAACCGACCATGGAAGCTGCTTCACCGGGGTTATCACCATTATGTACCGATCGCTTATCGTCTCTCTGCTGCTGACGACCGCCGCGACGGCGCAGACTGCGCCCGACCTGAACACGCGCGTGAACCGCATCGAGAAGGAGTTGCGGGCCGTGCAGCGGAAGGTCTTCCCGAACGGCCAGCCGCTCGAGCCGGAAATCGTCGCGCCGGCCCCGGCGCCGACGCCGATCGCGCCGACCACATCGCCGATCGCGGACCTGACGGCGCGGGTCGACGCGCTGGAGGGGCAGATCCGCGCGCTCACCGGGCAGACCGAACAGAATGGCTTCAAGCTGCGACAGCTCGAAGAGCAGGTGAAGCGGTTGACCGACGAAGCTGCCGCGCGCGCCGCCGCGCCCGCGCCGGCCTCCGCCGCGGAGCCGACGCCGGTTGCAGCCGAGCCTGCGGCTTCGGGTGGCATCGAGCGTCCGTCCACCGGCGATGCCGCCGAAGACGGCTATGTCTATGGCTTCCGGCTCTGGCAGGCGAAGCAATATGCCGAGGCAGAAACCGAGCTGAAGCGGGTTGCCGACAAATATCCGAACCATCGGCGCGCATCCTTTGCGCAGAACCTGCTCGGTCGCGCCTACCTCGACGAGGGCAAGCCGGCGCTGGCGGCGGTGGCGCTCTACGACAGCTACAAGAAATGGCCCCAAGGCGAGCGTGCGGGCGAGAGCCTGTACTGGCTCGGTCAGGCGCTCACCCGACTGGAGAAGCCGGCAGACGCGTGCAAGGTCTATGCGCAGTTCGGCGACGATTACGAGGCGACCGCCGCTGCCAGCCTGAAGGCGCAGGTCGCCGCCGGCCGCAAACAGGCCAAGTGCGCCTGAGGTGAGCAAAGGCGGCAGCAGCGCCGGCGTGCTGCTCTTCCGCGGTGCCGACAACGGAATCGAAATCCTGCTCGTCCATCCGGGCGGCCCTTATTGGCGCAACAAGGATGCGGGCGCCTGGCAGATCCCGAAAGGAGCGATCGAGGCGGGAGAGACGCCGCTCGCCGCCGCGCTGCGCGAAGTGCAGGAGGAATTGGGCTTTCGGCCGGACGGGGAAGCCATGCCGCTCGGCCAGCTGCGCCAGGCGGGCGGCAAGCTGGTCGAAGCCTTTGCGATCGCGGCGGCGTTCGACCCGGCCGCGCTCGTCAGCATCGAGTTCGAGCTTGAATGGCCGCCCCGCAGCGGGCGGCGCGAGCGGTTTCCGGAGGTGGACGAGGCGCGCTGGTTCAGTGTCGCCGAAGCAAGGCAGATGATGCTGCCAAGCCAGCTTCCGTTTCTCGACCGGCTGTGCGAACGCGTCGCGGATCAGGGAGAGAAATCAGGATGATAAAGACATTTGCCGCCATGCTGCTCGCCACCGCTTCGGGCACGGCGCTGGCCGAGGAAGGCATGTGGCTGCCGAGTCAGACTGGCGCCATTGCCGAGCAGCTGCGCGCCGCCGGCCTGCAGCTCGATCCGGTCGCACTCGGCAATCTGAAGCAGCCGCCGCTGACCGCGATCGCTTCGCTCGGCGGCTGTTCGGCGGCGTTCCTTAGCCCGCAGGGGCTGATCGCGACCAATCATCACTGCGTCTATGGCTCGATCCAGTACAACTCCAAGCCGGGGCAGGATTACATCACCAACGGCTTTCTCGCCGCCGCCCTGGCGGATGAGCTGCCCGCCGCGCCCGGCAGCCGCATCTATGTGATCGAGGACCTGCGCAACGTCACGCCGGCGATGCTGAAAGGCGCCGCGAAGCTCAGCGGTCGCGCGCGCTATGACCGGCTGGAAGCGAACCGCAAGGCGCTGATCGCCGCGTGCGAGAAGCTGCCGTCGCGCCGCTGCGACGTGCGGCCCTATTTCGGCGGCGAGACCTATTATCTGCAGCAGCAGCTGGAGATCAAAGATGTGCGGCTGGTCTATGCGCCGGCGGCGGGCATCGGCAATTTCGGCGGCGAGACCGACAATTGGATGTGGCCGCGCCACACCGGCGATTTCGGCTTCTACCGTGCCTATGTCGCGCCTGACCGCTCGTCGGCGGCGTTCGCGAAGGAGAATGTGCCGTTCAAGCCCAAGGCCTGGCTGAAGATCGCCGACAAGGGCGTCGAGGAAGGCGACTTCGTGATGGTCGCGGGCTTTCCGGGCATCACCTTCCGTCACAAGACGGCGGCGGAGGCCAAGTTCGCCTTCGAGACGCTGACGCCGCTGCAGCAGCGCCTGCTCAACGAATATTCGGACCGGATCGTAAGCGCCGTCGCGGGCAACGAGGCCGCGTCGATCACCTATGCGTCGATCCTGAAGGGCGCCGACAATTACAAGAAGAAATATATCGGTGAGCTGGCCGGGGGAGAGGCGCTCGGCCTGGTCGAGAAGAAGGAAGCGGAGGAAGCCGCGTACCGCGCCTGGGTCGCCGCCGATCCGAAGCGGCAGGCGCAATTTGGCGCGGCGATCGCTGAGCTCGACCGGTTGATCGAGGCGCAGAATGCCTATGAGCTGGCCGAGGCACGGCGCGGCCTGCTCAACCGCGCGCAGCTCTTCTCCGCGGCGCGCCTCGCCTATCGCTGGGCGCAGGAGCGGGGCAAGCCCGATGCGCAGCGGGAGCCCGGCTATCAAGATCGCGACCGCGCTTTCCTGGAGCAAAGGCTGACAGCGATCGAGCGCCGCTATGATCCCGCGATCGATCGGCTGCTGCTCGAACATTCGCTCGCCGAATATCGCAAGCTGCCGACGGCAGAGCGGGTGGCGAGCTTCGACGCGGCGCTGCCGGCGTCGCTGGACAGCCTCTATGCGGGCACGCGGCTCGGCGACACCAAGGGGCGGCTGGCGCTGCTCGACCAGCCCGTGTCGGCCTTTCAGGCCTCGGCCGATCCGTTCGTGAAGCTGGCGGTGGCCAGCTATGACGAGGATATGCGCCGGGAGAGCGAGGCCAAGGCACGCGCCGGCGACATCCAGCGCGCGCGTTCGGCCTATATGGCGGGGCGGCTCGCCTATGGCCAGAGCCAAGGCAAACCGCTCTACCCGGACGCGAACGGCTCGCTGCGCTTCACCTATGGCAAGGTGACCGGCAAGGCCAAGGACGGGCAGGTCTGGACGCCGTTCACGACTGCCGAGGGCCTCGCCGCCAAGCAGACTGGCAAGGGCGAGTTCGACGCGCCCGACAAGGCGATCCAGCTGATCCAGGCCAAGGATTATGGCCGCTATGCGTCGCCGAGCCTCGGCACGCTGCCGATCGATTTCCTGTCCACGGTCGACATCACGAACGGCAACTCCGGATCCTCGACGCTTAACGCGCACGGCGAGTTCGTCGGCCTGGCGTTCGACGGGACGCTGGAAGGCGTGGTCAGTGACTGGATGTTCAACCCGGAGGTCAATCGCACCATCCATGTCGACAGCCGCTTCATGTTGTGGACGATGGACAAGGTCGACGGCGCGCAGCGGCTGCTCGACGAGATGGGGGTGGGGCGCTGAGGAACACCCATTATCCGTTCGTTTCGAGCGTAGTCGAGAAACGGCTTGCCTCTGTGCCTGCGCTTCTCGACTAAGCTCGAAGCGAACGGATTTAGATGATGAACCGGGAAACCGTCTCCCACGACTATCTGCACGAGCATCACGACCGCAATGCGCGGCGTACCCAATGGGTGGTGGCGCTGACGGCGGTGATGATGGTCGGCGAGATCGTGGCCGGATACCTGACCGGGTCGATGGCGCTGCTCGCCGACGGCTTCCACATGGCGACGCATGCCGGTGCGCTGACGGTCGCGGCCTTCGCCTATCGCTATGCGCGGCGCCATGCTCATGATCCGCGCTACAGTTTCGGGACCGGCAAGGTGGGCGACCTGGCGGGATTCGCGTCCGCGCTGATCCTGGCCGTGTTCGCGATCGGCATTGCCGGCGAGTCGATCGCGCGGCTGTTCGAGCCGATGCGCGTCGACTTCGCCGACGCGACCTTGGTCGCGGTGATCGGGTTGATCGTGAACCTGGTGAGCGCAGTGCTGCTGTTCGACCGGCACCATCATCACGGACCCGACGAACAAGGGCACCACCATCATCATCACGACAATAATCTACGCGCCGCCTATATCCATGTGCTGGCCGACGCGCTGACTTCGGTGCTGGCGATCGGCGCATTGCTCGCCGGTCGCTATCTGGGGCTGGTCTGGCTCGATCCCGTGATCGGCATCGTCGGCGCGCTGGTGATCGCGCGCTGGTCCTGGGGGCTGATGAAGGAGACGGCGGGCATATTGCTCGACCGCACCGATATGCGCACGGCCGAACAGGTGCGCACGCTGCTCGCCGGAGAGCGCATCATCGACCTGCATGTGTGGCGGCTCGGCCCCGGAGCGCTGGCGGTGATCGTCGACCTTGCCGCGCCCGCCGACCTCGACGGCGCCCGCGCGAAGCTCAGGCCGCTCAAGAATGTCGTCCATCTTACCGTGCAGACACATCAGCACTGAGCATCGTTACGCGTGCGCAATATCGCGTTGGAGCTTCGGCTGATCGTTCCTGAACAGAAACGGCCCCCGAATAGCGTCTTTTCTGAACGGCTTGCCGTTGCCGGTAACCATGGTCGTGATAGCTTCTTCAACGACGCGACTCCCAAGAAGAGCATCAAGCGGGCAGCCCGCGTCGGTCTGTAAGGGGAAGTCACATGATTGGTCGCCGTTTGAGCGCTTTGGCGCTCCTCTTGTCGTGCGCGTCCGCGCCGCTCCAGGCCAGTGTCGATCAGGGCTATGGGCGCGATTGCTGGAACGGTGTCGAACTCGACGCGCTGAAGGTTCAGCGGTTCAAGACGATGCTGCTGGTCGCGATGCTCAACTGCCGCGATCTGGAGCCGGCGATGGCGGCCGATTACAACCGCTTCGTCCGCGCCAATCGCGACCTGATCGCGCGCAAACAGTCGGTGGTGCGGGAGCATTTCATCCGCACCATGGGGCCGTCGGCTGGCCTGAACGCCTATTCCGCGTTCGAGACGTCGCTGGGCAACCGCTATTCGGATGCGGACTTCGACGAACAGCGCTGCGCCGGCATGGCGCAGGACGCGCGCTTTGCGGGTTATGTCTCCGAAGGCGAACTGATGGACCTGATCCAGTCGGTGCCGGACGAGGACCGGCTTGCCGTCTGTGCCGCCGAGCCGCGCTATGTCGCCCGCCGCGAATGGGCGCCGCCGCAGCCGCCCATCTACGCCGAACCGGCGGCCGCCCCGGCACCGGAACTCGCGGTCGCTGCGCCGCCACCGCCTGCTCCGATGGCGGAAAAGGCGGCCGAGCCGGTGCAGACCGCGCAGAACGAATGGCCGGACCTCGCGCCCGTCGAGCCGGAAGGGCCGGCACGGGCGGTGGATCCCGATCAGGTGCGGTTGGCCGAAGCGGCGCCGCCGCCGGCGGAACCGGCAGCCGAGCCGGTCAAGGTCGCGGCGTTGGACGTGAGCAAGCCGGACCGGGTCCAGGCGGTGCGGGAAGCCGCGAGGGCGCTGCGCGAAGCGCTCGCGGCGCTCGAGGCGGGGGAGGCCGATACGGCGAATTAAGAATGCCTGCCCTCCCTGTGGGGGGGGTCTTTCTAGCAATGCGCCACTCATGATCGTCATCCCCGCGCAGGCGGGGGCCCAGCCTTCTTCACTTCTCTTCTGGGTTCCCGCTTCCGCGGGAATGACGAAGAGAGGAACTACGCCGCCCGGCGCTGGGTGGCGTTGAGCCAGGCGCGGGCCTGGCGCTGCGCTTCGGCGATCTCGCGCGCGGTCATGTCTTCGGCGACTTCCGCGCGGCACTCGGCGGCGCGGGACGAGCCCGACAGGGCCGACAGGTTGAACCATTTATGCGCTTCGATCAGGTCGACGTCCAAACCCCCGGCACCTGACGAATAAGCGATGCCCAGATCGAAACAGGCGTCCGCATCGCCGCGCGCCGCTTCGGCCAGGCGGGACTCGATCAGGAATGCGGCACTCTTGTAGCTGCTGCCCATGTCAGCAATTCCCCTTCTGCTGCATGCACCAGATTGGGACGAGTGTTTTTAAGAATGGTTAACGCCGGCGGCGCCGAATCCGGTCACCCCGCAAGCGAGCGGATCATTCGCACCCAGTGGTCGACATCGTCGTCCAGCGCCTTGACCGGCAGCCGCTCGTCGCGGCCATGGGCCCGCTCGTCGTCGGGGGAGACGATCCAGCTGCCATCGACGCCGTAGACGGGAATGCCGACGGCGCGGAACTCCTTGCCGTCCGTCGCGCCAGTCGACATTTGCGGGATCACCTGCGCGTTCGGGAACATCGCCCTCACGGAGCGGGTATAGGCGCCGACCACATCGGGCCGCAGCGGTGAGACCGGCGTCGGCACATTGGGGGTGCCGAAGGCGGTGACCTCGACATCCGGGCCGACCACCTGCTTCAGCTCCGCCTCGATCGCCTTGGGCTCGACGCCGGGCAGGATGCGGCAATTGACGCGCGCCTGCGCAAGCTGAGGCAGCGCATTGTCGGCATGGCCGCCCGACAGCATCGTCGCGACGCACCGCGTGCGCGTGGTGCCGACTTCCAGTTCGTTCGCCTCGATCGTATCGGCGGCCGCGCCGTCGTTCGGATTGGCGATCCAGCGCCGCATCGCGTCGCCGAGTGGGCCGCTTTCCTGTTTCGCGCGCTCGACGAAATAGGCGCGCGTGGTCTCGTTCAGCGCGGGAGTGAAGCGATAGGCTTCGAGCTTCTTGAGCGCGGTGGCGAGCTCGTAGATCGCATTGTCCGGGCGCGGGCGGGAGCTGTGGCCGCCGCGGTTGCGGACGGTCAGGTCATAGCTCTGATAGGTTTTCTCGGCCGTCTGCAGGCCGAAGCCGAGCGCCCGGCCTTCCTTCGTGAAGGCGCCACCGCCGCCGTCGGAGTTGAGGCCGAACTCGGCGTCGGTCCAGCCCTGCTTGCGCCAGTCGGTCGCGCCCAGCCGGGCGCCGTTCATCTCGGTTTCCTCGTCGCCGGTGAAGAAGACGATCAGGTCGCGATTGGGCTTGAACCCTTCGGCCTTGAGCTTCAGCAGCGCGGCAGTGACCGCGACATTCCCGGATTTGATGTCGGTGGTGCCGCGGCCATAATAATAGCCGTCCTTCTCGATCAGCTTGAACGGATCGAGCGTCCAGTCGGTGGGCTTTGCCTCCACCACGTCCATATGGGACATCAGCAGGATGGGCTTGGCCTTGGCCTTGCCCGCCGCCGGCCAGCGCACGATCAGCGCGGCAGTGCCGTCCCCCTTCTGCCCTTCATGGGGCACCACGCGTACATCGCTGAAGCCGGCTGCCTTATACTCGCCGGCGAGATACTCGGCATAGGCCGGCACTTGGTTGCGGCCGGCGACGGTGGGATAGGCGATCGCCTTGTCGAGCAATGCGCGCGCCTTGGCATGCCATTGATTGTCGGCGGGCGTCGCGACGGCGGAGGTGGAGAGGAACAGGCCAGCCAGGATCAGTGCGCGCATCAGCATCCCCGATTTCGTCATTCCCGCGGACGCGGGAACCCAGATCTTCTTTCTTGCCGGGATCGGCCTGCCCAACAAGCAGAAAGCTGGGTTCCCGCTTTCGCGGGAATGACGAGCGTGAAGTCAGGCGAACCCATGCCCCTCGGCGAGGTAATCGTCCGAGCGCATTTCCATCAGGCGGCTCACGGTGCGCTCGAACTCGAAGCGACCGTCGCCGGTCTCGTAGAGTTCCGCGGGCTCGGCATCGGCGGCGGCCAGCAGCTTGACCTTCTGCTCGTAAAGCGCGTCGATCAGGGTCACGAACCGCGCCGCCTCGTTGCGGTTCTCCGGGCCGAGCCGTGGGATGCCGACGATGATGACGGTGTGAAAGCGGCGGGCAATGGCCAGGTAATCCGCCGCGCCGCGTGCCTCGCCGCAGAGCCGCTTGAACGAGAAGACGGCGACACCCTTCAGGCTTTTCGGGACGTGCAGCGTCCGCCCGCCTGGGACCGGAATGTCCTCGCTCGGCACATGGGCGCGATCCTCGGGCGGGTAATCGGTCAGGCGGAAGAATGCGTCGGACAGAGCCTTGGTCGCCTCGGGGCCGTTCGGCACATGCCAGGTCTTGAGGCCCGACAGGCGCTGCATCCGGTAATCGGTCGGGCCGTTCAGCGGCAGCACGTCGAGCCGATCCTGGATCAGGTCGATGAAGGGCAGGAAATGCTCCCGGTTCAGCCCGTCCTTGTAGAGGTCGCGAGGCGGGCGGTTGGAGGTGGCGACCACCACCGTGCCGGCGTTGATCAGCTGGGTGAACAGCCGCGACAGGATCATCGCGTCGGGCGAGTTGTTGACGACCATCTCGTCAAAGGCGATCAGCCGCGCCTCCCCTTTCAGCGCTTCGACCACGGCGGGGATGGGATCGCCCGCTTCCTTCTGCCGCTCGATGCGCAGGCGGTCGTGCACCTCCAGCATGAACTCGTGGAAATGGACCCGGCGCTTCCGCTCGATCCGGACCTCGGAGAAGAACAGGTCCATCAGCATCGACTTGCCGCGCCCGACGCCGCCCCAGAGGTAAACGCCGCGCGGCTGCGGCGCCGGCTTCGCCGTCAGCCGCCACAATATGCTGCCGCGTTTCGGCACGGCCTCCAGTTCGCCGGCCAGGCGGTCGAGCAGGGCGGCGGCGTCGGCCTGGGCCGGGTCGGTGCGCAGCTCGCCGGCGCGGACCAGCGCCTGATATCGATCGATGACATGTCCCACCGGGCGGCCGATAGAGGCGCAGACCGCTCGTGAAAAGAACTGCGGTGGTTCTGGAGGTCGAGCGACGCTAGGGCAAAGTGGTGATCTCCCGTCTCTCGCTGACCGACTTTCGTTCCTATGCCGATGCCGTGGTGGAGCCTGGGCCGGGTCTCGTCATCCTGACGGGTGAAAATGGGGCGGGGAAGACGAACCTTCTTGAAGCAGTGTCGATGCTTGCGCCGGGGCGGGGGCTGCGCGGGGCGCCGCTGTCGGACATGGCCCGGCAGGACGGCGCCGGCGGGTTCACCGTTGCCGCGCGGCTGGACGATGGTGTGGACATTGGCTGCGGCACATTGCCCTCCGCTGCCGAACGTCGGGTCGTGCGGATCAACGGCGTCGCGGCGGCCGCCAATGCGCTGGCGGAACGGATCGCGGTGCTGTGGCTCACGCCCGCGATGGATCGGCTGTTCACTGACAGTGCGGGCGCGCGGCGGCGCTTCCTCGACCGGCTGGTGCTGGCGCTGGAGCCCACTCATGCGCATCATGCCGCACGCTACGAAGCGGCGATGCGGGCGCGGACGCGGCTGCTGACCGGCGATGCGGCGGCCGACCCTTCCTGGCTGAGCGCGCTCGAGGCGCAGATGCAGGAGCATGGCGCCGCCCTGGCACAAGCGCGGACACGTACCGTGCAGGCATTGCGCGCGCGGATCGAGGCCGCACCCGAAAGCCTGTTCGCACGCGCCGGCATATCGCTCGAAGGTACGGACGCCGGTCCTTGGCCGTTCGCCGCGAACCGCTCACGGGATGGGGCGGCTGGCCGCGCGACCGAAGGGCCCCACCGTCAGGACCTCATCGTCATGCACCTGGCAAAAGGGCAGGCGGCGGCGCTGTGTTCGACGGGCGAGCAGAAGGCGTTGCTAATCGGCCTCATCCTCGCCCATGCCGAATTGGTCGCCGAGCGCGCCGGCCAGCCGCCAGTGCTGCTGCTGGATGAAGTGGCGGCACATCTCGATCCCGGCCGTCGCGCCGCTTTGATCGACCGGCTGGTCGTTCAAGGCGGGCAGGTGTGGATGACGGGAACGGAGCCGGAGCTGTTCGCTGCCGCACCCAGTCACGCCACCCGCTATGTGGTTGCCCAAGGCCAGGTCGTCAGCGATTAACCCTTGTTGTTTTCGGTTCATGAAACCGTTTGCGCGGCCCTCCGTTGAAGCGCAGGTCAAGAGGAGGAACAGTTATGCGTAAGTTGCTCACCGCGTTCGCCTTGACGGCGACTGTCGCGACCGGCTTCTCGGCGCCTGCCGCCGCCCAATATCGCGGCACCTATGGTTCGAGCCAAGTTGGCACCAACACCAGTGGTTACTACGCGAATGGCTATTATCGGGACCGCTATGGCGTGATGCGCGATCGTTATGGCAACCGCGTCAGTGAATCGGCCGCTGCCAACTACAATGTCGACGCCAGCGGCTTCTATGTCGACAATCGCGGCACGCTGCGCGACCGTCGGGGCCGGCTCGTGACCGCCGCCCGCGCCGAGCGCAACGGCTGGTTCCGCGACCGCAGCGGCTATTGGGTGCGCGGCGACGCCGCCTATGCCCAGAACGGCTATTATCGCGACCGTTACGGCGTGCTGCGCGATCGCAACGGCAACCGCGTGACCGAGCAGACGGCTTACAACGACGGCCGCACCTGGGTCGGCGACGATGGCCGCACCTATTGCCGTCGCAGCGACGGCACCGTGGGCACGATCGTCGGCGGCGTCGCCGGCGCGCTGATCGGCAAGGCGATCGGCGGCACGGCGGGCGCGCTGATCGGCGGCGCCGGCGGCGCGCTGGGCGGCCGCGAGATCCAGCGCAGTCAGAGCGACTGCCGCTAACGGCTTCAGCGATGAGGCAAGGAGAGGCGGGGCCTACGGGCCTCGCCTTTTCGTTGCCTGCGGTTCAGCAGCGTTGCGCTAAGTTGCTGCGATCAGGTTCAGATGGAGGGGTTATGCGTGTTGTTCTTCTCGCGTCCGCACTGAGCGCGGGGCTGTTCGTTCAGGCGACGGCCACGGCGCAGACGCCGCCGCCACGCTATGACGATCGTTACGACGATCGCCGTTACGACGACCGCTATGACGACCGTTCGGTTGCCGATATCGATGCGGCCCAGCGTCGCTTCGATGCGGCGCAGGCGCGGTTCGACCGCGAGCGGGACATCTATGAGCGCGAACGCCGCGCCTATGAGGACGCCCGCGCCCGTTACGAAGCGGATCGTGAGCGGCTTGCCTATCGCGGCGAGACCTGGCGCGGCTCGGACGGACGCACCTATTGCCGCCGCCGTGACGGCACGGTCGGCACCATCGTCGGCGGTGTCGCGGGGGCCTTGTTGGGCCGTGCGATCGACGGCGGGCGGCGCAGCGCCGTCGGCACGATCCTGGGCGGCGGTGCGGGCGCGCTCGCTGGCCGCGCGGTCGAGCAGGGCAGCACCCCGGCGGAGTGCCGCTGACCGACGTCAGCCCACGGCCCGCCGCGCCTTTCGGAACGGCGCGGCGGGCCATGCGCTCCTTCAGGGCGCCCCAGCGGCGCACGATAGAAGGAGCTTTCCCATGCTACGCTCGATTCTGGTGATCGGTCTTATTGCGGCGGCGCTGCCTGCGGCCGCCCAGACG
This sequence comes from Sphingomonas sp. ID1715, assembly GCF_013044515.1. Lineage (GTDB taxonomy): Bacteria > Pseudomonadota > Alphaproteobacteria > Sphingomonadales > Sphingomonadaceae > Sphingomonas_B. The sequence goes on from NZ_JABEPR010000007.1 coordinate 107,346, forward strand.
GTCTCCGACACGGCCGGCATGACGCCGCCGCCCAGCACCGATCCTGCCATTGTGGTCGAGAACAGCCCGGAGCGGGCTGCGCTTGCCGACAAGGCTGTGCCGACCACCATCGCGACCAAGGGCGAGATCAAGCTCGCCGTGGATCCGAATGGTGGAAGTTCGACAAGGACCGCTCAGGCGGTCTCGACCAAGCCGAGTTCGGCCAGATGCTTTACAAGTTCCAGAGGGTCGCGCTGGAAGGACCGCGCACCACTGAAGAAGCCGGCCGCGCCGCCGCGGCAGCCTTTGTGACTGCCGACACCGACAAGGACGGCAAGGTCAATCGCGACGAATTCGTGGGCCTGCTGCAATCGCCCGCGGCCAAATAGGCGAGTGTCGAAAGGCCGGAGGGTCGCCCCTCCGGCCTTGTCTTCAGTGCACGTGACCCGACGAGGGGTAAATCAGCGCCCGCAGCCCCTTGCGCTCAAAGGGAGCCCATTCCCCTTCCGCCTGAGCCAGACGATCGGCGACGGCGTAGAGGACCGACGCATTGACGCCCAGGCCGCAATGGCTGCCATAGACTTCGATATTGTCGGTCGTGGAGTCTTCCGGCTCGCAGCAATTCTGCCAGGCGACGATGCCGTCCGCCTTGGTGTAGATCGCTGTTGAAGGCACCGGCGGGGTCTGCCGGCTTTCCCGCAGCTGCGCCTGGGTGTGTTCGTCGGCCATGCGCTGGCCGGTCAGCGACTCATAGGCCCGCATGACATTCGTCGCACGCGGATTGCCGGTGAAGGGCGAGCCGAGCGAGATGACCTGGCGGACCTTGTCCGGCCGCCGCCGTGCCACCTGCCGCGCCATGACGCCGCCCAGCGACCAGCCGATGATCGAGACCTTGCGGCCCGTCTCCGCATAGATGGCGTCGAGCCGGTCGATCAGCTTCTCACCTTCGCGCCCGATCGCCTTCGGCCCGAGATTACGGCCCAGCTCCCACGCATAGGGCTGGTAGCCGAGCAGCTCGAGATAGCGGCGCAGCAGACCGGTCGACGCATCGGTGGTGATGAAACCCGGCAGCACCAGCACCGGATGACCGTCGCCGCGCGGCGCGCTCATCAGCAATGGGCCGAACCAGGGCAGCGAACCGAGTTCCGCCAAAGCGCGCGGCAGCTCCGAAAGCGCCAGCAGCTTGGACGGCGGCGCAATCCGCTCGCTCGCATGAAGTGAAGTCAAAACAAACGCCTTTCCGTTTACGTAAGCCGTCCAAACGCTTGTTAACGCTTTTGTGTCCGACGCTTACGCCCCTCCCAAACCGAACGCTTCATGCCTGGCCGCGATCTGCGCGACATCCAGGCTGAGGATCGCGAGATCATGCAATTGGCCCTGCCGGTCCATCACATGATCCTTGAGCAACGCTTCCCCCCGAAAGCCGCTCTCCTCGAACAGCTGGATGGCGCCGCGCTGATCCGGCGTCATCTGTGCCACCAATTTCTTCAATTCACGTTGCTGAGCCGCAACGAACATCTCGTCAAGCAATCGTCGCCCGACCCCCTGGCCGCGGAGTTCGGGCGAAACGAGCTGGCGCACTTCGCCGACATGCGTCGACCAGCCGAGCGGATCGCGGACCAGCGCGCAGGTGGCGACGATCGCATCGCCGTCTTCCGCCACGAAACTGTCGATGAAGCCGTCCTCGACCGCCTCGGACCAGGCTTCGATCACCTTGCGGTGCTTCAGGTCGCGGCTGAGGAACAGCAGGTCGTGTTCGGGCAGTGCACGCGAAAAGCGGAGCATCGCGTCCATGTCGTCGCTGCGAAAGCGGCGGATGGTGACGGGCAGGTCGGTCACAGAGAACGCTCCTGAAGCCATTGGTCGAGCCGGGGCCAGAGCCGCTTGATGGCATTGCCCCCGGCAACCAAACTCACATGCCCGCCTTTCAGCACCACTTCTTCCTTGTCGGTGGAACCGACCATGTCGATCAGCGGCGCCGACGCAGCCTTGGGCACGATATGGTCATGTTCGGCCACGACGTGGAGGAATGGCGCCGTGATGCGGCCGAGGTCGATCGGCCTCCCGCCGACGTCCATCGTGCCTTCGTTCAGCCGATTGTCCCACATCAGCTTCTTGGTGGTTTCCCGGAAATATTCACCGGCGAGCGGCAGCATGTCGGTCGCCCAGCGATCGAACATGCGGTAGCTCTTCACGAACTCGTCATTCCACAAATTGTCGAGCAGGCGGATGTTGCCGGCGATCTGTGCGGCCGGGCGCAGCATGCTGAACGAGGTGTAAAGCATGTCGGCCGGGCAGCAGCCGAAGGTGTCGACCAGCCGATCGACGTCGAAGAAGCGCTGGTCCGACCAGGCCTGGAACATCTCCATCGCCTTGAAGTCGATGGGCGTCGTGAAGGTCACGAGGTTCTTCATCGGCCCGTCGGGATGGAGCGCCGCCCAGAGCACCGACAGCACGCCGCCGAAGCAATAGCCGACCAATGTCAGGTCCGGCTCTCCCGTCTCCTCGGCCACGCGCGCGATAGCGGAAGGAATGAAGTCGAGGACATAGTCATCGAGCCCGAGACTACGCTCATCGGGCCGGGGTGGCGACCAGTCGAGCATGAACACGTCATAGCCGCGCTTCAGCAGGAACTCGACCAGGCTCTGCCCCGGCACCATGTCGAAGATATAGCCGCGGTTGGTCGTCGCCATCACCAGCAGCAGCGGCACGCGGTACACTTCGTCGGACTGCGCGCGGTAATGGTAGAGGTTCATGGTGCCGCGCTGGATCAGCACATCCTTGGGGCTGGCGCCGAGCACGGGTGCTGGCGAGGCGAGATAGCCGAGGCCCTTGATATTGCGCTGGAGCGCCCGCTCGAAGGTCAGCCGCGCCTGTTCGACCAGATCGGGCTGGACGGTCTCGGCCATCAGTCCTTTTTCGACGGCTTTTTGGTGCGCGGCGGCTTGGGCCGGTCCGGCCGCGGCGCGTCCTGCCCGGCCAGCTTGATCAGCAGCGTCTCGATGCGGGAAAGCCGTTCCTCGACGGCGCCGATCCGCTCGCCCAGCATCACCATCTCCTCGCGGCTGGGCATGTTGGCGGCGGCGAGCGCGCGGCTCATCGCGTCCTTCGCGACTTCCTGCGCCTTGAGGCTGGCGGAGGTCGCGCCCTGCATGGTGCGGGCGAACTCGCCGGACTTCATCAGCTCGGTCCCGAACTGATTGGCGACCCCCTCCCACTGCCCGAGCAACTCGCGGAAAAATGCACCCGGATCGGCCTTGCTCATCACCGGATCATCGGAGGGAGTGGCGGCGGCGTCAATAGAATGTGAGCGATGACTCGTCTCGTGACTGATGGACGATTCGCATGATTTCAACTGCCTCGGGCGATACGCGATAGTAGATGCGGTAACGCTTGACCGAGATCGACCGGAGTCCGGGAAGGATGCCAAACTTCGGTGTGCCGCTTTCGGGATAGTCGCGCAGCCTGTTGGTGGCGCCGATGAGCAGCGTAGCGAGGTCGTCTGCTGCCGCTGGATTGTCTACGAATATGTCTGCCCAGATCTGGTCAAGGTCGCGAACCGCAGTCGGCAAACGCCGGATGCGCTTCAAATGCGTCCCTCGCGCCGGAGCCGGTCCATGCCGCGGCGTCGAATATCTTCAAGGTCAAAAGGACCTTCGAGCGGAGGTCCGCTGTCCAGTCCCTCCTGGATAAGAGCGTGGATGCGGGCGTGCTCAGCCTCTCGCCGCCGGCGCCAGAGCTTCATCGCATCATCAATGACGTCGTCCCGATTGGAGTAATCGCCGGTTTGAATGGCTTGGTCCATGTCCGTGATCAGCTCCTGGCTGAGCGTCACATCCAGTTTGCGCAACTCGCCCATCTGCGGCTCCTTTCCAGCAAGATATTGTGCGGGGTGACAGGCGGCAAGCTTGATTGACTCGAGTCCCGATACGGGAACAGAAGTAGAACAAATGAGTCGAGTCGCCAGCATGCGCCAGTCGATGCGCCTTGAACAGCTGCGTGCCGAAGTGCGCGCCATCGCCGCAGGGGGGAAGGACCCAGCGGCGGCGCTGCCGTTCGGGCTGGAGGCGCTGGACGGGCGGATCGCGGGCGGCGGGCTTGCCGATGCGGGGCTGCACGAAGCGGCAGGAGCCTCGTGCGGCTATAGCGACGATGCGGCGGCGACCCTGTTCCTGGCCGGCATTGCCGGGCGTCGCGCGGGGGAGCGGGGGACGGTGCTGTGGGTGGTCTCGCGCCGCGACCTGTTCGCCCCCGGGCTGGCGCTGGCCGGACTTCCTCCCGAGCGGCTGCTGATCGCTGAGGCCGGCCGCGACGAGGATGTGCTGGCGGTGATGGAAGAAGGGCTGCGGCATGGCGCGCTTGCGGCCGTGGTGGGGGAGGTCGGGCGGGCTGGCCTGACCGAGACGCGGCGGCTGCAGCTGGCGGCGGAGGAGGGTGGTACCATGGCGCTGATGCTGAGGCGCTGGCGCAAGGCCGACCCTCTGGCCGAACCCTCGACCGCGATCACGCGCTGGCGGATCGGCCCGGCGCCGTCGGTTCCGCTGCCGACCGCCGGCGTTGGCCCGCCCTGCTGGACCATCGAACTCGCCCGCCAGCGCGGCGGACCCGGATTTTCCCTCATCACGGAGGCTTGCGATGCGCAGGGTCGCCTCGCTCTACCTGCCCTTTCTCCCCACCGACCGGATCAGGCGGATGGAGGAGAATGGCGGCGCGCGGCCTAGCCCCTCTCCTCCACCGCCGCCATTGCCTCTGGCTCCGCCGCCAGGCGAGCAGGAGCAAGGCGGCATCTATCTCGGCACCGAATGTTCCTGCCCGCGCGACGGGCATTGGCGGCCGGGCGCGCGCTGGGCTGAGAACTCCAAGGAGCGGCGGCTCCGCACCGAAGCAGAGATTGCCCGGCTGCCGCTCCACCAGCGTCCGGCCATGCGCGAGCTTGGGCGGCGCAGCGAAGCGGCGGACATGCCGTTCAAGGGGATGAAGCCGGATGAGGGCGGTGCGTTCCCCGGCGAAGGCCGGGGTCCAGCTGCTCAGGCTTCCCGCACAAGGGGCTCGGCCTTCGCCGGGGAACAGGCGGGCGCCGGAGAGGGGCTGGTCGTCACCGTTGCCCGTTCCGGCTCTAAGATCACCTTGGCGGCCGTGTGCCGCAATGCGCTGGCGTTGGGGCTCACCCCCGGTATGGCGCTGACCCAAGCGCGGGCGATGGTGCCGGGGCTGGAGGTGCGCGACGCCGATCCGTCTGGCGACCTGGCGCTGCTGAAGCGGATCGCGACCTTTGCCGCGCGGCGGCTGACGCCGCTGGTGGCCGTGTCGGGCAGCGACGGCCTGTGGCTCGACCTGACCGGCGTCGCGCATCTGCACGGCGGCGAGCGGCAGCTGTGCGTCGATCTGCTGCGCTATTGTTCGAAGCTCGGGCTCGGCGCGCGCATTGCGGTGGCCGGCAATGGCGCGGCGGCACACGCGCTGGCGCGGCACGGGGCGGAGCGGCTGCTGCTCTGCCCGGAAGGCGGTGAACAGGCGGCGCTCGCACAGCTGCCGCTCACTGCCTTGCGGCTGGAACAGGCGGTGGTCGATGCGCTGCGCCGGCTGGGGCTGGAGCGGATCGGCGACCTGGCCGCCATGCCCCGGGCGCCGCTCGCCCGTCGGTTCGGCAAGGAGACATTGCTGAAGCTCGACCGGGCGCTCGGCCGGGCGGCCGAGCCGTTCGACCCGGTCGTGCCGCGCGATGCGCCCCGGGCCGAGCTGCGCTTCGCCGAACCGATCGGCGGTGCGGAGACCATCGCCGCTGCCATCGAGACCCTGCTCGACCAGCTGATCGAGCGCTTGCGCGAAGCGGGGCTCGGCGCCCGCACGCTGCTGCTGCTGTGCGATCGGGTCGACCGGCAGCAGCAGCGGATCGAGGCCGGAGCGGCGCGGGCGACGCGCGACAAGGCGCATTGGCTGCGGCTGCTCGGGCGGCACATCGAAAGCATCGATCCGGGCTTCGGCATCGATGCGATGCGGCTGGTCGCGGTGCAAACCGAGCCGCTCGGCGGGGCCCCCTTGCCGAGCGACCTGGCCGCGCCGGAACCCACGCCCGACCTGTCGCAGTTGGTCGACCTGATCGCCAGCCGGATCGGGACGCAGCATCTTTACCGGCTGAGCGCGGTCGAAAGCGACGTGCCGGAACGCAGCGTGCGCAAGGTCGCGCCGCTCGACACGCCAGAGTCCTGGCCCGCTGCCTGGCCGCGCCCGCCGCGGCTGCTGCCCCGGCCGGAGCCGATCGCCAACGTCATGGCCGAAATGCCCGACGCGCCGCCCAAGCGTTTCACCTGGCGGGGCAAGACGCATCGGCTGGTCAGGGGTGACGGGCCCGAGCGCATCACCGGCGAATGGTGGAAGCACGGCCGCGAACGCGACGCGGTGCGCGACTATTTTCGCGTCGAGGACGAGAGCGGAGCCCGTTTCTGGCTGTTCCGCAAGGGCGACGGCGTCGACCCGCGCACCGGCGATCTCAGCTGGTGGATCCAGGGCGGCTGCGGTTGAACGGCGGCCAGTTGCTGCAACAATATGACAGATCGGATAATCCGCGCTTGCGACTCGTAACAATGCGCGCCAAAGATTGTGCAGCGCACAATGAGCGGGGGCTCGGGTGAAGAAGATCGAAGCCATCATCAAGCCGTTCAAGCTGGACGAGGTGAAGGAGGCGCTGCACGAAGTCGGCGTGTCCGGCATCACCGTCACCGAAGCCAAGGGCTTCGGCCGGCAGAAGGGGCACACCGAACTTTATCGCGGTGCGGAATATGTCGTCGACTTCCTGCCCAAGGTGAAGCTGGAAGTCGTGGTCGATGACGGCCTTGCCGACCGGGTCGTCGAAGCGATCGCCACCGCCGCCCGGACCGGCCGCATCGGCGACGGCAAGATCTTCGTGCTGCCGGTCGAAACCGTGCTCCGCATCCGCACTGGCGAACGCGACGCGGATGCGCTGTAATCGCGCCCGCCCAGTTCTTCGTCATTCCCGCGCAGGCGGGAACCCAAAGCTTTTCGTCTTGCCAGCGCCGCTGGGCCCCGCTTTCGCGGGACTGACGAGAGAGTGATCTAGCCTTCTACTCCGGGGAGACCTTACGATGGCCGCCACTGCTTCCGACGTGCTTAAGCGTATCAAGGACGAAGAGATCGAATGGGTCGATCTCCGCTTCACCGATCCCAAGGGCAAGTGGCAGCATCTGTCGATGGTCGCTTCGACGATCGACGAGGACCAGCTGACCGACGGTCTGATGTTCGACGGCTCGTCGATCGCCGGCTGGAAGGCGATCAACGAAAGCGACATGATCCTGAAGCCGGACCTGGACGCGGCCTATGTCGATCCGTTCAGCGCCACGCCGATGCTGATCCTGTTCTGCGACATCGTCGAGCCTTCGACCGGCGAGCTCTACAGCCGCGACCCGCGCTCGACCGCGAAGCGCGCCGAGGCGTATCTCAAGAACACCGGCCTCGGCGACACCGTCTATGTGGGCCCCGAAGCCGAATTCTTCATGTTCGACGATGTGCGGTTCGAGAACAGCTATTCGACCAGCTATTACAAGCTCGACGACATCGAGTTGCCGGGGAATTCCGGTCGTGAGTATGAAGGCGGCAACCTCGCCCATCGGCCCCGCGCCAAGGGTGGTTATTTCCCGGTGGCGCCGGTCGATTCCGCTGTCGATATCCGCGGCGAGATGGTGTCGACCATGCTCGAAATGGGCCTGCCCTGCGACAAGCACCACCATGAAGTCGCCGCCGCCCAGCACGAGCTTGGCCTCACCTTCGGCACGCTGGTCGAGACCGCGGACCGCATGCAGATCTACAAGTACGTCGTGCACCAGGTCGCCCACGCCTATGGCAAGACCGCGACCTTCATGCCGAAGCCGATCAAGGAAGATAATGGCTCGGGCATGCACACCCATATGTCGATCTGGCAGAGCGGCAAGCCGCTCTTCGCCGGCAACGGCTATGCGGGCCTCAGCGAGATGTGCCTCTATTTCATCGGCGGCGTGATCAAGCACGCCAAGGCCCTGAACGCCTTCACCAATCCGACCACCAACAGCTACAAGCGGCTGGTGCCGGGCTATGAAGCGCCGGTGCTGCTGGCTTACTCGAGCCGCAATCGCTCCGCCTCGTGCCGCATTCCCTATGGCGCGGGCTCGAAAGCCAAGCGCGTCGAGTTCCGCTTCCCCGACGCGCTCGCCAATCCGTATCTCGCCTACGCGGCGCTGCTGATGGCGGGCTTGGACGGCATCCAGAACCGCATCCATCCCGGCGATCCGATGGACAAGAATCTCTACGATCTGCCGCCGGCGGAACTCGCCGATGTGCCGACCGTCTGCGGTTCGCTGCGGGAAGCGCTCGACAGCCTGGAAGCCGATATGGACTTCCTGCTGAAGGGCGACGTGTTCGGCCGCGAGCAGATCGAAGCCTATATCGAACTGAAGCGCGAGGAAGTCGCCCGCTGGGAAATGACGCCGAGCCCGGTCGAGTTCGACATGTACTACAGCAGCTGAGGCTGGCGTGCCGCCAGCCGCTGCGGGCAAGCGAAGCGCTCGCCCGCACAGCTGCTGTCGGCCGGCCTCGCCAGCGCGAGGACCGACGGCGCGGCTTTGCCGCGTCGGTTCTCTTTGAGGCCCTGTGCGCACGCGCACAGCACTTGCTCCCGAATCAGCCTAATCAGCGCTCCACACCAGAAGGAGACGCATGATGACCATTCGGAAGAACCTGCTCGCACTTTCAGCCGCCGCTGCACTGGCCCTGCCGGGCGCCGCCCATGCGCAAAGTTCGTTCCAAGATTATGCCATCGCAAACCCCATTGCGGCTCTGATGGGCTTGCTCCTGCCCGCTGTGCAGAAAGTACGCGAGGCGGCGAACCGCTAGCGCCGATCCCACCTGAACTCGGTCAGTTTCACGCGCGCCGTGCGTTGCAGCCCGGCTGGGTTGTCGATGAAGCGGGTCAGGGTCCGCACGATCGTGTCCAGCGGCGCTTGCGCGAGCGGGTGCGCGGTGCCGGGGAAGAGTGCGGGGATGGCGCCCGGCACCAGGCCGGCAAGTTCCCGCACCTCGGCCGCCGGCACCAGCGGGTCTTCCAGCGCGCCGAGTGCCAGCACCGGCTTGGTGATCCCGGCAAGCTCTTCGCGGGTCAGCGGGGGCCGTTCGGCGAACTCGGCGAACATGTCGCGAACCTTGACGATCAGCGCCTGCCAGTCCTGCGGTGCGTGCATGCGCTCCAGGGCAGCCGCTCGTTCGGGGTTCGAGCGGAGTAGCCGCTCGGCGCTGGTGAGGTGCGTCGCATGGGCGATCGCGCGCGCGTCGTAGATGAACTTGGCGGTGAGGGTGGCGACGCTCAGCACGCGCTCCGGGTGGCGGGCGGCGAGCCACAGAGCCAGCAGGCCGCCGACGCTGAAGCCGAAGAAATGCGCCGCGGCGATGCCGCGGGCGTCCAGCTGCGCAATCAGGTCGGCGCCGATTGCCTCGACGGTAAATCGCTCCGGAATTGGCCGGCCACCATGGCCGAGCCAGTCCAGCGCAATCACCGGCCGCTCGGTGCCGAGGCGATCGAGCAGCGGCTGCATGTCCCGCGCCGAACCGTTGGCGCCGTGCAGGACGACAAGCGGAGCCGGTGCGGCCCCGGTCACACCCGCATCGGCATCAGCACGTAGAGCGCGGGCGCGCTGTCGTTCTCGCGGATCAGGGTTGGCGCGGCGGCATCGGCCAGGTGCACCTCGACCAGGTCGCCGTCAATCTGGTGGAGAATGTCCATCAGATAGCGGGCGTTGAAGCCGATCTCGAACGGCTGGGCGGCATAGTCGCCCGGCACTTCTTCCGAGGCGGTGCCGTTCTCGGGGCTGGTGACGGACAGCGTGATCTTGTCCCGATCCAGCGCCATCTTGACCGCTCGGGTCTTCTCGCTGGCGATCGTCGCGACGCGGTCCACGCCTTCCATGAAGCTCTTCGGGTCGAGCTTCAGCAGCCGGTCGTTGGCGGTCGGGATGACGCGCGAATAATCCGGGAAGGTGCCGTCGATCAGCTTGGACGTCAGGATTGCGCTGCCGAGATCGAACCGGACCTTGGTGTTCGACAGCGACACGGCGACGGTGCCGTCCACTTCCTCGAGCAGCTTGCGCAGCTCGCCGACGCATTTGCGCGGCACGATCACGTCCGGCATGCCCTCGGCGCCTTCCGGCCGCGGCACGGTGACGCGGGCCAGGCGATGCCCGTCGGTCGCGGCCGCCTTCAGCACCGGCTGAGCCTCATCCGAGACGTGAAAGAAGATGCCGTTCAGATAATATCGCGTTTCCTCGGTCGAGATGGCGAAGCGCGTCTTGTCGATGATCTGGCGAAGCGTCGCCGCCGGCAGCTCGAACCGGGTCGGCAGCTCGCCCTCGGCGATCACGGGGAAATCATCGCGGGGCAGCGTCTGCAGGTTGAAGCGGGCGCGGCCGGCGTTGATTGCCATCTTGCCCTCGGCGGCCGAGAGCTGGACCTGGCTTCCTTCCGGCAGCTTGCGGACGATGTCGAACAGGGTGTGGGCGGACACGGTGGTGGCGCCGGGCTGGTCGACCGCGGCCTCGACGCTCTCGACGATCTGCAGGTCGAGATCGGTCGCCATCAGCCGGATGCCGCCATCCGCCGATGCTTCCAGCAGCACGTTCGACAGGATCGGGATGGTGTTGCGCCGTTCGACCACCGATTGCACGTGCGCCAGGCTTCGCAGCAGCGTGGCCCGTTCGATCGTCGCCTTCATGGGTCCCCCCGGGCGCACACGCCCTGATAATGCATGTTGATGGAGCGAAGAGCGCCCCGGTTCACCGGATTTACTGAACAAAAAAAGGGGTCGGAGCAAGCGCTCCGACCCCGGTTTTCCACAAGCGTCGCCGCTTAGAAGCGGAAGCCCAGCCCGCCCAGCACCTGGTGGCGCGAAATGCCGGCTTCGTAGTTGGAGTAGCGATACTCCGCCTTGGCATAGAGGTTGGTGCCGAGCTTCTGCTCGACGCCCGCGCCGACGCGAATGCCGTCGAGATCGTCGGACGTGCGGAAGTTGTTCGCCGGCGTGGTCGGGTCGGTGTAGTTCACGCCAACCTTGGCATTGGTGTAGCCCGCCTTGGCGTAGAGCAGGGTGCTCGGCGCCACCGCGAAGCCAAGCCGGCCGCCGACATACAGGTCGCGCTTGCCGTTGGCGCAGATGCGGTCGTTGGCAGTCAGGAAAGCGGTTTCGCAGCCCTTGGTGTCGGAATCGAGATACTCGCCCTCGATGCCGGCGACCGCGCTGCCGAGCTGGAAGTCGTAACCGGCCGCGCCGCCATAGGCCACGCCGTCGCGACCGCCGCCATTGCCCTTGAGCTTGTCATAGCCGACCAGGCCTTCGACGCGGAAGCCGGTGAAGGGGGCCGCCTCCTGCGCCAGGGCCGGCCCGGCGAGCGTGGTCGCGGCGAGGGCTGCGAACAGGAACTTCTTCATTTTGTACACTCCAGTTACTCTTGGTCTGGTTCCATCCGCCGCGGTGTGAAGGGGATGCGGCGGACGGCTTCCAGTGGGGCCCGAACGCTGAACCTGCGGCAACGCAACATGAACGCAGCACAACAAGACAGGCTGTTGCAGTTCAGCCACAGTCGGTTGCCTCGACGCGGTCTCGTCTGTAGAAGCGGACCCAAGTACCGGCGGTATCGGCCGACCGGAGAAGAAACAGAGTGACGGCAGCCATGGCGGATCTCGCGCCCCTGCCGATGCAGCCCGACAGTCGGGCGCGCACGGCACCCTATGCTCCGGCGAGCCAAGCGCCGCGCCGCACCTATGGCGCGCTCGATCTCGGCACCAACAATTGCCGGCTGCTGATCGCCCGGCCCGCGCCGCAGGGCTTTATCATTGTCGACGCCTTTTCCCGCATCGTGCGGCTCGGTGAGGGGCTGGCGACCACGGGCAGGCTGAGCGACGCGGCGATGGACAGGGCGGTCTCGGCGCTCCGCATCTGCGGCGACAAATTGCGGCGCCGTCATGTCCATATCTGCCGCTCGGTCGCCACCGAAGCCTGCCGCCGCGCCTCGAACGGTGCCGCGTTCGTCGAGCGGGTGCGGCGCGAAACGGGCATCGCCATCGACATCATCCCCGCTGAGGAAGAGGCCCGCCTCGCCGTCATGGGCTGCCATGTGCTGCTCGAGGAAGGCGACGGTCCGGCCCTGATCTTCGACATTGGCGGCGGTTCGACCGAGCTGGTGCTGGTCGACACGAGCGGGCCGCTGCCCAAGACGCTCGACTGGTACAGCGCGCCCTGGGGCGTGGTGTCGCTGACCGAAATCGAACCCGGCGACGCGAGCACCTCCGAGGGGCGGCTGGACATCTACACCCGCATGCGCGGCCGGGTGAACGACAGCTTCAGCGCGTTCGCCGCCCGCCTGCCGCGCGCGGCGCGCGAGCATATGCGGCTGCTCGGCACCAGCGGGACGGTGACGACGCTCGCCAGCGTCCATCTCGGCCTGCCGAGCTATGACCGGAGCGCGGTCGATGGCCTGATCGTGCCGGCGGACTCGATGCGCGGCGTCAGCCAGATGCTGTCGCGGATGAGCCATGCGGAGCGAGTCGAATTGCCGTGCATCGGCCATGAACGCGCCGATCTCGTTGTCGCGGGTTGTGCGATCCTGGAATCGATCCTCGACATCTTCCCCGCCGAGCGGCTCGGCGTCGCCGATCGTGGTATCCGCGAAGGAATATTGCGCACGTTGATGGCGCGGGACGGCTTTGCATGAGGGGCGGGGGCGTCGGCCGCCAGCGGGTCAAGACCGCGCGCAACCGCACGGCCGCGTCCACGCGCTGGCTCGAGCGGCAGCTGAACGACCCTTATGTTAAGAAGGCGAAGGCCGAGGGCTATCGCTCGCGTGCTGCCTACAAGCTGATCGAGCTGGACGAGCGGTTCGGCCTGCTGAAGGGCGCGAAGCGGATCGTCGATCTGGGCGTCGCGCCGGGCGGTTGGGCGCAGGTCGCCAAGCGCCGCCACAAGGATGCGGTGGTGGTCGGCATCGACCTGCTGCCGACCGACCCGATCGAAGGCGTCACCCTGTTCCAGATGGACTTTACCGACGACGCCGCGCCCGAGCTGTTGCGCGAGGCGCTCGGCGGAGCGGCCGATCTGGTCATGTCGGACATGGCGGCGAACACCGTCGGCCACGCGCAGACGGACCATCTGCGCACCATGGCGCTGGTCGAAAGCGGGGCATGGTTCGCGATCGAGACGCTCAGGCCCGGCGGCAGCTTCGTCGCCAAGGTGCTCGCTGGGGGCGCCGACAATGAGCTGGTCGCCCTGCTGAAGAAGCACTTCACCACCGTCAAACACGCCAAGCCGCCGGCCTCGCGCAAGGAGTCGAGCGAATGGTATGTGATCGCGCAGGGCTTCAAGGGTGAACGCCCCGCCTGAGGGGCGCTACGCTCAGCTTCTGTTCGCCCGCGCCTTTGCGACGGCTTCCTTGAGGGCGTCGTAGCCGATCGCGCCGCTCATCGCTTCGTCGCCGATCACCCAGCTTGGGGTGCCGGTGAAGCCCAGGTTGCGTGCGAGTTCGATGTTGCGGTGGAGTTCGCGATCCTTGTCGGGTGTCCGCATCGCCGTCTCGGCGCGCGCGGCGTCGAGGCCGGCGCTCTGCACGACCTTGGCGACGCTCGCCGGGCTGGGCGGGCTCGCCGCGTACATCGCCATGTGGAAGGCGGGGTAGCGGCCCTGCTCGGCGGCGGCGAGGCTGGCGCGCGCGGCGACTTCGCTGCCGGGGCTGAGGATCGGCAACTCGCGGAACACGATCCGCACCTTCGGATCCTCGCGGACCAGCCGCTGCAGGTCGCCCAGGCTGGCGCGGCAATAGCCGCACGCGTAATCGAAGAACTGCACGACGGTGACGTCGGCATCTTTGGCGCCGATAAAGCCTTGCGCGAATGGCGTTTCGAGATCGCGGCGCAGCGGGGCGATCTGCGCCGCCGCCTGCTTCAGCCGCAGCTTCTCCATCGCTTCCTGCAGCACTTCGGGATGGTCGAGCAGATAGGCGCGCGTGTCCTGGCGCTGGTCGAGCGCCTTCACGGCGAGCGCGGTGCCGGCGGAGGACAGCAAGGCAACGGCAACGATCGGCAGCCAGCGCGTCATTCTTCCGGCCTGTCCTTCTTCTTCTTTTTGATCTCCGGCTCCGACACCATGAAGATGTCCTGCGCGCGGACCCAGTCGGCGGAGCCGCGCGGAATGCCGGCCATGGCCATGCGCGCATTGGCGAAGGCGAGCTTCGGATTGCCTTCGAGATTGTAGCGCTCCGCCGTCGCCAGTGCCGCCCGCGCGGTGTCGCCCTTGCGGTCGTACACGACGCCGAGCTGATACCAGGCGAAGGGGTTCTGATTGTCCATGGCGATTGCCGACTTCAGCACCTTTTCCGCCTCGGCGAAGTTGGCGCTGTCCTCGGTCGCGATCAGGGCGTGGCCGAACATGGAGGTGATCAGCGGGTTGTAGCGGGTCAGCTGCACGGCCTCGCGCAGCGGCGGCAGCGCCTCCTTGGGCTTGCCGGACTCGAGCAGTACCTGGCCCTTCAACTCGAGGAAATAGGGATCGTGCGGGGCGGTGCGGAGCAAGGCGTCGACCTCTTCCGTCGCCTTGTCGGGATAGGCGCCCCGGTGCCACGCATAGGCACGGGCATAGCGGGCCGGCACGCTCAGATCGGTCTCGGGATATTGCTGCATCACGACGGGCGGGTCGAGCACATAGCCCTTGAGCTTCGCCTTCACGCGCTGGAACCGTGCTTCGAGCGCGGGGTCCGTCTTCGCGCTCCAGGATGGGGCGGTCTGCAGCGAGTCGACCAGCGTCGTCACGCGCTCGCGGCTGAGCGGGTGGGTGCGGTCATAGGCATCCTTTGAGTTGTAGCCGTAGCGATATTCCTGGTTCTGCAGCTTCTTGAAGAACGCGACTAGGCCCTGGCCGCTGATCCCCGCCTTGTTGAGGAACGAGACACCAGCGGCGTCGGCGCTCGATTCCTGGACGCGGCTGAAGGCGAGGAATTTGCCGAGCGCTGCCTGCTGGCCCATGGTCAGCAGGCCGGCGCCGGCATCGCCCGCGCCCGCCGCCATGGCCGCTGCACCGAGGATCAGCGACAACAGCATGATGCCGGTCGCCGACTTCATGCCCTCTGCCATGCGGACTATGTGGCCGCCGGTGATGTGGCCGAGTTCGTGGGCGATCACGCCCTGGACCATATTGGCATTGTCAGCCTGGGTGATCAGGCCGGAATGGATGTAGACGATCTGCCCGCCGGCCACGAACGCGTTGATCGAATTGTCCGCGATCATGACGATCTGGACATTCTTGGGCTGCAGCCCCGCCGCCTCGATCAGCGGCCGCGACATATCGGCGAGCAGCGCCTCCGTCTCCGCGTCGCGCAGGATCGACTGGGCGGCGACGGGCCGCGTCAGCACGGCAAAGGAGATCAGCAGCGCGAGAAGCGTGCGGAGCAGGTGGCGCATCGCAACCATCTTCACCGCACGCGACTGAACCTCAGGTGAAAACGCCCTCTCCCGGCGAGGGAGAGGGGTTTCGTCACAGCCGACCCGCGATCGTCCGCTGCCACCAGCCCTTGCGGGGCGCCGCGGCAGGCTGATCATTGGCGGGCTGCGTCACGGCGTCCGCCTCCGCGGGAGCGGGCGCATCCGGAGCCGGTTCGGCGACGGCCTGAGCGGCCTCGGCCGCGGCAACGGGCGCCGGCTCCGCAGGAGCTACCTCGGCCTTCTTCCGCCGAGTCCGCTTCGGCTTCGCTTCCGTCTCCGCTCCGGCGTCGGGCGCGGCCGCCTCGGCCGGCGCCTCCGCGTCGGCCTTCTTGCGGCGCGTCCGCTTCGGCTTGGCCTCTTCCGCCGGAGCTTCCCCGAGCGGGGCCTCGGCAGGCGTCTCGGCGGTGTCCGCTTTCTTGCGCGTGCGCCGGCGCTTCGGAGCTTCCTCGGCCGCAGGTTCGGGCATGGGCTCGGGCTCCACAGCCGCGGCCTCCACGGCGGGTGCCTCTTCGGCGTCCGAGCTCATCGCCGCTTCCGCTGCAACCTGCTCGTCACCGCCGCGCCGGCGGCGACCGCCGCGACGACCCCGGCGACCGCGCCGACGCCGGCCTTCGCCGTCTTCGCGCTGCTCAGCCGTCTCGGCAGCTTCGACCGTGTCCGGCTGATCCGCTGTATCGTCGCTGTCGAGCGCATCGCTCTCCGGCTCCTGCGCCTCCGCCTGCGGGGCAGCGTCATGCTCGCCACCGCGCTTGCCGCCGCGCCGGCGCCGGCGCCGACGGCGTCCGCCTTCGCCACGCTCCTCGCGGTCGTCGCGAGCCGCACGCGGTTCGCGCTCCTCGCGCGCCTCTTCTTCTTCCTCCTCTTCGTCGATCTCGTCGAGAACGGCGTCGTCCTCGTCGAACTCGATCTGCGGCGGCTCGAAGCGCGGCGCGTGCACCGGCGGCGGACCGCTGGCTTCGACCGCCATCCGAGCGCCCTCGATCTCGCCCGACGACATCACTTCGATGCGCACGCCATAGCGTTCTTCGATCTCGGCCAGTTCGGCGCGCTTGTGGTTGAGCAGGTAGAAGGCCGCTTCCTGGCTGGCGCGGAGCAGCAGCTGCGAGCCGCGACCACGCGCCGCTTCATCCTCCAGCAGGCGCAGCGCCGACAGGCCGGCCGAGGAGGCGGTGCGGACGAAGCCCGAGCCTTCGCAATGCGGGCAGGGGCGGGTGGAGGCTTCGAGCACGCCGGTGCGCAGGCGCTGGCGGCTCATCTCCATCAAGCCGAAGCTCGAGATGCGACCGACCTGGATGCGCGCGCGGTCGTTCGCCAGCGCCGACTTCATAGCCTTTTCGACCTTACGGACGTTGGAGCCATTCTCCATGTCGATGAAGTCGATGACCACGAGCCCCGCCATGTCGCGCAGCCGCAGCTGGCGCGCGATCTCGTTGGCGGCTTCCAGATTGGTGGCGACCGCCGTCGCCTCGATGCCATGTTCGCGGGTGGATCGGCCCGAGTTGATGTCGATCGACACCAAGGCCTCGGTCGGGTTGATGACCAGATAGCCGCCCGATTTCAGCTGCACGACCGGCTGGTACATCTGGCTCAGCTGATCCTCGACGCCGAAACGCTGGAACAGCGGCACCGGGTCGGCATAGCCCTGGATGCGGCGCACATGGCTCGGCATCAAGAGCTTCATGAAGTTGCGCGCGGCGCGATAGCCGTCGTCGCCTTCCACGATCACTTCGTCGATCTCGCGATTATAGATATCGCGGATCGCGCGCTTGATCAGGTCGCTGTCGCCATAGACGAGCGACGGAGCGGACGCCTTCAGCGTATTCTCGCGGATCGTGTCCCACAGCCGGGCGAGATAGTCGAAGTCGCGCTTGATCTCGGTCTTGGTGCGCTGCAGCCCGGCGGTGCGGACGATACAGCCCATGGTGCGCGGCAGCTTCAGCTCCGCCATGATCGACTTCAGCCGCTTGCGATCGGCGGCGTTCGAGATCTTGCGCGAAATGCCGCCGCCCTGCGCCGTGTTCGGCATCAGCACGCAATAGCGCCCGGCGAGCGACAGATAGGTGGTCAGCGCCGCGCCCTTGTTGCCACGCTCTTCCTTGACGACCTGGACCAGCAGCACCTGCCGCCTACGGATCACGTCCTGGATCTTGTAGCGGCGGCGCAGGTTCATGCGCCGCTCGCGCAGGGACTCGACTGCCTCGTCGTGCGAGCCGTTGCCGTTGGCATTTACCCGTTCGGCGCGCGGCTGCTCGTCATCCTCGCCATGCTCGTCATCATGGGCCTGTTCGTCGCCGGCGCTCTCGTCCGCGTCATCTTCCTCGTCCTGGCGGGCGCGAAGGGCTTCCTCTTCGGCGGCATGCTCGGCTTCCTCGCGGAGCAGGGCTTCGCGATCCTCTTTCGGGATCTGGTAATAGTCGGGATGGATTTCGCTGAAGGCCAGGAAGCCATGGCGATTGCCGCCATAATCGACGAACGCCGCCTGCAGCGACGGCTCGACCCTGGTTACCTTGGCGAGATAGATATTCCCCTTGAGCTGCTTCCGCTCGGCGGATTCGAAGTCGAACTCCTCGATCCGGTTACCCTTGACGACCGCCACGCGGGTTTCTTCCCGGTGGCGCGCGTCGATCAGCATGCGCGTTGTCATTATATGTTCTCCGAGCGCAGCCGCGGCTCCAGGAGCGGCGATCGGCTGCGCGATATGTGAAAGTCGGTGGCGGGGCGGCCCCTGTCCGCTCCGCTGCCGACATTGTGGACGTGAAGTTAAGCGCTTCCGTCGCAAGGGCACGCCGGGGTGAAAGACCCGAGCCGATGTTCCGCGAGGCGCAACCGCTGGCCTCAGCCATGCGATGCGGGACGCGGAAAGAATGCCTCATTGCAACATCAACCTGTGGGATCGGCACGACAGTGCCGATCGGACGTAATGCCGCGCCAGATAAGGCTGCCGGCGCCGAACTGCTAGCATCGGCGACACGGCAGAGCAAGTTACAGCGTCTTTTCGTAGACGCGGTAGATCTTGTTGACCTTACTCTCGATCGTGTCGGCGATCGCGACCATCCCCTGATTGTCTTCGAGGATCCAGCCAATCTCCCCGCGTGACGCGCCATAGCGGGCGACGGCCGCCCGCCTGGAATATTCGATCATCATGAAGGCAAGCTGGCTCGCAAGGCGGGAGGCCTGCAGCCGCTTGACCACACCCATCAGCGGCACGCGCATCGTTCGCGCCTTCGGGCGCCGCAGCCACAACAGCAATTTCGCCCAGCCAAAGGGGAGGAGCGAGCCTTTGAGCGGCTTCAGCGGCTCGTTCAGGTCCGGCAGCGTAATCATGAAGGCGACCGGCTCGCCTTCCACTTCGGCGATGTAGATCAGGTCCTCGAACACGATCGGCTTCAGCTTCTTGCCGACCTCTTCGACTTCCGGGTCGGTCAGCGGCACGAAGCCCCAATTGTCAGACCAGGCATCGTTCAGGATGCGCAGGATGATCGCGGCTTCCTCGGCAAAGCGCGCCTTGTTGACCGGGCGAACGCGGATGCGGGTATTCTTCTCGCCCGCGGCGACGATGCGCTGCACGAGCGGCGGAAACCCCTGCTGGACGTCCAGATCGTAAGTGAACAGGTCCTTCGCCTTGGCGTAGCCGGCGCCTTCGACCCAGCCCTGGTAGCGGGCGTCGTGGTGGCCCATCATCACGGTCGGGGGATGGTCATGGCCCTTGATCAGCAGGCCCGGCTCTTCCCAGATAGAGGAAGAGACGGGGCCGATCGCCCGCGTCATGCCTTTGCCGCGCAGCCAGTCCTCGGCGGCTGCGATGAGCGCCCGGCCGGCCGGTTCGTCCTCCGCATCGAAAAAGCCCCAGAAGCCGGTGCCCGGACCGAAACCCTGTTCCGCCGGCTGTTCGAGCGCGAGTCGGTCGATATGGGCCCCGATCCGCCCGACCGTGCGGCCGCCGCGCCTGGCGAGGAAAAGCTGCTGTTCCGCATGGGTGAACCAGGCATTCTTGGCCGGCGTGATCATGCCGACCGCCTCGCCTTTGAGCGGCGGCACCCAGTTCGGATCGCCGGCATAATGGGCAAAGCCATAGTCGACAAAGGCACGGCGCCCGGCGGCGTCTGACACGGGCACGATCTGGATCTCGGACATGGGCCGCTTCTCTAGGCTTTGATCCCGATCAAAGTCGAGAAGGCGGGCACATGGCACGGCCCTTTGAATGCCAAACTCCGGCCACTATGTTCGTCGAAAGGCAACACCCATGGCAACCAATCTCACCTTCGACGGGCCCGCGCCCGCAGCGGCGGCCCCTGCGCCCCGTGCACGGATCGCGGACGACATGGCGCTGCTGAAGGCCGCCGCCGAGCTGACGCGTGAGTTGAGCGCGCCGGACCCGCGGGTCTATTGGGCAGATTTCCTCGCCTCGGTGCTGATCGGCTATGCGGCGCTGGTCGCGACGATCCTGTCGGGTGGCTGGGCCGCGTTCGGCTTCGGCAGCGTCGCGGTTCTGGCGCTCTACCGCGCCGAAAGCTTCATCCATGAGATCACTCATGTGAAGCACAGCGCGTTGCCGGGCTTCCGCGCGGCGTGGAACGCACTGATCGGCGTGCCGCTGATGGTGCCGTCATTCATGTATGAAGGCGTGCACAATCTGCACCACGCCAAAACGCGCTATGGCACCGCCGAGGACCCGGAATATCTGCCGCTCGCGCTGATGAGACCCTGGACGCTGCCGGCCTTCATCCTGGTCGCGGCGCTGGCGCCGATCGGGCTCATCCTTCGCTACGCCGTGCTGGCGCCACTGTCGCTGCTGTCGCCGAAGCTGCGGGAGGCAGTGGTCGCGCGCTATTCGGGGCTGGTGATCAACCCGGTCTTCCGCCGCCGGCCGCCCGAGGGCGAAGCCAAGGCGCTGTGGACGCGGCTGGAGATCGTCACGAGCCTGTGGGCCGTGACCTTTGTTGCGCTGGCAGTGACCGGCGTGCTGCCGCTGCGCGCGGTGCTCATCATCCTGGGCATCGCTTCGGCGGTCGCCGTGCTCAACCAGGTGCGGACCCTGGTCGCGCACCTTTGGGAGAATGAGGGCGAGGCGATGACGGTGACCGCGCAATATCTCGACAGCGTCAACGTGCCGCCGCCGGCCCTGCTCCCAGGCCTGTGGGCGCCCGTCGGCCTGCGCTATCACGCGCTGCACCACCTGCTGCCGAGCGTGCCCTATCACAATCTCGGCAGCGCCCATCGCCGGCTCGCCGCGATGCTCGACCCGAGCTCGCCTTACTTCAAGGCGAACTATAAGGGTCTGCCGGGTCTGATGTGGAAGATCGGGCTGAGCTCCGTCACACGGGGTGGGCGGGGCCTGCCGGGTTGACCTATTCCTCGCTGCGGATCAGCACGGTCTCGCCGATCAGCAGGAACAGCAGGAACGGCGCCCAGGCCGCGAGCAAAGGCGGGTAAGCGCCGAGATTGCCCATCGCCAGCGCGAAATTGTCGGCGACGAAATAGGCGAAGCCCAGCGCCATGCCGGCGACGGCGCGGACGAACAATTTGCCCGAGCGGGCGAGGCCGAAGCCGGCGACGGCGCCCAGCAGCGGCATTAGCACCGATGAAAGCGGTCCGGACAATTTGTGCCAAAGGGCGGCTTCCAGCGGACGCGTCGGGCGGCCGGCGGCGTTCAGATCGTCAATCGCCTGGCGGAGCTGCGTGAACGACAGGCCTTCGGGATCGACATTGGCGAGGGTGAAGCGATCCGGCGTAACCCCGCGCGCCGCGATGATCGTGCCGAGATCGGTCTGCAGGCCCGTGCCCACGTCGAAGCGCTTCGCGTCCGTCAGCCGCCAGGCGCCGCCGACATAATGGCCTTCCTTGGCCTGGATCGTCGCCGACAGCTCGTTGCGGACGCGGTCGTAGAGCGTCACGTCCAACAGGCGCGTGGCGCTGCCGCGTCCGATCGCACGACCGGCGCGGATCAGATC
Organism: Sphingomonas sp. ID1715; assembly: GCF_013044515.1. Classification (GTDB taxonomy): domain Bacteria; phylum Pseudomonadota; class Alphaproteobacteria; order Sphingomonadales; family Sphingomonadaceae; genus Sphingomonas_B. The sequence goes on from NZ_JABEPR010000007.1 coordinate 128,777, forward strand.
CTCCCCGTTGCGCACCCAGAGATTGGTCTGGACGGCGCTGTCCTTCGGGATGGGGCCATATTCTACCTTGGCCCAGGCCTTGAGCGTCGCCGTCGCACGCGTCACCACCCGCTCGTTGAACGCGAAGGACAGGGCCGCGACCAGCAATCCGGCGATGATCAGCGGCGCGAGGATCTGGTGCGCGGACAGCCCCGACGCCTTCATCGACACGACTTCGCTGTTCTGATTGAGGGTCAGCAGGGTGATGAGGGTGCCAAGCAGCACCGAAAAGGGCAGGAAGCGCGCAACGATCTGCGGCACGCGCAGCGACACATAGGTCCACAGCTGCGGCTCGCCATTGCCGGGATAGGCCAGGATCTTGCCGGACTCTCCCAGCAGATCGAGCGTCATCAGGATCAGCACCAGCCCGGCCAGCACCGAGAAGGAGCGGACCAGGAACATGCGCGCGGTGTAGAGCATGACCGTGCTGGAGGGGAAGAATTGCAGCTGCATCACGCCCTCGCTTCACGCCGGCGCGCGATGCTGAACCAGCGCTTCAATACGCTGCCGAGCTTCGCGAACACACGTTCCAGGCCGCCGATCGGCTGCCCGCCCGGCACATAGGCGAGCTGGTAATAAAGCCACCAGATGATCGCGGCGAAGATCAGGAACGGGACCCATAGCGCGATCAGCGGATCGACCCGGCCGAGCGAGCCCATGCCCTGCGCATATTCGTTCACCTTGTGATAGGTCACGACCATCACGATCGACAGGAACACGCCCAGTGCCGACGAGGAGCGCTTGGGCGGCACCGCCAGCGCGACGGCGAGCAGCGGCAACAGGAACATCATCGCCACCTCGACGATCCGGAAGTGGAAGTTGGCTCGGCTTTCGTTGCGGATCGGCAGCGGCTTGCTCCGGTCGCCGCCGATCATCGCCAGTTCGGGAATGGTCAGCTCGCGTTCCTTGCCGCCGCGGCTGCGAAAGCGCTCGACCTTCGGCAGGTCGATCGGCAGGTCGTGCGAGGTGAAGCTCAGCACGCGCGGGCTGCGGAAACTCGGCTCGTTGTGGATCAGCGTGCCGTTGCGCAGCCGGAAGATGATCGTGTCGGGATCGTCGGTGCGCAGGAAGGTGCCGCGCTCGGCCGCCACCGCAAGGCTCCGTCCGCCCCGGCTTTCGGCGCGCACGAAGATGCCGGACAGGTCGGCGCCACGCTTGTGGCTCTCCTCGATCCGCACCGTCATCTGCTGGCCGAGGTTGGTGAACTCACCCACCTTGATCGACGCGCCGAGCGCGCCGGAGCGCAGCTCGAACTGCAGGCCCTCATAGGCGTAACGCGCCTTGGGCTGCACGAAGCCGACAATGGCGAGGTTGAGCAGCGCCAGGGCGATGGTGAAGAGGTAAGGCACCCGCAACAACCGGCCGTAGCTCAGCCCGACCGCCCGGAACACGTCCAGTTCCGAAGAGGTCGCGATGCGGCGAAAGGCGAGCAGGATGCCCAGCATCAACCCGATCGGAATGCCGAGCGAAAGATACTCCGGCAGCAGATTGGCGAGCATCCGCCAGACGACGCTGACCGGCCCGCCCTGTTCGGCGACGAAGTCGAACAGGCGCAGCATCTTGTCCAAGACCAGCAGCATCGCCGCGATGACGAGGGTCGCGAACAGCGGGACGGCGATCAGCCGGGCAAGGTAGCGGTCGACAGCGGACAACATCTTCGAAATCTGAACGCTCTGCGACCATGGTTTTGCCGCAAAGCTCCACCATCTCCCGTCTTCAAGATGCGGCTTGGCGTCGCCGCTATAGCCGCGGATGCAGAGATGGTCATGAAGAAAGTTGCAATCGCATTCGGGCTGGCTGCGGGCATCGCGCTGTGGAGCGGCGCCGCTCCGGCCGCGGTCGGCGACGCGGCCTGCGCGCGCGGCGACACGGCCGTGCTGGTGCGCGTGGACGGCTTCAAGGCACGGCAGGGCATGCTGCGCGTGCAGGTCTATGGCTCCAACCCGGCCGACTTCCTTGCCAAGGGCAAGAAGTTGCGCCGGGTCGACGTGCCCGTGGCGCGGACGGGAAGGATGGAAGTGTGCGTCGGCCTGCCTGGGCCTGGCAACTATGCCGTCGCCGTCCGCCACGACCTGGACAATAATGGCAAGTCCGGCTGGAACGATGGCGGCGGCTTTTCGCGCAATCCGCGCATTTCGCTGGTCCATCTGAAGCCCAGCTATGGCGATGTGGTGATCCAGGTCGGCCGGGGGGTCAAACCGGTGGATGTGATCCTCAACTATCGACGGGGCTTTTCGATCGGCCCGGTCGAGGGCTGATGGTCTCGGTCGCCCTCCTCTCCAATCCACACAGCACGGGCAACCGTGCACTGCTGCCCCGCATTCGCGCCTATTGCGCGCGCAATCCCGACGTCTTTCACTACGAAGTCGAGCGGGTCGACCAGATCCCCGACGCGATGAAGACGATCGCGCGCGTGCAGCCCAAGGTCATCGTCATCAATGGCGGCGACGGATCGGTGCAGGCGGCGCTGACCGAGCTGCATGGCGGCCGCTATTTCGGCGAAGCGCCGCCGCCGGTGGCCGTGCTGCCGAACGGCAAGACCAACCTGATTGCGCTCGACTTGGGTGCGCGCGGCGATCCGATCGATGCCCTGGAAAACATCGTCGGCCTCGCCCAGTCGGACCTCGCCGCCCATATCGTGCAGCGGGAACTGATTGCCCTTTCCGAAGGTGACAGCAAACCGGTGCTGGGTATGTTCCTGGGCGGCGCGGGGTTGGCCGACTCGATCCTTTACTGCCGTCACAAAATTTATCCGCTCGGGCTGCCGAACGGCCTCAGCCATGTGCTGACGGCGCTCGCCGTGATCGTCACCGCCGTGCTCGGCATCCGCGCGGCATTCCTGCCGCCCCGACCCTCGGAAGTGCGCGTGTCGCTGAAGCGCGGCGGGCAGATCACCGGCCGTTTCACCTTGTTGATCGTGACCACGCTCGAGAAATTGCTGCTCGGCAGCAAGGCCGAGGGCAGCGCCGGGCATTTGAAGCTGATGGCGGTCGAGCAGGGCTCGGGCACGCTGCTGCGCGCCGTGCTCGCCAGCATCCGGGGGCGGCTCGGGCGGGCGCAGATGCGCGGCGTGCATATCGAGCAGGGCGACGAGATCGAGATCGAAGGCGAGCGCTCCAACGTTATTCTCGACGGCGAGCTGTTCCAGGCGCGGACCGGCAAGCCGATCGTGCTGCGCACCACCCCGCCGGTGCCGTTCCTGAAGCTGGCTGCATAAGCCTTCACTGGTCCGTACGCTTCGAGCACAGTCGAGAAGCGGTGGCTCGGAGCTTGAACGTTTCTCGACTTCGCTCGAAACGAACGGAATGACCCTCCAAAACCTCATCGCCCAGGAGCTCGCCCAGCCGGTAGACCGGCGCGTGTCGGCGGCGGCTGAGGCGATTGCGCTTGGTTATCCGGGGGCGCTGGCCGTGCTCTTTTACGGGTCTTGCCTGCGGACCGGCGAGATCGACGGGCAGATGCTCGATTTCTACCTGATCGTGCGGGACTATCGCGAGGCCTATGGCAAGGCGTGGCTGGCGGGGGCGAACAGGCTGGTGCCGCCCAATGTGTTCCCGTTCGAGGACGGAGGTATCGCCGCCAAATACGCAGTGCTGAGCGAGGCGGATTTCGATCGGCTCACCCGGCCCGAGGCCAGCAACGTCTCGGTGTGGGCGCGTTTCGCGCAACCGGTCCGGCTGGTCTGGGCGGCCGATGCCGACGTGCCGGGACGCATGGCGGCGATCGTCGCTCAGGCGCCGCGAACGCTGATGACGCTGGCGCCGGCCAGCGACGATCCGCTCGAGCGGTGGCGGCAAGGCTTTGCGCTCACCTACGGCGCGGAGCTGCGGGCCGAGCGTGGCGACCGGCCCGGCTCGATCGTGGACTGGGATCCCGAGCGCTATCGCCGCATCGCGGAGTTGGCGAACGCACCGTCCCGCTATTCGAGCGCGCGGTGGCGGCAATTGCGGCGCAATGGGAAGGCGCTCACCGTGATCCGCCTGGCCAAGGCCAGCCTCACCTTTGCCGGCGGCATCGATTACCTGGCCTGGAAGATCAACCGCCATGCCGGCACGCGGATCGACATCAAGCCATGGCAGCGGCGCTGGCCGCTGCTCGGCGCGGTCACGCTGCTGCCGCGGTTGCTTCGGGCGGGTGCGATCCGTTGAGCTTAGCGAGCGCGGCCTCGACCGCGCTCGCGAGACTGCCGATGGTGAAGGGCTTGCGCAGCACGTCATGCCCGCCGAACGCCGCCGCCTCGTCGATCTCGCCGGCAAAGCCGGTGACGAACAGCACGCCGACATCGCCGTGGAGCGGGCGGATGGCAGCGATCAGTTCGGGGCCGGTGGTACCCGGCATCACCACGTCGGAAATGATCAGCCGCACGCCAGGATTTGCCGCCAGCAGCCCAAGCGCCTGCTCGGGATCGGCGCAGGGGATCGGCCGGTGCCCGAGTTCGACCAGCGCCTCGACCGTGGCGTTGAGCACGCGCGGATCGTCTTCCACGACGAGGATCGGCACCTTTTGGGGCGCGGCGGCAGCCGATGCACGAACGCCATGCACTTCCTCGGCGGGAGCGACGCGCTGGACGCCGGTATAGCGCGGCAGGAGGATCGAGACGGTGGTGCCCTGGCCGGGTTCCGACGAAATGGTGATCTCACCGAGCGATTGACGGACAAAGCCGAAGATCTGGCTGAGGCCGAGACCAGTGCCCTTGCCGACCGGCTTGGTCGTGAAGAAGGGCTCGAACACGCGGTCGAGCACTTTCTGTTCCATGCCGCAGCCCGTGTCCGTGACCGAAATGGTCACATAGTCGCCGGCGCGGCTGACGCCCAGTTCGCCTTCGGCCAGGCTGCGTCCCGATGTGGCCAAGGTCAGCGTGCCTTCGCCTTCCATCGCGTCGCGCGCGTTGACCGCGAGATTGAGCAGGGCGTTTTCAAGCTGGTGCTTGTCGACCCAGACCGTCCAGTCCCCGCCCTGATAATCGGTCCGCACCGTGACGCGCTCGCCCAGCGTGCGGTCGAGCAGTTCGGCCATGCCGGCGATCAGCGCGTCGGGCGAAACCGGCTCCGGCAGCAGCGGTTCGGCGCGCGCAAAGGCGAGCAGGCGGCGAGTCAGGGTGGCCGCACGGGCGGCACCCTCCATCGCATTTTCCAGATGGCGCCTGGCCTCAGCCGTGTTGTCGATGAGCCGACGGCGGGCAAGCTCCAGGCCGCCGATCACCACGGCCAGCATGTTGTTGAAGTCGTGTGCGATGCCGCCGGTCAGCTGGCCGACCGCTTCCATCTTCTGTACCTGGCGCAGCTGCGCTTCGGCAGCCTCGCGCTCGGCGGCTTCCGCGAGGAGCGCTTCATTGGCGCGGCGCAACTCGATTGTACGTTCGGCAACGGCCTCTTCGAGCTCCTCTGCCCGCCGGGCGACTTCATCGGCATCGGTGCGTGCGGCGCGCCGCTCGGCGATCGCCTGGATCATGGTGAAGGCGAGGACGGCGGCGCCGACCAGGATGACGATGGCGAAGGCGAGGAGGAGCTTCGCCGCCCAGTTTGACTGTTCGACTGTTGCGTTGGCGGCACCGATGCGCGCCTGCAGCAGCCGCTTTTCGGTCGCGACGATCGCTTCGATCGCTTGTGACAGCGCCGCCACGCTCTCCGACTTGCCGGCCGCGTTATAAGCGGCGAGGCTGCTCATCTTCTGGTCGTAGCGGGTGCGGAGCGCGGCTCCGGACAACATCCGGTCCCGGTCGTTGTAGATGCGGCGCAGACGTTCGACGAGGATGATCTGTTCGGGATTGTCGCGCGTGGCGTCACGCAGTCGGTCGATCGAACTGCCCGCGCGGCGCCAGTCGTCCACGAACAGCCGCCCATATTGCGGCTCCATATTGACCACGTAGCGGCCAAGTGTCGCCTCGGCGCGGTTCATCGTGCTTTCGAGCGAGCGGGCGAGGATGATGACTTCGAAGCTGTGCCGCTGCGCGGCCAACGCCGCGTCGCGCTGCCGGTTCGAGTTGGAGACGAGGATGGTGAGGGAGATCAGCCCGAAAGCGGCGAGCAGCCCCAAGGCCGTCGCAAGTGCGCGGCGCACGCTGATCGAGCCCTGCTCGATCTCCTGATTTGCGACCCTGCCCATCCCCAAACGCCCTATAACAGAGCGTGGTTAACAGGTCATGTCCAGTCTTACTGCGGGATCGCGCCCACGGCACGTCCCGCCGCAGCAAACATCTGCGTGATCTCAGCCACTTGCTCGGCCGTGTGTTCGGCGCAGAGCGAGCAGCGGAGCAGGTACATGCCGGCGGGCGTCGCCGGTGGGCGCGCCATGTTGACGTACAGCCCATGCTCCAGCAGCGCCTGCCACATGCCGACGGCCTCCTCCTGGGTCGGCAGGATGACCGCGATGATCGCCGATTGCGGCGTGTCGGTGCCGAGCTTGAAGCCCAGCGCCTTCAGATTGCCGTGGAGCGTGCGCGCATTCTCCCACAGATGCTGGCGCTTGTTGTGCGCATGCATCAGCTTGCGGATCGAGGTGGCGGCGGTGGCGACCACCGACGGCGGCAGCGACGCGGTGAAGATATAGGCGCGGCACGCCAGCCGGATCGCCTCGAACTTCGGGTGGTTCGACACGCAAAAGCCGCCGACGGTTCCGACCGACTTTGAAAAGGTGCCGACGATGAAGTCGACCTGGCCGTCCAGGCCCTGTTCTTCATAGACGCCCCGGCCGTGCGGGCCGAAAAAGCCCATCGAGTGCGCTTCGTCGGAAAGCGTCATGGCGCCATGCTTCTTGGCGACGGCAACCATTTCCTTCAGCGGCGCGACGTCGCCGAGCATCGAATAGACGCCCTCGAGCACGACCAGCTTGCCGGCCTCCGGGGGCAGGCGCGACAGGCGCTTGTCGAGATCCTCGACGGAGTTGTGGCGGAAGCGAACCACCTCGGCATAGCCCTGCTTGCAGCCGTCATAGATGGAGGCATGGCTGTCGGCGTCGAGGATGATGTAGTCGCCCTTGCCGGCGAGGGTCGAGATCATCCCCAGATTGGCCATATAGCCGGTCGAAAAGACGATCGCGCCGCTGGTGCCGTAGAATTCGCGCAGTGCCTGCTCGACTTCGACATGGTCATGGAAGGTGCCGTTGAGCATGCGACTGCCGTTCGTGCCCGATCCGAAGCGGTCGAGCGCTTCCTTGCCTGCCGCGATCACGTCGGGGTCGAACGTCATGCCCATATAATTGTACGTGCCGAGCAGGATCGTCTTCTTGCCCCTGATCACCGCTTCGGTGGGCGAGAGCACCTGCTCCATCACGATCGCGAACGGATCGCGGACTCCGGAATCGAGCAGTGCCTTGCGCTCGGCGATCAACCCGTCGAACTTGGACATCAGGTCGCCCGCAAGAGCCCGGGTCTCCGGCTGCGGCGCGTCGGCGGTTTGCAGGCTGTCGGTCATTTTGAGTACCTCAACACGGTTCGGCCTGAGCTTGTCGAAGGCCTCCCTTGTTCTTTCCGGCCCTGAAGAAGGGAGGGCTTCGACAAGCTCAGCCCAAACCGGGTTAATCGGTCAGGTGCGCAGCTTGCCCACGGCATCGACCAGCTGGCCGACTGTTTCGATCTCGGCCTGCATGTTCATCGTGATGATGATGTCGAATTCGTCTTCGACGGCGGCGACGAAGTCCATCACGGTCAGGCTGTCCCATTCGAGGTCACCGGCGAAGGTGGTCGCGCCGGTCAGCGCCACGCCCTTCTTGTTGAACGGCTCGATCAGGCGGTGGACGGTGGCTTCGATTTCTTGACGATTGGACATGGCAGGTCCCTAATGCGTGCCGGCGCGCCTTGCCAAGCGAATGCGGCTGAAGGGTGGCAGCCCGAAGACAGGAAAACAGGAACCATCTTGCCTCACGAACAGATCCCCAAGCGCTACGCGCCCGACGCCATCCACCTGATCCGCACCACTCAGCAAATCCAGGTCCAGCTGTCCGCCATGGCCGACCACAAGGCCAGCATCCTGATGGGCGCGACCTTCGTCGTCTTCACCATCACGCTCAACCAGACCTCCAGGGGGCTGGTGGCGCCCGAGATGCTGGTGCTCGCCGGCTTCGCCTTGCTGTCCGCAGCGTTCGCCGTGATGGCGGTGCTGCCGGCGGTGAAGCCCAAGCCCGGCGCGCCGCTCAACCTGCTCTTCTTCGGCTCCTTCACCCAGCTGGAGCAGGAAGACTATATCGAGCGACTGATCGCCGAACTCGGCGACGAGCAGAATGTCTACCGGACGATGGCACGCGATATCTACCAGAACGGATCGGTGCTGAAGCGGAAGAAATACCGCTATCTGGCGCTCGCCTACCACACCTTCCTGGCCGGCATGGTGATGACGGTGCTGACCTTTGGCGCGGATCGGCTGGGGCTGCTCTGATCGTTCAGAGCGGCGACCACTCGATTGCGTCTTCGCCTTCGTCGTCGGCGGTCACGGCGGAGCTTTCGGGGCCAATCGCCTCCAGGAGCCGGTCGAGTGCCCAGTCGACGCCGATGCCCGCGGCGCCCGAGATTGGGATCACGGACATGCCGCTGGCTTCCTCCAGCTCGGCGGACAGGGCGGCGATCAGCTCGTCGTCCAGCGTGTCGATCTTGTTCAATGCAAGCACCTGCGGCTTGTCGGCAAGGCCGGCGCCGTAAGCGTCGAGTTCGTCGCGGACGATCCGGTAGCTCTCCGCCACACTCTCGTCATTGGCGTCGACTAGGTGGAGCAGGACTCGGCACCGCTCGATATGGCCAAGGAAGCGGTCGCCGATGCCCGCGCCTTCGGCCGCCCCCTCGATCAGCCCGGGAATGTCCGCAATCACGAACTCGCGGCCCTTGTGCCGGACCACGCCCAGCTGCGGCCGTGTCGTGGTGAAGGCATATTCGCCAACCTTCGCCTGCGCATTGGTAACGGCGTTGATGAAGGTCGACTTGCCGGCATTGGGGAGCCCGACAAGGCCTGCATCGGCCAGCAGCTTCAGCCGCAGCCAGACCCAGGCCTCTTCGCTCGGCCAGCCGGTGCCGTGCTGGCGCGGGGCGCGATTGGTCGAGGTTTTGTAGCTGGCATTGCCGCGCCCTCCGTCGCCGCCGCGCAGGAAGACGATGCGTTCGCCGACCTTCGTCAGGTCGGCCAGCAGAGTACGGTCGTCGTCGTCCGCCAGGATCTGGGTGCCGACCGGCACCTTGATGACGAGATCGTCGCCGCCGGCACCCGTCTTGTTGCTGCCCGACCCTCCCTGGCCGCGTGGGGCGCGGAAATGCTGGGTGTAGCGAAAATCGATCAGCGTGTTGAGGCCGGCGACCGCTTCGAAGACGATGTCGCCGCCCTTGCCGCCATTGCCGCCATCGGGTCCGCCATATTCGATGAACTTTTCACGCCGGAAGCTGACGGCGCCGGGACCGCCCGCGCCGGAGCGGACGAAAATCTTGGCCTGGTCGAGGAAATGCATGGGCGGCACATAGGCGTGCCGTGGCGGAACCGCTAGCCGAGCGACTCCTGCCGCCGCAGTGCGGATTGCGACAATTGATGGTGCGCCATCTCGCGAGCGGTTTCTGGCGGCAGGCCGAGCGCGGCCGCCATCTGCTCGCCGAGCAGCGCATGGCCGAGTGCTAGCAGCACGAGGTTCAGCGTCTCGCGATGCACCTCGCGATCTTCATGGCCTTCGCCGAGACGATCCACGAGCCGATGGATCGCCTCCAGCACCGGGTCCAGGGCATTGTCGTTGCCCGACAGGATCATCCAGGAGGCGAGCGCGCCGCCGCCACGCTCGAACGCGTTGAAGGTCATGTCGACGACGTCGCGCGGGGACCCTTGTCCAGCGCGGGCCTTCATGACCGCGGCGCCGATCTCGCCAGTGATCCGCTCCGCCATCGTTGCCATGAGTGCCTGCTGCAGCCCCGCCGCCGAGCCGAAATGGTGGAGCAAATTGGCGTGCGTGCGGCCCATCCGTGAGGCGACCGCCTTCAGCGTCACCGCCTGCGGGCCGGCCTCGAGTAGCAGGTCGCGGGCGGCGGCAAGGGCGGCAGAGCGGCTAGCTTCGGGTGAGAGGCGGCGTTTGGCGAGCGACATCGGGCCTGTCCTAACGGCTTCGCCACGAGGGCGGAAGCGGCAAGCGCGCCCATATATTGACATTCATGTCAGTATTGCTCATCTTCGCTTGAGCTCTGGAGATTGCGACTCATGCAGATTGCGGCGAAGTCCCCTGCCGACCTAACCATCACGCCACGCGACCGCCGGTTCGGCCGCGGCATGGCGCAGCAGCGCTGGTGGTTCGGGGGTGATCCCTATGCCACGGCATTCCACAACGCGCTGTCGGTGACGTTCCCCAAGGGCGAGGCCTTCTTCATCGACAGCGTGAAGGCGCATCGCGAGGGCGTGCCGCCGAAGCTGGAGGCGGAAATCAAGGCATTCGTGATGCAGGAAGTGATGCACACGCGCGAGCATGTCGCCTTTAACAAGCGGGTGACGGACGCCGGCTACGACGTGGCAAAGCTAGAGCAGGACGTCGCCGACGCGCTGGCGCTCACCAAGGGCCGGCCGCAGATCCTGAACCTCGCCGTCACCATGGCGCTCGAGCACTATACGGCCATTCTGGCCCAGACCATGCTGCGTTATCCGCATTATTGGGCGAAGGCGGATGCCGAGAGCGTCGCGATGTGGAAGTGGCACGCGATCGAGGAGATCGAGCATAAGGGCGTGGCTTACGACACCTGGCTGCACGCGACGCGCGACTGGTCCCGCTGGAAGCGCTGGAAGGTGAAGAGCATCATGATGCTGCTCGTCTCCTATCGCTTCTGGACCAAGCGCTGGACAGGTTCGATGGAATTGCTGCGCCAGGACGGCATCACGGGCTGGAAGGCGCGCTTCGGCCTGCTGCGCCATCTCTTCGTTAGCCCGGGACTGATCCGCCGGGCATTGCCGGCTTGGCTGTCCTTCTTTCTGCCGGGTTTTCACCCGTGGAACCATGACGACCGCGCGCTGATCGCTCTTTCCGAAAGCGCCTATCCCGACGCCCGGGTCGCCAGCGCGGCCTGAATTCAGCGGCAGGGCAATAGAAAAGGGCCGGCGGTTCATCGAACCGCCGGCCCTCACTCTTCAAAAAGCAGCTGCTTAGTTGCTCGCCGACTCGTCATTGCCTTCGGCGACGAAGTAGACGATCGCGACTGCCGCGACGAACGCGAGCACGCCGATCAGGGCGCCGCCTTCGAGCTGGTTCGCGCCCTTGGTCGACGCACCGGCGCGGACCGACGAGGCGACCGACAGCTTCGACGCGCTGCTCTGCGCAACGGCCGGAGCCGCAACCAGGCTGGCGGCTGCAGCCGCCGCAATCATACCACGCTTGAACATTCATTGCCTCCCTGAACGGCACAAAAATCTGGTGCGCGAGATGGCCCGCTCACTCTCCCTTCCTTTAGCGCATGGCGAGCCAAAGGCAATCGGGCGCAGGGATTTCCGCCGAACTGTGTCGTTTCTGCTACACTGCTAAAATCCCGGCTCTCGTTTCGAAGGTGTTTGGAATGCAACGCCACCCCGTGCCCCACGTTGTGCCTCCCATCTCAGGAGGATCGCATGAAAGCTTTGGTTTGGCACGGCAAGCAGGACATCCGCTACGAGACCATGCCCGATCCCGAGATCGAGGACGGGCGCGACGCGATCATCAAGGTGACGAGCTGCGCGATTTGCGGCTCCGACCTGCACCTGTTCCATAACCTGATGCCGGGCATGATGCCCGGCGACATCGTCGGCCACGAGACGATGGGCGAGGTGGTCGAGGTCGGAAGGGACAATAAGGCACTGAAAGTCGGCGACCGCATCGCCGTGCCGTTCCAGATGACCTGCGGCGAGTGCGAGCAATGCCGCAAGGGCAATTTCTCGGTCTGCGAGACGACCAACCGCAAGCGTCACCTCGCGGAAACAGCATTCGGCCGCACCACTGCGGGCCTGTTCGGCTATACGCATCTGACCGGCGGCTATTCGGGCGGCCAGGCCGAATATCTGCGCGTGCCGTTCGCGCATCACACCCACATTAAGGTGCCGGACTCGATCCCGGACGAGCAGGCGCTGTTCCTAACCGACATTCTGCCGACCGGTTGGCAGGCCGCGGTTTATTGCGACATCGAGCCGACCGACACCGTTGCGATCTGGGGCGCGGGCCCGGTCGGCCAGATGGCGATCCGCTCGGCCATCCTGCTCGGCGCCCGGCAGGTCGTCGCGATCGACTTCCTGCCCGAGCGGCTCAGCATGGCCGCTGCGGCCGGTGCCATCTGCATCAATCCGGGCGAGGAAAGCGTCAAGGAGCGGCTGGACGAGCTGACAGATGGCAAGGGCCCGGAAAAGTGCATCGACGCCGTCGGTCTCGAAGCACACTCCCAGATCACACCCGAGCATCTCTACGACCGCGCCAAGCAGTCGATGATGATGGAGACCGACCGGCCGCATGTGCTGCGCGAGATGATGCTGCTCTGCCGGCCCGGTGGCATATTGTCGGTGCCCGGCGTTTATGGCGGCGTGCTGGACAAGATCCCGTTCGGCGCGGCGATGAACAAGGGGCTGACGATCCGCACCGGCCAGACTCATGTGAAGCGCTGGACCGACGAGCTGATAGAGCTGATCGAGGATGGCGCGCTCGATCCCAGCTTCGTGGTCACCCACACTCGTCCGCTATCGGACGGGCCGGCCATGTATCCGGCCTTTGAAAGTCGGAAGGACAATTGCGTGAAGGTGATGCTCAAGCCGGAGATGGAGGCGGCGTGATGGCTTTCAAATATGGCAAGGACAGCTCGCTCACCGGTGCAGACGCACTGGTGCGCGGCATCGGGCTCTTTTCGCTGGGATTGGGCGTGGCGGAGCTCGTCGCGCCCGGCAAGATCGCCAGGACCTTCGGGCTGGAAGGCAAGGAAGGGCTGCTGCGCGCCTATGGAGCGCGCGAGATCGCGTCCGGCATCGGCACGCTCTCGACCGATCCGCAGCCCGCGCTCTGGTCGCGGGTCGCCGGCGACGTGCTCGACATGGCGACGCTGGCGCTCGGCACTCGCTCCGGCAAGGAGGACGCCAAGCGCAATGCGATGCTCGGCATCGGCGCGGTTGCAGGTATCGCGGCGCTCGACGCCTTTGCCGCGACCCTGATGGGAAGGCGCGGCGGCGAACGCCCGCCACCCGCCGACTACAGCGATCGGTCCGGCCTGCCCAAGGGCGTCGAAGCATCACGCGGCTACTATCGACAGAGAAAGGAACGCGGCCCCGCCGTGGCCCAACAGGATGCGCGCGAGGACCGGCGCCATTCCGGCGGAAGTTCTGCAGGCAGCACCTCGCCTGCACCGGAGCGCACGGAGACCGACACCGGCCAAGCGCCGATCGCCCCGAGCGTGGCGCTCAGCTAGCTGCGGTCCGAACCTTCCCGCCGCTCACCTCGACGGGCCATGGCTGGAGCTTCCGTCCAGTGCATGGCCCGCCGACGCAGAGCCCGTCTTCCGGACGGAACAGCGCGCCGTGCCAGCTGCATTGGATCAGGTCTCCGGCATCGGCCAGATAGTGGTCGAGCTGCTGGGCGAGCGGCAGGCCCATGTGGGGGCAGGCGTCGACATAGCCGGTCACCGTGTCGCCGCGCCGAACGACGAAGCCATGGAATCGGCCGGCTTTCATCTCCAGCACGAAATTGCGCGCTCCCGGATCGGGTAAGTCGGCGAGCGCGCACAGCGTCACGCCGGCAGGAGTGGACGTCAGGCGGTCCACGCCGGCCTCAGGCGGCGACCACCTGCTGTTCGATCGCGCCGAAGATCGAATGGCCGGCCGCGTCCTTCATTTCGATGCGCACGCGATCGCCATGGCGCAGGAACGGCGTCTTCGCCGCGCCGCCCTGGATCGTCTCGATCATCCGAATTTCGGCGATGCAGCTATAGCCGAGTCCGCCTTCGGTGACCGGCTTGCCGGGCCCGCCGTCCGGGCCCTTGTTGGAAACCGTGCCGGAGCCGATGATCGAGCCCGCGCCCACGTCGCGGGTCTTGGTGACATGGCCGATCAGCGTCGCGAAATCGAAGGTCATGTCGACGCCCGCGTCGGCGCGGCCGAAGGGCTGTCCGTTCAACTCGACGAGCAGCGGATAATGCACCTTCCCGTCGCGCCAGGCGTCGCCAAGCTCGTCGGGCGTGACCAGCACCGGCGACAGCGTCGAGGCGGGCTTCGACTGGAAGAAACCGAAGCCCTTGCCGAGTTCGGCCGGGATCAGGTTGCGCAGCGACACGTCGTTGACGAGGCCGATCAGGCGGATGGCAGAGAGACACGTCTCGCGGTCGGCACCCATCGGCACGTCGCTGGTGACGACGCAAACCTCGCCTTCCATGTCGCAGCCCCAGCTCTCATCCTTCAGCGGGATCGAATCCCGCGGGGCGAGGAAGCTGTCGGAGGCGCCCTGATACATCAGCGGGTCGGTCCAGAAGCTGGCGGGCATCTCGGCGCCGCGCGCTCTCCGCACCAGCTCGACATGGTTCACATAGGCCGAGCCGTCCGCCCATTGATAGGCGCGCGGCAGGGGCGCCGCCGCCTCGCGTTCGTGGAACCGGTCCCGCGGGATCGCCTCATGCTCGAGGTCGGTGGCGAGCAGCTGCAGCTGCGGCGCGGCATGCTCCCAATCGTCGAGCGCCGCTTGCAGCGTGGGCGCGATGTGCGATGCGTCCGCATAGTAATGGAGGTCACGGGAGACGACGACGAGACGGCCGTCGCGGCCGGATTTCAGGGATGCGAGTTTCACGCGCTTATTACTCCTTCGTCATTCCCGCGAAAGCGGGAACCCAGCCTTCCGTGCCAATGGGTCCCCGCTTTCGCGGGGATGACGAGGAAGGTCAAACCGGATCAAACCGTCGCCTTGGGGAACCCCGCCCAGCAGTCGTCATAGTCGAGCTGGCACAGCTTCGTCTCGGCCGCCCAGAGCGTCGGGCGGATGACCCAGCGGCTTTCGAACATGAAGGCCATGGTGTTCTCGATCTTGTGCGGAGCGAGCGCCATCGTGGTCGCCTTTTCCCACGAGGCGAGATCGGGACCGTGTCCCGCCATCTGGTTGTGGAGCGACGCGCCGCCCGGCGCGAAGCCGCCTTCCTTCGCGTCGTAAGCGCCGTGGATCAGCCCCATGAACTCACTCATCACGTTGCGGTGGAACCAGGGCGGGCGGAACGTGTCCTCCGCGACCATCCAGCGCGGCGGGAAAATCACGAAATCGCAATTGGCGGTGCCGGCGATCTCGCTCGGTGACGTCAGCACCGTGAAGATCGACGGATCCGAATGGTCGTAGCTGACCGTGTTGATCGTGTTGAAACGGGCAAGGTCATATTTGTAGGGCGCGAGATTGCCGTGCCAGGCGACCACGTCGAGCGGACTATGGTCGAGCGTGCAGGTCCAGAGCCGGCCCTGGAACTTCTGCACCACCTCGACGGTGCCGTCGCGATCTTCGAACCAGGCATGCGGCGTCTCGAAGTCGCGCGGATTGGCAAGACCGTTTGCCCCGATCGGGCCGAGGTCCGGCAGCTTGAACGGGGCGCCGTAATTCTCGCAGACATAGCCGCGCGCCGCGCCATCGGGCAGCTCGGCGCGGAAGCGGATGCCGCGCGGGATCGCGCCGATCTCACCGGGCGAAAGGTCCAGGCGCCCGAGTTCGGTGGCGAAGGTGATGCGGCCCTGCTGCGGCACCACCAGCAACTCGCCATCGGCCGAGTAGAACACCCGGTCGTCCATCGAGCGGTTGGCGGCATAGAGGTGGATGCCGATGCCGGCTCCCACCGCGACATCGCCGTTGCCGCCATAGGTGACGAGCCCGTCGACCCAGTCCGTCGGCTCGGCCGGGATGGGTAGCGGATCCCAGCGCAGGCGGTTGGGGCTCGGCGGCACTTCGTCGAACGGGCCGGAGCGGAGGAGCTTGCCGCCGCCATAGGGCCGGTACGGCTTGTGGCTGGCGGTCGGGCGCAGGCGATAGAGCCAACTGCGCCTGTTCTCGTGGCGGGGCGCGGTGAAGGCGGTGCCGGACAGCTGCTCGGCATAGAGACCGAACGGCACCTTCTGCGGCGAGTTGCGGCCGATCGGCAGGGCGCCCGGCGCGGCTTCCGTCGCGAAATGATTGCCGAAGCCGGTCAAGGGGGCGGCGGTGATCTGGGCTTGGACGTTCATAATTGATCCGTTCGTTTCGAGCGAAGTCGAGAAACGCGCTGAACGTCACGGTCCGTTTCTCGACTTCGCTCGAAACGAACGGGACCCAAGAATTTCTCTACTCCGCCGGCTCTTCCACCTTGATCACGCCGCGGCGGATCTGGTCCAGTTCGATACTCTCGAACAGCGCCTGGAAATTGCCGTTGCCAAAGCCTTCATTGCCCTTGCGCTGGATGATCTCGAAAAAGATCGGGCCGAACATGTTCTCGGTGAAGATCTGCAGCAGGATGCCTTCGCCGGTCTCGACCGAGCCGTCGATCAGGATGCGATTCTTGCGGAGCCGCTCCAGGTCTTCGCCATGGCCGGGCACGCGCTTGTCGACCAGCTCGTAATAGGTCTCGATCGTGTCCTGCAGCTTGACGCCGCGCGCGCGCAGCCGCTCGACCGTGTCGTAGATGTCGGGCGTGGTGAGGGCCAGGTGCTGGATGCCCTCACCCTTATATTCGCGAATGAACTCCTCGATCTGGCTCTTGTCGTCCTGGCTCTCGTTCAGGGGGATGCGGATCGCCTTGTCGGGCGCGATCATCGCCTGGCTGAACAGGCCGGTCGCCTGGCCCTTGATATCGAAATATTTCTGTTCCTCGAAGCCGAACAGTTCCCGATAAAACTCGCTCCACACGCGCATCTGGCCGCGACGCACATTGTGGGTCAGGTGGTCGAGCAGGTCGAGGCCGACATTATTCTCCGCCTCCGCCTGCTGCCAGCCTGGGATTTCCTCCCAATCGGCATAGAGATCGGAGCCGTCCTGGATGAAGTAGAGGTAGGAGCCGCCGATGCCGACAATGCAGGTGTCCTCTTCCTCGGTCCGCTCGCCGCCATGGGCGAGCGCCCAGTCGAGCGCCTTGACCGGATCGGCGACGCGGAAGGCCATGGCGCTGGCCGAAGGTCCGTGCGCGGCACGGAACTCGGCCACGCGGCCGGTCTCGTCGCGGTTCAGCATCAGGTTGATGCGGCCCTGCTTGTAGCGGGTGATGTTCTTGCGCGGATGCTTGTGACTGGCGACGAAGCCGAGCTGCTCGAACTGGCGCGCCATCGCTTCAGGGTCGGGGGAAGTGAACTCGACGAACTCGAATCCATTCAGGCCCAGCGGGTTGTCCGCGCTCATCGACTCTCTCCTGCAATCTGAAGGCGAGTTGGTAACAGATGTTACCAATCAGCGCAACGAGTCGCTCGCCGCCTTGAGCTTGTCGAGCGTTGCCTTCAGCTGCTTCAGTTCCCGCTCTCCGATCGCCTCCAGCAGCTTCCGTTCCAGCTCCAGTGCCTTGGGCGAGATCTGCGCGTAGAGCGCCTGGCCGGCTGCCGTGAGCGCCAGCGTATTGGAGCGGCGATCAGTGCCGTGGGCGCTGCGGGCGACCAGGCCGCGCGCGACCAGCGCCTGGGCGGCGCGGCTGACCGTCATCTTGTCCATCTCTGTACGGGCGACCAGCGCCTGCTGGGTCAGCCCTTCCTCCTCGGCCAGCACCGCGATCAGCCGCCATTCGGGAATGCGCAGGCCGAACAGGCTCTCATAGGTGCGCGCGATTACGCCGCTGACGGCGTTCGACACGATCGAAAGCTGGTAGGGGAGAAAGGCGTCCAGCCGCAGCATCGCGCCGTTATGACGCGGGGAGTGGCGGGGTCAAACCCGGTTATTCGGCGGCGGCGCGCATCGCTTCGAGTGCGGCGCTGTCGTCCTGGTCGAGTCGGGCCTCGCGGTGCGCGGCGTCCTTGACCAGCTGGATCAGTCGGTCCTTCTCGCGCATCGCATTGGCCTTGTTGAAGCACCCGGCCGCGCCCTCCATCAGCGCCTTGACGCGGATTTCCTCGCCGCGCGCGGTGTGACTGGACAACATGATCACCGGCGTCGGCCGCCGCTTGCGCAGATCCTGCAGATAATCGAGGCCGCTGCGGCCCGGCATTTCGATGTCGAGCGTGATCACGTCGACCAGATGATCTTCGAGCATGCGGTCGGCTTCGTCCGCGCTCGCGGCCAGGCCGGCGATGCGGATTTCGGGATCGCTTTCCAGCACCTGCCGCATCATCGCGCGGATGGTAACGGAGTCGTCCACAACCAAAACTCGAACCAAACGCATAGAACGACCTCAGCATCTAACGTGCTGATTTACCGTTTGTCCTTCAAAGCTTACCGATTTGTTAAGCTGGCCGCGGGGTTAACCCTATTGCGTCGCGCCGGAGCCAGCGGAACAGCATCAGCACCGACACGATCGCCAGGCCGGCAGCAAGGCCGATCCAGATGCCGATGCCTTCCCAGCCGAGGCCGAAACCGAGTGACAAGGCGATGCCCATGCCGATGATCCAATAGCCGAAGCCGGCATAGATCATCGGCACTGTCGTGTCCTGAAGGCCGCGCAACATGCCGGCCCCGACCGACTGCGCGCCGTCGAACACTTGGAATAGAGCGGCGACCATCAGAAAGGAGACGGCCAAAGGCAGCACCGGTCGATTTTCTGGCAGGGCCGGATCGAGAAACAGCGTGACCAGATGCTCCGGCATGGCGAAGATCAGCAGCGCCATCGCCGCCATGAACGCGATTGCCATCACGAACGCCGTCCAGCCGGCGCGGGTGATGCCTTGCCGGTCGCCGCGGCCATAGGCGAGGCCGACGCGCACCGTCACCGCCTGGCTGAGCCCAAGGGGAACCATGAAGGTCAGCGAGGCGATCTGGATCGCGATGGCGTGCGCCGCGATCGACGTGGTCCCGATCAGCCCCATCAGGAAGACCGCCGCGATGAACAGCGTTACCTCGAGCGACAGGGTCAGCGCGATCGGCAGGCCGAGCCGCCACACTTCGGCGTAGCGCGACCAGTCGGCGCGCCAGAAGCGGCCGAACAGCCGATAGCGGCGGAAGCGCGGGTGGAGCATCACGACCGTCGCCATGCCGAGGAACATCAGCGTCTGCGTTACCGCGCTGCCCACGCCCGCTCCGAACAGGCCGAGCGCCGGGACAGGGCCTGCGCCGAAGATCAGCACATAATTGATGAGGGCATTGGCGATCACGCCCGCGACGCTGATCGTCAGCGCCCAGACCGGCTGCTCCAACGCAGCCACGAACGAGCGCAGGGTCAGATAGAAGAGCGCGGGGAGCAGGCCGAACATCAGCGGCCGCACGAAGTGCGCGGCGTGTGCCGACAGCGCCGGGTCCTGGCCGAGCAGCTTCAGGATCGGCTCGGCGTGCCAGAGCAGCAGCCACACCGGCAGCGTGATCGTCACTGCCGCCCACATCGTCTGGCGGACGGTCCGCCGCAGTTCCCGCAGGCTGTGCCGCCTTTTGCCCAGCTGGCGCGCCATGATCGGCGAAGCAGCCATCACCAGCCCCATGCCGAAGATCAGGAAGGCGATGTAGAGATTGACGCCGATCGACGCGGCCGCGAGTTCCGTCGCGCCGAGCCAGCCGAGCAGCACCACATCGGTCGCGTTGATCGCCGATTGCGCCAGGTTGGTGAGCACGAGCGGCCCCGCCAGCGCGGCGGTCGCGCCGGCCTCGTCACGCCACGGTCGGGCATTCAAGGGCATGGGTGCATGCATGGGAGCCGGGGCGCATAGCCGATCCGGCCCGGCTCAGAAAGCGAGCTTAACCGCCGGTATTGTCGCTGGGGCCGCCCGCACCGCCGCCGATCGTGCCGACGCGGCCGATATTGCCGAACAGATCCTCGAAGAAGCCGCGCTTGCGGCCGAGCGTCGGCGTCTTGGCGTTGACCGGGTCGATCGAGGCGACCTGGTCGAGGCCAAGCTGCGACACCTTGGCGACGTTGCCTGCGGAGTCGAACTGAACGTGGAGCGCCGTCTGCGAGACCGGGCGCGGCGAGCCGAAGGCCAGTTGCCGCGTCTCGCGCGCGACATAATACCAGTCGGTGTCGCCGAACTGGCCGGTAAAGCTCGGCCGGCCGAGCGTGCGCTGCACCGATGCCTTGTTGTCGACGCCCGGCTGGACGGTAGCGACCAGCTGGCTGTCGAGCAGATAGCCCTGGTGGCCGACGATGCGCGAGCAGCCGCCGCTCGCGACCAGGATCCCGGCAAGGGCGGCGCTGAACGCGATGCGCCGCTTCAACAAACTCATTCGACTCTCCCGGACGGGCGGCCAAAGCATTGCGCTTGAGCACGTCCGCTTCAATATGCCCGCCACGCGCCGCACACAAGCGGGCGGCGCCTGAACGGAGCCTTGATGTCCCTGCTAGACCGGCTGTTCGGCCGACGCGATGCCAACGAAGCGGTGCGCCCGCTCTATAATGCGGTGATCGCGCGCGGCCGCGAGCCGCATTGGTATGCGCAAGGCGGCGTGCCGGACACGATCGACGGACGGTTCGAGATGATCGCCGCCTGTTTGTCGCTGGTGATCGCGCGGCTGGAGCTGGAACCGGAGCAGCGGCAGAATATCGCCTGGCTCGTCGAATTGTTCGTATCCGACATGGACGGGCAACTGCGCGAGATCGGCATCGGCGACATGGTGGTCGGCAAGCATGTTGGCCGGATGATGGGCGCGCTCGGCGGGCGGATCGGGGCCTATCGCGAAGGCTTGCGGTCAGGCAATTTCGAGGCGGCGTTGGTGCGCAACCTCTACCGCGGAACCGAGCCGGCGGCCGGTGCGCTGGAACACACGGCGGAGCGCCTGCGCGCCTTCTATCTGGGCCTGCATGCCGCGACTGCCGAGTCGATCATCGCGGGGCGCTTGCCATGACTCCCGAATTCTCCCGCATCGTGGCCGCCGACACCGTCGACGAGCGCCCCAAGCAGATCGAGATCGGCGCCGATGCCGATGAGCGGCGCCGGCTGGCGGGTCGGTTTCGCCTGCAGGCGATCGACCGCTTGTCGGCGCGGGTCGCGCTCGCCCGCCGGGCCGGGATCATCCATGCCGACGGCGAAGTCGACGCGGCGGTGGTGCAGAGCTGCGTGGTGACCGGCGAAGCGATGCCCGCCGAGGTGAAGGCGCCTTTCTCGGTCCGCTACCTGCCTGATGCCTATGTGCGGTCGAGCGAGGAGGAAGTGGAGCTCAGTTCCGAAGATTGCGACACGCTGCCGCTCGAAGGCAACCAGATCGACCTGGGCGAACTCGCTGCAGAGACGCTCGCCCTCGCGCTCGACCCGTTTCCGCGCTGCGCCGGCGCCGACGAGGCATTGCGCGAAGCCGGCATGAGCGACGGCGCGGAGGCAGGGCCGTTCGCCGCGCTCAAGGCGCTGAAGGACAAATTGGGCGGTGAGACCTAGACCTTGCTGATCCCACGCTTCTGCGCGCGGCGGGAGTCCAGCCACACGACATTGGGATAATCGCCGCGGCTCATCGCCTGGGGGTCAAGCCCCAGGCTCTTGTACAGGCGGCGACGCTCTTCCGCGCTCAGCTGGTTGGGCAGCGCAGCGTCTGGGCGTCTGTTGCGGCGCGGACGCAGCAAGAGCCAGATCGCGGCCAGCATTCCCATCGAAAGCACCAGGGTGATGAGAATACCGGCCATCGCGCGCTGCCTCTGCTCAGGTGTGAAACACAGCTGAAAGACGCGCGACCCGGCGCTGCCGTTCCTGACGTTTGCCGCACCGGCGGAGGCGTTCGCCGATGCCTGCGCCTAGAAGGGGACGTCGTCGTCCAGGTCGCTGTCGAACGGGCTCGGTCCGCCGCGCCCGCCGCCGCCGCCACCGCTCCGTCCGCCGAAGCCGCTGCCGCCCGATGGCGTCATGCCGCCGCCGCCGAAATTGCCGCGCTCCTCGCCGCCCCAGCTGCCGCCGCCGGAGCCGCCGCCGCCGTCACGGCCGCCGAGCAGCACCAGCTCGCCACGGAAGCGTTGCAGCACGACCTCGGTCGTGTATTTCTCGTTGCCGTTATTGTCGGTCCATTTGCGGGTCTGTAGCTGGCCCTCGAGATACACGCTCGAGCCCTTGCGCAGATATTGCTTGGCGACGCGGCCCAGATTCTCGTTGAAGATCACCACGCGGTGCCACTCGGTCTTTTCCTGCTGGCCGCCGTCCCGGTCCTTCCACCGCTCGGTCGTGGCGACGTTGAAATTCACCACCTCGCCGCCATTGTTCATCGACCGCGCTTCCGGATCAGCGCCGAGATTGCCGACCAGAATCACCTTGTTCACGCTGCCTGCCACGTCAGGACTCCCCGTCTTCGTTTCTTCTTCCTTATCCGTTCGCTTCGAGCGAAGTCGAGAAGCGTATCTCGACGTCGCTGGATACGAACGGGGATAAGTCGGTCAAAGGCCCAATGCGACGGCAGTCCAGTAGGTCGCGCCCGCCGCCAGATAGGCGATGGCGAACAGATAGCCGACCATGAAGCCCGGCCATTTCCAGCCATTGGTCTCCCGCCTGGTGACGGCAATGGTGGAGATGCATTGGGGCGCGAAGACGAACCAGGCGAGGAAGGCGAGGGCGGTCGGGAGCGGCCAGGCGGTGCCGAGCCGTTCTTCGAGCGCGGTCGCCGCCTTGTCCTCGTCGGACGAGTCGATCGCATAGACGGTGGCGATTGCAGAGACCGCGATTTCGCGCGCGGCCATCGCCGGAATCAGCGCCAGGGCGATATCGTGGTTGAAGCCGATCGGCCGCACGACGGTCTCGACTCCCGATGCGATTCGGCCGGCGATCGAATATTCGCTCTGTTTCACGCCCGCCGGCGCCTTCGGGAACGACGCAAGCGCCCAGAGCAGGACGGTCGTCACCATGATGATCGTGCCGGCGCGCTTCAGAAAGATGGTTGCGCGGGTCCATAGGCCGATGCCGATGTCCTGCCAGCGCGGCCATTGATATTTGGGCATCTCCATCATGAAGCCGGCGCCGCCGCCCTTGGTCACCGTGCGCCGCAGCACCAGCGCGGCCAGGAACGCGCCCAAAACACCCAGCCCGTAGAGGCAGAAGAGCACGAGCCCCTGCAGGCCGATGCCGGGCGCCAGGCTGCGGTTCGGAATGAAGGCCGAGATGATCAGCGTATAGACCGGCAGCCGGGCCGAGCAGGTCATCAGTGGTGCGATCAGGATGGTGGTCAGCCGGTCCTTCGGGTCGTCGATCGTGCGCGTCGCCATGATCCCCGGCACCGCGCAGGCGAAGGAGGAGAGGAGCGGGATGAAAGCGCGCCCCGACAGGCCGACGCGCGCCATCAGCCGGTCCATCAGGAAGGCCGCGCGGACCATATAGCCGCTCGCCTCCAGCACCAGGATGAAGAGGAACAGGACGAGGATCTGCGGCAGGAAGACGACCACTGCTCCGACGCCGCCGAGCACGCCTTCGATCAACAGGTCGCGCAGGACGTTGTCGGGCAGGGTCGCGGCGACCCAGGTGCCGAGCGCCTCGAAGCCGCTCTCGATCCAGCCGATCGGCGCCTCGGACCACGAAAAGACCGCCTGGAACATCACGAACAGGATCGCGGCCAGCAGCAGCGGTCCAAACAGCGGATGCAGTGCCACGGCGTCGAGCGAATGGGTGAAACGGCGCTGCGGACTTTCGGAGACGATCGCCTTAACGGCGAGCGCGCGGGCGCGGCGCTGCACGGTCGCCAGATCTTCGTGCACAAAGCCGGGACCAGCACGCAGCTTGACGCTGCCGTCGCCGATCAGCACGCCCAATGCCGCTTTCAATTCTTCGAGGCCGCGGCGGCGCACCGCCACGGTCGGGATCACCGGCACGCCGAGCTGTTCGGCCAGAATGTCGACGTCGATCTCGAGCCCGTCGCGAACGGCAAGATCGATCATGTTGAGTGCCACTACGATCGGCAGGCCCAGTGCGACCAACTGCATTGCAAAGCGCAGATGGTTGTCGAGGTTCGCGGCGTCGACGACTACGATCAGCGCCTGGGGCAGCCGTTCGCCGTCCTGCTTGCCGAGGATCACGTCGCGCGTAACCGCCTCGTCCGGGCTGGCGGGTTCGAGGCTGTAGGCACCGGGCAGGTCGATCAGCTCGACCGGGCGGCCGTCGGGCAACGCGAACCGGCCCGAATGCCGCTCGACCGTAACGCCCGGATAATTGCCGACCTTCTGCCGCGCGCCGGTCAGCGCGTTGAACAGCGAGGACTTGCCGGCATTGGGATTGCCGACCAGCGCAACCAGCGGAGCCGGGTTCATCCCGCGATCGCGACGCGGATCGCGCGGGCCTGGGCGCGGCGGATGGCCACCGTCATGCGGCCGACGCGGCAGGCGATCGGATCGCGTCCGAAGATGCTGCCGCTGTGCAGCGCCTCGATGCTGACGCCTTCGTCGAAACCGAGTTCGCGCAGCCGCTTGGCCTCGGCCTCGCTCAGCGAAGACCAGTCGATGCTGTCGATATGGGCCGCCTTCCGGAGCGGAAGATCGCTGAGCTGCATGCCGCCTATCTACGGCTGCTGAGAACCATTATCAATAAGGGGTTTCGCCTAAACCGCCGGATAGCGGAGCCGACCGATGAAGCGCGACAGGCTCGGTCGATGGTCGCCGCGTGCCTTCCAGTCGGCTTTCACCCGTTCGAACTGCATCACATTTTCGATCCGGCGATCGAGAAAGGCGCGGGTGTCGCTGAGGTCGGCAGTCTCGTCGTCGAGCAGCGCCAGCACGGTCGAGGCATAGACCCCACCCAGCGTGGCGCGCTTGGTGTAATGGTTGAAGTCGGTCGCCGTATCGCCGGCGAGGCGCCACATCAGGTCGACCGCGCGCCAGCCCATCTTCGCGGCGCGAACGGCATTCTGCGGCATGGCGAGGATGGCAAGCGCTCGACGTAAAGCCTCGCGATCCGGCGCGACGATCTCGATCCGCGCCCAGACCAGTTCCGTGATCCGCTGGCGGATCTTCATCGCCGCGAGCTGCTCGACCGGCAGTCGCGCCGCCATGGCGTGATCGACCGAGCGAAACCAAGCGTCGATCATCTGCACAGCGCCATCCTTGAACGCCAGCTGCGCCACGTCCGTGTCGATCCCGGCCTGCTCGGCCGCGAGCGCGACCGCGGCCGGGCTCCAGCCGTCAAACGCCGCGTTGGCGGGCAGCAGCGGCGCCAGATGCGCCCTGATCTCGTCGAGCGTCGGGTCGGATGGCAGCTCGGTCATATGCCCCCTCTAGGCCGGACCGGAGGACTGGCCAAGGCCAGTGACACGATTCCAGTGCCCTGCTAGACCGTTCCACGCCATTAACGACATAAAGAGGGGCGTCTCATGGCCAAATTCTTCTCCAACCTGCATGCGGTGCTCGCCACCGGCTTCGCACTGCTGCTGGTCGTGATCTTCGCGTTCCATGCCGATGCGTTCGACGGGCAATATGCGAACTATCTGTTCCGCTTCCTGCACGTCTGGTTCGGCATCATCTGGATCGGCCTGCTTTACTATTTCAACTTCGTGCAGATCCCGACCATGCCGAAGGTGCCGGCCGAACTGAAGCCGGGCGTGTCCAAATATATCGCGCCGTCCGCGCTCTGGTTCTTCCGTTACGGTGCGCTGTTCACGGTGCTGACCGGTCTCTCCATCGCGGGCATGCCGGGACCGAACGGACCCTATATCGGCCAGGCGTTGAGCTTCCAGGAAGGCTATCGCGTGATCGGCCTGGGCATGTGGCTGGCGCTGATCATGGCGTTCAACGTGTGGTTCGTGATCTGGCCGAACCAGAAAAAGGCGCTCGGGATCGTCGAAGCCGATGCCGACACCAAGGCGAAGGCCGCGACCACGGCGATGATGTTCAGCCGCATCAACACCTTGCTGTCGATCCCCATGCTCTATTGCATGGTCACGCAATTCTACCTGCCGCGGTAACTCTCAGTCGGCCGGCGGCAAGGGATCTGTCGCCGGCCTCCTGACCAGCACCATCGCGGCCGCGATCAGGGCGACACCCAACCAGTCGAGCGGAGCGAGTGCTTCGCCGTAGAGCGCCCAGCCGATCGCCGCGGCGACCACGGGCTGGGTCAGGAATGCGAGACCCGTGACCAGCGGCCGCACATGGCCCATGGCGAAAACGAGCAGCCCCTGGCCGATCAGCTGGCTGCCGAGCGCCAGGCCGATCAGCGGCCCCCAGGCCTGTGGCCACACCGTCTCGCCGAGCAGCTTTGCGAACAGCAGCAGCGGCAGGATGCCGGCGATTGTCGACAGCGCCAGCACCGGCCAGGCCTGCAGGCTCGCGCGCGCCCGATCGATCGCGATCAGGTAAAAGGTGTAGAGGAAGCCGGCGAGCAGGCAGAGCAGGTCGCCGATCAGGTTCTGGTGCGACAGCTCATAGGAGCGGCCGAGGAGCAGCACCCCTCCGGCCAGGGCCAGCAAGAGCGCAAGCGACTGGCCGCGCGTCGGCCAGGTGCGCGCGATCAGGAAGCCGTAAAGCGGGAAGATCAGGCTCGCCGAGTTGCCGAGCAGGGTCGCATTGGCCAGCTTGGTCTTTAAGATGCCCAGATGCCAGGAGCCGAGATCGGCGGCGAAGAAGATGCCGCCCAAGGCGATCGCGGCGACCATTGCCTTGCCGATGCGACCGATCGATTGTCCACTGCCGCGCGTCAGCAGCAGGAGGACGGGCGCGGCCAATGCGAGCCGCCAGAAGGCGGCCGCGACCGGGCCGACATGCGCCTCCGTGTCCGCTAGCCGCACGAACAATGGCCCGAACGCCAGCGCGATATTGCCGCCCAGCAGCGCCGCGAAAGCGAAGCTGCTTACACCCCCGAAACTTTTTCTTGGACGATCGGACCCGTGCATGCGGCCCCATAGACCCCTATCTCGCCCGTGCAAAAGGAGACCCGAAGATGGCGAGCCTGTTCGATCCGATACAGATTGGCGCGGTGAGCGCCCCCAACCGCGTGCTAATGGCGCCGCTCACCCGCGGCCGCTCGAGCCGCGAGCATGTGCCCAGCGACCTGATGCCGACTTATTATGCGCAGCGCGCTTCGGCCGGCCTGCTGATCACCGAAGCGACAGGAATCAGCCAGGAAGGGCTGGGCTGGCCCTTTGCGCCCGGAATCTGGTCCGACGAGCAGACCGAGGCGTGGAAGCCGGTGACGGAGGCAGTACACCGCGCCGGCGGCCGCATCTTCGTGCAGCTCTGGCACATGGGCCGGCTGGTGCATCCCGATTTCCTGGGCGGCGAAAAGCCGGTCTCGTCCTCGGCGACGACTGCGCCCTTGCCGCTGAAGGCGCACACCTATGACGGCAAGAAGCCCTATGAAGAGGCGCGGTCGCTCGACGTGACCGAGGTCCCGCGGCTGCTCGACGATTACCGCCGCGCCACCCGCAATGCGAAGGCGGCCGGCTTCGATGGCGTCCAGATCCATGCCGCCAATGGCTATCTGATCGACGAATTCCTGCGGGACAATGCCAATTTCCGAACCGATGCCTATGGCGGCTCGCCAGAGAACCGCATTCGCCTGCTTCGCGAAGTGACGGAAACGGTTGCGAGCGAGATCGGCGCTGATCGCACGGCCGTGCGCCTGTCGCCCAACGGCAACAGCCAGGGCGTCGAGGACAGCAATCCCGGCGCGGTCTTTCCGCTTGCCGCCAAGGCACTGAGCGAGATCGGCATCGCCTTTCTGGAACTCCGCGAGCTGGGGCCGGACGGCACCTTCGGCGCATCGGACGAGCCCAAGGTGTCGCCGCTCATCCGACCGGTGTTCGGCGGGCCGCTCGTGCTGAACCAGGACTTCACCGGAGAATCGGCGCAGGCCGCACTGGACAGCGGCATCGCCGACGCAATCGCCTTCGGGCGGCCGTTCATTTCCAATCCGGACCTAGTCGAACGGCTCCGCACCGGGGCGGAGCTGACGCCCGACAACATGGCCACTTGGTACAGCCGGGGCCCCGAGGGCTATATCGATTATCCGACGCTGGAGCGGGAAGCGGCCTGAACAATCCTCCCCGGAACGGGGAGGGGGACCAGCCGAAGGCTGGTGGAGGGGGCCCAAGGGTGGGGCATTCTGCCAAGGGCCCCCTCCACCACGCCGCTTCGCGTCGCGGTCCACCTCCCTGTGCCGGGGAGGATCAAGAAATCGGCACGAACCGCACGGGAAGCCCATCTCGCGGCCGCGGGATCGGGAAATATTGCCACGTCTCGCCGGCGCCGGGTCCCAGTTCGATCCGGTAGCGGCGCAGGATCTGCGCGATCAGAATGCGCACCTGCATCGTCGCAAAGTGCAGACCCAGGCACATATGCGCGCCGCCGCCGAACGGCACCCAGGCATATTTGTGCCGTCCGCGCGACCCTTCGGGCGTGAAGCGCATCGGGTCGAATTTCTCCGGCTCCGGCCAATGTTCCGGCATCCGGTGCGTGTAGGCGATGCTGATCCCGACGAACGTGCCGGCAGGAATTTTGTAGCCGCCGAACTCGAAGTCGCGCAGCGCCCGGCGCGGCATGGAAGGCACCGGCGGTACCATGCGCAGTGCTTCCTTGAACGCATATTCGGTCAGCACCAGCCGATCGAGCTGGCCATAGGGCACGCCCTCATCGTCGTTCAGGCCGAGCGATGCGATCTCCTCGCGCAGCTTGTCCTGCCACTCGGCATTACGGCCGAGCATCATGATCAGGCTGGTCGCGGACGAGGTGATGGTGTCGTGCGCCGCCATCATCAGGAAGTTCATATGGTCGGCGATCGCCTGATTGGAGAGCGGCTTGCCCTCCTCGTCGGTCGCCCGGCAGAAGAGCGAGAAGAAATCCTGGCCGTCGCCGCTGCGGCGCTTCGGGATTTCGCGCAGGAACAGGTCCATCAGATATTCGCGCGCCTTGACGCCCTTGTGCATGGCCGTGCCCGGCACCGGCACGCGGATCGGCGCGACCGAAGCCTGCACCTCGTCCACGAACGCCTTGTTGATCTTCGTCGCCTCGGGCCCAAGCTCCATGCCGAGAAAGCTTTCCGCGGCAAGATCGAGGCTCAGCGCCTTGATCGCGTCGTAGAAGCGGATCGGCTTGCCCTGCCACTCGGTGACCGCGCGCGCGATGCCGCGGTTGAGCTGCTCGGCATAATGCCGCATCGGCTCGGGCTTGAACGCCACCGACAATGTCCGGCGGTCGGCGCGATGCTTGTCGAAGTCCATCAGCATCAGCCCACGCGGGAAAAGCAGGTTGAGCATCGGGCCCCAGCCCTGTTCGGACGAAAAGAGCCTGTCGCGATCGAACAATACCAGCTCGTTCGCTTCCGGCCCGACCAGTTGAATGGTCGGCCCGCCGAACGCATTGTTGCGATAGACCTGTCCGTAGGTCGCGACCATGCGGTTGCCGAACCGGAGCGGGTCCTTCAGCAATTTCAGCGTGTTGCCGACGAACGGCCAGCCATCCTCGCCCGGGATATGCTCCACCGCGCGCTTCGGATTGAGCGGAAGCCAGTGCGGATTGGCCTCAATGGTGTGCGCATGGGCCACAAGCGGACTCCCGACTAACTGACAGGAGTGTAGCTAAAGCGTGTTGCGGTTAACAACCCATCCCATGCACGTCACTCTTCGCTCGTCCCGAGCGTAGTCGAGGGGCGTGGCACCGACGCCCTTCGACTTCGCTGCACTCCGCTCAGGACCGAGCGCTTAGTTTGCGAACCTGTGCCGCAGCGCCAGCATGGCGAGCGCCGCCTTGGCCGCTTCGCCCCCTTTGTCTTTTTCCGTGCGGCGGGCGCGGGCGAGCGCCTGGGCTTCGTTCTCGACCGTCAATATACCATTGCCGATTGCGAGCCCGTCGAGCGTCAGCGCCATGATGCCCCGCGCACTTTCGTTCGAGACGACCTCGAAATGATAGGTTTCGCCGCGGATCACCACGCCGAGTGCGACAAAGGCGTCATAGCGCCCCGTCTCTGCCGCCAGCGCGATCGCCCCCGGCACTTCCAGTGCGCCGGGCACCGTCACCGTTTCGTGGCTATGCCCTGCGGCGTCCAGCGCCGTGCGGACGCCGTCCAGCAGCAGGTCGTTCAGATGCTCGTAGAAGCGCGCTTCGACGATGAGGATATTGGCCATTATTCTCCGCCCGTTCCGGGGATCGCCTGTTCGCCGACGATCGACAGGCCATAGCCTTCGAGGCCCACAAGCGTGTGGTGCGTGTTGGTCAGCAGCACCATGTCGTGCACGCCGAGCTCGGCCAGGATCTGCGCGCCGATGCCGTAATCGCGCAGCTCCTCAACCTCGGGCGCGCCAGCGCCCTTGCCCTCGGCACGCAGCTGCATGAACCGGCTGACGATGCCCTTCATCGGCTTGTTGATGACGACGATCACGCCAGCGCCCGCTTCGCCGATCGCTTCCATCGACTTGGACAGCAGCCCGGCGCGCTCACTCTCTTCGCCGAACACATCGACGAACATCGACATGGTATGCATGCGCACCAGCGTCGGCTTGGCCGGATCGATGCGGCCTTTCTGCAGCGCGATCAGCTCGTCGCCGGTGACCTTGTTGACGAAGGTGACCGCCTTCCAGTCGCCGCCCCAGCGGCTCTGGAAGGTCATCTCCGCGCGGCGCTCGACCAGATGGTCGTGGCGGCGGCGATAGGCAATCAGGTCGCGGATGGTGCCGATCTTGAGGTTGTGAAGCTGCGCGAAGGCGATGAGGTCGTCGAGACGCGCCATCGTCCCGTCGTCCTTCATGATCTCGCAGATCACGCCGGACGGGTTGAGGCCAGCGAGACGCGAAACGTCGACGGCCGCTTCCGTGTGGCCCGCGCGGACCAGCACGCCGCCGTCGCGCGCGACCAGCGGGAACACATGGCCCGGCGTGACGATGTCGTCCGCGCTCTTGGAGCCGTCGATCGCGACGGAGATGGTGCGCGCCCGGTCCGCGGCGGAGATGCCGGTCGTCACGCCTTCGCGCGCCTCGATCGACACGGTGAAGGCAGTCTCGTGCCGGGTGCCGTTGTTGCGGCTCATCAGATTGAGACCTAGCTGGTCGACGCGCGCCTTGGACAAGGCCAGGCAGATCAGGCCCCGGCCGTGCTTCGCCATGAAGTTGATCGCGTCCGGCGTCGCCATCTGCGCGGGGATGACCAGATCGCCTTCATTCTCCCGGTCCTCGTCATCGACCAGGATGAACATGCGGCCGTTGCGCGCTTCGTCGATGATCTCTTCGGGGCTGGAGAGATAGGCGTGGCGCAGGCGGCTGACTTCAGGATTTGCCACGATAATATTCCATGCGCTGGAGGTAGCGGGCGAGCACGTCGATCTCGATGTTGACGGCCTGGCCCTGGGCAAGTGCGCCGAGCGTGGTCACCGCCTGGGTGTGCGGGATCAGGTTGATCGAGAAGTGCGTGCTGCCGTCCGGCTGATCGGCGACCTGGTTGACGGTCAGCGACACGCCGTCGATCGTGATCGAGCCCTTGGTCGCGATGAACGGCGCTAGGTCGGAAGACACTCGAAAGCCGATCCGCTTGGAGTCGCCTTCCGGGCAGATGCCGACCACTTCGGCCACGCCATCGACATGGCCGGTGACGATATGGCCGCCCAGTTCGTCGCCCAGCTTCATCGCCCGTTCGAGATTGAGGCTGCGACCCGCGGTCCATTGGCCCTGCGCGGTGCGTCTGATCGTCTCGCCCGAAATGTCGACCGCGAACCAGCCCGGTCCCTTGTCCACCACTGTCAGGCACACGCCCGAGCAGGCGATCGACGCGCCGAGATCGACCGTCGCCATGTCGAACGCGGTCCGCACGACGGCGCGCGTGTCGCCCCGCTGCTCCACGGACTCGATGGTCCCGACGTCGGTGATGATTCCGGTGAACATATGTCAGCGCTGTCGCACGTAGACTTCGAGCCGGTCGCTGCCAAGCATCCGCGCGTCCGCCAATTGCCACCGCCCGTGCGCTGCGGCGAGGTCGGCAAGGCCGATGTCGCCCAGCGACGCCTTGCCGCCGCCGATCAGGATCGGCGCGCGGTAGAGCAGGAGCCGATCCACCAATTCGGCGCGCAGGAAGGCGGCTGCGGTCTGCGCCCCGCCTTCGACGAGGAGGTGGTCGCCGGGGAGGGTGGCGATCTGGTCGGGAGAATCAATGATGTTCCCCGGCGAAGGCCGGGGTCCAGTGCGCTCCGAAGTTCGGCCCCGGCCTTCGCCGGGGAACGAGGAAAGGACGACACGCATCGGCGACTGCGCTTCCAGCCCCTCCAGCCGCACGTCCAGCTTCGGCGCATCCACCTCCCAGGTGCCGCGCCCGACCAGGATCGCCTCGTGCCGGCTCCGTTCGAGATGCGCATGCGCCCGCGCCGGCGCGCCGGTGATCCAACGGCTGGTGCCGTCCGCAAGCGCGATGCAGCCGTCGAGCGACGTTGCAAGCTTCAGGGTGACGAACGGTCGGCCAAGCGCCCGCCGCGCCAGGAAACCGGCGATGGCGGCCCGCGCCTCCGCCTCCCGGATGCCCGATACGACCTCGATTCCAGCAGAGCGGAGGCGCTCGAAGCCGAGGCCGCAGGTGCGCGGATCGGGATCCTGCATGGCGGCGGCGACCCGCTTCACACCCGCCGCGACGATCAGCTCGGCGCAGGCAGGACCGCGGGCGCTCACATGCGCACAGGGTTCGAGCGTGACGTAGAGCGTCGCGCCTCGCGCTTCAGCGCCGGCCTGCGCCAAGGCCACCGCCTCGGCATGCGGGCGGCCGCCGGGCTGGGTCCAGCCGCGGCCGATCACCCGGCCGTCCTTCAAGATCACGCAGCCGACGCTCGGATTGGGCGCGGTTCGCCCGCGACCGCGCTCCGCGAGCGCGAGCGCGGCGCCCATCCAGCGCGCTTCGTCGCTCAGAAGCCCCACCGCGTCAGCGCGTCGTCGATCTTTTTCAAGGAGCGGCGATTCTCTTCCTGCCGCTTCTTCTCGGCGGCCTCGCGGATCGCGCGGTTCTTGGCGTCCGTCTTCTGCGCGGCGACGATCTCGGCGTCGGTGCGGTTGAGCGGCCAGCTTTCGACATATTGCACGTCGCGCTGCCAAGGCTTCTTCAGGTCGCCGGAGTCCAGATAGAAACCAGCGATGATCGTGACCGTCACCACCACGGCCAGGAAGGCGAAGACGAGCTCATGCTTTTGCCGCGTGCCGAGGAAGCTGCGCAGGTCCTTGAGCCCGGTCAGGGGATTGTAGCGGTGGAAGCGGGACATGGGGGGAAGATAGGCGGCCCGTGCCCCGCTTGCCAGCCTCAGCTCTTGATCTCGAACCGGACGGTCATCTGTTTCCAGCTTTCGATCGCCACGCCGTCTCGAGTCGCGGGCCTGAAGCGCCATTTGCGCAGCGCCTGCCGCTCGGTCGCGTCGGCGAACAGCGGATCGTCGGCGGAGATGATCGCGACCTGCTTCACCCGGCCATCGGTGCCGATCAGCACGCGTACGACGGCCTTGCCTTCGACCCCGGTGCGGAGCAGCTGCGAGGGATAAGGCGGCTGGAAGTCACGGATCGCGCTCGGCAGCGGCTCGGCGCCCACGGTGACCGGTTGGGGCGTGGCGGTTTGGGTCGGCGTGGGCGTCGGCTCTATGCGCGTCCCTGTTCCAGCGCCGCTGTTTCCGAACGGGGGCAAAGAGCCAGTGCCTTCGATCGTCGGATCGCTCGGTTCGGCCTTGGTCGGGACCTCGCGCGGCGGAACGAACGGCGACTTCGTGGGCCGTTTGATCTCGGGCTGTTTCTCAGTGACGGGCTCTGGCACCGGCGGCTCCGTGGGATGGATGAGTATGAACGGATCGGGCTTGATGACCACATAGCCCGATTTGGCGAGCAGCACGGCGGTCACCGCGGCGAGGTTGATGGCGATTGCCGCGGCCATCGCGACCGGATGGCGCTGGCGTTGGTTGAGGAATCCGTCTGCGGTCATGGCATCGTCTCCTGTGACTCGGCCTCTGCGGACCGTGAGCGCAGGATGATACAACATTACATCGCTTGCAAGCGGCTTGTGGAGCCATGCCCGGTCGCGCAAAGACCGCCGCAATGACTCACCCGGAAAAGCAGTATCTGGACGCCATGCGGCGGGCCTGGGCCGAGGGCAGCGAGCGGCGCGACCGCACGGGCGTCGGCACGCGCTCGCTGTTCGGCGTCACCATGCGCTTCGACCTGTCGAACGGCACCGTACCCCTGCTCACCACCAAGCGGATCTTCTGGAAATCGGCGGTCAAGGAGCTGATCTGGTTCCTCTCCGGCGACACCAATATCCGCCCGCTGGTCCAACAGGGCGTGCATATCTGGACCGACTGGCCGCTCGACCGCTTTCGCCGCGAAACTGGCGAGGCGATCGACCGGGACGCGTTCGAGGCGCGCATCGTCGAAGACGACGCGTTTGCTGCTGAATGGGGCGATCTCGGCCCGGTCTATGGCAAGCAATGGGTCGCCTGGCCCGATGGCAAGGGCGGCACGATCAACCAGATCGAGGCGCTGGTGCATGGCCTGAGGCACAATCCCGCCTCCCGCCGCCACATCTTCACCGGCTGGAACGTGGCCGAACTCGACCGCATGGCGCTGCCGCCGTGCCACATGACCTACCAATATCATGTGGCGGACGGCCGGCTGTCGGGCATCCTCTATCAGCGCAGCTGCGACCTGGGTCTCGGCTTCGGCTTCAACATTTTCGAGGCGGCCCTCCTCCTCCGGATGCTCGCCCAGCAATGCGATCTGGAGCCCGGCGAGATTGTCTGGATGGGCGCCGACGTGCACGTCTATCTGAACCACGAGCATCTGGTTGCCGAGCAGGTCGCCCGTGAACCCCGCCCTTTCCCGAAGCTCGAGCTGCTCCGCCGGCCGGACAGCATTTTCGACTACCGGCTCGAGGATTTCGCGGTTGCCGGCTACGATCCCCACCCCCACATCGCAGCTCCCGTCGCCGTCTGAGGAGTTGTCCCATGCGCTATAACAAGCTCGGCCGTACCGGCCTCTATGTCTCGGAACTCTGCCTCGGCACGATGACGTTCGGCGGGCAGGGCATGTGGACGGCGATCGGCCAACTCGACCAGTCCGATTCCGATGCGCTGGTGAAGACCGCGATCGATTCCGGTATCAACTTCATCGACACGGCAAACGTTTATTCCGAGGGCCTTTCGGAGCAGATCACAGGGCAGGCGCTCCGCAACCTCGGCATCGCCCGGGATCAGGTGGTCGTCGCGACCAAGGCGATGGGGCCGATGGGCAAGGGCCCGAATGACCGCGGCCTGTCGCGCTACCACATCATGAACCAGGTCGAAGCCAGCCTGAAGCGGCTGCAGCTAGATCATATCGACCTTTACCAGATGCACGGCTGGGATCCGGCGACGCCGGTCGAGGAGACGCTGCGCGCGCTCGACAATCTCGTCCAGCGCGGACTGGTGCGCTATGTCGGGGTGTCGAACTGGGCGGCCTGGTCGATCATGAAGGCGCTCGGCACGTCTGAGCGGCTGAACCTCGCCCGGTTCGAATCCCTGCAGGCCTATTATACGATCGCCGGCCGCGACCTCGAGCGCGAGATTGTGCCGATGCTGCAGAGCGAGGGCGTGGGCCTGATGGTCTGGAGCCCGCTCGCCGGCGGTCTGCTGTCGGGCAAGTACAGCCGCGAGGATGAGAAGGGCGATGGCGGCCGCCGCGCGGGGTTCGACTTCCCGCCGGTCAACAAGGACCGCGCCTATGACGTGATTGACGTCATGAAGCCGATCGCGGAGGCCCGCGGCGTTTCGGTCGCGCGGATCGCGCTCGCCTGGCTGCTGCACCAGCCGGCCGTGTCCAGCGTGATCGTCGGTGCGAAGCGGGTCGAGCAGCTGACCGACAACATTGCCGCCGCCGAAGTGGAACTCACCGCCGACGAGCTGGCCAAGCTCGATGCCGCGAGCAAGCTGCCGCCCGAATACCCCGGCTGGATGCTGCAGCGACAGGGCGAATATCGCGCGCCGCAGCTCAACCAGACCCGCCACGGCGCGTGAAGCCGGAAGTGGTCTTCGTCATTGCCCGCGCCGAAAATGGCGTGATCGGCAAAGACGGGGCGCTTCCCTGGCGCATTCCCGAGGATCTGAAGCGATTCAAGGCGCTGACACTGGGCGCTCCGATGATCATGGGCCGCAAGACGTTCGAGAGCCTGCCGAAGCTGCTGCCGGGCCGCCGTCACATCGTGCTGACTCGCGGCGATTGGTCAGCCGAAGGCGCTGAAGTGGCGTGTACCGTTGATGACGCGCTTGCACTGGCCGATGGCGGGCGCGTGTCGGTTGTCGGCGGAGCGGACATTTTCCGGCTGTTCGAGCCCCTGGCCGACCGGATCGAACTGACCGAGGTGCATGGCAGCCCGGAAGGCGACACGATCGTGCCCCCCTTCACCGGCTGGCGGGAAGCCGCTCGCGAAGACCACGAGGGATACAGCTTTGTCACGCTCGTCCGCTGAACTTCTCGCCGAGCCTTTCACCGACCATTCGGAGCTATTCCGGGCGCTGGCGGCCGAGCAGCCGGACAAGCTCGCGATCGCCGACGAGCAGCGCGCGATCAGCTGGGGCGAGCTGGATGCCCTGGTCGAGCGGATCGCGGCGCGGCTGCAGGGGGATGGCGTCGGCAAGGGCGACGCGGTGGCGATCGTCGGACTGAACTCTATCGCCTATAGCGCGGTGTTCCTGGCCGCGATCCGCACCGGTGCCGCCGCGGCGCCGCTGACCACTTCCGCCTCGCCAGAAGCGCTGACTGCCATGCTCAAGGACAGCGGCGCGCGCCACCTCTTCGCCGATCCTGACATTCAGCTGGAGGTGCCGGGCGGCGTTGAGCGGATCTCGCTCCATGACCTGGATGGCTGGCTTCCTGTTGAAGGCAGCCGCGCCACGCCGGTCGAGATCGGCCCCGACGACCCGTTCAACATCATCTATTCGTCGGGCACGACCGGCACGCCCAAGGGCATCGTCCAGTCGCACCAGATGCGCTGGAACTATCTCGCGCGTGCCGGGGTGTATGACCGGAATGCGGTGACGCTGCTGTCGACGCCGCTCTACTCCAACACGACCTTGGTCAGCTTTCTGCCTTGCCTCGGCTTTGGCGGCAGCGTGGTGCTGATGAAGAAGTTCGACGCGCTGCGGTTCCTCGAGCTGTCGGAACGCTACCGCGTCACCCACACGATGCTGGTGCCGGTCCAGTATCGGCGGCTGATGGCGCTGCCCGAGTTCGATCGCTTCGACC
This sequence comes from Sphingomonas sp. ID1715, assembly GCF_013044515.1. Lineage (GTDB taxonomy): Bacteria > Pseudomonadota > Alphaproteobacteria > Sphingomonadales > Sphingomonadaceae > Sphingomonas_B. The sequence goes on from NZ_JABEPR010000007.1 coordinate 165,920, forward strand.
TTTCCAGCTATCGCCTCAAATTCTGCACCAGCGCGCCGTTCGCGGCCGAGCTGAAGCGCGACATTCTCGATCGCTGGCCGGGCGGGCTGATCGAGTTTTACGGCATGACCGAAGGTGGCGCCTCCTGCGTGCTCGTCGCGCACGAGTTTCCCGACAAGCTCCATACGGTCGGCCGGGTCGCGCCCAATAGTGAGATGAAGCTGATCGACGAGGGCGGTAGGGAAGTGCCACCGGGCGGGGTCGGCGAGGTGGTCGGGCGCGGGCCGATGATGATGAGCGGCTATAAGGGGCGGGAGGAGGCCAGCCGCGCCGCGGAATGGTTCGACGGCGACGGCCGCCGCTTCATCCGCCACGGCGATGTCGGCCGCTTCGATGAGGACGGCTTCCTGATCCTGATGGACCGCACCAAGGACATGATCATCTCGGGCGGGTTCAACATCTACCCGTCGGACCTGGAAGCCGTGCTCGCGGCCGAGCCGGGCGTGGTCGAGGCCGCGGTGGTGGGCGTGCCGCACCCGGATTGGGGCGAGACGCCGGTCGGCTTCGCCGTCCTTGTTCACGGCGGCGACAAGGATGCCGTGCTCGCCGCTGCCAATGCGAAGCTCGGCAAGACGCAGCGGCTATCGGCGCTGCACGCCGTCGATCAGCTGCCGCGCAGCCCGATCGGCAAGGTGCTGAAGCGGGAACTGCGCGACCGGATCGCCTGATCGCGCCAAGGAAACCGTTCGACCCTTTTTCTGTTTACCCGGCAGAAAACAGGGAGAGTGTCGATGCTTCAGCCGCATGTGATCCGGCCCGGAATGCCGGTGCTGACGCCGGACGGGCAGCGGATCGGCAATGTCGATGAGTCGGACCGCTTCGGCCTGAAGCTGGCCAAGGACAGCACGCCGGACGGCGAGCATCATTATGTCGCGGCCGACCTGATCGACCGGGTTGAGGCGGACAGCGTGCGGCTGAACCAGCGCGCGCTCGACATCCTCCACGGGCGGCGGCCGCACCGCGGCGGCGCGGCGCCCATCGACCTGCGCAAATGGCTGCCGTGGATCCTCGCCGGGCTGCTCGCTCTGATCTTGCTCGTTGTGCTGCTGCAGGACCGGGACGGGGCCGAACCGGCCGCCACCGTCCCGGCCGCCAGCCAGACCGGTGTTGCCGAGCCCGCCGCGGCACCGGTCGCGCTGCCCAACGGCAAGACGGTCGAGCTGGCGCCGAATACCCTCTCCTATGACGTACAGGCCTATCTGGCCTCGCAGGAGGCGGCGCCGAAGACGTTCAGCTTCGACCGGCTGAACTTCGACACCGGAAGGTTCGACATCCGCGACGATGACGAAAACGAGCTGGAGAATCTGGCGCGCGTGCTGAACGCATATCCCAATGCCCGGGTGCGGGTGGTCGGCTATACCGATGCGAGCGGCGGCGAGCTGCCCAACCAGCGGCTCGCTTATGCCCGAGCGCGCAGCGTCGCCAGGGCGCTGACCGGCGAAGGGGTGGACGAGGACCGGATCGAAGCGGTGAGCGGCGGCGAGAGCAACCCGGTCGCTTCCAACCAGACCGGCCAAGGCCGCTTCGAGAACCGTCGGACCGAGCTGATCGTCCTCAGCCGCTAGCCGCGGCGGCAGTGGCATCCTACATCGATGCCATGGCCGATTCCTCCTCCGAGTTCGTGGCGCGGATCGGCCAGAGCGTGGCCTCGATCGACCCCGCCGACTGGGACGCCTGCGCCGGCAGCGGCAATCCGTTCGTCGGCCATGCTTTCCTGTCCGCCCTCGAAGAGTCCGGATCGGCGACGGCGCGGACGGGGTGGCAGCCCATCCCGATCATCGTCGACGGTGAGGACGGGCGGCCGGTGGCGGTGGCGCCGGCCTATGCCAAGAGCCACAGCCAGGGCGAATATGTGTTCGATCATAGTTGGGCCGATGCCTGGGAGCGGGCGGGCGGCCGCTATTACCCGAAGCTCCAGGTTGCCGTGCCCTTTTCACCGGTGCCCGGTCCACGGCTGCTGCTGCGCGACGAGAGCGCGGCGCCGCAGCTGATCGCGGCGATCGAAGCGGTGACGGTGCAGAGCGGGCTGTCATCCGCCCACGCCACCTTCGTCGCGCCGGATCAGGTGCCGCTGTTCGAGGCGGCCGGCTGGCTGATCCGCACCGACAGCCAGTTCCACTGGCAAAATCGCGGCTATCAGAGCTTCGACGACTTCCTCGCCGACCTGTCCTCCCGCAAGCGCAAGGCGATCCGCAAGGAGCGCGCCGCCGCGGTCGAGGGGCTGGAGATCCGCCACCTGACTGGCGCGGAGCTGACCGAGGCGCATTGGGACGCCTTCTGGACCTTTTACCAGGACACCGGATCCCGGAAATGGGGCCGGCCCTACCTCACCCGCCGCTTCTTCTCCCTGCTCGGCGAGCGGCTGGCGGACCGCACTTTGCTGATCCTGGCGCTGCGCGACGGGGTGCCGATCGCCGGCGCGCTGAACCTGATCGGCGCCGACACGCTCTATGGCCGCTATTGGGGCGCGACCGAGGAAGTGCCGTTCCTCCATTTCGAGCTCTGCTATTACCAGGCGATCGATGCCGCCATCGCGCGCGGGCTGCAGACGGTCGAGGCGGGTGCGCAGGGTTCGCACAAGCTCGCCCGCGGCTATGTGCCGGTGCCGACCTGGTCCGCGCACTTCATCCCCGATCCCGGTTTCCGCGCCGCCATCGCCGACTTTCTGGAGCGGGAGCGGGCGGCGGTGGCGCGCGAGGCGGCGTTCATGGGCGAGATGGCGCCGTTCAAACGCGGCTGACCTGCAGGCTGCCGGCCGGGAGCGGCTGGCAGAGCTGCGCGGCGGGGACGGCCGGGTCGAGCCAGCTTGCCCAGGCGTCGCGGCCGAGCACGACCATCTGGCGGCTGTGATAAGGCGCGGTGTCAAGTCCGGGCGGGCAGGTGAGCAGGGTGAACGCCTCGCCCACCGCCGGATCGCTGCGCCACAGGCCTGCGATGCAGAACCAGTCATGGTCGGCGAGGGTGAACAGCCACTTGTCCTTGCGCTTCTGCTTGGGGTCCGCAGGCGCGGTGAATTCGAAAAAGCCGTCGACTGGTATGAGACAGCGGCCGGAGCGGAACTCGCGGCCATCGGAGCGGAAATTATAGACCGGCTTGCCGTGGGTGCCGGGCCAGCTCCAGCGGCGGGTGACCGCCTCGGCCTGGTCCGGACCGCCGGCGGCGCGGATGATGACGGCCGGATCGGTGATGCGGATGCTTTCCAGCGGCGCCATGTTGGGCGCCCCTTCCGGAAAGACCAGGGGAATGCGCGTCTGACCCCAATCCTCGCGCAGCTGCCCTAGCGCGATCCGACGACGGACTTCGTTGCACATCGCGCCACGCTAGGATTTAGCCGAAGCTAAATCCAGCGCCGGTGGCGCGATCGGCCGGCGGTGCCGAAAGCACCGTCCGACGCGGGATTCACTCTCGCGGCGCGGCTGAACCGGGGCACGCAAAGCGCGAATGGTCACGAATGTTCGCAGCAAAACGCCCTTTTCCAACATGTCGCCGGGCCCGAGGAGCACCGACCGCTCCGATGTAACGCGGTCGGCACGGTGTAGGACAGGATTTTGTCGCTCGCCCGCATACTGGCCCATGCGATTGCCAGCGGGACCGTTCATTCTCCTCCGTCACCCCGGACTCGATCCGCGGTCCACCTTAGCTTCTATCAAGTCCGCCAAGACGAACAGGGGTTGTGAGATGCACGGCGACAAGCTCCCTGCGGTCTACATCATGGCGAGCGGCTTTCGCGGCACGCTTTACATCGGCGTCACCTCGGACCTGCTCGGCCGCGTATGGCAGCATCGGGAGGGCAGCTTCCAGGGGTTCACGGAACGCTATGGCTGCAAGCGCCCTTCGACAGGCTCAGGACAGGTCTGGTCTGTTTCGGGGCAGGCGGCGACATGACAGGCGCGATCGCGCGCGAAAAGCAGCTGAAGCCTGTCCTGAGCTTGTCGAAGGGAACTGGCGTCGCGACTGGAAGCTGGCGCTGATCGAAAAGGCTAACCCGTCCTGGCGGGACCTGGCCGAGGATTGGGGCTTCGAACCTTTGCTGAAGACGCCGGGTAAGGCGCCGCCGCCGAGGAACCTGCCCTGATGCTTCTTGCCTGTCGTGCCGGGCTTGATCCGGCATCCACCTTCCCTTCTGCTGCAGCCGGGGAAAGAAGGTGGACCCCGGATCAAGTCCGGGGTGACGGCGGGGGGGGCATGCAGGGCGAGCAGTTCTACAACCAGGTCGGCGGCGATCGGATCACCGATCGGCAGATTGACGAGCTGGTCGGCCTTGCGCGCGGGATCGCGGCGGACGGGATGATCAACCAGGCTGAGGTCGAGTTCCTGCAGAAGTGGCTCGCGGCCAATATGGCGATCAGCGACCAGCCGATGGTGCGGCGCCTGTACCAGCGGGTGAACCTCATCCTCGCGGACGGCATCGCCGACCCCGAGGAATGCCGCGACCTGCTCGACACGCTGAACAGCTTTTCGAATCGCGACTTCGAGCTGGGCGAGGTGATGAAGGCGACGACCCTGCCGCTGTGCGATCCGGCACCGGCGCTGACGTTCAGGGATCGGCGTTACTGCTTCACCGGCACCTTCAACTTCGGCCAGCGCAAGGAGTGCCAAGCGGCCGTGACCGGGCGCGGCGGCGAGTGCGGCAGCCTTACCCGCAGCACCGACGTGCTGGTGATCGGCATGTACGCGACCGAAAGCTGGAAGCACTCAAGCTTCGGAACCAAGATCATGAAGGCCGTCGACCTGCGCGAAAGCGGCGTGCCGATCGCGATCGTGTCGGAGGCGTGGTGGGCCGGGCATTTGTGAGCGCGTTGAGGGCGGTGATGCTGGAACAGCTATGGCTGTGGACCAGCAATTTATTTGGATGCACGGCCGCGACATGGCGCCCGCCTTCGTCCGCAACAGCCGCCCCCCGCTCCACCCGGCGTGGACCCGATCCGCTAGACCTACGCGGACGAGCGGGAGCGCAGGCGGATGTGAGCTTGGCGCGGTGGTGAGATTTCACCATCCCGCCACTTGTTCGAGCGTATCTACTATCTCTTGAAAATGATCAGCCGAGTCCCGAGCAGACGCTATATGTGCGCCTCTCAAGCCATCTCCAGAGTTGCAGTAAAATATAGGTTTCCGGGCATCCATCGAATACGGAATAAGACTGTGAAGATTAGGGATTTGACCAAGTTTGTAGTCGGCATCTTCCCACGCAACTACTTGTCCAATTGGCGTTAGCTTATCGACGATGTTCTCCTTGATAGCACCTTCAAGCTCGTTACCGTAAATTTGCCACCCCTCCGTCATTCCAGTGGAGTTGGATCGAATTGTGCCGCTGAATGACGTAGCCCAAGTAGGTTGGCTGACCCGAGGGAATCGACAGCGTAGGATCATGCCAAGAGGCATTGCATAGATCCCAATCGCGCCGCCAAGAGATCAATTTGTTGCCGAGATTTTCGGTACCTTGGATCGAGAAGAGGTCCGGGGCAACAGGAGTAATGAAGTAATCACTGGTGGCGAGGACAGCTCGATTCAAAGCGCCCAAGTTAGGCCCTAAATCGATGAGGACTAAATCAGCAGAAACTCTGTCTGCTGCCCAGCTAATATAGCGATGGATCGCAGACTGCGCGCGCAAGGCTGGCTCGCTTCCGCCGCGAGCGCCACTCCACGTATCGCCCAGGACGTCTTCAAAATCTGTGAGCCTCAAATCCCCGGGAATTATATGGAGGTCTCCACGCGCATTTGGCACGGGGGTCGGCGCTCGGTTCCGAATGTCGCCGGTAGTTCGATAGACCGGCTCTATCGCACGATAGATGCTATTTCCATCGGCCGACCATGCCCTGCGAATCGCCGCGTCGGAAAGGGTGTATGCTGTCAGGTTACATTGACTATCGCAATCTACCATTAGGACGCAGAGACTCCTCTCTGCCAGAAGGTGCGCGACGTGATACATGTAGGTGGTTTTGCCGACCCCGCCCTTATTGTTGAAAATGCTGATCTTTTTCATCTGCTTGCCCTTGGATTTCCGCTGGAGCCGGAATGCGCGACGGCGAGGCATGCCGCAAGACCTTAACTTCTTTAGGGTCGTTCTGGGTCGGAGTGGTGGGAGTTTGCACGTGTGTGCAGCATCTGCGGCTGCGACAAAGGCGCCACAGTTTTCCACAAAAGTTTTACCGTTCTTGATATGTTCTCATCGCTTGGATAGATGGTACTTGTCTCGCTGAGAATACGGTGAAAAGGCGACGTTCCGTCTATGCTATGGAAGACCGCAGGTAGGGAGCAGGGCGATGGACGTAGCGGGGCGTAGACCCCTGATAGATACTCCTGGTTTTGAGGCGGTGGATGCGAAGTCCCTTGCCAACCTTATATTGGATTGGGCCGACAAAGCGGGGATATCAGTATCCCCTATGAAGCTTCAAAAGCTGCTGTATTTCTGTCACGCCGACTTTCTAGTTACCGTAGGTAAGCCGCTCATTAGACAAGACTTCGAGGCGTGGGAATTTGGGCCAGTCATCCCTTCTATCTTCCACGAGTTTAAGCGCTTCGAAGCGGCACCGATCAGTGTTCGAGCGGAAATCTTCAATCCTATCACGTGCAATAGGGAGGTTCCTGTTTCAGCTAAGCTTGGCCCTTACGAGCCTTTAATCCGAAGTAGCTTTGAGTCCTACTCTAGGTATACTGCATCGATTCTATCGAACATGTCACATTCGGAATCTGGCCCTTGGGCTGAAACGCTTCGGCGATTTCGGAAGGGGTCTATAAAAGGTCGATCAATAGATAACGAAGTGATCCAACGCCACCACGAGAGACCGATTCAACGGGCAGTCCATTGACTCCTCGGGCCCGTTCTGTTCTCATTTAAAAATGACAAAAGCTACTCGCTCAAGCGCTCCATTGGCACTCTCCGTTGCGAGCGTAACCGAAGCGGGCAATGTGCGACTCACTGTAGATCGAATGCTTGAGTTTGATGAAGCCAAGATTGGCTTCACTCATGCGCACACTTGGGCGGCAATGCCAGCAGCGCGACGAGGGGTCATCAAATCAACGTCCGCGCATATCGTCTTTCCAGGAACTCATCCCCGTGTTGAAGCTTGCATCCGCGCATTGTGTGAACTTGGAGAGCGTGACCCGGTAGAAACCAAACGATTCGCCGATTTTCCACAATCAGGACTTACCACGAGCCGGCAAATTGAATGGGGGCCTGAAGTTGTCATCAACGTCAAGGCTGTTTGTTGGTATGTCAAGGACGGTGTGCCTATAATCCCGCTTCTTCAACCGCGCAAAGTAGCGCTGCTTGAGGAAAAGTTAAGTCTCTATGCGACTTTGGGTTTGCAAGCCTACTGCAAGGGAGATTGGGCAACTGGTAGTGTAGAAATCGTTGATCTCTCCGGGGAAGATGAGGTCTTTGCGACACTCATCCCGCAGTCTGACCTCAAGCCACTATCAGAGACGCGGGTCGATCAGTACGTTCAGACTTATCTTGAGGCGAAACAGATTGCGGATCGGGTTCGGGCTGAACGTCCTAAGCAGCAGCCAAAGCCTCGGGGCGACGATTTGTTTAATCGCCCAAGTTAACTATTCCCCGCTGCGCCCTCGAGAGCATGATACTCATTAGCTAAACGCTGAGAATATGGGCTCGCTTAGGTAGCAAAGTACGCCACCCCCTCCTCCTGCACCTCCGCGGTCATGCCGTGCTCCCCGTCGAAGGGGCGGAAGGTGACCTTTACCCGCGCTTGCAGGCCGGGGACGAGGTTGCGCTCCGTGTTCGCGAAAGGCAGCACCGTGTCGCTGCGGCCGTGGGCGATGAAGATGCGTTGGGCGGGGTCGTAGCGGCTCGGGGCGAAGGCCATGCCGGGGGAGTAAGCGAGGATCGTGCCGAAGAGCTGAGGGTGGGCGAGGCCGATCGTCAGGGCGGTGCTGGCGCCGTCCGAGAAGCCGCCGATCGCGGTGCGGGCGGGGTCGGTGGGACGGCGGGTGCTCAAGGCCGTCATGGCGGCGCGGATGCGGGTCAGGTCTTCGTCGAGCGTCGGAGCGGCGGTGGTGCGGGGGCGGGCCTGGGCGATCAGGTCCCAGGTCAGGCCGCGTGACCTGGGGGCGAGCAGGACGACGCCGTGGCGCTCCGCCTCGTGCCGAAAGGCAGCGAGGATCGAGTTCGGCGTGCCGCCAGCGCCGTGGAGGAGGACGAGGAGCGGGGGCTTTTCGCCCGCTGACGCGGGGATATAGGCGCGGGCGCCCTGGTCCAGCCTGAGCGTGGCGGCGAGGGCGAGCGCGATCAGGGACATTTATTCGGCGGGTTCGCGTTCTCGGGTCTTGCGGCGGGCCGGCGCGCTGGCGGCTGCCTCCGCTTTGTTCGACCCGGTGTCTCGACTTCGCTCGACACGAACGGGTTTGGAAAGCAGGGGCGCGAGATACGCGCCGGTGAACGAGCGCGGTTCCTTGACCACGTCTTCGGGGGTGCCGGTGACGAGGATTTCGCCGCCCTTGACGCCGCCTTCCGGCCCCAGGTCGATGATCCAGTCGGCGGTCTTGATGACGTCGAGATTGTGTTCGATCACGACGACGCTGTTGCCCTGTTCGACCAGGGCGTGGAGGACTTCCAGCAGCTTGCGGACGTCTTCGAAGTGGAGGCCGGTGGTCGGCTCGTCCAGTATGTAGAGCGTCTTGCCGGTGCTGCGGCGGCTGAGTTCCTTGGCGAGCTTGACGCGCTGGGCCTCGCCGCCCGACAGCGTCGTCGCCTGCTGGCCGACCTTGATATAGCCCAGGCCCACTTCGACCAGCATCGCCATCTTGTCGCGGATGCCGGGCACCGCCTTGAAGAACTCGGCGGCGTCCTCGACCGTCATGTCGAGCACGTCGGCGATCGAGCGGCCCTTGAACTTCACCTCCAGCGTCTCGCGATTGTAGCGGGCGCCGTGGCAGACGTCGCACGTCACATAGACGTCGGGCAGGAAGTGCATCTCGATCTTGAGCAGCCCGTCGCCGGTGCAGGCCTCGCAGCGCCCGCCCTTGACGTTGAACGAGAAGCGGCCGGGCTTGTAGCCGCGCGCCTGCGCCTCGGGGAGCCCGGCAAACCAGTCGCGGATCAGGGTGAAGGCGCCGGTATAGGTGGCCGGATTGGAGCGCGGCGTGCGGCCGATCGGCGACTGATCGATGTCGATCACCTTGTCGCAATGTTCGAGGCCGGAGATCTTCTCGCACGGGCCGCAGACCATCCGCGCCCCGTTCAGCGCGCGGGCGGCGCCGGCATAGAGGGTGTCGATGGTGAAGCTCGACTTGCCCGAGCCCGACACGCCGGTGACGCAGGTGAAGGTGCCGAGCGGGATGGAGGCGGTGACGCCCCGCAGATTGTTGGCGCGGGCGCCGTGGACGGTCAGCTTCTTGCCATTGCCCTTGCGGCGCTTCGTCGGGACGGCGATTTCTCGCCGTCCCGAGAGGTAATCGGCGGTCACGCTATTCTCGTGGCTGAGTAGCTCGGCCAAATCACCTTGAGCCACGATCTCGCCGCCATGCGCGCCGGCGCCGGGGCCCATGTCGACGATATAGTCGGCGGTGCGGATCGCATCCTCGTCATGCTCGACGACGATCACGGTGTTGCCGAGGTCGCGCAGCCGCTTCAGCGTGGCGAGCAGCATGTCGTTGTCGCGCTGGTGGAGGCCGATCGAAGGCTCGTCGAGCACATAGAGCACGCCCGACAGGCCGGAGCCGATCTGGCTGGCGAGGCGGATGCGCTGGCTTTCGCCGCCCGACAGCGTGCCGCTGGTGCGGTCGAGGTTCAGATAGTCGAGGCCGACATTGTTGAGGAAGCCGAGGCGCTCGACGATCTCCTTCAGGATGCGCTCGGCAATGGCGCGCTGCTGGTCGGAGAGGTGCGGCGGGAGCGAGGTGAACCAGGCGAGCGCGTCGACAACGGACAGGCGGGTGGCCTGGCTGATGTCGCGGCCGGCAATCTTCACCGCCAGCGCCTCGGGCTTGAGGCGGGCGCCGTGGCAGGTCTCGCAGGGCTGGGCCGACTGGTATTTGCCGAGTTCCTCGCGCATCCAGGCGCTCTCGGTCTGCAGCAGGCGGCGGTTGAGGTTGCCGATCACGCCTTCGAACGGCTTCTTGACCTCATAGCTCTTGCGGCCGTCGATGAAGCGGAGGGTGACGGGGCGGCCTTCGGTGCCGTGCAGGATGACGCGCTGGGTCTCCGGCGGCAGCTCGGCCCAGGGCGTGTCAAGCGCGAAGTCGAACTCGCGGGCAAGGCTGGCCAGCACCTGCATGTAATAGGGGCTGGGCGGCTGGCTCTTCGCCCAGGGCACGATCGCGCCCTTCTTCAGGCTGAGCGTCTCGTTGGGGACGACGAGGTTCTCGTCAAAGATCAGCTTTTCGCCGAGGCCGTCACAGGCCGGGCAGGCACCTTGCGGGGCGTTGAAGGAAAAGAGCCGCGGCTCGATCTCGGGGATGGTGAAGCCGGAGACGGGGCAGGCGAACTTTTCGGAGAAGACGATGCGGCCCGGGGGGGCGTGTTCCCCGGCCACCCGCTTCTCGACTTCGCTCGAAGCGAACGGAGTTTGGGTGTCCGGCTTTGGAGGATCAGCCGGATCGACATACGCCAACCCGTCCGCCAGCTTCAGCGCCTGTTCGAAGCTGTCGGCGAGGCGGCTCTCGATGCCTGGGCGCACGACGATGCGGTCGACCACCACTTCCAGGTCGTGCTTGTATTTCTTGTCGAGCGCCGGGGCTTCGTCGATCTCGTGGAACTGGCCGTCGATGCGGACGCGGGTGAAGCCGGCCTTTTGCCACTCGGCCAGCTCCTTGCGATACTCGCCCTTGCGGCCGCGCACGACGGGGGCGAGCAGATAGGCGCGCGTGCCCTCGGGCAGGGCCATGACGCGATCGACCATCTGGCTGACCTGCTGCGCAGCGATCGGCTCCCCGGTCGCGGGGCTGTAGGGGATGCCCACGCGCGCCCAGAGCAGGCGCATATAGTCATAGACTTCGGTGACGGTCGCGACGGTCGAGCGCGGGTTGCGGCTGGTCGTCTTCTGCTCGATCGAAATGGCGGGCGAGAGGCCTTCGATGTGATCGACGTCCGGCTTCTGCATCAGCTCGAGGAACTGGCGCGCATAGGCGGAGAGCGACTCGACGTAACGCCGCTGCCCCTCGGCATAGATGGTGTCGAAGGCGAGGCTCGACTTGCCCGAACCCGACAGGCCGGTGATCACGATGAGCTTGTCGCGCGGCAGGTCGAGGTCGACGCCCTTGAGATTATGCTCGCGCGCGCCGCGCACCTGAATGTGGGTCAGCATGCGGAACACCGCAGCTGAAGGATGTGAGTCAGCATAGGGGCCGAGTTCTACTTCTGTTCTGTGGAGGACGCCAGAGCAGGAAATGGGGGCTGCAATACCGCCCGGCAAGCTCAGGCGACGAGGCGGTAGCCGACCGAAGGTTCGTTGACGATCAGCCTGGGGCGGGCGGGATCGCGCTCCAATTTCTGGCGGAGGGCACGGATCGCGACGCGCAGATAGTCGGTCTGGCGTTCATATGCGGGGCCCCAAGCGCTTTTGAGCAGATGGGCGTGCCCCAGCACGCGGCCGCGATATTTGGCGAGCTCCGCCAGCACCGCATATTCCTTGGGCGTGAGGTGAACCGGTGCGCCGTCGCGGAGCACGGTGCGGTGATACAGGTCGATCGTCACGCCGCCGGTCTCGAACGGCTGCTCGTCCGGAGCGGGGCCGAGTTGCAGCAGATTGTCGAGGTAGCGCTGCAGCCGGGTCACCTCGGTGGTGACGACCGACAATTGCTCCTTGTCCGCCCCGCCGGTGCGGCGCAATGCGGCGGCGGCGGCGACCAGTGCGTGGAGCGGCGGCTTCAGCTCCTCGCCGACCGTCGACAACAGCGTCGCGCGCAACCGGTCGCGCTCGCGCACCGTGGCGAGATCGCGCGCTTCCGCGTCCGCGCGCGCGCGTTCCAGCGCCAGCGCAACCTGGTCGAGCAGGCTGTCGAGCAGGGACAGTTCGTCGCGGGACACGGCCGGCTGGCCATCGTCGCGCGCGAGGGCGACCGCGGCGAGGATGTCGCTGGCGGAGCGAACCGGGTGAAGCTGCCATTCGATCGTCGTCACCCCGGCAAGGCCGCGGCCCGTCCGCTCGCCGGTCGTCAGCACCACGGCGGTGGCGGCCAGGTCGCTCGGCGTCAGCGCCGCGGAGCCGGGCCGCGCGGCGACGATGCGCGGGTCGGCCGCGCCGGTCAGCATCACGGCGTTGCAGCCGAACAGAGAGGAGAGCTCGGCGACGGTGGCATCGGCGATCTCCTGCGCGTCCGCGCAGCTGAGAAGGTACCGGGCGAGGCCGGCAATCGTCGCGTTGCGGTCGGCATGCGCGGCTGCAAGGCTCGCCTGACGGCGCAAGGACGAGGCGAGGGTCGAGGTCACGAGCGCGACCAGGAATAGCATAATCACGGTGACCAAATCGGCCGGGCTGTGGATGCGGAAGGTCCGGAGCGGCACCGTGAAGAAGAAATTATAGGCGAGCGCCGACCCAATCGCCGCGAGCAGAGCGGGGCCGCGCCCGGCAAAAGCGGCCGCCGCGAGGACGGCGGGCAGATAGACGAGGTCGACCGCGCCGGTACCCCAATAAGGCGCCATGGCAAGGCCGATCACCGTCGAGGCGGCGACCAGCAGGAGGGCGGCCGCAAAGGCCGGCAACCCTTCCGCGGGTTGGGCAGCGATCGAAATGCGCGTCGTCATGATGCGCCGGAAGGTGCGCGCTGTTGGGGCGAAGGTCGAGAGGGCGGCGCAGGATTCCCCCGTTTTGCTTACGCCGGACTCACGGGATCCTCATGGAATCTTTATGTGGCCAGCGCGCACCTGAGCGGCATGGCCACCATGACCACAGCTGCCGGCGGCGCACCTGCCGGCGAACACACACCCGGTGACGCACTCCCCAAGCTGATGCTGGGCGCGATCGGCGTCGTCTATGGCGATATCGGCACCTCGCCGCTCTATACGCTCAAGGAAAGCTTCCTCGGGCCGCACCCGCTGAAGGTGGATGCGCTGCACATTTTCGGCGTGCTCAGCCTGATCTTCTGGGCGCTGATGCTGGTCGTCACGGTCAAATATGTCTTCGTCGCCATGCGCGCGGACAATAAGGGCGAGGGCGGGTCCTTCGCCCTGCTGTCGCTGATCTCGCGCAGCCTGGGCGAACGGAAATGGGCACCGGCGCTGGTGCTGCTCGGCGTGCTCGCCACCTGCCTCTTCTATGGGGACGCGATGATCACGCCCGCCATTTCGGTGCTGTCTGCGGTCGAAGGGCTGACGATCGCCGAAGCGCGCCTGCAGCCGCTGGTGCTGCCGATCGCCCTGTGCATCCTGCTGGGCTTGTTCCTGATCCAGGCGCGCGGCACCGCGAAAGTCGGGCGGCTCTTCGGGCCCGTCATCCTCGTCTATATGGCCGTGCTGGCCATGCTGGGCGTGACCAACATCGCGGCTCGGCCGGAGGTGCTGCAGGCGCTGAACCCCGCCTGGGCCGTGCGCTTCTTCGTCTACGACCCGAAGCTGTCCTTCCTGGCGCTCGGCTCCGTCTTCCTGGCGGTCACGGGCGCCGAGACGCTCTATGCCGATATGGGCCATTTCGGGCGGCGCGCGATCGGCTTTTCCTGGCTGGCGATCGTCTATCCGTGCCTGATGCTCAACTATCTCGGGCAGGGCGCGCTGATGCTCGGCGATCCGGCAACGGCCGCCAATCCCTTTTACCTGATGGCGCCGGACTGGGCGCGGCTACCGCTGGTCGGTATCGCCACGCTGGCCACGGTGATCGCGAGCCAGGCGGTGATTTCGGGCGCCTTTTCGGTGACCCATCAGGCGATCCAGCTCGGTTTCCTGCCGCGACTACGCACCCTGCACACCAGCGAGACGGCCGCCGGCCAGATCTACATCCCCGCGATCAATTGGGGGCTGCTGCTGATGGTGATCGTGCTGGTGCTCGGCTTCCGCGAGTCCAGCCGGCTCGCCTCCGCTTATGGCATCGCCGTCACCGGCACGATGCTGATCACGACCATGATGCTGGCGGTGCTGGTGTTCGCGGTGTGGCGCTGGAACCGCCTGCTCGCGACAGGGACGATCGGCCTGTTCCTGCTGGTCGACGGCGCTTTCTTCGCGTCGAACATCACCAAGGTGCCGGACGGCGGCTGGTTCCCGCTGCTGGTGGCTGCGATCAGCTTCACCGTGCTGACGACCTGGGCCAAGGGCCGGCTGCTGATGCGGCAACGGCTGGAGGAAAGCGCGCTGCCGTTGCCGGTCTTCATCGCTTCAGCGGCATCGTCGGTCCACCGGGTGCGGGGCACGTCCGTGTTCCTGTCGAGTTCCGCCGATGCAGTGCCGGCGGCGCTGCTCCACAATCTGAAGCACAACCAGATCCTGCACGAGCGGGTGATCATCCTGACAGTCAAGGTCGAGGACGTACCGCAGGTGAGCGACGCGAAGCGGGTCGAGCTGCACGATGCCGGCGAAGGCTTCTACCGCGCCGTGCTGCACTATGGTTTCATGGACGAGGTCGACATTCCGCGCGACCTGGCCGGGATCAGCCAATGCGGCGCGCCGTTCGACATGATGAGCACCAGCTTCTTTCTCGGCCGCCAGAAGCTCATCGCGTCCAAGACCATGCCGGGCATGGCGCTATGGCGCGAGCAGCTGTTCGCCTGGATGCTCAAAAGCTCGGAAAGCGCGATGGAGTTCTTCCGCCTGCCGACCAATCGTGTGGTCGAACTGGGCAGCCAGCTGCAGATCTGAAGCCACTCGATTTCCCGCAGCCTTTCCCTAAGCTGCCCGCGACCCAGGGGGAGAGTGTCATGATTCGTGCGTCGATTGTGCGTTCCGGTCTGTCGTTGCTTGCCGTTTGCGCCGCGGGCGCGCTTGCCGCCCCGCCGCCTGCGCCCATCGAGCCGGTCACCGACGACTATTACGGCACCAAGATCACCGATCCCTATCGCTGGATGGAAAGCGGCAAGGATTCGCGCTGGATGCCGTGGTTGAAGTCGCAGGCGGATGCGACGCGGGCGACGTTCGAGTCTGTGCCGGGCCGCGCGGCGTTCCTGAAGGATGCCGAGGCGCTGTCGGGCGCGGTCACGACGGTGCAGAAAGTCGTTCAGGCGGGGCCGCACCGGCTGATCCAGCGGCGCGATGCCGGCGCGCAGGACACGGTGATTTACGTGCGGACCGGCAATGGCGCGGAACGGGTGCTGGTCGATCCCGCGAAGGTCGCCGGCGGCGACCAGGTGATCGACTGGTGGCAGGCTTCGCCCAAGGGCCGCTATGTCGCCGTGGGCCTGTCCAAGCGCGGCAGCGAGGCGTCGATCCTGCATATCGTCGACACCGCGACCGGGCAGCTGCTGCCGGATCGCATTCCCAACACCGATTTCGGCATTTTCGGCTGGCTGCCCGATGAGAGCGGCTTCACCTATCTGACCTTTGTCGGCGAGAAGGGCACGCCGACCTATTACGTCAACAACTCGGCGCGGCTGCACCGGCTCGGCGCGAGCGGGCCGGACGCCGTGCTGATCGATCGCGCCAAGCCGCCGGTGCCCCTGACCGCGGACCAGTTCCAGGGCGTGTTCGTGTCGCCCGATTCCGATACGGCGCTGCTCGGCGTGTGGGACGGCCGCTCCGAACGCGCGGTCTATCGCGCCGACCGCGAGAGCGTAGTCGCGGGCAAGGCAGGCTGGTCCCGCGTCGCCGACTTCGACGATCTGATCGTCGACGTGGCGCTGTCCGGCGACGCGCTGTGGCTGGTGTCGCGCAAGGATGACAGCAATGGCCGGCTACTGCTCACGTCCGCCAAGGCGCCGAGCCTGGCCGCCGCCAAGCCGATCGCCATTCCCGGCAACCCGGTGATCGAGAGCATCACCGCATCCAAGTCAGGAGCGATCCTGAAGACCCTGGAAGGGGGCAAGTCCGCGCTGTGGCGGGTCGGCCGCGACGGGGTTGCGCGGCGCATCGTCCTGCCGGTGTCGGGCACCGTGCGCTGGGTCGAGACCGATCTGGACTCGGACGGTGGCTTTGTAAGCCTTGGCGGCTGGTTCGCGCCGGCACAGCCCTATCGGCTCGACGGCGACAGGCTGGTCGACCTGGGCCTGGTCAAAGCACCCGCCGCCCTCGATCCGACAAAGTACGAAGCGCGCGAGCTGATCGCGACGGCGCGTGACGGTACCAAGGTTCCGTACACGGTGCTGGCGCGCAAGGGGCTGGTAACGAACGGCCGCAATCCGCTGATCATCGAGGCCTATGGCAGCTACGGCTATTCGATGACGCCGGCCTATCGCAGCCAGATGATCCCGTTTCTCGACCGCGGCGGCGTCTATGTCGAGGCGAGCGTCCGCGGCGGCGGCGAGTTCGGCCGCAAATGGCATTATGCCGGCAAGGCGGAGACAAAGGCGAACACCTGGCGCGACGCGATCGATGTGGCGGAGGAACTGGTCCGCACCAAGCTCACCAGCCCTGAATATATGACGATTCTCGGTACGTCGGCGGGCGGCGTGATGGTCGGGCAGGCGGTCAACGAGCGGCCGGACCTGTTCACCGGCGCGGTCGCCAATGTCGGCTTCATGAACCCGATCCGCTATGTCTCGGAGCAGAATTTCGCCGACATCCAGGAATGGGGCGGGCCGATCACCGACGCCAGGACGTTCAAGATCATGTACGATCTCGACGCCTATGAGCATGTGAAGCCGGGCACGCGCTATCCGGCGACCCTGGTCGTCAGCGGCATCAACGATCCGCGCGCGGCGACCTTCCACGGCGCCAAATATGCGGCGAAGCTGGCAGCCTCGACGACCAGCGGCGAGCCGGTGCTGCTGCGCATCGACTTCGACGCCGGACACGGCATCGGATCGACCCGCAGCCAGCTCGATCAGGTATGGACCGACATCTTCAGCTTCGCGCTGTGGCAGGCGGGCCGGTCGGAGTTCGCGCCCAAGCCGTAGGCGGTCACATCTCCATCGCATGATGCTCGTCGGCCGCGGGGCGCCCGCGCGGCCGGCGAAGCAGCAGCACCAGTGGCACCGCGCATAGCGTGACGATCGCCATCAACTTGAAGTCGTCCAGATAGGCGATCATCAGCGCCTGCCGATTGACCTCGGCGTCGAGCATGGCGAGTGCGGTGTCGCCGAACGTGCCGAGCCGCTGCGCCTGGCTCGGGTCCATGGCTGGCAGGTTGAACGAGGTGACGTTGCCGGCGATGTCGCTGTGGCTGGTCTGCAGGTTGCGGCCGAGGAAGGTTGTCACCACGGAGATTCCCGCCGACGCACCGATCGAACGGAAGAGGTTGAGCAGGCTGGCGCCGTCGGTGCGGTATTTCGGGTCCAGCGTGCCGAAGGCGGTGAGGTTCAGTGGCAGAAAGACGAGGCCCATGCCGAGCCCCTGCAGCGCGCCGCTGATGATGATCCAGGTGCGGTCCATGCCGAGCGACCAGCTCGTCATCTCCCAGAGCGACAATGCGGCGAGTGTCATGCCGGTGCCGACCAGCCAGCGGGGATCGACCTTGCCCATCAGCTTGCCGGCGACCGTCATCGTCACCAGCACGCCCACGCCGCGCGGCGCGAGCAGCGCGCCGGCGTCGACCACCGAATAATTCCAGATGCGCTGTAGCATCGGCGGCAACAGCGCCATCGTCGCGAACATGATGACGCCGATCACGACCATGAAGAAGAGGCCGGTCGCCATGTTGCGGTTCGTGAGCAGCGCCCTTTCGAACATCGGCGCCTTGCCCGTGAACATGTGCACGCCAAACATCCAGGCCGCGCCGAGCGCAATGGCGGCTTCGATGCGGATCTCCCAGCTGTCGAACCAGTCCGCCTGCTGGCCGCGATCGAGCATGATCTGGAAGGACGCGACGGCAAGCGCGAGCAGCGAGAAGCCGAACAGATCGAACCGGCGGGGACGCAGCGGCTTGGCGGGCAGCAAGGCCCACATGACCGCCAAGGTGACGATGCCGAACGGCACGTTCACGTAAAAGCACCAGCGCCAGTCGAAATTGTCGGTCAGCCAGCCGCCCAGCACCGGTCCGAGGATCGGCCCGATAATGATGCCCTGGCCCCAGATGGTCATCGCCCGCACCTGTTTGGACGGCGGGTTGATGTCCATCATCACGGTCTGGGAGAGCGGATTGATGAACGCGGCGCTGATCCCCTGCAGCACGCGAAAGGCAACCATTTCCTCCAGGCTTGTCGCGGTGCCGCATAGCATCGAGGCGAGCACGAAGCCGGCAACCGCGGCCAGGAAGAGGTTGCGCGAGCCGACCCGGTCCGACAGCCAGCCGGTGATCGGAATCGCGATCGCGGACGCGACGATATAGCTGGTCAGCACCCAGGTGATCGTGTCGGCGGTGGCGCCGAGCGCCGTCTGCATGTGCGGCAGCGCGACATTGGCGATCGTGGTGTCGAGAATCTGCATCACCGTCGCCATCATCACGGCGATGGTGAGCAGCGTCTTCTGTTCGACGGGCGTGGCGGCGATGTCTGCCGCCGGCCCGCTAGCGGCCGTTGCGGACATCGACCTTCACATTGGCGCTGAGGCCTGCGATCAGCGGCCGCGGCGAAGCCTCGTCGATCGCGATTCGCACCGGCACGCGCTGGGTCACCTTCACCCAATTGCCGTTCGCATTCTGCGCCGGCAGCACCGAGAATTCAGAGCCGGTGCCGGCGCCGAAGCTCATCACATGGCCCTTCAGCCTCAGCCCGTCATAGGCGTCGATCTCAAGCTGGGCGGGCTGGCCGACGCGCACCTTGTTCAGCTGGGTTTCCTTAAAGTTCGCTTCGACCCAGGCGCGGTCGCCGACGACGATGCTGAGCGCGGGCAGGCCTTGGACGATCTGGTTGCCGACCTGCAGCCGATCCGCCTGGCTGACCGTGCCGGAGGTTGGCGCACGGACGGTGGTGCGCTCGAGATTGAGCAGGGCCTGGTCGAGCTGGGCGCGCGCGGCGGCGATCGCCGGATTGACGCCCGGCACCGCCGCACCGGTCTGCAGTCGTGCGCGGGCTTCGGCGGCCTGGGCCTGAGCGTTCTGCAGCTGCACCCGCGCCTGCTGCAGCGCGTGCTGCGAGTTGAGGTAGGAGGCGCGGGTGGTGAAGCCGCGCGCCATCAGCGCCGACTGACGGGCGAAATCCTCCTGCGCCGCCTGAATGGCGATGCGCGCGCCTTCGATATCGGCGCCCTTGCCCTGATATTCGGTCTGCAGCGTCTGCACCTGCACCTGCGCATTGGCGAGCGCCGCCCGCGCCTGTTCAACGGCGATCTGATAAGGTGCCGGATCGATGCGGAACAGCACGTCGCCCTTGTTCACATGGGCGTTTTCGGCAGCGCGCACCTCGACGATACGGCCGCCGACATCTGCCGACACCGACACCTTGTCCTGCTGAACATAGGCATTGTCGGTCGACACGAACCGGCCGGAAGTCAGCCAAAGATAGGCCCCGACCGCGACGATGATAAGCGGCACGGAGACGAGCGCGACCAGTCGGCCCCAGCGGCGCTTCGGCCTTTCAGCGACCATCAGGGTCGCGAGTTCCGTATCGGCGATGATCGGGCGGTCGGCGTCAGCCATGAGCAGTCTTTCGTTCGTTTCGTTCGGCGGCAACCAGATTGTCCCGCATGCGGCCAAGCAGCTCGGCCAAATGCGCTCGCTCGCCTTCGTCCATGCCCGCCAAAACCTCGTCGAGCAGGCTGTCGGCAAGCAAACGCAATCGAGCGATGATCGGGTGCGCGGCTTCGCTCAGATAGATGCGCCAGGCGCGGCGATCGGCTGGGTCGGGCCGGCGCTCGACGAGCCCGGCCGCCGACAATTTGTCGACCAGCCGACAAAGCGTGATCGGCTCGATATCAAGCAGTTCGGCGAGCTGCCCCTGGTTGGCGCCTTCATTGCGCGAGAGAGTGGTGAGCATCCGCCATTGCGTCCGCGTCACGCCGATTTCCCGCGCACGGACGTCGAAAGCGCGGCGGAGCAGCCGCGACACGTCTCCGGTGAGGAACCCAATCTGGTCGGCCATAATGCAGATATATAGTAAGTGTTGCTTAGTTTTTCTAGGGGTGTTTGCTCCGCTTCGCCGGCTCGACTAGCGTGACCGAATGGACGCTCTCCCGCTGCTGGCCGGTATCGAAATGGGAGGGACTAAGACGATCGTGGCCGTCGGTCACGATCCGGCGGCGCCGCTGGCGGTCGAGCGGATGCCGACCCGGACGCCGGACGAGACGCTCGCGACCGCCGCAACGATCCTCGAAGCATGGGCGGAGCAACATGGCTCAATCACGGCACTCGGCATTGGCGCGTTCGGCCCGGTGCGGCTGAATCGGGCTTCTCCTGATTGGGGGTGCATGCTGGCGACGCCCAAGCCGGGCTGGGCACATGCCGAAGTCGCACCCTTTTTCGAGCGGCGGCTCGGCTGCCCCGTCGTGATCGATACGGACGTGAATGCTGCAGCCCTCGCCGAGGCGCGATTCGGTGCAGCGCAAGGGTGCCGGCACGTCGCCTATGTGACGGTCGGAACGGGGATTGGCGGGGGGTTGTTGCTGAACGGGGCGCCGCATCATGGCGCCTTGCATGCCGAAATCGGTCACATGCTCCCGCGGCGCCATCCTGACGATCATTTTGCCGGCATCTGCCCCTATCATGGCGATTGCCTTGAAGGCCTGGCGAGCGGACCCGCGATCATGGCGCGCCTCGGCGCTCCGCTCGACAGCCTGGGCGAAGGGCACCCGTTTCGGCTGGTACTGGCCGATTATCTCGCGCAGCTCGCCATGACCCTGCGCCTCGGCCTCAGTGTGCAGCGGGTCGTCATGGGCGGCGGCGTGCTGGCGCGGCTCGGCATCCTGGCCACGGTCAACGCCACGCTGCGCGACAAGCTTGCAGGCTATCTGCCGGAAACGGGCAGCAGCGCGCCGTTCGTCGTGGCACCCGTGCTGGCCGATGCCGGGCTCCACGGCGCGCTGCTGCTCGCCCAGGACGATCAGGCCAAGTAAGGCGCTCCTCTTTCAGTCATAATGGTAGACGAGTTTCAGGACCGCGATGCGCTCGGCGATCTGAAGACCGGCCTTGGCGCCGGACGCCCAGCGGACGGTGCCGAGCAGCAAGGGGCGGTCGCGCAACTTGATCAGCAGCGTCGACTCGGTGTCGACCGCAACCGGGCCCTCGATCCGCATACCCGTCTGCGAGATATCTCGTACGGTGACCGGAACCGGCGTCGCGACCAGCACGATGCTGGCCGGCAAATGCACGGTCTGACGCCGGTCGCGGATTTGATGATGCTCGGCATAGCCGCTGTCGATGTCGTCGGTCAGTCCGAAAATGGCCAGGGCGTCTTCGAGATGGAAGCCGATCTTCCCGCCTCGGCACCATCGCACGGTCGCGAAATAATAGGATTTGCAGTCCTCTGCGTAACCACTCCGCCATCGGGCCAAGTACCTGAAACTAAACCGAAAACTTGTTACGCAACCGAAAAGTTCGCAGCAAGTTCGCAGAAAAGTTCGCAATCGGTGTCGGGGCCCATAATCAGGGGTGCTGCGGATGGCAACTGAAGAGGGCGTTCCGCGGTGATTCGATGCGCTGGGCGATCGTTGCCGGACGGGGCGAGTGCCAGCGCTGCTAACTCAGCACCAGGCGCACGAGAAACGCTATGCTGCTTGCCATCGCGAACAGCCCAAAGGCCACAAAGGCCGAAGCCAGCATCCTGGTGCTGAGCCGATCCGGGGTCCGGTCGTGATCCTCATGTTCGATCATCATGGCGCAGCTATTCTATGCGAGCACCGCGGCGCCGCCGACCGTCAGCACGATCGCGACCGCAATGCCCACCCAGTATCCGCCGTGGAAGCTCCGGAAGGACGGGCGGCGAGCGGTCATGCCAGCATCATGAGCTGCGAAGGGTAGGGCGCGGCGAGCGCACAGGCGCTGTCATACTCGCCGGACAGCCATCCGTCGAAGTCCTCATCGTGCAGCACAACCGGCATGGCCTTGGGATGGATCGGCTTCACGATCTCGTTGGGCTCGCATGTGAGGAAAGCGAAGACGTTGCCACCGGGGGCTGGTCGCCAGACGCCGGCGAAAGCGAAGATGGCGCGGCTCGGCACGCTGAACGAATGCTGCTTCATCTTGCCGGGCTGGCCGGCCATTTCGCAGAAGTCGGTGACCGGGACCAGGCAGCGCCGCTCCGGCGTCTTGAGCACAGACTTCCAGAAGGGGCTGCTCAGATTTCGTACGTTGGTAACCGGCTTGTCGAGCATCTTGCCGGAAGCGCCCTTTACCTGATGCGGAAAACCCCATCGCATGATGTCGAGCCGCCGGGTGCCGTCCTCCTCGCGCACAACCCAGCCCATTTTCTTCGGAAACAGCTCGGGTGGCGGGAAGCTCTCGTCTGGCGCATAGATCGGCTCTACACGAAAGCGTGCGGCAAGCTCGGCCTGCTTGGCAGTCATGCGGTAGCGATTGCACATGCCGCCAAGCTGGCACGTCCTACGGATGCACTCAATGCTCGACGGGTCGCGCCGGGCATCGATGGTCGCGCCAGTAGCGCTCCCAGCGAAGCACGGCACCGGTTCGAACCATTGCGCAGGACAGGTCGCCAATGCGAGGCGACGAACACCAGGCCGCTGTTCGAGATCCGCCGGCCGAGCCCGTGGATCGGCACTGGAGTCTCGGTCCCCGCACCAGGACGTGCCCCTCCGGCGATCGGCCGCGAGCGCCGCCGAGCAGCGCGACCAACCGGGCCCTGGCGCCGGTTGCGGATTCGGCGGGGCAGGGGTGACCCGGTCTGCAGCTCCCGTCCGTCTCGCGGGCTGCGACGCCGGGCAGCCGTATCTTGGGGCCTTCCGCACACCAGATCGGCCCAGCACCGTCCCAGACTCGTACCGGTGTGCAGGCAAAGGCCAGTCCCGCCGCAAGAGCCGTCCCGATCACTTCCGCACTCCCACCGTCCGAGCCCGCCCGTTCTGGTCCATGACGTCCGCCGATCTTTGGTTGTAGATGTGGGACGTTAGCGTGCCTGCGCAGGAACGGGAGCGATGTGGACCTGCCCTTTGGCGCCGCACTCTGAGCATCTCAACAGGTGGGCGGCCGTTTGCAAGCGGAGCGGATAGGGGAACATCTGCCGCAGCTCGGGCGGCGTTGCCCGAGCGGTGTGGCGGCAGACCGTGCAGCGGATCATCGCATCGACTCGGTACCTCCCGAAGCAGGCGGTGGTCTCAATCCGGGCGGTGCTCACGACGCTCCTGCGCCTGCCGCAAGCGCTGCATCAGCTCGGGCGTTCGCTCCATGCCGGCGACACGGCAGATGCCGTTGAAGGCGGCGTTGAGGCTCTGTCGTCGGGCCAGGGCGCCCGCAAAGTCGCCGGCACATGGCTCCGTGGCCCGCCGCCAGAACTCGTCGAACATCCATCGCTCGCCAGTCGAGATCGCGTAGAGATAGGCGAGCGCGAAGCGCAGGGCGAAGGACTTGGGCACCGGCCCAGTCGCTTCCGCGGCCTCGTCCAGGGCAGCGAGCGCTTTGAAGGTCAGATGGTCGCTCGAAAGCCGCATCGGCTACTCATCGCGCAACAGGAACGAAGCAGGAACAAAAATCTTTCCTACATCTACAGCTTTGTGCTTCAGGCTGGGCTTTGCGGGAGAGAGACGATGGACCTGCTATCTCACCTGATTGTGGCACTTCCTGCGATCATGCTTGGATGGGCCGCGATCCGCAGAGCCGAGGCTTTGGTGATCTGGGCAAGGCGGCGGGCCCCAGGTGAGAGAGATGACAGCGGTCTGTGACTGACAGCCCCGCGGAGCCCAAGTCTCCCTTGTCGAGGATCGATCGGGTAGGAGGGCAGTGGAATGGCGCGATCTGGCACGCTTGTGGGTCGCAGCCATTGCCACCACATCTGCACACACATCTGCACAGCATTTTATGGAAAGGGCGGTGCGTTTCGCGCGTTCATTGACCCTAAACATCCTCGAATGTAGAGAGATTGCGGAGCTGACCATGCTGAAGATGGGTTATTTCGATCCGGTGGAGCGTCGGCGCGAGAAGTCGCTTGCCCGCGCCGCCGACGATGCTGCCCTTCGCAGCGGGGTCTCGCGCGAGGATTTGCGGGTCCGCAACAGCTTTTTGGCGCCCCTTGAGATTGTCGGTTCCTCGGCTGAGCACCAGAGCGCTCATCTCTGAGCGGCGAACCGCTTCCCGCTGACATCGTCCATCGCATCGCGTCCGCACTGACGCTCTCTGACGGAGCATTCATCGTCGGTGGGCAGGCGCTCAATATCTGGGCTGAGCGCTATTTCGAGAAGGCGAATGAACTCGCCTACTATGGCCCCTACACGTCCAAAGACCTGGACTATTTCGGGCAGGTAGACGCAGCGAGAAAACTCGCGCAGCTGATCGATGGTGAGGTCCTGCTCCCGGGCCGAGACGACCATACCCCCGAGAGTGCCAGGGTGAAGGCGACCATCGACGGCCACAATGTGGAAATCGATTTTCTCACTCACGTGAAAGGTGTGCCGGACGATAGATTGCAAAAATCCGCCGCAGACCTGGTCTTCCAAGTGCAGACGACTGGCGGCATCGCCGAACTCAAGGTGCCGATCATGCACCCGTTCCACTGTCTCCGCAGTCGTCTCGCAAACGTGGTCGAACTCAATCGGTCCGATGACACGGCCAAGAGGCAGCTCGAAGCCGCTCCCATCGTCCTCCGGGAATATATAGACGAGATGCTCGCATCGGGCCGGGAACGCGATGCGACAGGGACATTGCAAGCGTTATTCGAGTATCTCCGCTCGGATCTGACGGGCCGCAAAGCACATCTCGTTATGGCCAATGACCCGGCCCAGATCTTCGATCAGTTCGCAGACGATCCTCGGATTACCGAACGCTATCGTTCGCACAACTTGGCAACGATGCGGCGTCAGATTGCGGAGCGCCGCACGGCATGGGGCAAGCTAAAATCGCTGTTCCTTCGCCGGACGGTCTAGCGCCGTCAGCGCCGTCCCAGGGAGCCTCCTCGAGAACAGCACCCCGGGTCCCTTCGGCGTTGCGAGCGTCGCTCATGGAGCGCTGCAGCTATGCCCCTCACCAGATCCTTTGCTTCATAACGATGCGGGCTTGTCACCGCTGGCCTTAAGAGGACTCGACCTTCGTCATCGCCGATCGGGTCCGGAGCCGCTGCGACGCGTATTTGAGCGCCATGCGGAGTGTCCTGTGCCCCAGGACGGCCTCGATCTCGGAGATCGTGCAGCCTGCCTCTTCCATCGCAGACCCTGCGGCGTATCGCAGTCCGTGGAGCGAGCGGTTCTTTGGCATGGCAGCGATGTTCTGAACCGCCCGGTGAATCGCGCTTCCCAGATTGTTCGCGTTGAAGCTCTTGGCCCTTACCGTAAGGCAGATGGTGCCCTTGAGCGATAAGCGTGTCGATTTCAGCGTCTCCAGGTGCGCCTTGAGGCGCTGGTGGCAGGCGATGTCGAGCATCGCGCCGGTCTTGGCTTGCCGGACGCGAATATAGTCGCCCTGCCACTGCGACCAGAGCATTCGGGCAATGTCGTTGGCACGCTGCCCGGTGTAGAGCGCCAGAAGTACCGGCGTGCGAACATGTTCAGGGGCTTCGGTGAGGAAGAGTTCGATCTCGTGGGTTGACCAGACGACATATTCCTGATCGCCGCCCTTGCGCTTGAGGCGCTTGATGCGTGCCGCGGGATTGAAGCCTTCGGGCACAAGCTCATTTTCGTCTGCCCAGCTATAGAGGCGGCTCACCATCTGCTTGATCTTGTGAGCCTTGCGGGTCTGGCGCGCATAGCTGTCCCGTACGGCCTTGATCATGCCGCGGGTGGCGAGCGCGAATGGCTCGTCCCCAAGCTCCTGTTCCAGCAGTGCCAATGTCCGCTCATAGTCGCGCTGGGTGGGATCAGTGTGGATCGGCGTGGAAAAAGGACCCCGGTAGCGGGGTGATCGGCGTCGAAAAAAGACCCCTCATCCCGGTGGTCTAGGCTGCACGCTTGGCGGTGTGTCAGGCGGCGAGATCGGGATGTTGGTATTGGAGACGGTGTTGAGGATCCGACGCGAGCACGCGTCGGGGAAGGCCATCAAGGCGATAGCGCGCGACCTGCATCTGTCGCGTGGTGTGGTGCGTAAGGCGGTTCGGGCGCCGGAGGCGGACATGGCCTACCGGCGAGAGGTTCAGCCGTTACCGAAGTTGGGACCGTTCCA
>NZ_JABEPR010000008.1 GCF_013044515.1 Sphingomonas sp. ID1715
TCGTGCCCTCGGCGCCCGCAAAACTGTAGGTCTCCGTCATCCCCGGTTGATCGCGGAAGCGAACGATTTCGGGAAGGCGATCCCATAGCGCCTTTGTCGGCAATCCTCTCTCCATGGCCATATCCTTAGTTATCTAACTATAATTGCGTATTACCGTACTCCAGTCAAGGGAAGGGCTTCCCATGCGAAGGGGCGCGCACTGAGCAACCATCCCCTCCCCTGTTTGCCCAAATAGGTAGCGGTTTTCCGTTGTCCTCGGTCACGATAGGTACGTTTTTAGGGCGGTACAGCCTATAGAGCACCTCCGACGGGACCGTCGCTATGGGCCGGAGCGACGCTGCTGGCCGGGTGCCCTGAATATGGCTTGCGTCGCGTTTCCTTTCATATATTACTTAGGTTCTAATCATTTTTGAAAAGCCGGCTTGCGAGCACGTCCACAGAAGGCGGCCGCCCGGAAGGAGAGGGATGAAAATATGAGACTAACTGCTCTCGCGCCGGTCACGCTTGCGACACTGCTGACCTTGTCCCAAGGCGCATACGCTCAATCACAGACCGCCCAACCAGCTCCGACGCCGCCTTCTGACGCCCCCGCGGCGCAAGACCCAAACGCTGAGGGCGACATCATCGTGACGGCGCAGAAGAAGTCGGAAAATCTTCGCGACGTCCCGATCGCGATCAGCGCGATCAAGGGACAGGATCTCACCGCCCGCGGCTTCACAACGTCGATGGATCTTCCAGATCTTGTTCCAGGTGTGCGCTCAACTACCCCGGGTGGCGGTGCTTATGTCACGACGATCATCCGTGGGGTCGGCCAGCAAGATATCGGGCGTCACCAGGAAGCACCGGTCGCCACCTATGTGGACGGAGCGTATGTCGGCCTCACGACCGCGCTGACTCAGCCGGTTTTCGACGTCGACCGTGTCGAGGTTCTCAAGGGGCCGCAAGGAACACTGTTCGGGCGCAATGCGACGGGTGGCCTTGTCCAATATATTACCCGAGCACCCAGCCAAGAGTTCGAGGCTTATGTCACGACCGAATATGGGAGCTACGACAAGTTCATGACGGAAGGGGCCGTCGGCGGCAGCCTTGGCGGTGACTGGTCAGGCCGTATCGCATATCATGCCGAAAAGGGTGGCGCATACATCCGCAATCCGATCGGGCCAGACCATAACGGCACAGATGTTCAAGCTGTCCGTGCGCAACTCCAGTATAAGCCCAGTAGCGATTTCCGGGCCCTGCTCAGCGTATATGCAGACCGTTTTCCGGACCAACCCGGCCCTGTCGCGAGCACGACGCGCGCGTTTATCGGGGCGAACGGTAAGCCGGTCGGCGTCACGCCCGGCAATTTTGCCGCGTATCAGAATTTCTGCCGCACGACAGTTGGGACAGTTCCGACCACTTATTCTCCACTCGGTGACTGCGCGGCATCACTGAAGAGCCCTTACAATGTGCCAGCCGCCAACTACCTAAAATTCAACGGAAAATATCTTAACGCCACCGCGACAATCGATTGGACGATTGGGTCCGGAATCAAGCTGACGTCGATCTCAAACTATCAGTACTCCGATCAACTCTACAACACCCAGCTTGCGAGCGGATTCCCGACAGCTATTTTAAATGTAAGCAATCCTGGGGACCGCCAATATTCCGAAGAGATCAGACTCTCCGGAAAGGTAAGTAATGTTGACTGGGTCGCCGGTCTTTATGGGTTGTGGATCAACAACCGTACCCGCGGAAATGCTAATCTAAACGATATACCGTTCTATGGAATCAATCTCAATGCGGCCCTGCATCTGAGAACCACGTCTTACGCTGGATTTGCGGAAGCCACCTACCACTTTAGCCCCAAGTTCAGTGTTATTGTCGGCGGCCGCGTAACCAGTGACCAGAAGCGTGGTGTCAATCAGTCCTCCTGCACGACCAATCCTACGATCCCGGTCAATATTTGCGCAGTGCTCGCAGGGGCGTCGCCGGTTCCGCTCGTGCAGTTCGTCGGATTCGACAAGTCAATATCAACGACATCCTGGTCAGGACGCATCGTTGCTCAATATAAACTCGATGAAAATGTCAATGTCTACGCTGGCGTAAACAGGGGCACAAAGGCAGGTGGGTTCAATACCGGTGCAAACGAGCTTTATCCCGTTTCCGTAGCCGAGTTCAAACCTGAGACGCTTGTGAACTATGAGGCCGGTGTTAAATCGAGAATGCTCAACGGAGTGCTCGATTTCAACGGTTCGATTTTCTATTACGATTACAAGAATCTACAAACCTTCTCGACCCAAAACTTTGCGCTCTACGTCTTTAACGTCGACGCATGGGTAAGGGGTGCCGAGTTCGACATGGTTATCCGCCCGATGCGCGGACTTAATTTTTCCGCATCCGCCAGTTATCTCGATTCAAAGGCCAAAAATGTTCCGGTTGGTGCGGGGTTTGCCGACTTTGTGCTCCCGAACGCGCCGAAATTCAGCTCGAACGTCTCGGCCCGCTACGAGTTCGACCTCGGCCCGGGCAAGGCTTCGATTTTCGGAAGCTACGCGAGGGTTGGCCGGCGGAGTACCTCGGCGGTTGATTACGCGATCGAAAATACACCTGCCTACAACAAAGTGGATTTCAGGCTCGGATACGAGCTTGATCGCGTCTCATTTGCTTTCAACATCCGAAATTTGACGAATGCACTTATCTATAATTCCGGTGTTCCTTCTGAGACTATAACTGGATCGGTGTTCAATTCAGTTCTTGCGCCAAGAACTTTTTCAGGATCCATATCTCTTAGATTGTGATCGATCTTCAATTGATCCCAATGGCGTCTGCGGATGATGGCGACTATGCTGCTAGAGGTTTGGTGTAGGCTCCTGGCGGTGCATTATTCACCTTGGTCTGGAAGGAGCCGATATAGGCGATATTGCCTACCCAAGCGTCACAATGACCGCGGCGGCACCCGCAAGCGGGCGCAAGATCGCGGGCAGATAGTCCGCAACGCGGGCCTTCCGCTCTCCGATCTCGCTCCGCAGGCGACGACGATAGGCGATGCGGGCGGCTTGCACGTCCTTGAGAGTGATACTCAGGCCGGCATGGTCGGGGCTGACGGCCCGGCACAGAAAGACGTTGCGATGGAATATCCGAACCTCGCCTACGTCGCGAGGATCGTAGCGGATCGTCACCGGCTCGCCGACATAGGCGGCGAGCGTAGGGTTGAAGTATCGCAGCCCCTCGAAACGGATGCCGTCGCGGTGGACGATGCGCGGCTTGGCGACCATGACCAGCAGCGCGTCCAGTTCCTCCAGCGTTTCCGGCATCCGGGACAGCCAGCCATCGCCGCGCCACGCATCGACGGGCGGTACGCCGATCGCCCTGTGCGGGCGGACGTTATAGGTCGCCACGATGTATGTGCCGATCGCAGCGTCCAGTTCGGGAAGCGTCAGGCGCGGGGGCGATACCGGTTTGCCGTTACGAAGATTGCCCGGCAGTTCCGCCAACAGTTCGGTGTTGATGGTGCGGAACAGCCGCTCGATCTTGCCGCGCCCCTGTGGACGCGCGACGGCAGAGTAGATCAGGCGGATACGCAGATCGGCCGCAGCCTGTTCGAGATGAAGGCTGGTGAAGTCCGATCCGTGATCGACGTACAGGACGTCGGGAATGCCGCATACCGGCCAGGTCGGATCGGCCTTGCGCCAAATCGCCTGTCGCAGCGCGAGCGACGTGTTGAGCGCGGAGGGCGCGCCGAGGAAAACCATGTAGCCTGCTATCACGCGCGAGTGATCGTCCAGCACCGTCGTCAGCCACGGCCGCACCGGGCGACCGCCGGCATCGAGGATCAGGATATCGAGCTGGGTGTGATCGGCTTGCCAGATCGCATTGGGGTGTTCGGCGCGGTGCCGATGCACCAACTCGAACTTGTCGCGGAAGGCGGCAGCACCTTCATGTGCCAAGGTCAGCATCGCCGGATCGATCCGCCGCACGATATCGCGCACGCTGCCATAGGACGGCATTCGCCATTGCCGTTCGCCGACGATGGCGGCGAGACGGCGATGGATGGTCACGATCGATGGCGGCGGTTTGAGCAGCGCCATGCCCTCGATCAGTTCGACTAGTTCTTTCGGGAAGGTACGCTTGCCGGCTTCGGGTCGGGTAGGACGCGCCAGCCCCGCCGGACCATCGGCGCGGTAGCGGGCGAGCCAGCGGCGAGCGGTGCGGAGCGAGATGCCGGCGTCGGTCGCGGCTTGGTCCAGCGGCACCGCATCATGGAGGTGCCGACGGAGCACAGCCATCCGTGGCGCGACTTCGGCACTTCCCGATTCCGACTTACGATCATCGGTCATGGTGATCTGCCCCGTCCGAAAGAGGATCGTTCAGCGGACGGTCGCCAGCTGACCTGTCGAGGCACGGGAAACCGCCAAAAGCCGAGTCTCATATAGATGGTACTATATCTTTTGCGTTGAGGGACCCCTTTACGTTACAGATTTCACCATGACACACACGCTGATCGGCTACGCCCGATGCTCCACCGACAAACAGGACCTTGCCGCCCAACAGGACGCGCTGGTCAAACTCGGCGTCGCGGCCAATCGCATCTACACCGACAAGGGCTTTACCGGGACGAACCGGACCCGCCCCGGTCTGGATCAGGCGCTCGCGGCGGTCCGAAGCGGCGACACGCTGGTGGTGCCCAAGCTCGACCGTCTTGCGCGGTCGGTGCCCGACGCGCGCGCGATCGGCGACGACCTCGCCATGCGGGGCGTAAAGCTACAGCTCGGGGCCAGTGTCCACGATCCGTCCGACCCGATGGGCAAGCTGTTCTTCAACATCCTCGCCACCTTCGCCGAGTTCGAGGCCGACCTGATCCGGATGCGGACCCGCGAAGGCATGGTGGTCGCACGTTCGAAAGGGAAGCTGCGCGGCAAGAAGCCCAAGCTGTCGGATCGCCAGCAGAAGGAGTTGCGCCGCATGTACGACACCGACGACTATTCGATCAGCGATCTCGCCGAGGTGTTCTCGATATCGCGGCCAACCGTGTATCGGACGCTTGGACGCCAATCTTCCGCGCCTGCGGCAAAGCCGGCGTGATCCTACCACGACCGCGCCTAGGTGTTGGCCCCATCGATAGAAGCTATGAGTATAAAGGGGCATCAGTGATCCGCAGAATGTTGGCGTCACCGTTAGCCGGGACGGCTCTGGGGTTGCTGTGCAGCCCTGCGTTCGCCGCCAACAGGCCTGGGGATGGATTCGAGGTAGCGAGCTACAGGCTCGCGCTTACCCCGGACATCGAGAACAGGACCGTCGCGGGACGTGAGAAGATCACGCTACGCGCGACGGTGGATGGCGTCCGGCGGCTGAATTTCTCCGCCAACACTCTCGGCATCGACAGTGCAACCCTCGATGGCGTGGCGCTCGCTCATACTGTGGAAGGCGATGTGCTCGGCTTCGATCTGCCCCGGCCGCTCCGGCGTGGACGCACGGTCAAGCTGGAGTTGTCCTATCATGGCCGCCCTGCACGTGGGTTCGCCGGCTCGGCGACGACGCTCTACACCAGCTATTTTGCCTGCGACTGGATGGTGTGTTCCCAGAACAAGTTCGGCGAGAAAGCGGCCTTCTCGCTCGATCTGCGTGTTCCGGCCGGGATGACCAGCCTGTCAGTCGGCAACATGATCGTGCGGCGACCGGGAGCGGACGGCAGCGAGATCCATACCTGGAAAGCGCCTCGGCCCTACTCGGCCTATCTTTACGGCTTTGCGGTGGGTCGACTCACGCGGGTCAGCGAACGGGTCGGATCAAAAAGGCTCACCTATCTGAGCAACACTGCCGACGCGGGCGAGCTGAAACGACGCTTGGCAGGGACAAAGGATATGGTCGCCTTTCTCTCCGCCAAGGCGGGCATGCCGCTTCCGGTTGCCGACTACAGCCAGCTTCTGGTCGAAGGCGATGAGGCGCAGGAGGCGGCGACATACTCCGTCCTCGGCAGCGATGCGCTGCCGAGGCAGCCAGATGATCCGTCGCAGGATTGGGCCATCGTACACGAACTTACCCATCAATGGTGGGGCAACCTGATCACATGCGAAACCCTCAAGGACTTCTGGCTGAACGAGGGCATCACGACATTCATGACGGCCGCATGGAAGCAGCATCGCTACGGTCGCGCCGCGTATGAAGCCGAACTCAATGAAGCCAGAAGCCGGTTTGAAAAGGCGCGAGCGATGGGTTTTGACAAGCCGCTGGCTTGGAACGGCACCTACCCGACATTGGGCGTCCGACGCGCGATCCAATACAGCAAGGGCGCGCTGTTCATGGCGCAGCTCCGGGTCACGCTCGGCGATGCCGCGTTCTGGTCTGGCCTGCGCCGCTACACCCGTGACCATGCGGGCGGCACGGTCACCAGCATAGACCTAAAGCGGGCGATGGAGGAAGCGAGCGGCCGGGACTTGCGTCCGCTGTTCGCCGAATGGGTGTTCGGCGAGGGCCTTTCGGAAGGGCAGTCGCAATAGCTTGGCCGTGATGACATTTACCGCTGACAGAACCATGCCAATTAGCTCTGACATCCACACATAAGATTGGGCTATTGTGTATCTTAACCAGCATCTCAATCAAGCTATCTCAAACCGTAGCTCGGAAAGAATAAGGAGCATGTATGCCGCGTCGCGTGACCCTGACCGATCGACAGCGCGAGGCGCTGCTTCACTTGCCGGTCGATCAAGGTGAGCTGCTGCGGCACTATACCCTCAGCGATGAGGATCTCGGGCATATCCGCCAGCGCCGGCGCGCCCACAATCGTTTTGGCTTCGCGCTGCAACTGTGCGTCCTGCGCTACCCGGGCCGGGTGCTCGCTCCTGGCGAGTTGATCCCGGCGCAGGTATCGGATTTCATCGCGGCCCAGCTCGGCCTGACCAGCGACGATCTACTCCTCTATGCCGCGCGCGAGGAGACCCGGCACGAGCATCTGGCGGACCTTCGCCGAATCTACGGCTATCGCTCGGGGCTGTTGAAAAAAGGCCGGGTGATCCGATCGCGTTCCTAACGGGTTCCCTGCTTCGACACATCGGGAGCAGCGGCCATGATGGGTGAGCAACAGCGAGGCGGCAAGGGCGCAAGCTGGCGGGCGCTGGGAGCGATGATCCCCGCCGATCATATGCTGCACAGGATAGACGGGCTGATCGACCTGGGTGAACTGCGCGATGCGCTCGCGCCGCACTACAGTTGCCGTGGGCGTCCCTCGATCGCGCCTGAATTGCTGGTCCGCATGGCGCTGATCGCTCGCCTCTATGGCATCACGTCGGAGCGCCGTCTGTGTGAGGAAGTCCGCTTCAACCTCGCCTATCGCTGGTTCTGCCGATTGCCGCTCAACGCGCCGGTGCCGCACCACTCGACGTTTAGCAAGAACCGGCATGGCCGCTTCCGCGATGCTAGCATCTTCCGCATCCTGTTCGAGCAGACGGTGCGGCGCTGCGCCGATGCGGGGCTGATCGCCCACAAGGATGCCGCAATCGATGCATCGTTCGTCGCGGCCGATGCGAGCTGGCAGCGCAAGATGCGGGACGCCGACATGGCCGCGCCCCGGCTTCCCCGCCCGGTTTGTGAATGGCTGGCGGATCAGGCCAATGCTCCACCGCAGGAACATGGCGTACCGCGTGGCAAACCGGCCGAGGTGTCACGCACCGATCCGGCGTCGGCATGGTCGGCGCGCACGGCGCGGGGCCGGTTCGGCTATGCCTTCAATGTCCTGATTGACACGCCGGGAGGGGTGGCGATCGACGTGGAGGCCAGTCCCGCCCGCTTCGCCGCGGAAGTCGATGCGGGGCGGACCATGCTGGCACGGGCCGACAATCGGTTCGGCTATCGGCCAAAGCGTGTCGCGGCCGACACCGCCTATGGCAGCGCTGCGTTCCTGGCGTTCGTCACCGATCGCGGCACCATCCCGCATATCCCGGTGCTGGAACGATCCGAACAGACCAAGGGCAAATTCCCCCGCGAAGCCTTCCGCTATGAGCGGGAGCAGGACCGCTATGTCTGCCCCGCTGGGAAGATACTGCCCTTTCGCGGTGCCGATCGTCGGGCGGGCTTTCTCCGATACAGCGCCAGTCCTGCCGATTGCCGCGCCTGTCACCTCAAACGGAAATGCACCGCAGGCAGCAACAGGTCGGTCACGCACAGCGAATATGAGGACGTGCGTGAGATGGTGCGCGGCGAGATGCAGACGCCGCTATTCAAGCGGTCGATGCGGCTGCGCCGGGGTGTCGAGCGGGTGTTCGCCGATGCCAAAGGCAAGCGAGGGCTGACCCGCCTGCACCTTCGCGGACTGCGCGGTGCCGAAGAAGAGTTTCTGTTGGGCGCGGCCATTGCCAATCTCGTGCTGTTAGCCCGCACCGACGCAAGACCGGCCCGGAACCGTCGCCCGCCCCCGGTGCCGGAACGCATCGAGCGCATGGCCCGGATCAGCCGTGGCCGGTTCGAGCAATCCTACTACGCGACGATCTTCTGACGCCGGTTAGCCGGGTTCGCGCTCGGCCGCAGGGAAGTGGCGATAGAAGGTAGAACGGCCGACCTGGAGCAGCTTCGCGACCTTCGCCGGTTTGTCGCCAGCCTTGAGCAGCTTGCGGGCGGTATCGAGCATGTCAGGCGTCATGACCGACTTGCGGCCTCCGCCCGTGCCGCCCTTGGCCCGTGCCGCTGCCAAACCGGCAATCGTCCGTTCCTTTATCAGTTCGCGCTCCATCTCCGCGACAGAAGCGAGGATATGGAACAGCAGACGGCCCGATGGGGTTGCCGTGTCGAACCCGTCCGTCAGGGACCGGAAATCAATCTTCCGAGCGGACAAGTCCGCCGCCAGTTCGATCAGGCCCCCGATCGATCGGCCAAGGCGATCGAGCTTCCATATCACCAGCGTGTCACCGGCCCGCACGAAATTGAGAGCTTCGGTCAGACCGGGACGGTTCAGCTTCGCGCCGCTCACCTTGTCGGTGAACAGCTTTTCACAGCCAGCCTTGGTCAGCGCATCGGTTTGTAGCGTCAGGTCCTGGTCGGAGGTCGAGACACGCGCATAACCAACCAGCATGAGTCCCGTTATCCCATCTCAAACAGCGAATTTCGGGACTCATATTTCGGGAACATATTTTGGGAAAGCCCCGGCGGGCATACAGCGGATTTTTGTGTCGGTCACGGTCGTCCCGTTGGAGGTTCCCAATCGGGAAGGCTGATAACCGGCTCACCCATGGAATAAACCCGGACGAGCGTCGTCTATGCTTTCAGGACTGATGCGCCGGAGGCTTATGCGTAGACGATATTGGATGCTCGGTCTGACTGCTTCGGCCCTGCTCACAGGCGCAGTCGCGGCCGCCCCTGCCGGTGGTTACGCCAGCATGGTGGCTGCCGCGATGGACCGGATGATGGCGGGCATGATGGTCAAGCCGTCCGGCAACGTCGACCGCGACTTCGTCACGATGATGCTCCCGCATCATCAGGGTGCGATCGATATGGCAGTGGCGGAGCTGCGCTACGGCCATAACGAGCAGCTCAAGCGCATCGCGCAGGAGATCATCATCGATCAGCAGCAGGAGATTGCCGCTATGAAGTTGGCGATCGGTCAGCCGCTACCGCCTTCGACGCCGGCCCCGACGCAGGGCGGCGACCACCACAGCCCTATGGAGCACTGACATGATCCGGACCATCCTGCGCTCGGCCGCCTTGCTGATGAGCGCCGCACCGGGCCTCGCCATGGCGCAGCAGGCGCCGTGGAACGCCAAGGACATGCCCGTCAGCCACCGCGACCGCGTCTATGCGTCCGAACAATTCTCCAACACGGTGTCGGTGACGGACCCTGCCGACAACCGGCTGCTCGGCGTCATCAAGCTCGGCGATCCGCAGCCGATGAACTTCTCCCCGCTCTACAAGGGACAAGTGCTGGTCCACGGCCTGGGCTTCTCGCCGGACGGGAAGACCTTGGCGGTCGTGTCGATCGGATCGAATGCCGTGTCGTGGATCGACACCGCCACCAACACGGTCAAACACACGACCTATGTCGGGCGCAGTCCGCACGAGGCGTTCTTCACGCCGGACGGAAAGGAGGTCTGGGTCACCGTTCGCGGCGAGGACTATATCGCCGTGCTCGATCCCGCGACGTACAAGGAAACCGGCCGCATCAAGACGCCCGGTGGTCCGGGTATGACGATCTTCTCGCCCGATGGGCGATACGGCTATGTCTGTTCCTCGTTCAATCCGGTGCTGGCCGTGTTCGATGTCGCAACCCACGCACAGGTCGGACAGGTGGCGCAGCCGAGCCCATTCTGCCCCAACATCGCCGCGACGCCGGACGGCAAGCAGGCGTGGTTTACGCTAAAGGACATCGGCAAGACGGTCGCATTCGATGCCAGGCCACCCTTCACAATCCTCAAGGTGCTGGATACCGGGCCGATCACCAATCACGTCAACTTCGCCCGCACGGCCAAGGGGCAGTTCGCCTATGTGACGGTCGGCGGGGAGAATGCGGTGAAGGTGTTCCGCACGTCCGACTTCACGCTGGTGGCAACCATTCCAGTCGGCAAGATGCCGCACGGTGTCTGGCCGTCCGGCGACGGTCGGCGCATCTATGTCGGGCTGGAGAATGCCGATGAGCTGGCCGCGATCGACACCGCTGGCAACACGGTCGTCGCTACCGTGCCGGTCGGACAGGCACCGCAGGCGATCGCCTATGTGCCGAACGCTGTTCCGACAGGCCCCGGCACCGACAATCTCCAGCCGCTCGGCACGGCCGGCAAGGCGTTGCATCTGACTATGGGGCCGATCGGCGGCAAGGGTGCGGCAAGCAGCATCACCCTCTTCGACCAAGGCATCATTCAGGTCGTGCAGAGTGCCGTTACCGGTTTGCAGCCCAAGAAGCCCTACATGCTCGTGCTGACCGCCAACGCGGATGGTAGCGGCGCTGTAGAGCCGCTTGCCAACTTCATGAGCAACCCGGCGGGTGCGGCGATCGTCAACGCGTCGGGTCCGATCCGGCAGATCGTTCAAGGCAGCACCGCGACGCCCCGCCGTTTTCTGGCGGTCGCTGAGGTGGTGAACGGCGCGCCGGGACGCATCGTGCAGGTACAGCGCGACTGACATGGACCCGCTTGCCGCCGCGATCGAGCCCCTGATCCCCGGTCTGCGCCGCTATGCCCGGTCGTGGTTGCGCGATCGGGCAATGGCAGATGACGTGGTGCAGGATTGTCTCGAGCGCGCGGTCGGGCGCTGGCGACAACGACGCGGGGCGGAGGTGCGCCCATGGGTCTATACGATCCTGCACAATCTGTTGGTCGACCATCAGCGGCAGCATAGCCGGCGAGGCACAGCGGTTCCGCTCCACCTCGTGGACGACGCCACGCTCGGCCGTCCGGCCGATCAGGAAACAGGCCTACACCACCGCGACCTGCTGCGCGCCCTTGATGCGTTGCCCGAGGAGCAGCGAACGGTGCTGCTCCTCGTATCGGTCGAGGGCCTGCCCTATGCGGAGGTCGCTGCCGTTGTCGGCGTGCCGCTGGGCACGGTGATGTCGCGCATATCCCGGGCGCGCGACCGACTGGCGACCCTCCTCCGGGAGGGTGAACGGCCGCGATTGAGGAGCGTGCAATGACCAGCCCGATCGGCGAGGACGATCTGGCCGCATGGATCGATGGCAGGCTGTCGCCCGAGCGGCAGCGCCTGGTCGATGCCTATCTTGAAGGCCAGCCGGACCTGCATGCCCGTTTGCGGGAACAGGCGGAGCAGGCGCGAGCCCTTGCATCCCTGTTTGCCCCGATCGCGGATGAACCGATCCCGGCGACGATGCGCGTCGCAGCCATCAGGGGGCGGCAACGTCAGCCGCGATGGCAATTCGCCATCGCCGCGTCACTTCTGCTGGCGGTCGGGTTTGGCGGTGGTTGGTCGAGCGCGAAGTGGAGCGGTGAACCCCGCGCAGGCATCGCGGCGCTGGCCAACGAGGCGAGTGACAATTTCCGTGTCTATGCCGCCGACCGGATACGACCGGCGGAGATCGGTCCGGATCAGCGCGCCATGCTGATCCGATGGACCTCCGCCCGTTTGGGTGAGCGCGTCACCATCCCGGACCTCAGCACAGCCGGCTATCGCTATGGTGGGGGGCGACTGGTCGCGACGCCTCACGGCCCTGCGGCACTGCTCCTCTACGACGGACCGCAAGCGTCGAAACTCGCGGTGCTGACGAGGCCTATGCAGATCGACAAGACTGCGAGCATGACCAGCACGTCCAGCGGGACCATGGGCCGGGTCACATGGGCAGTCGACGGGATCGGCTATAGTGTGGTGGGCGAGCGGCCTGCGGCCGAGCTGCATCCGATTGCCGATGAAGTCCGGCGGCAGGCCGATGCGGCGCTGGTGTCCTGATAGCGCCCTTGCTGCTCCTCAGCGCCGACAGGCACCGGGCGGGCCAGCGCGATCAGGGCTTGCGCTCGGCATCCTTCCTGGCGGCCTCGGCCGGCGTCAGGCGGGCTCGCTCGCGGATGTGGCGTTCCAGCGGCGCGCCGACGAACAGGACGAGCATCGCAAGGATCACCCCGCCAGTGATGAGCGGTCATGGACGATCAAACGTCGCAGGCCCGCCTAACGCTCCAAGTCTTCGAGACCATCGCAGACGAAAGGCTGCCGATCATTCCGATATCCAGATTGGAATGACCATATCAAACGGTTGGTCGTATCGATCTAAGTACGCGATATATGCTGCATGACCCTGGAGCAGCTCAGAATCTTCGTCGGTGTCGCGGAGCGCGAACACGTCACCAAGGCAGCGGAGGTGCTGAACGTCACGCAGTCCGCTGCCTCCGGCGCGATTGCTGCCCTCGAAGCGCGCTACGGGGTTCCTCTGTTTCACCGCGTCGGGCGTGGCATCCAGCTGACCGAAGCAGGCCGCGGCTTTCTGGAGGAAGCGCGCGCGGTGCTGGGGCGGGCAGCGCATGCCGAGACGATGCTGGCGGACTATGCCGGGCTTGCCCGTGGTTCATTGCGGATCGTCGCCAGCCAGACGATCGCGAGCTACTGGTTGCCGGCAAAGCTAGCCGCCTTCCACGAACGCCACCCGCAGATCGCGGTCGAACTGGCGATCGACAACACCGAAGGTGCGGCAGCGCAGGTCCTGAGCGGCGCGGCGGAGCTCGGTTTCGTCGAGGGCGAGGTGGACGAACCGGCGCTCGCCCACTGGCATGTCGGGCGTGATCCGATGGTGCTGGTCGGCCGCGAGGACACCGGGCGCGTCGACGAGGACTGGCTGCGCACTGAACGCTGGATCGTCCGTGAGCTGGGATCGGGTACGCGCTCGACCTTCGAGGACGTGCTGCGAACGCGCGGGTTTGATCCGGCCCAGCTGACGATAGCGATGACGCTGCCGTCCAACGAGGCGGTGCGCACCGCCGTCGAGGCGGGTGCCGGCGTTGCCGTCTTGTCGCGATTGGTCGTCGCGCGCGCGCTCAAGGCCGGTGACCTTGTCGAGCTGCCGCTCGGGCTGCCCGACCGCGCCTTTCACGCGCTGCGCCACAAGGAACGCTATCGCACCCGCGCGGCCGACGCGCTGACGGACCTCATCAAGGAGCAGGTCGCATGACTGCCGACACGCACTCCGTTCTCAGCGGCCTCAAGCCGCTCAGCCGGCTCGATCATCCCCGCGAGATGATTCGTCAGTTCACGCCCAACTGGTTCGCCGCGACGATGGGCACCGGTATCCTCGCGCTCGCGCTGCCGCAGGTGCCCGGCATCGGGCCTTCGCTTAAACCCGTCGGCGAGGTGTTGTGGTTCTTCAATATCGCACTCTTCGCGCTGTTCGCCGGCCTTTATGGCGCGCGCTGGGTGATGTTCGGGCACGAGGCGCGGCGCATCTTCGGGCATAACACCGTGTCGATGTTCATCGGCACCATCCCGATGGGCCTCGCGACGATCATCAACGGCTGCCTCGCCTTCGGCATCGCACGGTTCGGGAATGGCATCGTACCGGTCGCACACGTCCTGTGGTGGATCGACGCCGCCATGTCGCTCGCCTGTGGCGTGCTGATCCCGTACATGATGTTCACCCGTCACGAGCACAGCCTGGACGGCATGACCGCGGTATGGTTGCTGCCGGTCGTCGCTGCCGAAGTGGCGGGCGCCAGCGGCGGGCTGCTCGCGCCGCATCTGGCCGATCCTCACGCGCAGCTCGTCACGCTTGCGACCTCCTATGTGCTGTGGGCCTATTCGGTGCCGGTCGCGTTCGGCATCCTCGCCATCCTCATCCTGCGCATGGCGCTCCACAAACTGCCGCAGGAGAGCATGGCGGCGTCCTCCTGGCTGGCGCTGGGACCGATCGGCACGGGTGCTCTGGGCATGCTGGTGCTCGGGGCGGACGCGCCGGCTATCCTCGCGGCGCACGGGCTGGCCGGTATCGGTGCCGTCGCGCAAGGGATCGGCGTTGTGGCCGGACTCTGCCTGTGGGGCTTCGGCCTGTGGTGGCTGGCGCTCGCGACGCTCATCACCATCCGCTACTGGCGCGCCGGCGTCCCGTTCAACCTGGGCTGGTGGGGCTATACCTTTCCGCTCGGCGTCTACACCGTCGCCACCTTACGCCTAGGCACGACGCTGAACCTCGGTTTCTTCGGTTTCGTCGGCACGGTGCTGACAGTCGCGCTTGCGGCGATGTGGCTGCTCGTCGGCGCCAAGACGCTGGCCGGCGCATGGCGCGGCAACCTGTTCGTCTCACCCTGCATCGCCACCCCGAACTGATCCGCCATGATGATCGGATCAGTCGGTCCGATCACTTGCGAAACGCCCCTTCGATCCGCCAGCGTGGCTGGCCACAGGAGAGCCTTGTCATGGACAATTTCGACGCCGAACTGGCGAGTGAGACCAGCCGTCGCCGCTTTCTCAGGCATGCCGCGCTCGGTACCGCCGGCCTTGCCGCCGCGCCGGCACTGGCGCAGCAGCTCGTCGACCTGAAGCTGCCTGGCGGCAATGCCGAACGGCCGATGACCAGCGCCTTTCCCGGCAAGGGCAGCATGATCCTCCAGCGTGTCCATCCGCCCTTGCTGGAAACGCCGATGGACGTGTTCGACAAGTCGGTGTTCACGCCCAACGACCAGTTCTTCGTCCGCTGGCACTGGGCCGACATCCCGACCTCGATCGATGTCGAGACTTTCCGCCTCAACGTCTTCGGCCACGTCAACCGACCGCTGTCGATCAGCCTCGCCCAGCTGCTGCGCCTGCCGCGGGTCGAGATGGCGGCGGTCAACCAA
Organism: Sphingomonas sp. ID1715; assembly: GCF_013044515.1. Taxonomy (GTDB): domain Bacteria; phylum Pseudomonadota; class Alphaproteobacteria; order Sphingomonadales; family Sphingomonadaceae; genus Sphingomonas_B. Next base: position 15,228 of record NZ_JABEPR010000008.1, read on the forward strand.
TGCTCGGGAAACAGCCGTGGGCTGTTCCAGCCACGTGTTGCCGGCGCGCAATGGGGCAACGGCGCGATGGGCAATGCCAAATGGCTCGGTGTGCGCCTGCGCGACGTGCTCGACCTCGCCGGGGTCAAGACAGGCGCGGTGCAGGTGCGCTTCGGTGCGCTCGATCAACCGGTCGTGGCGGGCGCCCCTGACTTTGAGAAGGCGCTCGACATCGACCATGCCCGCGACGGCGAAGTGATGATCGCCTTCGGCATGAACGGCGAGCAGCTGCCGCTCCTCAATGGCTTTCCCTGCCGGCTGATCGTGCCGGGCTGGTACTCGACCTATTGGGTCAAGATGCTGAACTCGATCGAGGTACTGCCCGGCCCCGACGACCAGTATTGGATGGCCAAGGCCTACAAGATCCCCGCGACGCCGGGCGCGAATGTCGCGCCCGGCGCCAGAGACTTCCCGACTGTCCCCATCAACCGCATGATCCCGCGCAGCTGGATGACCAGCCTGCCCGATGGCCAGACGATAGCCTATGAGGCATCGATCCCGGTCGGCGGCATCGCGATGGGCGGCGACTGCGGCGTCGCCAAGGTCGATGTATCGTCGGACGGAGGCCGCACCTGGTACAGGACGACGCTCGGAGCGGACGAGGGCAGGTACAGCTTCCGTCGGTGGGATGGTCGCGTGCCGCTGCGACGCGGTGCCAACCCGATCATGGTGCGCTGCTGGAACACCAACGGTGTCGCCCAGCCGATGAAGCCGATCTGGAACCCGGGCGGGTTCATGCGCGGCAATATCGAGACCACCACCATCATCGCGGCCTGAGGAGCGAGTAGCATGAAGACCCCGTCTCCCGGCATCATGGCCGCTGGCCTGATCGGCCTGACCGGCATTATCCTCGTCTCGATCGGGGCGCCGAGCAGCCGCAAGGCGCCTGCCCCGATCTCCGAGACATCCGAGCCGGCACCGCCCACCAGCGTCTCAGCCCGCGGCTTTTCGCTCGCCTCGACCAGCGTCGACCTGCCGGTCGATGACGCTACCTACCCCGATGGTCCGCACGCCGACGTCATCAACGCCAACTGCACTTCGTGCCACTCGGCCAGCATGGCGCTAACTCAGCCTGCGCTATCGGCGGACCAGTGGAAGGCGACCGTCACCAAGATGCGTGAGGTGTACAAGGCGCCGGTGGCCGAGAAGGACGTTGACGCGATCGTTGCTTATCTCACCGCTATGCCGAGCCAGAAAGCGGCACCCGCAACCGGCAAGGCACAGGATCCCGACCCCAAGGTGGCTCCTGATGTCTCAGGTGGAACCGGATAAGCAAACCTCTCGCATAATCTAAAAAGGCGATTTCGACAGACGATCGGCAGCCTTCAGTAGGACTTTTTCAACAGCCACGGCCGCTTGCTCTCGGCAAGCGTGCCGTCGAGGTCGAAGGCGATCAGCCACTTCATGCCGCCTTCCCTGCCGGATCGCGGTAGGCGAGCAGCCTGAGCGCATTGATGACGACGAGCAGCGTCGATCCCTCATGAACCGCCACCGCTGGCCCAATGCCGAGGCCGAGGATGGTAGCAGGCACCAGGAAGGCGACGACACCCAGGCTGACGAAGACGTTCTGCCGGATGATTCCACGGGTATGGCGGCTAAGACCGACTGCGAATGGCAGGTGCGCCAGATCGTCGGCCATCAGCGCCACGTCGGCTGTCTCCAGCGCAACGTCCGACCCCGCCGCGCCCATCGCGATGCCGACCGTGGCGCTTGCCATCGCCGGCGCATCGTTCACGCCGTCGCCCACCATCGCGACCTTGTCTTCGCCGGCGAGCTTCTTGATCGCGGCAACCTTGTCTTCGGGCATGAGGTCGCCCCACGCTTCGTCGATCCCGACTTCGTCGGCGATCGCTTCGGCGACTTTCTGGTGATCGCCGGAGATCATTATCATCCGCGACACGCCCATCTCGTGCAGCCGACGCAACGCGGTCTTGGCAGCTTCGCGAGGCGTGTCCATCAGGCCGATCGCGCCCAGGTCGCGGTCCCCCTTGCGGACCACCATTGTCGTGCGGCCGTTCTCGCGCAGCTTCGCGATTGCGTCCTGCGCGCCCTGCCCCAGCGCCGGAATGCCCTCACTTCCGAACATCTCGGCCTTGCCGATCCACACCGTCTCGCCATCCACGCTCGCGGTGACGCCCCGACCGGTCAGGCTCTTGAGGTCGCCGGCAGTCGGCACGGCACGATCGTTCAGACGTTCGCGGCCGTCCTTGACGATCGCTTGGGCCAGGGGATGGTCGCTCAACGCTTCGACGGCGACAGCCAGCGCCAGCAACTCGCCTTCATCGGCGCCATCGACGGGCACGACATCAGTGATGCGCGGACGACCTTCGGTCAGCGTGCCCGTCTTGTCGAAAGCGATCGCTTTGAGCGACCCGAGGTTTTCGAGCGGTGCACCGCCCTTCACGAGCACGCCGCCCCGCGCTGCACGGGCAACGCCCGACAGGACCGCGCTCGGCGTTGCGATCGCGAGCGCGCACGGGCTTGCCGCCACCAGCACCGCCATCGCGCGATAGAAGCTGTCGCGGAACGGCTCGTCGACGACCACCCATGCGAACAGCAGGAGCACTGACAGGACCAGGACGGCGGGCACGAAGATCCGTTCGAACCGGTCGGTGAAGCGCTGCGTCGGCGACTTCTGCGTCTCCGCTTCGCTCACCATCTTCACGACCTTGGCAAGCGCGCTTTCATTGGAACGGCGTGTCACCTCGATCTCGATCGCGCCGCCGCCGTTGATCGTACCAGCAAAAACCCGGCTTTCCGCGTCGACTGCATCGGGCTTGGCGCGTGCCGCTGCGGCATCTGCGACCGGCACCTTGTCGACCGGGATGCTTTCACCCGTGACCGGGGCCTGGTTGATCGCGCTGGTGCCCTTGATGACGAAGCCGTCGGCAGGCAGGCGCTCGTTCGGGCGGACGATGGCAATGTCCCCGACGACCATCTGCTCGACCGGGATTTCGCTGGTCTGCCCGCCGCGTCGCACGGTCGCGGTTTCGGGCGCGAGCTTCGCCAGCGCCTCGATCGCCTTCTTGGCGCGGCCCATTGCATAATGCTCAAGCGCATGGCCGAGGCTGAACAGGAACAGCAGCAGCGCACCTTCGGCCCATGCGCCCAGCGCAGCGGCGCCGGCCGCAGCGACCAACATCAGCGTGTCGATCTCGAACTTCTTCATCCGGAGGTTGTCGATCGCCTCGCGCAGCGTGAAGAATCCGCCGAAGAAATAGGCTGCGATATAGCAGGCGGTCGGCAGCCATTCGGGCGCGCCAGCGACCAGCCTCTCGATCGCGTAGCCGATCCCCAGCAGCGCGCCACAGGCGAGCGCGAAGATCAGCTCGGTATTGGGGCCGAGAAATTCGGCGTGGCTATGGTCGTGGCCATCGCCGGGGCCGTGCTTCTCTTCGCCCGCGCCGTGGCCCCCGGGGCCGTGGTCGTGGCCGGCATGTTCATCGGCAGCGACCCGCTTGCCCACCCTCACCTTCAGCTTGCGAAGCGCAGCGCGCACCTCCTCTTCGGTGGTTTCGCGGCGATCATATTCGACCCGGACAGACCCGCTGGTGCTGGCGCTTGCCTGGACCACGCCGGGCAAGGCGCACAGCGCATCGCTGACCGTGCGCGCCCGACGTTCGTGGTTGATCCCCGTCACCTGCCAGATCGCATGGCCGTAGCGCTCGGTGATTTCGGCACCTGCGGCGCGCACCATTTCGCGCAACCGTGGCAGCGGCAGCTTGGCGGCATCGAAATGGATGCACAGCGCCGCTGGCGTGTTGCCGTCGAGACAGATCACATGCGCCCGCTCGACACCTTCGCGCTTTGACAGGGTTGATACGAGACGGTCCAGGCAGGCATCGGCCGCGTCAGGAAGGTCCGGCAACAACACTGGAATGTCGAGTTCGAGCTTGTCGTTCATGACGACCTCCTTTCGCTTTTCTTGGTTTCGGCGCGCGCGTCGCGCAGGATTTCGACACCGCCCTTGATGGCGATGATGGCGGTGGCGAAGCCGACCAGCAGGTCCGGCCAATTGGTACCCAACCACAGCACCAGCACGCCGGCGATCAGGATGCCGCCGTTGGAAATGAAGTCGTTGAAGCTGAAGGTGGTTGCGGCCCGGAGATTGACGTCCGGATCCTTGAGGCGCTGGAGCAGCCGCAGGCAGAGGTAATTCACGACGCCGGCGATCGCGGACATGACCATCATGGTAGGTCCGATGGGCTCGCTGCCCTGCACGTAGCGCCGTCCGACATCGATCAAGATGCCGCCCGCGAAGATCAGCAGCATGACGCCCGAAGCGACCGCGGCGCGTGTCTTCCATGTCTGGCCCCGGGTGAGCGCCACAAGGCTCAGCGCATACACAGCCGTATCGGACAGGTTGTCGACGCCGTTGGCGATCAGCGCGCTCGAATCCGCGAAGAAGCCGGAAACGAAGAAGCCCGCAGCGATCGCCGCGTTCAGCAGCAGGACGATCCACAGTGTGCGGCGCTCCTGCCCGCCATTGTTGTCGTTGCCCGGGATCATCCCATCATCTCCTCAAGTGTCAGCAGGGCCAGGAAGCCGACGAAAAACATCGAGCTGATGAGCGGGGTGTCGGGTTTCTCGTGCGCCTCGACCAGCAACTCCTCCGTGACGAGGTAGAGCAGCGCCATCAGCCCGAAGCTGAGGAAGCCGGCGATCATCACCGGCGACAGCGCGGCGACCGGCACGGCAGCGAGCGCGCCGATCGGCAGCAGCAGGGCCAATGCCGAGACGATCACGATGATGCGCAAGCGCGAGCGATAGGTTTCCGCCAGCTCGTCGGTCAGCGTCAGTCCCAGAAATAACACTTCCAGAGTGAGCGCGATCGTCAGCAGGAGACCTGCCTTCTCGCCCGCCACGAAAGCGAGGCCGAGCACCAGGCCGTCGACCAGAATGTCGATGCCGATCGCGGCGAGTAGCGCCATCGGCCCCTTGAAGCGGGCCTCAAGAGCCTTGAGCCCCAGCATGGTCGCGACGCCCGCCGCCCCGCCGATCAACGTCGCGCTGGGCGATGCCTCATGCTTGACCTGCGGCAGGATTTCGGTCGCTGCCGCCGCGAACACGACGCCGGCAGCGAGATGCTGTAGGCCCGCCACGAGGCCAGGTTTCAACTTGGTGCGGCTCGCGACAATCGCGCCGAGCACGACCGCCAGCACAGGCGCAAGCGTATAGAGCAGTGCCTGCATTTCCTAGGACTCCTCCGGGGTTCGGTGGCAGACGCGGATCTTCCCGCGTCGCGTGAACGCGATCGATCCGCCCGCCACGACAGCCCGCGAATGGTCGCCGCGAAACTCGTCACCGGTTCGCTGCGCGCGCAGGATCTCGGTCCTGCCCTTCGGCAGCCAGGTGACGGCCATTTTCAAGCCGTCATCGATGAAGTCGACATCGGCGCGTGTGCCGTCGTCGCAGTACATGATGCGCTGCGCGATTAGTTTCGACGTCAGATGCTTTTCATGCGCCGGCTCGGTAGGCTGGGTCGGCGCTGGATTACACGCCCCTATAACCGCCCCGGAGACGAGAACGACGCCGAGGCGCGCGATCGCCAGACCGGCCCGATTCAGGCCGCACAAGGTTGTCACATTTGAAATCGACGTGTCAGACATCGGTCTCTTCCGACGAAGCGCCCTGTGGCGTTCGAAGGCAGGGCAGTTCATCGCGTGCCTTCCTGCTCGCAGATCCGGGTACGGCCATCGCCTTCCACGATGGTGAGCTGCGACCCCTTGAAGGTCGCGGTGGCTGTTTCGCCGACATATTGCAGGCCCTGCGCTGGCGCGGTCAGCATCATCGGCGGTCCCCCGTTGGAGCGCCGCAAATCGATCTGCAGGCCGTTGTCCTTGTAATCGACGAACAGCGGTTCCCCGTCGGAACAGCGATATCTATGCCGCCCCATTTCCCCGGTCGCCACGGCGCTGTCGGACGAATGGATCTGCTGCTCCGTTGGCGGGGCTGGCGGCTTTCTTTCCGAGCACGCCGCGAGCCCGACAACGAGGATGACGGCGGGCAGCACCCGCTTACAGTGCATCATCATCGCGCCTTCCTCCTGCAGCGGAAGGGGACGCGCTGACGATTGATAGCCCGGGCAGGCTGACCTACCCGCCAGCGGAGATAGGTTGCGAGGCGATCGTCAGATTCGACCATCAGGGATCGCAGGCGGCGCAACATCATCGCCGCGAACGGCAGGGAGAGCGCCCCGCGCAGCGTGCAGCTATGCGTTAGCCTGGTGCCGCCATCGTCCCCCGCCAGCTCGTACCGCTCTTCGAGCGTGAACAGATAGGGGATGCCGCAGGACCAAGCGAAGGCGTGCGGTTTATCGAATCGATCAATCCGTGCTGGCGTCCGAATTGGCCGGGTGATGCCCTGGATCGCAAAGGTGCATTCTGTGTCGCCGAGCCGGGACGGATCATCGAGAAATACGAGCGGACTCCACGCCCGGCGATGATCCGGATCGGTGAGTGCCGACCAGATGCGCAGTGGCCCGCCGTGAAGCATCGAGCTGGTTATGGTGCGAGGCATATCCCCATCTCCCAGAGATGGGCGGGGCGATCGCGGATCGCCCCGCCCATCCATCAGGCCAAGTTGTTCACGAAGGTCTGACCGTGGTCGTCCCCTTCATGCTCCTCATTGTAGTGCTCGGGTTTCTCGATCACTTTCTGCCCGAACCGGGCATAGAGTGTCGGCAGCACGAACAGCGTAAGAAGCGTCGCCGAGATCAGACCGCCGATGACGACCGTCGCCAAAGGCTTTTGAACCTCTGCGCCGGCGCCTTCGCCCAGCGCCATCGGCACGAAGCCGAGGCTGGCGACTAGCGCGGTCATGATGACGGGTCGCAGACGCTGCATCGCGCCAACATGCGCGGCTTCCTCGCGGCTCATCCCTGATCGGATCAGATCTTGGATCGAGCTGACCATGACGAGGCCGTTGAGGACCGCGATGCCCGAGAGGGCGATGAAGCCCACTGCCGCCGAGATCGAGAAGTCCATGCCCCGCAGGAACAGCAACAGGACGCCGCCCACCAGCGCGAAAGGCACGCCGGTGAACACGATCGCGGCGTCGCGGACCGATCCCAACGCCCCGTAGAGGAGCAGCAGGATCAAAATGAAGCAAGCCGGAATGACCAGCTTCAGCCGTTCGCTTGCCGATTGGAGGTTCTCGAACTGGCCGCCCCATTCGAGATAGGTGCCGGCAGGCAGCCGGAGTTGGCTGCCGATCGCCGCCTGCGCATCCGCCACGACGGATCCGACGTCGCGGCCACGCACGTTGGCTTGCACCACCACGCGCCGCTTGCCGTTCTCGCGGCTGATCTGGTTCGGACCATCGACCACCTTGATCTCGGCGACGCTGGACAGCGGTACATAGCCGCCGCCTGCCACCGGCACCTGCACCTGTTGGAGCAGGCCGATGTCGGCACGCTGCGCCTCCGACAGGCGGATCACCACGGGGAAGCGACGGTCGCCCTCGAAGATCTGGCCCGATGTTCGCCCGCCGATCGTCGCAGTCACGGTGTCCTGCACATCCTGAGCCGTAACGCCCAACCGCGCCATCGCGTCGCGGTTGACGCGAATGTCGAGCATGGGAAGACCGGTCGTCTGCTCCACCTTCACGTCCGCTGCGCCTTGCGTTCTGCGCAGCACCGCCGCGATTTGCTCGGCCGTCCGGTTCATCTGGTTGAAGTCGTCCCCGAACACCTTCACCGCGATGTCGCCGCGCACGCCGGCGATCAGCTCGTTGAAGCGCATCTGGATGGGCTGGGTGATCTCGTAGGCATTTCCCGGAATCTTCGCGAGATTACCCTCGATCCGGCTGACCAGCTCCTCCTTGGGAAGCTCAGGATCCGGCCAATCCTTGCGCGGCTTCAGGATGACGAACATGTCGGTCGCGTTCGGCGGCATCGGGTCGGCCGCCAGCTCGGCGGTGCCCGTCTTGGAATAGACGAATTGCACCTCCGGCTGCTTCGACATCATCCGCTCGATCGGCACCTGCATCGCCTGGCTCTGCTGGACCGACGTTGCCGGAATGCGGAGCGACTGGATCAGCAAATCGCCTTCGTCGAGCTGCGGCAGGAACACCGAGCCGAGCGTAGTGAAAGCAAGCGCCGCCACCACAAGGCTTCCCACACCCGCACCGATCGTCAGCGTCGGGCGCTTCATGGCCCGGTCGAGACCGGGTTCGTAGCGCTTCTTCAGCCACGTGATGATGCGGCCGTCCTTCTCCTCGACCTTCTTCGACAGCCAGATCGCAATCATCGCCGGCACGAAGGTGAGAGAGAGGATGAAGGCGAAGGCGAGCGCGATGATGACGGTCAGCGCCATCGGTCCGAACGTTTTACCCTCCACGCCGGTCAGCGTGAGCAGCGGTACGTAGACGAGGATGATGATTGCCTGCCCGTACACAGAGGGACGGATCATCTCACGCGCAGCGGCTGCCACGGTCGCGAGCCGTTCCTTGACGCTGAGCAATCGGCCTTCATGATGCTGTTGCTCGGCAAGCCGGCGCAGCGCGTTTTCGACAATGATGACGGCGCCGTCGACGATCAGACCGAAGTCCAAAGCCCCAAGGCTCATCAGATTGGCCGAGACCCCAGCGCGCAGCATACCAAAGCCTGTCAGCATCATGGTGATCGGGATGACCAACGCCGCGATCAGGGCCGCACGGAAGTTGCCGAGCAGCAGGAAGAGCACGACGATGACCAGCACCGCGCCTTCGGACAGGTTTTTCGCGACCGTCTTGATCGTCGAATTGACCAGCTCGGTGCGGTTCAGCACCGGCTGAATTACGACGTCAGGAGGCAGCGAAGCGTTGATCGTCTTCAGTTTCTCAGCGACCGCGGTCGACACGATGCGGCTGTTCTCGCCGATCCGCATGATCGCCGTGCCGACGACGACTTCGGTACCGTTCTCCGATGCCGAACCCATGCGGATCGCCTGACCCGTCTTCACAGTCGCAACTTGTTCGACCGTGATCGGCACGCCGTTACGTGTCGCGATCACGGTCCTGGCCAACTCGCTGGCATTGCGAACGAGCGCATCCGAGCGAACAGCCAGACCTTCGCCATTGCGATTGACGAAGCCACCGCCGACGCTGGTGTTATTGCGCTCCAGCGCATTTCCCAGGTCCGTCAGCGTGATGCCGAGCGAGGCCAGCTTCTGCACGTCGGGCACGACGAGGAACTGCTTGGCGTAACCGCCAATCGAGTCGACACCGGCGAGGCCCGGTGTGGTCTTCAGAAGCGGCGTCACGATCCAGTCCTGCGCGGTGCGCAGGTAGGTCGCCTTGTCCTCTTCGGTCGTCAGTCGCTCGCCCTCTGGCGTGATGTAGCTGCCATCGGGCTGTTGGCCCGGTTCACCGGGCTTGTGCTTGTCGTCCTCGCGATGATCGAGACGAACGGTGTACATGTACACCTCGCCCAGGCCTGTCGCGATCGGACCCATTTCAGGGTTCACGCCGTCGGGCAGATTCTCTTGCACGCCCCGCAGACGCTCGCCCACCTGCTGGCGGGCGAAATAGATGTCCGTCGCGTCCGAAAAGACCGCCGTGATCTGCGCGAAGCCGTTGCGGCTCAACGAGCGCGTATATTCCAGGCCGGGGGTGCCGGCGAGCGCGGTTTCGATTGGAAACGACACCTGCTTCTCGACCAGCTCGGGCGAGAGGGCAGGCGCGCGGACGTTGATCTGGACCTGATTGTTGGTGATGTCCGGCACCGCGTCGATCGGTAGCCGGTAGAGGGAAAAGGCGCCGATGGCGGCGACGATGACGGTGAGGAGCAGGACTAGCCAGCGCTTCTCGACCGCCCAGGTTACGATACGGGCGATCATGGCTTAATCCTCGTGGCTCGCTTCGCCCTTGCCGATCTCGGCCTTGAGCGTGAAACTTCCGGTGGTGGCGATCTGTTCGTTGCCGGTCAGGCCCGACCGGACGATCACCGTGTCGCCCGACGCATCGCCGAGCTGGACCGGGGTCGCCTTGAAGCCGGTGGGCGTGCGCACGAACACGACCGACTTGCCCTCGAAACTCTGGACCGCCGTCGTCGGCACGCGGACCGCCCCGCTCCCGCCGCTGCCCGTGAGCTGCACGGCTGCCGTCACAGGCTCGCCGACCCGCCATTCGCCACCGCGATTGTCGAGGGTGGCGAGCGCAGGCACGAGCCGCGTCTGCGGATCAAGCGCCGGCGACACGAAGGTCACGCGGGCGGTCGCCTGACGGCCTGCCGCCTTCACCAGCACCGTATTGCCGGGACGCACCCGGCCCGCATCCTCGGGCTTGAGATTAAGCGCGATCGACACCTGGCTCAGGTTGGCGATGCGATAGAGTTCGGCATCCGCCGCGACCGTTTGTCCCAGCGTCACGGGGCGCGCAATGATCTGGCCCGAGATCGGCGCGGCAATGCCGAGCCGGTTGAGCCCGCCGCCGCCGACACCCGCCGCCGAAACCATGCTCTGCGCCTGCGTCAGGGCGATCCGCGCCTCCGTCGCCGCTGTGCGGGCGGCGATCAGATCCTGTTCAGGGGAGACTCTCTGCGCGAACAGCCGCTGTTCGCGCGCGAGGTTCGAATTAGCGAGCTGAAGCCGCGCCCGCGCCGCCTCGACCTCGCCCTTGATCTGCGCCGCCTCGCGGCTTTCGATGACCGCAATGGTCTGGCCGCGTCCGACCGATTGGCCGAGGTTACGGGTGAGCGCGACCACGCGTCCCGCAATTGCGGCCGAGACGACCTGCGTTCCCTGTGGGTCGCCCTCGATGATCGCGGGCAGCTCGATCGTCCCGGCCCCGCCGATGATCGGCCGTCCGACCTGGACGCCCGCTGTGGCGATCTGGTCGGCACCCAATGTGACGACGCCTTCACCGGCATGACCGCCTTCAGCACCGCCCTTTTCCGTGCCCGCTGCCGTCTCATTGGCAGCTGCGCCTTCGGCAGTTGCCTCGTTTCCGCCATCCTTGCCGCCGCAGGCAGCCAAGAGCAGGGCGAGCGACGCCGCGCCCGCGAGATAAAAGCTCTTCATCACTGATTCCCCCCATTGGGCGCACGAGCGGTCAGTCGCTCCACTTGCGCGCGGGCATTCTGGTAATTGGCAAGCGCGTCGATCGCGGCGACCCGCGTTTCGGCGAGCGTGCGTTCAGCATCGAGCAATTCGAGCTGGCCGAACTTGCCCTCGCGATAGCCGATCCGCGCGATGCGGGCGGCCTCCTGTGCAGCCGCCAGCGCCGGCCCCGACGCCGCACGAGCCGTCGTTGCGGCATTGGCCGCCTGCGCCTGCGCGTCCGTGATCGCCTGTTCGATGTCGAGCGCGGTCACGCGGCGCTGCGCATCCGCCTGGGTCCGCTGCGCGGTCGCCTGCGCAATCGCGGCGCGACCATTGTTGAACACCGGGATCGGGATCGACACGCTGAACACCGCCGCCATGTCGTTGGTCGCTTCCAGGCGGCGGATCGACGGCCCGACGTTCAGGTCAGGCACGCGATTGGCGCGCGCGAGCCGCACGCCGGCTTCGGCAATGGAGAAATCCGCGTTGGCTGCCGCCAGCGCGAGTGTGCCGGTCGTGTTGACCGGTGCCAACGGCCCATAGACGTTCACATCGGGAAGGCGATCGAGCAGCGTGTCATCGAGCAGGCCGTCGATCGGCCGTCCGATCCGACGCGCCAGATTGGCGCGGGCCGCCTCGGCCAAGCGAAGCTGCCGCTCCACATTGGCGTCGGCATTGATACGCGCGACATCCGCGCGCTGTTGCTCGAGTGGCGATGCCCGCCCTGCCTGCACGCGAACGCTCGCGGCCCGCAGCGCATCGCTGGCGATCCGGGCCTGATCGCGGGCTGTCATTACCCGGCGATCGGCCGCGACCGCTTCGACATAGAGCTGCGTTACCTGAAGCCGGACATCCGCCGCGATGATCGCGGCCTGGATCTCGGCCCGGGACAATTGCGCATTGGCGACCGCGACGCGGGCGCCGCGCTTGCCGCCTAGCTCGATCGGGATCGCAAAGCCGACCGTGGTTTCCGCGCTGCGGACCCCCCGATACGGCCCGGAGCCGATGACATTCTCGACTTGGCCTTGAACCACCGGATTGGGCCGCAAGCCGGCGACTGTGCGACCTGCACGGGCCGCGTCGATTCCAGCTGTCGCCGCTTCCGCAGCAGGGGCCGAACCGCCCGCTGCACTGACCGCTTGGTCAAGCGTGTAGACCGGCGCATCCTGCGCAACAGGCGCGGACGGTCCGACCTGCGCCTGCGCCATCGTGGCGCAAGACGCTGCGGCCAGCATGGCCGCGAGGATACGATTCATGAAAATAGGACTCCTGACGATGATCGACAGGGGCGCGCCAACGCACGCCCAAATCGGACGTCAGGCTTGGGGGGGCCTCAAATGGACCATGCCGGTGCGGCCGTCGAGCGACGCAGAGGCGGAGATTGTCGGCTTGGGCACTGTGAGGACGGGGGTATATTCCATCGTCGTGCGCGCAGGCACGCCGACGTCGTGTCCGTGACAATAATTGTGATGATGCGGGACATTCTTGTCCGAGTCCGATGGCACCTGATCGATGTCACCGGCGGTATGGACCGTGAACTCAACGCCCGCGATGCTTCCCCCCGCCAGATCGGCGGCATGGGCCATGCCGGAGAAGCTGGTCAGGACCAGCATCAGGCATGTCAGGAAAGGCAAAAAGGCTCGCACTAGCTTGCCTCTATCACGGAAGGGTTTTCATGTCATTGCACTAATTCGAACCAAGGGTCACTGAGCCGGAACCCGAGCGGGATCGGTCGCGCCCGTTCCAGGCGAACCCGACCGCAATGGCGACCGCCATCAGGAGTTGCGCCAGCACCGATTGCCAAGTGGGAAACACGCCGAGCATCGACAGCCGTGGCACGTCCGCGAGCGGTGCGATGTTGATAAGGCCGGCTTCCTGGAGCGCGGCGACGCCTTTACCCGCCAGCACGACGGTCAGGACCGCCATGAGCCAGGAGCTATAGCGGAAGAACTGCGCGATCGGCAGCTTGCGACTGTAGCGAAGCATGGCCCAAGCGATCAGGCTGAGCAGTCCAATCGCCGACCCGGCCCCCGCGAGAAGCATCCCGTTGTCACCTTGCGCCGAAAGCGCGGCATAGAACAGGATCGTCTCGAAGACCTCGCGATAAACTACGACGAACGCCAGCCCGAACAGGAACCAGCCCGACCCGCCCGAGAGCGCCCGCGACATCTTCTCGCGAATATAGCGCTGCCACTGATCGGCCTGCGCCTTGCCGTGCATCCAAATCCCGACCGAGAGCAGCACGACCGCGGCGAACAGCGAGCCAAACCCTTCCGTCAGCTCCCGGCTCGCACCGCTGATCCCGATCGCATAGGTGGCGACCGCCCAGGTGATCCCGCCCGCGATGATCGCGCTGACCCAGCCGCCATGCACGTACCGCAGCGCCTCGCCGCGCTCGGCTTTACGCAGGAACGCGATCATGGCGACAACGATGAGCAGGGCTTCGAGCCCTTCACGCAGCAGGATCGTGAACGCGCCCAGGAACGTGGACGCTTCGGTGGCGGCATCAGGCGCGAGCGCCGCTTCCGCATCGTCGAAAAGGCCGCCCAGTACTGCGACCTTCTCCGCGAGATCATCGGGCGACGCGCCCCGGTCGATCGAGGCGCGGAACTCCCCCATCGCGCCCTCGATTCGACCCATCAGCGTCGCGTCGCGCGCGGTGAGTGTTGGCTCGATCGGCTCGAACCCATCGAGATAGGCCGACAGCGCCAGCTCTTTCGCCATGCGCGCATCGCCGCGCCGCGCAGCCGCCACGCTTTCGGCGAGTTTGGCGCGGGCGACCGCGAGCGAGCCGGGAGCCTGTTGTATCACCTGTTCGGGATGACGACGCAGGAACGCGAGCACTGGGTCAGCCTTGGCGTCGCCGATCGCCGCGCCGAGCGCGGCCGGGGTGAGCGCGACCAGGGTTTTCAGGTCCGGAATGCGCCGGCGAAGGGTCGGGTCGGATTTCCAAAGCCGCTCGCCTTCGCGCGCCTGCGCATCCGTGAAGGCGAAGCTCCCGGCTCGGAATGCTAACGCCCAGCGCTGATCGTTGGGCAGATCGGCGAAGCTCTGCATCGCGGTCCCGTCGATGCCTTGCGTCACCACCTGATAGAGCGCGAACACGCTGCGCTGGCGCGCGCGCTCGGCATCGGTGAAAGCAATCGGGGGCGTAGCGAGCTTGGCGGCGTCAGGGCCACGGCCGTTGCCCGTCATCCCGTGGCAGGACGCGCAGGATTGTCGGAACAGTGCATCGCTGGAGACGAGGTTCGGAGCCTTATCGGGCGCGAGCGGCACCGGGTAGGCGCGCAACAGATCGGCCGCGAGCCCGTGCGCCAATGTTGCCACCTGTTCAGTCGGTCCCTTTTCCGCGATCACCGCCTGGAGGTTGGCAGCCCGCTGGATGAGGGCTTGACGCTCCGGCTTCGCCGGCAGGCCCTGAAGCCGTGTCGAGACCGACGCGGCGAACTCCGTCATCTCGGCATATTCCGACGTGCTCTTGATCCGACCGTTGGCGACCGCGCCGCCATAATCGACGGCCATATAGTCGAGCAGCCGCCATGCGGTTTGCACGTCGCCGGGTTCGGCGATTGCCGCAGCAGGGATCAGCAGCGCCGCGAGCGCGGAGAGCAGCCGCAACGAGAGCATTGCCCGGATCAACGCGAGCAGACGCACTACCGCTCTCCCAATTCGCGCCGAGCGCCAGTGACGATTTCATAAGCGGAGTGGAGGAACAGGAGGGCGATGAGGCCGGCGACGGCGAGGTCCGGCCAGGCGCTTCCTGTCCACGCCACCAGACCGGCCGCGGCGATCACCGCCACGTTGGCGAGCGCGTCGTTGCGGCTGAACAGCCAGATCGCGCGAACATTGGCGTCCCCTTCCCGGAAACGCGCAAGCACCAAGGCGGACACGACATTGATCGCGAGCGCGACAACGCCGATTGTGCCCATCAGTTCGGCATCGGGCGCGGTTGCGTTCAGGGCGCGCCAAATCGCGAAACCGATTACGCCCACGCCAAGCGCACCGAGAAACAACCCCTGCGTCAGCGCGACCTTTGCCCTCGCCCGTGCGGACCAGGCAAGCGCGAGAAGACCGATAAGGCTGATCGACCCGTCCCCGAGAAAATCGAGGGAATCCGCTTTCAGCGCTTGGCTATCGGCGATGAACCCGCCGAACAGCTCGGCGACTCCGAAGCCGAGGTTGAGCACCACGACGGTCAGCAGCGCACGGCGATAGGCCGGATCGGTTTGCGCGCGCGCGGGCTCCCCGTGGCACCCGCAGCTTTCGGTAGAAGCATTCATGCGGCCTTCCTTACCACCTCCAGTCGCTGTAGAAGCAAGCGAAATGTGCGACACGTTCGCATAAGCAAGGATGGCATGATGAAGCCGGTGATGATTGGGCAGCTCGCCAGCGAGACCTCGACGAAGGTGACGACGATCCGCTTTTATGAGTCGATCGGGTTGCTCCGATCCGCCCCTCGCACGGCGTCGGGTCGCAGAACCTACGATGCCAGTGACATTGAGCGTTTGCACTTCATCCGCAACGGTCGCCGGCTTGGCTTCTCCGTCGACGAGATCCGTTCGTTGATGGGGCTGGCGCAGAACCCGGACCAGGATTGTGGTGCCGCCTCAGCTATCGCTGCTCAGCACCTCAAGGATGTGGAGGAGAGACTGGCGCAACTCGCGGTGTTGCGGGATGAGTTGGCAATGCTCAGCCAGAGCTGCACCAAGGCGCGCATGGCCGATTGTCGGATCATGAAGGCGATCGGCAAAGGCCACCCTCAAGCCGATCAATAATAATCGGCCAGCCTGAGCTCGCGCACATCACCCGAGGCCATCGTCAGCTTTACGAGGGTGCCAGCAGGCCGGGAGCGCACTTGCCAGAGCTCCCCACGCGTATAGTTCGCATCGATCGAATGGCCGTTCACCGCCACGATCCGGTCGCCGACCGCCCAGCCAGCCTTTTCCGCGGGACTGTTCGCCGCCACATGAACAACGGTGAGCGCCGTTGGTGAGGCTGCGAGGCCAAGGCCGCTACGGTCCTTCAGCATCGGCAGGCGACGACGAGGACCGAGTGGCCGGAGCCACACGAATCCGGCGGTCACGTCGAACACCACGTCGAATTGAGCGATCAGCGGTAGGCCGACATTGCCAACCGTGCTGGTGGAGAGCCAAGCTCTCATCCCGAGTGTGGGGACGTTCGAGACGCCAAGCCCTTCGATGTTGATGTTCTGGATCGTGAAAGCATCGTTGATACGCACACCATCGACGCCGCCGATCGCCGCGGTCGAGACGAGCTTCCCGTTCAACAGCCCTTGATCGCGGGCATAGGCCGACGAGAGCATCAGCGCGGCCGAGCTGCCAAGATCGATCATCAAGGGCACGGGAGGCAAACCCGAGACGGAAGCTCGAATGAACAGCTCCTGCTTGGCACCGCGCCCGAGCGCGACAGCGCGCCAGTCGGGACCGGCGAGAAACGTGCCTGACTTGACGACCGCCATACGCCTTTTCGCGAAATCGAGCGCGATGCAGCTACCCGTGAACATATCGGCACCGAGGAGGATATCGATCGGTCGTCCGAAGGCCGCCGACACTGAACTCAGATCACCAACGACGGCAAAGGGTAAGCGACGGGTTTCGCGGGCGAGCTGTACGTCGATGTCGCGGACCAGCAGCACCGGGGCCTTGGCGCTCAGCCCGCTAATCATGCGCCGCTCACCATCGTTCAAGCCGAGCTTCGCCGCGAGCGCCGTGCTCATGATCGACGCGCCGCTGCCACTGTCGAGCACCGCCCGCACCGGCACTCCGCGCACTTGTGCCGAAACAAGGAGGGTATCACCCGTGCCGACTTCCAGCGGCTCCCATTCGAGGTGAGCCGCACCGAAGTTCCACGAGCCCGCAGACCGGGAAGTCTGTCGCGCGAGCGTTGGAGAACCGAGCACCAAGCCGGTTCCACAGGCCACCAGCCGCGCCACTAATGAGCGTCGAGACATACCGATTGCTTCAACACGGGCCGTCAAAAAGCCACCTCCAGCCCCCCGTCCGCAGGAGAGCAAATTGCGGTTACATGCTCCAGCCACTGGAGGAGCAAGTGCTTTTGGTGCGCCCGAAAATCCTCAGAAGCGCTTGGAGAACTTTAGATGAAGGATGGTGCAGACCGCTTAGATGCCTTCCCGATAACGAACGGTTCCGGGGGACGCTGGGCCGATCGGGACCGCGAACGGTGTAAACGCTCGCGCTAAGTGGCGGCATTCTGATCGCGCTATTTGTCGGCGAGCGTCGCTACGCGGCTACCGGCTTGGTCTCGGCCGATCGCACATAGGCGTAGAGTTTTGGCTTGGAGATGCCGAGCATCGAGCAAATCTTGGCGATCGGCATCGTGTTCTCGTGGTAGAGCCTGACGGGCAGGTCGCGCTTGTCCTTGCCGAGTGCGGCCGGCCGGCCACCCTTCTTGCCGCGAGCGCGGGCTGCGGTGAGACCGGCCTGGGTCCGCTCGCGGATCAGGTTGCGCTCGAACTCCGCCAATGCCCCGAACAGGTGGAAGGTAAGCTTGCCCGACGTGGTGGTCGTGTCGATCGCCTCGTGCAGGCTCAGCAGCCCGACCTTTTCCTCGTCGAGGTAGGTCATCCATCCGATCAGATCACGGAGCGAGCGGCCGAGCCTGTCGAGGCGCCAGACCACCAGTGTGTCGCCGGCGCGAAGCAGCTCCTTCACCTTTTCCAATCCAGGGCGAGCGGCAGTCGCCCCGGAGGCCTTGTCGGTGATGACCTTCTCGCAGCCGGCAGCCTTCAGCGCATCACGCTGGAGGTCCAGGTTCTGCTCGGCGGTCGATACGCGGGCGTAACCGATTTTCATGCGTAGGGCCGGTGGCGCCCCGATCGGGCGCGGTTTGGGAAGAAAGTCGTCATCGGCAGGTCTATGTTGCCCTAGTTTTCTTTACCGGGTAGATTTACGTCGAACAGGCCGGTTTGGCAACGCGAGCGGACTCGCATGGCGATGGGCAGGCAAATCTCCGTTTTCCTTACCTGCGACACGGACCGTCGGCGGTGACGCATCCGGCGCTTGTCCCGCCGCTGGCGATCGAGCGCTACCGCGTCCTTGAACCGCACCTCGCCGATGGCATCCCGCTCGCGGACCTCGCCCGCACCGGCACGCTGAGCGAGCGGACGTTGCAGCGCTGGCTCGGGCGCTACCGTGCCGAAGGACTTGCCGGTCTCGCGCGTCTGCCGCGCAACGATCGGGGCAGGCTGCACCTGCCGGAACATCTGGTCGAACTGACCCGCACTCTCGCCACCAAGCGCCCGCGACCCCCGGTCGCCGCCATTCACCGAAAGGTGCAGGAACTCGCCATCGCGCATGGACACCGAACCCCCAGCTATGCGGCCGTCGCGCGTGTCGTCAGGGCGATACCGGCAAGCCAGATCGCCGCAGCCTCCGATCCGGCCGTCTACCGCGACCAGCACGAGCTAGTGCATCGGCGCGAAGCCGCGACCTCGAACGAGATGTGGCAGGCCGATCATACCGTTCTCGACATTCTCGTGCTCGATGATGCCGGAACCCCGGTGCGTCCTTGGCTGACCGTCATCGTTGACGATCACAGCCGAGCCATCGCCGGTTACTTCCTCAGCCTCGATGCCCCCAGTGCCCTCAACACGGCGCTCGCCTTGCGGCAGGCGATCTGGCGCAAGCCCAATCCCGAATGGATCGTCAGCGGCATTCCCGAACAGCTTTACGTCGACAACGGCTCGGATTTCATCTCCGAGCATATCGAGCAGGCGTGCATCGCCCTCAAAATCCGCCTCATCCATTCGCTGCCGGGGCGTCCTCGCGGGCGCGGCAAGATCGAGCGGCTGTTCCGCACCATCAACGACATGTTCCTGCCCGACCTGCCCGGCCACCTGATCGCGGGCAAGCCGCTGTCGGCGCCAGTGCTCACGCTCGACGAGCTGCGCGCCCGCTTCGAGGCGTTCGTGTGCGGCGTCTATCATCGTCGCCCGCATGGCAGCACCGGCGAACCGCCGATCACGCGCTGGCAGAAGGGCGGGTTCCTGCCCGCAATGCCCGACAGCCTTGAACAGCTCGACATGCTGCTCGTGCACGTGCCCAAGCCCCGTAAAGTGCTGCGCGACGGCATCCGTCTGATGGGCAGGCGCTATGTCGAACCCACGCTCGCGGCCTTCGTCGGCGAGCAGGTCGAGGCGGTCTATGACCCCCGCGACCTGACCGAGATCCACGTCTACCACCAGGGCCGGTTCGTCTGCCGTGCGCTCAGCTCCGAGCACGCTGGGCACCCGTCGTTGCGCGCGATCCAGCGCGCCCGGCGCGGCGCGAAGGAGCGCGACAAGCAGGTGCCTGCCCCCACGGAGACCTTCGATGGCGACCAAGAGGATACGGCTTCCCGGCCCACCACCTACCGAGGGCTCCGGCTCTACGCCGCTGACGATTGAGTTCCTGGTCGAGCAGCCGTTCCTGGCGACCCGCGACCATGCCCGGTTCGTCGAGTTTGCCGAAGCCTGCGCGCACTACCGCTATATCGGCGTGTGTCATGGCCGGCCGGGCGTCGGAAAGACGCGATCGGCGCGCGAGTTTTCCAGCTTCCCCGACCTGGGGGAATATGCCGCGCTCCGTCCCATTGCCGCGCTCCTTGGCGAAAAGGTCGCTCGCTGCCGCGCCGTCTTCTACACCGTGTCGGTCAGCAACACGCCCAAGACGATCGACGCGGTGTTGGGCCTCAACCTCATTAAGCTGGGCTATGCCCGGCTGACGGTCGCGGGCGGCTCGCAGGACGAAATCACCCATGACGCCGCCCGCATCGCCTGCCCCCTCGTCATCGTCGACGAGGCCGACCGCCTGACCATAAAGTCGCTCGAACATCTCCGCGACATGGCCGATCGCCACG
Source organism: Sphingomonas sp. ID1715 (assembly GCF_013044515.1). Classification (GTDB taxonomy): domain Bacteria; phylum Pseudomonadota; class Alphaproteobacteria; order Sphingomonadales; family Sphingomonadaceae; genus Sphingomonas_B. The sequence goes on from NZ_JABEPR010000008.1 coordinate 35,165, forward strand.
GCTTCGGGCTGATCCTGATGGGTATGCCGGGCTTGGAGAAGCGCCTCGCCCGCTATGCCCAGCTCTACTCGCGGATCGGCTTCGTCCACGAGTTCAAACCGCTTACCGAGACCGAAATGCGGCTGCTGCTCGCGACCCACGCCGGCGATTTCGGGATCAGCTTCGACCCGGCCCAACTCGACGCGATCGAAGCGCAGGCAGCCGTGATCCGCATCACGCGCGGCAACTTCCGGCTCATGGAGCGCCTGTTCGCGCAGATGCGGCGGATCATGACCCTCAACCGCGTCGAGGAGGTCACCGCTGACATCGTTCAGGCCGCGCGCGATTGCCTCGTCATCGGACCCGGCAACTGACAAATAGCGCGATCAGAACGCCGCCATTTAGCGCGAGCGTTTACACAGGATAAGATCCATACCGTTTCCGGAACCACTTTCTTGTTTCCTCTTCGAAATTGGACTGTGCTGATGAGTTTGAGCGATGGTGGCTTCGCTCATACACTACGCGCTACCAGGCCCCTGCCCGTTTCTTAGGCTTAACGTTGTAGCTCAAGACCCCGGGGGCTCAGCCTCCCTTCTCCGGTTCTTGCCGCTGCGCAAATCCCTCGATCTACCTGCCGCCGTCGTGTGGTCGCACGGCATCATCCAAAGACCTATTTAGGCCGTCATGACTAGCCAATCTTCGCCATAAGGCGCCCCGTCGCCCCCTGCTCTGCCGCGAGATTGCGATTATAAGCGAGCGGCATCCGCGGCGACTTCCACCGCAGCGCGTCCATGATGCCGGCCAAATCCTCCCCGCTGGCGAACAGGTCCTGATTGAGCCCGATCCGCGTCGAGTGCGCACTGATCCCCTTCAGCAACCGCGCCAGATCGTCCGCCGTCAAATCGGGCAGCGCGCCACGGTCGAACGCGCGGCCGATGATCGACCGAAAGATTGGTCCGATCGAGCCCGGGTGCAGCGCCACGGTGCCGATGTCATATTCGACGCGCGCCTTCACCGCCGGCTTGGACAGCGTCTTGCGCAGATCCCACGTCTCCCGGCCCGAGATGCTGTCGATCGGCCGACCGCGCACGGCTGCCCGCGCCTTGTAGCGCCGCACCTGCACCCGCCGGAACAGCGGCCCTGTCGTGATCCCCGCCGCTTCGGTCCACGCCGCGATCGCCGCGACGGTGCGCGGGCTGAGGTAGGCGGTCGCCCCCTCCCCGTCTTGATCGCCCTTATGACGCAGAATCTGCAGCAGCCGCGCTTCGGGATCGATCGCCTCCTCAATATGCTCAATGGCGACCGCCACCAGTTCGGAGGCGCGCAGCCCGGTGTCATAAGCGGCCGATAGCAGCGCCCGATCACGCAGCCCCGGCAGATCCTCGCCACAACTCTCGAGCAGCGCGCGGATGTTGAGCCCCCGCGCCTTGTCGCGCTCGACGTCGCGCACCGGGCCCTTGAACCGCAGCGGCCGCGCCTGCTTCTGCGCAGCCCCCTTCTCGCGGCGCACCGTCTGGAGCCGCAGCTTCACCAGCGGCGCCGGCGTCGGATCCTTGAGCTCGAGCAGCTGGTGGATCTTGGCGATCGACGCCTTGTAGCGGGATAGCGAGGCCGGCCGGCTCCCCTTCCCGGCCCGCGCGTCGAGATAATCGGCCACGGTCTCGGGCGTGGCCGGCAGCGCGATCCGGTTGTTGCGCCTACACCACGCATCGAACGCCTCGACGTCGGACTTGAGCGCACGGATGCTATGGGGCGATGAAGCGGCCTGATAGGCGGCGATCAGGCCCTCGTTGACGGTGATGCGCTCGCCGGCGCGCATCTGCACGATCGTCCACGCAAGGTCGGCCGGCGCCCTGACGGCCGGCAGGACAGCCTCAGGCGGCGCTACGGGGATTTCTGGCCCTTCCCGGGCGGTTTCGGTGCTCACGACGCGCCTCGCTCCTCAGCTGTCAGCTTGACCAAACCGACAGACCGAAATTGCTAGGTTTTTCAATCTTCATCTATCCCAAATACCTCCGGACTCTCGCCCGTCCATCCCGTTTCTGATACAATACCGGTGGACCCGGCAACACGAGTCCCTGGCAAGATCGGGGATAGGTCATGGCCGAAACGGGCACAGCTCTTACGAGAGCGGATTCTACAGCCTGGAGCATTGCTTGCAATCGCGAGCCGGCTATTCGTTCGCTTGCCAGCCTGCCCAAGATTACCCGCGCCGCGATGTTGAATGCGAGCGCGGAGCTGGGCCTGAGCAGGTCGCGCGTTTTTGAGCTTGTCGCCCGCTATCGCGCAGAGCCCGTTACCAGCTCCCTGGTCGATCGGCCCGAAGGTTTTCCCAAAGGGCGTCGCCGATTGGCGCCGGAGATCGACCAGGTAGTCGCCTCCGAAATCGAGCGGTTCTACTTGACGCGCCCCAAGCCGACCCTCGCGCGATTGCTACGCGAGATTCGGCATGCCTGTTATGAACGCGGCCTTCGCGCCCCGACACGCAAGACCATCGCCGCGCGCGTTGCCGCGATTGACCGAGAACGCCTCACCAGGGCGCGCGACGGTGCGAAGGCTGCATCTGATCGATATCGACCCGTGACGCGATCTTACACTGCCGACTACCCGCTGCAGATCGTACAAATAGACCACACACCTGCCGATATCATCATCGTCGACGAGCATTTCCGCAAACCGCTTGGTCGACCAACGCTGACCCTTCAGATCGACGTAGCGACGCGGGTCATTCCGGGCTTCTACATCTCGCTTGAGAGACCCTCAGCCACGTCTGTAGGCATGGCGATCCGCCATGCAGTCCTGCCGAAGGCAACCTGGCTTCAGGAGCGGGAGATCAACCTCGACTATCCCGTTTTCGGCATCCCCGAAACTCTGCATCTCGACAATGCCGCAGAGTTTCGGTCCCGGGCACTCGAGCGCGGCTGCGAGCAGCATGGCATCGACCTCAAGCACCGCCCCCGGCGCACGCCGCACTACGGTGGCCACATCGAACGCTTGATCGGAACCGCGGTCGGCGCCGTGCATCTCCTGCCCGGTACGACCTTTGCAAACATAAAGGCCAAAGGCGACTATGACGCCGAAGGCCGGGCCTGTATGACGCTGCGCGAGTTCGAGCAGTGGTTCGCGCTCGAAGTCGGCGTCTATCATGGCTCGATTCACAGCGAGCTTGGCGTCCCGCCGCTCACGGCCTGGGCCGACGGGCTGGGCAACCGCGCTGATCCGCTCCGGCTCCCCGCCGATCCCGCTCGCTTCCTTTTCAACTTTCTCCCGTTCGAGATGCGGAAGGTCAGGCGCGAGGGGATCGAGCTGTTCCATGCGTTCTACTGGCATGGCAGTCTGGCCGGCCTCATCGCGAACTGCGACCACAAGCTCCCGATCAAATATAATCCGCTCAACCTCTCGGCTGTTTACGTCGAGTTGTCCGATACCGAGCATTTGACGGTTCCGCTTCGTGATCGGCGACGGCCTGCCATCACGAAGTTCGAGCACGACCTTGCAGTGCGAGCACTGCGCGAGCGCGGGCGCCAGGCCGTCGACGAGCAATCGCTGTTTGACATGGTGAACGAGCAGCGGCGCATCGTCCTCGAAGCGGCCCACAAGACCAAGACAGCGCGAAAATCCGCCCAGCGCATCGCCTATGCTCTGGAGGCTGGCCTTCCTCCTGCCACCGCAGCCCCTTCAATGGCTTTGCCGGTATCGTCCGAGCCGGAGGATAGCGCGCCTATCGTTCCATTCCAGATCGAGGAGCGACTATGACCGACCTTTACGATCACCTGTTTCCGGCATATCGCGAGCAGGCAGGGCTATCCGACGACGAACGCATCGACTGGCTGAGACGCGATCGATGGCTATCGCTGCCACAATCCGAAGCCGCGCTCGGCAGGCTAGAAGATCTGCTGACCTATCCCCCGCGCGGCCGCATGCCCTGCCTCCTGCTTTTCGGTTCCACTGGTATGGGCAAAAGCGAGATCCTCAATCGCTTCGCAGAGCTGCACGCAACCCGGTATGATAAAGGCGCCGGCCTTAGGATCATGCCTGTCGTCAAGGTGCAGATGCCGCCACAGCCTACCGAGGACGAGTTCTACACCGAGCTTATGCTGGCGATGAACTACTCCGAGTTCGACCATATCTCCCTGCGATCACTGCGCTCTCTGGCTCGTCGCACCCTTGGGGAATTCGGGACGAAGGTGCTGGTCCTCGACGAAATCGACAAGATGCTGGCAGGCTCGCCGCGCCAACAGCGGATTTTTCTCAACACCATTCGCTTTCTGACCAACGACCTCAGAATCCCGATCGTGTGCGCGGGCACCGAAGATGCACGTATCGCGATACTCACCGATCCTAATCTCGCCGACCGCTTCGCCGCCTTCGAGCTGTCTCCATGGCGCAACGATCACGCCCTGCGCCAGCTCATGGCGAGCTTCGCCGGTCTGCTGCCCTTGCGCCGCCCTTCCCTGCTCGATGAACCTGATGTCCGCCAGCGCGTCATCGCATTGAGCGAGGGCGTGACAGGCCGAATATTCCGATTGATGGAGGCTGTCGCAATCGCGGCGATCCGAAGCGGCCGCGAGATGATCGACGCCGACAGCTTCGATGATGAGCAACTATTGCTCCCGCTCGTCTCGATGCAAGTCATCGCCAGTACCAAGCGGGCGTTGCGGCGCCGTGCGGCATGAATATCCTTTCGCTGACGAACTGCTGACGTCCTGGCACGCGCGTCAGCGCCATTCCCGCCGAGGGCGAGGGCTACCGGCGCCAAAGGCTGTCCGAGATCGCATGGGCGACTGGCGCCACCCGGATATTCGCCCGACAATGGCCTGGATCAATGCGACTGCCGACGACCTCAACGTGTCGGCAGCGCGCTTGGTCGAACATAGTCTCGCGAAACATTATCCCGCTTTGCCGCCCGATTTTCTGGCCTGGGAACACCTCCCAGGGTCAGCCAGTTCTACCGGGCTGATCCCGATACCACGGTTGCACGTCAGTTGGTGCAGCCGGTGTCTCGCGGAAGATTTCGCATCCGACCGGCCAGCACACGTCCGGCGTCAGTGGGTGCTGGCCGCCGTGGGCTTTTGCCATCGGCACCGCTGGCCGCTGGAGGATCGTTGCAATGGTTGCGGGTCGCGGACATGGCGATTTGCGATGCCCGCGCGCGGTCCGCTGCGGATGATTTGCGAAGCCTGCTGGCAACCGATGGAAAGAACCTCGGCGCCGGCCCTTTATGCCGGGAAGGATACCCGGGTTCGCTGGGATCATATCATTGCGTTCGAGCAGCAATGCATGGGCGCGATTAGGGGTAGGACCCCTGACCAGTTCCGCTTCAACTTCACGTCGGCCGGCCAACTCCTCAACGAGGTTCGAGACGTTTGCAGCCTCCTGACCAAGAAGCCGCCAAACGACGAATATTGGTGGTGCAGGACACGGAATATCGCGCTGAACGATTTCGCGTGCGATGCGATGACGCCCGGTTACATCGGTCTCCAATTCTATTCGAGCGACACTCGCAACCCGCTGGCCACCGCATCGCCGCTCCTGCGCCGGTGCCTGCTTGCCGCCGCTTGCGGCATCATCGAAACCAATCCCGATGTAGGTGCCGCGCTTTTTGGTCCTGAAGCACCGCCAGCGATCGAAAGGTTCATAGCCAGGACAGATCGCGGCGGGCTCGATCGCTTGCTGATGGCAGACGGCCACTGGTCTTCCGCCTTTATCCTTCAGATCAAAGCCGCACGAGAGCGAATGGCTCGCCGGTTCATGATCTCAAAGCTGGAAGCGGCGCATCGAGCGATACGCAACGCATTCGCGCATTCATCGTCCAACGAACAAACCAAATTTAACCGTTCCACCGGCCAAATCTGATTCCATGTCGTGGGAAGTAGTTCCTGATTGAGCCACCGCCCTTCACCGGCTAGAACCCCATCCATGCGCATTTCGAGGCTCTTCCTCGCGAACCGGTTTTGGGCGATGCTTTGTATCGCCTTGGCCGTCGTCTTCGCCGGCACCTCGCTCTCCACGTCTATCGACAAGATCCAGCATGCGCCGGGTGTTTCGTTCGAACACGACCATTCCTTGTTCAGCGAAACTTCCATCATACAAGACCATGCCGACGATCATCACGCGCCCCAACCCGGCGACAAAGATCCGGCCGACCATCTGCCCGGCAGCCATCACCATCATGGCGATGGCGGATCGGCTGTACCGGTGACGGCTGCAGCGGAGGCTGCTCAACTCGTCTTGTCCGGCGCGCTGCATGGGTTTGCGCCGGATAACCAGACACCAAGCTTGCGCATTTCCGGCCCCGAACGACCTCCCAAGAGCCTCGCGGTCCCAAGCTGAGCCGCCGCGTCACATGAGGCGCGGCATCTGCCACGCCTGCTCGTGAGACCGTCTCTGTCATGTTTTCCCTTCTTGTTGCGCGCCCATCGGCGCGTCTGCGGCGCACGCTTGCGATAAGCGCAGCGCTGGCCACATTGTCCGCGCCTTCGATCGGCGCGGCGCAGACCCTCAGCCTGTCCGATGCGTTGTCGCGCGTCGCGTCCGGCGATCCTTCCGTTGCGGCCAATGCCGCGCGGCTCCAGGCGGCTGATGCCGCCATCACCCAGGCCGATGTGCGGCCGCGTGATGTCGTCGGCGTCGATGTCGAGGATTTCATGGGCACCGGCCCCTATTCTCCAGTCGATCGCTCCCAGACAACCGCATGGTATGAACGCACCTGGGAACGCGGCGGCAAACGCGAGGCCCGCATCGGCGCCGCCCGTTCCGATCTCGACGCGACCTCGACACGCAATCGCCTTCGGATGCTCGATCTCATGGCGCAGGTCCAAGCCGCATGGGTCGAGGCGCTGGCGGCCGAAGCGGCGATCCCGATCGCGCAGCAACGGCTTGCCGCTGCCCAGCGCGTCGAAGCGGAGACTGCCCGGCGCGTGGACCGCGCGCTCGATCCGCTGTTCGCCGGCGAACGGGCCAAAACCGCCGTGGCGCAAGCGCGGATCGCGCTCGACCAGGCACGAGAGAACGCCCGCATCGCGCGCGCCACGCTCGCTTCCTGGTGGGGCGGCGGCGCCGACTACAGCCTCGACACGGCGCCTTTCGCCAGCGTGGACGCGGCTATGGCGCCGGACGATGACAGCCCTGACATCGCGCTGCTCGCCGCCGAGCGTGATGCGGCAGGCGCGCGGGTCCGGCTCGCCGAGACCGGCAATGTCTCCGACCCGACCGCGCGCGTGGGCCTGCGCCATTTCGGTCAAGGCAATGACGTCGCCATCATGATCGGCGGGTCGATCCCGCTGGGCAGCCGGTCAGCAAATCGCGGCAATGTCGCGCGCGCCAATGCCGAAGCCCAGGCGGCCGAGGCCGAGATCGCGGTGGTGCGAGCGCAAATCCGCCGCGACGTCGACCGGCTTGTGGCCGAGCGCGCGGCGCTTGCCACCGAGATCGCCCGGATCGACCGGGAGGTGCTGCCCAGTGCTGAACGCGCCGTGATGCTGGTGCGCGATGGCTTCGCGCGTGGCGGCACGGCTTTCACCTTCCTCGAAATCAACCAGGCGAGCCAAGCCCTGACCGACGCGCGCTCGCGCCGGGTCGAGCTGCTGCGCCGCTTCCACCTCGCAGGCGTCCGTCTCGACCGGCTGACCGGCCGCCATGCTCCCCTTCTTGCCAGCGCGGAGAACCGCTGATGACACGATCCATTCCTATCACGGGCACACTGCTCGCTTTTGTCCTGCTCGCCGGTTGCGGCGAGTCCCCGACGACGACCGAAACCGCCGAACCCAAGGCCGACGCTGCCGCCAGCGAGTATGAACGCGGCCCCCATCGCGGCCGGATGCTGCGCGACGGCGATTTCGCGGTCGAGATCACGATCTTCGAGGACGGCGTCGATCCCGAGTTCCACGTCTATCCCTATCGTGGCGACAAACCCGTGCCGCCGCGCGACGTGCAGCTTGCCATCGAGCTGTCGCGCCTCGGCGGCAAGGTCGACCGCTTCGCCTTCACCCCGCAGGAGGACTATCTGCGCGGCGGCGGTGTGGTGATCGAGCCGCATTCGTTCCACGTGAAGGTGCGCGCCGTCGAGGGCGGCCGCACGCACAACTGGACCTACGCCTCCTATGAGGGCCGCACGAGGATTTCGGCCGAGGCGGCGCGGGCCGGAGGCGTCAAGACCGAGCGCGCGGGTTCCGCGACCGTCGCCGAGCTGATCGACATGGGCGGGCGCATCGAGATCACGCCCGAAGGCAAGGCCGATGTCCGCGCCCGGCTTCCGGGCCAGATCGTCTGGATGAGCGGCAAGCTCGGCGATCGGGTCAGCCGGGGGCAGACCCTGCTGCGCGTCGAGTCCAGCCATTCGCTCCAGACCTATGCGGTGCCCGCACCGATCAGCGGCACCATCATCGAAAAGAACGCCAATGTCGGCGACACCACCGGCGACCGGGCGCTGTTCGTGATTGCCGATCCCACGAAGCTCCATGCCGAGTTCTTCGTCTATCCCCGCGACGCCGAGCGCGTGCGCGTAGGCCAGCGGGTCAGCGTGCGGAGCCTGTCGGGCGAAGCGAAGCTCGACGCGCCCGTGGAGGCCGTGCTGCCGACCGCGGACGTCGCCAGCCAGACGATGATGGCGCATGTCCATCTGCCGGCATCCGCCTCGCAGACTTTCCGCCCCGGTATGGGGATTGAGGGATCGTTCGCCGTCGCCGAGGCGCAAGTGCCGCTCGCGGTCAGGACCAAGGCGATCCAGCGGTTCCGCGATTTCGAGGTGGTCTATGCCAAGGTCGGCAACACCTATGAGGTGCGGATGCTGGAGATCGGGCGCCGCACGCCCGAATGGACCGAAGTGCTCGGCGGCCTCGAACCCGGCACCGAATATGTGACCGATGGCGCGTTCCTGATCCGGGCCGACATCGACAAGTCGGGGGCCAGCCATGACCATTGAGACCATCCCCGCGCCCGCAAGCTCGGGCTTTCTCGAACATATCGTCTCGGCCGCGATCCGCTTCCGCTGGGCGGTTCTCGCCGTCGTCGTGCTGCTGTGCGGTATCGGCGTCTGGGCTTTCCAGCGCCTGCCGATCGACGCCACACCCGACATCACCAACGTCCAGGTTCAGATCAACAGCGAAGCGACCGGCTTCTCGCCGCTCGAAGCAGAGCAGCGTGTGACCTTTCCGGTCGAGACAGCGATCGCCGGCCTGCCTGGCCTCCAATATACGCGCTCGGTGTCACGCTACGGTCTCTCCCAGGTGACGGCGGTGTTCGAGGATGGCACCAATATCTATTTCGCGCGCCAGCTCATCAACGAGCGGCTCCAGACCGCGCGCGACCAGCTTCCCGAAGGCGTCATCCCCGAAATGGGACCGATCGCGACCGGGCTGGGCGAAATCTTCATGTATACGCTGGAAGCGGAGCCAAACGCCCGCAAGTCCGATGGCAGCCGTTACACGCCAGAGGATTTGCGCACGCTTCAGGATTGGGTGATCCGGCCGCAACTCCGCAACACGCCAGGCGTCACCGAGGTCAACAGTATCGGCGGCTATGAGCGGCAATATCATGTGACGCCGCTGCCCGACCGGCTCTCGGCCTATGGCTTGACGCTCAATGATGTGGTCGAGGCGCTCGGCCGCAACAACGCCAATGTCGGTGCCGGCTATGTCGAACGCTATGGCGAGCAATATCTGGTCCGCGTGCCAGGTCAGGCTTCGGGCATCGACGATCTCAAGTCGATCATTGTCACCAATCGCGGCGGCGTGCCGATTCGCGTCGCCGATGTGGCCGATGTGGGGATGGGAGAGGAGTTGCGGACCGGGGCCGCGACTGAAAACGGGCAGGAAGTGGTGCTGGGCACCGTGTTCATGCTGGCCGGCGAGAATAGCCGGATCGTCGCGCGCGCGGCAGCCGCGCGGCTTGAAGAAGCGGCCAAGGCACTCCCGGCGGGCGTGAAGGCCGTGGCGATCTATGACCGCATCGATCTTGTCGAACGGGCGGTCTGGACTGTCGAGAAGAACCTGCTCGAAGGCGCGCTGCTCGTCATCGTCGTGCTGTTTCTGCTGCTGGGCAATATCCGCGCGGCGCTCATCACGGCGGCGGTCATCCCGATCACCATGTTGATGACGATCACCGGGATGCTTCGCGCGGGCGTGTCGGGCAATCTGATGAGTCTCGGCGCGCTCGATTTCGGGCTGATCGTCGATGGCGCGGTCATCATCGTCGAGAACTGCCTGCGCCGGTTCGGCGAGGCGCAGCACCGCCTGGGGCGTCTGCTCGATCGCGAGGAGCGATTCTCGCTGGCGGCGTCGGCCACCTCCGAGGTGATCCGCCCGTCGCTGTTCGGCGTGCTCATCATCGCGCTCGTCTATGTGCCGATCTTCGCGCTCACCGGCGTCGAGGGGAAGATGTTCCACCCGATGGCGATCACGGTGGTCATGGCGCTGACCTTCGCGCTCATTCTGTCGCTCTCCTTCGTGCCGGCAGCGGTCGCGTTGTTCGTCACCGGCAAGGTCGAGGAGAAGGAAAGCCGCCTCATGGGCTGGGCGCGCAAGCTCTATGCGCCCGCGCTCGATGCCGCCTTGCGGCTGCGGGTTGCGTTCGTCGCAGGAGCCATCGCCCTTGTGGCGATCTCCGGCTTCGCCGCGACGCGGATGGGATCGGAGTTCGTTCCCAATCTCGACGAGGGCGACATCGCGCTTCATGCGCTGCGCATCCCCGGCACCAGCCTCACGCAAGCCATCGGGATGCAGACCGCGCTCGAAGCCCGGCTCAAGCAGTTCCCCGAGGTCGAGCGGATCGTTGCCAAGATCGGCACCGCCGAGGTGGCGACCGACCCGATGCCGCCCTCGGTCGCCGATACCTTCATCATGCTGAAGGATCGCAGCGAATGGCCCGATCCGAGCAAGCCGCGCGCGCAGCTCGTCCGCGAGATGCAGGCGGCCGCAGAAACCATCCCCGGCAACAATTATGAGTTTACCCAGCCGATCCAGATGCGGTTCAACGAACTGCTGTCGGGTGTGCGAGCGGATGTCGCGATCAAGGTGTTCGGTGACGATCTCGACCGGCTCCATGAGATCGGCCAGTCGATCGAAGGCGTGGTGAGCGGCATCGAGGGCGCGCAGGATGTCAGCGTCGAGCAGGTGACGGGTCTGCCCGTGCTCCAGATCACGCCCGACCGGGCGGCGCTGGCCCGGCTCGGCCTCAACATCGGCGACGTGCAGGATGTGGTGGCCGTCTCGATCGGCGGCCGGGAAGCTGGCCAGATGTTCGAGGGCGACCGCCGCTTTCCGGTGATCGTGCGGTTGCCGGAGGACATTCGCAGCAAGGCCGACGAAATCGGGCGCTTGCGGATACCGCTGGCCGGCAATGGCGCCGACCCGCGCGGGTTCGTGCCGCTCGCCGATGTGGCCAAGGTCGAGGTCGTCATCGGCCCCAACCAGATCAGCCGCGAGGACGGCAAGCGGCGCGTGGTCGTGACCGCCAATGTGCGCGGCCGCGATCTCGGCTCGTTCATCGAGGAGTTGCGCGAGAAGGTGGGCGCCGAGGTCGAAGTCCCGCCCGGCTATTGGGTGAGCTATGGCGGCACGTTCGAACAGCTTATCTCGGCGGCCGAGCGGCTGCGCCTGGTCGTGCCCGCCGCGCTGCTGCTGATCTTCGGGCTGCTCTACTGGCTGTTCCGGTCGGGCAAGGATGCCGCCATCGTGTTCTCCGGGGTGCCGCTGGCGCTCACGGGCGGCGTGGCGGCGCTGCTGATCCGGGGGATGCCGCTCTCGATCTCGGCGGGGGTCGGGTTCATCGCGCTCTCGGGCGTGGCGGTGCTGAACGGCGTGGTGATGCTGAGCTTCATCCGCCAGCTCCGCGAGTCCGGCGGCGGCCTTGAGGACGCGATCCGCGAAGGCGCGCTGACAAGGCTCCGTCCGGTGCTGATGACCGCCTTGGTGGCGAGCCTCGGCTTCGTGCCGATGGCATTCAATGTCGGCGCTGGCGCCGAGGTGCAACGGCCGCTCGCGACCGTGGTGATCGGCGGCATCATCTCCTCGACGGTGCTGACGCTGCTGGTGCTGCCGGCGCTCTACCGCCTCGTGCATGGTCGCAGGGCCGAGCCGGAAGCGCAGATGCCGGCGGACACGGCGCCCGCCGCAAGCTGACCCCATGCCGCTCCCATGCGCCGACCGCGCATGGGAGCGGACCCACCAAGGATACCCGCCATGCTTTCGGTTCTCGCCAATCGGACCTATCGCCATCTGTTCCTGGCGCAGATCATCGCGCTGGTCGGCACCGGCCTCGCCACGGTCGCGCTCGGCCTCCTTGCCTACGACATCGCCGGGGCCGATGCGGGCGCGGTGCTCGGCACCGCGATGGCGATCAAGATGGTCGCCTATATCGGCGTCGCTCCCATCGTTGGCGCCTATGCGAGCCGCCTGCCGCGCCGCAGCTTCCTAGTGGCGATGGACGTGATCCGCGGGCTGGTGGCGCTCGCGCTGCCGTTCGTCAGCGAGGTCTGGCAAGTCTATATGCTGATCTTCGTGCTGCAATCGGCCTCGGCCGGGTTCACGCCGACCTTCCAGGCCACCATCCCCGACGTGCTGCCGGATGAGAAGGATTATACCAACGCGCTGTCGCTCTCGCGGCTCGCCTACGACATGGAGAGCCTGACCAGCCCGATGCTCGCCGCCGCGCTGCTGACGGTGATGAATTTCCACTGGCTGTTCTCGGGCACCGCGATCGGGTTTGCCTGCTCGGCGCTGCTGGTGCTGACCACCGTGCTGCCGCGCTCCGCCGCCAAACCGAAGGGCGGAATTTACGACAACACGACGCGGGGCGCCCGGCTCTATCTCAAGACGCCCCGTCTGCGTGGGCTGCTGGCGGTAACGCTTGCCGCCGCCGCCGCGAGCGCGATGGTGATCGTCAATACGCCGGTGCTGGTGCAGGCGGCGCTGGGGCGCGGGCAAAGCGCGGTGGCGGTCACGCTCGCCGCGTTCGGCGGCGGCTCGATGCTGGCGGCGCTGCTGCTGCCGCGCCTGCTCGAAAAGCTCCCTGACCGCACGGTGATGCTGTCGGCGGCAACCGCAATGACGCTGGCGCTCGCCGCCCTGGCTGTCTCCTGGGGCGGCCATGCGTCACCCAGCTATTGGGGGGTGATCCTTGCGGGCTGGCTGGTGCTCGGCATCGCCTATTCGGCGAGCATCACGCCGGGCGGCCGCCTGCTGCGCCGCTCATCGGGCGCCGAAGATCGCCCCGCGCTGTTCGCCGCGCAGTTTGCGCTCAGCCATGTGTGCTGGCTCGTCGCCTATCCGCTCGCCGGCCAGACCGGCGCGCTGGGCGGCATGGGCCTCGCGTTCGCGGCCGCCGCCATATTGGGGCTGCTTGGCACCATTACCGCGTTCCTGATCTGGCCGAGGGACGACCCCGAAGTGGTGGCGCATGACCATGACGGCCTGCCGCCCGACCATCCCCATCTGGTCGAAGGCCACCCGGAGGGCCGCACCGCCCATGCGTTCATGATCGACGAGCTGCATCCGCACTGGCCGATCCGCTAGGATTGGGGACGCCGGGGGATAGCCCCGGCGTCCCTCGGAAATCAGGGCTGGCGGAAGTCGCCCGAGACGAACTGGCCGTCCGTCGTCAGCACGACATGGAACAGCTTGCGCGCCGGGTCGGATTCCGCGTCGTTGCGGAAGGTCACGATCGTCTGGCGCTGGCCCCGGCTGGTCCGCTCGCGCGTGCCGGCCACGGTTGCCCGCGACCAGCTCGCCGGCAGTTTCGCCTGGCTGACGAGCCGGATCACATTGTCGCGGGCGGTCTGCTGGGGCGTGCGCGCCTCATGCTCCTCGTCGTCATGGTCGGGATGGGCGAGCGCCGGGCCGGCATGGAGCGCGAAGGCGGCAAGAGCAATAAGAGCAATACGCATGGTGATGTCCTTTCAGAATGAAGTGAGATGTCAGGGAAGCGCGGCGAATTTCTCGAAGTCGCCGGTAGCGGTGACGGTGATGGTGACGGGCCGGTCGGTGCGGTTGCGCCAATACCAGCCATGCGTGCCGTCGAAGGGGGCGCGGAACTTGCCCGATGCGCCCGCCGAGCTGCCTTTCTCATAGCTGGTATAATCGCCCTCGGCGGCGCCGGTCTGCTCGCCGTGCAGCTCGAACCGTACCTCCGGCCCGTCGGTTGCCCAGCGATAGTCGAACTCGCCGCCCGCCTTCATGGTCGCCTTGACCTCGCGGCCCTCATTGGGGGCGAGGGTCAGCGTCACCTCGACGGGTTCCCCGGCCTTCAGGGCGGGCGTCGGCGAGGCGGCGGGCGCCGCGACCGCGGGCGGCGCCGGGGCGGCATGGCTTGCGGCGTCGGCCTGCTTGGTCTCGCCCATCTCGGTCAGCCCGAGCAAGCGGCCGACGCCGGTGGGATCGACGCCATATTCGGCCGGAAGCACGGTCGTCACGAGGATGACGGCGGCGCCGAACGCGATCAGGGTCGCGCGGTTGAGCTGGCGCAGGCTCGGCAACTCGCCGATGCCGGGTTGCGGAACTTGGGTCATGATGCGGCTCCTTCCAGAGCATAGCCCGCGAGCTGATAGCCGGTGAGCACGAAGCCGGCGGTCATCAGCAGGACGTTGGCGGTGAAGGCATGGGCCGAGAAGCTGCGCGTGCGCCGCCAATAGCCCATGACGATAAGGATGGCGGCGAGCGCGAGGATCTGGCCGATCTCGACGCCGACATTGAACGAGAGGAGATTGACGATCAGGCCGTCCGAGGAGAGCGAGAAGTCTTGCAGCTTGGTCGCCAGGCCGAAGCCGTGGAACAGGCCGAAGATCAGCACCGCCGCCTTGGTGTTGGGCTGGACGCCGAACCATCGCTGGAACGCGCCGAGATTGTCGAGCGCCTTGTAAACGACCGACAGGCCGATGATCGCGTCGACCAGATAGGCGCTGACATGGGTGCCCATGAGGACGCCCGCGATCAGCGTGGTCGAGTGGCCGATGGCGAACAGCGTCACATAGGCGGCGACATCCTTCATCCGGTAGAGGAAGAAGATGACGCCGAACAGGAACAGCAGGTGATCGTAGCCCGTCACCATATGCTTGGCGCCGAGATAGAGGAACGCGCCGATCTGCGGCCCGCTCGTCTGCTCGATATAGCCCTGGTCGCCCTCGGCGACGCCATGCGCGAAAGCCGCGCCGGCGAAGGAGAAGGCCATCAGGGCAAGGAGGACCGTGCGGCCAAGCGCCGAGGGTCTGGCCCGGAATGGATACATGATATGACTTTCCTGGGCGCCGGACGGGCAAGCAGCCCGCCGGCACATGCCTGGGGAAACGGCGCGGGACAGGCCCGCACCGCGTTCATGCGGCGGTTGCCGCACCAGGCTCAGGCGGCGGGCGGTTCGAGCAGCGGCGCGAGAACGGCCGAAGGCATTTGCGGTTGGTTGTGCGGCCAGTGCCGGGGCGCGCGGCCGAGCCTCGTCGCCGGGACCGGCGCCGCATAAGCGAGCCGGTCGACGAGCAGATGAACATGGGCGCTGGTTCCGTCCGATTCATGATCGGCATCGGGCGCATCGCTGTGGCTATGGCCATGCTCCGCATGATGATGGTCGGCCGCGACGACATGATCGTGGCTGATCGACGCCACCGGACCGCCGTGGGAGAAGGCCAGCGTCAGAACGAACAGCAAGGAAAGCAGCCGGACGATCAGCATGGCAGGGTCGGATGCGGCCTTTCTTTCCGGCGAGACGGGTCGGCACGAATCCTGTGATCCCGCCGAGGCTTCGGCCTTTATCTGCGAATTATTCGCAAAAGGAAAGCGCAAGCTCACGCGCCCGATGCGGGCCATCCACCGTTACGCGCAACGTCAGCTCCGCGCGACTGCTGCCGCTTGCTCATAGCGGCGATCGACGGCTTCCCAATCGAGGTTCTTGAACCAGGCGTCGATATAGCGTGCGGCTTGTGTGCCATAGTCCATGTGGAAGCTGTGCTCATACATATCGAGCGCCAGCAGCGGGACACCCGCCGCCGCGCCGTGCATATGATCCCAGGCCCAATGGGTGTGGAGCGAGCGGGTGTGGAGGTTGTAGGCAAGGATCGTCCAGCCCGATCCGCCCGCAAGGCTCATGCCGGTGCGGCGGAACTCGGCTTCCCATGTAGCGAACGACCCGAACGCGGCGGTAATCGCGTCGCGCACCGCGCCGCCGGCCTGGCCGTTGCCGCCCAGCCCGTCGAAATAGACCTCGTGCAGCACGACCGAGCCGGTGCGGTGCAGTTCCTCGCGCTTGAGGCCGCCATAGACGACCGGCGGCAGGTCGGGATCGGCGAGCGCGGCCGCCAGCCGGGTCTCGATCATGTTCAGCGTTCGCACCGAGCCGATATAGTTGTTCTCCCAATGCGATTTGACGAGCCGTTCCGAGAGCCCGTCGAGCCTAGCGGGATCGAATTTGAGCGGCTTGGGCTGATGCTGGCCGGCAAACGCCGGGGGCGGCGCTGCTCTGGTTTCCTGCGCTTCGACGCTGTCCATCGCTGCCATTGCCACTGCTCCTATTCCAAGGGCTTTCACCGCCGATCTGCGCGAAATATCCGTCACCGGGTTTCTCCGTTCATCTGAGGAGGACATAGGCCGCGCCGAGGCCGGCGCAGGCGAACAGCACCGGGATCATCCCGGCCTTGAACCGGAACACGGCGATCGCGGCGCCCGCCGCCAGCAGCAGCGCCGGGATGTTGAGCGAAGCCAGGACCGGCACGTCGAAGCGCGCGCCCGCGATCCCGACCTCGCGCACCTCGCCAAACAGCGTGTGGATGGCGAACCAGAGCGCGAGGTTGAGGATCACGCCGACCACGGCGGCCGTGATCGCACCGAGCGCGCCGGAGAGCGCCCTGTTGCCGCGCAGCGTCTCGACGAAGGGGGCACCCGCGAAAATCCACAGGAAGCAAGGCACGAACGTCACCCAGGTCGTGAGGATCGCCCCCAAGGTCGCGGCGACGAGCGGGTGCAAGGAGCCGGATTCGCGGAACGCCGCAAGGAAGCCGACGAACTGCGTCACCATGATGAGCGGACCCGGCGTGGACTCGGCCAGGCCCAGCCCGTCGAGCATTTCGCCGGGCTTGAGCCAGCCATAGGTATCGACCGCTTCCTGCGCGACATAGGCCAGCACCGCATAGGCGCCGCCGAAGGTCACGACCGCCATCTGGCTGAAGAAGGTCGCGATGCGCGAGAACACGTCATCGGGACCGAGCAGCGCGAGCATCGCCGCGACCGGCGCAAGCCAGAGGACAAGCAGCGCCGCCGTGATCTTGAGCGACCAGGCGAGGTTGGGGCGGGCATGGTCGGGCAGCCCCTCGCCGAGCGCGGTGTCGCGGTCATGGACCACATTGCCGCCCGCCGCGCCGTGCCCGCCGCCGCCCTTGAACGCCGACAAGCCGAGGCGTCCGCCGACATAACCGCCAAGCGCGGCCGCCAGCACGATCAGCGGAAAGGGTGCGTCGAGGAAAAAGATGGCGACGAAGGCGGCCGCCGCAACGCCGCGCATGACGTTGTTTCTGAGCGCGCGCGAGCCGACCCGGACCACCGCCTGGATCACCACCGCCAGCACCGCGGCCTTGAGGCCGAAGAACAGCCCCTCGACCAGCGGCGAAGCGCCAAGCAGCACATAGAGGAAGCTCAACGCCAGGATGGCGAGGAAGCCGGGCAGCACGAACAGCGCGCCCGCGACCAGCCCGCCCTTCGTCTTGTGGAGCAGCCAACCGATATAGGCGGCGAGCTGCTGCGCCTCGGGGCCGGGAAGCAACATGCAATAGTTGAGCGCGTGCAGGAACCGCTCCTCGCCGATCCAGCGTTTCTCATCGACCAGGATGCGGTGCATCACCGCGATCTGTCCCGCCGGACCGCCGAAGCTCAGCGATGCGATCCGCGCCCACACCTTGACGGCTTCACCAAAGGGGATGCCGTGATCGTGGGCTGTCTCTGACCGCTCCAGCGGATCGGTGACGGCGACGCTCACCGCTCGGCCTTCCGGCTGCTGAAATAGGCATGGAACTGGCCGAGCGCGTCGCCGCCGCGCGCGATCCGCTCCAGATCGTCGTCGGTGGACGCGCAGACGCCCGATAGCATGGCGCCCAGCCCGGCCGCCTCGGGCCGGTCGAACTTGCCGTCGCCGATGTCCAACTCGTGGATGATCTCCGAAATCGCCACCAGCGCCGCATCGCCGTCGAGCGCGGCGCGCTGCACCAGCGTCTCGAAGCTGCACCGACCGCCCTCATGGGTGAATTCGGCATCAACCATGTCGAAGCGCAGTTCGCCAGCCTCGGGCGTATAGCTCTTGCCGTCGATGAACTTGAAGCTGGCCTTCGGGTCGATGAAGCGCCGAATGAGCCAGGCGCAGGCGATACGGTCCACATGGACGCCGCGCCGCGTGACCCAGACGCGGTTCGCAAGGTCGGAGGGCGCCAGCTCGGGCGGTGCGTCCGTTCGGCTCACATCGGGATGGGCATAGCGCTGCTCGTCCAGCTCGCGCAGCGCCGCTTCGGCGCCCTGCCGCCCATGCGCGTCGAAGAAGTCGAGCCGGACGATCTCGGCAAGCCGCCGCTGGAGCTTGGCGATGTCCGCGCCGGAGGCCGGTCCCGTATCGAGCAGATTGCGCGCGGCCTGCGCCAGCTCGTCATAGTCGGCGTCGCGCGCGGCATCGAACAGCGCGCGCAGCTCGGCATCGCTCTGGCCCTCGATCAGCCGCGCGTCGATCAGCACGGCCTCGCCGCCGCTCGACGTGATCTCGGCGAGCAGGTCGCGGAAGGCGGTTTCCGTCTCCTCGCGGCGCGGCAGCACATGGACCGCGTTCTTGAGCGGCACGGCGCCCACCGCCTGCAAGCGGCGCCATATCTTCACGCGCAGATAGGGCGGTTTCGCCGGAAGCTGATGCAGCAGCGCGAGCCAGATGTCGGAGCCGGTTGTGTCGTTCATAGTGCATATGTATCATCGTAAGTGATTCTATGAAACATCTATATCCCATATCCGCAACCGCGCTGATTGCAGCCGTCGCGCAACCCGCTTGGGCGCAGCAGCCGCCAGCGCGTGCCGAGGCGCCCCCGCCCGACGATGGCCTCGCGTTCTCGGGTTCGATCCGCTTGCGCTACGAGGCGATCGACGGCCAGGCCCGGGCCGGGTTCAACACCAGCGACGAACTGGTAAACCTTCGCACCAATATTCTCGCCGAATACCGCAAAGGCGTTGTCCGCGTCGGGGTCGAGCTGTTCGACAGCCGCGTCTGGGGCGACGATGCGGGAACGCCGGTGACGACAAACGAAGTGAACGTGCTGGAGCCGGTCCAGGCTTATGTCGCGGCCAACTTCGACGGAGCCTTCGGCCGGGGCACGAAGCTTACGCTCACCGCCGGTCGCATGATGCTCAATCTGGGCTCGCGGCGGCTCGTGGCCGCGGACGATTATCGCAACACCACCAATGGCTATACCGGGCTTCGCGCCGACATCGCTGCACCGCAGGGGTGGAAGGCGACGCTCATCTACACGCTGCCGCCGATCCGTCTGCCTGACGACAATGAGGGCATCCGCGACGCCAGAGTGCGGCTTGATCGGGAGAGCTTCAACCTCGTGCTCTGGGGTGGTCAAGTCAGCAAGGCCAGAGTGATCGGACCGACAATGGGGGAACTGACCTATTTCCATCTCGGCGAGCGCGACGCGCCGGGTCGCCCGACTCGAGACCGCGCGCTTGACACCTTCGGCGGGAGAGTCATCGCCGAGCCGCGAAGCGGTGCGTTCGACTACGAGATCGAGGCACTCTATCAGACCGGCCATATCAGCGCGTCGCTGGCGCCGACGGCGGCCCGGCAGTCGGTCAGCGCGAGCTTCATCCATGCCGATGTCGGCTACAGCTTCGCTGGACGCTGGAGGCCGCGCCTCTCGGTCGAGTTCGATCGCGCCAGTGGAGACAAGCCTGGCGGACGCTTCGGCCGGTTCGACACGTTGTTCGGAATGCGACGTGCCGAGCTTGCGCCGGCCGGTCTCTACAACGCGGTCGGTCGCGCCAACATCGTGACGCCGGGCATCCGGCTTGAAGCAACGCCCAGCAAACGGCTTGACTGGTTCGCGGTCTATCGCGCGATATGGCTTGCCGCCAACGAAGACAGCTTCTCCACAACCGGCGTGCGCGACGCCTCGAGCAGATCGGGCGATTTTGCCGGCCACCAGATCGAGGCGCGCGTCCGCTACTGGATCGTGCCCGCGCGGCTCAGGTTCGAGTTCGACGGCCTGCTGCTTGCTAAAGGACGCTTCTTGCGAGACGCGCCCAATGCGCCGCCGAGACGATGGACGCGCTATGGCTCGTTCAATCTCACCGCGAGCTTCTGATCATTCAGTTGCCGATTCTGTCGGCGATTCATCTCCATAGCGCCTGCCTGGACAGACCACATTCTCGCTGCAATCTAGATCAACGACAGCTTCTCGGCTTGGCCAATCACCCGGCGGACACCTTCAGGCGACCACGCCAGTCCACGGCGCGGCGTTGGCTCTCGCAGATCGCGGGTCAGCCAGGATGCGATATCCCGCAGCGACGAATTCGGATGCGTCTTCAGCCGATCAGCGACGAGGCGCGCGACGCGCGTGTCAGGCGGCAGCCTTGGTGCCGGCTCGAGGATCGCTGCGTCGGCGTAGCCGGCCTTGACCAGCGTTCGGCAAGCTTTCACGAGCGTCCGCTCGCTAAACGAACGCACCGCCGGCGTAATGGCGCGGATTTGCCGCAAGACCAGCGCCCAGGGCAAGTGCGGCCGCAGGCGTGCTACCGTGGGCAACCACCGGTGCCGATCGTTGAGCAGTTCATTGAGATAGCGCTCCTTGAGGCTGTACCGGATGTCGGCGATCGCCGCCGGATCGCGAGAAAGCATCTTCGGGTTTCCGGGCCGCGCGCCGCGCGCGACAGCTGCCTTGAGGCCTGCCCTGGTCCGTTCGCGGATCAGCGCCCGCTCAAACTCAGCGAAAGCGCCCAGCATCTGGGTCATCAGCATGCCTTGCGCGCTCGACGTGTCGATGGGATCGTGGATCGAGCGGAAATAGGCCCCCTTCCCCCGCAAGGTCTCGACGATCTCGAGCAGATGCGAGAGCGACCGGGCCAAGCGGTCGATCCGCACCACCAGCAGCGTGTCGCCGTGCCGCACGCGCTCGAGCGCTCGTGCAAGGTTCGGCCGATCGCGGCTGCCACCGCTCGCCTTGTCCTCGAGGATCACCGTGCAACCCTCGGCGCGCAAGGCACTGAGCTGCGCGGCGGTGTCCTGTTCGTCGGTCGAGACGCGCGCGTAGCCGATCAGGGCCATTTGTCACATTCCATATAACGGGGTCAAACGACCGGTTGCCCGCGTATGATATAAATTCCTCGCGGTCCTGGCCAGCGTTGAATGGTGCAGATCGGCCCGGCATGTTTGGCGCAGCAAGTGCGAGAAGCACGCAATTATGCGGGATTTGCGTCTGTGGCGGCAACCCAGTCCAGTGGTTTGATATCCGGAGTCCGGCGGTTTGGGATCATCCTGACTCGCTACGCCACGGGATAGGCTGGAGTCCGGTCGTATAGGGAAACCGACATCAGCCGCGCTTGTAGCCCACCTTATAAAGAACAATCAAATCTGCTTATGTGATAACTGCAATTATCGCATGTTGATGCTAAAAACCATCAGAGCGGTTGTATAGCAATCTTTCCTTTGCTATACATAGATTATATACGATTGTTTTTACTGGATTTTCTGGCCGTGTCGCATGGGTTTCCTGGCTTCGAGACCACCGAACCGCCCTCGATGGCGGATCTCGAGGCGCTGGGGACAGCCCAGGCGCAAGCGGCCTTCGCGCTCGGTGGGCTCGATGCCGCCCTCACCTGGTGCCCGTCCGACATCCACCCCATCCTCGCTGCGCGCCTGATCCGCGAGACGCTGATCTCGGCGCTCCGGCAGGAAGGGCATCTCTTCACCGACGCGCGCTTCCATGCCTGGTACGCCGGCCTTATACCCCTTTCCGACGAACCACTCCAGTTCGCACTCGCCCCCCGCGCGCTCGCGACCACCCTGCTCGCCGAGATGACCCGCAGCCGCTGGGTGCCGCTCATCGACGCGGCACTGGGGCTGGAAAAAGCCTGCCTGGCGCTGCGCGACCCTGACAGCGCTGCCGCCGTCGAAACCGCACGGGCCGCGATCGACGAGGCCGCAGCGCTGATCACGGCGCTCGAGCCGGCCCCCCTCCCCTTCTCCGCCCTGGCCGCCCTCCACCGGGCCATCGGCCAAAGCCCGCGCTTCGCCCCGGCCGAACGCGCGACCGAGACGATCACGCTCGCCACGCGGCAAGTCGTGATCGAGCGCCCTCGCCCGCCCTCCCCGCGCTGGGCGATCGAATGCGCCTTTGGCGCGTATCTGCAAGCCACCGGCGCCCATAGCGCGGCGCTGCCGCTCAACGGCCTGATCCGGCTCGATACGGTGCGCGCGGCCGAAGTTGACGACAACCCGGCGCACGCCGCCATCGTTCACGCCGAAGCGCTGCGCGATGTCCTGAATCATCTCAACCGCCTGGTTGCTGAGGCCCGCGACACGCGCCAACACCTCGCCGAGCGCTACCGCGCGAAACGGACGAACTCGCGCGCGCAGCAGCTCTATGGCCTCCTCTCCGGCTTTGGCCCGCTGCGCTCGTCCCAGATCGAGGCCGTGCTCGGCGCGACCCGGCTCGGGGTCCGGACCATGCTGGCCGCGCTGGCAGACGGAGGCGATCTGGCCGTTGAAACCCTGTCGGGGGTCAAGCTCTATTCGGTCATGCGCGGCAGACCAGCCGTTGCGCCTACACCGCTGGCCGATGACCCGGTCCGGTTTTCCAGCGAGGCGATTGAGGACTATGATGCCGCCCTCGCCCGGATTGATGCTCTGCTGGCGCGCTATGACGATCGATCGGACGACTAGGCCTGAAAACCGGCAAAAAGTTTGTCCCTGCAAACGCCCCTTACAGCGCCAACACGAGCGTGAAGCAGCCCCGACTACGGGAGCACCCCCTAATCGCGCTGTGCGGGCTTCTGAGGACGATTTTGCCAGCCGAGCCCGTCCACCCACGTTCATTTGCCCAGTTTTGCACCAATGCGCGGTTCGTCGAGCGATAGAAGCCATAATTGGCTTCAGGCCCCGGGGGGCGACCGATCGGTTCGCCCCGCGCTTCCGCGCGCTGGGTAATGGACATATCAGATCGGCGGGAAACCGATGTTCTCCGTTATCGCGTGGAGCAGGCCCCCTCCCCTGCCTGTGCGGGGGTGCGAAGACGTTGCGGTTGAAGCCACGTCCTTCCGACGCGGACTGGTTGGCGGGCGTACGATCGCTTCATGGTGCGGCTGTCTCAGGGTCCGAACGGCTCGATGAGCTCAAGCGTCTCTATCGCGACGCCCAGCACGCTATCCTCTCTCGCGCAGGGACCCTTCCCTCCCCTGCCTCTCTCTATTCATCGTCCAATTCTTTCGCCGCAGTTCGTCCCGGAGGCGTTGAAGTTGAGCGTGGCCGGAGTCAGCAAGCTTCTGGTCCGTGGTGTTGCCGCGAGTCTGGTGGTCGAGGTTACCCGACCGCGCACCTTGGGGAGATTCCTGGCGGCCAATCTTGCGGTTACGTTCGGATACGCATCCCCGAAGCGCGGCCGACCAAGGTTGGCCCCCCTCCCCTACCCGCGGATCCGAGCTTGTCGGCAATCTTCGACACCTTTGACGAAGAAATGGCCGAGATCGATCGCCTGCTTGCGCGCCATTGACTCCGCTATGGCAACGCTCCGGGTCCCTTAGCTCACAGCGTCGGCATCGTCGGATTCCTTGATTTCTGCGGGCTTTTGGCATGTGCCGCATTGTGTGCCGCGCTTTGTCGTGCGCTGGGTGTCGCGCTGGCGGGTTGTAACGCCATCGCGCTAGGTGACGCGCTCACGCCGTGTAATGCTGCGCCGCTGTACCCAGCGCTGTCACCTTCTACCTCGCTTTTCCCAGCGCGTGCGCTGTCGATGGCGCACGCGCTGGCCAATGTGCTCGCATACGCGCTTTGCCCTACGCCTGCGACTATAGCCGCGCCCACGCCTTGCACCGCGCATCCACAGGCGCTATGCACCGCGCATATCAATTGTGTCGCGCTGCCCATCTTACGCTACATGGGTGCCGCGCCTTCGACCCACAGGGAGTTCCTTCGTGCCAGTCATCACTATCGCGCAGAGCAAGGGAGGGGCGGGCAAGACGACACTCGCACTCGCCCTGGCATCAGAATTCGAAGCGCTTGGCGGTTCAGTCTTCATGCTCGACGCAGACCGCCAGAACAGCTTGCTCAACTGGCACCGGGATCGGATCGCAGCGGGCAGGGGAGGGGATTCGCGCATCGCCGTCGAAGACGCCTCGCAGCTTCGAGATTCCGATATTGGCGGCGCAATCGCTCGGGCCCGAGAAGTGGCCCAGCTCGTCGTCGTCGATTCTGAGGGAACCTCGAACTTCAAGACGGCCTACGCCGCCATGGACTCGGATTTCGTCGTCATCCCCACGCGTTCCTCGCGGCTCGATCTCGAGCGGACCGTCGAAACCAGCGACATGCTCGAGAAGATGTGCCGTGGCGTGCCGTACCGCGTGCTCATCACGCAGACGGGGCAGGTGGCCCGCTCGAAGGCCGAATGGGAGATCGACGGGCAGATCAGGAAGGCCCTGCCAACTTTCACAGACCAGATGTTCACGCTCGATGCCTTCCGCGCCATGTCCAATTACCGGATGACTCTCGCTGAAGTCGAAGCCGCCAACCTCGCCAAGACGGAAAAGGCCAGGCGCATCGCCCAAAGCGTCCTTGCCGATATTCTCAGCGAAATTCAGAACAAGGAGGCCGTGGATGCCTGAAGACAAGGCCGCCGCAAGCAGCATGGGCGATATCATCAGCTCTACACGCCAGCGACTGGAACAGCCCGAAGCGCCAGCCGACCGCCTTCGGGGCCTCGTAGCCGCAACCGCAGCGCCCAAGCCCGGCGGCGCACCTCCTGTGCAACGTGAACCCGCTGGCACGGCTGTGCCGGCGAACTATTTCCACCAAATTCCTGCAGAACTAGGCGTCACGCCCAAGCGCAAACCGCAGCGCGGGCCAGCTCGTTCTCTGCATATCAGCATGCGCTTGTCGCCCCCGGAGCGCGACCGCCTCGTGCGCTGGTGCGACGATCGCAATCTCAGCCTCCCGGACGGAATCATGGCGCTGATCGATCTGGTAGAAGGGGAGGGCGGCACGCCCAAATAGGCGCTATTACGCTTTATGTGAGGAATCGGGGGAGGGGGTCTTCCCCTAGGGCCGACCCCGGGCTCCAACGAAAGCTTTGCAGAACCCTTCCCACGATCTGTAGAGAGGCACGCCAGTCAGCGTCTTCAGCTTGTCTCCCATCTTCTCCCGAAACGCGCCGGCGATCAGGTCCTTGTCCCAACCACCTCCAAAATCGGCGACAATCGTGAGCAAACGCTGATCCCCGCAGAAATGCATGGATCCTGTGGGGAAGGGCTTGCTCGAAGCCAGCGCCGCTACCGGAGCCGCCGCCGGGATCGCCGCGATCTGCTCGACGCTGCCATCGCGCCTGGCCCGCCGTCCGACCTTCGGCCGATCGAGCTCCTTGGCGGTCTCTTCCTGATCGACAGGATCCTTGGGACTGAAGGTCAGCTTGACCGCTTCAACCGGCCGCCCACGCCCTGATCCCCTGATTTCTTCCCACTCCACGATGAAATCGGCGAGCTGGTCGATCTCCGCCTTCGATTTTGCGAGGACGTCGCGCCGAAATTCGGCGAAGTTCTTGAAGCTGCCGTCAGGCACACCGAGCCGCCGCCGCAGTTCATCGACGTTCATTTTGACGACACGGTTCTGGCGATTGATGATCAGGCAGCCAAGATCATACAGCGTGAGCGAATAGCGCGACTGAAGCGCAAGCATCACGCCGAGATTCACCCGCGCATAATAATCCGAACGCTGGATTACGCGCTTGAAACTCTCGGAGAATTGATACTCGACGACGCTCATGCCGTCCTCGGAGATTTCCTCCACGCAGCTCGACAGCAAAGACTGCGACATGATCGCAGGCTTGCCCTTCTTCGAGGTCGTCCGGATACGAACAATGACGCGCAGCAGTTCATCCATCACCGGCTGGATGCGCTCATTGCCCTTATGCGTGCCGCGCAGTTCCTTCTTGGTGATCGTGAAGGTCTTGCTGTCTTCCCCGGCTTCCGGTCCAGCCTTGCGCAACATCAGCGCAAAAGCCTTTCTTCCCGCGGCGCTCAACGACCCGGTCTCGAACTCGGATTCGACTAATTCCCCGGGTTTACTTACAAAGTCGAGGTCGCGGCGGCGAATCACGTCAGCCACCCGCAACGTCCGGCTCAGACCCTCAAGGTCAGGCGGAACCTCGATTTCAACCGTGTCCGAATCGAGCTTCATGTGAGTTGCATAACATCAGCTTGTCATAAAGAGAACAGCCCCCCCCGTTCACTCACATAGACGTGCCCCTGAGCGCTCACATAAACCTCGCTGGCACCATTCGGCCGACAGCCCCCACGCACTCACATAAAGACAAAGGGCCCCCAACTGCCGACTCGCACAAACAGGCCGAGTCGCGTCCGCTCCCCCGAAAACTCACATAGAACTTTTGTCCGCCTGGAAAGGGCCGGGGAGGGGATTCCGACCCGACGAGCCGATGCCCCCGGCGACTCACATATAGATCCCTACATCCCGCTGTTTTAATTGAGTTTTCTTGGCCACCCCCCATCGCTCACACAAAGGCGGGGGAATTCCTTATTTCGAATACTCTTCACAGAAGGCTCCGCCCCCGTGCGCTCACACAAAGATCGGCCTCCCGCCAATTCGGTCCCCCACATGCTCACATAAACATCGGGATCGCCGGCCAGCCATCGTATGGACAGCAAAACGCCCAGCGATTCAGGGCTTTCGAAACTGCTCTTAAGCCCGCTTCGCCCGCTTCGCCTGATTCCCCCGAAAACTCACATTATCCCCCGATCGCTCAGGCTCTTGCCCCCATCGCCTCGCATAGACGCCCCCGAGAACTCACGCAGAAGCCCCCGCATCCTCACAAGGAGAGCACTCAAGCTATTGGTTTGCCGTCACAAATGGTGCCCGAATCTTAGAATCCATGAATCTATGAAGCTCCCGCGCTCCGCTTGGGCGTTTTTAAGATTTGATTCTTTGAGAGTAGCAGCTCGACGGTTCCGCATCACCGACAGGCTGGCGGCCAGGATAGAGCGACCAAGGAGAGAGGCAAGGGGGAGCAAGGACCGCGAAAGGAGCAGCCAATGGCCCTGGTCGCGCTCAAACCCACTCAGGAACTCGTCGATCTTGTCGGCTCGCTGGGCGGAACCTGGCACGGTCGCACGGCGATGTGTCCGTGTCCGGCCCACGCCGACAGCACCCCAAGCCTCTCCATCCGGCAAGGCAATCGAGGCATCCTCGTCACCTGCTTTGCCGGATGCGACCGTGACGACATCCTTCGGGAACTGCGCCGCGTGCCCAGCCGGGGGCGGTTTGCCTACACCGACAACCCGGCGGCTCAGGCGGGCAATGCGAGCCGGCTATGGGACGAGGCGCTTTCCGTCGCCGGCACGCTTGCCGAGCGCTATCTCGGGATCAGGCACCTCATGCCGATCAGCCAGGATCTGCGGTTTCACCCGCGCTGCCCTTACCGGCCAAAGCCGTGGACGACCTACCATCCCGCCTTGCTGGTCGCGGTTCGCGAGGGCCGGCGCCTGACAGCGGTGCAGCGCATATTCCTCGATCCAGTGACGGCGCGCTATCGCATGAAGCTCATGCTCGGCCGACCGGCGCGCGGTGCCTGGCAAGGGGGAGGGCGAGGCGATGTCCTGGCACTCGCCGAGGGGTTCGAAACGGCCCGGGCGTTCACGCTCCTTCACGACATCCCCTGCTGGGCGAGCCTGGGCGCACGTCGTCTCGACCAGATCCTACTGCCCGAGACGCTGACCTCGCTGATCCTGGCCGCCGACAACGACGCCGAAGGGGCGATCGCCGCGGAGCGCGCGACCCTTCGCTATGCCCGCCCTGGCCTCAAAATCAGAAGCATGCCGCCAGAGCGCGTCAAGGATTGGGCCAAGGTCCTCGAACTGAGCCGGCGATAACCGACTGCCGCGCACGCATTCGGAAACATCCGGATTGCGGGAGGCTGCGCTTCGGAGGAACGCCTTGCCTGGAGGCTCGAATGGCACGCATCACGATCATCGATGGCCACCCCGATCCGGACCGCGCGCGGTTCATCCATGCGCTCGCGTACGCCTATGCGGCCGGGGCAGAAGACGCCATCCATGAAGTGAGGCGGATCGACGTCGCGACTCTGGATTTCCCCATCCTGCGCTCGGCAAACGAATGGCGCGAGACCGATCCCGCAAAAGCCATCCACGACGCGCAGATCGACATCAGATGGGCCGACCATCTGGTCATCCTCTTTCCGCTTTGGCTCGGCGACCTACCGGCGCTCCTCAAGGCCTTTCTCGAACAGGTTATGCGGCCGGGCTTCGCGATCGACGAAACCGTGTCGGATCGGAATGCGAAGCTGCTCTGCGGCCGACCGGCACGTGTCGCGGTGACCATGGGAATGCCGGCCCCTTTCTATCGATTCTACTACCGTGCCCACAGCCTCAAGAGCTGGGCGCGAAATCTACTCGGCTTCACTGGGATCGCGCCCGTTCGCCATTCCATCATCGGGGACGCCGAGGCGAGCGACGGCGAACGGCAACACTGGCTGAGCCTCATCAGCCAGTTCGGCCGGGACGCGCGATAGCGTTCGGCAAACAGCGGGGCCCGAGCCCTGTCCCGCCAGCGCCAACCAAGCCTCGCCGCAGTCGGGCAATCGTGAAAAGGGAAGGGGGGTCGAAGGATTGATGCTGCCGATGGGGCAGCCAGTCCGGAGACCCCTCAATGTCCGATCTCTTCGATACCGCCACCGCGGCCGAACGCCGCGCGGCCACGCTTCTCGTCGACCGTCTCCGCTCCAGCGACCCGATCACGAGGGCGGACCTCAATGCGGCCATGGTCGAGGGCTATGGCGGGACGGACGCCGACGGGCTCTGGACGCAGCGCGACAGCTTCGAGATTCTGGAGCACGCGCTTGCCCATCACCTCCAGTTCGGGCCCTATCCCCTGCGCTCGCTCGATGACGTTGCGTCCGCCTGCGATCTGCTCGACCGGCTGCCGACGCAGACCGTGCGCAGCGAGGACCAGATCGAATGGCAGCAATTCTCGACGCCCGTCGATCTCGCTGCCGTCGCGGTTCTGCTCGCCAATATCCAGAACGATGACGTCATCCTCGAGCCGAGCGCGGGCAACGGACTCCTCGTGGCACATTGCCGAGGCTTCGCCGCCCTGCAGCTCAACGAATACGCACCGGCTCGCCGCGCGCGCCTCGCCGACGTTTTCCCCGACGCGGTAGTCACCGGCCACGACGGTGCGACGATCAATTCGAGCCTGGCCGCGGCACCGCGTCCCAGCCTGATCCTCATGAACCCGCCTTTCTCGCGCTCGGTGGGGCTCGGCGCCGACGCCCATGCCGCCGTGCGTCACCTTCAGGCAGCGCTTCGCCGGCTGCGCACTGGTGGGCGGCTGGTCGCCATCATGCCTGACTGGTTCGGACCCAATGCGCGCATGCGTGACCTCTTCGAGACCACGCTGCGCGATGTGACCGTGCGGACCTTGGTGCGGCTCGAGAAATGCTATCTGAAGCACGGCACCAGCATCGCGGTCCGGCTCTTCGTCATCGACAAGGTTCCCGGGACAACCATCCCCGCGACAATCCAGCGCACCTCGATCCGCGAACTCATCGGCGCGCTCTCGATCCATGAACGCGGGATGCTCGGCACCGCGGCCGCGCCCGCCCCGAAGCGATCGAGCAGTCCCTCGCTGTTCCGCGCCATGAAGAGCAATCGCGCGCAGCCACGGCCCTATCACGCTCCCGTGCGCAACAATGTGCTGCCGGTCGACTACATGTCGCTCGACACGCCCGCGCCGCTGCTCGACCAGGTCGGCGTCTATCTTCCCTATCGCCCGAGCCGCATCACCTTCGACGCCGCCGGCGAACATCCGACCGCGCTTGTCGAATCGGTCGCGATGGGCTCGATCGCCGCCCCGATCCCAGCTTACATCCCGAGGCTTCCCGAGCGGACCGTCTCCGAGCGCCTGCTATCGGCTTCGCAGCTCGAGACTGTCGTCTATGCCGGCCATGCCTGGGACCAGTTCCTGCCGGGCAAGTTCAGGCCCGCCAAGGAGGGCGTCGGTCTCGAGGAAGCGAACGACGGACGCGCCTACCGCATGGGCTATTTCCTCGGCGACGGCACCGGGGCGGGGAAGGGCAGGCAGGTCGCGGCCTGCATCCTCGACAGCTGGCTTGCGGGTCGGCGCCGCAACATCTGGATCTCCAAGAACGAGGCGCTGCTCGAAGACGCCCGCCGCGACTGGACTGCGCTCGGCGGCCTTGCGGCCGATATCCAGCCTCTCGCCAACTGGAAGATCGATCAGGCGATCCCGCTCGAACAGGGCGTGCTTTTCGTCACCTATCCCACCCTTCGTTCGGCACGCGGCGACCATAGCCGTCTGCAGCAGATCATCGACTGGGCAGGCGACGACTTCGAAGGCGTGATCGGTTTCGACGAGGCCCATGAAATGGGCGGTGTCGCGGGAGGCGAGGGCGCGCTCGGCAAGAAGGAGGGCTCGCAGCAGGGCATCAGCGGCGTGCTGCTCCAGAACCACCTGCCCGAGGCACGCGTGCTCTATGCCTCGGCGACCGGCGCTTCCGACGTCAACAATCTTGCCTATGCCGTGCGGCTCGGCCTTTGGGGACCCGAAACGGCGTTCAGCAACCGCGAGCAGTTCATCCAGGGCATACGCAAGGGCGGCATCGCGGCGATGGAACTGGTGGCCCGCGATTTGAAGGCGCTCGGCCTCTACACGTCCCGCGCGCTCAGCTTCGCCGGCGTCGAATATGACATCCTGCGCCATGAGCTGACCCGCGAACAGATCGCGATCTACGACGCCTATGCCGATGCCTGGAGCATCTTATGCGCAGCTGCGCATAAGATGCCTTATCACGAGGTCGCGATAATGTGAAGGAACGCGGCAGCGACGTGGATTCTCCTAATGCGGGGCGATGTTGCTGCGCATTATTTTGATTGCGAACCTCGGCGGTCTCTGGACCAGCTGAGGATAAAAGCATGTTGAAATTGCACGACGAGTTGATCGCCGAACTCTCGAATTTGCTCACGACGCAGAATTATAACCCGGTGGTCGTAGCGAACCATCGCCTGTACGCCCGCGCGTTTCTCGATTATCTGGCCGAGTGCGGCGTGCAGGTGGAAACTGTGACGCTGGCGCAGGTCGATCAGTATCTTGCCTATGCAGTTCAGGATTTCGAAGCCCAGTACGGGCGGCCTCCCTGTGCGCGCTGGCAGATGTTGCCCCGCACATCGATCAACAAACTGCTCCGGCTTGCCCAAGGCAAATGGCCGCCCGAGCCAGAGATGACCGAACCGGAAACCGCGTATCGGCAGGCGATCTGCTGCGAATACGAGGCATGGCTGCGCGACGAGCGCGGTCTGGCAAGCGCTTCCATCTCGGCGCTTCTGTGGGAGGCACGGAACTTCCTGCGATGGCAGTTCGAACGGGGCGGGGCCGCCAGCCTCGACACCTTGAGCATCGGGGAGGTCGATCTCTACATGGACATGCGCGCCCCTGGATTACGGCGCAAATCATTGGCCGATGTCGCTGAGCGGCTCCGGTCGGTGGTGCGGTATCTGCATCGGACGAGGCGCATCCCGATGGATCTCACGCCGCACATCATCGGCCCCATGCTCTACGCCTATGAAGACGTGCCCTCGACGCTGGACAGGCGCCAAATCGCCGCGGTGCTGGCGGCGACGAAGAAGGATGGATCGCCGCGGGGACTGCGCGATTTTGCGGTACTTCAACTGCTTGCCACATATGGGTTGCGCGAAGGTGAGATCTGTCGCCTTCGGCTTGAAGACGTGAACTGGCGCGGAGAAGCCCTGCGTATCCGTCACACCAAGACCAATGCGTACTCCTACTTGCCGCTATTGGCGCCCGTTGGTGAGGCGCTCCTCGACTATCTGCGTAATGGGCGCCCCCAGGTTGAGGGGCGGGAAATCTTCATCCGGTCCTGCGCGCCCTATATCGCAATGACAAACCTGTATGGCATGATCCGCGGGCGGTTGTCAGCCGCTGGCGTCGAGCCGCCGGGAAAGCGAGGAGCGCATGTCTTTCGCCACGCGCGGGCGGTCGAAATGCTGCGGGCGTCGGTCCCGCAAAAGATCATCGGCGACGTGCTCGGACATCGATCCACCGAATCCACCAACGCCTATCTCAAGCTGGCGACAGATGATCTCCGAGCCGTGGCGCTCGACGTGCCCGGATCGGAGGTGCTGCCATGAGCGCCTGGCACGATCCCGATCGCACGGTCATCGACGCCTTCCTGGAAAAATCGCAGTTCCGGCAGGGAAGCAGGCCGACTTATCGCTGGTTCCTTCGCAGCTTCGAGAATGTAGCCCAGCGTCATCCGGCGGTCGACCGGCAGATGCTCGAAGTCTGGCTGAAGGAAATGGAAAAACGTTGGCGAATGCCGACGCTGCTCAACCAGGTCTGCATTGTCGATCGCTTCCTCGACCACCTCGTCGAAATCGGGCTGATCGCAGATAATCCCGTTGCCGTGCTTCGCCGTCAATACAACGTCAAACAAAGCAAGCCGATCTGGCGAGCGCTGGCTTCCACAAATCCCGACGGAGCCCTGGCCGCATTGCGACGCCCCGCGCCCTTCGGCAGCTCGCTGGGGGACTTCATGCGTGAGCATGTCGCGTTGATGCGGAGCCGGGGGTATCAGTATGAGACTCAGGCTCACTGGTTATTGCGGTTCGATCGGTTCCTCCAGGCGACCCCGGAACTGACAGGGGCATCGCTTGAGACGATGCTGGCGCGCTGGGCAACTGCCAAGCTGACCCGCAATCACGCGGCTGAATGCCAGAAGCTCGGGCGCCTCCTGACTAAGGCGCGGTATCGCCTTGATCCCAGCATCCCACCGAAACGCTTCAACGCCCGTCCCGAGCGGGAAGTGGCACGAGAGCATCGACGACCGCACATCTTCAGCCCGGCCGACGTTCGGCAGATGCTCGACGTTGCCCGCTCCTATCCGTCGCCGGACGCGCCGCTGCGGCCGATGGTTCTCTACACCATGGTGGTTCTGGCCTATTGTGCCGGACTGCGCCGTAGTGAACTCGCCGGGCTCGATCTGGGTGACGTCGATCTTCAATCAGACACGATCACAGTGCGGGAAACGAAGTTCTACAAGACCAGGATATTGCCGCTAACCGGCAGCGTCATGGCCGAATTACGGGCCTATATCGATGCAAGGCGGCGCGCTGGCGCCCCACAGGATCCTCGGTCCGGGCTCTTCTGGCACGAGCACTTCAATGATCGCTATACCCCGGTGACGGTCTCAACGATGATCACCAACGTCATGCGCCGTGCCGGGTTCAAGGCCCCGACCGGGCGGACAGGGCCGCGTGTTCATGACCTGCGCCACTCGATGGTCGTGAACCGGATCCTTCAATGGTATCGATCCGGCGTCAATCCGCAGGACAAACTGCGCTTCCTCTCCACCTACATGGGCCACCGGGACATCAACTCCACGCTGGTCTACATCACCGTCACGCAGGACCTGCTGCAGGAAGCAAGCGAGCGGTTCCGGACCGTCGGCGCCCGATGCCTCACGATGGAGGCGCGGTCATGACGAAGGGCAATCTCTTCCCCGCATTGTTGCGGGCGTTCTTTCAGGAATGGTTGGCTGAGCAACGCAGTGCATCTGTCCATACGATCCGGTCTTACCGCGACACCTGGCGGTTGTTGCTTCGGTTCATCGCGGAGCGAAAGGGCGGCGGGGTCGCGCGGATCATGCTGGCCGACGTCTCGGCCGGAGAGGTTCGCGCGTTCCTCCACCACACCGAGCATGGGCGCAGGGGCACGATCGGTACACGCAACTGCCGGCTCGCCGCGATCCGCAGCTTCTTCAGCTTCGTGGCTGACAAGGATCCCGAATACATCGCGCAATGCGCCGAGGTCCTGACCGTCCCGCTCAAGCGGGAGCCTACCGTTGCACCCTGCTATCTCGAGCCGGAGGAGGTCGAAGCGATCCTTGCTCAGCCCGACCGGTCGACAATCGAGGGAATGCGCGACCACGTGCTACTCTCGTTCCTATATAACAGCGGCGCGCGCATCCAGGAGGCCCTCGACCTCTGTCCCGAGGCGATCCGGTTCGACGCACCGAACTTCGTGCGTCTTTACGGCAAGGGTCGCAAGGAACGTATCTGTCCACTCTGGCCGGAAACCGTGACGTTGCTCAGGAAGTTGTTGGAACGTCACCCGCGCGCGCCAGATCAGCGGATCTTCGTCAATCGATATGGTGAGCCGCTGGGCGCCTCGGGAGTGCGGTTCAAACTCGCCTCCTATGTAGGAAAGGCGTCAGAAACCGTGCCGTCGCTTCGGTCCAAAAATGTGACGCCGCACAGCTTCCGGCACGCGACTGCCGTTCACCTTGTCGCTGCCGGGGTCGACATCACCGTCATCCGCAGTTGGCTGGGACACGTCAGCCTCGATACGACCAACCACTACGCACAGGCCAATCTGGAGACCAAACGAAAGGCGCTCGAGCAGGTAGGGGCGCCGGCGGCGAGCAACGTGCCACCTTCGTGGAAACGAGAAGCCAGCCTGATGGAGTGGCTCGATGCCTTGTGAAATAATGTGAAGGACGTGGCGAAATGCTCAGCAGCTTTGCGGGCCTTCGCCACGTTCCTGCGCATTATCGCGACCTCGCGATAAGGCATCATCCACCGCAACATGGAGCATGCGCTCGAACTGACCGCGGTGGTCGACGGGCTCGAAAATGCGACCCTCAACAGCGGGGCGAAGGCATCGGCGCGCTCGCGCTTCGAGTCGACCAAGCAGCGCTTCTTCGGTCAGCTCCTCCTCTCCATGAAGCTTCCGACCGTGATCGCGGCGGCGAAGGCCCATCTCGCTGCCGGGCAGTCGGTGGTCCTTCAGCTGGTGACGACCGCGGAATCGATCCTCGACCGGCGCCTTGGCGACCTCTCTCCCGACGAGCGCGCGAATTTGGAGATTGATCTGAGTCCGCGTGAGTACATCATCGATTACCTCGAGCGCGCATTCCCGACCCGTCAGATGCGCGTGTTCAAGGACGACACGGGCACGCCGCGTTCTCTGCCGATGGTGAATGACGACGGCCACCCGGTCTACAATCCCGAGGCTCAGGCCGCGCGCGATGACCTCATCGAGAAGCTCTGCGCCATGCCGCCGATCATGTCGGCGCTTGATGCGCTGCTCGAACATTTTGGGCACGACAATGTCGCCGAGGTCACGGGCCGGACAAAGCGCCTCATCACGGTAAGCGACGGCCGCCAGAAACTGGAAAGCCGCTCGGCGCGCACCAGCCAGGCCGAGGCCGCTGCCTTCATGGCCGGCAAGAAACGCATGCTGGTCTTCTCTGACGCCGGCGGCACGGGGCGAAGCTACCACGCCTCGCTCGACGTGATGAACCAGGAGCAGCGCGTCCACCTTCTGCTCGAGCCCGGCTGGCGCGCCGATCGCGCGATCCAGGGCCTGGGCCGAACCCACCGCACGCACCAGGCGACCACGCCGCTGTTCCGGCCGGTGACCACTGACTGCAAGGGCGAGCTGCGCTTCACCAGCACGATCGCACGCCGTCTCGACAGTCTCGGTGCGCTGACGCGCGGCCAGCGGCAGACGGGCGGGCAGGGGCTCTTCGACCCGGCCGACAATCTCGAGAGCGAATATGCCTGCGCGGCGCTCCTCTCCTGGTTCGACCTGCTCGCCGCGGGCAAGCTTTCGAGCACGACGCTCGACGATTTCCAGCACCGCACCGGGCTCGAGCTTTGCGACAAGGACGGCGTGCTCAAGGACGAGATGCCGCCGATCCAGCGCTGGCTCAACCGCATCCTGGCCCTGCCGATCGCGCTGCAGAACAGCATCTTCGACGAGTTCCTGTCGCTGATCGAAACCCGCGTCTCGGCCGCGCGCGAGGCGGGACGGCTCGATGTCGGCGTCGAGACGATCCTCGTCGACAAGGCGACCCTCCTCGACGACGTCGTACTGCGGACCGATCCCCGCACCGGCGCGACCTCGCATCTTCTCACCATCGAGATCGCGCGGCGCCGCAACCCTGTTTCCCTCGAGCGCATCCTGAGGATCGCCGACGGCGATGCCAGCGCCGGTTTCATGATCAACCGCAAGTCCGGCAAGGCGGCGCTCAGGACGCGGGCGCGCTCGCTCATGGAGGAGAAGGAAGGCACGCCGATCCCGCGCGTCGAGATGATGCGACCTACGCGCAACGAATATATGCGCGAGGACGATCTCTACGAATCCTCCTGGGAGGAGGTGACCCGCGAGGCCTTCACGGCGACCTGGTCGGAGGAAGTGGACATCGCCCGGGAGACGGTCGACAGCGAGACGATCCGGTTGGCCACGGGGCTGCTGTTGCCGATCTGGTCGGCACTTCCGAGCGATCACATGGCGGTCAACCGTATCGTCGACGGGGAAGGGCAGTCCTGGCTCGGCCGTCTCGTCTTCGACGACCATGTGCCCCAGCTCTTCACCAAGCTCGGGATCGATCGGTCCGATACGCTGCCGCCCGACGCGGTCGCGAAGGCGGTGTCCGCGGGCCGCAGCGTCGACGTGTCGCATCCGTTCCCGCTCACCATCAAGCGCTCGGTCGTCAACGGCTCCCAGCGGATCGAGCTCGTCGGCTGCCCGCACGACCGTCTGCCGTGGCTCAAGTCGATCGGCTGCTTCACCGAGATCATCCAGTATCGCACGCGGATGTTCGTACCCATGGCGACGGCGGAGGCGGTCCTGGGGAAGCTACTCGAAGGAAGATGACGGCGCTCGGAGACGCTGCCTAAAGTATGTGGGCCGGGATGGTCTGTCTTGTCTCATTGGGCTAGACCGAGCAGGGCCGTTTCGGGGGAAACCATTGCGCATAATTTCTTTTTTGATTGCACTCGGCCTGTCGCTGCCGGCCATGGCACAGACCCAGGCGCAGCAGGACCGACTAAACCGCGTGGGGCAGTTCGTCGTGACGGCACCCATGTGCGAAAGACTCGGCATGAAACTCGACCCGGACTTGCCAGTGAAGGCGGAAGCCGCGCTGAACGCCGAGACAGCGGCCTGGGCGGTCGCGCCCGCGACGGTGGCGCGCTTGAAGGGCGAAGCGATCAACCGTCAGAGCCGCATGCTTGCGACTGATCTTCAATCAGCGGCCGACGGCGCGAAAACCGACGCTCAGCTCCGCGACCTGAAGCATACACTTTTGGGCTATGGCCGCACGTGCATGGAGGCGTCCGGCGAACCTATCTTCTCTTCCCTCATCGTTCCGCCACCCGGCTTCAATCTCGAGACCGCAGCGACCGAACTAACGGACAGCATGCTGGAGGTCGGTGGCCTCGCGAGTTGGCAGACCCCGCAGATCCAGGCACGCGGTGATCTGATGATGCTGGCCGGCACCTGCCGGTCGAAGATCGGAGCCCTGCGGTCGGACGCTCTGGTCAGGCAATATGGCCAGTCGGATGATCCCCGCGTTCGGGACTACTATTCCAAGTCATTCGACGAGGGTCTTTCCGATCCTTCCACGATTGGCACTCTAGCTGGCTGCAACAGGGCGATCGCTGCCTATCGCGCCAGGATACGGTGACTCCCGTGCTGCGGCGACGATCCATCGAGTTGCAGATGCACGATTATATCCGTTCCGTCATTGTGGAGCGGCATCTGTTTTTTGTGCTGAAGCGAAAAGCCGCCTGCTCACCCAGTTCGACGATATCGAAGGTGAAGCTGAACGCTATCAGGAGGATGCCTGGCAAGCGGCTATTAAAGCGCCCTATCATGGTGAAGAGCCCGATATGGGCGACATCGCAGATGCGGTGACGAGTGATGCCGCCGGACATTACATGTTGCTCGATGAGATGCGCAAACAGGTCCGCCTCGCCACCACGGCCGCCATGTTCCATCAGTGGGACAAGGAGCTGCGCGAATATCTCGCCAATGAATTCCGGCACTATGTCGATACGAAATGGATCGACAAGAACATCTGGAACGCCAAGACCATCGAGATTTTCGACATGTTTGGCGAGTTTGGATGGCAGGCAAAGCAGCAGGCTTTCTACCCGCAGATCGATGCCTGCAACCTCGTCGTGAACGTCTACAAACATGGCAAGGGTGCCGCGCTTACCCGCCTGCACAAGGCCTATCCGCACTTTATGAGCAAGCTCGGCGTCCAGTCGTGGACCGGCACGCTCTATCTCGATTATCGGTGGCTCGAAATCACTGACAGCGACTTCGACGATTTCGCGGGCGCGTTAGAGGCGTTCTGGCGAGCCATGCCGGAGCGTCTTGTTTATCATTCCCCAGATGTTGATTGACCTACCTTGTGCGCCCCGGCTGCGCTGCCGGAGATCATGTTGAGACCGAGGGGATATTTGGACGCGAGGCTATATTTCTCGACCATAGCCGCCTCCGCGTCATGCGCTTCCCGGCGAGAGAGCCGGTGGCACAAATGGTGGTAATCAGCCCCGCTAGCTTGGGCCGATCGTCGGCCCTGCCGGTGCGCTCGGCGATCCGCGCATCGATCAGCGCGTTGAGCGTGCGCGCGAAAAGGCGTTTGGACGCTGTCGCGACTGCCGCGCGGGTGTGTTCGTGGAAACGGATGTTCCAGCCCCGCTTGGTGATCCCGTAATATAGATAGGCCTCCCCCTCGCTGGTCAACAGCGTGTGGAGATAGAGCGTGTAAGTGCACGCGAGAGCTGGATTCCCGTGCAGAATTGCGCGCATCGGCAGTTCGACGCGCATGGCGACGTCGAGGAGAGGCGAGACCATGCTGAGGAAGACGGCCGGCGCGACGCCCGCCTCCCGCGCCTCTTTGAGGATAGCCGCAGTGTGTGCTGTCTTTCCCTCGGCGTTCGCCGCCTCTCTTACATCGGCGATGATCCGCCCGCCGGGATAAGCCGGGCAAGCCCCGGCCTGCAGCCCCCCTGCGCGAACCCAGGTTTCGACCTCGGCGACATAGCCGCTGGTCTCGTTGAAATGGACGAGGACATCGTCCAGCACTTCAGCTGACCGGAGCGGATTGAACGTAAGGCCGCGCGAGAGGTGCATGAGCGCCACTGGGTCGACGAAGCGAAGTTGCCGCCCGAGTTCGGCGGCGGCAGGCCAGTCTGGTTTGAACGCAGGGCTGAACATTCGACGTCCTTCAGCTACGCAGGTTACTTCCATGGTCGAACCCGGCGGGTCACGGGCTGCTTTTGTAAAACACTGTAAAATTACAAGAAATGAGGACCGGCGCGTAGCAGTAATGGCAGATATGATCTATCTATCTCAATGCGCGCAAATAACGATAATATAGCCGGGAGAACATGCCGTGACGGACGTGGTTTCCTCGTCTGTTGGCGAGGCTCGCCCATACATAAGCCCGGACAGCGAGATCGTCCGGGAGATGCGCTCGATACGGCGCACCATCGACGAAGCGCGCTCCGCCGGCACCCTCGACCCGCTCTTCGGCTATCTCTATGCGACCATCGAGCGGCGAACCCCAGCGCAGATCCGGACCGAAGCTGCATGCGGTCCGCGCTGCGCCTGGTGTTGTCACACGCGCGTCGCGGCGACCGCACCGGAAATCCTGTTCCTCGCGCGCAGCCTTCCCGCCGGGGTCGTGGAGGCCGTTCCCGCATTGGCCACGCGGCGCCGCGACGGCTGGGATCGACCGCTGCTCGAGAGCCTGGCGCCCTGCGCGGTTCTCGCCGATGGCCTTTGCACCGCGCATCCGAGCCGGCCGATCGTATCCCGCACCACCGTGTCGCTTGACGCCGAGCAGTGCCGGATTGCCACGAGCAATCCCGAGGAAGCCGTTATCCCCTCCGTGCTGGCGTCGGTCGCCCTGCGCGCGGTTTACGAGATCGCGCTGCAGGGCGCGCTGCTCAACGCCGGCTATGCGGTGGACCGGTTCGATCTTGCCACTGCGCTCGCCGATGTAGTCGCGGCGCCGGATGCCGAAGCCGCCTGGCTCGCGGGCGGCGATGTCTTCCCTTCAGCGCTCAGGATCGAGCAGGAAGCCTATCTGGACGAGCCGCTGAGGCTTGCCTTCTACGAGGCGGCGTTCGGCTGAAGCCCGACTTTGCGCGCTGCCGGCATGAGCTGGCGGCACGCCCGTACCTCATAAAAAGAGCCTGCCCGGTAAGGACCGGACAGGCTTGGAAGTGGGAGGCCGCCGAAACTTTCGACTCGAAGGCCCCTCGGGTCGCAGCAACATTGTATCGCAGCGCGCATCCATTTCCTTGCACGGATGCGACACTAGCGGCTCTCTAGAGTCGCCTGCACTCGACGAGCAGGCTGGTGGCTGTCTCCAGCCGGTCCGGCGTCGGCTCCGGCGGATTGCCCTGCCGGGTGGTGCCCGGCGTCAGCGTCCATCCGCCCTCGTCCATGACAATCCGCAACCGCAGGATCGTCTTGCCCCGATTGCGTGCATCGGCAAGGCCTCTTCCTACCGACCAATAGGCGTGCTGAGCCATGATCCAGATCTCGAGCATGTGGCAGACGAAACCGGCCGGCGTCAGCTCACCCCAGCCTTGCGCCTCCCGCTTGGCCCGGCTCAGGGGCAAGCGATCCGGATTTTCGAACGGATGACCCTGGTTCGGCGCTTCCCGCAGGCAGAGCGCGAGGGCAGCGACGATAGCGGCTGGAAGCTGGTCCTGGTCACGCAAGACTCCCTGCAGGGCGCGAAGACGTTCCACCGGGTTGGTTGCGTCCTTTGATGCGAGAATCCAGGCTTCGGCACTATCCGCCAATGACTTCTTATCGAGAGCGCCGATGAAGGCCCGGGCCAGTTGTGTCGTCGAGCGAGGACCAGGCAGGAGTGCGCCGATCGTCCAATAAAACATGCCTTCGAGGGCAAGACGGAACAGTTGGCGGATTTGCACCGCGCGCCATTCGTCCGCTGCCAGGGGGCGGTCACTCGCGCTGTCCCAGGCTTCGGCGCGATCGGCCATCCGAACCCTGATGTCCTCGTAGGTGGCTTCCTCGTCGTCGAGATTCGCATAGGCCGCCTGGACCAGCGCGACACCCTTCTGACGGGCTGGAGCTGCCCGTTCACCGCCGAGCCTCGTAAACATGGCCTTCGCCTCCGCGGCGCGAGGCTTGTCCATCGTCCAAAGCTTGCCCCAGCGCTCGGCATCCGCGCGCCTGACGACCACGTTGCCGAAGCGGTTGAACGCCTCGTGGCCCAGCTCCGCCCCGAAACCTCTTTCGAAGGCGTCGAGCACCGGGTCGAGGGAAGCATCGGGTTGGAATATGCCTGCCGCGCCCTCGACCGGGATCAGCCAGCCCATGGTGCGCAGGCTCGGCCCGTAGTTCAGCGGCGATATGAAACCTGTCGAATAGCGTCGCATGTTGCGCCGGGCTTCCCATTCCTCACCGCCAAAACGATACTGCTTCGCGTCCAGCATCGGCCGCATGGCTTGC
Organism: Sphingomonas sp. ID1715; assembly: GCF_013044515.1. GTDB lineage: Bacteria > Pseudomonadota > Alphaproteobacteria > Sphingomonadales > Sphingomonadaceae > Sphingomonas_B. The sequence goes on from NZ_JABEPR010000008.1 coordinate 76,706, forward strand.
GCCCCCGGAATGTCCGCACGCGGGTCGATCAGGAACTGTGACCACGCGTAGATAGCCTCGATCCGGTCGACGAAATCGCGCATCTCTTCGGGCTTTGCGCTCTGCCGCTTTCCCCGCTCCAGAACATGGCGCACCCTCCGCCAGGCCCAGGCCATCAGGGTGTAGGGACGGATGTGGCTTGCCACATTGTTGAGGTCCGGCAGCACCCGGTCCATCAGGCCGAAGTTGATCTGCCTAAGGCCCAGCGGGTCTACCCCGCCGAAGTTGATCTTGCTCCTGTCGACCGCGCGAGCCTCGCCAGCGGAGCGCGCGGTATCGAGGAGTTCGTTCAGATCCGTCATCGTCAGCAATCCCGATTGATGAGGATTCGGCCGCAGCAGGTGCTGAGACCCCGCAACCGCAGATCTTCCCCGGCCGCCAGAGGCAGGCGAATGTGGCACCGCGGGCAGGAGGGTCTGAAGGAGTCGAGTACCGTCAGTTTGGCGTATGACGAAGGATCACGCAGCGCCCGCTCTAGATTGGGCCAGTGCGGCGATGACCTCAGGCTATCGTAACCGACATGGGGGCCACGGCCATCGCCAGCGGCAAGATAGGCGTCGATCTGCTCACCCATGGTCCTTGCCGTCAGGACCTCGCCGAGGAAGCTGTCGAGGTCGACGCCCGATCCCAGCAAATCCATGAATGCCGGTATTACATCCGGAGTGACGGAAAGGCTTGCCGGGTCGATCCCGCGGCGCAGGAAATAGCGACGTGCCCGGATCGCATTGTCGTCCCGGCGATCAGCTGCGTGATGAAGGAGAATGGAGGCGATGGCGATGTCGCTTTCGGGTCCGTCAAGCGCAACGACGTGCGCAAGCACCTTGTCGAGCCAGAGTTGCACCTTGCCCGGCGCCGGCCTGATCCGGTCCGCCAGGAAATGCGATAGCGACAGAGCCATGAGCGCGTTGCGGCCCTCCGCCTCGGGCGCCAGCATGGCCGTCAGGAGCTCGTCGAAGAGTTGCAGCGACCGATGGTTCGCCGCCTCCTCCGATCGCGCCCGCTTTTCCCGGTCCTTCTCGTCCTCATCGTCGTCGTCATCGGTCTCGCCGCCGCCGCCCCAGGGTCCGCGCGACTGTCTGAAGACGGCACGGATGAGGGCCATGGAATGGCGCCAGGCGGACGTTGCTTCGCCGTCGCTCGCTCCAGAAAATGACTGTGCGCCAAGGCCAGCCGCCTTAAGGTCCGCGAGCGTTACCGCTCCTTCGCTCTCATTGGGTCCGCCGGTGCTTCCCCCGCCGCCAATGCCCAGCGATGCCGGCATGCGGCTCGGATCCTCACGAAACCATGCCAGGATGGCGGCAACGTCCGTCGGTGTCTCCGTGCCGGCGAGCATCGCCATGAGGCGGGGCGCGATCGAACCCGTGCGTCGGATCAGTTCGAGGGCAGCCGCGATCGACACGAAACCCTCCCAGCGTCTGCCGTCCTGCTCAAGCCCGAGGATCAGGCGACCATTCTCCCAGCTTTCGAACTCGATTCGCGGTGCATCGACCTCGAAATGGCCGTCGTCGGAAATCAACACCGAGCCCAACATGTGGGATCCCCTGGGCGTTCGCAGGACGGCGTTTGCGCTCCCGGAGAGTCTGGGCGCGAGCGTTCGGCCGGTTATCGTTTCGCCTTCGAGCGATGCGCCCAGGACCCCGACCGCGGATGCCACCGCGTCATTCTCGTCCTGCTCGTCGGCCGGCAGTCGTGCAGGGGCCGTCGCCGGCGCCGTCACCCAATAATTCTTGCTGCCTCGCTGAACGCGCAGCACACCGGCTTCGACGTTTCGGCCGAACAGTCCGGCATGCGTCACATTGGCGCTGCCGCTCAGAACGAGGCGGCCTTTGCGGCACACCAGTTCGATCGATTTGGCGTGAAGCGGCCTGTCATCCTGGCCGAACGCGTCGGCGGCATCGATAGCCTTCCACCTCTTGCCACCCTCGAAGGGCCAGGCGTTCGAACCCTGGCCGCGGACCGTGCCTGCGCGGTGGGCATGGAGATGCGCTTCATCGATCTCCAGCAGCGCCGCGAGCGCATTCAACCCCTCGGCGCGAAGATCGTAATAGGGCGAAACAGCTGTCATGCGCGTCACGCCGCCCAGATCTTCCGCATAGAGCGCCAGTTGTTCCGCAATAGGCGCGTCGAGGCTGTGGACCATGCGAACATTGCCCGGCCGCGGCTGTCCTTGCGCCGACCGGCGTAACGACGCAGCGATCGTCTCGCACGCCGGTCCCGCTGTCGTGATGATCTGAGCGGAAGCCGAAATCTGTCCGAAGAAGTCGGCCGCATCGTCGAAGGCGTCCGCAGCGAAACTAGGATGGAGATGCTCGACCAGCTCGAGATTGCCGCCCCAGCCCGCGAAGGTCAGATTTCCCGATCCGACGAGCAGATGAGCATCGTCCTCGCTGAAAAGTGCGCAGACCTTCGCGTGGAAAACGCCGTGATTGGTGCAGGCAACGGGTTCGATTTCATAGTCGCGGCCGACCCTGCGCGCCCCTTCCTCGCTCAAACCGGCACGCACGCCCTCAGGATCGGCCAGAACAAGAGCATTGCGCCCGCCGCCACGCAGCAAAGCGTCGAGAAGCACCGCCTCGAAGAAGGATAGCGAAAGCGCATAGGTTGTGAAGGCAGCGCGCTTCCACGGCGCGGCCGAGATCAGATCGAGCGGATTCACGTACACCCCCTGGACCAAGCCTAACCATCGACCAGTTCATCGACAGTAAAAATCGAAGCTTCCGCAGGTGAGCGACTGGCGGCTCCGGCCTATGCAAGTTCGGCCGAAGCAGATCGGGGAAAGGGAAGGGGGGACGGAGCTGGTGTTCGGGATGATCCGGACGCCAGATGGAGCTCCTTCCCATGACCGCTTCCGTAAAGCTCGCCAAACTCACCCTATCGCCCATCAACGTCCGCAAAAGGCCCGACGAACTGCTCGAAATCCCGCAAATGGCGGCCGATCTCGAAGCGCGCGGCGTTCTGCAGAACCTTCTCGTCACGCCAGTGAAGAAGCCGCGCGGCACCTTCGAGGTTTTCGACGGCGGTCGCCGCCTCCGCGGCCTGCGGATGCTCGCCGACCGCGGCGTCATTGACCCTGAAACCTACGACGTTCCCGTGAAGGTTCTGGTCGGCGACGAGGCGACCCTGTCGGAGACCTCGACCGCGGCGAACTTCCATCAGCTCAAGATGACCCCGGCCGAGGAATGCCGCGCGTTCCAGTATTTCATTGGACTGACGGGCGACATCGAGGGTGTCGCCAAGCGGTTCGGCCTCACCCGCCGCTTCGTCGAGGGCCGCCTGCGGCTGGCGACGCTCGCTGAGCCGATCTTCGAGGCGCTGAGCGAAGGCACCATCACGCTCGACGTCGCCAAGGCCTATGCGTCGACCGAGAACCAGGAGAAGCAGCTTCTCGTCTGGAACAGCTACGGCACCAGTTACTCCAACGCCGACACGATCCGCCGCGTGATCGCCAACGAGACCATGAACTCGACCGACCCCGTCGCCATCCTGGTCGGCGAGGATCGCTATGCGGAGGCTGGCGGCAAGGTCGACCGCGATCTCTTCAGCGACAGCGGCGACAAGTGGGTCAATCCCGAGATCGCGCAGCGGCTGGCCGCGGACATCATGGAAGCGGAAGCCAAGCGCGTCGGTGAGGAACTCGGCCTTGGCTGGATCCGGCCGATCGCGTCCAACTATACCCACAGCGCGGCTGCCGGCCTCTATCGCGTCATCCTGCCCCCGGCCGACCTGACCGAGGAACAGCAGGCCCGGATCGAGGCGATCTCGGCCCGGCAGGAAGTGATCTCCGTCGAGATGGACGATGATGCCATCGGCGAGGACGCCTACAAGGCGCTTGACCAGGAATATGACGCGCTCACCGAGGAGGAGCAGGCGATCCGCAACGTCGCGCCGGTGCTGCCGGACGAGCTGCGCCCGCTGGTCGGCGCCTTCCTCAAGCTCACTCCCAGGGGCGAAATGGTCCTCGACGCCGAATATTACAGCGAGGAGCCCGTCCGGATCGGCGGCACCGAGGAGGAAACCGGCGACACCGCGGTCAACGGGGCGCGCAGCCGGCCGAGCGGGGCAGGCAGGGAATCCGCGCCTCCGGCGTCGCGGCCCGAAGCGGTCGCGCCCGGCGGCAAGCCGCTCAGCGCGCGGCTCTACGACGAGCTTGCGATGCAGCGGCGCGACGTCCTGGCGGCGACCCTCCTCAGCCATCCGGCGCTCGCGCTCGACTATGCGCTGTTCGTGATGATCGACGACCGCATGAGCACCGAAAGCGCCTATGGCTCGACCATCCGCGCACGCTCGCCGCAGGACCCGGTCACCGGCGAGCAGCCCGCGACCCGTGCCCGCAGCTATCTCGCCGAAGCGCATGACGGGCTCGATGCCGATTGGACCGAATATCCCTCGCAGGTCGAGCGGTTCGAGGCGTTCCGCGCGCTCGACGACGACGGCAAGGCGGCCTGGCTAGGCTATATCGTCGCGATGTCGCTCGAGGCGCCCAATTCCCGCGCCGAACAGTCCCCGCTCCACAACCGTCTCGCGACGATCATGGAGATCGACGTCGCGAGCTGGTGGCGGCCGACCTCGGAGAACTTCTTCGACCGGGTCAGCAAGGGTTCGATCCTGACGCTGCTCGCCGATGTCGGCGGCGCCGCGCTCACCGCGCGTCACGCGACGATGAAGAAGTCGGAGATCTCGGAATCGTGCGCCAAGCTCTTCGCGGGCGAGGCGATCGTCGAGCCGGAGGTTCGCGACGCGGCGCTGGCCTGGGTGCCCAACGCCATGAAGTTCCTCGACCAGGTGCCCGCCGACGATCTCGATGTCGACGACAGCACCGAGGATCAGGGCGACGATCGGGAGACGGTCGCGGGGAACGACGCCGACGGCGAATCTCAGCTGGACGATCAGGACGCGCTCGCGGCCTGACGCCAGTCACCAACTGGAGTGCTCACCGCCGGCGCGCACCCCGCGCTGGCGGTTTCCTTCTCGTCCGCACCGGAGTTCCCACCATGTCAGCTTCACGACGCTCCAGCCGCGACGTCGCCGCGGAAATCACCGACCTCATCATTCGCAAGCTCGAGGAAGGCGTCCCGCCCTGGTCGAGACCCTGGCGGTGCAGCGGCGCCGGCGGGCGCCCGCTGCGGCATTGCGGCACGCCTTATACCGGCATCAATACGCTCTACCTGTGGGCGCTCGGCGACGCGATGGGCTACCGCTCGCGCTTCTGGATGACCTATCGCCAGGCCGAGGCGCTCGGGGCCAATGTACGGCGCGGCGAAACCGGCGCGATCTCGGTCTATTATTCCTCGTTCAAGAAGACCGAGGAGCATCCCGAAACCGGCAGGGAGGTCGAGAAGAACATCCGCTTCCTTCGCCACTACGTCGTCTTCAATGCCGATCAGATCGACGCGCTTCCGGCCTATTTCTATGCTCCGCAAGAGCCGGAGGTGCCGGTGGAGCCCTCGACGCACCAGGCCGCGATCGACGCCTTCTTCGACGCGATCCCCGCCGACGTCCGCCACGGCGGCAACCAGGCCTACTTCACACCGACATTCGATCACATCCAGATGCCCAGCCGCAGCTCGTTCCGCAGCATGGATCTGTACGCCTCGACGAGGTGCCATGAGACAGTCCACTGGTCGGGCCACCCCGACCGGCTCGCGCGCAAATTCGGCAAGCGCTTCGGCGATAAGGCCTATGCGTTCGAAGAGCTCGTCGCAGAAATCGGGGCCGGCCTTTGCTGCGCCGATCTCGGCCTGCCCAATCTGCTGCACGACAGCCATGCGAGCTATGTCGGGCACTGGCTCGGCATCCTGCGCGGCGACAAGACCGCCATCATCCACGCGGCTGCCAAAGCCGAGCAGGCCTTCGCCTATCTGAAGAGCTTCTCCGGTGCCGAGAGCGATGCCGCGCCCGCCGATCCGGCCGTGCCGGCGCTCGCCGCCTGAGCGCCGCCGAGGCTCCCGCTTCCCCAATTACCGACAAGCAAAGGAACACCATCATGGGATGGCTCTACATGCCGCGTGCGTCGCTCGGCGGCCACGCAACCGCCAAATCCTACCTCGACGCCCAGTGTACCTACGACCGCCCACAGGAGGATGGCGGCACGCAAGGACTCAAGGTGCTGGCCTCGGCCTGCCCCGGCAACCGGGTCTATTACGCCGCGGTGCAGGTCATGAAGAACGGCATCGGCGGCGAGGTTTTCGCCATCGTCTGCCTCGTGCGGTGGAACCCGCGCGACAAGGACGGAATGATCTTCGGGTATAAGGACAGTGCGCCGTTGCGGCGCTGAAATGGAGTATCAGTGATGATGAGGTAAGTTGAGAATGCCTCTGCTCGCCGGACTAACCTCGGGCCTCACAAGGTCTGAAATCCCGAAAGGGACGGGGAACAATAGCATGTTCGGAAAAGGCCAGATGCGTCTTAGTCGCAAATGGAGGCGATGACGGTCAGGGCAAGGTGCGTATGGTGAAGGCTACACTGCTTAAATCCCAGTCTGCAGCAATCTATATAGCGATACTGGCGAAAGCGACTGTCACGCCAGGTCCGGATGATGACAGCGGTCTCATGTCTTGGCCGCCTGTTTCTCAGCCCATCCGGTGCGCCTCTCGTCGAGGGGTTTAGTGGACGAACGGGACACCTAACCGCGCCGCATCTCCATTCAGCGTAACTACGGGATGCCCTAAACAGGCGGCTTCTGCCGGCCTGCATGGGTACGGAGCCGCCATATTACTCAAATGCCCGGGGTAATGCCCGGGACATCGACCTCTTCGGAGGCGGCGGTGCAACTGTATAAGGTCTCGAGCGATCGGGCCGAAAGCGGGGAAGACCGGGGGAAGGGCGGCAGCTGTGATTCTTCAACCACCGATCATGGGGTGTGCTGATGCTGCCAGAAACTGTGAAAGGCCGGTTGGAGGCCATTCCGGCGCTCGTTGCGTCGGGCAAAAGGGTGAATGGACTCTATCGTCTGATGGGGTCTCGCCTCCTTTGGGAGGAGGGGCTCCAGAAGATCGGATCCAACAAGGGTGCGATGACGCCGGGTATTGACGGCGAGACCTTCGCGGACTTCGGACCGGAAGACCTCGACCCGATTATCGCCAGCGTGACGGCAGGGACCTATGATCCCAAACCAGTGCGTCGGGTGTTTATCCCGAAAGGCAAGGGCAAACGGCGTCCGCTGGGCATTCCCACGCGCGACGACCGCCTCGTTCAGGAAGTGGCGCGGCAACTGCTCGAACGGATCTATGAACCGGTGTTCTCGAACGCCTCCCATGGATTCCGGCCGGGCCGGTCGTGTCATACGGCGCTTGAACACGTCAAAGCCGTATGGACGGGGGTGAAATGGCTCGTAGATGTGGATGTCGCGGGGTTCTTCGAGAACATCGACCACGACATCCTCCTGCGGCTGTTGCGGAAAAGGATCGATGACGAGAAATTCATCGGCTTGATCGGCAGCATGCTTAAGGCGGGTGTTATGGAAGACCGGGTTCACACCCGGACCTACAGCGGCACTCCGCAGGGCGGTATCGTCTCTCCAATCTTGGCCAACATCTACCTCCATGAACTCGATATGTTCATGGCGGAACGGATCGCGGCTTTCGAGAGGGGGAAGGTCCGTGCCACGAACCCGGAATATGGGCGACTGGCTGGGCGCATCCAGAAACAACGGAAGCGCGTCACCATGCTGCGGGCCAAAGACAATGTCGACGAGGTGAAGGTTGCGGCCTCCTTGGCCAAAATCCAAACCTTACTGCCGCAAAAGCGGTCCATCCCGTCGAGAGACGCGATGGACCCCGGTTATCGCCGACTTCGTTACTGTCGCTACGCGGACGACTTCATGATTGGGGTTATCGGTAGCAAGGAGGATGCACGAAGCGTGTTCGCCGAAGTCAGGGCATTCCTGACCGAGGCGCTGGCGCTCACGGTGTCCGAGGAGAAAAGCGGTATCCGCAAGGCGAGCGATGGAGCCGCCTTCCTTGGATATGAGGTCCGCACATATACGACACGCCAACGGGTTGTCCGGAGCCGACAAGGTTCCGTCAGCTTCCTTCGTAGGCCGCCGTCGGAAGTGATGCAGCTGCATGTCCCTTGGGAGAAGGTCCACGCGTTCGCTTCTGCAAAAGGTTATGGTGATCTGTCGGTGTTGAAGCCGCGTCATCGTAGCCTGCTGCTCAGCTGCAGCGACGTTGAGATCGTCCTAGCTTACAACGCCGAATTGCGGGGTTTTGCGAACTACTATGCTCTCGCCAAGGATGTGAGCTTCAAGCTGAACAGGCTTGAGTTTCTCCAGCGGTGGAGCTTGTTCAAGACCTTGGCCAGCAAGCACAAAACCAATGTGCGAGCGGTCGTGGCCCGCATGAGGACGGGGCAGGAATTCACCATCGGCTACGACGTCGATGGCCAGCCCCGATCGGTCAAAGTCTGGAAACTGGCTCATCTGAAACGTGATCCGGCCACCTCGTCCAGGATTGATATCCAGCCTTGGACGCAGGTGTTCACCCACTCACGTACGGACTGGGTTGATCGTCAGAATGCCAAGCAATGCGAGGCTTGCGGTCGATCCGATGTTCCGTGTCACGTGCACCATATCCGGGGGATGGCCGATGTTTCGCACCGCGGTTTTGTCGTGAGAATGAAGGTGGCACGCGCCCGCAGGACGGTGGTCCTGTGCGAGCAATGCCACTGGGATACTCACAGAGGCCGCCTGCCCGATCTACGGCAAAGTGATGGTTCGTCACAGTGGAGAGCCGCATGCGGTGAAAGCTGCACGTGCGGTTCGGCGGGGGGATCAGGGCTGACTCCATGAGCAGCACCAATCCTACCCGACTGACCGAAAATATGGGTCCATGCGAAGCCGAGTGCCCCGAGCGTATCCTCGATCTCCTGACCCCGACCGAGCATCGTCACGCAATCGATTGGCGCGAACGCTGCCGCGCCAATCTGGCCCTGCGCGGGCGCAAGCTCGCCCAAGGCGATCGCATCCGGCTCGACCAGCCGGTGACCTTCACCGACGGCCACGTCGCGCAGGAGTTCGTCGTCTGCAAGCGCAGCCGGAGCCTGATGCTCCGCGACCCGGACAATGGCTGCTTCTACCGGATCAGCCGGCTGATGGAGCGGGCCTGGTCGATCGTGCCCGTCACCAAAATCCACAAGACGGTGTTCGCCTGAACATCAATCCGTATATCCTCGTGATGAAGTGGATCATGTCATGACAATCGCCATCGAAAGGAACGCCCTGTCGCCCAAGCGCGGCCTGCTCTGCAGCCGCGAGAACGCGCTGCGCGTCGCGGCCGGATTTTCGATCATTCCCAGGAGAGGGTCAGCATCCTGCGCACCGCGAACCCGCTGCAACCGTTCCGCGTGTCCACCGACCCGGCAACGCCGGGCCTGATCGTCCTCGAAATGGTCGCATGAAACGGCTTCCCGTCCTGGCTCTGCTGCTGGCGGCAGCCTGCACGCCCAGCGATGCGGCGGAGGACACGTCCTTCAGCGCCACCGCGCGCGCCCTCGATGGCGACACGGTCGCGACCGATTTCCGCCTGCTCGGGGTCGATGCCTTCGAACGGCACCAGATGTGCGAACGGGCCGGTGCCTGCTGGGAGTGTGGGAAAGCCGCCCAGGACCTCGCCGCGCGGACGTTGCGGGGCGGCGACGCGCAGATCCGTCTCTCGTCCCGATCGAGCTACGGCAGGCCGGTTGCCATGGTTTCCATCAATGGACGCGACCTCGGCGAAGTGATGATCTCGGCCGGACTCGCCATCCCGCAGCCGCAATATCTGAGGTCCGACGCCGCCCGCGCTTCGCGCTATGCGGCCGCCTTCAGCGAAGCGCAGCGGCGACACGCGGGCGCCCTTGCCGGAAACTGGCTGGAGCCAGCGCGGTGGCGGCGCGGTGAACGGCTGTCATGCGAGCGCTGATCGCCGGCAAGGCCCGGCCTTGCTCGGCGGAAGCGCACGCCGGGCATCCCCAACCAGGCAAAGGGTAGAGCAGGGGCCGGCGCGCCAAGCGCCTGACGCCCGCAGGCTTCAGGCACCCAGGCCGGGATCGGCCCACCAGGACTGGCCCTGCTGGAAATCCTCCGCCGTTGACACCACCGGGCCATCCGGCTCGTCCGCCACATAGGGCCGCACGAGCGGCCGGGCCTTGACCTTGCGGCGATGCATCTTGCCCGCGATCCGGCCGCGCGCCTCGAGCAGCTCCTCGAGCCACATCAGATCGTCGATCATCTCGACCACGCCGCGTCCGGCGAGGCAGAAATAGATGCAGCGCTGAAAGTCGTCGCCCGCCGGATTGCTGAGGATCGAGGCCAGCTTGCGCTTCCCGCCAAGCTCGCCCTCGTGGATCCAGGTCACCGCCTCGCGCAGTTCGCGGACCGAATAGAAGGCGTCCTCGACATGCATGCCGATGGCCGCGTTGGCGATCATCCGCCGGGTCGGGCGGTTCTGCTCGTCGAGCGCCGCATCGCGCAGCGTCACGTCCAGATCGAAATGCCCAAGAAAACGGGCTGCGGAATCGGTCATCGGAAATCTCCTTTTGCAAGGAACATAATATGAACATGGATCGGGTCAAGCCGCGCACGATAGCGGTGATGATCGGCTTACCCCACCTGTCCGACAGCAAATTGCTCGATCGCGCGCGCCAGTTGCAGCAGCCCGTGCTCATCTCGGCGAACGCCCTTTCGCGCTGGTCGCGGCGGCGCGGCTGGCGCGAATGGACGGGCTGGACGACTGGTCCGCTCGCCAATGCGGCCGGGCTCCACAGCCTCTGCCTCGACAGCGCCGGCTTCAGCGCGATGACCACCTACGGCGGCTATCCCTGGACCGTGGGCGACTATGTCCGCCTCGCCGCCGCCTACCCGTTTCGCTGGTGGGCGGCCCTCGACTATTGCGTCGAGCATGAGGTCGCCGGCGACCGCGACGAGATCCTCGACCGCATATCGCGCACCATCCGCGCCAATATCGAGTGCCGCTTGCGCGGTGAGGACCAAGACATCCTCGACAGCTTCATGCCGGTGATCCAGGGGCGGCTACCCGCCGACTATGAGCGCTGCGCCGATGCCCTGTCGGGCACGATCGAGCGCGCCGGGCTCGTCGGCGTTGGATCGATGTGCCGGCGTTCCATCCACGGCCCCGAAGGACTGATGGCCGTCGTCGACCATCTCGATCGGGTGCTTCCGCGGCGCATCCGGCTTCATCTGTTCGGCGTGAAAGGGGAGGCACTCCCCTATCTCGCGGCCTTCCGGCACCGCATCGCCTCGATCGACAGCCAGGCCTATGGTGTCGCAGCGAGGACCGCGGCCCGGCGCGATGGCTGCGTGAAGACCGACGCCATCGTCGCCGACCATATGGAACACTGGGTCCACGCCCAGCATGCGCGCCTGCGCCAGCCGCAGCGCCAGCTTCCCGTGCAGATTCCCCCAATCGCGCCCGCGCAGCCCGATGACCCCTGGGAGGCGGCGATCGCCGAGGCGCGCGAGCAAATGCGGGAACTCATCGAATGCGGCGATCTCGACCATGACGAGACGACCGCGCCCTGGATCGAGCAGTGGGCGGCCGACATCTATCGCGAGCGCATGACCGGCTGATCCCGGAACGGAATTGAAATATCTCGCGGACTAGTTAGATAACTAGTCAGAAAGGAATCGATATGCAGGCTTGGCCCGTTCAGGACGCAAAGGCGCGCTTCAGCGAAATGCTCGAGGCATGCACGACCCATGGACCCCAGATGGTCACCAAGCGCGGCGTCGAAGCGGCGGTGCTGGTACCAGCCGCCGAGTGGCATCGCCTTCAAAGCCGTGCTCGCCCGACACTCAAGGACCTACTTCTGGCGCCCCCCGGCCGAGGCGATCTCGTGATCCCGCCGCGGGGCCGGGGGAAGCACCGCGCGTCGCCCGCCCTCTGATGTTCCTCCTCGACACCAATATCGTTTCGGAGCTTCGCCGCGTCCGCCCCCATGGGGCCGTGCTCGCGTGGCTCGAAGCGCAGGACGACAGCACGCTCCATATCTCGGCCGTTACGCTCGGCGAGATACAAGCCGGCATCGAAATCACCCGCGGCCAGGACCCGGCCCGCGCCGATGAGATCGAAACCTGGGCCGATGCGCTCGCGGAGGCCTGGAATGTCCTTCCCATAGACGCCGCCATCTATCGCACCTGGGCAAAGCTCATGCATGGCAAGAGCGAGCATCTCTACGAGGACGCCCTGATCGCCGCGACCGCGCGTGTTCTCGGCCTAACGATTGCGACCCGCAATGTCGCCGATTTCGCGTCGTTCGATGTTCCGGTGATCAACCCGTTCGAGACGCCGACGCTATCCTGAATCCGACGTCGACCACCTCACCGCCAGAGAAGAGAGGGGGTGCGAGGGCAGCCCGACGGGAGCGAGAGCTCCTGCAGTTCGAGGAGCCCTCATGTCCCACCAGTTCATTGCCACCGAGCGGATTCCCGCTCGCTCGAATCGTGCGGAGGTCCGCAATCCGATCCTCACACTGCCGGCCGTCGCCAGGCTGCGGGCACTCGATCCGGAAACGCGGGGCATGCTGCGGGACCTGCTTCTCGAACTCCAGCAGGACGCGAGAGAGCGCGCCGAGGCGAGCTGGCGCAGCCGCAAGCCTCCGCTCGCCGCCTACTGGGCGGCCTGCGGCGTCTATGCCGGTCACATAGCCCGCGCCATCGGTCCGGGCGCCTGCCGCAAAATCCGATTGGTCAGGCGGGGATAACATTGCGATTGCCGACCTCAAGTCGCCTGCAGGCGGGCGTCCTTGTCGGACCCAATCCGGGGCGCTTCCGCAGGCCAGTCGCCCGTCGCGAGGACGGGTAGCTCCTCGAACCCCGCCAAGTCGATCGTCAGCGAGAGGCGTCGCGCAGCGAAGCAGACGACCTCGCAAGGCACCGCGCGCAGCGTCTCGTCGATACCGCCGATACCGCCCCGGGAAACGACCAGATAACTTATCCTCGCCGACGCGGACTCGAGGAGTGCTTCGACCGCGCGCCCGATGCGCTGTCCGTGGCAATCGTCCACCTCCATCCCGGCGAGTCCGGTCGCGGTGAACAGCTCATCGCTCGAGCATCGGCGGCTGGCCCTCTCGGCGGACTTGCCACCCTCTTCGTATCGGCGCTGCTCGCCCAGCCATCGCCATGCGCCGACCAGGTTGACCACGGTCAGGAAGCCGTTCGTCGCGAGCAGGTTGGTCTGCCCGGTCGATAGCCCCACGAGCGACCAGCAGATCGATCCTATCGTGAAGACCAGGAATCCCGACCCGGTGACCTTCGCGCCCAGATTGGCCGCGGTCATCATAGCGGCGATCATCGTCGCGATCGGGGCGATCCAGCCCGCGATATCGTCCATCCAGTTCCTCCGTCCGCCCCAGCTCTTCGCCGTGTCCGGCGGCAATACACCGTCGCTGCGCCGCTGTCGTCGTTCGGCAGGGCCAGCAGCGAGGTTCGAATCCATTCCGCCGGGGGGACGAGAGGGAAGGGGGGCCGGGGGCGCGAGCGGAAGAACCGCTCGAGATTCCCGGAGGACCCCATGACCTACGATGTGGCATTTCGCTACGGCCAGGCGCTCGACCCCAGCGCGCTGGTCACGATCGGCACCACGCTCCACGCTATCCAAGCAGCCATCACCGATTGCCGCAACGCCGGCATCGAGGTCGAAACCGACCCCGCCGTCATCCTGCTCGTGCGCCATCTCTCGCAGGTCTGCGCCGATCGGCCGGCCGATGCCGAGCTGCGCCGAGACTGCATGGCGCGGATCGCTGACCTCAGAAACCGGCCGATGCTCAAGACGCTCGCCCTGCGCGGCGTCGCCTATGACGAGACCGCCAAGAAGCTGTTCCATTCCGAGGGCCGCGCGGCCCTCCGCCGCCTCGCAGAAGCGCTGAGTCTCGATGAGGGCAGCTTCGACATCCGCTCCAACAAGGCGGGGCCGGCGGTGTCCGGCGAGATCACGCTCCACGCCGACATGCTCTGGGTCCAGTTCTCGCTCGGGCCGTTCGGGCCCGACCGCGAGGTCTGCTTTCGCAGGGTCCGCGACCGCCAGGATTATATCGGCGAACGCAACCATTGGGCATCCGTCCGCGAGCTCGTCGAGCCCGACCGGTTTGCCGCGCGTATCCGCCGCGACCTCAATCTCCCTGCCGCCGCGCCCGCCGCGCCGCGGCTGGTCGCCTGAGGGGGATGGAGCGATGCGCATATTGCTCACACGCACCCGGATCGGCGTCGAGGCGCCGAGCTATTCCTACCGGGTGCATATCCCCTTCACCGAGATCTCGCTCGAACGGCAGGGTCTGATCTCGATGCATTCGGACTACGGCCTGGGAGCCGGGCTGCTCGCCCGCCTGCCGGACGTCATCGCGCCGATGGCGCATCTCGAAGCCGCGCCGGGCCTCGACAAGCATCATTTCGGCAAGCGCGTCGATGCCGTCGCCGACCGGGTGGCCGCAATCCTGCTCGGCGCCGTCTTCCCCGAGATGGCCGAACGGACCCTGCCGTTCCGTCTCGATGTGCCATCGGCGCCGCCCAACGCACGGGCCTTCGGGGCAATCGAGAATCTCACGGGACGCTACGAGGCGCTCGCGCGCGGCCTCGACAGCCTGACCGCTTCGAGCCTCGGCTTTCGCGCGGAGGGCGACCGATGATCTCCGAGCCGTTCGATCCCGCCGACGCGGCCACCTGGATCGCCCGCGGCCGGAGGCCCGACCATGCGGCAATCCTCGCCGACGCCTGGCAACGATTCCCGGATCTCCCGAACGAGGCAGACCGAGAAGCGAGGGTCGCGCGGATGCGTGACCGGGCACTCGCGCTGCGCCCAGTCATGGAAGCGATGTCAAGAGCCAACGACGAGGAGCGGCAGGCGCGCAACTTCGGCTTCACCGAGGGCAAGGTCGGCCGCGGCGAAGGTGACGCCCGCGACGACGCCATCCTGCGCGGCCGCACGCTTCACGGCTATGACTGGGACCGGGCCGTGCGCTACGCCTCGGGCTGGTACGCAGCCCATGCCGGATGGGAACCGGAAGCCCGGCGGGCCGGCTCCCCGTCGCCTGCCTCGCTCGCCTACGACCAGGGCTTCGCCGACGGTGGCGGCGATCGTGACGACCTATTCGATACCGCGCGCCGCGCATTCGAAGCGGCACCATCGCCGGATGCGCGGCCGGCGGTGCAACGCGCTCGTCCCCTTCCAAGCACATGGCCCAAGCCGACCGACGAACCGCTGCCCGCCCGGTGGACGCGACGGCTCCTCATTCTCGGCGCGCCCGAGGCAGGATTGTTCGGTGAGAGAGCCAGCCCGCCATCGGATGCCGCCCTGCTTTTGCCGGCCTTGCGGGCCGCCGCCGGCCCGGATGAACTCACCGTCATCCTGGTCTCCGGCGCCGGCTTCCATAGGCTTGGCGAGGACATGACGGCGATCATCCCGTTGCACGGCGACGCCCTGCCAGCCGATCGGCGCGTTGGCGATCGGCTTCGCAGCCTCCTCGCGGGCCGCGATTTCGACGACATCCTCGTTGCCGCCCAGGGCGACTATCTGAGGCTCCTCGACCTTCACGCGCCGGCGCTGCCGCTCTGCCGGACCATGGAGCGCACCCGCAACACCGTCCTCCAGCAGCGCACGCATTTCCGCATCTGGCTCGAACGCGGGCTCATGGCCGGCGAAAGCCTCGGCGCCGGTCACATACGCTGGGGCAAGGCGGTGAAGGGCCTTACCGGCAAGCTCGGCGAGTTCACGGCTCGTTATGCCGGAAAGCAGCCCGGCCGCGGCCACCGCATCATCGTTGAGACGCCGGAAGGGCGGCTTGCCACGGGCTATGTGTCGGCCCGCGGCGAACCGCTGTCGCCTGAAACCATCATCGGCAACCGCGCTCATCTGCGCAAGACGATGGCCGCCCGCCTGCGCGCCTTCGGCGGGGCAACGCGGCTCACCGCCACTCCCGTGCCCGACCTCCTCGACCTTGCCGCTGCCTGATCCGGCGCGCGTGCAAGGGGAGGGGGTATCGGGGAGATGTGCCGGCCGATCGAGACGCCGGCGCTCCAGCTTCCTCCACCGATCGGAACCCCTGCATGTCTGAACTCTCCGTCTTCTCGGGCCTTCCCGCCACCGCCAATGCCGATCTCGTCCGGCAGATCGACCAGCTCACCGTCGCGCTCGGCGAGAGCGAATATCATGCAGCCACGATCCTCGCCTTCGATCCCGACGCCCATATCGCGGCAGGCCAGCTCGCCGGGCATGACGAGCCATATGACCGGCGTCTCGCGGGCGATGCGATGAGCCTCCGCTCATGGGCGATGCTCGCGCGGGCCTGCTGCGCGGACGGTGACCGTCTCGATGACGCGGCCTGCCTGGCGCGCTTCCTCGCCGCGCGGACGACCCCTGCTGAACCTGTCCTCGAGCATCGGATCGGGTCGCGGGTCCGCATCCGGCCGCGAACGTGCGTTGGCGGGGACCGCTATGCCGGCCGCGAGGGCGTGATCGTGAAGACTCATTTCGCCGGCTTCTACGTGAAGCTAGACATGTCGCGGCGCGAGCGAAGCCAGAAGACGGAGCTCGTCGAAACCGCCTATCTGGAGGTTCTGGCGCCGCCGCTCGCCGCGTGAATCCCCTCCAACCGATATAGAGGTTTTCATGACCGATGCTTCGGACTTCTATGCCGTGATCGAGCGCAACATCGCGCGCAGCGGCCAGCATATGTTCCTGGTCTTCGCCGATGGCGAGACACCCGCCTTTGCCTACAGCATCGGCAACGCCTTGCACGGCCTGCCGGAACTCCTGCTCGTCGGCAATTTCTCACCCCGGGTCGCGGGCTCGATCATCAACGACCTCGGCCGGAAAATGCGCGAGGCGCGCAGGCCGCTCGAAGGCGACATCGATGTCGGCGGCCAGTTCCCAGTTCGGGTCCGCCGCGCCTCCGCCAAGGCCCACCAGTGCTTCACACTCCAGGCAGGACGCTATCTCCGCCACGAGGAGTATGACGTCCTGCAGGTACTGCTGTGCGATGCGGCCGGGATCTATCCCGGCGAACCGGGCTGCGAGCCGGCCTACGACGTGCCGCTGGCCTGACGCTGCCGCAGCATTTCCCCAAACGTTCGGCCGAGGACCTTCGGGAATCCGTCGATGCAACCGCGAAGGAGCTTCGCCCATGAACCCCGCCCTCGCCAACGAACTGGCCGCCCGCGCCGCCGATGGCTGGCATCCCGTCACGCTCAACGAAATCAAAAGGCAGTTGCGCGGTCTCGGTTATGCGCTCGACCGCTCCCTGGACTGCCGCTCTACGGCCCAGATCATGACGGGTCCGCGTGCTGGCAAGACCTATCCCACGCTCTCGACCGGCATCAAGGAAGCCGACACCGGCCGCAGCGCGTTCCACGTCGAGGCCCGGCGCGACGCCAGGTTTCGGGCCATGCAGAACCTTCGCTTCGAGGTCGGCCTTTATGCCGTCCTGGGCGGAGCGATCATGGATCTCTGATCGCGCGGCGCCACTCTAAAATTGCCGGGACGACGTTCGCCGAGCGCTTCGGCCCCATTCTGTCCAACATCCCCAACGCCAGACCCAGGAGACCGATGATGTCGGAGCCCACCCATTTCGTTCACGTCTATGCGACCGTTCGCGTCAAGATGGCGGTCACGGCCACGAACCATGAAGACGCCATGCGCGCCGCCGACGAGGCGCTGTTCGCCAGGGGGTTCGGCGTGCGCCTGGTCCCGACCGCCGAAGGCGCGCTCGACGCCGATTATGCCGAGGAAGTGACCGGCTATCTCGTCGATGAGGCTGGCGACACCGAATATCTCCGCAGCGCGAACTACGGTCCGGACTATGCGCCCGACTGGGGTATGAGGCCGCGGGACAAGCCGGAGCGTCCGGCTGATTGATGAAGCCGCGACAATGACTTGAACGCCTGCAGCCACATGCGCAGGTTGCGGTCCAGCCGGCGACGGACGACGAGACAGAACAGGAAGGGTGATTGCCACATGGAGAATGACGAGAAGCCCCGCGGCCTCAATCGGCGGATCGCCCTCCTGATCGACGCCGACAATGTGTCCCATGCGAAGATCGCGGTGATGCTCGCGGAGCTATCCAAATATGGCACCGCGAATATTCGCCGCGCCTATGGCGATTGGGCCAAGCCCGCGCTCAAGGGATGGACCGACAAGCTCCATGACTTCGCGATTCGGCCGATCCAGCAATTCAGCTATTCCACCGGCAAGAATGCGACCGACATCGCGCTCGTCATCGACGCGATGGAACTGCTCTACACGCAGAAGCCCGACGCCTTCTGCATCGCATCGAGCGATGGCGATTTCACCCCGCTGGTCATGCAGCTGAAGGCCAATGGTCATGAAGTCTACGGATTCGGTGAGCGCAAGACCCCCGCGCCCTTCGTCAACGCCTGCACCACCTTCCTCTATCTCGACAGCCTCGAGGATCCGAGCCAGCCAGCGTCTCAGAGCGAGGCTCCCGAAGCACCCGCCGCGCCCAAGGCCAAGGCGAAGTCCAAGCCTTCAGCGGGCAAGGCCACCGAAAAGACCCTGGCACAGAACACCAAGCTCGTGACGATCCTGCGCGGTGCCGTCGAGGCATCCGCGCGCGAGGACGGCTGGGCGCTCATGTCGGCGGCGGGCAGCGCGGCGAAGCGGCAGGCGCCCATCGATCCCCGCAACTACGGCGTGAAGAACTTTACCGCGCTCTTCACGGGAACGGGCCTTTTCGAGATCCTCAAGGGCGAGAACGGCCAGAGCTATGTCGCCGACAAGCGCAACAAGGATCGAGCACCGCGGCCGGGCGGCTGACCTCCCCCGGGGGCGCCGCAATAGCGCGGCCAGGCGCCCGATGCGCAAAGGGAAGAGGGATCGAGTGGGCGATGGCCAGACAGGCCAGGCCCAGGAGATCCCATCATGGCTACAGTCCTATCGATCGACCCATCCGCCGACCAATGGTCCGTGCCGATCGGCAAGCACAGCCGCGGCGCGCTCATGCTCAACCTCGAGCGCCTGCTCGCCGGCCGGCTGCTCATCCAGGGCAGCAGCGGCGCCGGCAAGAGCCGGACCCTGCGCAAGATCATCGAGGAGGCGTTCGACTTCACGACCGTCGTGCTGGTTGATCCCGAAGGCGAATTCGGCAATCTCGCAGCCCATATCGGCGCGACCTCGCTCAAAGGCTGCGAACTCACCTCGGACGGCCTGACGGCAGCGGCCGCGCGCGCCCGCCAGCACCGGCTCTCGCTCCATGTCGATCTCACCGACCTTGATCCCGACCAGCGCATCATCAAGGCGGCGGCCCTGTTCGCCGGCCTGATCGGCGCGCCGCGCGAGCATTGGAGCCACACCGTCCTCGTCTGCATCGACGAGGGCCATCTGCTCGCGCCGCATCATGCGGGATCGGCCCGCGACGCGGAGACCCGCCGCCTCGGCGTCGCCACGCTCACCGACCTCTGCGCCCGTGGCCGCAAGCGCGGCATCGCACCGGTTATCGCCACCCAGCGCCTCGCCAAGCTCTCCTCCTCGGTGATCTCCGAGCTGCAGAACTTCCTCGTCGGCCTCAACGTCTTCGACCGCGACATTGCGCGCGCCGCCGATCTGCTCGGTTTCTCGGCGAAGGAGGCCGACCGCCTGCGCAAGCTCGCTCCCGGCGAATTCTTCGCCATGGGGCCGGCGATGTCGCCGCTCCCCGTTCTCGCCCATATGGAAGAGACGATCACCGAGCATCTCGGCGCGACGCCCAAGCTGACCGCGGCCGCTGCGATCGACAGCGACGAGGCCGAGAAGTTGCTCGATCTTTCCGCGCTGCGCGAGGTGTCGAACGGCTCGCGCGATACGGCGCTGACCCTCAAGGGCACGCGCGCGCTGGACGCCTTCCTGCTCGATCCGTCGGCGCCGCACGCGGCCTCGATCATCGGCGCGCTCAGGCGCATCGCCCCCAACGCGACCACGGCAAACGACCTCGCCGGCCACCTCGGCTGCCCACGCGATGCCGTCGACAATGCGCTCGACATGCTGGCGGCCATTGCAGCGGTCGACACCATGCCGCGAGGGGAGGACCGGATCGCCCGTCTGCATGCCCGGCTCAGGGCCAAGATCAGCGACATTCCCGTGGTGGCACTGGCATGACCCCGCTCGACCTGGACGCCAACGTCGTCGAGCTCGCGCCTGCGCCAGGCCCTTTCCCCCAGCCACCGCCGCTGCGCGAAATGGCCTATCGCGCGGACGCCTGGACGCCGGCCGAGAGTGAAAGGCTCCGAGCTCTCTTTCTCGAAGACATCTCGATTGGCGATATGGCGCTCACGCTCGGCAGGGGCAGGGGGGCGATATCCGAGCGGATCGCGCTGCTGGGGCTTCGTCGCAACTCGACGCGGTCGTGGACCGAATTCGACGATGCAGAGCTCACTCGCCGCTATGGCACCGAGCCGACCGCCACCATCGCCTCGGATCTCGCTCGCTCCTGCTCAGCGGTCTATGCCCGGGCCCGGCTTCTCGACCTGACCGAAGGCAATCCTCCCGAATGGACACCCTGGGAAGATGCCCAGCTCACCGAGGGGTATCGCCGCGGCGTTCCTCTCGCCCAGATCGCGACGCTGATCGGCCGGCCTTTCGGCGGGTTGTCCAGCCGCGCCGGCTATCTCGGCATCGTGCACGCAAACCATCCGCCCGACTGGACTGAGCAGGAGACGGCTCGCGCACTCGAGCTTGCGGAGGCGGGGCACCGCTACACGGCGATCGTCGCGATGCTTGTCGGGGAGGGCTTTCCGCATAGAACGATCAGAGGCTTCGGCCTTGCCATCCGCAAGCTCGGCTACGGCCGCGGATGGGGCCGGGCCTGGACACCCGAAGAGGACGCGTTCCTCGGCAAGGCCTATACCGAGGGGACAAGCCTGACCCCGCTGCGGCGCCAGCTCGGCCGCACCGCTGGCTCGCTGCGCCACCGCGCCGAATATCTCGGGCTGCGCGGCCTCCATGCCAACCGCAACGGATGGCGCATCGGTCCGGACTGGACCGAGGCCGAGGAAGCGCGACTGCGCGCAGACTATGGCCGTGTCGCGACCAAGACCCTCGCAGCGAGCATGGGCCGGACCAAGGCATCGATCACCACGCGTGCCAACGTCCTGGGCCTGGTCCACGGCTACATCCGCCCGTTCAGCGACGATGAGACCCGCGCCCTCGAAATCGCCTTCCGCACCGGGGTTTCGATCGCCGATCTGGCGCTCGCTCTCGACCGGAAGGCCATGTCGGTCAGCAAATACGCGACCAATCACGGCTACCAGTTCGGGCGGAGGCCCAGACGCGCCGTGACGCTCGAGGGTCTGCTCGCCGCCGCGTGAGCTCTCCGTCGATGCCGGCGGACCCTCCCACCCTTCAACCAGACACAGCAGGCGCGGTCGCCAGACGGCCGGCGCTCGGGGAACCCTCATGCCGCCCCAGGATCGACATATCAGGAACGTCCTCAAACTCTTCGACGCCCATGGCTATCGCCACGATCGCTACAGCCTCTTCTCCGATTGCATGGAGCTCTGCGCGATCAGCATCTCGAACAGCGTCGACAGCCGCTCGCGGACCGATCGGGAGGCGCGCTACCTCGAGATCGTGGGACGATATGACAGGCCGACCGTCGAGATGTTTCCGCAGGTCTTCGCCGAAATCACCTTGGCGCTGGAAGCCGCGCCGGGCGATGTCTTGGGCAGCATCTTCACCGCGCTCGAGATCCACAACAAGAACAGGGGCCAGTTCTTCACGCCCTATCCCGTATGCCAGATGATGGCGGAAATCACGCTCGGCAACGCCGATGACGCGCGGGCGCTGATCGCCGACAAGGGGTTCGTCAGCGCGATGGAGCCCGCCTGCGGTGCAGGGGCCATGGTCATCGCGCTCGCGCAGGCGATGCTCGCAGCCGACATCAATTACCAGCGCCATCTCCATGTGACCGCGGTCGATATCGACAGCCGAGCCGTCCACATGGCCTATATCCAGTTCTCGCTGCTCCATATCCCGGCCCATGTCATGGTCGGCAACTCCCTCAGCAACGAGGTTCGCGAGCACTGGTTCACTCCGGCCCATATCCTGGGAGGCTGGGGTGCGAAGCTTGCGGCCCAACCTCGCGCAGCCGAGCCGCCGGCACGCTCCCTACCGCAAACGACAGTTGCGCGCCCATCTCCTCGCATGCCAGCGCGTGAACCACAGCCCCGCGCGATCGGCGAGCAGTTGACCCTGTTCTGACTGGGAGGCTGGCCCTCGCCGCTCGCGACCGGACATCACTGCGCGACAAGGTCTCCGGGTCACCAATAGACCTTGTACCATGGGTCTGCACGATCATAGGGCTGCTCGAAGATCGCTGCCCGGACCTTCTCTGCGATCTCCTTCAGCGTCGCGAACATCCGGTTGATCTCTGACAGGTCGCCGAGCTGCTCTGGACCATATCGCACCACCAGATAGTCACGCTGGTCGCTGAGCCGGATCAGATGCTCTGCGGTGCGTCGGCGGAGCGACAGCCCTTTTTCGACCGCCAGGCGCGTGCGCTCGGCGAGATCGTGCTGCAGGCCCCGCACCAGCTTTCGATCGAGCGAATGAAAGAGCAAGAACGCGTTGAGATAGGTCTCGATCGATTGAATGGCGCACAGCCTGGCAGGCGCGGACGAGACACCCCGGCCCTTCTCGATCTGCGGCAACAGCCTGTGCGCGGCATCCCAATAGGCGTCGGCCAGGCTCACGACCGTGCCGACCGACGCCTCGGTGCCGGGATAGGACGGCGGACGTGCATCGGGCTGCCCTGAAGGTGCTGTCACGCGCCGCGCCGGCGCACTTTGACCCGACTGTCCCTGTTCCAAACCCGACGTCTCCGAACCGAAATGCCGCGTTGATGCTGCTAGGAAGGCTGCCCTTCGGTTGACTTTGCACGTCCGCGACGAGCCGGGGCGGCTTTGGTGGCCTTTGCCGGCGCGGCGCTGGCCGCCTTGGGCTTGCGCCCGAGGCCGATGCTCTTCGCGAGCGTGCGGCGCTGCTCGGCATAGTTGGGTGCGACCATCGGATAGTCGGCCGGAAGATTCCACTTCGAACGATAATCAGCCGGCGTCATCTGATAATGCGTCATGAGATGGCGCTTGAGCATCTTGAGCTTTTTGCCGTCTTCCAGACAGACGATATAGTCGGGTTTGATCGAAGCCCGGACCGACACCGCCGGCTCCTGCTTTGTTTCGGCAGCCGGTTCACTTTTGCCGAGATTGCTCAGCGCTCCATGAACATTCTGGATCAAGGATGGCAGATCAGCGACCGCCACGCTGTTGTTCGTCACATGTGCCGCGACGATATCGGCGGTCAGGGTAATCAGCGTGCTATCGTCTTCCGATACTTCGCTCATGATGATCTTGCCTTCTTTGGTTGAAAGAACCCGGAGGACTATTCGCTACCGGGAACATGACGCCATGTGAAGCTCGCAAGGCCTCAAAGGAACATAAGCTCACCGGCGCCAATCAGGGGATGTGCGATATCTGATCGTGCCCAATCCCAAACATTCCGTAAACCGATTCATCTCGATCCCTGTCCAAAGAAGAGGGGAATGGACCGGGGAGACAGGTCGAAGGTCCAAGCGGCGTCGATCCTTCTCCATCCCGAGGCCACGACATGGACACCTCACGCAGCCAGCGCTGGCGGGAGCGGCGCGCTCTATGGGCGACCGACTCTCTCGTCATCAATCCGAAAGCCTACTCGGCGGACATCATCGACCACGCCGCCGCGCGCGCGTTCATCGCCGAGCATCATTATCTGCCGAGCTACCCGGCCGCTCAGGTCGCGATAGGTCTCTTCGGCCGCCAGGCGGTGCTGGAAGGTGTGGCCGTCTTTGCTGTGCCGGCGACCGACGCCGTCATCACCCGGCATACCGGCTTTACCGATCCCGCCAAAGGATGCGTCCTCGCGCGGCTGGTCCTGCTCGACAGCGTTCCGCAGAATGGCGAAAGCTTCTTTTGCGCCCGTGCCTTTCGGCTTCTTCGTCAAGCACGCCCCAGAATCGAGGCCGTGGTCTCCTACAGCGATCCCGAGGCAGGTCATGTCGGCCGGGTCTATGCTGCCCTGTCCGGCGCGCACCGGGGCGTCTCCCGGCCGCGCATCGTCCTTCGCGTAGGGAACCGCACCATCTCCGATCGGACGCTCTCCAAAATCCGGCTCGGCGAACGGGGCATGGATGGCGCGATCGCACAGATCGTCGGCCTCGGCCTGCCAGGCCCGGGACTTCGGGAGCAGCCGGAAACCTGGCTCCGCCGTCTTCAGGCTGAAGGCCTCCTGACCCGCCATCGCACCGCCGGGCTTTTCACCTATTGTTTCGAGCTGACCCGCAGCGCCCGCCGAAACGGCCGGACGCTGCCCAGGCTTCCCTATCCCAAAATCCTCCCGCAGGCTCGATTCCAGCGTCAGGCTTTGGCGCTTTCGACGTAGGTGATTGCGTCGCCGACGGTCTGGATTTTCTCGGCATCGGCATCCGATATCGAGATATTGAACTCTTCCTCGATAGCCATGACGAGCTCGACGACGTCGAGGCTGTCGGCACCGAGGTCATCGATAAAATGGGCGTCGGGTGTAACCTTGTCGCGATCGGCACCAAGCTGGTCCGCCACAAGCTCCGCAATTCGATCGGCGATGTCGCTCATCCAATTCATCTCCAAGGGGGGCCGCCTTTCGAGGTCGGCATCCGCGTGCCGTTGCTCTTTCGGCGGCGTCGCGTCCGCCGGTGGGGCCGCAATATCGTCTTCAGCAGAGGAGCAGTCTGATGCATGTCGAGTTCGAAATCCATGGCCGCTTCGACGTCCCCGACGGGACCGAACAAATCGACGGATCGACCAACCTCTTCCGGCTTCCGTCAGGCCAGGTCGTATCGGTTCATCCGGTGATCGAGATGGCCACCGCCCTCGACGGCGATGACCACCGGGACCTCACGACCGACGCGGCGGCCGCGATCGGCGTCCATCTCGATCTATACGATCGGGAGTCCAGCCTTCAGGACGCCGAGTGACGATGCGCTTTCACCACCCAGGGCCGAGGAGGAGAGGCGGGGGGACGTTCGGCGCGCAGATGGACTGCGCGAGAACGGAGCACCTCCATGCTGGCGACCGATCCTTCCGCGCCCGCCGCGCATATTCGCGACATCGACTATATCCGCGTCGCCGAACCTGCCCCCGTGGTGCTCGCCTACGGGATCGGCGTCGACAGCACCGCGCTGCTCGTCGAGCTCGAAAGCCGCGGAACCCCGCCCGATCTCGTCCTGACCGGCGACCCGGGCATCGAGAAGCCGGAGACCTACGCCTATCAGAAGATGATCGCCGCCTGGATGGCCGCGCGCGGCATCCGCTACGAGACCGTTCGCTACACGCCGCGCCGGTTCAAGCACTGGCCGCCCTATTACGACCTGCTAGCCAACGTCCTCACCAATGCGACGCTGCCGAGCATTTCTCTGGGGCGTCATTCGTGCTCCCTTAAGTGGAAGGTGGCGCCCCAGGATGCGTTCCTGAAACAGTGGGCGCCGGCGAAAGCGGCCTGGGCGCGCGGCCAGAAGGTCATCCGCCTGATCGGCTATGATGCCTCGCCGGCGGATACTCGGCGCCATGCCCATGCTTCCGCGATCGAGCATGATCTCTTCGAGTGCCGATACCCGCTTCGCGAATGGAAATGGGACCGCGCCGCCTGCATCGCCCGCATCGAGGCTGCCGGCCTTCCCGTGCCGCCCAAGTCGAGCTGCTTCTTCTTATGTTTGCAGATGGTGTCTCGTCTCATCACAACCCTTTATTTATGCGCTATAAAATTAACCGCCGTTTGAGACGATTCGAGACCATTGAAGCGCTCGGGACAGTTGCAAAGCGCTACTGCACTTTGCAACTGTCCCGAGCGCAACCGCCGAAGGCGGCGCGACTCGTCGCGGGGGCATCCGGAATGACTTTGCTGAGCGGAAGAAACTAACTTGCCATTGCCTGTCGGGTTGCTGATGCGGCCTTGATCATTGCGCCGACAGATTGGGAAATGTCTGGTACGCGCCCAAATCGGCCGTTTGGGCCAAGCCGTGCCGCCCCCGAAACCTGCCATTCCTCCGGATACTTGGTGCGTTGGGAGTACCGCTTCATCGACACTCCCATTTGACAGTCAGGCCAAGAGGACCTTCGATTCAGCTTTGAGGCGCGATGGCGATCGCAGAATGGTCTGTGGAGGCATCGACTGGAACACCCGCCTCCTTGCGTTCGGAATAGCGGTCGACAAGTTGCACCGCATGCGGACGCATCAGCACGGTGAAGCGGACCAGCTCCTCCATGACGTCGATGATCCGATCGTAATAGCTCGACGCCCGCATCCGGCCGTCTTCGTCGAACTCTTTGTACGCCATTGCTACCGACGACTGGTTGGGGATCGTGAACATCCGCATCCACCGACCCAACAGGCGCAGTGAATTGACGGCATTGAAGGATTGCGAGCCGCCGGACACCTGCATGACGGCAAGTGTCCGTCCTTGCGTCGGCCGCATCCCGCGCATCTGAAGCGGGAGGTGGTCGATCTGCATCTTCATGATGCCGCTGATCTGGCCGTGTCGCTCCGGGCTGCACCAGACCATGCCTTCGGACCAGAGCGCGTGCTCGCGCAGCTCATGCACGGCCGGGTGGTCGTCTCCGGCCACCTGATCGGGCAGCGGCAGGTCGCTGGGATCGAAGATCCGCGTCTCGGCGCCGAAGAACTGCAACAGGCGAGCAGCCTCCTCCACGGCGAGGCGCGAGAACGAGCGTTCCCTGAGCGAACCATAAAGCAACAGAATGCGGGGCGGAGGCTGGTCTGAGCCGAGGCCGGTGGCTGGACGCTCGAATGCGAACGCCTTGTCCAACGCCGGCAAATGGTCGGGGGCTGCGAGTTCACGCAATCTCATTCTCGAATACCTTTCTCAAGTCGGCTGCACGCCGCTTCATTTCGGCGGCAAAATGTCTGTTCGAACCTCGCCCGGCACGACTGCGGTCCACTTCTTCGCGGGACGATCGCAGGGCATCGCGGTCGAAGAACCGGGCGGCACTGACCGACCGCACAGGTATTTGGGCTCTAGGCCGGTCGATCCGCTGTCGGCGCAGAAGCCGTGCCGCCGCCAAGCGCGATCTGCATGTAGACGGTGTCGAGCCATCGGCCCGCCTTCCAGCCCATGCCTGTCAGTCGGCCGACGTGTTCGAAGGCGCAGGATCCGTGCAGCGCAACGGAAGCAGGTTCGCCGCCTCCGATCACAGCGACCATTTGCCGGAAGCCGTAAGTTTCCGCAGCATCAAGCAAAGCCGTGAGAAGTCGCTTGCCGATCCCGGAGCCCCGTCGATCATGCGCGATGTAGATGCTGTTCTCGCAAGCAAAAGCGTAGGCAGGACGATCTCGGAACTGCGTCGCGTATGCATAGCCGACAACTTCCGTTCCCTCGCAGGCGACGAGGAAAGGCCAATTCCGGTCGGTGATGGTCTCAATCTTGACGGTGGTCTCGGCAACCGTGGGCGGAACGATCTCATAGGTCGCCGTGCCGTGCAGTACGTGATGGGCGTAGATGGCAGCGATGGCTTCCGCGTCATCGACGGTCACGCTTCGAACAGAGATCGTCACTGGCGTACTCCAAGTGGGCTTTTAAGGTTCAACATGGCAGGCAAACGCTGGCCGGTTCGCTGCACTGCGGGCGCACTTACAGGAACGGGATTCACTCGCGTCCCGTCAGATGCAGGTCAGCTCAGCCAGCAGCGGCTCGTAGAGTTCGGTTCGACCCTGGCAGCAATCCTTGGCGAGAAAGACCATCACGCCGCGCAAGGAATCCAGGTTGGCGCGCTGAATTTGCTGTCGCCCGCGCTTTTCGGCGATGACGAGACCCGCCTTCACCATGACGGCGAGGTGCGTCGAAAATGTGCTCTGGCTCAGCCCAGATGCCTCGACCAATTCACCCGTGGAAAGCCCACCGGGCTCATGCCGGATCAACAGCCTGAAGGCCTCCAGTCGCGTAGGGTGCGCGAGCGCTGAAAGCAGAGCGAGGGCTTCTTCGGTGTTCATTCATCGTAATTTACCGATTGGATTGCGATCGTCAATATTGAATCGGAAATTCCCGATAAAAAGCCGGCCGGTGCCTCAGCTGTCGGCAGCCTCCGCCAGCGCCGAAGTGAGCAGCGCGGACACATCGCGTGCGGTTCGTGCAGCGCCCATCAGGGTCGCGGAGCCAGGCCCCGTCCAATCGCCGTATCCGGCCATCCAGAGGCGTTCCTCTTTGATCGAGCGATAGTCCTCAACGTGGACCCTGCCATCGGCCTCCACCACGTTCAGCGATTGCAGGTGGTCGAGCGCCGGCTTGAATCCGGTGCACCAGATCACCGCATCCACGGCTGTTTCCGATCCATCGGGCCAAACTACGCCTGTTGCCGTCATTCGGGTGAATGGCCGCACCGAGGAGAGGTCGCCGCGATCGCGCGCCGCTTTGACAGGAGGAACCATCACGATGTCGCCGACACCGCCGACAGGCTCTCCATCTGGCGGCCCTTTCATCCGAGCCACGGCCCTTTCGAAGAGTACCCGCCCGTCGACATCATCGGGAAGAAACAGTGGGTCATGTGTTGTAACCCAGGTCGCGCTGGCAATCGGAGCAATCTCCGCCATGATTTGCGCGCCGCTGTTGCCACCCCCGACAACCAGCACCGATTGCCCGGCATAGGCCTCCGGGCGGTTGTACAGCGCGGAGTGGACTTGCGTCCCCTCAAACAGATCGTGACCGGGATACTCAGGCACATAGGAGTGCGACCAAGTACCGGTCGCGCTGACAACGAAGCGAGCAAAATAGGGCCCATCCTCCGTCACAACCTCCAGATGAGCGCCGGACCGGCGGATGGTCTCTACGCGTACGGGCCTTTGGATGGGCAGCTTGTAGCGTTCCTCGTAGCGGCTCAGGTAATCGAGCACATCATCGCGGGTCGGATACCCCTTGTGTGAGGGCGGGGGCATCAGCCAACCGGGCAATGAACTGTATCCCGCTGGAGAAAACAGCCGCAGCGAATCCCAGCCATGCCGCCACGCGCCGCCAGGACCGGTTTCTGAATCGACGATCACGAAATCTGCCCCGGAACGGCGTAGATAATAGCCCAACGACAGCCCCATTTGCCCGCCGCCAACTATGACGATGTCGTGCGTTTTCATTCGGTCGCTCCCATTCCGAGGATCGAGGCAGTGCTGGAGAAAGCATTGGCGCCGCAGCAGCTTGCTTGAGCTCGCATAACTTTGAACGACGTGCATTCCTCTAAGGACCGCAATAGCACGGTGAATCCATATTTCCACGGTTTTGGAAATATCGATTGACGAGCCTTCGGCGCGCCCATATTTCGATAATCCTAGAAGGATCGACGAATCATGAATGACCTCAACTCCCAGGTGTGGGCAGTCGATGCATTGAGCGCTTTGGCGCATGAAACGCGCTTGTCCGTGTTCCGCATGCTGATCCAGGCAGGGCCGGAAGGCCATGTCGCGGGCGCCATTGCCGAGCGCGCGGGCGTGCCGCAGTCGACGATGTCCCACCACTTGAGCACGCTTGAGCGCGCAGGCCTCGTTCAATCCGAACGGGAAAGCCGCCTCATCCGCTACCGCGCCAACTATGCCGGAATGCAGCGGCTGCTCACGTTCCTCATGCAGGATTGCTGCCAGGGGGCGCCGGAGATGTGCTCGGACCTGATCGCCAAGATTCGCTGCGATACATCAGCTTGAGGGTGCTCCATGTCCGACAGAACCTACAACGTCCTGTTCCTATGCACCGGTAACAGCGCGCGCTCCATCCTGGGCGAAGCGCTCATGAACCAGCTCGGTGGCGATCGCTTCGTGGCGTACAGCGCCGGCAGCCAGCCCAAGGGCAAGGTTCACCCGATGGCTCTTGCGGTTCTCGATGAAATGGGGATCGACAAGCGGGGCATGTATTCCAAGAGCTGGGACGAGTTCGCGAAGCCCGGCGCTCCTAAGTTCGATTTTATCTTCACCGTCTGTGACAACGCCGCCGGTGAGACATGCCCGGTGTGGATCGGACATCCGATCACGGCGCATTGGGGTATTGAGGACCCGGCCGCAGTTGAAGGCGAAGGCCAGCGCGAGGCGTTCCTGAAGGCGCTGCGCTATCTTCACAACCGCATCTCGCTGTTCCTCACCCTCCCGCACGACAGCATCGACAAGATGGCGATGCAGCAAAAACTTCTCGAAATCGGCCAAAGCGAAGGTGCGAGCCTCAAAGCTGGAGCAAACAGTATGACCACCGACATCATCATCTACCACAACCCGGAGTGCGGCACGTCGCGCAATGCCCTCGCGATGATCCGCAATGCCGGCATCGAGCCGCACGTCATTGAGTATCTGAAGACGCCGCCCTCGCGCGCATTGCTGGAAAGCCTGATCTCGCGTGCGGCTATGACCCCTCGCGCGCTGCTTCGCGAGAAAGGCACGCCTTATGCCGAACTGGGCCTGGGTAATGCCGACCTCACCGATGCCGAATTGATCGATGCGATGATGGAGCATCCGATCCTTATCAACCGGCCGCTGGTCGTCTCACCGCTCGGCGTTAAGCTATGCCGTCCGTCCGAAGAAGTGCTCGACCTCATTCCCGCTGCGCAGCAAGGCGCTTTCGCGAAGGAAGACGGCGAACAGGTGGTCGATGCGGCCGGCAATCGCGTAGCTGGCTGAGCGAGCAGGACCCATGACCATCGAGCCCAAGCCGGAACGTCTCTCGTTCCTTGATCGCTATCTGACCCTCTGGATATTCCTGGCCATGGCGCTGGGCGTAGGCTTGGGCTCCGTGTTCCCCGGCCTACCAAAGACAATCGACAGCCTGTCTTGGGGGTCGACAAACATCCCCATCGCAATCGGCCTGATCCTCATGATGTATCCGCCGCTTGCGCGGGTACGGTATGAGGAACTGCCTCATATCCTCGACGACAAGCGCATCCTTGTGATCTCGCTCATCCAGAACTGGCTTATCGGACCAGTCCTGATGTTCGCCCTCGCGGTCCTGTTCCTGCGCGACAAGCCGGAATACATGACCGGCCTGATCCTGATCGGTCTGGCGCGTTGCATCGCCATGGTTATCGTCTGGAACCAACTTGCGAAGGGCAACAACCAGTACGTTGCAGCGCTGGTCGCGTTCAACTCGATCTTCCAGATCTTGTTCTTCAGCGTCTACGCTTGGTTCTTCCTGGCTTTCCTGCCGCCGTTGTTCGGGCTCGAAGGTAGCGTGATCGACGTGAGTTTCTGGACGATTGCCCAAGCTGTCTTGATCTACCTTGGCATTCCGTTCCTCGCCGGCTTCGTGACCCGAAAGGTGCTGACGAAGGCCAAGGGCAACGAGTGGTATGAGCACACGTTCCTGCCGAAGATTGGGCCCGTGACGCTGGTCGCGCTGCTCTTCACGATCGTTGCTATGTTCAGCCTCAAGGGAAGCGAAATTCTCGCGCTGCCCGGTGATGCCCTGCGCGTGGCGGTCCCGTTGACGATCTATTTCGTCGTCCAGTTCACGATCGCGTTCTTCATGGGGAAGCTCGTCGAGAGCGATTACCCGCGCACGACGGCCGTTGCCTTCACAGCGGCAGGCAACAACTTCGAACTCGCCATCGCGGTTGCCATTGCGGCTTTCGGGCTTTCGTCGCCGGTTGCGTTCGCTGCAGTGATTGGGCCGCTGGTCGAGGTGCCGGTCCTGATCCTGCTGGTCAATGTTGCCTTCTGGTTTGGACGGCGCTGGTTCCCTGACACTGTGCCACAGCGGGCGCGCGCGTCCACCTGAGCCTGAGTTCGCGAACTGTTGTCTGCGCCGAGATCTCTCAACGATAGCCCTCTCGGCACAGACACAGCAGTTGCGCCTGCTCGACATCACTTCGCCAACGGCAGCTTTCTTCGTTTTTCAAACCAGAACCGGTCGGACAGCAAGCGGCCCATCGCGGTCATTTACATGCGAGATACCCGTTCAAGCTGCTGGTCGCAGGCAGGCTGTTGATTGAGAGAATTTTTCGTCGAGCGATGGGCCCAACCAAAATCCATCAAGCGTTGTGCAGGGCAGGATCAGTGCTGCGCAAGCGGGGAGGGTTCTAAACTGAATCTGCGTTCAATGGGTATCCCGCCCGTGACGGGCTCGCGTCGCCATGTAGCGTAGAGCGAATTGAGCGTGCAACGTGGCGTCGATTGTAATGTCCTCAGGGCTCGCTCGCATCATGAGCTGGCCGCCCCTGGTTTTGGCAGCATTGAATGTGGATCGGCGTGCAAAAAGGACCCCGTTAGCGGGGTGATCGGCGTCTAAAAGGGACCCCTCATTTCGATGGTTTAAGCAGCCGGCTGGATTTTCAGGCGGCGAGATCGGGATGTTGATTTTGGAGACAGTGGTTCGGATTCGGCGCGAGTATGCCGGCGGCAAGGCGATCAAGGCGATCGCGCGGGATTTGCATGTGTCGCGGAAGGTGATCCGCAAGGCGATCCGGGCGCCGGAAGGCGCATTCGACTATCAGCGCAAGGTTCAGCCACTGCCTAGGATCGGGCCGTTTCAGGATC
>NZ_JABEPR010000009.1 GCF_013044515.1 Sphingomonas sp. ID1715
TGGAACGGTCCCAACTTCGGTAACGGCTGAACCTCTCGCCGGTAGGCCATGTCCGCCTCCGGCGCCCGAACCGCCTTACGCACCACACCACGCGACAGATGCAGGTCGCGCGCTATCGCCTTGATGGCCTTCCCCGACGCGTGCTCGCGTCGGATCCTCAACACCGTCTCCAATACCAACATCCCGATCTCGCCGCCTGACACACCGCCAAGCGTGCAGCCTAGACCACCGGGATGAGGGGTCTTTTTTCGACGCCGATCACCCCGCTACCGGGGTCCTTTTTCCACGCCGATCCACACCTGTGTCCACACTTCGGTGATGCGGTTTGTTGCCTGTTCGCGGAAAAACGGGCAATCGGGTTGATGCTCGGGCCGATCAGTGCTCGTAAGACGCCGCAGGTAGTAGGTTTCAGCTTCCGAGAGGAAGGCGGGAGTCAGGATGGGCGGCGGTTCACCTGGCGGCAAGCAGTCACAGGCGATCCACTTTTCGCCGATGCGCGCTTGCTGGACGAGCATGATCCCCGCTTCTTCATCGGCCCGGGCACCTTGGCCGATGTACCAGCGAACCAGGGCATTCCGAACGGCCTCTGGAAGAGGAATTCGGCCCTTTCCGCAGCCATTGCTGTATCGCGCGATCAGCCACATTTCGCTCTCGCAAGAGCTGTGCGGCCGGCCGTCAGAGTGTCTCGGGGCGGATTGACAAGATGGACTCGGCTGGCGTCCATTTTCCTCGGTTCAAGAATGGGGAGGTCGTCATGCGTGCTTTTTTCTTGGGTGTCGCCACCGTCGGCCTGATCTGTTCCGTCGAAGCGCCCGCCGTCTCGAGGCCTGAACACGCGGTCCGAAGCGTCCAGCTCATCGCGATGGGCGCCCCGGTGAAGCAAGACGTCGCGGCGCCGGCTGCGCCAGTTCGGGATCTGCCAGATGCGACACTGTTGCCGCCGGTTGGGGACTTTCGGGTGCATGACCTCAGTCGGCAATGGGTGGAATTCCAGATGGCGAACAATTTCATGGACACAAATCCCCGGTCGGCGCCTGCCGATGCCGAAGATCCGTTCGCCCATGTGGGCGTCGCGCAGTTGGGCGCGATGGCGGTCGAAGCACAGCTCCCGCCTGCATCCAGCGTGCCTGTCCCGCTCTGGATGCGAGGCGGCGCCATGTTCGCGTCGGCGGCTTATCATTATGTGCCTGGCTGCTCTTCGCCGGGTTACCGGCCGACCGGATTTCTGACGTCCGATGCCGAGATGCGCCGGGCTAGTTACTACGACATGATGAGCAACATCGCATGCCAATATGGCATTCCGGTTGGCCTGTTCGATGCCATGATCATCCGGGAAAGCCGGTATCGGCCCGACGCTTTCTCGCGCAAGAACGCATTCGGGCTCACACAGTTGATGCCCGACACGGCAGTTGCACTGGGCGTCAACCGTTACAGCATCAATGAGAACCTGCGCGGGGGCGCGAAATATCTGCGCCAGCAGCTCGACCGTTTCGGCCACTATCATCTCGCGCTCGCCGCCTACAATGCAGGACCGGGGCGGATTCGGAATGGCCTGGTCCCGCAGATCCCTGAAACGCAAGCCTATGTGGACAATGTTCTGCTCAACTGGTCGCGATTGAGCGGGATCGGGCGCCAGGCGACAATCATTTCGACGACAGCCGGCCCTAACACGCAGCTGCGCCCAACAATCGGAAGGAAGGCGTCCGTCTCGACATTCTAGCCGCATGGTTTGCTGATCCATGTCCACGAACAGTTCGGCTAGAGGTCGAAATCGTCGCCATGGGTGAGGCGATTTCTGCGCTCATGAATAGCTTGGACCTCCTCGGTCACCTTCTTGATCAATGCGTTTTGGAGCGACGGGCTCCAGGCCAGCCTGATCTCGGTTCCATCGAAGCCACCCAATTCCTCGAGCACATCAATCATTCGCTCAGGCGCGCGCACGCATATGTCGCAGAGCATGAAGACAGCCGTCGAATAACATTTCTGATAATATTCATCGAGACCTTTGAAGGTTTTCAGGCACACATATGCGTGCACTAGATTCATGCCGAGCGCGTGCAATATTGTTTCAAATTCAGGAAGCGTCATGGTGACGCGTTTTTCGGGCTTGCTGTGCAGCAAAACGCCCAGCCTCGATTTGCTGATACCGGTCAGGTGGGCGAGTTTGCGTTGAGTTGCTTTCTTGCAAGCCATCGCCCGCAGGATCAGAGGCACATAGTCCCTCTGCAGCTCGTCGCCTTGGGCGAGCTCCACAACTTACGCCCCTAACTTGGCAAGAGATGTCATATCGATCCCCCAATGCCGTTCGGATGGGGAAGACAATCATAGCAGAAAAGCCAATGCAAGCGTGGTTTCGACCAGATTTGTCCGAACCGAAAGGCTAACGCATTGGTGACCGCGCTTGTTAGTGCCGGGACCCCTTGAATGGGCCGGTCTCGCGAGGTTGATCGAACTCGTCCAACTGGAGCTTGGAAATCACGCGAGCTGCCCGCTGCTCGACTATATAGTTGAATAAAAGGGCAGAAAGAGCGTCCCCAACAGAAATGTTGGTTTCGAGTCTTGTTTCGAGCAATTCTTTTATTCTCTCAAGATTTTTGGCACTCGTCTCCGTAATCTCTAAATGGATCTGAATGCTTCCGCCTGTAGGGACAGCCACCAGATGGCGCTTTAGGTTCTCCGCATCCTCATCATCTATCTTTTCTATTCCTGGAACGCGGCTGTTCACGAGATTTTCGAGCGTCTGATAGCACTTAGTACTATTAGAATGAAGGCGAAGGCTCTCAGTCGTGAGATGAAAGA
Organism: Sphingomonas sp. ID1715; assembly: GCF_013044515.1. Classification (GTDB taxonomy): domain Bacteria; phylum Pseudomonadota; class Alphaproteobacteria; order Sphingomonadales; family Sphingomonadaceae; genus Sphingomonas_B. The sequence goes on from NZ_JABEPR010000009.1 coordinate 2,800, forward strand.
AGCGTTCGGAGATATCCAGTGTAAAGTCTCGTGAGTCAGCGCCCATAGTGCCCACGTCCTGAACTGCCCTCATCCATTAGAGCCCGATCGATGGTCGGTTGCCTTGCCGGGATTATGAACAGGCAATGGTTAATATCTGACGAGTCTTGCGCCGCGAATCTACCGCGAATGAAGCCTGTCCGCAATTGCAGGGCATAACGCCCCGTCAACCCGGCCAATTTGCCCCATATGACGGGGCAGGATGCCCTGATCACCGGGACACGGTGCCCCATTTTCATCACCGACATCGAACATGATCGAAAATTTTCCCGATTCGGGAGGGGGCTGATCCCATACGTCGTTGCGGTGCGGCGATGTGATTGGCCAGCTTTGTTTGGGCGCGGTTCCGTCGCGTCTCCAATCGAAGGAAATCCACATGCAGTCTGTCCTCCAAAAGAGCGGACACGCGGAGCTGGCGATCCTCGCCCTCGCCGTACTCCTGTTCGCTTTTCTCTTCTTCGCCGGTCCCGCCTTCGCCGGCGCCGACACGACGTTCAACACCGCGCTCACTAAGTTCACCGACTTCCTCGAGGGATCCGGCGGCAAGATCATCACGGTGCTCAGCCTCGCCGGCGGCGTGGTCGCCCTCGCTTCGGGTCGCTTCTCGATGGGGCAGATCGCGATCCCGGTCGGCGTCGGCGTCGGTGCCGGAACCGGCGTGCCGATCGTCACGTCCACCGTGACCGCGACGATCTGAACCGATCCCAGGCCTGTGCGGAGTAGCAGCTCCGCCCAGGTCCAGGAGGGGGTGGTGCAATGGCCGCAGACAAGTACGTCATTCCAACTCATCTCGACGATCCCGAGCTGATCGGGCTGTGGACGCTGGATGAGTTCCTGGCGATGGTTATCCCATTCGTCTGGGGGATCCTGTCTCAGCACATCCTTATCGGCATGCTTCTTTCGGGGGCGGGCTGGTGGGGTCTCAGAAAAGCTAAGGCAGGCCGGGCGACGTCCTGGCTGCTTCACCTGGCCTATTGGCATCTTCCGGCCGGCTTCACCGGCCTGAGAGCCACGCCACCCTCATATCTTCGACTGATGGCGGGGTGATATGGAACTTTCCTACAGCCATACGAACAGCCAGCGGATCCTGCGCCAGCGCAACATTCTGGCCGTCGCCGCGGTGGCGCTCGCCGTGATCACCCTGCTGCTCTGCACGGTCAGCCTGTCGCGCGACCGCGAGGTGGTGCTGCAACCAGTGCTGCGTTCTCCGCTGACGGTCAGCTCTGCCGGCGTCAGCCGCGAATATCTGGAGATGATCACGCGCGACACGGTCGTGCTGACGCTCGATCGCAGCCCGCAGAACCTCGAATACTGGATGAATGCGGTGCTCGACATTGCGAGCCCGCGCACGCAGGGCAAGATCAAGGCCGACCTGCTCAAGATCGTCAGCGAGCAGCGCGGCTCCTCGATCTCGCAGTTCTTCACCATCCAGAAGATGGAGATCGACACCAGGAACCTCCGCTCGGAGGTGACCGGCGAACTGCACACGATCGTCGGCAACAAGGTCATCTCCAGCGAGAACCGCACCTTCCGCTACGACTGGGAATATTCCGGCCTGTCGCTGAAGCTGGTGGGCTTCGGGATGGTGAAGACCGGCTCCGCGAAAGACCAACAGGGGAGCTCATCATGATGCCGGTCTATGCTATCGGGAGTGCCGCGCTCGGCACTGCCTTCCTCTCGCGCGTGACTTGCCACGCGAGCCGCTTCATCGGCGCAAGCCTCGTCGCCCTGGCGGTCTTCCTCATCGCCGAGCCGGCCTTCGCCGATCAGACGATCATGGCGAGCGACAGCGCGCAGGTTGATTGCACCGCGTCGGCCAAGGATCTGACCCGCATCAGCCTCGTCGAGGACGAGTTCGCGAGCGTGTCGAAGATCTCGACCGGCAATCCGCAGGACGACTTCTCGGTCGTCAACGAGCCGGTCCGCGGTGACATCTACCTGTCTGTGCCAGACGGGTTTGGCCGACCCGCGCTTTCCTTCTTCGCGACCAGCAAGCGCGGCTACGTCTACAAGTTCGTGTGCCGGATCAGCGGGGACCAGGCCGCCCAGGTCTTTGTTTCGAACCCTGCGATCGCCAACGAAAAGGCGGCCGAGAATGGTCCCGCCAATCAGCTGGGACCCCAGGATGCCGCCGTCGAGCTTGTCCAGGCCATGTATTCGAATGCCGTCGCCGATGGCTACGAGATGCGCCAGCGCACCCTGCGCCCCGTCTATGTTGGCACTCTCAAGGTCCAGATGATCGCCGAATATCGGGGTTCCGAGCTGACCGGCCGGGTGCTTCGGATCGAGAACAAGGGTGACCAGAGCGTCGAGCTTACCACAAGCATGGTCGCTCCTTCGAGCGCGCTCGCCGTCTCGATCGCCGACACCAAGCTCGCACCGGGCAAGGTCACCACGGCCTACCTCGTCTCGCAAAATGGTCCGAGCCCCTTGGCTGGCCAAAATACTCCTACGGGAAGGTGAGGATATGGCTCTTTCCGATTTCCTGAAGCGCAGTCGCCGTCCTCTCGACGGCGGCAGCGAGGGCGGCACCGAAGAGGGAGTTTCCCCGCTGTCGGGCGATCTCGGTGCCAATGACGCAGTCCGCCGCCGCCAGCGTCTGCTCCTCGCCGGCGTCGCGGGCGTGGGCCTGGTCCTTTCGTCCTTCTGGATCTTCGGCGGCGACGGCGACAAATCGAAGGAGACCGACGACGGCGTCAGCGAGGTCGACGTCTCCACCAAGGATCTCGTCAACCGCAACCTCTCCCAGCAGGAATGGATGGCGCTTTCGGAGAACCGCTTTCAGTCGACAGAAAACCAACTCAAGTCGATCGACGGGCAGAATAGCCGGCTCGAGGCGCTGACCGCGCAGGTCGAGGCGCTGAAGGGCCAGAATCAGGCGATGCAGGCCGATGGCCAGCGGGTCCTGTCCGCCTACCAGGCCGAAAACGAGCAACTTCGCCGGCAGGTCGCTGATCGCCGGACTGCCGCAGCACCGGCGCCCGGCCCGGCCGCAATGTACGGGCCCTATGGTCCGCAGGCCTATCAGCGACCGGGCGCGCAGGGCGGAACGCAAGCGGCGGCTCCGATCGCTTCGGCCGCGGAAGTGAAGCTCGTCAACTTCACGACGACGGATAGCGGCAACGCCTCCCGCATTGCCAAGGGCAACACGGTCTATACCGACAGCGTCAACTATCTGCCGCCCAACAGCTTCGCGCGTGCGAAGGTGATCGTGGGCGTGGATGCGAGCGCGGGGGTCAACAGCCAGAGCGATCCCTTGCCCGTCGTGCTGCGTGTGACGGGTCCGGCGCGCTCGGTCTACCAGAACGGCCGCCTGCTCACGACCAAGATAGAGGGCTGCCTCATCAACGGCGCGGCGCGCGGCGACCTCTCGAGCGAGAAGGTCTACGTCAAGCTTCAGAAGATGACCTGCCCGCAGCCCGGCGGCCGCTACGCGGTCTCCGAGGTCAAGGGCTTCATCGCCTTCGGGGGTAAGACGGGCGTGCGTGGCCGGGTGGTGTCCCGCGAAGGCTCGCTCGTGACCCAGGCCTTCCTGGCGGGCCTTGCTGGCGGCTTCGGCCGTGGCTTCTCGGCGAATGCCAACTCGGTCTTCCAGGGCACCAACATCACGACCAACGGCCAGCGCCAGAAGCTCTCGACGGGCGACATCCTCGAGGGCGGTTTCGGCGAGGGCGTCGCCCAGACTGGCGACATGGTCTCCAAATATCTGATCGAACGCGCCGAGCAATACCAGCCCGTGATTGAGATGCCGACCGGCATCGATGTTGAGATTGTCTTCCTGGAGGGTGTCTATGTTCGCAATTGATCGTCTGCGCGCGCTGGGCCGCCCGTCGCGCCTCGTCCTCACCACGCTCCTCGGGCTGAGCGTCGCCGGCATCGCGCTCGCGGCCGACACGAACAGCCCGGAAGACCGGGTCCGGTTGCTCCTAAAGACGCGGCTGCCCAAGACACCGGTCACCGCTATCGATTGCGGCAAGATCAGCGGCCTTTGCGAGATTACCGCGGGCGCCAACCTGTTCTACGTCGATACGGGCGCGCGTTTCCTCGTCATCGGCCGCGTCTATGACATGCAGACCCGGCAGGACATCACGGCCGCCCGTCTGCTCGAGATGAACCCCGACATGCTCGTCGGCGCAGCCGCGAAGGCCAATGCGGCGGCAAATGCGGGCGGCGAAGACGATACTTCACAGCTCGCTGCGGCAACGCCGGGCCGGGTGGAGAAGCCAGTCCGCCCTGCGACGCCGCAGAAGCTCTCGCTCGCCGAGCTGCCCCGAGACGGTGCGATCGTCTGGGGCAATCCTTCGGGCCAGACGATCACGGTCTTCACCGATTTCCGCTGTGGCTATTGCCGGGCGCTCACCAGTGTCCTGAAGGACATGAACGTGCGGGTCGTCGAACGGCCGATCTCGGTGCTCGGAAGCCGCGATGTCGCCGACCGCGTCTACTGCGCCAGGAACCGGGAGGCCGCGCTGCATGCAGCCTATGCCGGAGAGGAAATCAAGGCAGGACCTTCCTGCAACACCTCGGGGCTCGATGCGAACGAGGCCTTCGCCCACCGCCATGGTCTCAGCGGCACGCCGGTCATCGTGCGCGGCGACGGTGCGGTGATCGAGGGCTACCGGCCGCGCGCCTTCCTCGAGAATTGGCTCAAGGGAGGCCAGTCGTGATCCGGCGGTCCTTGGTTGGGCATGGCGGCGGCCGCCGTCGTCTGTGGCTGCCGGGTGTGCTCGGGTTGACCAGTCTCCTGGCGCTCAATGGCTGCGCCAGTTTCGGCGGCAATGTGCGCGGCAGCTTTTCCTGCGCGGCGCCCGACGGCATCTGCGCGCCGAGTTCGACGATCGACGACAGGGCGCTTGCGCTCATCTCGGCGGACCCTTCGGACGGCGATGCTCTGCCCACCGGCAATATGCGGCAGCCGATGCGCGGGAAAACCAATCGCGTGGCGATGGGCCAATCCGCGCGCCTTGCCTCGACCGATGCCGGACGCAGCCAAGAGAAGGTGCTGCGGATCGTCTTTCAGCCCTATATCGACGAGCGTGGCCGGCTCCACGAGGCCAGTGCGGTCCATGCGGTCGTCGCGAGCGGGGAATGGCGGCAGCAGGCTCTGATGCAGGCGTCCATGCCGGCGCGGGCGTCGGCGGTGGCACCAGACATCCAGGAATCGCTTGGTGATGCGGTCGACCGCATCGATCCGCCGCTGACAGGCTTCGCCGACAGCGATCCGAACGGACCGGACCCGGCGGCCGTTGCGGCTGCCCGGGCGCGCAAGCCTGATCCGGCCCCCGATCCGGTCAGTGCGATCAAAGCGGATGTCAGGGCGCGTCTCGCTCCCAGGGCGCCAGCGACATCCGGTTCGGGAACGGCGGCGGCTTTGAGCCATACTCCGCCGGCTGCCGCTTCGACGGTGCCTCATCCCCCCTCTGATGCACCGGCGAGCGGCAGTCCCGAAGCCAAGGCGGCCTCGGCACCCGCTCCGCAGCCTATGAGCGCGACCGGCGCGGCGGCGGTCGCGCGCGTGAAGGCCGATCCCCACTATCAGGAGGTCGCCAATGGCGCGGCTAAGGATGCCCGGGATGCCGGCGTTGCGCAGACCGGAGCGGCAGCCGCGCCGGCGGCGATCGGCGCGACGGTGAAGGCCGCGAACTTCCCTGCTGCCGTGCCGGAGGACAAGTGAGATGGCGGGGAGCTTCTTCGAGAGCCTGCTGTCCGGGATCCTGGGCGACGCCAAGCGGCCCGACGCCGAGCGGCCGGAGTTTGGCGTGCCGATGCTGGCGCATTGGCTGCCCTATCGCAGCTATGATCCCAAGACCGGGATATTCTACAACAGCGCATCGCGCGGCTTCGTGATCGAAGCAGCGCCGCTCGTCGGCGCGGACGAACGCACGGGCGAGATCCTGACCCAGTTTCTCTCGGAGGCGATTCCTGCCCCCGGCTGTCTGCAGTTCCACCAATGGATGAGTCCGCGGATCGGCGAGCGCCTCTCCAAATGGTATCTCCCGCGCTATTCCGCGCGCGGCGTCTATGAGCGCATGGCCAAGCACCGGGTCGACTTCCTGACCGACGGGGTCTGGAAGTCGCTTTCGGCCGACGCGCCCTTTTCGCTTCGCAATCACCGCGTGGCGATCTCCTATTCGACGCCCGAGAGCTCGAGCGTGACGGCAGAGGAGATCGTCGCCGTCATGGACGGCATCATCTCGGCGCTTGCCTCGATCAATGTGTCGGCCAGGACGATGGATCCGCAGGCACTCATTGCCTGGATCGACGACATTACCTCGCCGACTACTGCTGCCGGCGAGGACGTGGTCAGCTATAATCCGCTCGATCCGATCGCGGACCAGGCAATCCGCCGGGACGTCGAATTGCATATCGAGTCTGACCGGATGCTGCTTCGCACCGAGCGATTCCGGCCCACCGGCAAGACCATCGACGAAGCGCCGGAGATCGGTGAAATTCTGCCGGACGTCTTCGACGTCCGCTCGTTCTCGGTGCGCAACCTGCCGGCACGCTGGGCGCCATGGGACGTCGCCCGGCTGATCGGCGACATGTTTACCGACAAGCTGCGCATGCCGTGCCCGGTCGCGACCAATCTCTGTGTCGAATTCCCCGATCCGATGGCCGCGAGCAACAAGGCCAGCTTCAAGTTCATGCGCACAACGAGCCTGGCCGATTCAAAATCGTCGCGCTTCCTGCCGCAGCTGCGCGATCAGAGCCAGGAATGGCGCTATGTGAACGACGAGCTGCGCCAGGGCCGCAAGCTCGTGCGCGTCTTCTTCAGTGTCACCGCCTTCTCCCCGAAGGGCCGGGGGGACGCGAACGAACGGGTACTCAAATCCGTGTACCGGGCAGCGGGCTGGGATCTTCTCGACGATCGCTACCTGCAGATCATGGGTCTGCTCTGCGCGATGCCGATGACGATGGCCAACGGTCTCGCGCGCGATCTCGAGCGCATGAAGCGGATGCGCACATTGCTGACCACGACCGCCGCTAATCTCGCCCCCATTCAGGGCGAGTTCCTCGGGAGCCAGGTGCCCCATCTGATGCTGATCGGCAGACGTGGTCAGCCCTTCTTCTGGAGCCCGTTCGAGAATGCGGCCGGCAACCACAATGTCGCTGTCTTCGGCAAGTCGGGCTCCGGCAAATCGGTGACGCTGCAGGAGCTGTGCGCGTCATTCTGTGGCGCCGGCGCCCGCGTTGTCGTCATCGACGACGGACGCTCGTTCGAGCATTCCGCCAAGCTCCAGGGCGGCGCTTTCGTCGAGTTCACGATGGCTTCGGGCTTTTGTCTCAACCCGTTCAGCATGATCGACGAGGAACTCGCGGCGACCGATGAGGACTATCTCCTCGACTGCATGGCAATGCTCAAGGCCATCGTGAACCAGATGTCGCGCCACATGGATCGGCTCAACGATACCGAGCGCGGCCTGATCGACGGCGCAGTCAACACGGTCTGGGCGGAGAAGGGGCGGGCTGGTTCGATCGATGATATCATCACCGCCCTGGATGCGACCGGCAACCAGCAGGCCACCGATCTTGGCATAGCTATGCGGCCATTCTCCTCCGCCGGCACTTATGGCCGCTTCTTCCAGGGCGAAGTGTCCTTCGAGTTGTCGGCCCAGCTCACCGTTTTCGAACTCTCCGATCTTTCGTCACGTGAGGAACTGCGCAGCGTAGTGCTGGCCGCGATCATGTTCATGTCACAGCAAATGATGCGTAAGGTCGACCGTTCGATCCCCAAGGCGCTATTCCTGGATGAAGCGTGGCAGATGATGCGCGGCGGGGCGATGGCCGAGTTCATCGAGGCCTTTGCGCGTACCTGCCGTAAATATTATGCGTCGCTCATCACCGCGACCCAGTCGCTCAACGACTATTACAAGTCTGCGGGTTCGATCGCCGCCCTTGAGAACAGCGACTGGTTCGTCATTCTCCAGCAGAAGCCGGAGACCATCGCCGACTTCAAGAAGCATGATCGTTTCGAGATGGACGACTATACCGACGCGCTGCTGCGCTCGCTGAAGATCAACGGCCGCGAATATTCCGACATTCTGATCAAGGGGCCAGAGACGTTGGCGGTCGGCCGCCTGGTGCTCGATCCCTTCTCGTCCACGGTCTATTCCTCCAGTCCGGCCGTCTACGCCGCCATTGAGGATCTCGTCACGCAGGGCCTCACCATGGATGAGGCGATCGAGCGGATCGCCTTCCCGGACAACCCGGAAAAATGGGCCTCTCACGAGGATCCCGAGCTCGCGCAAGCGGCGGAGTGAGCCATGGCCAGCAGCACAGAGCCGAGGGTACAGCCATCCGCGCCGCCGTCGATCGACGCGCGCGCGATGCTTCATTTCACCCTGTATTTCGGCGGCTTCCTCGCATCAACGCTGCTCATGACCTGGGGCCTGTTCGCGCTGTTTTTTCTCGCCCTTGGCGGCTTCTCGCTCGATGGCCTGATGAACCAGCTCAACAACCTCAGCACCCGCTACGTCATCGCGACCCCGGATCGGGTCGCATCGTTCAAGACCATCTTCGCCGTCGCACATCTCATCCTTTCCGTGGGGCTCATGGTCCTGCGGAGAGGCAGGATCCTGCCTTCGGCCCGATCGCAGGGAGACCCCCGCCATGGCTGAGCAACCCGAACTCGACCTTCCCGCGCCACCGGTATCGCCAGCAGCGCCAGCGAAGCCCAGACGAACATTCTTCGCTGGCTTCAGCCGTATGCAGATCCTCGCCGGGCTGATCCTTCTGGCCACTGTGGTCTGGGGCATGTGGGTCACCAAGACACTGGTGACGCCCAAGCAGGATCATATCGTCTCGGCGCGGCTCTCCTCGATCGTCGGGGAATATGTGCAGGCGCAGGCGCGCTCGACATCGCCTCCGGCGCAGGTCGAGGCCGAGATGCGGGGCTTCATGGCGTCGCTCGACAAGGAACTGCAGCGGCGCAGTGCTGGCGGCCAGATCGTGCTCGTCGGCGAAGCCGTGCTCACGAAGAACGTGCCCGATATAACCGACAGCCTCAGACAATCGGTCTACGCCTCGGGCGTCCCGCGGCCGCGCCAAGCTTCGGCCGAGGAGCTGCAGCAGATGAATGCCCAGGCGATGGCGGCCGCGAGACCCCAACTTGCAGCCCCGGCTCAGATGCCGGGCCAGATGCCCGGGGCTGCTCCTCCGATCGATCCCATGATGGCCGCACAGGGCATGGCGGCGCCAGGAATGGTGTCTTCAGGGCAGCAGCAGCCGGTTCCGCAATATGCTCCGCCAGCTGCGCAAGTTTCGACCTTCGGAGGCTCCGATGGCATCGGCGGCCAGTGAGGCGCGCCCAAGCTGGCGGCCACGCACGCGGCTATGGCTGTTGTTCGGCCTGTTCATCGCGGGCAGCGTTCTGCTCAGCGCGATCAGCGCATGGCGCGACGATCATCTGCTGCTGATCAACACGACGGGTTCGCTTCCGAACTGGGCCTTCCTCATCCAGCGCCACAAGCTGCCGGCGCGCGGAGACTATGTTTTCTTCGACCCGCCGCCAAGCACGCTCCTGCGTCGCCACTTCGGCGCGAAGCCGCGGATGTTCGGCAAGATCGTCTACGGCATGCCGGGCGACACGATCAGCCACGTTGGCCGCCAGGTTGCGGTGAACGGCCACCTCGTCGCGCAGATGAAACCGCTCACACGCTTTGGTGAACGCCTGACGCCGGGCGCAACCGGCCCGGTGCCGCAGGGATGCTATTTCGCGGCTACGCCGCACAAGGATGGCTTCGACAGCCGCTATGCCGAAATCGGCTTCGTATGCGCGCGCCAGGTCATAGGAACCGGGGAGCCGATCCTATGAGGGTGCTCATCTCAGGCGGGCTGGCCATCGCCGCAACGGTCGGCGGGTTGATCGTCGTTGGGCCGATGCGGTCGGAGGCCAAGGACTATGGCCAGGCCGCGCAGGCGTTCCCGGTCATCGAGCCCGATCTGCTCTCCACCATTGAAAACCGCCTGCGCCGCGCAGAGGCAAGCGGCGAGCTCGCCCGGACCAACGAGATGTTCGCCAAGCGCGTCGAGGCGAAAGTTCGTCGACCCGATCCCGTCACGGGGGTCACCCCGGCCCGGACCGCCCGGAGCTGGGACTTCGATCCGTCGGTCACGATGGAACGCGACATCCGCGACCAGAAGGGCAACCTGATCGCCCCAGCGGGACAGCGGATCAACCCGCTCGACTTCGTCTCGATCCGTCAGGACCTTGTCTTCATCGACGGTGACGATAGCGAGCAGCTCGCTTGGGCCACGACGCGCTACACGGACCTCAAGGCGAAGATAATCTTCGTGCGTGGATCGCCGGTCGAGCAGATGACCGCGAAGAAGCGGCGTTTCTACTTCGATCAGCAAGGCAAGCTCACTTCCCGCTTCGGCATCGAGCATACGCCAGCCGTGGTCACCCAGGCTGGCAAGGTGATGCGCGTCTCCGAGGTGGTGTTGAAGTCCGGGAGCCCGGGCTGATGCCGCTGTGGCTCGACATGCTCCGAACGCCGATGGCGGCACCCGAGACTCGCGATCTTCGGCGGCTGCGCCGGATCTGGCAGGTTCTTTGCCTGCTACTGGCCGCCAGTGTCGCGGGCTTGCAGCCGTTGATGCGGATCAGCGGTCAGGCGGCGCCCTGTGCGATCGCGTCGCTGCTGGCGGCCACGCTGTTGACCACGGCGCTTTACCTCGCGCGCAAGCATCGCGCGGACACCGCCTTTCTCGAACCTGCCGGGGAGGATCAGTGATGCGCGGCTTTCGATCAGCTCTGCGGCTTCTCGTCATGGCGCTGGCAGCCTTCTTTCTGGCGCCGAGCGCACAGGCGGCAGGGCCGACCTGTCACGGGAAGTTCGTCAATCCGATCACCGACGTGTGTTGGTCTTGCCTGTTCCCACTCTCGGTCGGCGGCCTCAAGATCTGGCCGAGCGGCCGGCCGGATACGAGCAATCCCGCTTCCCCGATCTGCTTTTGTGGCAGCCCGCTTCCCAGGATCGGCATCTCGGTCGGCTTCTGGGAGCCGGTGCGGCTCGCGGACGTCACAATGAAGCCCTGGTGCTTTCCTAATCTCGGGGGTGTGCGCATCGCGCCGGGGTTCGACATCGGCCAGGGCTATCTGGCCGGCCCCTCGATGGTGGGCGGCCGCTCGCAGAGCACGGCCAAATGGCACGTGCACTGGTACGTCTATCCGCTGCTCTACTGGATGGAGATCCTGACCGACTTCGTCTGCTTCGAGCAGGCGAGCTTCGACATCGCCTATATGACCGAGGTCGATCCGCTCTGGCAGGACGATAGTCTGACGGCGCTGATCAATCCGGAAGCCGTCGTCTTCGCTAACCCGATCGCCCAGGTCGCCTGCGCCGGCGACTGCATCGCCGGGACCGTCCACCTGCCGCTCGATCCGCTGTTCTGGTGTGCGGGGTGCCAGGGCAGCATGTATCCGCTCAACGGCAACGTGCCGTCCTCGATCGGCCATGTTCAGTCCTCGCGGCTCGCACTGTCGCGCTTCGCCTACAAGATGCACCGCGAAGCTCTTGCCTGGGGGACGATGGGCTCGGCCGGGCTCTGCAAGAAGTACCTCATGCCGATCATGCGCAAGCAGCAATACCGCTTCCAGATGGTCAATCCGATCCCCACCGTGAGCGGCCGCTTCGCCTGCTCCACGATCGGGGCATCCACCATGCCGCCTGACGCAGGTCGCGCCTATCCCGCCGCCGGCGAGGACATGGGCTACCTCGTCTGGCGCAAACGCAATTGCTGCGTGCTGTAGGGGGCCGTCCAATGCGCAAATACCTCTGGGGCTTCGCAGCGATCCTTGGCTTGGCGAGCGTGACGGCCTTGCTCGCGCAGACCGTCGACGGGATCGACGTCCAGGCGATCAAGCAGCGTTCGGCGGACCTACAGGCGGATGCCGAGGCTTTCGTCAACCATGTGAAGGATAGGGGCGACGCCTTCCGCGAGGACGCGCAGACCGTTCGCGACGCTGGCATGGAGAACATGCAGCGGGTCGCCAAGAGCGATCTGCCCAAGGGACCGGCAGGCCCCGTCGATTTCGACGAGATCGTGGCCGGTGCCGCGTCGAACGCGACGGCAGGGAAGGGCGAGGCGCCCCAGTTCATCGTCTTCGCGAGCCTGTCGATGCCACCGCAGTCGCTGCAGAAGCTGATCGGCGACACGGCCAGGGCCGGCGGGGTGGTCGTGTTCCGCGGCTTCCCCAACAATTCGATGAAGGAGTTCGCCACGAGCCTTGGCAAGATCATCGACCGGCAGGACGATTTCGCCAATGTCGGCATCGATCCGCGGCTGTTCCGCGCTTTCGATGTCCAGGCAGTGCCGACATACGTCAGTGTCTCGTCGGACTTCGATCTTTGCGCCGGCTTCTCCTGCCAGACCAAGCTGCCGCCCTATGATCGGCTCGTCGGCAACGTCTCGGTCGAATATGCGCTCGAGCAGTTCGCGGACGGTAATGGCCCGGGCGCACGGGTCGCAGCGGTTGGCCTCGCCAACATGCGCAAGGCCCATCCATGAGGGCGTATCTCGTCCTGGCTGCGCTCTTCGGCGTCGTTATGGCGAGTTCGCCCGCGCTTGCCCAGATGACGCTCGACGAGGCGCGCCAGGAGGGGAAGGCGCTGGGTACGGAGAAGCGCAACGATTCCACGCTGGTGCCGTCCAGCGATGCGCAAGCCGCCGCGGTCCCCGGCTATTCCGGCACGAGCTTGCCCGAAGGATCCTATTTCGACGATCCCGGTAAGCTTGAGTCCGACGCCCAGGCGGCCAAGTCGTCCAACGAGCAATATCGCATCACCACCGATGCCGATCACAGCCGGGCCACGTTCAGCAATTCCGAGATCCTCGCGACCACGGCGCGCGCGACATCGGTCGAAAACGATCCCTCGACCTATCTCGCTGGCGAGGAAATGGGCGGCACCAAGGGCACATGCGTGCCGCTGCCCGCCGCGCCGGGGAGCGCGGGCTATTATGAGGCGAGTTGCAACGCCGGCAGCAAGGTCACCACGGAAGCCCGGACCTGCAACGTCAGCCTTGACGTTCACACCGAGAAGCGGACGATCTACACCTATTACACGGGTCGGTTGAGCTTCCTGCCGACAGATGGCGGGCCCTATCCCGCCCGCGCGGCTTTTGACGACGAGATCGCCACCGGCATCTGCTGGGAAAGCCGCCCGATCGACTATTGCGACAATATGAGCGCCTATGGATATACTGCGGCGCCGACCTGCAAAAGCCTTGGCCACACCGCCGTCGAGGTCAAATGCACCGCCGAGGCCCAGGGGATCACGCCGGGCGAGTATCATCCGGGCTATGTGCTCTCGACCGGCAATTACTGGCTCACGAAGCAGGAAGAACCGGCCGTGCCGGTCATCACGCGCAACGAGGGGCTATGCGCCGCCAATGCCGGCGACCCGAACTGCACGCTCGAGACCGAAGTGTGCACGTCGAGCGACCCGGTCACCCGGATCGTCGACGGCGTTCCTGTCACCCAGCCCTGCTGGGCCTGGCAGCGGACCTATCAATGCCACCGGATCTCAACAGCCAATGACTGCGGTGATCTCGAGGCGAACGGGAGCTGCACCTATCTGCGCACAGAATGCCTTGACGAGGAGCCTGATGGCGGGCCCTGCAAAGTCGAGAACCGCGTCTACAGGTGCCCGACGCCTTCCGGAGGCACGAGCGATGCGCCGCAATATATCTGCGGCGACGACGTCTATTGCATCAACGGCGACTGCGAGCCGATCGTTCGCGAAGCGTCGACCGAGTTCAAGGACGCGCTCGTTGCGCTGCATGCGATCGACCAGGCGGGCAAGGAGTTCAACGAAGCCGATCTCCGGGTCTTCAGCGGCACGCGCGAGACCTGCCACAAGCCGGTGTTCGGCCTTATCAACTGCTGTGCGGGCAAGACGTCGGGTTTGTTGACGGTCGGCGCTGGCGCGGCTGCGCTGGCGGGCGGTCCCGCGGCGATCGCCGCGCTCGCGACCCCCTTCCTGGTCCTTTTCGCATGTTCACAGGACGAGATGAGGCTCGACATCAAGGACCGGATGGGCCTGTGCCATAATCTCGGCACCTATTGCTCGTCGAGTTTCCTCGGCATCTGCAGCACGCGGCGCACCGCTTATTGCTGCTTCGAGAGCAAGCTCTCCCGCATCCTCCAGGAGCAGGGCCGTGTGCAGCTCGGCAAGCCGTGGGGGGCGCCGAAAAAGGAACAGTGCATTGGCTTCACGATCGACGAGTTCTCGCGGCTCGACCTGTCGGTAATGGATTTCACCGAGGTTTATGCGGACTTCATGGATGCGGCCAAGCTGCCGGACGAAGTCCAGACCATGACCGAAATCCAGCAGAAAATTCAGAACTACTACGACCTCCACGGCAAGTGAGATGGGCCGATCCGATCTCCTTGCCGCAGGGGCCGCAGCGCAAACCCAAGGAAAGTGACCATGCCTATCCCTGTTCTCGAGCTGCCCCTCGTCCTGGCATCCCTGGCGCTGCAACCGTCGGCCCCAACGCCCCACCATCGTTGCGGTGGCTCTCCCGCGACCGTGGCCGATTGCTGCGTCCACCCCGCAGCCTGGGACAGTCTGACACCCAACCCACCGCTCGCACTCCCTTCCGCGCAAACCGCCTCAGCCGATGAAAGGACGAAGCGTGATGTCCCCCGTCGCTAAACTCTCGATGCTGCTCGCCCTGTCGATTGGGACTGCTGCTCCCCTGTTGGCGCAGGATGCGCCGCCGTCACGCGACACGATCGAGCAGAACCGGCCGGATGCTTTCTACTGCGGCGAGCGGAAGCTCGGACAATGGTTCTATTGCGACAAGCCCAGACCCTTGCCGCGCGAGGCGCAACCGTCGCCGCCGCCGAGCGCGGTCGACCGGATGGCGGCGATCACGAAGCAGCTCGACGAATTGAAGGCCAAGGCGATCCTGGAGCCGACCGAAGAGAACGTCATCGCCTACGTCCGCTTCCAGCGCGAGCAGCTCGACCGCGCCTCGACTTTCTCCGACGTGTGGCAGCGCGCGCTCTGGCAGAACCCCGACATCGACTACACGTTGCAAAGGCCCGTCTCGACGGTCGGCAAGCGTGCCTGGCTCGACAATCGAAAGGCCGATCGCGACGCGGTCCTGACCAACCTGGGGCAGCGCTACGGGCTGTTCTACTTCTTCGCGCAGAGCTGCGGCGCCTGTGAGCTGTTCGCCCCGATCCTTCGCTCGGTGACCGACAGCCACCGGATGGCGGTCATGGCCGTATCGATGGACGGGGGGCCGAGCCGCGATTTTCCGGAACATGTCGTCGATTCCGGGCAGCGGGCGCGCATGGGCGTGCCGGGCAATGAGACACCGGCGCTGGTCCTCTTCGACACGGTGACCAAACGGACCATTCCGGTTGGATACGGCATCCTGAGCGCCGATGAGATCATGGATCGCATCTTCACGCTCACGAACACGAAAGTGGGGAGCGATTACTGATGGGACAGGATCATCGCAAAGGGCGCGCCCGCCGCTTCTTCCGCTCGGCCGCCGGCTCGATGGCCATGATGGCCGCGCTCAATTTTTCCATCGTCGGGGTCGCGCGCGCCGACGTCGCGTCCGAGATGAACAACTTCTTCTCCGACGCGGGCGGCGCTGCCAACGTGACCGGCCCCTCGGCCTATCAGGGTCAGTCGGCCGGCTATTACTCTCTCGGCAATGTCTGGACGCGTTTCCCGCAGAAGAGCGTGCAGCCGTTCAATCTTCAGCTTCCGAGCGCCCGTGCGGGCTGCGGCGGCATCGACCTGTTTTCTGGAAGCTTCTCCTTCATCAATGCGTCCGAGATCGTGGCGATGCTGAAGGCGACGGCCAACAACGCGCTTGGGTTCGCCTTCAAGCTGGCCATCGATTCCGTCTCGCCCGAGATCGGTAAGGTCATGGACGAGTTCAGCCAGAAGGCGCAGCTCCTCAACCAGATGAACATCTCCAGCTGCGAGACCGCTCAGGCGCTGGTCGGCGGAATCTGGCCCCAGATGGATTCGACCCGGGCGACCATTTGCGAGGCGGTCGGCAACAGCCAGGGCGTCTTTTCCGACTGGGCCGCCTCGCGTCAGGGCTGCAACAACGGCAATCGGCGGGATTCGACAATCGCCGGGAACACCGATGCGTCGATGAAGGACCAGCTGGTCGGCGAACCGCACAACTATACCTGGGAGGCGCTGAAGAAGTCCGCCAAGTTCGGGGCGTTCGACCAGTCCTTCTCCGAATATATCATGACGCTCGTTGGTACGGTCGTGACGACGCCGTCGACGGACCCGAGCGTTGGCGGCAAGGTGGTGATGTTCGGTCCGGCGGAAGACGCCGTCGTCACTGCGCTGCTCGACGGCACGGCGGACGCGCCGCCGGTCAAGATGCTGAAGTGCAACGACGAGAATTGCTACGATGTCGGCGAACAGACCCTGTCGGTCCCGGCATCGTCGGCGCTGCGCCCGCGGATCGCCACGATGATCAAGTCGATGAGCGACAAGATCCGGTCGGACACGCCGCTCAACGCCGCCGAAAAGCAGCTCCTCAACCTCGCGACCGTGCCGATCTACAAGATCCTCGCCGTGCAGGCCTATGCCCACTATGCGCTGACCGACGGCGAGATCCAGACGCTGTCCGAGATTGTGGCCGTCGACCTGCTCTCTGCCATGCTCGACAATATGCTGGACCGGGTCGAGCAGGCGAAGGTTCACTACCAGACCTTCGACCAGGAGACCGCGACGCAGTGGAAGCAACAGATCGCGGCCACGCGCGCCAAGTTCAGCCAGCGGGATGTCCGTCTCAACAACAAACTGCAGGTGACGATGCAGATCATCAACCGCAGCATCATGCTGGAGTCTACCCTGCAGAACTCGATGACGCCGGGGATGGCGTCCGCGCTCAACTTCTCGCGCGGGCTGAACGCCCAAGGTCTGAATTAGTGCGGCTGAACTGAAGCGGGAGCGCGTCGATGCTGGAGGTCTTCACGGTCGGGGGCGGCGAGTATCTCGTAAACGTGTTCAACGCCGTCGCTGCCTGGTCAGGGGGAGGGGGCTACCGCTCGCTCCTGCGGGTCGTGATGGTGATGGGCCTCATCTACTCGCTGCTCGTTGTCGCCTTCACGCTTAACTACAAGGCGTGGATGAACTGGTTCCTCCAGGCGACGGCGATCTATCTTTGCCTGATGGTGCCCACGGTGAGCATCAAGGTGACCGACCGGATCAACCCGAGCCTCGCGCCATCGACTATCGACAATGTGCCGATGGGCCTGGGTGTGCTGGCGAGCTTTACGACGCAGGTCGGGGATTGGCTGACGCGGACGGCCGAGACGGTGTTCGTCATGCCCAGCGAGCTCAATTATTCGAGCAATGGCATGGTCTATGGCGCGCGCCTGTTCGACGCGACCCGCAATTTCGTTGTTCGCGACGCGGAGTTCTCGACCAACCTCGAAAACCATTTCAAGAACTGCGTGTTCGGCGACGTGATGCTCTATCAGAAGTCGCTCACGAACCTCGCCAAGGCGCCCGACCTGTGGGCCGCGATCGGGCCGGGCTCGGAAGCGCGCTCGCAGGAATGGCTGGAGCGCCAGGGCGACGGCACCGTTCAGAACTTCATCATCACCTGCCGCCAGGCCTACCAGGCGCTCGACGCGCAATGGGCGCCGATGATCGAGGCCAATGCTCCGATCTGGGGTAAGGAGGTCTATCCCAGGCTCAGCAACGCCCTGGCCGCCGACAAGCTCAAGCATGACGTGCCGATCGCGAACACGGCGTTCACCGGATCGGGGAGCAATTTCACCGAAACGATGCGGCAGAACACAGCGATCAACGCCTTCATGCAAGCACGCAACAGCATGGCTGGTGGGGCAGGCGCGGCCGCGATAGACACCTTCGCCCAGACGCGCGCCGACATCCAGGCGCGCAACACCTATAATTCGATTGCCCAGCAGGCGATGGCCTGGGTGCCGATCCTCAACATCGTCCTGACCGTCGTCTTCTTCGCGATGTTCCCAGTCATCTTCCCGCTGTTCCTCATGCCCCAGACGGGGGTTGGCACGCTCAAGGGCTATGCCATGGGCTTCTTCTACCTGGCTGCCTGGGGCCCGCTCTATGTCATCCTCCACATGATCTGCATGACAAGGGCGGAATCCGCGGCGAACGGCGTGGCCGGGGGAGGCGTGACGCTTGGAAGTTATGCCGGCATCGGCGCGGTCAACGGCGAGACGGCGACGATCGCCGGCTTCATGCTGATGAGCGTGCCTTTCCTCGCGGCCGGTCTTGCTCGCGGCGCGATGTCGATTGCTGGCCAGTCCATGTCGATGCTGGCGCCGGCGCAGAACGCGGCGGAGGCCGCCGCGCTCGAGCAGACCACCGGAAACTACTCCTATGGCAATGTGAGCTGGGCGAACTCGACTTCGAATATGCGGCAGGCCGATCAGTGGACCACGGCGCCGAGCTATATGAGCGGCGCCCCGAGCATGGGCTGGCGCCAGGATAATGGCGCGATGATCAACGGCTTTGGCAATGGTCAGGACGTCTTCGACACGTCGGGGGCCATTTCGCGCCTCGGCTTCACCCCTACCATGACGACCGGGTCGGTCGCGGAATGGCGGGAGATGGCGAGCGAGGCGCACCGACAGTCGCAGGCTTATGAGAATGCCGCGGCCGAGGTCCTGACCGCTACGCATGCCAACCGCAGTGCATTCGGCACCTCGACCGAGCGGTCGTCCGGCTGGGATTCGAGCAGCGGCCGGCAGGCGAACACGTCCGTCGATCAATTCGACCGGCGGACCGGGAGCAGCACGCAGGGTCTGGAGGAACGGGATACGATCTCTCAAGGTCAGCGAATATCTCAGGGCCATGATCGTCAGGCGCAGACGAGCGACCAGATCTCCGGGGTGGTGTCCGCAGGAACGGGACGGCAGACGGCTGGAGGGTCGGGCGGTCGCGGAGGAATTTTGGGCCGCCTTCCCGGCATTGGCGGCAGCGTATCGAAATCAGGGTCTCAGACAGATGCGCTAAGGCATGCGACTGACGAAACCCGCGGCAGCGACAGCGCCAACACATCCTCGAGTGGCGTGCGTGACGAACATTCGAGCGGAAGCGGCGCCTCGATGTCCGATGGGACCTATTCGCGCAGCGGTAGCTTCAGCCGGGCATCCGCCACATCATCGGCGTCGGCGAGTACGGAGGATTCTCTGGCGCTGGCAAAGTCGTACTCTGAGACGGCCCGGCGCCTTGAGGAGCTTTCCCAGCAGCTGTCACGCGACGCCAGCTATGCCGAGACGCATGGCATGCAGCTCAGCGAGAATCTGAGCCAGGATCTTGCGCAATGGTATCGCCGCCAACAGGTCGAAAATCCGGGGCTTGACGCGCCCGAGCTTTGGGCAACCGATCTCACAGACCAGCAGCGGCTTGTGCGCCAGGAGATGATCACGCGCTGGATGCATGACAAGCAGGATGGCATCCGGGCGGAGATTGCGGGGCGCCTCCACGATCCGGACCTGGTCGATGTCAATCGGCCGAGCGTGGGGAACGAGGCGGATGTCAGGGCCTCCTACCGGCCGCATGGTCCTGGGCGGCTGCCCGCCGGTCCTGGCGGCGGCGGGGATGTCGGCGCCGCTGCGATCATCGAGGCCGGCAAGGCAGAGCTGGGGGGCGACCGCGCTGCGGCGCAGACGATGCGAGGGCAGCGGGTTCAAGGGGCCGCTGATCTTGAGCAGGAGGTGAACCGCGACCACGATCGCGGATTCTTCCAAGACCCCAAGCTTCGCGAATAGAGCTTAGAGGATGTAGAACATCGCTCCCACGAGGCCGGCCATGCAAACGTAGGCGAGGGCGTAGCCTATTAGACCGCCACGAGTGGGGTTCCCGTTTTCGTCGGTGATCATTTCGATCTCAGGAATCTCTTCCTCGACAATCGCGTAGATGGGACCGCCGGACAAATCCTTCGTTCGATTATATGTGTCGAGGTCGAATTTTGGGAAGCGCATGCTTTCTCCTGTGACGGAGAATAGCGGTTGGGGCGCTTTTCCGCAACCCTTGAGACGCGACTTATAGCGAGATTATCAAGTTTACAAAAAAACGATAAACCACCATAACCTCGCTATGGATGCTCGTCGTAACCCCTTCGCGCCTGGCGCCGGCACTCGCCCTCCAGAGTTGGCGGGGCGAGATGCGTTGCTTGAACGCAACGCGGTCGCGCTCGACCGAATCCGCGCGGGGCGCGCGGCACGCCCGAGCGTCCTCTATGGACTGCGCGGTGTAGGCAAGACCGTTCTGCTCACGACGATGCGTGACGCAGCCGAGGGGGAGGGCATGGCTATCGTCGCCATCGAGGCTCCCGAGAACCGTTCGCTCCCCGGCATCCTCGTGCCTGCCCTTCGGGCGACGCTGCTGAGGCTCGATCGCATGAAGCAAGCTTCGGACGGCGTTAAGCGCGCGCTTCGCGCGCTGGCCGGGTTCGCAAAGCTCAAGGTCAAATATGACGATCTCGAAGTGGGACTCGATTTCGACGTCGAGCCGGGCCTGGCCGACAGCGGCGACCTTGAAGCTGATCTCGCCGATCTGTTGGTTGCAATCGGCGAGGCGGCGCGAGAGAAGGGGTCAGCTGTGGTACTCGTCATCGACGAGCTCCAATATGTGCCTGAAGAGCAATTGGCCGCATTGATCAGTGCGCTCCACCGGGCCAGCCAGAAGCAGCTTCCCATTACAATGATCGCCGCTGGCTTGCCGCAACTCGTTGGGCAGATGGGCCGGGCCAAGTCCTATGCGGAGCGACTTTTCGAGTTCGTCTCCGTCGGACCGCTCGATGATCACGCCGCGCGCGATGCCATTCGGCTTCCAATCGAGCGGGAAGGCGAAGCTGTCGATGATGCGGCGTTGGACGCGATCTGCGAGCAGACCCAAGGTTACCCTTATTTCCTCCAGGAGTGGGGAAAGCATAGCTGGGATGCAGCTGAGGCGTCGCCGATCACCCAAGACGATGTTGCGGCGGCAACGCGTAGCGCGCTCGCGGAACTTGACGCCAGCTTTTTCCGCGTTCGGTTCGATCGTCTGACCCCTGCCGAGAAGCGCTATCTGCGCGCCATGGCCACTTTGGGCACTGGACCGCACAGGTCGGGAGATGTTGCCGATGCCTTGCACGTGAAGGTTTCAAGCGTGGCGCCGACGCGAAACAGCCTGATCGCGAAAGGAATGCTCTATAGTCCCGCGCATGGAGATACAGCGTTCACCGTGCCCCTGTTCGATGCATTCATGCGAAGAGTGATGCCGGAAGGATGATTTTTGAAGCACCGCCCCGAACGACCGGGGAAGGGCACCAAGCTATGAGTCATCGTTCCCTTTTGTGTCTTGGTTAACGTCAAGAGTGGATTTGACCGCCGCCAAGGAGCGACGTTTGGTGCGAAAATGAACGGGGCTATCTTCATCATCACGAGGTTCACGAGCGAAATTCACCAAGAGGAGCTGAGGGCCTGACCCAACTGCGCCCAACCTGTCTTCGGGGTTTCGCAAGGGGCAGTCGGTGAGGGACATACAGCCGCATCCAATGCAGGTTTCGAGGCGGTCACGCAGCCTCATGAGACTAGCTATCCGCTCGTTCAATAGCGTACTCCACTCGGCACTGAGCCGACGCCAATCCGTTGACGTAACCGGCCCCTCTGGAATCCGGTCAAGAAAATCCTTTAGTTCGGAGAGCGAAAGCCCGACATATTGGGCGGTTCTGATAATGGCGATCCGTCTCAATACGGATCGAGGATACCGCCTTTGATTGCCGGCTGTGCGCTCGCCCTTGATGAGGCCTTTCGCCTCGTAGAAATGGATCGTCGAAACCGCGACTCCGCTACGTTGCGCGATGGCGCCAACAGATAGAGGACGTGTTTTGTCAACAGTCATTGCAAAGACTCGTTACCAAATGTCGGTGCTAGAGCACCGGCAAACTACTTCAGGACTCAGGATGTGGTCATTTCTCGACCGCGCAGACCAAGCCCGTGCCGTGCATCCGCCCCTACATCTACGACGGCGACTATAATCCGGTGCGAGGCGTTTGGTCACTCCCGGCTTTACGGTATCGACGTGCCCGAATTCAGCACTTGCTCTGCGTGCGGGACAATCCCTACGATAGCCGCGAGAATTTGCGTACCTTGCTCGCGAGGGGCAATGTCATGTACCGCCAGCTCGACATCGACCGCTACGAACGACCAATCCTGCAATGCTGGAACATGGATGGCGATCTGTCGTGTCAGCAGGTCCAGGCAGGTCACGCCGTTCGCCGATACAGGCCGTTGCAATGTTCTTCCCGGAGATTATCGCGTCGTTCGATCATTAAAGCCGCGAGTGGCGGTCTTGCGGGAAGCCTCTTGCGGGGAAGGGGGACGCCTCGATCTCTTGGTATCGAGGCGTCAAGCCCGCTTTAGCTGTTGAGCCGGTCCTTGACGGCCTTCGCCACGCTGAAGGAGAGTTTTTTCGACGCTGCGATCTTGATGGTTTCGCCGGTGGCCGGGTTCCGGCCTTCGCGGGCGAGAACGTCCTTGACCTTGAACTTGCCGAAGCCGTTGAGGCTCACCTCTTCGCCTTTGGCGGCGGCGTCAGCTATTGCGGCGAAGACGAGATCGACCGCCTTGCGGGCATCAGCCTTGGTGGCCCCGGTCGCACCGGCGAGATGATCGGCAAGGTCGCTATTGTTCATCATGCTGTTCCTTCTGCAATTTTTCGGGATTCCTCTAATAGTGGCGAGGAGCGTGCGGCGCTATCTCAATGCTCGACCTTATTGAAGGATTCCGGCTTATTGGCCGGACAGGCCATGAGCGATAGTTTTTGCCGGCACCTAGTGGCAAACGCCGGTATCAGGCGTGTCCATAGTTGCGAATTTCGCAGTTGCAATATTCTATGATGCAATGCACAAGAGACGGGCCTTTCAGGCATCCTCTCCCAACTATCAAGCCGCCTCCTTGTGGGCGGCTTTTTTCTACCCGAAACAGAGTCGCCGACTCGACCTGAACGATGTGATCCGGCTGACCATGTCGCAGAACTGCTTCTCGACCTCGAATCGTCTCATCCACGGACCCTATTTGTACATGTCGGGTGGATAGAGCGTCACATACTGAAAATCGCTGTTGCGAAACCGCAAGGCTTCAATCTCCTCGGGATTGCCTGCCTCGTCGACCGCGATCGACATGGCGACGTCGATGGTAAGCTCGATCTCGGTCTCCCCGCTCTCATCCTCGAACGGGATAAGCACCTTGTCCTCGGAATCATACATCGCTTCATCCCAGTTGGGATGAGTGAAAGACACCAATGCTGCGACCTCGATCGTGCCGACCACAAGGATTGATTTACCTGCCTCACTTGGTTTGAAGGCGGTGAGTTTTTTCACTTCGACCGAATTGACGGTGATCTCGTCGATCTCCGCATCCATGACGTCGCTACTGTGCAGTCCCCAATTCGTAAGTTCCTGACTGACGAGGTCGACGATCTGTTCCTCCTGCGTCTCCAGGAAGGGATCGAGTTGCGGCGCGGCCATCTCGAGGCCAAGCGCCGCGAACAGTTCGGGCAACGACTTCACCAGCGAAATATGCTTCGCAGACCCGACCGGGCCATCAAAGTCGCCATCGTTCGAAACGATGATCACCGGGCTATTTCTCGACGCCTCCTTCTTGAGGCACTCGAAGGCAAAGGCGTCGGGGAACTGGTCCTTCTTGCCGTCGCCTGAGAAGAAACCTTCCCCTGCCGCATAGGCGCTGAACACTGCCGACGGCTTCACCTCGTCGATCTGGAGCGTCTTGGCCTCCAGCGCATCGAACATCTGCGTAGTCGACTCATCGTAGATCGATTTCAGCTTTGCGCGAAGCTCCGGCCGCTTGAGCGCGGGAAGCGCAACGCCGGTCGCTCCCTCGACAATCTTCCGGAAATGCGGCTGGCTGATCTCCTTGATCGCGTCGAAATCACTCTGGATGTACTTTTTGGCAACCTCGGTGATGGTGAGATCGGTGGTCAACACCGTTATCAGACCGGCATCGACAAGATCGACGACACGGGCGATTTCAGGCCCGCCTGGTGGTTTGCCGGCACTGATGACGATGTTCGCATCCAGGAAGACCTTCGGCGTTCTTTTGGTCGTTTTCTTCGCCATCGTCAGAGTAGATCCGTGTTGAGGTCATGTTGGGCAGATGCTTGACGGACAGGCAGCATTTTCTGGAACGTAAGGCTTGGTCAGTCCGCCACCCGTCCCCTATCGAAGCATCGCTTTGAACGTGCTGCTCGCCGAGGCTCCCGCATAGGCGTCGCGCGCGAGCTGTCCCAGGATCTCGGCCGCTTTGTCGGTTGCCCGATCGAGCGCAAGTTCCTTCTGCTGCTGGAGCGAAGGCACCCTATCGATGCGGACGTAGCTCGAGCCCAGGACGGACTGCACGAGGTCGAGCGACAGGCTCTCCTGCGCCTTCATCGTCCTCGACACGAGCTCGTCTTTTGCGATCAGCATCACACCGCCGCGGCGCCTGGGCGCACGCGGCACATCCCATCGCAGCTCTCCTGCGGTCCCGACGCTGATGAGGTCGATTTCCTGGGGCGTGCGCCCATAGCGCCCAAGCGCCCGCATCAGGGCGATACTATCCGGAGCGTTCGCGATCAGTCCGCCGTCGACATAGGAATGCCCGTCGATCACATGGTCGGGGAAATAGGTTGGCGCCGCGGAGGTGGCGAGGGCAATGTCCCGTAGCGAGGTTCCTTCGAGCTTCGGTGACATGCCAGTGGTTTCGTATATTGCCGGCGCCCAGGCGCCGAAATCGACCGCGGTCACGATCAGGGGTGTCTTCAGGCCGGACAGGGGCGTCTTTCCCGCTTCGCCAAGAACGGCGTCGATCGTCTGCGCGAGGCCAGCCGCGTCATAGCGCGAGCGCGCCAGCCCCCAGCGACCGAGTAAACCCCGCTTCGGGAAGATCGCCTGGCCGTGCTTCTCAAACGCGGCGCCGATCACGGCTGGGCGAATGCCTTGGGCCAGGCCGATGGCCACGATGCCGCCGATCGAAGTGCCGGCGATGATATCGAAATGGTCTTTGATCGGCTTTCCGATCGTCCGCTCGATCTGTTCGAGGATCCGAACGGTAAAGAGGCCACGATACCCACCTCCGGTCAGCGCCAGAATGCGGAACCGTTTGGCCGGCTGCGCGCGCGCACCTTCCCTGATCCCGACGTCGCTCTCGGTCATATCAAGGGTTCACCACCGTCAGCCCGCTGACGCCGCTATGGTAGGGCTGCGGATAGTCGACGAAGACAAGATTGGTAGCGAGAGCCGAGGCAACGACCATCGTCGTCGCCTCGCTGACCGGGATCACGGCACCGGCCGGGTTGGTGGCGATCAGCTTCTGAGCCCGCAGACCAGGCCACAGCATGGCGGCCTTTTCGTCGAACGGCACGATATTATCGAAGCTGCGCACCATGCCGACATAGCCGCGCAGCGCATCGCGGTGGCCTTGGCGTTCACCCGCCGGGCTTTGCTCGATGGCCAGCAGCGCCTGCCCGAGGGAAACCGCGCTCAGGTGGATCTCTCGGGCAGGCAGCGCATCGATCGAGGCCGGCGCCTGACCCGTGATCCGGTCAAGCAGGCATTGGGTCGAAAGAAGATACATGGCCGCTTAGGCGCTGGCCTGCTGCCAGGAAGCTTCTCCGGATCGGACAGTGAATTCCTGGCTGCTGTCGTCGTCGCTCTCGACATGGACGAGCTTTCCGCGTGACGGCTGGAACTGCGTGGCGGCAAGAAATTCTCCGGCGGAAATACCGCCAGCGGCTGCCTTAATGACATTCGCCAAAGCCGCAACCGAGAGGATCACGGTCTGCTCTCCCTTGTCTTTGCCGACAAGCTGAACCGATCCGTCACGCGCACGCGCAAGCAGCTTGGTGAAGCTGTCACGCGCGGCGCGAATGGTGATAGTGGCCATCGGAGCCCGACCTTCGAGCAGTTTGCCGAGTTCAACCTCTAGCTGATGCTCTGGAAGGGAGCAGATCCTCTCGATTCCGGCTAGAAGCTGCACGTCCATACCAACCAACCTTCGCTGCCAATGACGATGGTTATAGGGCGTGGCCACAAAATGTCAATGATTGTGGCCACGGGGCAGATGCATCGATCAATGACGGCTGCGTCACTTTACCCTTCAGGTACCGGTCGGGTAAAGTGACACGGATGGCAAAACGTCTTTCGGTCGTTTCTGTGAGCGATTGGGGGATTCACAAGAGTCGTGCTTTGTGCTTGATTCGTTCCATGCTTCAGTTCGATCTCTTCGCGCCATCGATCCCAACCCCGGCGCCAGCACCAGTAGTTGGCCTGCCGGATATCGTGCGCATCATCGCGGAGCACTCGGGTCGGCCGCGCTACACCTTCATGGTGCTCGATCTCATCGCCAGGGCCGCCCGGACGAACGGGGAGGCGGGGCCTCTGGTTCGAGAAGGCGAGGTTCTGGTGCCCATCCGCGAATGGCTGGCCGCGGCGATTGCGCCGAGCGGCGCGCGTCACCACCAGCGCCGGGCCACCGCCGATAAGGTCCGGGCTGCGCTCGCAGCCAAAGGAGAATTGCCGGGCGATCCGGTGGAGGCCGCGCGCCGCGTCGACGCGGAACTCAGCGAGCGCATCCGCGAAACCGGCATGACGGCGATCAGCCGGGCGGTGTCGGAGTTGGTGAAGGCAGGACTGATCAGACGGCATTACCAGGGCTTTTTCGTGGACCATGAGAACCGCGGTGCGCAGCGTCATGCGGTCTATACGGTCACGGATGCGGTCCGCGCCGCGCTTCAGCCGAGCATCGTGACCAGCGAAAACCGGCGGCAGCCTTATGTACGAGGCGCACACGCTCAGCCTCGAGCGGCTGCGGCGCGGTAGGATCGCAGCTTCACATTTCTCGGCGACGATCGGTTCCTGCTGGTCTCTCCAAGCGCATTCAATGGGCTTGGCGTGTGCACGACCCAGCTCCACAACGAGCCCGTGGTCTATAATCGCAAACGCCATGGCCGGTTCAAACTGGATGGCCGGATGTACGATTTCCGGATGCGGCCGTCGGTGCCCAGGCGGCTGTCCAAGGAAGTCCTGCTTGTCGACCTCCTCCATAACATCGACAGGCTGCCCGAGGACAAGGTGGCCATCCTGCCGCGTGCGCTTGCCAAGGCAGGGGAGATGAATAGCGCGCAGCTCGCGCGTGCGGTGAAGGAATACGGTTCGGCTCGTGCCGAACGGCTCCTCGCGCCCGTGCTGCGACCGTCTTAATCGGAAAGTGAAGCCCCTAAAATTCGGTGCGTAATCGCCTGCGCCTCTGCGACCAGATGGCTGTTCTTTTCCCTGTACAGCAGCTGGCCAATCACCGTCTCGACAGCCTTCGGGTTGACCTTCTCGACGACTTCCAGCGCCTTGCGGCATCGCTCATGGCCGCATTCACGCAATGCTGACACGACATAGTCGTCACCATGGTGCTCGGCGATGGCAGCAAGATCGAACATGTCGCGTGGCTGCAAGTTCCAGCCCCGGAAGTAAACTTTCTTCGCTGCAATCTCGGCCGGAGTTTCAAGGTCGACCGTCCGCCCCCTCACATCGTGGCGCTCACTGGAAACATCGAGGATGGCGGACGAACAAATGAAGTCGATCTCACCCAGTTCGTCAAAGGCGAGTTTGAGCGCCTGCGTCCCGTCGCTCTTATATTCGTCCGGCCGACGGGTCATTGCGAAATCCTGGATCTCTGGATTGAGAAAAGGCAGGATTTGCGGATCATCAAGGAAGATATCGATGTCGTGGCTTTCACGATGATCGATCTGGAGCATGAGCGCCGTCCCGCCGCCGAAGCTCCACGAGGGCACGAAGCCGACGTTCTCCTCGAATTGGGCGAAGATTTCCATCGCAAGATCGAACAGGACCGGCCACTGGCTTGGGCCGCGCTCGACCATGCGTTACGCCGCCAGCGGGAGCGCGTAGCCCGAGAGGTGGGAGAACTGGTCGGCGACCGCGCAGACCTTGTCGGCGTCGACACCCATTTCCTCGACGAACTGCAGCTGCAGAGCCGGGCTTACTTCCGAGAAGAAGGAAAACACGGGCGCGTTGAAATCGCTCGCGCTCTTTGGGTCGGCGATCAGCGCAGCGAGTTGATGCGCGGAAAGGTTCGCCCCATAAGGAGCGTTCACCGTCGCCAACACCAAGCTTACCGCCTTTGCCATTTCTAACCTGTACCATGATCTCGTGGATCGTTCAGCGCATATAGCGCTTCGGCGTTATCAAAACAAGAACGGCGCCAATCCGCTATCCGGCCAGGCGGGATGTGCAAGGCCGATTCTCCGCGTAAACCGCCCTCCCCGCGTGATTTTCTCACTTACCATAATGGGAGATTATGGTAAGTATAGGAGCGCGAAACCGGCAGGGAAGGGGCAAGTTCCGCAGATGAAGAAATTGCAGCAATCACGCGGCACAAATGTGCCGCGCATTGTGCCGCAGGCGACCGAGCGGCTGGCGTCACTCGGCGTCGGACTCAGGAACCTCGAACAGTTCGACCGCGAAATCCGCGATCTGGTCGGCGGCCAGGTGCATCATGGCGATCGGCGCGCTCTCCATATCAACGCGCTCGATCTTCCCGTCCTTCATCTGGACCAGGAAGCGGTCGCATTGCTCGAGCACGACCATGCGAATCCCGTCATCCTCGTCGAGCGTCAGCCGACGCACGCTTCCTTCATAGGCGATCCAGGCTCCGTCATGGCCGCTGGTCGTCCGCACATAACCGACGGCGACATGGCCGCCAGCCTCGACCTTCTGGACGATCGGCAACAGCCATCCGAAGCGCAACGGATCGGCCCTCGCCGTAATCGGCGATGTCCGGGCAATCGTTTCACAGATCCAGCCCATCAGCACCGCCAGTCCGAGGAAAAACAGCAGTTCCAGTTCGATCGCAAGCGAGGACAGCCCCTGTGGCGCATGGCCGCTGAGCAGCGCCTTATAAGGGTTGGGTTCGTAGGACAGCCTGATGAGTGGCTTCCAGGCCGCGATCAGTTCGTTGAGCGCGAAGATGCCAGCGCCGAAGACATGCGCGCCCAGCGCCAGCGCCACAACCAGGAAGATAGTGAGATTGGAGTTCGGCCGATCCGGTCGCGGCGAGACAAAATCGCGCGCTTCCCCGATCCGAAGTCCGAAATAACCAGCGAAGCCCGGAAGCAGCAGAACGAGCGCGCCGAGCAGCGCATATCCGAAGGTCATGCCAGCTTAGGCCGTTTCGGCGGTCTTCTCGGCCCTGGCGGCGCGAATCTTCTCGCGGTCGATGACATAGACGCCGTTGCGCTGGACGGCCGCCTCACGCGCTTTCCTCCAGCTCCCGAAGGTTTCATGGACCTCGCGGCCCAGTTTCAAGGCTTGTGCCGAGTTAAGCTGCATCATGTCCTCCAGAATGACATATAGCGAGCAATGGCTGAGAGTTCCACAAGATCCTCCGATATGGAAATCATCGTCGTCAGAACCGAGGACGCCGCACTGCCGATGCGGTCGCGGAACGCGGACGCCGAAACGGTCGATATGCGGTTGCTCCGCACGATCGGCGGCATCGTTCCCACAGATCTGCCGCCGATCAGCCAGCTCGGGCTCGAGACGACGCTTTCGGCCATGGCCGACGCGACCAAGGCGGCGATTGCCGCCGATCTCGATTGCTGGCGTGACTGGTGCGGCGAGGAAAGCCGAAAACCACTGCCCGCCGATCCCGAAGATGTGGTGCGCTATGTGAATGCGCTCGATGCCAGGGGGAAAAAGCCCGCGACCCTCGCGCGACGTATCGCGAGTCTCGGTTCGGTCCACCGCATGATGGGACTGACGGGCGATGCCGCGCCCACCGACGCGCCGATGGTGCGGGCAGCGCTCAAGGCCGTCCGCAGGCGCAAAGGTGCCCTCCAGCGCCAGGCAGCGCCCTTGCGGCTGGGCAAGGCACTCGATCCTCATGCCGCCAAAGGTTTTACCCTTGCCGCGCTGCTCGATGCCTGTGGCGGCGATTTGCAAGGGCTGCGGGATGCCGCCCTGCTTTCGCTCGGCTATGATGCCGGCCTGCGGGTCAGCGAACTCACCATGGTGGAGGCAAGACAAATCGATCCACAGGAGGATGGCTCGGCGACGCTTTTCATCCCTTACTCCAAGACCGACCAGGAACAGGAAGGCGCCTGGGCATGGCTTTCCGCGGAGACGATGCGGCGCGTCGGCGCATGGCTGGTTGCAAGCGGCATCGAAGAAGGCCCGCTGTTCCGCAGGGTCGGGGTCGATCGACGTCGCGCACGGGAAACCGTACCGGAAACTGCGCTCGCACGAACGACCTATTCCATCGGAACGACATCTCTAACCCGGCAGGGCGTCAACGGCATCTACCGCCGTGTGGCGCTCACGGCCTATGACAAGGGACTGGTTACGCTGGCTGTTGGCAAGCTGGACGACGCGATCCAGGCCTTGTCCACACATTCGCTGCGCGTCGGCCTTACCCAGGATCTCTTCGCGGCGGGAGAGGATGGCGCTGGCATCGCGCAGGCCCTGCGCTGGAGTTCGCCAACAACCGCATTGCGCTATGGCCGCAAGCTCGCCGTGCGCAGCAATGTTGCCGCACGCGTCTTGTCGCGGGTCCGTAAATGAGCTGCCAGCCCTGCCTTTCCAGGCCGGATTTGCAAAGACTCTCATATTGTTGGAGACTCCGACGAGGACGGTTTCCGAAGAAATCGAGGAGAATGAGTTTGCCGACCATCACGATCGAATTGAGCAAAGAGGATTCGGCGAACCTGGCCGAACTTACGCGGCGTTGTGTCGATGCAGATCAAGCACGAAATGGCGCAACGACTCATGGACCACTTGAGAGTGCCGCGGACCTTCTAACGATGCTGGCGCAGGATGCGGCGATGGTCATTCGCCGGCCCGGAAGCTGGGAAGGTGCCGGCATGGCTCGACTTCTCGCGGGTCACGGGTATGAGGTGTAGCGCGCCCGCCAAAAGCGGGGCGAAGATCTCGAGAGCGAATGAACGGCTCGTCCGAAGCGCAGCGCCACATGTTGCGGCAAGTGGATACCTGACAGGACCATCACATGACCTAGAACGGGTCTGGGCCTGTCTTGCGGCGGCGATTGAGACGGTCCCGGTGTCGAACCCAGCCTGAAGCGAACGGACGAAGGATAGAGGAAGGAATGTTCACGCTCGATGACGGTTTGGTCCACGCACAATCCGCCGGTACTTGCGCAGCCCTCTATTGTGCGAAACGCGTCCAACTTGGAGTGAAGGGGGATTGGAATATACCGCCGGTGATCGAGGCATGTCTGACGGGACCCTCTGCCCAGGCTTTGGCACTGGCCCACAGCATGCCTTACTGGAATTTGCGGAAACTTCACCGTGATAGGGCTCGCGTCGGCGTATATGCGCTCGTCCTGCGCTCGGGGAATCTGTCGGTTCGATGGCAGCCATTCGGTTGCGATTTCGATAGCAATATCGCCAGATTCGATTTCGAGGGGGACGATGATACGGACTGGATCCGTTCACCGATCCTGGGCCCGCAGGTTATGCAACGGCCGGACAATGAACTCTATTTCATCGAGGATTTCGCCGGCCTGATGCACCGCGTGGACCGAGCAGAGGAACTGTCGCCAAGGGAGCGGCTCCTTCTGGACATTGAGTGCGAAGCTCTCGTGGCATTGCTCAAGAATCTCATCGGAACCTTGTCCTGGTTCGTCAGGCCGATCTGGGAAGACACGATTGTCTGTCGATGGAAGCCCCGTCCGGAAGATAGCGGCAATAAGGGACTTCCAGCCTATCTTCTCCCTGGGCAGAGACACATTGCCGCGCTCGAGGTCCGAATGCGGCACGAGCTGGAGGCGAACTTCTTTGAGGGCATCCTGTCCTGGGCACTATCGCAACTGAAAATCGAAGAGGGAGATTTCTGTAGCGTGCTGGCTGACATCGATCCGAAAGAGCAGAGCCATCATGCGCGCAGCCAGCGCGTGAGCACGGCCATCAAAAACATGACCGGTGCCGGCGGCCCCAAGCGCGTGGCCCGCGCGCTTGGGGCGCTGAAAGCCCTGAACCGGCTTCCCAAAGGATGGTCTGAGGCCGTTGTCCCGAGAGAAGATGATCCTTGGGAAACCAGCATACAGCAGCACTTCGTGGACAGCATCAGCACAGCCGGCTAAATGCCAGTTGCGGCTCCTGGGCCACCGTACCTGCGTGGCGGTCGTAGACCCTCCTCATTGGATGAATGATAGACAGTAATTTCGCGCGCGACTTGGCGTCGATGGCGCGTTTCAACAGGCTGGCATTGTTCGTGGCCAGCACCTTGTTCCTGCCGCGGCCCACGCAATCAGTTCGAACGCGCGATCATATGATCCCGAAATTGCGCTGCCTCGGGTGGAAGCCCCCGAAACCAGTAGCGCCGGACGGGGTAAGGGAGCCAGCGCATCGGCACTCTGCCGAAACCGAAGAACGCCAATATGCACCCCGCAATGAAAGCCGTCATCACGCCGGTGCGGATCAGATCGCCCGCCTGTGTCGCCGGATAGACGGGGAGGTAGATGACGACCAACAGCATGATCAGCACGGCGAGGGTCAGCCTGAATGAGAGCCGCCACCAGTCATCCATCCGATGCTCGAACGTCACCAGAAAGGCCTCCCGATCCGCACGCCCCTGCGGGCTGTCAAGATACACCATGTGGGGGTTCTCCGGCTCCGGCGCGGCCCCGACCGGCACCGGCGTTGGCGGATACCGGTCCGGCGGACACGGCGTCTTTCGCCAGATGACAAAGCCCAGAATCTCTTTCCGGTTCGCCTGACGCTTGCGGTACGGCCAGTAGATTTCGTGCCAGTAGGTCAGGTTCGATTTGCCTTGAGCGGCCAGCCACTCGTAAATCGGTTCTGGCGGCGTGGGTGCCGGACCGTAATCCGTCACTGCCCCAAAGGTGCAATGATAAACGAAGTGGAGGAAGGCGCCGACGAACACGACCTTGGCGACCACGGTCGGAACGGCGCCGGCAAGAACCCCAAAGAAGGTCTGCCAAAGTTGTGGTTCGAACCAGCAGAGAAAACGCGCTCCCAGAATGACCGTGCTGAGCCCAAGCAGGAGCTGGCCAAGCCAGAATAGCGCGCGGCTGCGATTCAGCGGGCCATAGCGCGCGCGTTGCAGGGTGAGGATCGCCGTGTCGATCTGGCGCTCCCCCTCGCCCGGATCGTCCGGAGCCAGATGGGCGGCCAGTGCGTCATAGGCGCGTGGTTGTCTGGTCATTTCTGTTTCTCCTGAAGGGCGCCGACAATTTTTGAATGCCTCGGGCAAGGCCCGCCTCGCGGAGTCCGGCCATCTCGTCGCGCCTGCGGCAGGAGCGGAACAAGGATGCCCGACACACGGGTATGGCTTCTGCTGCCTCCATCAGAGGCTCTCAGGCCGGGTAAGCATGATGCGCGTCTTGAGATTGCCATCGGGCCGGCGATGCAGGTCGATGATATGCCCGGTCCGCGGCTCGAAGCTCATGAGCTCCGCAACCGTCTCATAGGATGTGTTCGATCCGAAAAAGTGCGCCGGGCCATGCCATTTCTGGCCCTCGATCAGCCGCATCCTGAAGGTGCCTTGCGGGACCGGAACGCGAATGCGGTCGTTTTTTGAGACATAGACCGAGATGATGTGCCGGCCTGATGCCGGATCGAAGAGCTGCACGACCGCGTTCGCATCCGCGGTTTCGATGGTGAGGAAGCTGGAAATGCGCTTGCGCGTGACCCCGTTTTCGACGGTGACCGAACCCGATTCCGGGAAAGGCATTGCCGCCGCGCCGTCAGGCAGCCATCCCGCCCTTTGGGCTTCCCCTAAAAAGGGAATGGCAATGAGGAGCAGGCTCAACGCGAAGGGCAACCAGCGCAGTGTCCCGCCGGCATTACCGCGCAGGCTCCAGTACCGGCTACGCTGATAGTCGAAGCCGCGGTTGACGGAATCGAACCAGGCGCCTTCCATCCGCCCGGTCGGGGTTTTCTTCGCACGGTCGCGATAGCGCTCGCGCATATAGTCGCGATCATCGAGTCCCATGGCCGGGCTACCCGTTGATCGCGGCGGTCGGCGCCGCGTCGCGAAGATGCCCGATCACCCCGAATACGGCCTGGACGGTCGGTCCCGTACCGGCGGGAATCCGAAAGGTCCGGTAGCCGGCCCGGGCTGTCATGGCGTCGCGCTCCCGATCCTTTTCGGCATCATGCGAGCGGTCGTCGATCTCGATCAAAGCGATGACCCTGCCTGTGGTGGGATCCTCCACCACGAAATCGACGATCTTGCGCGCGAAGGGATTCCAGTCTGCCGGGATGACCCGCCGGCCAGGCACGGAAGGCACCTTGAGGAGCGCACCCATCGCGACCTGTGCATGGATGCGGTACATGGGCAGCACATGTTCGAGCGCCGCCAGCATGGCCTGTTCTCGTTGCGTCATGAACGGCCTGGCGACAGGCGCCAGAGGCTGCTGAGGGGTAATATTGCCCGACAGCCGCGACCAGCCGAGCGCCACGAGCCCGCTCACCAGCAGGAGCGAGGCCAGAAGTTGAAACATGTTCACAGCTCTCTCCTTCAGCCCCAGCCGTCGCGCCGACCTTCCCCGTTGTCCCGCAGATTCCGGCCATCGAGCGCCGAGCGGCGGATGTTGAGCTCGACCTCTTCGCCCTTGCGGGTGATCTGGACGTCGCGCGGATCGAGGCCGTTTCGCCGGGCATAGTCGTTTGCCGCCTTCTCGCTGCCGAACTTGCCGGCTTCCTCGAATTCCCAACCCATTGTTCATCTCCTTCTCTTGGCCGCCGGCACCGCGCCGGCGGCTTCTCCATTCACAAGTCGAGGCCGAGGCTGCGTTCGGGCAGCGGCGGCAATGGATCGCCGCGATCCGGCTTCAGATCGGACGGCGCTGGCGGGGCCTTCGCGGCCGGCATGGGCGCGGCGCCATCGGGCAGCGGCGGGAGGTCGGTCGGAATCGGTGGAAGGTCCGAAAGGTCGATACCATCGATCGGGCCCGGGTCGAATTTCTCGAGGGTCTGAGCGCCCGGTCCCTTCTTCCCGTCGATGTCGAGGCGACCGAGCGTCTCGAGGGAGGAGGTCTTGTCACCGGGGTTCATGTCGAGCTGGCGGCCAAGCTTCTCCTTGTCGTCGACCACCATCGTGAGGGCATCGCGCACGCGGGTGACGAGGACGTTGAACAGACGCTGATTGGACAGGAAACGCTCGAATGACGACATCACACCGATCGCCTTGTCGGTGGTGATCCCCTGCGCCATGTGCATGTTAAGGCTGTAGGCAAGGTCGAGCCGAGACAGCATCGGGTCACCGAGGCCGAGCGTCACGAGCGCCTTGTCTGCAGTCTCTACTTTCACGCCATCGGCATCGACGCCGACGACACGGGCGAGAGCGGCGTTGAGCATACCGCGTTCCTTGTCGTTGGCGGTCCAGCGGATGCGGTCGCCTTCGCGGAGTTGAAGGTCCTTCTTCTCGGAGAGCTGCAGCCGGTCGCGCTGCTCGGTCGGGGAAAGCTTCTGGGGATCGAACCGGATCCTGCGGCGACCGTCCGACAGTTCAACCTTTCCGTTGGCATGGACTTTCAGGACGTCGTAGCGGCCCGCCTTGATGCCGACGTCCTGCGCACCGCCGCGGCCGACCTCCAGCGTCTGGCCCGGCCAGTAGGTCGACGCATAGCGCAGCTCCTCGCGGGTCGTATTGACGCGCTCGTATACGGTGAGGTGGATCGCCTCGCCCTTGACGCTGCCTTCGGCGATCAGTCCGTCCTGAATGCGCTGATTGATGATGGCGCGCGCATCGCGGCCCGACGCGAACACGGCGGTTGCCTCGCGCTCTTGCGGGTCAAGTCCGAGCCACATGTCGGCGGCAGCGGCCGCCGGGTCGGCTGCCTCGACGACACGCTCCCCCAGCACCTTCATCGCCGCGCCGGCCTTGCCGATATTGGCGAGCGCGGCGACCGTGCGCAGCTGGTCGGTGCGCTGACGGATATTCTGGTCCATGCGCGCCACGGTGCCACCGCCGACCTGGATCATGGCGAAGGCCTTGCCGGCATCGATCGAGGAGAGCTGCTGGCGATCGCCGACCAGCACCAGCTTGTCGACACCCAGGGCCGCCGTGATCTGGTGGAGCTTGAGCATGTCGTTGCTCGAGACCATCGACGTCTCGTCGACCAGCAACATGGTGCCGGCGAGCTTCTCGCGCGCGGCGTCATATCGGGGCGTGTCACGCTCGGTGATGAAACGCTCATTGGCGAGGACGAAGGAGGCGATCGTCTGCGCCTTGATGCCCGCCCCTTCACCGAGGTCCGCCACCATTTTGTTCTGAAATGCGAGGCCGGTGATCGATCGGCCTTCGGCTTCGGCGACCCGGGCGACCGCCTGGAGCATGGTCGACTTGCCCGCGCCCGCAACGCCCTGGACCGACACGGTCCGATCTGTCGACGACAGGATCATTGTCGCCGCTGCAAGCTGACCCGGATTGAGGGGCAGAGCCACCGCTTCCTGCAAGCGCTGCGGCGCGTCTGCTGCCGCCACGATCGGCTCCGCTTTCCCTTTGCCTTCTTCGACAGCACCGAGGATCTTTTCTTCGGTCCGCAGAGCCTCCTGCGTGGTGCCCATGCGGCCCGTCCGATCCGCGGCGGTCGCAACGCCGGGGATGAGCTGACGGTTCTGCACCAGCCGATCGATCCGCTTCTCGATCATGTCGACGGTGACGCCTTTGAGGCCGAGATCGAGCGCGGTCTTGCTCAGCAGATTGACGGGCCAGGCGGCTTCGCGTTCGGAGAGCATGCGCACGGCAGACGCGACCGCAAGCTGCGCGCGTGCTTCTCCCGGCGACTTGACCGCCCGGGCGAGCGCGTTGTCCACCAGAGGATCCTGGGGACGAAGCAGCGCACCCAGGGTCTGGCGGGCGCCATCCACGGCATCGACGATGGCGCGGTAGCCGCGCTCCAGGGCGCTTTCCGGAGCCGCTAGCCCTGCGCGCGCCTCGGCCGCCGCCCGCAGGTCCTTGCCGTCGAAGCCGTGGGCCGCAGCCTGGTCGATCCAGCCCTGCTTGAGCGCCGCGCGATCCTCGACATCGAGTTTGGGATCGCGCGAGCGCTTGGTGATTTCGCGCAGGCCCTCGGGCGACTTGATGCCCAACCGCGTCGCGTGATCGAGGATCTCTTCGCGGCGCTGACTGAACTCGCCGATGACAGCCTTGGGGACACCCGATATCTCGAACGTGCCATGCTTGCCCTTGAGCTCAACCTGATAGCCGATCCGCTCGAGCCCGGCGCGCAGGAAGGCGTGGTAGATCGAGCCGATTATGCTGTTGTGGCTCCAGAGCTTGTCGGCATGGAGCGCCTGCCATTTGCCGTCGGGCATGCGCGTGAGATTGGCGATCACCGCATGGATATGCGCCTGGGGATCGAGCGCCCGGCTGGTGTCGTGCTGGAACAGCGCATAGACGAGATTGCCGGTCTGGACCGGCACCTTGCGGCCTTCGATGTCGCGCCGCCCCTCGGCGAGGTTCTTCTCGACCCACGCCATGGTCTGCTTGACGGCCGCCATATTGGCCTCAAGCACGCGCTTGTCGCCGGCGACATAGGCCATGATCGAGGCCGACTTCGGCATCGAGAAGGTGAGGTCGTAGCCCGCGCGCCGGTTCTCGACCTGGGCGACCGCTTCCCCGCTCGGAAGGATGCCATTGAGCACGCCCTCGAACGCGTCCTTGGACACCTCGCCGGACAGACCGAGGTCTTCCGACCCCTCCCCCGCCCACAGGCTGATCTCTGAGGATCCCTCGACCGTATAATAGTCGTCCTTCGCGAAATAGTTCGCGGCACCGGAAGCGGAGCGGACGCCGGCGACCGAGAGCATCAGATGCCCATATCCATGCCGTCATCGTCGCGGCCGCTGGCGAAAGCCTGGCGCAGCTCAACCAGCGTCAGATCCTCGACCTGCGGGCTGGTCTCGCCGTGCCGATGACCATCGCGGCGGTCATCCCTGTCGCGCGCGGAGACCGGCTGTTCTTCGCCGCCGGTGCGCGCCGCTGCCGCCTTGTCCGCCGCATGGGTGCCGGGCGTCGCCTGTTCGTCACGATCGTCGGCGCGCTGGGCCGCGCGCCGGGCGGCATCGTCCTCCTCCTCGACCTCGGCCGACAGGATGCGCGCGGCCAGATCGCGGGCGAGATTGGTGGTCTCGGCCACCTCTTCCACCACCTGCAACGAGCCGTCGCGCCCGCCTGCCTCCCCTGCCCCATCCTCGTCGAACGCTTCCTCTCCGCGCTTTGACCGCACCGGCCCGACATCGGGCCGTTGGACGAAGCCCTGGGCGACCTGGGGATAGTCTTTCCACTCGAGCAGGATCCGCGCCGCGGGAAAGCCGTCGGGGAACTTCACGAAGCCGTGCATCGAGGGCAGGTTGGTGATGTCGTCGGCGATGACGAGCGGCTCGACCTGTTTGCGCGGGGTCAGGGTCGAGGCGTCGCGGGTGTTGTTGTAGCCATAGCTATAGGCCTCATCCATCTGCCGAACCTCGCGGTTGCCGATGTAGCGGGCGCACTGCTCGGCCGTGTCGAGATCGGCGGTCGCGAGGATAAGCTTGGAGCGGGCAAGCGAGGCGAGATTGCGCGCTCCTTGCTCGCCATAGACTTCGACCAGTTTCTCGAAGCTATGGATGCCGAGGATCATAGCACCGCCGAACGCGCGGGCGGTCTGAAGACCATTCTCGATGGCGGGCAGGCGGTGGAGAGCGCCGAGCTCGTCGAACATGAACCATGTGCGCAGGCTGCGCGTGCGCGGCAGCGTCATCAGCCGGTTGATGGCGAGGTCCATCCAGAGCGTCAGCAGCGCCCGGTTCATCGGCAGATCGACATAGTTCGAGGTCACGAACAGGATCGAGCCGGGCTTCTTGTCGCGGGTGATCCAGTCGCGGATCGAGAAGGGCTCACCTTCGTCCGGCAGGAAGCGCAGGACCTGCGCGTTGGTGTTGAAGACGGCGCGGATCGATTCCGCCATGCGGGCCGCTTCTGGGGCGGTCAGCGGATCGGCGATGGTGTTGGCGAGGAAGCGGTGAACGCGCTTCAGGTCGGCCGTCATCAGGTTCTCGGACAGCGCGAGGTTGCTGGTCTGTCCCCGCTCCATGAGGCGGATGCACATCTCGATGAAGAGCGTGCGCGCGGCGAGCGCCCAGAAGGGTTCGGAGGAGCCGCCGTCAGACGGGATCAGCGCCGCCGCGGCGGCGGTGAACTCGCTGTGCGTGCGGCAGTCGTTGAAGATCGACCAGGCCGGGCAGCGCGCGTCCATCGGATTGAGGATCGTGTCGCGCGTGGGATCGTAGAAGGCTTCGACATAGGCCCCTGTCAGGTCGAAGATCACCGCCGTGTCCTGACGCTCCCGCATCTGGGTGACGAGGCTCCTCAGCTCCGTCGTCTTGCCCGAGCCGGTGGTGCCGATGAGCATGGCATGCGACTGCTCGGTGCGGTGCGGAAAGGGGATGCCGGCGAGCGTGTAGGGATGATGGATGCCGGCTTCCTTGCGCGCGCGGAACGGGAGCGCCAGAACCTGCCGCGGGGACAGGCTGGGGAAGAGGTCGGCGGCTTCCTCTTCGAACTTGATCCGGTTGTGCTCATTGATCTCTGCAAGGAGGACGGTGCGGTCGACCAGCATGGCCCCGCGTTCATGGCGTTCCTGAAGGATCGAACGCCCCCGCCGGTGCGAGATGTCGACGAACCAGATGGCCGCCGGAATGGTGATGAAGATCGAGACGAGGAAGGCGCCGATGAGGCCGCGCATCGCGACGGCCCAGGCGGTGATGACCTCGGGCACATAGGGCACCGCTTTCATCACGGTGCGCAGGATCTCGCCATTGGGAAGCGTGACGTTGACGCGCTTGCTCGGATTGAGATCGACCCAGTTCCAGAGCGTCGCGTAGATCTTCATGCAAACGAGCTGGAAGCCATGCTCATCGAGCTTGATCGACATGATGATGAACCAGGCTGCGAGGAAGGCGAAGAACCACAGGATGAAGGGGAGTTTCGTGCCCGAGAACCACATCAGCATTTCGTGGGTAAGAAGCTGGCTGCCGCGGGTGAAATTACCGGCATTGCGCTGGACGCGGCCGCGCGCGGAATGATGGGTGAGCGGGACGGGACGCCCGTCCGTGCGGATGTCCTCACGCGCCATGATATTGCTCCAATCGCTTGTCGGTTTCGGCGATGATGCGATCGCGATATTCGGGGAATTGCTCGCGGATGATGATGTCGAGCGCGAGCTGCTGGAACTCGCTGATGCGGGCGATCCGGCGATGGCTGGAGCTCAGCAACTGGCCCGATCCCAGGAAGGCATCGACGGCCGCGCGCAGCAGGTCCGATGGCGTGCATCCGCGTTCCGCCGCGAGCGCGACGAGGCGATCATATTTGCCGCGGTCGAGCCGGACCGAGCAGTGCTTGTAGGGGATGGTCAAACCGAGCCTCCTAGCAGGGAGGCTGGTGGGGTCTCAGAAACCGGTCCGGGTTATAGCGCAATCGCTGTGGTGGAGCAAGGAAATCGGCTTCCCCGCAGCAAGCGTGTGCG
Organism: Sphingomonas sp. ID1715; assembly: GCF_013044515.1. Taxonomy (GTDB): domain Bacteria; phylum Pseudomonadota; class Alphaproteobacteria; order Sphingomonadales; family Sphingomonadaceae; genus Sphingomonas_B. Next base: position 43,376 of record NZ_JABEPR010000009.1, read on the forward strand.
CCTGTAACACGCGAAAATGGCGGATTTCCGTGGGTTTCGGGAACGGCGAAACCATGTCCCACAGTGTCCCACCGAGCGGAAACGCCATAACCGGTTGGAATTGTTCCAGAACCTATGCACCGAAGGTGCGTTCGGTGTGCTTCTCTGCACCAGGGCTGAGTCCAGACCCTCGGAGCGTCCAGGACGCGTTCGGAATGGTTGGGATAGCGCCTCCGGCGGGGCTCCGTGCCGGCCTGCGGTCGGAAGGAAATGCCGGCTGGCGATTGACGGACCACGCGATCGCGGGTGCGTTTCAGCGCTTTCGGCAGGCTCGATGAGCGCCTATAGTCGGACCGTTCATAGCCCGATCAGCGTGAACCAAGAGGCCCATCATGGCACGCACATTGGAACAGGAAAGAGCCGCGCTTGAAGAAGAAGGCCGCAAGCTGGAAGAGCGGCGGCAACGACTGGAAGAGAAGGAACGCGAGGCCGCGATACAGGCGATCGAGAAGACCGGTCTTCTCAAGCTCGACGGCAAGCGATTGAGTGGGCTGGTCGCCCGCATAAAGTCGCTGGGAATCGAGGAAGTGGAAAAGCGCCTGACGGCCTGAACAGCCCCCGCCGCGACCCTTGTCGCGGCACGGGCATGGGGGGCTCGATGCCCCTCATGCCCGTAACATCGCCACACAAAAAAAGGGGAGAGGCGCCCGCGCCCCTCCCCGTCTGTCTCAGAATTCGTCAAGCCGCCCGCCCGGCACGCTATGGACGATCCGGTCGATGATCGTCATCGGCAGCGCGCCGTAATCCCCCTCGTCGATGGTGATGTAGCCGGCCTCCTCGTCCGCCACGACATGCTGGTCGAAGTAGCTGTGAAGCGCGCGACGTTCGGCGTTCGCGATGGCGGCGAAGAAGGCGGCGTTGTCGGCGGCGGCGCTGGTCGAGATCATCTGCATGATAGGCTCCTGTCTGTCTTGAATGACAGGAGCGGCGCGTCGGGCGGCCGAGGCCGGGTCAAGGATCGCGAAGCGACCGCGAAGCGGCGGTGGGGGTCACGATTTTCTTCGGCGGCCAGGACGCCGAAGGAGAAGCGCCGCGCCTGATCCGCCGGAGAAAATGGTGGGGCCCCGCCGTCCTTGAGGCGGTCTCGGGCGTCCGACAGAATGGGAAGTCTGTGAGAGATGTTTCCTCTCGTCGGGAGACCCCGGCAAGGCGTAGCGGCGTGCGGACCGACGGGTCCGCGCGGCACGCGAGCGAGCCGGGACTTGATGCCAGCGGCAAAAGAAAAGGGACCGAGCGCGAGGCCCGGTCCCGGATGGCGTCAGGGATGACGACCGCAGTGGCAGTAGTTCTCGTCGATGCCGCTGATCGAGCAGAGGCCTGGTCCGAAACCGGCGGCCATGATCTCGGGATCGTCGATATAGCCAAGCTCGGTGGCGATCGCGATTGCCTGTGACCGGAGCGCCGGATCGAGCTTGTCGATGGTCGGCTCCAGCGCCTCCGTGAACCACCGCTCATACATCTCGTAGCTGCCGCCGGCGGTCTGGTGCATCATCGCTTTCGAGACGCGGTCCGCCTCCTCCCGAAACTGCGCCAGACTATCCGATTGGGCGGCTGCGGATAGCGGATCGTCCTGCGGAGTGTGCGCCTGTTGTGGGCGGTGTTCGGCTGCGACCTGGTATGTCCTGCCGCAGTTCGAACAGCGGGCGCATTCATCGACTTCGTCATAATGCTCAGGATCGTAGAGCGTCGCGCAGTACGGGCAGATCGGAGCGTTGAACAGCGCCCGGAGATCGTCGGAAAGGTTGTCCATAAGAGCCTCCATCAGGATGATGCCGTGCTCCCCATCTCTCATCGATGAGGATGGGCTCATCGGGACGCGGTGTTGAGGCGGTCAGGGACGGCATGGCCGCCGCGAAGCGGGCAGCGGGGGAGCCGATTTTGTTGCCGGGTAGCGGAGCGGATCGGCGGCAAAATTGGGGGGACCGCTGATCCTTGACGGCCGAGAGACACCCAGCGTCAAACTGTGGCGATGAAGCTCCGTCTGATGCCGAGATGTGAGAGTGGTTTGGCTTTGCCCCCGAGCGTCGTGCGGGCGTCCGGATGGACCGCATCGCACGTCTAGGAGCGGCTCGCACAGAGGCAACTTGGTGTCGTTCCATCTCTGTGATAGGCGAGCGCTTGCGCCACCAAGGCCGTGGCGCCGGGACTGGTAATCCCGTCGAGAAAGGCAGCTCGGTGTGGTTTCACGCCGGGGTGCCTGCGCATATGTCCAGGTGCCTCGGTGCTAAAAGCGTAGGCGCATGTCTCGACGTGTTACCAGCCCCGGCTCCCGCGCCCAGAGCGCGGGAGTTTCGGCAAGGGTTTGGCCCTTGCGCATCCGGGGAGCGTGGGATGAGCAAGTCAGGGCAGAAGGTGGAGTCTCGTCCGCCGGAGATGGCATCGCGAGCGGCTGAAGCGTCGGACGCGATCGACCATCTGAGAAACGATCCGGAGATCCGGCGCGCGCTGGCTCTGGTCCTGATGCGGCAGGCGATGAAGGCGCTCGAAGAGGCCGAAGAAGACAGGGCCTGTTGTCATCTGCAGGCCGCGATCGACAGCCTTCTCGAGCGTTATGTCGATGGCGTTCCGTCGGCGACGAACTGACCGTTCAGGCCCACGCAAACCGAGCGTCATCATGCGCCGGCGCGCTCGCGACGAGACGCTCGAGCCGGGGCAGATAATGATCGACGCCGCGCAGTGCCGCCCGGCTCGGCGTGGCCGGATCGGACAGCCGGGCGCGGAGGAGCTCGACGGGAATGTCGCCGACGCTTTCCGCCTCGATTGCGAGGGCTTCGAGCAGCGCATAGGCATTGCCATAGGCGAGATCGAGTTCGAGGCCCTGATCCGATGTGAGGGCGACGCACAGCGTGATCTCGGCGCTGGCGGGGCAGTGATGGATGGCGATGCGCCGTCCTCTGAACTGGGCTTCCTCGATGACCGCGATCACGGCGGCGTCATGGTCGAAGATGCTGGTGATGGCGGCGAGCGCGAGCGGACAGACGCGCGCCTCGAAGCTGTCGCCGAGATACTCGTCGGGTTCAAGCAGCGCGACGCCGATGCGGTCTCCCTCGGAGCGGAGGAACCGCCGGAGCGCCGCGAGTTTCCGCGCCGTGATGATAGCGCTGGGCGAGAGAGCATCGTCGGCCGGTTCGGTGATGCGAAACAGGATGGACACGGGCTTGGTCTCCTCGACTGAAGGCGCTTTGCCCCTCCCCTCTCCTCTTTCTGGCGGCCGCCCACGGTCAGCTTGTCGGGCCCGTCTTGGCGGGACGCTGCAGTCGCGGCGCACGGGGGTTCGATGCCCGCGTGCGCCGCTTCCTCGCAGCAAGAAAGAAGAGAGGCTCCGGCGGATGCCGGAGCCTCTCGAGGGTGCGTCAGCGACGACGCTGGCGACCGCCGTTCACCATGTCGCGGTAGTAGTCATCCTGCGTCCAGGGATCGAACTCGTCGCGGGACTTCGGGAGATCGGTCTTGGGCTGGGCGAGCCGCGCCTTCACGGTCTCATCGAGCTTCACGACATGGAGAGGCACGCCTGCCTGCCGCAGCTTCTGGGCGAGGTTCATCTGGATGCCCGAGCCTTCGCAGACGACGGCTTCCACCGGCCTCAGGGCCAGCAGCCGGTCGTTGCGGACGAAGGCGGCCTTGGCGCCCAACCGGCGGTCGAGCTTGAACAGAATGACCTTCACGCCGCGCGCTGCCGCCCATGCCTGCGCAATCGCATCGCAGCCCTTGGTCTGGGCGGTCGTTGCGAGGATCATTTCCGGGATGCGCGCCTTGATCGAGTCGAGCCCGCGCCAGAGACCCTCATGGTCTTCCCAGACCTGCCCGCCGGAGAATGCGACAACCGGACCTTCGGGCGCGAACTGCTCGCGGCGCTCTCGAATTCGGGAAGCGAGATAGTCGCGGGCATCGATCATCGACGCGGTGACGCCTCGGGACACCCGGCTGCCGCGGGTCGGCGAATAGGGCCGTCCGGTCTCGACGCGATAGACTTCGGAGGCGTGGTCGCGCATGCACTCCATCGCATCGCGGCACCCTTGCAGCGTCTGGCAGAGAAGCTGGGCGTCTTCGAGCTGCGCGGCGTAGATCTCGCTCGGGTCAAAGTTGCGGGCGAGTTCGCCAAGCTCCTTCGCGGCATCGTCTTCTCGGTCGTTGATGCGCTTCGCGACGACGTGGAAGCTGTTCACGAAGCCCCAGGCGAGATCGGCTGCATAGGGTTCGAGGCGCGTGTCGCGGAACACATCGAACAGCGTCGCCATCACCATCTCAACGGCCACACGGGCCTGCTCCGGGTCGGGCATGTCGAGCTGCTCGGCCTCGTCGACCGGCGAGAGCTTCGCGCGTTCGTCATGCTCGATGAAAGCGTGTTCGTAAGTGGCGGCGCGGTCGTGGCTGTCCGTCTCGCTGGCGATGAAGCTGGCGAGATCTGCGAAGTTCGAGAAAGACTTGGTCATGTGAGCCTCCATGGGTTCTGGATGTCTCATCCTCGGGATGAGGCCTGGCTCAGGGCATGCGGTGGTCAGGGAGGTCGGGCACGTTAACCGGGAAGCCGGCCGCTCGCGGCCGGACCCGGGTTAACGCCGCCGCGCGGGGAGCGGGGGAGCCGATTTTTTCGGGGGGCCGCGCCAGCGGGCGCACGCAAAAATTGGGGGGACCGCTCATGCTCGACGGACCGCCAACCCCGCATGCCACACTAGGCAGACACAAGAGAGGAATAGGAATGAAAATCCTTCCCCGCTCGTCAACCGCAAGTGGGATCGTGACCCGGCAGGGCGGAGACGAAGCTCCGCTTCGGCTCCGTGAGCTTAGCCGGGGCTCGCGCGGCACGCGCGGGCGGCGGCTTAGCGAATAGAGCCCCGGTCCCGTCCTTCGCCCGAGCGAAGGGCGGGATGCGCCAACCCTTCTTGGCCAGCCCTATCGCAGGACCGATGACCTGGACCTCGCCGGCCCCACACAGCCCGGTTTTCAGACGAAGTCTGATCGATCGGTGAGATCCCGCAGCACGAGCAACTTACGCCGCAGCCAGCACGCAGCACCGCGCGGCACGCAGACGTGACGCGAGGCGACATTCGCTTTGAACCCGGTCCGGTCAGAGGCGGGTGAGCACGGCAAATGCCCGCGCCGCCATCGAGGGCGCCGCGCCGCGAGTTTCAGGGGATGCTGGGCGGGTGGCAAGCTCGCCCTAGGCACGGGGCGAGGCCGGCGTGTGCCGACCTCGCCGCCGGCATCAGGTCGGCCTGATCCAGTCGGCGGCGAGCTGCCATCCAAGGATATCGCTGCCGCTGTCACCGACGGCATCGCCGGAGATGTCGCGCCAGGGCGAACGCGGCCGGTAGGTCGGCATATACCGTACCGTCATCAGCTCGAATGTGGAGCAGGTATAGCCGCTCAACCGGATCGCAAGCACCGGCTGGTTCTCGGGCGGCAAAGCACCGAAGATCGAGATGAAGCCCGAGGGGATCGGGTGCAGTGTCGCATCGATCATCGCGCGCGCGAGCCGGGTCTCCAGTTCGCTGGCCTCGCTGCCCCAGGGATGGGCATCGATGTCGAACAGATCGGCGGCGCCGGCCGCGGGCACATAGGAGAATTCGCCGGACCAGCAGCGGCTGTCCGGATTGAGCGCGGCGATATCGTCGCCGAGGCGCGGATCGCCGGTCTCGCAGCGTAGCCAGTCGGCAAGGGCCGGCGTGAGCCGGCCTGAAAGCTTGCGGGCGCGCAGCGGGGTCGCATCGAGATCGGGAAATTCGACCAGCCACCAGGCGAGGCGGTGGTGCATGATGATGCCGAAGCAATGGTCGGCGGACCGGGCGGGCGTGGATTGTGCGTGCATGAGCGTTGTCCTGTTGGAAGGCCGACGGGTCAATGGACCGACCCGTCGTGCGCGAAGATGGAATGGGGGACGATCAGTTGGTGCTCGCTGGCGACCAGCGACCAGGCCGCGGCAAGATCGTCATAATATTCGCAGTCGACGATCGCGTCGGCGCTGGCTTCGCCGAACTGCGCCTGCTCGAAGTCGCGGGCGTGGGCGGCGTCGGTCGCCTCGGTGATCGCCTGGCCAAGGCGGGCGGCGATCTCGTGGCGGCCCATGCTGTCGGCCGCGCGGCGGATGCGCTCGACCATGCAGGGGTTGGTGGTCTCGATGCCGTGGGCGATGCCGGCGATGTCGTCGAAGCTGGTGAGGGTGAACATTTGTGCTCTCCATCGAAAGGTGGAGGGCGGCCGCGCGCGACCGCCCGGAAGGACGGTCAGAGGAATTCGATTTCCTCGGCGACGATGTCGGTGTTGTAGTAGGTGCGACCGTCGCGCTCGTTGCGGCTGTAGCGGATCTCGCCGACCACCAGGAGCTTGTCGCCCTTCTTCTTGTGGTTGGCGACCGACTTGCCGAGGCCGTTGAAGGCCTTGACCGTGTGGAACTCGTCGTAGGTCTCGGTGTAGCCGTTGTCGTCCTTCTGGACCTGGCCGTCCTTGATGACCGGCTTGGAGGTGACGAGGCTGAAGCTGACGCCGCCCTTGCTGTCCGTGCCGAAGCGGCTGATGTCCGAGGTGATGCGGCCCGAGAGAAAAACCTTGTTCATGGCCTGATGCCTTTCGCGTCTCACGCCAGCGGGCCGATCCCGCTGGGATGAACTTGTCCGAAGGCCCGTGATCGAGGGGACACCGCACCCGAGCGCCAGCGAGGGGAAACCCCCATTTTTCGAGTGGTGCGGGCAGAGGCCGCCAGGCCTCAACACGGTCGGAAAATGGCGGGTTGCGGAGGCCCCGCACGGGCGTAGCGTTCATCCACTCAAGCGGATGGCCCACCGGCGATATCGCGAAGGCCCTCGCCATGGACGGTCTTCACTCGGGGTCAGCCAAAGCGAGACACCTGCCCTGCACGGCGGCGGCGCGTCGGATTGTCGGCCTCGCCCGAGCGGTCTGGGGACGGCCTCGTGTGCGGGATCGACAGGGCGCGGCGTCCGGGACGGCGAGATGCCATCAGGTCATGCCGGCCAGCGGTCGGCGAGTGCCATGCACGAGGAAGGGCATGGCGCTGGATCGTCCGGCAAGAGGACAGCGCACCGCGGCACGGCGACGGGTGCTCCGGCTCGAGCGATATCAGCGGTCGGCAGGCAGAGACCTCGGCGACGCTTCCTGCGGTCGGGCCGGCCCGCCTGTCGCCAAGATGGTGGCTCGATGCGGCCTATCGGCGAGGAAAGCCGGGAAGGACGGCGAGGCTATCTACCGCAGACGGGCGAGCCGGCCTGGCGGTATCCCGCGGAACAGGGAGAGGGAGCCCGCGCCGGTCGCGGCGATCAGGAAGAAGCCGCCCGCCATGGTCGCGTTCTTCAGGATTTCGGTGAGATTGCCCATGTGCGCCTGCTTGGCCGTGGCGAGACACCAGAGCCCGAGCAGGATGCCAACCGTGCGGACGGGATAACCCAGGACGATCGCGATCCCGCCGACAAGCTCGCAAAGGCCGATCAGATAGGCGAAGATCAGGGGGTCGGGCAGGCCGATGGCTGCAAGTCCGGGAACGAGGGCGGCCGCGCCGCCCATGAGCTTCATCGCACCCCATACGATGAAGGGGATGCCAAGGAACAATCGTGCGAGAAATAGCCCTCGGTCGTTCATGAGCATCCCCCTGTGATCGGCCTCGCCATGACAGGAGGACGCACGGAAAGGTCGTGCGTCTACCCGGGCGGGCTTCTTGAAGACTAGCGCCCGTGCGGGCGTGCAACAACGGGTCTAGTCCTGGACGGGCTTTCCGGACTTTTCTTCTTCGAAGGAGAGCGCGACGTCGGCGTTGGCGGAGAGGCGGACGCGGTCGCCTTCGACACCGGCGACCAGGCCGATGCTGATATAGTGGTGGTGGCCGCTGTGGGCGCCGTGGCTGTCATGTTTCCCGAGCTAGATCCGGTCGCCCTCGAGACGATCGACGGTGCCGACATGGACGCCATCGGCGCCGATGATTTCCATGCCTTCCTTGATGTCGTGAGCCATCGCTAGTTTCTCCTTGATTGGCGGAGGTCGCGAAGCAACTCTCATGCCACCGGCATGATCCAGCGATGCACGTGCATAGTCAGCGACATGCGGCGATGCTCAACGCAGGCGAACGACAGAATGTCCCGCATTGCGGGGCAAATTGTCCAAGGCAAACGGTACTCGTCCGTTCAATGCTTGCGGACGAATTCTGCGCGCAAGACCAGCCCCTTGATTCCATCGTATCGACAGTCGATCTCCTGGGCGTCGCCGGTGAGTCGGATCGATTTGATCACGGTGCCCTTGCGCAGGGTCTGGCCTGCGCCCTTCACTTTGAGATCCTTGATCGTGATGACGCTATCACCATCGGCGAGAAGGTTGCCGACGGAATCGCGCACTTCGATCGCCTCGGCGGCGTGGGCATTCGCGGCGGCCTCGGCCGGACTGATCCATTCGCCGGAGGCTTCGTCATAGACATAGTCGTCGCTGGTATCGGTCATGGTCGGTCGCGCCCTTCAGGCCAGACGCGCTTCGAGCGCGCCGAGTTCGGCGGTCAGCGCCGCGGGCAGGCGGTCGCCGAAGCGTGCATAGTCGCGGCGGATGCGCTCGGCCTCGGCGCGCCATTCGTCGTGATCGACGGCGAGGAGGGCTGCCACGGCTGCGTCGGAGAGATCGAGTCCCGCCAGATCGAGGTCGTCCATCCTGGGAAGGCGGCCGATGGCCTTGTCCTCGGCCTCGACGCGCCCGTCCAGGCGATCGGCGATCCATTTGAGGACGCGGGCATTGTCGCCGAAGCCGGGCCAGAGGAAACGGCCGTCGACATCCTTGCGGAACCAGTTGACGTAGAAGATGCGCGGCAGCTTGGCCGCGTCCGACGCCTCCGCGCCCAGCTTTAGCCAGTGGGCGAAATAGTCGCCCATATTATAGCCGCAGAAGGGCAGCATCGCGAAGGGATCGCGGCGCACGTCGCCGATCTTGGTCTCGGCCGCGGCCGTGCCCTCGGACGCGACGTTGGAGGCCAGGAACACGCCGTGCTGCCAGTCGAAGGCCTCGGTGACGAGCGGAGCGGTCGTCGCTCGGCGGCCGCCGAAGAGAATGGCCGAGATCGGAACGCCCCTGGGGTCCTCCCATTCGGGCGCGATTGCCGGGCATTGCCCCGCGGGGCAGGCGAAGCGCGCATTGGGATGGGCAGCCGGCGTGCCGAGATCGGGAGACCAGGCCTGGCCGCGCCAGTCGGTCAGCCCGGCGGGCGGCTCCTTGGTGAGGCCCTCCCACCAGACATCGCCATCGGCGGTGAGCGCTGTGTTGGTGAAGATGGTGTTCGCGTCGAGGCTGGCGAGCGCATTGGCGTTGGTGGTCGCGCTCGTGCCCGGCGCGACGCCGAAGAATCCGGCCTCGGGATTGATCGCGTAGAGCCGGCCGTCGTCACCGAAGCGCATCCAGGCGATGTCGTCGCCGATGGTCTCGGCCTTCCAGCCCGGAATGGTCGGCTGCAGCATGGCGAGGTTGGTCTTGCCGCAGGCCGAAGGGAAGGCGGCGGCGACATAATGCACGCGGCCCTCGGGTGAGGTCAGCTTGAGGATGAGCATATGCTCGGCAAGCCAGCCATCGTCGCGGGCCATGACCGAGGCGATGCGCAGGGCGTAGCATTTCTTGCCGAGCAGGGCGTTCCCGCCATAGCCCGATCCATAGGACCAGATTTCGCGCGTCTCGGGGAAGTGGACGATATATTTGGTCTCGTTGCAGGGCCAGGCGGCGTCGGCCTCGCCGGGCGCGAGCGGCGCGCCGACCGAATGGACCGCGGGCACGAATTCGCCGTCCTCGCCCAAGGCGTCGAGCGCGGGCGTGCCCATCCGCGTCATCACGCGCATGGAGAGGACGACATAGGGGCTGTCGGTGATCTCCACTCCGAGCGCGCTGATCGGCGAGCCGATCGGGCCCATGGAGAAGGGCACGACATACATGGTGCGCCCGCGCATGCAGCCGTCGAACAGGTCCTTGAGCGTGCCGCGCATCTCGTCCGGCGCGCGCCAGTTGTTGGTCGGTCCGGCGTCGGCCTCGTTTTCGGCGCAGATGAAGGTGCGGCTTTCGACGCGCGCGACATCGCGCGGGTCCGAGGCGGCCCAGAAGGAGTTGGGGCGCTTCGCGGGATCGAGGCGGCGCAGGGTTCCGGCCGCGACCAGCTGCTCGGTCAGGGCATGCCATTCGGCCTCGGAGCCATCGCACCAGTGGATATGGTCGGGTTTGGTGAGGGCGGCGATCTCGTCGACCCAGGCAGCGAGGCGGCGATGGCGAGTCGGAGCCGCCAGCGTTTCAGCGATAAGGGCGTCCGACATCGAAACTCTCCGAATAACTGGGGCGTCGCGGCAAGCGCGCGCGGTTTGCGAGGGGGTTGATGCCCGGTTCGTTAGCAGTTTGAGGACGCCAGATGCAAGTTTAGGATCGCTATTCAGATAGTCAGCCTCGCTTCTGAGCAATCCTTGACGTCATTCCTGATGTATTTTACATCATGGCGATGCTCACCCCAGCTCAGCTTCGCGCGGCGCGCGCGCTCCTCGGAATCGACCAGCGCACGCTCGCCGAGCGCGCCGGCGTCTCGCTGCCAACGATCCAGCGCATGGAAGCGACCAGCGATGGCTATGTCCGGGGCGTGGTGGATACGCTGACCAAGGTGGTCGATGCGCTTGAGCGCGAGGGGATCGAGCTGATCCGGGAGAATAGCATCAGCGCGAGCGGCGGGCGGGGTGTCCGGCTGCGCGATCCCACCAGCCCGACCTTGCGCGAGCCCGTGCGGCGCACGCAGGACAATGCATCGGCGGCGTAGGCATGCCTGACGGTACGGCGACAGCCCATCTCTTCCGGCCGAAGCTCGTCACGGCCCTGAGCGAAGGCTATTCCCTCTCGTCGTTGCGCAAGGACGTGCTCGCTGCGGTGACGGTGGCGATCGTGGCGCTGCCTCTGTCGATGGCGATCGCCGTAGCCTCCGGCGTGTCGCCCGAGCGAGGGCTATATACAGCGATCATCGGCGGGTTCCTCGTCTCGGCGCTGGGTGGGAGCCGCTACCAGATCGGGGGACCCGCGGGGGCCTTCATCGTTCTGGTGGCTGCCACGACGACGAAGTTCGGTCTGAACGGGCTGCTCGTGACCGTGATGCTGTCGGGCGCGATGCTGACGCTGATCGGGCTTTCGCGCCTCGGCTCGCTGATCCGCCACATTCCCCATCCCGTGACCGTGGGGTTCACCTGCGGCATTGCCGTGACGATCTTCTCAGGCGAAATCCGGGATCTGTTCGGTCTGCATCTCGCGGGCGCGGAACCCGGCCCGCTGATCCCCAAGCTGCTGGCGCTCGGCAAGGCGGCAGCGACGGCGACGCCTGCGGCGGCGGTGCTGGGCCTCGGCTCGGCGGCGCTGATCTTCGTGCTGCGCCGGTATCGGCCCAACTGGCCCGGCATGTTGATCGCGGTGGTGCTGGCGTCCATCGCCGCCGCATGGATGCAGCTTCCGGCCGAGACGATCGGCAGCCGCTTCGGCGATATCCCGCGCGGCTTGCCGACGCCGCAGGCACCGGAGATGTCATGGGCGCTGGTGCTGCAGCTCCTGCCGTCGGCGCTCTCGTTCACCCTGCTGGGCGGCGTCGAGAGCCTGTTGTCGGCCAAGGTCGCCGACAGCATGTCCGGACGCAAGCATCGCTCCAACATGGAGCTGGTCGCGCAGGGTCTCGCCAACATCGTCTCAGCCCTGTTCGGCGGGATCAGCGTCACCGGCACGATCGCGAGAACCGCGACGAACATCCGGGCTGGCGCGATCAGCCCGGTGTCGGGCATGCTGCATGCGCTGTTCGTCCTGCTCTTCATGCTCGTGGCTGCGCCGCTGGCGCGCTATGTACCGCTCTCGGCGCTCGCCGGCGTCCTGCTGGTGGTGTGCTGGAACATGGCCGAGAAGGCCGAATTCCTGCGCCTGATCCGTAGCTGGCCCACGGCCTCGGTGCTGCTCGCGACCTTCGGCCTGACCCTGGTGAAGGACCTGACATTCGGGATCGTCGCGGGGTGTGTCGTCGCCGCATTGCTGGCGATCGTCCGGCGAAGGGTCCCGCAGGAGGGCGATTGAAGGTGCGACGGTGCGGAGCAAGTGGCTTGCCCGCAGAACAAAAACAGGGCCTGCCTCGCGGGGAATGTGCGAGGCAGGCCCTCAAGGGTCGTGCGCGGCCGGGAGGCGCGGGACCGGGCACGTCGGGGAGCATGTTGGAGGGCGGAAGAAGCGGTGGGACCAGGTTCGGGCCGTGAGCGCCATTGAGCGACCGCGTCGCGGTCAAAGGGTTCAATCGGTCAATGCGGAGAGCATACGCGGTGCCGAGGCCGATCCGATCGCGCTTGTGAGACGCGTCGCATCGGCAATGGTGGACGCCGTTCCGAGCCATTCCAGGGAGCCATCATGGCGTTCAGCATAGATGGCGTAGGAGGCGGGGACTTCGTCAGCGTTCTGCACGAGGGCATGTTCGCCGGACGCATCACGCAGGCCCGCGATTGCGATCTGCCGGCTCCATGCGAGAGGAACGGGACGAAGCTCACCGCCAGAGGGCGACGTGGAAAAGTTCTCGGACCATCCTGGGCAGCGCTGGTCCACGAAGTCGATTGCGGCGGCGATCCGACCGTTGGTATCGCCATGGGCAAGGGCGAGACAGGCGGGCGCGGCTGCGATCATATCCGCCAGCTTCGCCGTAAAGGTCTCGAACATCGCATCGCTCTGGAAGTCGCCATCCTCCGGGGGCACGGGCCTTTCCTCCGTCAACACGATTTGCAGTTCGTGAAGCGCCGCGAAGGCCAGGCCGGACGCGTGTCCGGTGGTGAGGTCAGGCCTGTCGAAGATCAGGTCGTAGGGCCGGCCTTCCGGATCGGCGAAAGCCTGATCGAAGGTCAGGTGCGAGATCGATTCCCAGGTCTCTCGGGAAATCTCGCGCGCATCGACATAATATTCGGGTGCGGGAAGGCCGAGACCCGCATCGAGACCATCGAGGCGCAGACGGGAAAGCTGGGCCGTTTCGCTATTCGGATGCTCTTGGCGTTCCAGCAAGGTCGCGAGATCGGTCTGGTCGAGCGCGATCCAGTGCGGGGCCGACGCGCCGTCGCGCGGAAACAGGCCACGGAGCTGGATCAGTCGCTCGATCTGCGAGGCGTCCCGCAGGTCATAGGCGCCGCCGAGGATTTCGGCGGCGATGTGGTGCCAGACGTGCCAGGGATAGCTCGCGAAGGGCACAACATGGCGAGCAACCAGACAATCGTCATCCAGCATGCATTCCCGGCTGCCGTCACCGGCCCAGAATTTGCCCACGCTACCCTCGGCGGAAACGATCTCGGCGCTGGTGAGCGCGACGAAGTCGGCAGTGAGGCCGCACAAGTCGTGGGGCGATCGGGTCGGGAGACTGGATTGGGCAAGTGAAGGCATGGAGGGATCCTCGCTGTTGGTCGGCGTGCGGGTGCGCGCTGTCAAAAGAGACAGGGCCCGCTTCGCGACGTGCGAAACGGACCCTGCAAGGGGCCGCGCCCGGAGGCTGGGCGCGGCGGGGGAGATGGATCGCGTCAGGCGGTCGCGTCGGCGGTTTCGGCCGGTTCGGCGGCCTCGGAACCGTGCGGCTTGCGCTGGCGGCGACCGCCTTCCTGGGGCTCGCCACCGAAGGCATGTTCGGCGGAGGACTGGCCGAGGCCGGCCTCGGCGCCCTGGGTGGCGGGGCCGGCGGTCTCGTCGGCGCCGGGCAGCGGCGGCAGGCCCTCGTCGGCCTTGGGCGCCATCTCCGCGGCGAGATCGCGGCGACGCGTCGGGCGCGACCAGACGACGTTGTAGCTGCCGTCCTCCTGGCGGAACGCCGACACGTAGAGCGGCGCGGCCAGGCTCGGGTCCTCGATCTTGCCGTTGAGGAACGCCTCGCCCGTGCCGTTCGAGAACAGCTCGAACAGCGCACCCACCTGCACC